>NZ_RKHO01000001.1:1353336-2706672 GCF_003752505.1 Nocardioides aurantiacus | reverse complement strand
TGGTGCGACCCGAGCGACATCGTGGGCCCGTCGCTGCCAGCGGTCCACGCGCCCACGATGGGGAACGACGCGGTGCGGATGGTGCACTTCTCGGTCCGGCCGGGGATGCGAATCTCGGCGTAGTCCATCGGGTCGACAGCGAAGAACGGCAGCAGGTCACACGACACGTTGGTGGAAAGCGTCACGAGCTGGTTGACGCGGGTCCGGCCGAACTGCGCGAGGGCAGTGGACGAGAGCGAGTCGTTGTCTTCGCCGAAGTCGATGTCGGACCATGCGACACCGCCGCGCTGGAGCGACGTGGGGGAGTAGGCCCCAATCGCGGGCACGTCGGCGCGCAGGGTGTTCCGACCGCCACCCGTCCACCGGTTCTTCAGCGTCGACATGTCGGTGGCGAACGTGGGCTCGGACAGCACCGCGCCCTTCTCGCCGTCCCACGAGAACACGGGCGACGACGCGGTGGGCCAGGGTCGGAGGATCGCGGTCCCGGCGCCGTCCCAGTAGAGCTGGCAGCCGAGTAGCGACGCAGCCTTCCTCAGTGCCGCGAGGGGCGTCATCTGGTCGGACGCACCACCGAACTTGATGTCGGAGGTGAGCCGCTTCGTGAACACCGTGGAGGACGGGATCAGCATCTTCGTCTCGCCCGTGGAGACGAGGTAGTTGCGGATCGCGTCAACGATGCGGGAGCCCTTGCGGAACGTCTGTGCGGGGACACCCCGGTTGTGGAAGCAGTCCTTGCCTTGCGCTTCGATGCCCCAGAGTCCGCCGCCGTTGTCGTTGGAGACGTGGGGGCGGCCGGTGAACGTCGGCACCCACAGCCACTTCGACAGCGACTCGATCCACATGCCCTGCTCGACGCGGATCAGCCTGCGGGGTGCGATCTCGGGGTCGAGGTGCGCGCCCAGGGTGTCGGCGAAGTCGAAGAACGTCCCCTGGAAGGTGCGGTCTACGCCGCCGTCTGCTTCGGGGACGAGGTTCCACTGGCCCTCGGTGAACGCGATCGGTGGCACGTCGACTAGGAGCTTGTGGTTGAGGTCCAGGATCTTGACGCGGTTGGCGATCCGCGAGGGGAGCAGCGTCTGCTGCTTGTAGGCCGCCCAGTCGGTTGCGGACCAGCCGGAGGGGATCGCCACGTCAGTCCTCCGCGCCGGTCACGTCCGTGTCGAACTCGTCCACCTGATCCACCGTGAAGTCGACCTTGTGCATCATCGACGGCCGCACCGCGTCCGACGACAACACCGGACTGAGCATCGACACCGTCACCGGCACGTTCTCAAAACCCCATATCAGCCGACACTCGCGCGTCGGGTTCGCCCGCACCGTCGCCACATCCGCGAGCTGCTCGAGCACCGGACGGTCGCCGTACGGGTGCAAGAAGCCGCTCACGTTGCCACCCAGACCACCCAGCGACATGACGCGCTTGATCGGCGCCTGAGCGAACGGGCTCCGGTACATCACCGACGCCTCACCCTTCGACAGGTTGTCGCCAGCAGACGGGCCCGCCACGTTGAACCACGCACCCGACAACGGTTCGTAGATCACCAGACCGTTGAGGTCGAACTGCACCGACACCGCCGACGACGCCAGAGACATCTTCCCAGCCACCACCGCGTGCACCTTGTACACCGACTCCCGGTTCGGCTCAACCGACCAGTCCTCGAAACGCCACGTCGTGCTCGACACCTGATGCTCGCCGCCGTCGAACCGCGCCACCTGCAAACCGTTGCGGTACACCACGAACTCGTCAGCCGCACCAGTAGCCCGCGACCACGACAGCCGCACCACCGGACGCTCAGCCGACACTTGCGCTGAGAAACCCGTCACGCCAGTCGTCGCAGCAGTCGGCGTGATCGTCCACGACCAACGCCGCTCCACATACCCAGGGTCACCAGGAGACGCCACACGACCATCGACGTCATCCCACACCCGCAGGACCGACGTCAGGGTCGCCTTCGACGACACCTTGAACGACGACGCCACCGGAGTCCACGAATCGTCATCCGACGCCACCACACCCGAGTCGTACAACACCCGGTTCGAGGCGTCACGGATCTGGAGCTGGAACTGCGTCTGCCCAGCGAACGTCCAGTCGTGCTGCGGCGTCGGGTCGTTCGACGTGCCACCAGGAGTCGGCAGCGTCGTCGTCAACACCGGGTAGTCCTCGCGCGTCACCGTCACCGGCAACGACCACAACGACCAACCCAGCGACCCGTACTGCCGGAACCGCAGATCAGCCGACCCACCGTCAGCGAGACCAGACCAACCCGCGGCGTTCGTGTTCACGTTGCCCAGGTTCGTCACAAGGTCGCCCGAATCCCACGACGGAGCAGCGAACGAACCGCCCACCACATCCGCCTGAGCCTGCACCTTCGTGATGTCCGACGACGCAGCCCACGTGAACGTCGGCTTAGCGACACCCACCACACCATCCGGGGACACCTGAGCCGGCGCCGGCGTCTCCCGGGCGTACTCCAGAATCAACCGCGGGTACTGGGTGGCGTTCGTGCGGCCGTAGAAGAACCGCGCCACGTCCTCCGAGCCGAGGATGCGGTGGCCGTAGTACTTCGCGCCCGACGCGATCAACTGGAAGTCGTCGGTCAAGTCGATCTCGTGGGCGCGCGCACCCGCCGGACCACCCGTGCGAGCAGTCGAACCCGCCGCCAGAATGTTCGACACCGAGTTCTTCCACGTCATCTTCGAATACGTCCGCGGACCACTGATCCGCTGAGCCGTCAAAGTCCGCGTGCCACCCCAGACACCGGTCGCCCACAGCTGCAACTTCGCCGACAGCACAACCGAGCCACCCAAGTCGCGGGGGAGGCCGAACTGCACGAACGAATGCGCCTGGCCCGACTTCACCGCAAGCTGCGACTGAGCCGCAGCAGACAGGGCACTCGTCGGCTTCGTCGAAGAAATCCGCGTCGAGGCGGTGACCTTGCACGTGACCTTAGTAACCGCCATACGCCGGAGCCGTCCTCTCGACCATGCTGGTCATCTCACGGTCGTCTGCGATGGCGTCCACGATCATGCCCTCGATGTCAGCGGGACCGAACGGGGTCATCAGTTGGCCCGAGATCCGCAGGCCGGACAGCGACGGGGCCGACGAAGACGACCCGCTGCCGTAGTACGCGCCGCCACGGTTCGCCGACGCGATGCTGGACTTCACCGCATCCAACGCCGTCCCGCCGTCAGCCAGTCGGTTCGCGTTGATCGCCTTCAACAGGTCGCGGTGACGGTCAGCCTGGCCGTAACGGTTGGAGATGACCTCTTCGCCGTCAGCAAGCAGGTAGTGGTGGCGGTCTGCGTAGGGCATGCCCGTCTTGGGAACCGAGCCGCCGTCAGCGGACGCCCGCATCCCGCCGACCGAGAACGTCGTGGTTCGAAGCGTGTTGATGCGGATCGTTGAGGTGGCTACCCGTCCGTTCAACGAGTTCAACTCGGCCCGCACGCCAAAGATCGCCCGAGACGCCTGGTCGAGAACGCTCAGCCGCGGCCTGGGGTTCTGACGATCAAGCAGGCGAGCCGAGGCAATGACCGCGTCGACCTGACGCTTCGTGCCCGCGCCGCCCTGCTCGCGGATCAGCGTGCGAATCTGGCGGGGGGTCAGGTTGTAGCGGCGCGTCAGGTCCACGACAGCCGACCGGGTGCGCTCGAGGCCGTTCTGCCGGATCTCGGTCTGCACCTTCTTCGGGAGCGACTTGATTGCACCCGAGAACCGCTCAACCTTGCCTGCCGACCCGGTCATGTTCCGCTCAACAGCGTCGCCGTACTGGTCGACCGCCTGCTTGCCGCGAACGAACGTCCGGTTGGCCCGACCGATCTCGCGGTCGGTGGCGTTAGCGAGCTGCTTGAGTCGCATCGCACCCTCGGGACCGGCCGCCTGGAGCTGCTTGATGAGGCCGTCACGCAGGCCGCGGTTGGCCGCACGAATGCTGTTGGTAGCGAACCCCTGGAGCGCCGCATTCTGCTGCTCGAGCGACCGCAGCCACCCATTGAGCGACACCTCGGCGTTGTTGACGTCGGCACCGAGGCCAGTGAAGGCGGCGCCCGTCGAGTTCGCAGCAGTGCGGGCGGCGGCCAGAGCGGCGGCCTGCTTCTTGGCCGAGTCCGCCGTGAGGTTCATGCCCTTCGCAAGCAGACCCTGCGATTGGAGAATCGACCCGGCCGCACCAAGGGCGGCGCCCGCGTTCATCGATCCAGCGAGCTCGCGCTTCGCCTTCTCGGCCGCACGAGCAGTCCCGTCCAGCAGCGACATCAGCATCGTCGCCCGAGCCTGAATCGCCCCGATGTCGAACGGGTTGTTGATCGGATCGTTCATCGACTTCGACCACTCGCGCTGCTTGGCGGTGATCTGGTCGTAACTCGCAGCCATGCCCGAGACGTCCATGTCGGACATGGCTGCGTTAGCCCGAGTGATCGCGTCGCGCACGTCGTCACTGGCGGCGCGAAGGTCCATCATCGCGCCAGCCGTGGTGCCAATCGCCGCACCCCACGGGCCAGCCATCGTGCCCAGCAGGCCCAGCGAGACCGTGTTTGTGACGCCGATGCTGTCCGCAGCGCCGGACGAGGCCAGAGCAAGACCGCCGACGAGAGCGCCAGCCTTTCCGGCCGCAGCGCCCATGCCGGTGAGCGAAGTGCGCAGACGGTCAGACTCGACCGTGCCCTGCTTGAGCAACGGGATCGGCACCATGCCCGACGTCGTAGCGCGGGTCTGTGCCTGCGAAGCGCGCGCTGCGCCGTAGTCGGAGCGCATCGTGGTGAGCTGCTGGCGACGAGTAGGCGCCGCCGGCACTCCGGTTACGGGAGCCTTGGTGCCGCCGCCGAAGAACGCCGTCTTGGACAGCGCCGCGGTCGCCTGGAGCGCCCGGTTGTAGAGCGCTAGGGCGGCAAGCGCGGTGAAGATCGGGGTACCGAGGTCAGAGTCGGCGATCGACGCGATGACGTTGGCGACGGCCTCGAGCCCCGCGAGAACCGGACCACCCAGCGGAGCCGCAGCCTGGACGATCTGCACCACCATGTTGGCGATGGCGCCGAACGTCTCAGCGACCTGCGGACCCGTCGTGCGGACGTAGTTGATGAAGTCGGCGAAACCCTGCGTCTCGGACAGGCTCGAGGCCCAGTCATCGAGCTTGCCGGTGGTGTTGACCAGGAACGACCCAAAATCGTCGTTCAGCGGGTCGAAGGCCATCCACAGTTCAGCCATCGCGTGAGCGATGTTGCCGACACCCGTAGCCATCTGACGAAGCGCCGGAGCCGAATCGGTCGCCAGGAAGTCGAAGAACTCAGCCCACCGCGGACCAGCCAGTGAACCGCCCGCGTCAGCCGCGATGTCACCGAGCTCGCCGGATACGGCGGCGATGATGCGCTCCACCTTCGGGAGCGCCGTTTCGATCTCGCGCAGACCCTCGACGAAGCCGGGGAACATGCCAGCAGCGGCGGTGTCGCGCAGGCCCTTGAGGGCCGGAGCCATCTCGCGGATCTGCCGCACGAACCCCTGAGCCTCGGGCGAGATCGCAGACATCGCCTCGCGGGCCTTGTCCAGGTTCTCGGCCGTCGGGTTGATCGCAGCCTCGTTGGCGGCCTTGAGTGCGTCACCGACGCCCTGGAACGCGGCGATCATCGTGCCGCCAGCGATGGCCGCGAAGCCCATCGACGCAGCGAGACCGGAGATCGCCGGGATGCCGACAGCGCCGATCGGGACCAGGCCGGGACCGAGGACGGCAACGGCCTGCGCGATCAGCTTGAGACGACCCGAGAACTGGTCGATCTCCTTGCCGCTTCGCTGCGTGGACCGACCAACCTCGTCGACCGACTTAGCCAACTGCTGGTTAGCGCGCGACGACTCGACCGCACCCTTGTTGAGGCCCTTGACCTTGTCGTTGAGCATTTGGATCGCCGCAGCAGCCTTGACGGCCTCGGGCGGGAAGTTCGTCTCGAGGTCCAATACGACGGACTCGCGGCGCACGGCCATCTCGGCGCCCCCTGTCGGTCGATTTGAAGTTGGATCTCTAGCGCCGCGAACGGTCGCGGCTTACTCTCAACGACATGAGCGCGCCCGCAGGCTGGCACCCCGACCCCGAATCCCAGGGCGTACTGCGCTACTGGGACGGACAGGTCTGGACCAACCACCGCGCGCCAGGTCAAGCCGCCACGGCACCCAAAGACCAGTCGGCGCTGGTCGCACTCGGGTTCGCCCTGGCGATCCTGTTTCCCATAGGCGGGTTCATCGTCGGGATCGTGCTCGAGCGCAAAGAGTCCTGGTGGATTCTCACGCTGTCGCTGCTGTTCGGCTTCGGATGGTTCTACGTGTTCCTGCGCCTGAACTCGGGCTACTAAGCCTGCCGCTCCGTCTGGAAGGTGTCGTCGGGCGACAGGTCCGTCGGGTGCACACTGACCGTCACGCCGTCGTCGTAGTGGTAGGGCGTCTGCGGCGAATACTCCTTCGCCCACCGCTTGCCCGTGCCGTCGTGGAACGGCTCCTTGGCGTGCAGCTCGCGCCACTTCCGTTCGGCGACCTTCTGCGCCCGATCCCGATAGCAGACGTTGCGGTGCGGATACCAGACCCGCTGCTCGTCGCCACACAACTCGGGGTCCAGGCCGCAGGTCGGACACCGCGGCACCGAGTCGTCAGCAACGATCTCGGCGTAGTCAGGCAGGTCGGCGAACTGCGACCCCGTGAGGCCGTAGAGACGACCTAGGCGGATGTCTCGTCGAAGATCGGGGGACCGTCGGAGAACTTCAACAAGCGAGGGTCCGGCCCCACGCCCCCGGTGTTCTCGGTCCAGGCTGCCGCCCAGATATCTTCAAACTGGCCTTCGGAAAGCTCGTCGTCAAGCCACGCCGTCATCTTCGCGGGCGTCTTCTTTGGCGTTAGGACCGTGCGAACCTTGGGGTCGTCAACATCAACGAACGCCAAGAGGGCCGACGGGAAGGTGTCGGTGTTGAAGTTGAACTGCACGTCGTCGGGCAGCGTCTCCTTGACCGTCTCCCCGTCGCGCTCCACCTCGTGGGTGCGGGGCGGGTGCTCGAGCCGCAGTTGGCGGAACCGGCGACGACCAATGTGGCCGACGATAACTTCAGTGGCACGCTCGGCGGCCTTGTCGACGAAAGCGTCAAAGTCAGCCTCAGCCTTCTCCCACGCCTCACGCAAACTCGTGCTCTCCAGCGCATCGCCGGCACGTAGCGGGGCGTGCTCCTCGCGGTCCAGCGCCTCAAAGTAGCGGCCCTGAGCGACCGCAGCCTTTTGGCGCAGGTCGATCAGTCGCGCCTTGTCGTCGCCGTCATAGATCGTGACCTTCGTGCTCATGGGAACTCCTGTCGAGGTGGTCGAGGAGTCGAGGTAGGGACGTGCGGCCGGCCCTCGACAACCGGCCGCACGTCGTCAAGGGGCTCAGGCAGCGACGGCCACGTTGAGCTTCTTCGGACCCGTCTGCGCGAATGACTGGACGATCGCCACCACGGCGCCCTCACCTTCACCCTCGGGGGTCTCGTGCTGCTCGCCGGCCTCCACCGGGTACACCGTGACCTTGTCGGTCGCGGTGATGTCCAGGTCGCGGTTCTTGCCCAGTCGGTACACGAGGTAGCCCGTGGTGCCGGCAGGGAACTTCTCGAACGCCTTGCGGCCCTCAGCCAGCGCCGCCGACTGCGGGTCGAACGAATAGCGGACCTCACCGATCGACGCCTGCGACTCACCGACGAACTGGTACGTCTGGCCGTCACCTACGCGCTTCGGAGCGGTCGCCATGTTCGTCGACAGCGACGGCTTTGCGGCCGAGGCGTAGAACATGTAGGTCACGTCCAGCGAGGACGTGCCGGTCAGCTCGGTCACGGTCGGCACGGCCGGGTTCGCGAGCGTGGGGACGAAGATGATCTTCTCCCGCAGATACCACTTGGCATCAGCGGGGCGAGTCGGGGCAGCCATCAGTTGCTCTCCTTCTGGGTGGGGGCCTTCTGGCCGCTCTCCTTGGCGAAGACCGGAGCGGCGGGGTCGCCGTTGTGGTCGAGCGCCGGGTGATCCTTGGAGTTCTCCGAGAACACGGTGTAGGCGTCGGGGTTGGCCTCCACGACCGACGCGATCTCGCTGTACTCGTGACCCGTGCTCTTGTCGCGAACACGCAGATAGTCGGGCATGGCTGTGCTCCCTTGTCGGGTTGGTTGGTCGAACAGGTGGGGTGGCGCTAGTTGTCGAAGACGTAGCTCGAAGAGCCGCTAAACCAGCCCTCGTCAGGCACGATCGGGTCGTGCTCCACGGAGTCGACGCCGACACCAGCGGTCGAGCCGTCCTCGAAGGTGAGGAACTGGTCCTTGAGGGCGCGGCGAGCGACCTCGCGCTCGTTCTGTGCGTCGCCGTAGATGCGGCCAACCGACAGGATCGAGATCCGCCACGCACGGGCGCCACCAGAGCCACCGACGCGGCGGGTGGACTCGGGGCGCTCGGTGAGGACGACTTGGTTGTAACGCTCCGGCTTCGTCGTCATGCGGTTGAGGTCAGCGAGCGACTGGGCGTTGGAACCCTGCGCGCGGAGGGCGGCGATCACGACGGCGAGACTCTTGGCCTCGCTCACCAGAACCAGCCGTCCACCATGTCGCGGACTTCCTTCGCCACGACCGGACCCATCAGGTCAGCGGAACGCGCCAGGTCAAGGTGAGGGCCGGACTGGTTGCGTGAACCGAACTCGAACGACATCCCGCCCTGGGGCCGGTTCGCGTCCGGGCCGTAGGTGGCGGTGAACGACGCACCGAAGCCGCCGACGTACGCGCCGGTCTCCCAGGTGAACGCACGCGGGTACAGCTTGCCGTGAGTGCCAGACGACTTTCGGGCATTGTCGCGGGCCACGGTGTTGCCGACGATGCCGGCCTGTCGCATCGTGGCCTTGCAGTCGCGGACGGACTTGGCGGGGAGGGCCTTGAGGTCGCGCTCCAGACCGTCAAGCGTGTTGCGGACGACCCTCACGAGTCATCACCGGGCCAGCGGTGGGGATCGGCCTGCTGTGCGCGGTCAATCCGGTCGAGGCGGTGGGTGTTGCGCGACCGACGATCTACCGCAGCGCCCATTGACCTAACGGCGTCGGCGAGGTTTGCAAGGCGCCCAGAGAAGTCGTCGTGCATCACGATCTCGACACGTTGGCGACGCGCAGCCATCACAGCACCTCCGGCTTCTGGTCCTCGACCACCGGCACGCGGCGGGCGGTCTGCTGATCGGCTGCGGACGCCTCGACGACACGCAGCCACCGGCCGGCGTGCTCGCCAGCCGTGACGCGCAGCAGGTCGCGGTCTGCGAGGTCCGTCTGCCAGGTGGGCAGGTGACCCTCCTGCGTGGCGATCTCCACCTCGGAGTCGCCCACACGCAACGTCCTCGAGCCCGTGGTGCTGCGGGGGCTGGCGAGACGGAACGGGACGTCGGTGGCGATCGTGGTGAAACTGCGGACCGTGAAGCCGGCCGCGTCAGTCTCTGGGGGGTCGGGGTAGGTCTCGCGGTGGATGGTGACGCGGGACGTCATTCGGGACTCGGTTCGACGACGCGCGTGCGCAACGAGTCGATCAGTCGGCCCAGGTGCTGCCACCGTGGGGGTAGGAGTGACCGGGATCGGTGGCATCGGTCAGCGCCCCGGAGTGATGGTGAACGCACTGCCGCCGACCGACCGCGGCGACAGGCGCCGGAGCTCGGCAGCGGTGAAGTAGAGGTCGTTCGACTGTGACCGCTCGCCGTACGTGCCGGCATGCTTGTAGTCGTCGATCGACTCATCGAACGTCGTCAGACCCTCGGGGTTGTTCAGCACCCGCAGCGAGGCGTCGATCACCACGTCGGCGACCGTCTCCGCGGCCACCTCGCCCGACGCGATCCGAGCCTCAAGGCCGGGCAGTTCAGCGACGAGCGCGCGCCACGTCCGATCCAGACGAGCCTGGACGCGGTCGCGCTCATCGTCAGCAAGGGGGCGCCACAGGATCTCCAGGTCTTCGACCGTTGCAGGGTTACCCATGACGCCCCCTCCCGACTACTTGCCGTCCGACTTCTCGGCCTGAGCCCAGACGTCGGGGTTGTCGATCTGTTTCGCCACCTCGGCGGGCACGTCACTGTCGGGGCCGTACTGCTGCCCGTCGACCGTGACGTACACCGCCAGCTTCTTGCTGGCCGCCATCAGGCGACGTCAGCGATCAGCAGGCGACGCGGGTTCTCCAGGACCGGCATACCGACCGCGTCCACGTAGGAGAACTGACGGAAGGGCGGGCCCTCCTTGATGACGACACCGACGATGCCGGGCGCGTCCGCGAACGACAGGTCCGTCTCGGCCGCGCCGACGAGCTCCAGCGCCGTGGCGGTGATGCCCCAGGCGGTGTAGCCGACGTTCTCGCCGAACAGGATCACCCGGTCGTCGGGGATGACCTTGGTGGAGACCCCGTCCACGTCCACGTTGGAGTCGTAGACCAGCGACACGGGCGGCAGGCCGAACGCAGCCAGAGCCGCGTCCAGAGCCGGACGGGTCACCAGGCCGGGAGCGCCGGCCAGGCTGGCGGCCAGGCTGCGGATCTCGGCGTTCTGGAGCATGTAGTTCATCGCCCGGGTGGAGACGATCATGCCGGTCGGACGCGAGCCGTTGGTGGCGACGTAGACGTTCACCCAGTCCGTGAGGTTGGCGATGATGGTCGCCGACGCCACGTTCGACCACAGGGTGGCCGGGGCCACGATGTGGTTGGCGGGGACGCCGAAGTCGGCCTCCATCGTCAGGTTGCCCTCGCCAGCAAGCGTGAACTTGCCGTCGGTGAGGACGTCACCTCGAGCCTGCTCCATGCGGGCGCGAACCTCGCGGGTCAGGTTGGTCGCGTCGTCGTAGATGGCGTCCACGATCGCGGCCTGGTTGGTGCCGCCGAGCCGGGCGAACTCCAGCTGGAGACGCTCGAATTCACCGACACTCACCGAGGACGACAGCGGCGGCAGCTTGACCTGCTTCGTCGCCACAGTGTCCCGCTCGGAGACGTGCAGGCGAGCGTCGAACGCCCGGAACCGCGCGGTCCGGTTGGTGCGGGTCAACTCCGAGAGGTCGACCGTGTTCCGGTTGAGCACGCGGTCGGGGAGGATGGTGTTGAGCACCTGGTCGGCCGGCGAGGGGACCTCGCGGACGAACGTGGTGAGAGCGTCCGGGGTGACCGGACCGTCGAAGACGATAGCCATGAGTCAGTTCCTTCCGATCAGGAGAAGTCGATGAGCGGAAGGGCAGCCGCGCCGCCAGCACCGAGCGAACCGGTGCCGGACGAGAACGGGAGCTTGCTCGTCTTGACGAAGCCGTGACGCACGAGAGCGCCGCCGACCTTGGACGTGGGGGTCGCGAACCGCACCGAGCTGAACAGGATGCCGGCGCAGGCGCCGGTGCCCGAGTACGGCCCACCCGCGGGGGAGATCGCGGTCCCGGACGGCAGGTAGCCGTTCGGGAAGTGGGTGCCCGCCGTGAACAGTGAGGCGTCGAGGGTGATGCCGGGGTTGGCGCCAGGGTCCGTGCCGTGCTGGCTCAGGAGCCAGCTCCGCTTCTCCGCCTGGTAGCCCGTGCTGACGACAGAAATGTCAGTCATGTGGGTTCCTAACTACTTGGGGTTGAGGCGGACGGACTGGTACCGATCCGCTTACTGCTGCGTCCCGGCGCGCTGCTTGCCGAAACGTCGTTCTGCCTCAGCGAGACCATCCGCGGCCTTGCTGGGCCTCCCCTGCCCGCCGCCCTGGGTGGGGTCGGGGCGGGGAGTGTTCTTGCCCTCGTCGATCAGGTAGGGCTCGTCCTTCGCCAGATCAGCGAGGAGCGTCTTGATGGCCGCCGCGTCGGGGGTTCCGTCGTCGGAGACCTTGACGTCACGCAGGTCAATCGCCTTGACGGCGAGGCCCGGGTTGCGGAACTTCTGCTCGGCCGCCAAGGCGCGGGCCTCGGCGTTGACCAGGCGCGTGTTGGCTGAGGACTGAACCTCGGCCGCACCCTCGGCGCGCGCCTTAGCGACGGCCTTCTCGAGCTCGGTCGCGTTGGCGGCGTCGAGCTCGTCGACCCGTGCGGCCTTGGCCTTGAGGTCGGCGTAGTCGGGGAACTTGTCTGCGGCCACACGCTCAGCGCGCTTGAGCACGATCGCGTCAACCTCGGCCTGCGTGAACGTCTTGTCCGCCGGGGGGTCGACCGGGGGATCTTCTGCACCGCCAGCGATCGGGTAGACCGGGCGTCCGTTCGGCAGGAAGCCGATCGGCTGGATTGCCTCGCCGCGCGCGAACGCGGACAGGGTAGGGGTGAGCGTCTTCTTCATGGGCGTGGCTCCGTAACCTCGTCAGGTGCTGCACCGTCCTTGAGCGCGGACGTGACGCCTTCCGCCGAAAGGCGGGAAGATTCAGCGGATGTAGCCGAACTGGGCGAGCAGGGCGACCGCCTCGTCTCGGTCAGTCCCGGCCAGGCGGTAGATGCCTTCGGGCGTTGGGCGACCCGCGCGGGCGAGGACGCGCCCCGCCTCTTTGAGGCCGGCGGACTTGGCTCGCACGTTGACGACGCGGCCCATGTCGGCACCAGCTGCGAGTGCCGCGGTGTCAGCCTTCGAGAGTCCTCGCACCTGGCCGGTGGCAGCCAGGTCTTCGGGGCTCTGACGCAAGGGGCTCGCGACCGTCGTGGGGATCATGAAGCAGTCGCAGTTCGGGTGTCGTAGGAACCCGTCCGAGTAGCGGTAGACCCGACCTGCAAGTAGCGCACACCGAGAGCAACAGGGGAGCGAGACGAAGCGGACGTGGTGGACGTCCTCGCGGACCGCCACCGAGACGGATTCAGCCGCCCGGCCGGCGTCCTGCACCAGCGACGCCACCAGCCGCTCGAACTCGGCGTCCGTGTCGGTCTGCTCAGCCATCGCCGTGAACGACTGCACATCGGTGGTGAACGCCAACGAGTTGAGGATCGCCTCGGCCTCGACCGCGATCTCTTGCTCAACCAGCATCTGCGCGACAGCCCGCTCCGAGAGGAGTGCCTGTGTCGCCTGATAGGTGTTCACCAGACCTGCGACAGCAGCGGCCCCCTGGGGGCGAACCTTCAGCGCAGCGGCGGCGGCCTGCTGTGCAACCAGGGCTGACGTGGCGTAGTGGCTACTGGCTGACGGCGGGGGCTGTGCTGCCATTGCCAGTCACCTGGGCCGCGAGTGCAGCCGTGATGGGGTCGAAGGCTTCCTCGCGCAGCTCGGTCTCGATGACCTGGATCTGCTTGGGAGACTTGCCCATCGTGCGCAGCGCCTCACGCCGAGAGAACAAGCCCTGTGCATGGAGCTTCACGGCACCGTCGGCAGCCTGGGCCAGCGTCGGGGTGGCCGGGCTGCGCCAATCAGTGACCATCTCGACCAACAGCAGGTCGATCTCGCCAGTGACGAGACGGTCGGCGGTCCGCTGAGTGTCCTCGAGGCCATCCGAGGCAAACTCCTGCTTCTCCTCGCAGATCCCGATCAGGCCCTCCTCCTCTGCGCGGATGCTGCCCTCAGAGGGGGCGTCACCACTACCGCCGCGAAGAACGAAGTAGCGCATCGGGAGACGGGTCACGTTCGCAACGAGACCGGCGTACATCTCGACGATCGTCTTGAAGTTGCTCAGGTCCGCAGCAGAGAACTGCCCGAACTTGGCGTCCTTGCTCGACGTGGCCCACACCGCACCGAAGTAGGACTCCCAGGCGCTCAGCGCCTCACCCGTGTCCGGGTCCTTGAAGTCCGCAGCCGTCATGCCGGCCGCGTACCGCTGGGGAAGTGCCATGACCTCGGTCGCGACCTGGGCGTTGGTCAGCGCGCGAGCGGCGGCGTCAGTGAGGCCGATGATGGGGATGATCTCCGACGTGCCATAGCGGTCGTCGGAGGTGCCGCGGTTGACCAGCGGGTGCACGGGGACGCGGCCGAGGTTGTGCTCGTCGCGCTCGCCCTCCTGCTCCCACTGGCCGGCTTCCATCGTGATCCAGATGGTGGCGTCGGGGTAGTACAGGACAGCCTTCGGGACCTTGCGGCCAGCGACGTCCTCGGAGTAGAAGCGGGCAGCGACCGTCACCTTGCGGTAGCGGTTCGACCACTCGTGGATCATCTCCAGCGGCGACTCGACCGTGATGAGCGGCGTGCCGGCGTCGTCCTCGTTGGTGCCGACACAGAGGTACCCGCGACCACAGACCAGCATGTCGACCAGCGCCATGCGGAACTCGCCGTCGAGGTTGTTGGCCTGCCAGCGGCGCCACATCTCGGCGTCCGCCTCACCGTCGAGCAGGAACCCCTGCGGGCGAAGACGAGAGACCACGGCATCCACGTAGGTCCGCGGCCACGCCACGATCGTCGTGAACTTCCGCAGATCCTCCGGCACCGCCAGACCCAGCTGCTCGAGGCGCTGGAGGCCGTCGTAGTAGTGCCGTAGCGACTTAAACCCCGGCACCCGCTGGTTGTTGACCCAGTGGTCGCGGGCGTCACGGTCGAGACGCGACTTGAGGCGAAGGAGTGTGTCCGTCTCATCCTTGGTCAGCGGCACAGCGGTCACCAACCTCTCTAGCGGCGGAAGACGAGCACGGTCGTATCGGACTCATCGGCGGCGGTGGCGTCCATCGCCTCGCGCATGGCAGTGACGGCGGCGGAAACGCCGTCGATCTTCTCGGCGGCTCTGGCCTTGTCGGGCTTGACGTTCCCGGAGGGGTCCATCGCTACGGCCAGGTTGTCGACCATCCATCGCATGACGGGATCGCCGCCGTGGATATAGCGCTTGGACAGGACAAGCCGCAGGACTTCCTTGAGCGGCGCCGACATCGTGGCGAAGCCCTGGCCGACAGGGACGCAGGTAATGCCTTCGTCACCCAGTCGCCTCACGACGTCATTGGCGCCCCAGCGGTCGAATCCGAGCGTCTTGACGTCGAACGTCTCTGCGTCCTTGAGGATCTGGGTCACGATGAAGTCGTTGTCGATCACGTTGCCGGGCGTGGTCGTCAGGCGACCCTCGCGGACCCACACTGTGGCTTCGCCGGCCGTGCGGCGGTCCAGATCCTTGAGGCGATCCTCGGGCAGCCAGAACCGCCACAGCAGCTCGTGCTTGTCGCCGTCAGGGAAGTCCCAGCACAGCGCCGTGAGGTCGTTGACACTTGCGAGGTCGAGCCCACCGTGGCAGGTGCGGCCCTTGAGCGTTTCGGGCACCACCAGGCCGGCGGATGCATCCCACGAGGGCAACTCGAGGTACTTGGTGTCCTGCTTGGTCCGGCGTCCAAGGTGTAGGCGCAGGAACTTTGCCAGGTCGGCGGGGGAGTCCTTCGCCCGCGCGGCTTCCTTCGCCAGGTACGAGCGCGTCGGCGAGATCCCGAAGCCAGGGTTGGCCTTGCGCCATGTCGCCTCGGCGAACGGGTCGTCGGTCTCCTCTACCGCCCAAATGACGCCGTACGTGGTCGAGTCGTGCAGCACGCGCTGGGCCAACTGCTCGATCCGGTTGCGCTTCCGCGCGTAGATCGTGCCCGGTCGACCATCGTCGGCGGTCGTGATCGTCGCAACCAGCGGCTGGTCGCGCGAGCCGGTGCCAGTCTCTAGCGTCTCGACCATCTCGGCCGACTTGTGGACGTGCAGCTCGTCGATCACAGCACAGTGGATGTTCGCGCCGTGCTGGGCATCGGCCACCGACGAGATCGCCTGAAAGTACGACGCCGAAGCCGGGTGGACGATGCGACCCGTGTACGCCTTCAGGTGACCCTTGAGCGCCGGAGCCTTGTCGCACATCGCCTTGATCGGCGCGAACACGAAGCCCGCCTGGGCCGTCGTAGTCGCAGCGGCGATGACCTCCGCGCCCGACTCGCCGTCGGCTGCGGTCATATAGATCGCGATGCCGCCGAGCGTCGTGCTCTTGCCGTTCTTGCGAGGGATGTCCACGTAGAGCTCGCGGACAACGCGAACCCATCGGTCGGCGTCCTCGTCGAAGCGCACCCACCCGAAGACGGGCGCCAGGACGTAGGCGACCTGCCACGGGTCAGGCTTGAGCGGGGTGCCCGCCCACTTGCCCTTCGTGTGGCGTAGCAACCCAAACGACACGAGCACCTTGTCAACCCGCTCAGGGTCGAACTGGGCGCCAGGGCACGTCTCGCCAGGCTCAGGGGTCTTGATGAGCGGCGGACAGTCGGGGAGCGCGATGCCGCGCGAGACCAAGTACCAGGCGACCTCGGGGCTGAGCTTCAGCCGCGCCAAAGTGTCGGCGTCAGGCAGTTCGACGTCAGCCGGAGAAGGGGTTGCTGTCCTCCGCGCCATCGTCGCCCACCTGTCCTAGAGCCATCTCGGCCACGGGGGAGAGGCCAAACTGACCGGCGAAGGCTCGGAGCTCGCGACCCGCGCTGCGAGCGATGCCCACCGCCGGATGCGGGAGCATCCCCTGCTTGGCCTCGATCGTCAGGCCCTCGGTTGCGACCAGGCGGACAGCGACGACGTAGGTCGACCACGTCTCGCAGTAGGCCGCCAGGACGGCACGGTCCTCCTCCTTGAGGAGGTCGAGCCGCTGTAAGCCGGGTACCACCCGGGCCCACTCGGCGGCGGCCTCGGCGCTCAGCCAGTCAGGTGCGGTCGGCGGGACGCGCTTGAAGTTCGGGGGCTCCTTGACCTTGCGGCCACCAGAGTCTGTGCCATTGCCGCGGCCCTTGAGGAGCTGCAAGGCGGCCGGCTGTTGTGCTCCCATGACGCCGACCCCCTATCGCTGAGGTTGAGATTGCGTGAGTTGACCTGCCCCCCGGTCCCGATAGGGGGTGTCGCGCCCCCCCCTCCCCCTGGGGTCAGGCGGCGAGGTTTCCCGCGCGTCGCGAGTTGCACGACAGGCAGCAGGTCCGGGCGTTAGCCAGTGAGTGGGGGCCACCAGCAGCGAGCGACACGACGTGATCGACAGTCGCTGAGGTCAGCACGTAAGGATCGGGTGGCGTACAGGTGATGCCGCACTCTTGGCACAGCCAGTCGTCGCGGTCGAACACAACCCCGCGGTCGAACTCATCCACGATCCGCGCGCCGTATCGCTTGGCCCGCGTGATCGCATCTCGGCGCCAAGTGTACGGGTCGGCCGGCGCGTGGTGCTCGCCCCACTGCACGGCGGTGCGGCAGGTGACCGAGCAGGTGGGTGCGTACTTGCTCTCGACCCTGCGCCTGACCTGAGTGCCGCACACCACGCACGCCACGTCATGCGTGCGGTGGCGTTGCTCTGGGGTGTAGCGCGTCTGGTTGTAGTGGGTGCCGCACATGCCGCGAGCCACATGCTTGCGAGTGCAGGCGCCGATGGTGCAAGTACGATTAGCCATGTTGGTTCCCCTTCCGAGGGAATCGACCAAGCCCCCGGCGATTCGCAGTCGCGCGGGGGCTACCTGTTCTCTGTTGAGTTAGCGGCGGCCCGAGGTTGCACGGTTACAGGACACGTGCTCGGGTCCGCGGTACTTGCTGCGGTCGTTGTCGTCATGCCCAAGGTCGAACGGCTCGTTGCCTGAAATCAGGCGGCGGCATCGCCAGCACTGGACCAGTCCGAGCGCAACGCGCGGGGCCCAACGCCGGCGTTCCGCTTCGTGGGCCGCGCCGTAACCGCGCTGCTGTCGCGTACCTCGAGCCTGGTCCTTGGCCCGGTCGCAAGGTGGGCAGCGACCCGGGCCCGCGTGAAGCTGTTTGCAGTCCGGGCATCGGCTTGCCGGCGCGGTGGCCACTACCCGAACCGCAGCCCGATCACGTTGATGTTGACCGCAGCAAGCAGGGCGATGTTCGTCTTGAATGACACGACGCACCCGGTTGCGGTCTGGCTCTTGATCCCGGGCGTGGTGATGTTGACGACCCCGGTTGCCGCGTCGAGGACGGGCAGCGCCACGTAGTTGGCGTCGGGGAACGGCGCGTCCCACGTGACAGCCAGGTCGACGGTGGCACCGAGCGCGAGGGTGGCTGCACTGCTGACGCGCTTGAGCTTGAACGTTGCAGCCTTCGCGATGAGCGCGTTGATGGCAGCCCACTGCGCGGCGTGTGTCACCTCGGACGCAGGGATCGCAGCGCCGAGGGTCGCAGCCAGTGACTCGAGGCTGGCCTGCTGGGTGGCGAGCGTGGCCTGTCCGCTGGTCAGGGTGTTGAGTGTGGCGTCGCGGGTGAGCACCATGTTGCGGGCGTTGGCGCCGGTTGCCTGGGCGGTGGTAGCTGCCTGCATTGCCGCGTCGATCTGGGACTGGAGACCGGATAGGTCTTGTCCGACGATGCCGATGACTCTGAGCGCCACGTCAGGCTCGCACGACGGTGACGGTGGGTGTGCCGGCGCTGATGAGCTTCACCTTGTCTTGGGTGGTGCTGCTGTTCAGGGTGTGCCGGTTGTCGACGCTGAGTACGCCTGCGGGGATGGGGTAGCAGTGCTGTCCCGCGATGGTGGGGTCGCTGCCGTCGACGGTGTAGAACACGGCGGCGGTTCCGTCGCTGATGATGTCGACGGACTCAATGTTGTCGGCGAACGCCACGGTACTGATCTGGGTGGCAACCAGCACCACTCCGTGCGCCGCGACCTTCCCAGCCGCCACTGTCACGTCAGGCATCAGACCTCCAGCGCCTCGAGAGCGATGAACGAGAGGTAGTCGTCGAGCAGGTCGTTGAGGTGTTGGTGCCGCTTGTCCCAGCCGCTCGGGTAGGGACCGGGCACGCGCACGACGCAGACCTCGCGCTTGGCCTGCCGGTTCTCATCAAGTACAAAAGCGAGTAGTTCCTCGCGGCTAACGACCGGCACACTCACGGCCGGTCCTCGCGCGCAACCCCAGCGATCACGCCCACCGCTTCGGTGAAGGCATCGAGCGCAACCCGCTTGGCCTCGCTGAGCTCTTGCGGGTAGCCGCTGTCAGCCACGACCACAACCCGCAGGAAGTCGTCGTCGGGCCAAGACCGACTGATGGTCACCTTCGCCATGCCGCCACCTCTTAAGCGTTGAGGTTCAGGTCGCCGGAATGAAGTTCTGCCGCTCGCATCAACTGGAAGCACGCTGGTGTCTGCCGTCGGACCTAAGCCGCGGCCGGGGGTTGTTGGAGTGCCAGGTGCGAGGGCAAGTAGTGGGTGGGTGGTTATGCAAGCTGGCCGCAGTGTCGCCCGTGATGGCCTGTCCGGGTCTGGTCCGATGCCTCGGTAATCCAGCTGACGACGCTGCGGTTCCGCCGTCACTCCTCGCGCCTACTCCGGAAAGCCCGGCATCCAAACGGCGCTACGTTGTGCCGACCGTGCGTGGCGCTGGGCTCGCGTCACGGTCGGGGATCGTGGGGTTCCAGTTCGGCGTCATCGACAGCCGACCAGTAGGCGTAGCAAGAGCGACACATCAGACCGCCCGTGTTGTTGGCCGGCGAGCCACATGAGCAGTCAGCCATGCGAGCACTCGCTGCAACAGTCGCCGTCAGCTACCGACTGGCAAGCCACCGCGATCAGGCGGCAGTACCGGCAGCGGACAGTCGCCGGGTCCGTCTGACCCTGGGCAATCATGCAGTTCTTGTGGGGCTTCACGGCCACCACGGCCAGTTGCGGTAGACGTGGTCGATCGCGTCGCCAGCGGTCTCGAAACCGACCATGGCGAAGTTCCAGCCGCGGCTGGAGATGACCCAGCCGTTGCCAGCCTTACGAACTCGGAACGGGGCGCTCATGTCAGACACCCCGCACAAGAGACATGCGCTCGGGCTCAATCGACAGCCGGCGGTAGCCCTTGCAGTTCGCGCACCTGAGAAGCGTGTAGGTCAGCACGTTTGCGACGTACCGCTTACCAGTGGGCAGCGTCTCACTGGAGCCGCACCGATTGCAGACGTTCATCCGCGACTCGCCATCGACGAACAGCGCCGGATGGTTGCGGATATGCGGACGCAAGTAGTCGACCAGGCCCTGGGTCGCAATGACGTCCCCGGCGCAGTATTCGACCAAGCGCTCACGGTCCTCAACCGAACCCTCAGTGACCGCACGCTCCATCGCATGCCGGTCGTAGTGGTCGGTCTTGGTGTCGGCGAGCTTCACGATCTGGGTGAAGGCGTCGAGGCTCTTGAAGGGCGCACCGGACTTGAACTCCCGGCGCAGCACCTTGAGTGTGTCCACCGTCTTGAACGGCGGCAGCGGAGGCAGGCCACCCTCGAGGAACAGGTCGCCACGCAACCAGGGCACGTCCGCGTTGTCGATGTTGTGCCCGATGAGGATGTCGGCCTCAGACAGGATCGCGTGGACCTTGCGCAGGAACTCGGGCCGTCCGCCCTCGTCCCACTCGGCCAGGCGCGTGACCTCGTCGGAGTCGTGCCATTTCGAGCAAAAGACCGTGGTCCTCGGGTGCCGGATCACGGTCTCGTAGTGCACATACCGGTTCTTGAGATCGCCCCGGTCCCAGTAGTGCTGCTGGGTGATTCCGTCCAGGCGCTCGACGTCGAGGATGAGGATGCGGTTACGTACGCCGGGAACGATGGTCACCCTGCGCGCGATCTCGGTCAGGCTCATCGCAGCTTCTCGCCGCCTGCGCACTTACCCCGCGCATGCTTCCCGAGGACGTCCCCGTTGATGTGCAGCGGGTAGTCCTTGTCGGCAGCGAGTGCGTCCGACAGTTCGGTGTAGCGCCACGCCGGGTCAGCGAGCATCTGACGCAGAGCCGCAGCCTCATCGGAGGGCAGCTCAACGAGCGCGATGCAGACCTGGCAGCGACCGACTGGCCGCTGCTTGGCGGCTGCGAGCTGAGACAGAGCCATACCGTTGTCCTCACGTCGGCAGGAGGCATCGGCGTCCTGCGGATCGGGGTGGTGCTAGTTTTCGCCGCGAACCAGGTGGGTCTCGACGACGCGGTTGCCGCACATGGGGCAGAACGGATCAACGCACCAGTCGCCGCAGCAACGGGGCGGGAGTCGCCAGTCGGCGGGCGCGGGGGAGTTGTCGCCAACCATCACGAGGTACCTCCCGACCAGCCAGGTCGCACGGGTTGCCGGCGGCGCACGACCTGGCCGCGGGGTTCCTGCCTGCGCAACGCGACGGTCCGCGGCAGCTTCTGGTCCGAGAGGGGGGCAGGGACCTCGCCGACGAGCGAACGAGGTGAGTAAAAGCCCTGCCGTCAGGGGTCGTCAATACCACTGAAAACAGCGATTCGGGACCCCTGCCCCTTAAGTAAATCACACGCTGAGGATTTACGCCACATTCGGCGCCTTCTTGGCCCTCTCGTGCGCCCGCTGCTGCCGGGCGTTGGTCTCCAACAGGTGCCGGCGCCACAGCGAAGACCACAACACCTCACGCCGCCCAGACACGTCCTCGGTGCGCACCTCAAGGTCGTCCAGCCACGACCGCGACACCCGCTCCTGCCAGCCCTGTTCGCGCATCAACTGCATGGCGTGGGAGATCGACATCCACTTCTCGGGGACTCGTCGGAGCTGCTTGGCGTAGAAGTCGCGCACCTGTTCGTGGGTGTACTTGTTGCGGCACGACCCGCACTTCCACAGGTCGTCGTCCTTGTTGGACGACCACGCCTCCTCGACCAGCGCCGCCGACCCACAGGTGCCGCACGCTTCGGGGTGGTCCTGGGTCTCGCCGCACGCGCCGCAACCCCACAGCACGGGCTGCCGCTTGGCGTAGACCCGGATCAGGGTCCGCGGGTCGTCGCACTGCTCGTTGCCGCAGACGACACGCGACCTCTCGGAGCGGTTGCCTTCGAGGAGGATCGACTCCATCTTGGCGCGCGCCCGTGACACGTCGGCGGCGTAGGCGTCCCACTGTGTTTCGTGCTCCCAGATCCATTCGGCTACGTCCCGGTTTCGCAGGAACGTCGCCTCACTGACGAGGGTTGGTCGCCACGCTGGGTCGTCGTGCTCCATGCCCAGCTGCTGCCGGTAGTCGTCGGACCACCAGCGCAGGATCTGCTCCGGGGTCCACAGCTCGTCGGGGTCTTCGTGCTCCAGGTCGACCAACGGCTTCTCGGAGTGGTCGCCGGTTCGGAACCTGCGTGCCATCTCGTTCTGTTCGGCGGTGTCGAGCCGGTAGCCGAACGCTTCCCGGTTGGCGGTGGGGATCATCGCTGCGAGTGCTTCCCCGCCGGGCATGAGTCGGTCGCAGGCGCGGTCGATGGCGCGGTCTTCGAGCCTGCCCGCCATGTCGATGATCTTGGCGAGGTTGTCGCTGACGTCACTGATGCTGCTCATGGCTTCTCCTTGGCTGCGGGCTCTGTGGCGACCGCTGCTGCAACCTGGCGGCAGTAGAGGTCCATGACGTGGATGTAGGCGCTGAGGTCGGCCTTGGGGAACGGTCGGAACGCGGGCGGCAGTGGCGGGTTGGTGACTTGCACTCGGCTGACGAGGTGGTCGATGTAGTCCTGGACGTTCCAGCTGGGTCCGGGGATGTGTGTCATGCGTGCGCGACCTCAAGGCATGGCCTGCACGTCACCTGAGCGGTGTCGCCCGTAACCCACTCACCGAGCCCGCCGTCACAGCCGGTGCGTCCGCGGCCGGTGTCGTCGTTGACGAGCATCAGGTGAACCCGCAGCGGCTTGTGTCCGGCCGCCCGCTGCTCATCCATCAGCGCCACGGCTTCGTCTGCCAGTCGTCGACGCAGGGGCCGCCAGTTGCCAACCTCGCCCCTCACGCCCCCTCACCGCCCCGCACGCCCTCGGGCTGACTCGAGCCTTCGTCGCCGTAGTCCGTGTGGTCCAAGGTCCACACCTCGCCGGATGTCATGTCGGTGACGGTGTCGAGGTCGCAGAGGTGGCACCGGGACGCATAGAGCTCGATCCACCAGTGGCGCGGCATCTTGCCTCGGACCAACCACGGCAGCCGTGCCCGCGCGGCTTCCTCTGCTGCGAAGTCATCCAGCGTCAGGTGAGGCGAGTCGGCCCGCAATCCCTTGCAGATGGACCAGAGGGGAAAGCCCTTCTCGGTCGTCGGCTTCCGGCAGCCTTCGCACACTTCGTTCCTGGGTGGCGGGCAGATGAACACGCCGGACCGCGCGTACTCCCACGCGGTCCAAGACACCGCGCGCCCATCCCACTTGGGCGGCAGGTCGTGAGTCCGCAGGCCGTTGAGCAAGTCACCTTGCTGGCTCATCAGATCAGCCCCCTCTCGGCCGGGTCCTCAATGCCCGTGCGCTGGAACGCGCGCAGGTCGTACTCGGGGTCGATGGGCCACGCGAGGCGGGCCTTCACCCACTCCCGCTTGTGCTGGCCCTTGATGACGTGCTCACGCAGAGCGTGCCCCAGCTCGTCCAGGTCTTCCTGCCGCCACGGCTTCTCGGTCAGGAGGTCGCGATACTTCTTCCGCAGCGAGGCGTGAGCCACCTTGCGCCGCTCCGAGACCGAGACCGCCCACGAATCGTTGATCCGCCCGTTGCAGTCCGAGCAGGCCGGGACCACCGCTACGAACAGGCGAGCCGCACCGTTGGACCACGCCCGGGGCACGAGGTGGTCGCGGGTTCCGGACGGGTCGCCGCAGTAGACGCAGATCCGACTCGGGTAGTCGATGTGGGTTGGCGCATGGACGAACATGCACTCAACGTCGAGGCAGTCGTCCAGGTCGCAAGCCGTGGTGACGTAGGCCCAGATCGACACGTCACGGCCGGTCGTGGAGGCGTACTTAGCGAGCGCGGCCCGCTGGTAGAGACCTCGGGCGCCCATCCATCGGGGCGAGCGTGCCTTGTGCTGAAACTGGAACGTGGGGTGCTGCTGCGCTGGGCGCAGGGCGGGCATAGCATCTGTCACTAGTCGACTCCTCGTTAGTCGATTAGGCGCCGGCCGGAGGTACCAACTCCGCGTCCGGCGCCGTCTTGTGTTGTCCTCCGATTTTAGCACAACAGGCCGCTGACCTGCGGTTATGCACATGGCGGGCGTCACAGCTCGCGCCCACCGTCAGGCGTTGAGGCCGTCTCCGGCGAACGTCGCGCGTCTGGGGCCTGCTCGCGGACGATGCGGGCGGCAATGGTCAGGCAGTGTTGCTCAGCGTCGCTCCAGTCGCCGAACGTGTGGTTTCGCGTGACGCCCTCGACAGCAGCAGCCGCCCCCTCCAGCGCCCCCACCACAGCCGCCTCGACGCGACCCTCGACGTGGGCTTGCACGGCACGAGCGAGGTGGGTGGCCAGTTCGTTGCCGCGCTCGATGTCCAGCTCGGACAGCCTCGCCGCCAACACCTCGAGCAGCCCCGGGTCGACCTCGGGCACCGGGGCGGTCATGCTCGGGCTCCGGTGCGTGCGGCGAGGATCTTGATGACGTCACCCAGAAGGTGCGGGATCAGATTCACATCGGCCGTTCCCGTTCGTGCAAACGAGGTGCCGATGAAACGGCCCGTCATCTCGGCCACCTCGTCTTCAGTGAGGCCAGCAAGCGGGTACTCCACCAACCCCACCTCGTCGGGCGTCGGGGCAGTGGCGGCCAGCAGAGCGCGGAGGTGGGTGAGCCAGTAGTCGTCGCCCTGTTGCGCGGCCATGCGACCCAACCGCTCAACCTCCCGCAGCGTCTCGCTCATGCGCCTGCCCCCTCGGTGGTGACGTTGGGAACCGCGCACGTGATGCCCAGCCAGCACGCATCGTGCGGGCACATGTTCACCGCCGGGTCGTCCATTGCGCACGTCTTGGGTGCCAGCACCTCGTCGACTGCCCTAGCCACCTGCTCGCTCATGCGCCTGCTCCTGTCGTGTGCGTGTCTGCCGCGCCGGCCGGGTGGACGGTGCGGGTGGGGTCGGGGGTGGCGCACGTCACCAGCGCGTCGTCGACCGTGATGCGGTCGGTGCGCGGCAGCGACATTGGCGAGCGGTTGCAGCAGCCCGTCAGCGTGTCGTCGCCAGCCGGGCACTGGTGGACAACTGGGGCGGCCCGGGTGCGTGCGGCGAGGATGCGCTCGACGGCGTGAGTCAGACCCTCGGCGGTCGGGCAGGGAAGCGTTGGACACTGGTCGGTCGGACAGGCGCAGATGTACGACCCGTTGTCGAAGGGCGTCAGTTCGTCCCGCTCCTCCAGGCTGAGGCTTGCGACACCGTGCGCCTCGGGCGTCGGGGCGGTGGCGGCCAGCCCCTCGATCACCTCGCGCAGATCGTCGGCGATTCGGTTCAGGCTGGCGTACTGCCCGGCTCGGCTCGAGGTATCGGCCTCGCTCTCGATGCGCCGGACGATGGACCGCAACTGGCGCTCCCGCAGCGTCTCGCTCATGCGCCTGCCCCCTCGGTGGCTCGGTCGGCGCTGTGCTCGGGGCAGAAGTGCTCGCCCTTGTCGCCCGGCCGCGCACCAGACCAGCCCTCAGGTAGTTGCGTCTCGCTGTCGATGAGCCGACCCAAACCACCGAGCGTGTGGTCGAGTGCGTACTCGTCGCAGCCGTCCTCGTGGTCGCAGATCAACGCCGGGTAGCCGGTCTCGCTCATGCGCCTGCTCCTGTCGTGTCGGTCGCCGAGGCAACGGGGGTGGGGGTTGTGGGCCACGGCGACGGCGGGTGCTCGCTGAACTCGACGCGCATCCGGTTGCGGTAGTTGTCACCAGCCGGGCTCAGGTAGTGCTCCCAGAATTCGGCGAACATGGCCTCGTCACACATCTCGCCGTCGTCGGACGAGTCGCCGCCGTAAAAGACGCGCGCCTCCGGGAACAGCGCCTGCATCAGCCGGATCGCGCCGTAGATCGCGGGCCAGTCGCCGCGCTCGTAGCCCGGACCCCAGTAGCGGCACGTCACGTTGGCGACGACCCGCGGGCCGGTCCACTCGTAGTTCTCGCGGGCCAGCGACAGCCAGCGCACCTTGCCGTCGCTCTCGTAGCGGTCAGCGATTCCACAGCGTGCAAAGAACGCCTCCTCGGCCTGCGCTAGTCGCTCGTCGGTCGGGTTGACCTCGGCGTACAGGTTCACGTCAATTCCCACGGTCGTCCTCCTGGTTGGCGGCCCGGGTGGGCCTGGTGCGGGTGGTGGTGTCTACTGCCTCACGGACCCGCTCGGCCCACTCCATGCCGAGGCAGGTGATGGCGTCGGTGAGGGCGAGGGTGGGGGTCATCGGTGGGTCTCGGTGGTGGTCCACGTCAGGCGGTCGGCGTCTTTGCGGACCCGCTCAAGCACGGCGGGGAGCCACTCAGGCGTCTCATCCGAGTACCAGATCGACTCGTCGGCCCAGTCGACTCCGTGGCTGCCGTCCTTCTTGACCAGCGGACCAAGCAGGTGGGGCGTCTGTAGCGCAGGCCCACCGCGCTCGTGGTCGACCACCACCTCCACCCGGGAAACCTGAAATCGTCGACCCGAGCTGGTGTACGGCCATGCGCGGATCTCGCCGTCCTCAACGGTCACGGCGTACCTGGACTGCGTCGTGCGGCGGATCTCGGTGCTCATGCTTCCTCCGGTTGGTGGTCATCTGCGGGGACGGGTGTGGGGCGGGGTGCGTGGCTCATGCGGCCTCCCAGGGCTCAGGCAGGTCGTGCGGAACCCAGCGAGTCCCGTCGTCGGCGTGACGAAGCTGCGTCGGCCATGCGCGCTGGTCACGGTCGCCGCGCCACTTGGTGAGCGCCGCGTACTTGGACGCCACACCTCGCAGGCCGTAGCCGAACTCCGGCCAACCCAGCAGTGAGGAGGACCCGCGGGGCCGCAGGTCGCGCTGACCCTGCTTGCCGACCGCGTGACCCGCGTGGGCCTCCATAAGCAACGCAGCACCCCGGTCACGGATCGTGTCGAGCGCAGCCAGCATCGGTGCCGTGTCGTCGTCGGTCTGCAATGCACGCGGGACCAGCCGGTACAGCGGGCCGATGACGACGAGGTCCGGCTGGCAAGCGTCGAGCTCGCGGTGGATGCGGGCCAGGTCGCGGTCGGCGGTGATGTCGATCCGCGACGAGCAGAGCAGGTTGACGCGGTCGGGGTCACCGTTGCCCCAGCGGCGGGCGTTCTCCACCAGGCCGCGGACCCGGCGCCGCACCTGACGGACCGAGTTCTCGCAGTCGATGATCAGCACCGAGACGGGGTCGATCCGGTCCAGCCCAAACGGGTCGAGGCCAGCGGCGGGGAGGATCGCCATCTGCCGCAGCAGGTGCGACTTGCCGAGCCCTTCCTCGCCGGTCAGCATGAACCGGTCACGGCGCTCGAGCAGCCCCGGCACCAGCCAGTCCGGCTCGTCCTCCGGCTGCGACAGAACCTCGCCCAGCGTCAGCGATTCGACGTCGTCTGGGTTGCCGGTGTCGCGGATCGCAGCGAACCGGTTGGCAACGGCCGCGGCGAGGCTGGTCGCAGGCTCGCTGGTGTCGAGCGCCTGCTGGGTGGTGCGGGTCGCCTCAGTGATGAGCCGGCGACGGGTGGCCCACTCGCGGACCGTCTCGGCGTACTGCGCCACGTGGTCGGGCAGCGCGGGCCAGGTGATCAGGTCGGGCAGCAGTCGGGCTGCGGTCTCCTTGAGCGGCCCCTTGCCCTGCACCTTGGACATGAGCGCCGCAGGGTCGACCCCGGCCTCGGTGCGGTCAAGGTCGGCCATCGTGTTCCACAGCAGCTCGTGGGCCGGATCGAGGAAGTCGCGACCGGAAACGTAGCGGCGCGCTTCGTCGCGGGCGGTGCGCGTCGAGAGGCAGGCGGCGAGGGTTGAGACCTCGGCGTTGCGGTCGTAGGTCGGCCGCTCGTCGTCGCCCATCACGAGTTCATCCAGTCAGCCTGGTGCTCGGGCCACACGATCGTGCTTGGGTCGACCTCGCCACCTGGGAGGTAGTGGATGTTGCCGCCATCTGGCTCGTCGGCCCATCGTTCGGCGTTGAGCCAGGAGGAGGCGTGCGCCTGGTCGGGCGCCCGGTCCCCTCGGGCTGCCTTGTCGGCTCGAACTCGCTTCACGTAGGCGGCAGCGGCGGTGATGATCTGGTCCGCGTCCGCCTTCTTGACGGCCTTCGCCCACGCCTTCGCCGCATCGGCCCGCTTGATCTTGTAGCCGTAGGTCGCCCAGAAGTCATCGAAGCGGTCGGGGCTGTCCGACGTGTCGGACGAAGAAGACTTCTCCCCTTCTCCCCTTCTCCCCTTCTCCCCTTCTCCAAGGGTCGACATGTCCGGGAGGGCTCCGGGAGTATTCCGGGAGGGCTCCGTGATTTCTGCTTTGTCGCAGGTCGGAAGGGGGTAGCGACCCTTCGACGCCTTCTCGATGCGCTGGTGGGTGGTCCAGGCGGTGACGTGCAGAAATGGCTTGCCGTCGACCACGTAGCGGGTGATCTGACCATGGTCGGAAAGGTGCCGGAGGGCTCCGGTAACCCTCCGGGAGGACTCCCGTAGTGCCTCGTCTAGCGGGAAGAGGGCGGCTGTCACCAGCTGCTCCTTGTCGCGCCCGACGCCGTTGTCATCGACGTAGGACCACAGTCCGATGTAGACGAGGCGGGTGTGCCAGTCCATCGCTGCGACGTCCTCGGATGACCAGAACTCTGGTCGGATGGATCGGATGCGCATCAGGGAGCCACCCACTCTCGAGGGGTTCCGGCGCCGGCGTCATACCCGTAGAACAGGATCGCGTCGCAGGTGTCGCAACGGTCGGTCCAGTCCTCGTCGGGAAGAAGCTGGAAGGGCAAGGAGCAGAATTTGCAGGAGACGACCTGCTCGCCAGTGGACTCGAGATATCCGCAGTAGTCGCTGCGAACGCGGTCGATCAACTCCCTGGTCGGGACGCCGTTGGTCTTGCCTGCGTTGCAGTCCCAGCACGCAGCGACGAGATTCCATGGCTGATTGGCGCCACCCAGGTCGACAGGGACGACGTGATCGATGTGCAGTTGCTTGATGCCCATCGAGGCCGGGACGCCGCAGTAGTAGCAAGCGAAGTTGCAGCGGCGCAGAACCTCGAACCGCAGTCGGGCCCCGATAGCTTCACGATTGCTCGCCATCAGTCCTCCATCCAGCAGGCGACCCACGTGTGTCCGCAGTCGGTGCATCGGTAGTGGCATCGCCAGCCGGTATCGGTGGGCACAGCGGCGGTGGGCGTCTCGGTGTTGTGGACGCACCGCGGGCAGCCATCGAGGCGGCTCATCGCGGCAGTCAGCGGGTCACCTATGCGGGTGGCCGTGGTGGGTGGCAAACTAGGCACTGTCGACTCCTTACAGTCGATAGGAGCCTCAGCTGCGGATCGCCAAAAACGCGGCTGGGGCTCCGTTGTTTCCAACGACAGTCTAGCAGACTGATTGCCGTAAACCCGCAGGTCAGACGCCGAATTGCCTGTCATGCCGCGTCCATCGGGTTCGCCTCAGCACGCTTGGCTGCCGCTCGCTGCCTGACGATGTCGCGGTGCGCCTGGAGACAGTCCTCGCAGGCGTCCTCGCGGTTGTAGCGGTGCCGCTGGTAGGCGCTTTCGGTGCCGCACGGCGCCAACTTGGACGGGAGCTTCGCGGTGCCGATGAGCATCCCGGCCCAGGTGCCTTCGGGTGCGCCGCCGAGGTGGGAGGGCGCGTTCCTGACAGCCTGGAAGTTGTCCCAGCAGGCGGCGAACACGTGGCAGCCGTTGCAGAGCGCGCGCGCCTGGAGGTGGTCTTCCTCCTCGCGGCTGTCGAACAGTTCGTGCTGACCGGCACATGGTGGTGGCGGGCTGTTCTCGGGGGTCTTCATGCTGCTTCCTCCTGCTCGGTGTCGGCTTCGCGCTGTCGACGGGCGACGGCTTCGTGGGCGGCGATGGATGCGCGGACCTTGGGGGTGAGGTGGTGGGGGAAGGGGGCTGGGGGGTGCGGGGTGTCGGTCATGGCCTCACCTCGCCGAGCATCGTGTTGCCCGCCTGGCACCCGTTAGTCGTTAGCGGGTCGGCTGAGCACGGGTCGGGGTGCCCGTCGTGTCGCGGGCACCGACTCGTGCGGCAGTGCTCGCAGCACTCGTAGCGGAACATCGGGGACTCGAGCAGCAAGGGCTCGTTCCTCAGGGTGCGGTAGTCGAAACTCACCACGGCACCTCCTGCGGCGTCATCACGAGCCGCACGGTGTGGATCTCGCGCTCGTCGAGGTTGGGGCCGCGCTGGAAGGTCTCGGCGACGACGTACTGCGGGCCGTCGTCTGTCAGCCAGGTCGGCACCAAGCCGTCGAGAAGCGCCTTCGTCGTGGGCTGCGCGTTGCTAGCCTCGCCCTTGTCGCGCCGGACGCCCTTGGGGTAGCGGACTGTCCAGTGGACGTGCACCTGTCCCTTGACGGGCTCGAGCCGCGCGATGGTCGCGGTGGCTGCTGCGAGTTGGTGCAGGTCGCGGACGAGACGGGCGCGGTAGGGGAGGTTGACGATGTGGCGGTTGCTGGTGAGCCACAACGACTTGGGGATCTCGAAGGTGAGCTCGGTAATCATGCCGGCTCCATCCACGACGTCGGGCACGGGCAGAGGCTCACGTTGCAGGCGAGCCCGTGCCACCGATGTGGCGCGCAACCCGCACATGAGTCGCCGTAGTTGCTGCGCTGGGCGTCGGGCTTGAGGCGGCGGCGGATGAGGGAGTTCATGGCTGGTCCATCGGCAGCTCGTCACGCGTCGGCTCGTTCTTGAGGTCTTCGATCCGCACCTCGATCACCTTGCGAAGATCCGGGCCGGACGCACGCCACATGCCCCGGAGTGCGTCCAGGTCGACGCACGCGGCGACTTCCTCGGCGGTGGGCTCGGGGGGCGGCTTGGGGGTGTCGGGGAGGGGCGACACCTTGTAGGTGCCGGCGCGTCCCTGGCTGACGAGGATCGGAGCGTTCTGTACGCCGTCGATGTGGGACATCCGCGAGATCCGAGTCCCGCCCGGCGTCTCCTTGCCGAAGGTCACGCTCTCGTCGGCGAACAGCTCCACGCGCCTGCCGACCCAGTTGTCGGACTCGCGGCCCCAGCAGTGGGCGATGACGCGGCGCATGTTCTTGCCGGGCTTCCAAGGGCGATCGAACTCGGCGAGGTAGACCGAGACGGGCTGGTCGCTGCCCACTCGGACGTCGACCCCGGTGACCGTGAAGATGCGCGGCTCGCCTCCCCGGAGGTCGATGTTGTCGAGCTGGTCGCTCTTGGGGGCGAGGGTGTCGGTGATGTCGGGCATGTCAGATCACTTCCAGTTCGAAATCGATGAGAGGCGCGACGGGCCGACCCGCGACGCGTTCGTGGTAGTCGGCGACCATCGCGGCGGCGGTGGTCTCGAAGGTGCGGCAGGCGGCCTCGATGGCTGCGAACCACGCAGGGTCGGGCAGGACGCGCTTGACGTAGACGTGCATCCCGCCCGCGTACGACACGAAGTCGAGCCACTTGCGGCCTGACGCGAGTAGCCCGGCCTGGCACTGGGCCATGTAGTGAGCGGGTACGTCGTCGGTGAGGACGGTGAGCACCTGCGTCTTGGACCTGGGCGCCTTGATCTCGATCAGCCCGTCGTCTCCAACGAGGCCGTCCGGGGAGTAGCCGAGCGTCCAGCCGTCGCCGTCGTAGCGCATGAAGCCGACCTCGGCGACCTTGCCGTAGTGGGCGGCGTAGAGGTCGCGGGCGTAGGGCTCGGACCAGATGCCGCGGTTCATGTCGCGGTTCGGCGGCAGGGTCTCGCTGATGCCGGTGATGCGCTCAGCGACGAGGCTGGCCGTCAGGGTGCTCGAGGTCTCGTTGTCGGCAACCCGAGGGATAGACGGCAGCTCGCCGGCGGCCGCGGCCCGCTCGTCATGCACCTTCTTGAGAGCGGTCGGAACCTTGCGCGACAGGCTGATGCATGCGCCCACCTCGACCTTGCATGCCGGGCAGGCGACAGTCGTGGCGTCAGGCGGCCCCAGGATGATGAGGCGACCCACGACTGAGGCCGTGACGATGCCGCGACGGGCTTCGTGCCACTTCGATGTGCCCTGCTCCAGGCGGGGGTACTCAACGAGCGTCATCGGCCTTGCTCCTTCTCGTACTTGCGCTCGAAGTCCTCACGCGCGTCGGCCTTCTCGTCGACGCACTCACCGCACTCGTCGACGTGCTCGGGACAGAGGTATCGACCGTGGATGCACGCCGGCTCGTCGATGTCGATGGCCTCGCCGCACCAGCAGAACCAGGGGTCGGACCCTCGTGGGCCGTAGACGAGTCGTGTCGGCATCGGCTCACCCCCCGCCCACTCCTCCCGCGCCACGGACAGGTGGCTGCGGCGGTCGGGGTTGCGGTTCTGCTCGTCGCGCTCGGCGGCGAGGGCGTGGGACTCAGTCATCGGGACCACGCCCCATGTGCGTCTCGTTCGCCCACCGACAGCGGGGCTCGTCCACCTTCGTCTCGAAGAACCAGCTGCACCCGTCGGCGACCTTGCCCCCCACCCATCCCGCGGCGGTGGTGATCCAGGTGGGTGGTCGGCGGCGGGTCATGGCTTGGCCTCCAGCACGTTGGCGAGCGGGATGCGCTCAGTCCACGAGTAGGCGGTCTCCACCGTCACGGACTTGGCTGAGACGCGGGCGACTCGGTGCCATCCCCACCTGTCGCGGACCGCGATGGCGTCGGCGAGGTCGGCGGCGGTGAACTTGACCCGCGCTGCCTCGGCTGCCTTCTCGGCCTCGCGGTCCGCCTTCCGCTGAGCGATGTCGAGACGTGCTTGCTTGCGTCCCTCGCGCGCTTGCTCGGCCAGGTGGCGGTCGATCTCGCGGTCGAGGTTCTTGAGTCGGCCGGGGATGTTGAGCTCGCCGTGGTCGAACCTGCGCCCGCTCATGCCGCACCCCGGTCCATCCACGTCCGCACGGCCTTGTCGTCGCGCGCCTGTCGGTCACGGGCGAGGTCGTCCTTGCGCCCCCCGACCCACGCGGCGAACCGGGGGCCGTAGATCACGAGGAGGACGGCGAGTGACAGGAGGACCAGTGCGGCGCCTACGAGGTGGTCGGGGGTCATGAGAGGACCACCGCCAAGATCCAGATGCCCACCACGAGAGAAGCAAGGCCAAAGGACAGCGAAAGCAGCACTTCTCCGAAGGGTTCCGGCGAGCCCATTACCAGGTCGCAACTGACGCCGCATGCCCGCGTTCCGGTTGAGTTGGGTCCACCACATACGGGACAGATCTCGGCGCTCACTGGACAGCCCACCCGTGCAGCACGTCAGCGAGCCCAACAACCCCGTGCAGCCCGTGCTTGTCCAGCACCTCGCCGCGGGTGGGGATGTGGTGGACGGTCGAGGTGCCGTTGTGGGTGACGAGGGCGAGGTCGGGAGCCAGGCGGATCATGGGGTCACCGCCTTCATGGCGTCGACCTTGAAGCCCCAGTACCAGTTGCGACCGTCGCGGCACGGACCGAGGGCGGCGGCGACATCGTTGATGGCCTGCTGCTCGGTGGTGGCTATCGCGGTGACTGTGCGGGCCTGGTCCCAGCGCGGGTAGTAGTAGCCCTCGCGGTCGCAAGCAGTGACGCGCATCTTGAACTCGAACTCGCGCGACATCACGACACTCCCTGCGCCGTCAGCTCGCACTCGCCCGTGCCGCGTCCGTCAGCGTCGAGGGGTTCGATGGTGAGGGTGTGGTCGGCGTAGGTGCGGACCAGGACGAGGGTGTTGGCGATGCGGCCGGTGTGGAGGTGGGTGAGGGGGGTCATGCCGAAACCTGCTTGGCGCGGCCGGCACGTTCGCGCTTGAGGTGCTTAGCGTCGGCGCGACACGTCATCTCGCCTTCGATGGCGGACCAGGAAGCACTGCGGCGGTAAGCCAGCGGGTCGCGTTCGCCGTCGGTGGTGGCGCTGCCGAGGTAGTGCCCGGTGCCGCCCCACCATACGAGGACACGGCCATCGGCCTGCACCTCGCGCCTGTCGAACTTGGGAAGCTCTTTGTCCGGGATCGCGGCCAAGATGGCCTCGATCGCAGCACGCGCCTCAAGGATGTTCATTTGCGGTACCTTTCCGTTGGTAGCGAGGCCGGTTTCTGCGGGGATGTGGCAGCCGGCTTCGCTGCTGTTGTGGGGCTAGGGGTGCTGGCAGGCGACGAGCCGACCACCGCAGCAGCAGGCGTCGTGCGTCGCGTGGTTGCCCTGACGGATGACGTCGCCACACAGGCACCACGTTTTGTCCTGCCACGGGTTGTAGGTCGCGCCCGGGTGGTCAAACTCGGCGCACAGTTCGGGGCTCGGACGGTGGCGCGCGGGTTGACCGGAGACACCCAGGCCGACGACACCGAAGCCGCCAATGAGCGAGGTCGTCACGACGCCACCCGCTGCCTGAGCCGCTGCAACGCCGCCTCGGACTTGTCGGCGGCGATGAGCCAGCGGACGTCGCCGGTCTCGTCGAAGCGCTGCCACATGAGCTCGATGCGGCGGGACAGGTTCTCGGCCAGCCGGACCTCGGCGGCGCTCACGACACACCGACCCAGACGGTCAGCCACGCACCCCGCGTCGACAGCAGCGTCGACCTCACGCGCTGGTCGGTGGCGATGAGCTCGCCGCGCTTCCTGGCTGCGTCGACCCTGGCTCCGACGAGACCGCGGCTCGAGGTCGTCGGGAACTCGTCGCGGATCGTGTTCGCCGAGAAGCGCCGGCCCGACTTCGCGTGACGGGCGATCGCTGCGTCGATGGCGGCGATGACTCGGGGGTCGGCTGCGGACTCGGCCTGGTGCTGGCCGTGGGTCTTGAGGGCGAGGGGGGTGGTGGTCACGACGCCTTCTTCCGGCGACCGGTGGTGATCGACTGCTTGACCGGCACCTGGGCGTGCGAGGAGATCAGCGCCTCGACCTGCTCGTCGGTGAAGCGGATCTTGTGGCCGAGGCGGGTGTGCTCGGCACCCTCGGCCAGCTTCTGGCGGACCCACCGCTCGGACATGCCGAGCGACTTCGCCACTTGGGCCAGGGGGTGGAGCTCGGGGAGCGTCATGCGACGGACTCGCTTTCGTAGGAGATGGCGTCGACCTCGACGCCGAGGGCGGCAGCAAGGAGCGGAATGGACTCCTGGCTGGCGGGCCGTCGACCGGCCTCGATGTTGTTGAGCTGCGGCGACGAGATGTATGCCGCCGTTGCGAGCTGGCCCTGACTCATGGACTTGAGCTGGCGGATGGTCCGCAGGCCCCGGTGGAGAACCACTCTCTTACTCATAGACGTAAGGATGCACCCGACTACCGACAGGGTCAACGCCAACGCGGCAAGTTCTTGCAAATGATCGCCTTGAAACTGCCCGAAAGTGGCGCTGACCTGCGGTTCTGCTGCGAATCGGAATCTTGTGTTTCAAGCCGGATTTTCAGACTTGTCTCAGCATTTGAAAGGCACAGAACCTCGCCCTAAGCGGCAACCTGCGGCAGTCTTGGGGCATGGACAAGGCAGACCACGGCAAGCGCCTGAAAGCGGCTATGGCGTCGCATGGCGTGAGCAACGAGGCGCTGGCCGACGCCATCGACGTAGGCAAGAAGACGGTCTACAACTGGCGCGCCGGTCACACGATGCCGAGCGAGTCCGACCGCGCGAAACTGCGCGACCTGCTGGGCGCCTATGACTACGCCGGCGATCCGGTCGAGGCTGCCGTGTACCGCTCAGAGTTGAGCGAGGACCGGCAGCACGTCGTGGTGGGCTTTTATCTGCGGCAGCTTCGTGAGCAGCGGGCGGAGGAGGCGTCGTGATGGTTCACCGGTTGCCGCGCGGCCCACCAACCTCACCCCGAGGGGTGGCGTTAGCACCTTCTGTTCACCATCCGGGACAGGACACGCCGAACTCGTGCCGGTTGTCACACCTCGGTCGTTGACTCCTCTTTGGAAGTCAAGGATGAGAGTGGAGACTCGGGGATGAACGAAGGACAGCAGCACAGCACGATGGCAGTAGCGACTTGGGGCGCGTGGGGAGTGGTCGGCGCGTTGATCGTCGGCCTATGGGTATCGCTGTGGGTTGGGCACGAGCCGGTGGCTCAGGCGTGCGGGTTCACGGCGTGCGCGTCGTCAGCCGTGGCGGCGACGCTGCATATCCGGCGCTTCACGTGCCGGACGCAGACGCTGATGCGGACGCTGTTGATGCGTGACGCGGCCAGGTCAGCCGAGAGCGAGGGGCTGCACCCGGTTCGCTAGGGCGCGCTCAAGCCCCGCCGAGGCACTACGGCCCACCTCCACGCCGATCGCTGGCAGGAGGTGGCCGTAGACCTTGCGGGTCGTGAGGATCGATTCGTGGCCCAGCTGGTCCTGGACGGACTCCAGCGATTGTCCGTCGCTGATGAGCCACGACGCGTGCGTGTGGCGCAGGTCGTGGGGGCTCGGGCCTTCCCACTGGCGCTTGTTTGGTCCGTCTACCCAGTCGCCTAGGCCAGCGTCGACGCAGGCTGTCTGCCAGACGCGGTTGTAGAAGTTGGCGTGACGCACGACGAGACCGTTGGGCGTGGTGAATACGTGGTCGCGCGGCCGACGCAGGAGCGGCTGTGCTGCGGCGAGTGCTCCGGTGGCGGCGTTGACGGTGCGCCAGGACTTTGCCGACTTGGGTGGTCCGATCTCCCAGCCGCCGGGCACCTTCTTCCATGCCTGTTCGACGCGCACGGTTCCGGCCTTGAGGTCGACGTGGCGGGAGTAGAGCGCGGTGGCTTCGGACCAGCGGAGTCCGGTGCCGACCATGAACGCGGCGAGTGGCTGGTAGTGATCGGGCATGGCGTCGTAGAGGGCGCCGAACTCGTCGTGGGTGAGGAAGCGTGCCCGGTCGCGGTTGACGCCTTCCTTGGGCAGCTGCATCCGGTGGCAGGGGTTGCGTGCGATGTGGCCGTCGTAGAGCGCGAGACCCATGCAGGAGGACAGCATGTGCACGACGTTGCGGATCGTCTTCGGTGAGCGGCCTTCACGCTCGAGCCGGTTGACGATGCTGGTCACACGCCCGCGGGTGATGAGCGGCAGGGGGAGTGGGTCGAGCTCGGTGAGGTAGCGGCGTTTCTGGGCGCGGTAGTCGTCGCGGGTGCGGATGGTGACGCCGGTGAGTTGGTCGACGTAGGTCTCGAAGAACTGGGCGAAGGTGGGTCCGTCGGGTGTGCCTGCTCCTCGGTCGGCTAGCCACCTGAGCGCGTCGATGACTCCGACGTCGACCATCTTGGCGAACGTATCGGCGTCCTTCTTGCTGCGGAAGGTCTGGCTGTGTTCGGTGCCGTCGAGGCGGTAGCGGACACGGTGGGTCTTGGTGCCGTCCTTGGCGACGTACTCGCGAACCTGCCTCATGGGCTCCAGTCAACCTCATAGTCGGGGTGGCCGGCGCAGACGGTGGCCAGGTAGCGGACGGCTCTGTCTAGCCCGTAGCCGTCGCCAAGTGAGCGTCGGGTTCTGGTTCAGGTAGTCATTGAGGCGCTGCATGGCAGCCCGGTCTTCGCTGTTCGGCTGGCTCTGCATTACTCCCCCCCTTTGACGACCGAGCAGTGTTCGAGCACTACCCCGACCCGATATAGCGTCTCGATCGGCTTCGCGGTCCCGTATATGACGTCGTGCACCAGGACCAGCGCAGCCTCAACCGCGTCTTGGGCGGTGCGACGGGCGGTCAGGTTGTCGTCGCTCAAGTGGAGGTGGCGTCCGTGGCTCACGGTGCCACCGACGCGGGGTTGAGGTGGTCGCCGGGCTCAACGGTGACCGTGATGCAGACCGGGCCGCCCATCTCGTTGACCGTGGTCCGGTGTAGGTAGATCGTTCGCTGACGCACACCGCTCTCGTCTTCAACGGTCGAGTAAGCCACGAGCCCGTCGTCGGACAGTCGCATGTGGGGGTACATCAGAAGGCTGTGGCGGGTCATCACGGTCAGGGTCTCGGTCTTCATCTGGTTCGTGCGATCACTCATGGTTTGCTCCGATCTGGTGGGTCATGTGTCCGGCGTCTTCCTCCCAGGTTGCTTGCTCACCGAGGACGCGGAAGATCGGCTCCCAGTGCTCAGGGCAGACCTTGTGCATCGACCCGTCGTTGAAAAACACGGGGCCTCGCTGGTCGGCCTCATCGTTCTCACAGCCGCGAATGGCGCAGGTGTCGGGTAGCGCAAGCCATTCGTCGATGCGCCACTCACGCTGACCCGCGGGGGGAGTGAGTGCGAACGTGTGGGCGCATGGCACCTGCTCACAGACGCAGTGCGCGCTTTCCGGATGACGAACGCAGCCACGAACGTGCGCCATCGAACCCTCGCCAGGACAGCACCGGTCGGCACTCATAGTGCCTTCGCCTCGATGTTGAGCACGCGCAGGGCGGCGTAGACCGACTCGATCTTCTCGTCGGCCGCGACGTACTCCGGCGTGCCGGGCTTGTGCTTGCGGCGCTCCGCGTAGGCCGCATCCATGTCGTCGCCGAGTTCGTCGTACAGGAACCCGAGCGGCTTACGCTCACTGGTCGGTGTCATGGTTGCCCCCATCGGCAAGTAGGTTGCACCTACCTTACCACCGTCCAGGGTAAATCTGGGGAAACGGAGAACGCCCCGCAAGTCAGATTGTGCTCTGACCTGCGGGGCGTTGCGGGGTGAGTAACGGGACTTGAACCCGCGACATCCGCCACCACAAGGCGGCGCTCTACCAGCTGAGCTATACCCACCACGACGTCGGATCCTGGGGTCCGAAGCCGAGAGGCAGTCTAGACGAATCTCCCCGGCTGCTACGAATCGGCCCCGTTGCCGGTCAGCGAGCCGCCGTGGCGGCGCGCGATCTGCTTGGCCGTGGCGGAGTCGGGACCCGGGGAGGGCACGAACACGGCCTCCCGGTAGAACCGCAGCTCCTCGATGCTCTCCTGGATGTCGGCCAGGGCGCGGTGGTTGCCGCCCTTGGTCGGCGCGTTGTAGTAGGCGCGGGGGAACCAGCGACGCGAGAGCTCCTTGATCGAGGAGACGTCGACCAGCCGGTAGTGCAGGGCCTGCTCCAGCTCGGGCATGTCCCGGCTGATGAAGGCGCGGTCGGTGGCCACCGAGTTGCCGGCCAGCGGCGGCCGCGAGCCGTCGGGGCACTGCGAGCGGATGTAGGTCAGCACCGCGTCCTGGGCCTCCTCGAGCGAGACGCCGCCGGCGAGCTCGTCGAGCAGCCCCGAGGAGGTGTGCATGTCGCGGACGAACTCGACCATCTGCTCCAGCGCCGCGGCAGGGGGCTTGATCACCACGTCGACGCCCTCGCCGAGGACGTTGAGGTCGAAGTCGGTCACCAACGCCGCCACCTCGACCAGGGCGTCGTGCTCGAGGTCGAGCCCGGTCATCTCGCAGTCGATCCACACCAGTCGTTCGGTCACAACGACTCAGCCTACTCACGGGCTCGTCTCATGCTGCGTCCAGCGCCGCGACCTACGGTGGAGGACGTGCGTGGCTGGCTCGGACTCCTGGCTCGCCTCGTCGTCGGGAATGTCTGGCTGTACGCCGGCTGGCTCAAGGTCGGTGATCCCGCGGCGAGCACCACCGCCGTCCGCGCCTACCAGCTGCTGCCGCCGGACGTCGCCGACGCCGTCGGTCGGGTGCTCCCGGCCGTCGAGATCGGGGTCGGGCTGCTGCTCGTGCTGGGGTTGCTGTCCCGGATCGCGGCGGTCGTCTCCGCGCTGCTGCTCGCTGCGTTCGTGGTCGGCATCGTGTCGGTCTGGCTGCGCGGCATCCCGATCGACTGCGGCTGCTTCGGAGGGGGCGGCTACGACCCGGACGCGTTCGCGCAGTACCCCTGGGAGATCGCCCGCGACGTCGGTCTGCTGCTCGCCTCGGCCTTCGTCCTCGTCGTACGCCGCACCCGGCTCGCCCTCGACAACGTCGTCTTCCCCGCCTGACCCGACCCTGGAGGAACCCGTGCCCAGCACCCCGACCGACCTGCCCCACCGCACCAGCCGGGCCGCGCAGCTGCGCCGCGAGGCCGCCGGCCGCGAACGACGCCGGCTGCTGCTGGGCGTGGCCGCCGTCGTGGCCGTGCTGGCCGTGGTGGCCGGGGTGGTGGTCCTCAGCGGTCGGGGCGAGGAGACGCCGCCGCCGAGCGCCGTGCCCGCGCGGGCGGAGGGGGGCGCCCTCGTGCTCGGGCGGGAGGACGCGGCCCACACGGTCGTGGTCTACGAGGACTTCCTGTGTCCCTACTGCCGCGAGTTCGAGAACGGCTCGCGCGACTTCCTGCGCGCCGACGCCGCGACGGGGTCGGTGCAGGTGGAGTACCGACCCTTCCACCTGCTGCAGGACGACTACTCCGAGCGCGCGCTCAACGCCTGGGGCCTGGTGCTCGCCGACGGCACCCCGGAGCAGGCGGCCGCCTTCCACGACAAGCTCTACGACGAGCAGCCCTACGAGGCGAGCGCCAGCAAGCCCGACGACGCCCAGCTCGCCGCGTGGGCGAAGGACTCCGGGGTGCAGGACGAGGCGCTGCTCCGGCGGATCTCCGAGGGCGAGATCGACCAGCAGCTGGTCGACGCGGCGGACGCGAAGGCCGAGCAGGCCGGCGTCACCGGGACCCCCACGGTGCTGCTCGACGGCGAGCCGCTGGAGGGCTCCTCCATCAGCGACATGGTCGACTCCCTCGAACGGACCCTGGCCGGCTCGTGAGGCACTCCGGTGCCATGCTGAGCGCCATGCCCCAGGACCTCCCCACCGGTCGGCTCGACGCCTTCGTCGCCGGCCTGCCCAAGGCCGAGCTGCACGTGCACCACGTCGGGTCGGCGTCACCGCGGATCGTCGCCGAGCTGGCGCAGCGCCACCCCGGCGTCGTGCCCGCCGACCCCGACGCGCTGGCCGAGTTCTTCCGGTTCCGCGACTTCGCCCACTTCATCGAGCTCTACCTCGCCGTCGTCGACCTCGTCAGGACGCCCGAGGACGTCCGGCTGCTGACCTACGAGGTGGCCCGCGAGCTGGCCACCGGCCAGCAGGTCCGGTACGCCGAGCTCACCTGCACGCCCCACACCTCGGTGCTCGCCGGGGTGCCGATCGAGGCCTACACCGAGGCGATCGAGGACGCGCGCGTCGCGGCCGAGCGGGACTTCGGGCTGGTGCTGCGCTGGATCTACGACATCCCCGGCGAGCTGGGCGTCCCCGGCGCGGACGCCACGCTCGGCTACCTGCTCCAGCACGCGCCCGACGCGCTGGTCGCGCTCGGGCTCGGCGGCCCGGAGATCGGCGTACCCCGGCCGCAGTTCCAGCCGCACTTCGACGCCGCCCGGGCCGCCGGGTTCCACGCCATCCCGCACGCGGGGGAGACGACCGGACCGGAGACGGTGTGGGACGCACTGCGCCTGCTGGGGGCGGAGCGGGTCGGGCACGGCACCTCCGCCGCACAGGACCCGGCGCTGCTCGCGCACCTCGCCGAGCAGGGCATCCCGCTCGAGGTCTGCCCCTCCTCCAACGTCGCGACCAAGGCGGTCGCGTCGCTGGCCGAGCACCCGCTGCCGGCCTTCGTCGAGGCCGGGGTGCGGGTGACGATCAACAGCGACGACCCGTCGATGTTCGGCACCTCCCTCAACCGGGAGTACGGCATCGCCGCCGACCTGCTCCACCTCGACGAGGCGGGCGTCGCCGACCTCGCCCGGACGGCGGTGGAGGTCTCGTTCGCGCCGGACGACGTACGCCGTCGGGTGCTCGCCGAGATCGACGACCACCTGGCCGCCGGCGACGGGTCCTAGCGTTCGCGCAGGTGGACGCGGCAGCCGCCGCGGTCCAGCGGCGTCACGACCGCGACGAGCTGGGCCTTGCGGCTGCTGCGGTCACCGGCATCGACCCACGTGACGTGCTGTCCGCGGCCGAAGTCGTCCACCGCGAGGAGCGTCCAGCCGGCCGAGCCGGCGGAGCTCTTCAGCCACTCCAGAACCGCGTCCGGAGCCGCCTCGACGACGCGCTCGCCATAGTCGTGCACGACGAGGCTCCTCTCGTCGTGGGCCTGGGGCGAGCCTACTCGCCTCGCCGCGAGCCGCCCCCGGCCCGGCTCCCGACGAGGCGTGGCCCGGCGCTCGTCGAAGTGGCCTCGCGGCCGACGTGCCCCACGTGCAGGAGACCCGTCCGTTCTACACCCGCGCGCGGCAGATGTCCCGCCTGCCTGGGACCTGCCCGTGCACTGGGCGGCCCAGTCGGCACGGCAGCGGTGCGTCGCCGAGGAGGTCGTGCCGGGGGGAGCTCGCGGCCCGAGGCTGGTGTGCGGCCGCTCGGCTGGCGCAGTGGCGCCCCCGGCAGGACTCGAACCTGCGACCTAGAGATTAGAAGGCTCTTGCTCTATCCAGCTGAGCTACGGAGGCGTGATCGACGCGGGGCCGATCCGGGGTCAGTCTGCCGCAACGCCCGCCCCGGGACGTCATCGAGATCGTGGCCTCGAGCCCACGGTCCTGATGACGTCCCGGCCGGGGCAGCAGCGAGACCCGCCGCGCTCAGGCGAGCTCGCGGCCGAGGACGTCGAGGAACTCCTCGGCCATGCCGAGCTGGAGGACGAGCTTCTCGCGGCGGGCGGCGGCGTCCTCCAGGACGGCACCGAGCCGCTCGCGCGCGGCGGTGTCCGTGGGGTCGTCGCGGAGGGCCTCGAGGTCGCGCATGGCGACGGCCATCTGGTCGAGGGTGAAGCCGAGCGGCTTCATCCGGCGGATCACCAGGATCTTCTCGACGTCCGCCTCGGTGTAGAGCCGGAAGCCGCCGTCGGTGCGCCCGGACGGCCGCAGCAGGCCGACGTCGTCCCAGTGCCGCAGGCTGCGCAGGGACAGCTCGGTGCGTGCGGCCACCTCGCCGATGTGCATCACGTCGCCTCCCGGTCACTCGATTTCAAACCTCACGCAACGTGAGGGTAGGGTCGGGGTCAGTCTTTGCCGGCCACGACGCCGGCTCGCGCGGTCACCGCGCCGGCCCATCCTCTCCCGATCCCTTCCCGAGTCACTCCCCGCCCACGCACCCGTCCGCGCGCCGTACGCCGCGGACGTCGAACGGAGCCCGCCCGTGAGCACGCCCGCCCCCGCCCTGCACCAAGCCCCCGACGACACCCCGACCGTCCGCGCCGCCCTGCGCTCGCCCCGGTTGCTGCGCACCGAGGTGCTGGCCGGCCTGGTCGTGGCCCTGGCGCTGATCCCCGAGGCGATCTCGTTCTCGATCATCGCCGGCGTCGACCCCCGCATCGGCCTGTTCGCCTCCTTCACGATGGCGGTCTCGATCTCCTTCCTCGGCGGGCGACCGGCGATGATCTCGGCCGCGACGGGCGCCGTCGCGCTGGTCATCGCGCCGGTGATGCGCGAGTACGGCTACGACTACCTGATCGCCACGGTGCTGCTCGGCGGGGTGATCCAGGTCGTCCTCGGCCTGGCCGGCGTGGCGCGCCTGATGCGCTTCGTCCCGCGCTCGGTGATGGTCGGCTTCGTCAACGCGCTGGCGATCCTGATCTTCCTGGCCCAGGTGCCCTACATGGTCGACGTGCCGTGGCTGGTCTACCCGATGATCGCCGTCGGCATCGCCGTCATGGTCGGGCTGCCCAGGGTCACGCAGATCGTCCCGGCGCCCCTGGTGGCCATCGTCGCCCTGACGGCGTTCACCGTGCTCGCCTCGCTGACCGTGCCCGACGTCGGCGACGAGGGCGAGCTGCCCGACAGCCTGCCCGCACTGTTCTTCCCCGACGTGCCGCTGTCGTGGGCGACGCTGCAGGTCATCGCCCCCTACGCCCTGGCCATGGCGCTGGTCGGACTCCTCGAGTCGCTGCTGACGGCCAAGCTCGTCGACGACGTCACCGACACCCACTCCGAGAAGACCCGCGAGGCCTGGGGCCAGGGCGCCTCCAACGTGATCACCGGGTTCTTCGGCGGCATGGGCGGCTGCGCCATGATCGGCCAGACCCTCATCAACGTGAAGGCCTCCGGCGCCCGCACCCGCATCTCCACGTTCCTCGCCGGCGTGTTCCTGCTGATCCTGGTCGTCGGGTTCGGCGACGTGGTCGCGATCATCCCGATGGCTGCCCTGGTGGCGGTGATGATCATGGTCTCGGTCGGCACCTTCGACTGGCACAGCATCCAGCCCGCGACCCTGCGCCGCATGCCCAAGTCGGAGACCACCGTCATGCTGGCCACCGTCGTGGTCACCGTCACCACCCACAACCTCGCCATCGGCGTGGTCGTCGGCGTCCTCGTCGCCATGACCCTCTTCGCCCGCCGGGTCGCGCACCTGACCGAGACCCACCGCGAGGTCGTCGAGAGCGCCGACGGCACGACCACGGCCGTCTACACCGTCACCGGCGAGCTGTTCTTCGCCTCCAGCAACGACCTCTACACCCAGTTCGAGTACGCCGCCGACCCCGACCGCGTCGTCATCGACCTGTCCGGCGCGCACGTCTGGGACGCCTCCACCGTGGCGTCGCTGGACGCCATCACCACCAAGTACGCCCGCAAGCACAAGCACGTCGAGATCGTCGGGCTGGACGGCGCCAGCGCCGAGCGGCACGGTCGTCTCACCGGGCGGCTGCCGAGCCACTGAGCCGGGAGCGGGGCGAGTAGCGTCGGGCCGCCTGGGTACGCCGAAGCGCACCGCCCACGTCGTCGAGCCGCGAGGAGACCCATGCAGCCCGAGCTGATCGGCGGCCGCTACCGCGTCGAGGACGTGATCGGCCGCGGGGGCATGGGCACCGTGTGGTCCGCCCGTGACGAGACGCTCCACCGCGTCGTCGCCGTCAAGCAGGTGGGTCGGCTGCCCGGTGAGTCCGTGACCGACTCCGCCCGCGCGCTGCGCGAGGCGCGGTCCTCGGCCGGTCTCAACCACCCGCACGTCGTGACCGTCTTCGACGTCGTCGAGGAGGCCGGCCACCTGTGGCTGGTGATGGAGCTGGTCCCCGGCCGGTCGCTGTCGCAGATCATCAAGCAGGACGGGCCGCTCGAGCCCGCCGCGGTGGCCGACCTCGGGGCGCAGGTCGCCGACGGGCTGGCGGCCCTGCATGCGGAGGGCACGGTCCACCGCGACGTCAAGCCCGGCAACGTGCTGGTGCGCCACGACGGCGTCGCCAAGATCAGCGACTTCGGCATCGCCCGGACCGCCGGTGACGCCACGCTCACCCACGCCGGGAGCATGACCGGCACCCCGACGTACTTCTCCCCGTCGCTCGCCCGCGGCGGCTCCCCGGCGCCCGAGGACGACGTCTGGGCGCTCGGTGCGACGCTGTACGCCGCCGTCGAGGGCCGACCGCCCTACGAGCAGCAGCCGAACCCGATCGCCGTGCTGCACGAGATCGTCTCGAGCCCGCCCGCCCCGCCGACCCGCGCCGGCGTGCTGACCCAGGCGCTGGAGGGGATGCTGGACCGCGACCCCGGGTCGCGCTGGTCGATGGACGAGGCCGCCCACGTGCTGCGCCGCGTCGCCGACCAGCACCGCGGCGACGCCACGCTGCACCAGACCCGCGAGCAGACCCGTGCGGCCGCGGCGGCGGCCCCCCGTCCGACCCCGCAGCCGTCCCGCCAGCGCGCCGAGGAGGAGCCGCGGCGTACGGCACCGGTCGTGATCGCGGCGACGCCGCCGTCAGGTCCCCGCCGCGGCGACGACCGCTCGCGGCACCGGGCCTGGCCGCTCGTCCTGGCCGCCCTGCTCGTGGTCGGTCTCGTCGCCGGGGCCTGGCTCGTGGCCCGGCAGCTCGGCGAGGGCGACGCCGGTGCGGGTGCGGCCGAGCCGACCGCCTCACCGTCGCAGGAGCAGTCCGGGGGGAGCCGGACCGCCTCTCCGAGCCAGGGCCCGACCGCCAGCCCGAGCGAGAGCCCCAGCGCGTCGGCCCCGGCCGGCGAGGTCGCGGCCAAGGAGCAGACCGTCCGCGACTACTACGCCGCCGCCCCGGGAGGCACGGACGAGGCCTGGGCGATGCTGGGTCCGAGCCTGCAGGCGCAGGGGCGTGCTTCCTACGACCGGTTCTGGCGCGGCATCGAGTCGGTCGACGTGCAGCAGGTCGGCGCCACCGAGGGCAGCGACGACGTCCGGGTGCGGCTCGTCTACACCCGCGCCGACGGCAGCACCTCGACCGAGAACAAGGTCGAGGGCCTGGTCGAGGACGGCGAGGGCGGCTGGCTGATCGACACCGACCGCGCCGGCTGACGGCCGACGGCCCCGGCGCCCAGGCGCCCGACCTGCTCAGCCGCGCAGGCGGCCCATCCACTCCTCGACGGCGTCGGGCTCGCGCGGCAGGGCCTCGGAGAGGTTGCGGCACCCGTCGGACGTCACGACCAGGTCGTCCTCGATGCGGATGCCGATGCCGCGCAGCTCCGCAGGCACCAGCAGGTCGTCCTCCTGGAAGTAGAGCCCCGGCTCGACGGTGAGCACCATGCCCTCCTCCAGCGGCCCCCCGGGGTACGTCGAGGGGTCGGTCGCCGCGCAGTCGTGGACGTCCATCCCGAGCATGTGGCTGGTGCCGTGCAGCGTCCACCGGGCGTAGACGCGGCTGTCGGGGGCGAGCGCCTCCTCCGGGCTGACCGGCAGCAGGTCGAGGTCGGCCAGGCCGTGGGCCAGCACCCGCATCGCCGCCTCGTGCGGCGCCCGGAACGCGTTGCCCGGCCGCACCGCCTCGAAGCCGGCCTGCTGCGCCTGCAGCACCAGCGTGTAGAGGTCGCGCTGCAGCGGGGTGAAGCGCCCGTCGACCGGGAGGGTGCGGGTGACGTCGGCGGTGTGCAGCGAGGTCGCCTCGGCGCCCATGTCGAGCAGTACGAGCGTGCCGGGGGTCAGCTGGCCGGTGTTCTCGATCCAGTGCAGCGTCGTGGCGTGGGAGCCACCGCCCACGATCGAGTCGTAGCCGAGGTCGTTGCCCATCGCGCGGGCGCGACGGAAGAAGGTGCCCTCGATCCAGCGCTCGCCGAACTCCAGCGCCCGGTCCCACTCGCGCACCGCGTCCTCGAACCCGAGCGTGGTGATGTCGCAGGCGGCCTGCAGCTCGTCGAGCTCCCAGGCGTCCTTGACCAGCCGCAGCTCCGAGAGCACCCGGGCCAGCTCCTGGTCACGGCCCTCGTCGGCGGCCACGAGCCCGTCGACGCGGGCGTCGACACCGCGGAGCACGCGCGTCTTGGCGGCGCCGGTGAGCCGGTCGGGGAGCTCGTCGACGTGGCGGGTCTCGACGCCCAGGGAGTCCGAGAGCTCGCGCAGGGAGGGGCGGCTGCCGGCCCACAGCTCGCCGTACTGCCGGTCGCGGAAGAACTCGTCGGTCTCGCGCGAGCTGCGCGGCCGGGCGTAGAGCACGCTCTCGCCGGACTCCACGACCAGCACCGCGTCGGAGGTCTGGTTGCCGCTCAGGTGGGTGTGCGCGGTCTCGGCACGGAAGCGGTAGTCGGTGTCATTGGCCCGGACCTTGAAGCCGCCGGCCGGCACCACGAGGCGCTCGCCGGAGAACTGCTCGGCCAGCCGCTCCCGTCGGGCCGCCGCCCAGGGCACCACCGGGTGGGGCGTGAGGACCCGCTCGCGGTCGGCCCAGCCGGTGCGCATGAACGCGGCGTAGGCGTCCGGGACGGGCGGGTCGTGGCTCTCGACGTGCTGCTCGCTCTGGTTCTCGCTCACCGCGTCATGCTACGTCCGGCGCCGGTCGTCACGCCGATACGCTGTCGGCCATGCAACGACGCCGCAGCTCCGCCGCGTTCACCGTCGTCGTCTCGGTCGTGATGCTGGTCGGGGCGCTGGTGATGGGCCTGGTGCTCTTCCTCAGCGGCACCCCCGGGGCGCTGGCGGTCGGCCTGGTGCTGGCAGCGCTGCCCGTGGCCCCCCTGGTCGGCGTCTACATGTGGCTCGACCGCTACGAGCCCGAGCCGCGCTCGCTGCTGGTGCTGGCGCTGGGCTGGGGAGCGTTCGTCGCGACCTCGGTGGCGCTGGTGCTGCAGCTCGCCGACAGCGCTGTGCTCGGCACCGGCGAGGGCTGGTCCTCGGCCGTGGTCGCCCCGGTCACCGAGGAGGCGACCAAGGGCCTGTTCATCCTGCTGCTGCTCTTCTTCCGGCGTCACGAGCTCGACGGCGTCCTCGACGGCCTGGTGTACGCCGGCATGGTCGGCATCGGCTTCGCCTTCACCGAGAACATCCTCTACCTGACCTCGGCGTACGCCGGTGAGGACGGGGTGCCGGGCGGCTTCTCCGGCGCGGTCGGCCTGTTCGTCGTACGAGGGATCTTCAGCCCGTTCGCCCACCCCTTCTTCACCTCCTTCATCGGCATCGGTGTCGGCCTCGCGGTCACCAGCCGCAGCTGGGCGGTCCGCGTGCTCGCCCCGCTGGGCGGCTACGTGCTCGCGGTGCTGGCCCACGGGGCCTGGAACGGCTCCCTGGTGATCGACGACGGCGCCAACGCGTTCACGACCTACCTCTTCCTCATGGTGCCGGCCTTCCTGCTGCTCAGCGGGTTCGCGGTCTGGTCGCGCCAGCGCGAGCGCCGGGTGCTGACCCGCGCCCTGGACGACTGCGCGCGCCGCGGCTTCCTCGACCCCGCCGAGGTGCCGTGGCTGGCGCGCATCTCCGCGCGCCGCTTCGCCCGGAGGTACGCCGAGCGCGCCGGCGGGCAGCAGGGCCGGCGGGTGATGGTCGCCTACCAGGGCGAGGCCGTGGAGCTGGGCTTCCTGCACCACCGCTACCTGCGCGGCGTCGCGCCGTCGGACTTCGCCGTGCGCGGCCAGTCCCACGTCGAGGCGATGCGCGTCCTGCGGCCCGGCCTGCTCTGGCCGCAGCCCTCCCGGGACACGCCCGGCCACATGCCCGTGGTGCACCAGCAGCAGTCCCCGCAGTCCGCGCAGGCGCAGGATCGAGGTCCCTGGTGAGCGACGCGACGACGATGCTCGAGGTGCTCGACCGGCTCCGCACGGTGCTGTCGCAGGTGCGGCTGCCGTTGGAGGTCACCGGTGTCGCGGCCCAGCGCACCCGCAGCCGCGAGCTGGCCGAGCAGCTCGAGGACTACGTGCTGCCCCGGCTGCGTCAGATCGATGCCCCGCTGCTCGCGGTGGTCGGCGGCTCGACCGGCGCCGGCAAGTCGACGCTGGTCAACTCGCTCGTCGGCCAGGTGATCAGCGAGCCGGGCGTGCTGCGCCCGACCACCCGCAGCCCGGTGCTGGTGCACCACCCCGACGACGCCGGCTGGTTCGACCGCCAGCGCGTGCTGCCCGAGCTCGAGCGCACCGCCCGCGCCACCGACGACCCCGGCGCGCTCCGGCTCGTCGCCGCCGCCAGCGTCCCCCAGGGGCTGGCCCTGCTCGACGCGCCCGACATCGACTCGGTCGAGGAGCGCAACCGCACGCTGGCCACGCAGCTGCTCGGCGCGGCCGACCTGTGGCTGTTCGTGACGTCGGCGGCGCGGTACGCCGACCAGGTGCCGTGGGACTTCCTGCGCACCGCGGCCGAGCGCAGCGCGGCCGTGGCCATCGTGCTCGACCGGACGCCGCCCGAGGCCGTGGTGGAGGTCTCCCACGACCTCGCCCGGATGCTGAGCTCGCGCGGCCTGCGCGACTCCCCGCTCTTCACCGTCGAGGAGGCGCCGCTGGACGGCTCCGGGCTGCTGCCGGGATCGGCCGGGGTCGAGGAGATCCGTGGCTGGCTGGCCGAGCTCGGCGCGGACGCCGAGGCGCGCAGCCAGGTCGTCCGGCAGACCCTCGACGGCGCGATCCGCACCGTGGCCAAGGACAGCTTCGCCGTCGCCCAGGCGTGCGAGGCGCAGTCGGCGGCGCGGGCCTCGTTGATGACCGACGTCGACGCGGCGTACGACCACGCGGTGCGGGAGGTCGACGAGGCCACGGCCGACGGCACCCTGCTCCGGGGCGAGGTGCTCGCGCGCTGGCAGGACTTCGTCGGCACCGGCGAGATGATGCGGGCGCTGGAGTCGCGGATCAGCTGGCTGCGCGACCGCGTCACCAACGTGCTGCGGGGCAAGCCGCAGCAGGCCGAGCGGGTCACCGTCGCGCTCGAGACCGGGCTGCAGTCGCTGCTCCTCGAGCACGCCGAGGCCGCCGCCGAGCGCGCCGACGCGGCCTGGCGGGGGAGCCCGGCCGGGCGCCAGGTGCTCGAGGCGGGCGGGCGCGACCTCTCGCGGGCCTCGCGGGAGTGCCGCGACCGCAGCGAGCGGCTGGTGCGCGACTGGCAGCAGGGCGTGCTGGAGCTGGTGCGCAGCGAGGGCGCCGAGAAGCGCAGCACCGCGCGCTTCCTCGCCTTCGGCGTCAACGGCCTGACGGTCGCGCTCATGGTCGTCGTCTTCGCCTCCACCGGTGGCCTGCTCGGAGCCGAGGTCGGCATCGCCGGCGGCTCGGCGGTGGTGGGCCAGAAGCTGCTGGAGGCGGTGTTCGGCGACCAGGCGGTGCGACGTCTCGCCGAGGCAGCCCGGGCCGACCTCGAGCGCCGGGTGCGCGAGCTGATGGACCACGAGCGGGCCCGCTTCGTCGAGCTCGTCGAGGGTCTCGACACCGGGGAGGACGCCGCCGTGGAGCTGCGGGCGCTCGCCCGTCGCGTCGACGACCTCCGCTTCGCCGAGCGTGGGGGGGAGGCCTCGTGAGCGGGGTGGTCGAGGGCGCCCGTCGCCTGCTGCGACGCGGCGACCGGCTGGAGGAACGCGTCGCCGGCCTGCAGGAGGCCGCCGAGGCCTCCCGCGGCCGGGTCGACGACGCCGTGGTCGACCGGGCCGACGCCGTCGTGCGCCGCGCCGGCACGCGGCTGCGGCTGGCCGGGGGACACACCGTGGTGGCGCTGGCCGGCGCGACGGGGTCGGGCAAGTCCTCGACGTACAACGCGCTGGTGGGGCTCGACATCGCCGCCACCGGCGTACGCCGCCCGACGACGTCGCACGCCGCCTCCTGCACCTGGGGCGAGGACCCCGCCACCGAGCTGCTCGACTGGCTCGAGGTGCCGCCGCGCCACCGGGTGGTGCGCGACTCGCTGCTCGACGACGAGGTGCGCGAGGACCACGCCGCCCTCGAGGGCCTGGTGCTGCTCGACCTGCCCGACCACGACTCCACCGAGGTCGCCCACCACCTCGAGGTGGAGCGGCTGATCGCGATGACCGACCTCATGGTCTTCGTGCTCGACCCCCAGAAGTACGCCGACGCGGCGCTCCACCAGCGCTTCCTGGCGCCGCTGGCGACCCACCGCGACGTGATGCTGGTCGTGCTCAACCACGTCGACCGGGTCCCGGCCGAGCGCCGCGACGCGGTGATGGGAGACGTACGCCGCCTCCTCGCCCTCGACGGCCTCGAGGGCGTGCCCGTGCTGGCCACCTCGGCCCGCACCGGCGAGGGCGTCGACGAGCTCCGCTCGGAGATCGCCACCCGGGTCCGCGACAAGGCGGCCTCCCGCGCCCGGCTCGCCGGCGACGTCACTGACGCCGCCCAGGGGCTGGCCGCCGCCACCGGGGGCGCCGACCCGCGCGAGCTGCGCGAGAAGGACCGCCGCGGCCTGCACGACGCGCTGGCCGACGCCGCCGGTGTGCCCGTCGTCGTCGACGCGGTGGCGCGCGCCACCACCGTCCGGGGCCGTCAGGCCACGGGGTGGCCGGTGACGGCCTGGCTCTCGCGCTTCCGGCCCGACCCGCTGCGACGGCTGCACCTCGATCGCCGCACGAGCGGCAAGGACCTCGTGGTCGCCGCCCGCTCGTCGCTGCCCGGCCCCGGGCAGGTGCAGCACGCCCGGGTCGAGTCCGCGGTGCGCGGCCTCAGCGACCGGGTGGCCGAGGGCCTGTCCCCGGACTGGTCGCGTGCCGTACGACGCGCCTCGACCTCGCGGTTCGACGAGCTCGACGACCGGCTCGACCGGGTCGCGAGCACCACCGACCTCGGCATGGACGGGCTGCCGGCGTGGACCCGCGGCGTACGCCTGCTGCAGTGGGTGCTGCTGGTGGCCGCGGTGGTCGGCGCGCTCTGGCTGGGGGCGCTGGCGTTCCTGGCCTACCTCCAGCTGGCCGACCTGGCGGCGCCCGACTACCAGGGGCTCCCGGTGCCGACGCTGCTGCTCCTCGGCGGGGTGGTGCTGGGGCTCGGCCTGGCGCTGCTGTCGCGGCTGCTGATCCGCCTCACGGCCCGCTCCCGGGCCCGCCGGGCCGAGAAGCGGCTGCGCGTGGGCGTGGTGGAGGTGGCCGACGACCTCGTCGTGGGCCCGCTGCAGGCGGAGCTGGCCGCGCACCGGCGCGCGGTCGAGGGTCTGCGCACCGCGCGTCGCTAGGTCCCGCGAGGCGCCACCTCGCCTCCACAGGGCGGTCCGGCAGCACGGTCCTCCACAGCTCGGGAGCCGGGGGTGCGCGGGCGGGCCGTCACGGCTGGACTCGTCGGTGTCGAGACCGAGCACCGTGGAGGAGAAGTCGTGAACGAGAGCACCGTGATCGTGCCGGGTTGGGTCGGCGGCGACGTCGACCTGCGCGAGGTGGGGGAGAGCCAGGTGGCGTCGTTCCGCCTGGCCTCGACCCCGCGCTACCAGCGCCAGGGCGAGTGGGTCGACGGGCCCACGTCGTGGTTCACCGTCAACTGCTGGCGCGGGCTGGCGCGCCACGTCGCGGGGTCCGTGCGCCGCGGCGACGCGGTCGTCGTGCACGGCCGGCTCCGCGTGGACACCTGGACCCGCGACGACGGGTCGACCTCGACCACGGTGGTGGTCGACGCCACCTCGGTGGGGCACGACCTCAACCGCGGCACGGCCACCTTCACCCGGCCTGCGCGGCGCGACGGCTCCGCCGCCGAGCCCGGCCCGGCGGTGGAGCCGGCCGGCGCACCGGCGGTCGAGCCGGTGGTGGAGGAGGGCCGCCCGGCCGCCTGAGACCGGGCCCCGGACAGGCCCGGTCAGGCGCGTCCGGTCGGGGCTCCCCACGCCTCGGCGCGGCGTCGGACGTCGTCGGGCACCTCGTCGTGGGAGTCGGGGTTGCTGACCACCCCGTCGCAGGCGCGGCGCAGCGGCAGCACGCCTGCCCAGGCCCCGTCGGACACGTCCTCGGCGTCGTCCCCGACGTCGCCCTCGCGGACCTTGACCGAGGCCTCCGCGAGCGGCACCGCGAGCACGACGGTGGCGGCCAGCTCCTTGCGGGACATCGGGCGCAGCGTCGCGGCGCGGCCGGGGACGACCTGGTCGACGATGCCGTCCAGGGCACGGTGGCGCTCGTCCGCGTCGGTGACCAGCCGGGCGCGGCCCAGGACCACGGCCGAGCGGTAGTTCATGGAGTGGTGGAACGCCGAGCGGGCGAGCACCAGGCCGTCGAGCTCGGTCACGGTCACCGCCACCTCGGTGCCCTCCATCCGGCCCAGCCAGCCGGCGCCGACCGAGCCGTGCAGGTAGAGGGTGCCGCCCTCGTCGGGACCGGCCGGGTCCACGGCGTACGCGCTGGGGAGCACGACCGGGCGTCCGTCCCGGACCACGCCGACGTGGGCGACCAGTCCGTCGGCGAGCAGGGCGTGCAGCGAGGCCGGGTCCGTGCGGCCGCGCTCGCGCAGCCGCGTGATCCGGGTGCCGGGGGTCGAGGACAGGGCGGAGGAGGTCATGGGTCCAGCCTGAGGGTGAAGTGGACCGGTGTCATGGTCCACTTGAGGCCCAGACCAGCAGTCCAGTCAGGAGCCGCCGTGGCGCACCCCAGCCTGCCGCTGCGTCCGCTGGACCGCACCGACCCGGCTCCGCTGCCGGCGCAGGTGGCGGCCCAGGTGCGGGCGCTGGTGCTCGACGGGACCCTGGTGCTGCACGACCGGCTGCCGGGGTCGCGCACCCTGGCGGTCGAGCTCGGGGTGTCCCGGGCCGTGGTGCAGCAGGCCTACGACCAGCTGGTCGCGGAGGGGTGGGCGGCTGCCCGCCACGGGTCCGGCACGGTGGTCGCGTCCACCGGCCTCACGCCGACCTCGCAGCGTGGCCCGCGCGTCCCGGAGCCGTCGGGCGACCTGGTCCGCCTGGACACGGGCACGCCGTGGGTCGACCCGCGGCAGCGGGCCGGCTGGCGCCGGGCGTGGCGCGAGGTCTCGGCCGCCCACCCGCCGCCCGGCTACGACGACCCGCGCGGCCTGCACGCCCTCCGCGAGGCGATCGCCGAGCGCCTGGCCCGGACCCGCGGCCTGGCGGTCCACCCCGACGAGGTGATGACCACGAACGGCACCACCGACGCGCTGCGCCACCTGCTGCTGAGCCTGCCGCCGGGTGCCGTCGCGGTGGAGGACCCGGGCTACCGGGCGGTGGTGGCGCTGGCCGGGGCCGTGGGGCGCGAGGTGGTCGACCTCGAGCCGGGTCGGGCCCCGGCGTCGCTCGCGGGCTGCGCCGCGGCGTACCTCACCCCGGCGCACCAGCACCCGCTCGGCACCGTCCTCCCGGCGCCCGCCCGGCTGGCCACGCTCGAGGTGGCCCGGGCCGCGGGGACGCTGGTCGTCGAGGACGACTACGACTCGGAGTTCCGCTGGGACGTCGCGCCCGTCCCGGCGATGGCGGCGCTGGACCGCGACCGCGTCGCCTACGTCGGCACCGCGTCGAAGTCGGTGTCGCCGAGCCTGCGGCTGGGCTGGCTGGTGGCGCCGCCGGCGATCCACGACCGGGTCGTCGCGCTGCGCGCGGCCACCCACGACGCGGTGCCGTGGCCGGTGCAGCGGGCGTTCCTGTCCCTGCTGCGCGACGGGTACGTCGACCGCGTGGTCCGCGCCGGGCGTCGCGTCTACGCCGACCGGCTGCCGCGGGTCGTCGAGGCGCTGTCGCCGTACGCCGAGCTGACCGCGCCGCCGGCCGGGATGTACGTCGCCTGGCGGATGCCCGCGGACCGGGCTCGGGCCGCCCGCGACGCTGCCCGCGAGGCCGGCTTCGAGGTCCCGATGCTCGCCGACCACTGCCGGCGGGCGGGCGACACCGGCCTCGTGCTCGGGGTGGGCGGCTGCACCGACGAGGAGCTCGACCGGGCGCTGGCCGCGCTGGTGGCGGGGTGCCGGCGAGGAGGGGAGCGGGACGGTGCTCCCGGGAGCCCTTAGGCTGGGACCACCATGGCTGACTACGTCTACACGCTCTACAACGTCCGCAAGGCCCACGGCGACAAGGTGGTGCTCGACAACGTCACGCTGTCGTTCCTGCCCGACGCCAAGATCGGCGTCGTCGGACCCAACGGCACCGGCAAGTCCACCCTGCTGAAGATCATGGCGGGGCTCGACCAGGCCAACAACGGCGACGCGATGCTCGCCCCCGACGCCACCGTCGGCATGCTCCAGCAGGAGCCGCCGCTGTCGGAGGGCCGCACCGTCCTGGAGAACGTCGAGGAGGCGGTCGGCGAGATCAAGGGCAAGCTCGACCGCTACAACGCCATCTCCGAGGAGCTGGCCGACCCCGACGCGGACTATGACCGGTTGCTCGCCGAGATGGGCGACCTGCAGACCGACCTCGACCACGCCAGCGCCTGGGACCTCGACAGCCGCCTCGACCAGGCGATGGACGCGCTGCGCTGCCCGCCGCCGGACGCGATCGTCGACCACCTCTCCGGTGGTGAGCGCCGCCGCGTCGCGCTGTGCAAGCTGCTGCTCCAGCAGCCCTCGCTGCTGCTCCTCGACGAGCCCACCAACCACCTCGACGCCGAGTCGGTGGCCTGGCTCGAGGGCCACCTCGCGAGCTACCCCGGCGCCGTCCTGGCCGTGACCCACGACCGCTACTTCCTCGACAACGTCGCCACCTGGATCCTCGAGCTCGACCGCGGTCGCGCACACCCCTACGAGGGCAACTACACGACCTACCTCGAGACCAAGAAGGACCGCCTCAAGATCGAGGGGCAGAAGGACGCCAAGCGCGCCAAGGCCCTCGAGCGCGAGCTCGAGTGGGTCCGCTCCAACGCCAAGGCGCGGCAGACCAAGAGCCGCTCGCGCCTCGCGCGCTACGAGGAGATGGCGGCCGAGGCCGACCGGATGCGCAAGATCGACACCTCCGAGATCAACATCCCCGCCGGTCCCCGGCTGGGCGACGTGGTCCTGGAGGCCGAGCACCTCGGCAAGGGCTTCGACGGCCGCACCCTGCTCGACGACCTGTCGTTCTCGCTCCCGCGGGCCGGCATCGTCGGCGTCATCGGCCCCAACGGCGTCGGCAAGACCACGCTGTTCCGGATGATCGTGGGCCAGGAGGAGCCCGACAAGGGCACGCTCGACGTCGGCAAGACCGTCAAGATCTCCTACGTCGACCAGAGCCGCGGCGGCATCGACCCCCGCAAGAACGTCTGGGAGGTCGTCTCCGACGGCCTGGACTTCATCAAGGTCGCCAACTTCGAGATGAACTCCCGCGCCTACGTCGCGTCGTTCGGCTTCAAGGGCCCCGACCAGCAGAAGAAGGCCGGCGTGCTCTCCGGCGGCGAGCGCAACCGGCTCAACCTGGCGCTCACGCTGAAGATGGGTGGCAACATGCTGCTGCTCGACGAGCCCACCAACGACCTCGACGTTGAGACGCTGTCCTCGCTCGAGGACGCGCTCCTGGAGTTCCCGGGCTGTGCGGTGATCACCTCGCACGACCGGTGGTTCCTGGACCGCACCGCCACCCACATCCTGGCGTGGGAGGGCACCGAGCAGGACCCGGGCCGCTGGTTCTGGTTCGAGGGCAACTTCGCGGCCTACGAGGCCAACAAGATCGAGCGCCTCGGCATCGAGGCCGCGCGGCCGCACCGCGTGACCCACCGCCGCCTCACCCGCGAGTGAGGGCAGCAGCGCCCGGGCTCAGCCCGGGCGCTGGGCCTCGTCGCGGATGTCGGCGCCGGCCGGCAGGTCGCGCAGCAGGCGGTCGCTGACCTCGTCGAAGATCCGACCCAGGGCGGCGAAGTCCTCGGGCGAGGCGAGGTCGACGAGGTGCTGGCGCACCCCGCGCACGTGCGTGGGCGCCGCCTGTACCAGGAGGTCGCGGCCCTGCGGCGTCATCACCGCCACCACCCCGCGGCCGTCGGACGCCGAGGCGTGGCGCTCGACCAGGCCGGCCCGCTCCATCCGCGCGATCGTGTGCGTCACCCGGCTGCGCGAGTGCGACATCGAGTCGGCCAGCAGCGCCATCCGCATCCGGCCGTCCTCGGCCTCGGACAGCCGCACCAGGATCTCGTACTCGCTGAACGAGAGCTCGTGCTCCGCGCGCAGCTCACGGTCGAGCTGGTGGAGCAGCAGCTCCGAGCCCATGATGAAGGCGCGCCAGGCCTGCTGCTGCCCGGTCTCCAGCCACGTGACCTCGTCGTGTCCACTCCCCATGGCCGGAGTGTAGGTGCGACGACGCCGCCGCGACCCACCCGGAGGGGCGTGAAGCGGCGGCGTCGGGTCGGGCCGTGGGTCAGACGCGCTCGAGGATCATGGCCATGCCCTGGCCGCCACCGACGCACATCGTGATCAGGCCGGTGGACTTGTCGTGCCAGTCCAGCGAGTTGATCATCGTGTTCTGCAGCCGCGCCCCGGTCATGCCGAAGGGGTGACCGACGGCGATGGCGCCGCCGTTGACGTTGAGCCGGTCGAGGTCGATGCCGAGCTCCTGGTACGACGGGACGACCTGGGCCGCGAACGCCTCGTTGATCTCCACCAGGTCGATGTCGCCGATCGACATGCCGGCGATGGCCAGCGCCCGCCTGGTCGCCTCGACGGGGCCGAGGCCCATGATCTCGGGGGACAGCCCGCTGACGCCGGTCGAGACGATGCGCGCGAGCGGGGTCAGGCCCAGCTCGGCCGCCTTGGTGTCGGACATGACGACCACGGCGGCCGCACCGTCGTTGAGGCCGCAGCAGTTGCCGGCCGTGACCACGCCGTCGGGCCGGAAGACCGGCTTCAGGCCGGCGACCGACTCGTAGGTGACGCCGGCGCGCGGGCCGTCGTCGGCGCTGACGACGGTGCCGTCGGGGGTGGTGACCGGGGTGATCTCGCGGGCCCAGAAGCCATCGGCGATGGCCTTCTCGGCGAGGTTCTGGCTGCGCACGCCGAACTCGTCCAGCTCCCGGCGGTCCAGGCCGCGCAGGTTGGCGACGTTCTCGGCCGTCTGGCCCATGGCGACGTAGATGTCGGGCAGGTCGCCGTCCTCGCGCGGGTCGCGCCAGTCCTGGCCGCCCTCGGCAAGCTTCGCGCTGCGCGACTGGGCATCGTCGAAGCGGGGGTTGACGGTGCCGGGGAGGTGGTCGGAGGTGCCCTTGGCGAACCGCGAGACGGTCTCGACGCCGGCCGAGACGAACACGTCGCCCTCACCGGCCTTGATGGCGTGCAGCGCCATCCGGGAGGTCTGCACCGAGGAGGAGCAGTAGCGCGTCACGGTGGTGCCCGGCACGGAGTCCAGGCCCAGCAGCGTGGAGACGACGCGGCCCATGTTGAAGCCGGACTCGCCGCCGGGGAGGCCGCAGCCCAGGATCAGGTCGTCGATCGTGGTCGGGTCCAGGGCCGGGATCTTGTCCAGCGCGGCTCGCACGGCCAGGGCCGTGAGGTCGTCGGGACGGAAGTCCTTGAGCGAGCCCTTGTTGGCACGCCCGATGGGGGTGCGGGCTGCGGACACGATCACTGCCTCGGGCATGGGTGCTCCCTGGTCTCGGAGGTGACTACCGACCGGTAGCCGCCTGCCAGCCTAGACGCCCCTCCGCGGGGTCAGGGACGGGCGGCCACGAGCTGCTCCAGGAGCAGGCCGACGGCGGCCTCCAGCCCGGCGGCCCGCCCCTCCGGAGGCTCCCGCAGGCTGCGCAGCAGCACCCCGTCGAGCGCCGCGACCAGCGTGCTCGCCCGCAGCGAGGTCTCCTGGGCCGTCCAGGCCGGATGGGCGCGGGCGACGGCGTGCTCCACGACGTGGACGAGCCGCTCGCCGTGCGCCCGCACCGGCACCGCGAGCTCGGGCTGGCGGGTGCTCTCCAGCGACAGCTCCATGCGCGCGACGAGCAGGTCGGGGTCGCGCAGCCAGCCGCGCAGCACCGCCGAGGTGGCCCGCAGCGCGTGGTCGGGGTCGACCCCGTGGGCCTCGAGGTCGGCGGTCAGGGCGTCGATGTCCGCGGCGAGCCGGTGCACGACGTACTCCGTGAGGCGGGTGAGCAGCGCCAGCCGCGTGCGCATGTACGCCGAGCAGGTGCCCTGCGCGAGCCCCGCCTCCTGGTCGACCGCCCGGTGGGTCAGGCCGCGCAGCCCCGCGCGGGCGACGACCCGGACGCCCGCCTCGAGGAGTCGCCGCTGGCGCTCGGAGAAGCCGGGGGAGGGCGCTGCCACGGGTCTCCCTCCTCCAGCGGTGCGTCGGTGACGCAGGACACTACCGGCCGCCTGGTCCCGGTCTTTCTACAGACGTAGAGTCGGTTCTACACACGTAGAAAGGATGTCCCCCCATGAGCATCGTCGTGCTGCCCCACCTGCTGACCTTCCTGGTCGGCTTCGCCGTCCTCACCGGCCTCGCGCTGGTCCTCGCCGCGGTCGCGCTCGTCGCCACCACGCCGGTCGTGGCGCAGAACCGTCGGACCCGGCTGCGCCGCCACGAGGGCGTGCTGCACTACTACGGCCACCTCGCCCTGGGTCACTGATCCGCCTCTGGGAGCATCTGCGCGTGCCCCACACCTGTGCCGTTCCGCTGCGCTGGGCCGACATGGACCTGCTCGGCCACGTCAACAACGTGACCTACCTCGACTACCTGGCGCAGGCCCGCGCGGCGTTCCTCGCCGACCTGGGGGCCGGGTCGGGGCGGGTCACCGGCCACCGGATCGACTTCGCGGCCCCGCTGGTCTTCGGCCGGCGCCCGGTCCTGGTCGACACCTGGGTGAGCGACGTCGACGGAGCCGAGCTGCGGCTCGCCCACCTCGTCCGGGACGAGGCGCCGTCGGGCAGCGTCACCCACCTCCGGGCCGAGACCACGGTGGTGCTGGACGACGCGCCCGACCACAGCCTCCGCGCCCGGCTCGAGGACCTGCGCGACGAGCCGCTCGCCTGGCGCGAGGTGCGGGGCGAGCGCCGACCGGGTCGCCACCACCTGGCGCTGTCCGTGCGCGGCTCCGACCTCGGTGCCGACGGGCTGGTCCGCGACGACGCGGTCGTGGAGTTCTTCCAGGAGAGCCGCATCCTCTACTTCATGGACCTGCACGAGCGGGGCCAGGACTGGGGCCGCGTCGTGGTGGCCCGCACCGACGTCGGGCTGCTCGCCCCGGTGCGGCCGCGCGCGGCGGCGTACGACGTGCAGGCGTGGGTCGCCCACGTGGGGCAGAAGTCGTTCGTCGTGCGCTCGGAGCTGCGTGACCCCGACGCCGGGGACGCCGTGCTCGCGACCGGGCTGGTGGTGCTGGTCGGCTTCGACCTCGACACCCAGCGACCGGTCGCGCTCACCGACCCGCAGCGGGAGCGGCTGCGGGCCGAGCTGGCCTGACCGGCCGGCTACCGCCCGGGGCGCGGGACCTCCTCGGGCTCCTCCAGGGTGTTGACCATGAACTGCGCGGCGTGGGTGACGTAGTCCCAGAACTGCTGGTCCTGCTCGGGCGGCAGTGCGACCTCGTCGAGGGCGTCGCGGAAGTGGCGCAGCCAGTGCTGGGCCGCGGTCGGCGTCACCGGGAACGGCGCGTGCCGCATCCGCAGCCGCGGGTGGCCGCGACGCTCGGAGTAGGTGGTGGGCCCGCCCCAGTACTGCTCGAGGAACGAGGCGAAGCGGTCCTCGGCGGGACCGAGGTCGGCCTCGGGGTACATCGGCCGCAGCACCTCGTCCTGCGCTACGCCCGCGTAGAAGCGGTGCACGATGGCGCGGATCGTCGGGCTGCCGCCGATCTCGTCGTAGAAGGTGCTCACCCCCTCATCATGACGGCCGGGCCCGACGGTCAGCGCAGCGAGGTGACGTAGCGCCGGGCGCGGTCGATGCTGCGCAGCGAGGACTCCCAGGTGACGCCCACGACGAGCAGGGCCACCCCGACGGCGCCGATGGTGACCCAGCGGGGGACGGCGTCGGCGACCGGCCCGAGGTGGCGCAGCACCAGCACGGCGGTGACCGCGGCACCGACGGCGAAGGGCGCCGCGAGCCGCTGGGTGACGCCCCACGCCAGGGTCAGTACGGCGGCGGCGCCGACCAGCGCGCCGCGGAGCGAGACCGGGTCGGCCAGGGCCAGCAGCAGGCTCGGGACGAGCGCGAGCACCAGACCTGAGCCCAGAACCCGGGCGCTGCCGATCGTCGCGTCGCGACGCAGCCGCAGGGTGCCGACGGCGAGCAGCAGCGCGGCGGCCGGCAGCGTCACCAGCTCGGGCGCCGTCACCTCGGCGACCACCCGCAGCAGCGTGGCGGTCGCCAGCAGGGCCGTGGCGAGCCAGGCGAGCGGCTCACGGTCGCGGTGCAGCACCGCCAGCAGGGCGACCGCCGAGCCGGTGACGGTGAGCGCGACCGCGGCCTCCGCGGCGCCGGGGGCGAGGGCGACGGCCCCCGCCGCGGCCACCAGGGCGGCTGCCTCCAGCGCGACCCGCGTGGCGGCCAGCCGGGTCACCGGCGCGGCGAGCAGGCCCACCACGGCGGCGTACGACGCGAGGGTGACGGCCTGCGCGGTCTCGCCCACGTCGAGCTGGGCGCCCCAGGTCAGCAGCGCGACCCCGCCCAGCAGCACGCCGACGGCGGCCAGCAGCGCGGCTGAGGTCGCGGCCCGCTCGCGGTCGCGCAGCAGCGCCGCGGCCAGCGCGGGCACCGCGAGCGCGGTGGCGACGGCGGCGGGCAGCCAGGCCTCGTCGGACCCGGCGGAGAGGCCCAGGGCCAGCATCGCGACGTACGCCGCGACCGCCGACGCGGCGACCGCGGCCGGCACCTCGTGGCGCCACCACCAGGCCGCCCCGGCCGCGACCCCGGTGGCGAGGAGACCGCCCAGGGCGGCGGTCCAGCGCACCGGCTCCAGGCCGAGCAGCAGCACGAGCAGGCCCAGCGCCAGCACGCCGGGAGCCGCGGCCAGGACGATGCCGCGGGCCGTGGCGGGGGAGACGGGGACGTCGGGCTCGGCCGCGTGCCGCAGCAGAGAGGCGGCGCCGAGCACGACGCCGACCGCGATCACGGCGGCCGTCCAGGAGGACACCGCGCCGTCGGAGGGCGCCGGGAGCAGGCCGGTGGCCGGTGCGGTCGGCCCGGTGGCGACCTCGCCGACGACCACCAGCGACCGGCCCGCCAGGACGAGGCCGAGCAGCAGCGTGCCGACGGCTGCCAGCACGGCGCCGGCCCGTGCCCAGGTCGGGGAGGCCAGGGCGCTGACCGCAGCGAGGAGGAGCACCGAGACGACCATCGCCACCTCGTCGGCCGAGGACGACCCCAGCGTGGCGGGCGCGTTGGCGGCCGCGACGACCGGGAGCAGCGCCAGCCCGGCCGCCCAGGGCCGGGCGAGGGGCGGCACCCGGGGCGCGTGGACCGCGACCGCGGCGAGCAGGGCCGCCGCGAGCAGCGGCCACCAGCGGCCCTGGGCCCACCAGGTGGCGGCCTCGAGCGGCTCGAGGCTGCGGACGACGCCGGCGGCCAGCAGCACCAGCCAGCTCACGGGGGCCAGCGCCAGCAGCCCGAGGCCGGCCCCGCGCACACGGGGCCGGACGACCAGCCCGAGCCCGGTGGCCACGACGACGGCCAGCGTCGAGGCGAGCGCGGGGTCGGGGCGGGTCCACGCCTGGGCGGCGGCCACCAGGGCGGCCCCGGCGACGGCGACCGCCTGCATCGACCACACCGTGCCCAGCGGCGTACGACGGGCCAGCAGCGCGACCCCGAGACCGAGGCCCAGCAGGGCGGTGCCGACCAGCGCGTGCCCGGCGCGGTCGGGCAGCGCGTCGAGCCCGAGCAGGCCCGAGGCGCGGGCGGCGTACAGGTCGATCGTGAGCATGCCGGCGGTGACCACCCACATCACCTCGGCCGAGGCCCGCAGGCCGCGGCGGGTCATCAGGCCGGCGACGCCGCCCAGGGACGCCGTGACCGCCAGCAGCACGAGGGTGCGGCCCAGCAGCCCGAGCAGGCTCCACGCGACGCCGACGAAGATCAGCGCGAAGACCATCAGGCACAGCCCGCCGAGGGTGAGCAGCACGACCGGGACCGACGACGCCGGGACGCCGGTGCCGCGACCGGGAGGCGGCGGGGGGACCGGCGCGGACGACGTCGCAGCGGTGGCGGGGGCGGCCACGGGCACGCTCGCCGGGACGCTCGCCGGGACGCTCGCCGGGACGCTCGCCGGGACGGCGACCGGGACCGCCGCGCGCAGCCGCTCGACCAGCGCGTCGGCCGACTGCATCACCCCCCACAGCTCGACCGCGAGGGGGCCGCGCAGGTGCAGCCCGCAGCCGCGGCACCGGCCGTCCGGGTCCAGGTCGGCCCGGCAGTCCGGGCACACGCGGGGGTCGGCGAGTCGGCTCATGGCCCGATCATCGGCCCGGGCGGGGCCCGACGCCGTCCGGCGCGCTACTCGACCGCGGAGAGTAGCCCTACTCAGCCCCTGCCGGGGAGGCAGGAGCCGCAGGGGCCCCGGGTGCGTCGTGGTGCCACACCACCCGCTGGGGGAGCGGGATCACGATGCCCTCGTGGTCGAAGCGGGCCTTGATCCGCTGCCGCATCTCCCGGGCGACGGCCCACTGCTCCAGCGGCGCGGTCTTGAGCGTCACCCGCACCGCCACGGCGTCGGGGCCGAGGTTCTCCACGCCCCAGACCTCGGGCTCCTCGATGACCAGGTCGCGGAAGTCCTCGTCGTCCCACAGGCCGTGGGCGACCTCCTCGAGGATCCGACGCACGCGCACGAGGTCCTCGTTGTAGCCCACGTTGACGTCGAGCACGGTGCGCGCCCAGTTCTGGCTCTGGTTGCCGACGCGGAGGATCTCGCCGTTGCGGACGTACCAGACGGTGCCGTTGACGTCGCGCACCCGCGTCACGCGCAGGCCCACCGCCTCCACGGTGCCGACCGCCTCGCCGAGGTCGACGGCGTCGCCGACGCCGTACTGGTCCTCGATCATCATCATCACGCCGGAGAGGAAGTCCTTGACCAGGTTCTGGGCGCCGAAGCCGATGGCCAGGCCCAGGACGCCGGCGCTGGCCAGGATCGGGGCGACGTCGACGCCGATCTCCGAGAGCGCCATCACGAAGGCGATGCCGAAGACCACGGTGGTGCCGATGCTCTTGAGCAGCGTGCCCAGGCTGCGGGCGCGCTGGGCCCGGCGGGTGTGGCCGGCGCGGCCGCCGGGGGCGGGCGTCACCGTGGCGCGGCGTACGACGCGGTCGACCGCCTTGCTGGCCAGCCACCGCACCACGAGGGCGCCGACCAGGATGGCCACGATGGCGGCCGGCTTGCCGATCAGCCAGGTGGCCGCCCGGGCCAACGCCTCGTTGCCGGTCCACTCGAAGACGGCGGCGCAGGTCCAGCTGTCGCTCTCCTGGCACTGGGTCGGCATGTCGAGCAGGGGGGTGGGGACGAGCATGTGAGGGAGGCTACGAGCCCGCGTGGAGCCCGACCAAGCCCAGCCCGGCTATCCTGGGAGTGTGTTGACTCACGACTCCGGCCGTCGCGCCCGCCGTGTCCGCCGCACCCTGCTCGCGCCCGCCGGCGCCCTGGGCCTCGTGCTCGCGGCGGCGGCGGTGACCCCGGCCTCGGCCGACACCCCCGCCGCGTGGGAGCAGGCGCCCGACGTCTCGGTCCTGGGCTTCCTGCTCGTGCTCGTGATCATCCCGGTCGGCATCGCCGCCGTGGTGGCGCTGCTGACGGTGCTGCCCTCGATGGCCCGCGACAAGGGCTACGAGCAGGGCGCCGCCTGGCGGGGCGAGCCGGAGTGGTTCGGCGGCCCCACCAAGGGCCTCGGCGCCGCCGACCAGGTGACGCCGGAGCAGATCGAGTCGGCCGGCAAGGGCGCGGGTGGCACCAGTGCCCACTGGTGAGTTCAACGGCGCCCAGCAGGCGGAGATCGACCGCGCCATCCGCAACGCCGAGACGGTCTGCCGCTACGAGTTCTCGGTCTACGTCGGTGCCGCGCAGGGCGAGCCCGGTGCCTACGCCCACCGGCTGCACGCCGCGCTGGCCAACCCGGCCCGCAGCGTGATGGTGCTCGTCGACCCGGCCGCCCGCCGGCTCGAGGTCGTCACCGGCGAGGTCGTGCGCCGCACGCTCAGCGACGAGGCCGTCCGCCTCGCCGTCGCCGGCATGCAGAGCTCCTTCGCCGCCGGCGACGTCGTCGGTGGCGTCAAGCACGGCGTGTCACAGCTCGCCGACGCGGCCCGCGCACCGCGCTCGCTCCACGGCAGCTGAGCCGCAGCGCGAGCGGCGGGCGCCGGGGCTCGCCGACCGGGCAGCTGTGCTCGGCCAGAACTCGCCGACCGGGCAGTTGTGCCGCGTCGTACGCCGGCGCGCTGGCCACACCTGCCCGCTCGGCGTCGCCGGGCTCAGCAGAAGTGCCCGCTCGGCGTCGCCGGGCTCAGCACACGTGCCCGCTCGGCGCTAGCCCCGGTCGTGCGCCTGACCGGCGAGGTAGCGCTCCACGTCGGCCGCACCCTCGCGCACGTAGCGCTTCGCCGCCGGGTTGGCCGGTGACTCGCGCAGCCACGTGGTGACCTGCTCGAGCAGCTCGGGCGAGGCCATCGGCCGAGGGAACAGCCACTCCAGCGCCGTCGAGGCGCGCTGGGTGCCCTTGTCCTCCCACAGCGTCTCCGCGACCTCGAGGTAGCGCGCGACGTAGGGCCGCAGCACCTCCTCCTGGCCGGGCTGCATGAAGGCCAGGACCACGCTGCGCTGGGTCTCGTTGGGCACGTCGTCGCGGACCACGGCCAGCTCCCACGCGGCGGCCTTGGCCTCCGCGGTCGGCCGGGCGGCGCGGGCGGACGCCGCGCGCTCCTGGCCGGAGATGGTGTGGTCGCGCTCCAGCTCGGCGTCGATGCGCGCGTCGTCGGCCGCACCCTCGCGCGCCAGCGCGGAGAGCAGCGTCCACCGCAGGTCGGTGTCGACGACCAGGCCCTCGATGCCGGCGGTGCCGTCCAGCAACCCCTCCAGCAGCGCCACCGACTCCTCGCTGCGCGCCGCCGAGGCGAGCGCCCGGGAGAAGGTCAGCTGGTGGTCGCTGCCGGGCTCGGCCGCGTCGAGCAGGTCGCGCAGGCCGCCCTCCCACCGGGCGCGCAGCGCGGGCCGGTGGGCCGGGTCGGAGAAGTGGTGCACGGCCTGGCTGGCGTAGCCGGGGATGCGGGAGGAGCCGAACGCGTCGGTCTCGCCGGCGATGTTGCCCAGCACGAGCTCGACGAAGTCGGTGGCCCGCATCTCGGCGTCGCGGGTCATGTCCCAGGCGGCGCCCCAGCACAGGGCGCGGGCCAGGCTGTCGTCGAGCCGGCCGAGGCCGCCGACGACGGTGGCGAGCGAGCGCTCGTCGAGCCGGATCTTGGCGTAGGTCAGGTCGCCGTCGTTGAGCAGCAGCAGGTCGGGCTGGCGTACGCCGACCAGCTCGGCGACCTCGGTGGTCTCGCCGTCGACGTCCACCTCCACCGACGTACGACGCACCAGGTGGCCGTCGACCTCGTCGTAGAGCCCGATGCCGAGCCGGTGGCGGCGCAGCGTCGGGTGCTCGACCGTGGCGGTCTGCTCGATGCGGAACGCGGTGTAGGCGCCGTCGGCGTCGGTCTCCGAGCGCGGGGTGAGGGTGTTGACGCCGCTGGTCTGCAGCCACTCCTTGGCCCAGGAGTCCAGCTCGCGGCCCGAGGCGGTCTCCAGCGCGCTCAGCAGGTCGCTGAAGTCGGAGTTGCCGAAGGCGTGGGCCCGGAAGTAGGCCCGCAGCCCGACCAGGAAGTTCTCGAGCCCGACCCAGGCGACCAGCTGCTTGAGCACCGAGGCGCCCTTGGCGTAGGTGATGCCGTCGAAGTTGACCTCGACGGCCTGCAGGTCGTGGTTGTCGGCCGCGATCGGGTGGGTGCTGGGGAGCTGGTCCTGGCGCAGCGCCCAGTTCTTGCGGGCGTTGGTGAAGCCGGTCCACGACTCGTCGAACTCGGTCGCCTCCACCGCCGCGTGGTAGCAGGCCCACTCGGCGAAGGACTCGTTGAGCCACAGGTCGTCCCACCAGCGCATGGTGACGAGGTCGCCGAACCACATGTGGGCCATCTCGTGGAGGATCACCGAGGCCCGGAACTCGTAGAACGAGGCGTCCTGGCGGCTGCGGGGGAGGTACTCGTCGCGCAGCGTGACGGCGCCGGCGTTCTCCATCGCACCCATGTTGTACTCCGGCACGTAGAGCTGGTCGTACTTGCCGAACGGGTAGGGGTAGTCGAAGGCCTCCTCGAAGAAGGCGAAGCCCTGGCTGGTGAGCTTGACCAGCTCGGCGGTGTCCATGTGCTCCACCAGCGACTGCCGGCAGTAGTGGCCGAGCGGGATGTCGCCGTGCTTGCCGCGGTAGACGTCGTGCTCCGCGTGGTACTCGCCGGCCACGATCGCGGTGATGTAGGTCGACATCGGCTCGGTCGCCGGGAAGTGCCACACCGCGCGGCTGCCGTCGAGGGCCTCGGGCTCCGGGGTGGCGGCGTTGCTCACCACGACCCAGTCGGCGGGGGCCGTCACGTGGAAGGTGAAGCGGCTCTTGAGGTCGGGCTGCTCGAAGGTGGTGTAGACGCGGCGGGCGTCGGGGACCTCGAACTGGGAGTAGGTGTAGACCCGGTCGTCCGCGGGGTCGACGAAGCGGTGCAGGCCCTCGCCGGTGCGGGAGTAGGGGAGCGTGGCGCGCACGACCAGCTCGTTGTCGGCCTGCAGCCCGGCCAGCGCGATGCGGTGGTCGGCGTACACCTGGGAGGCGTCGAGGGCGGTGCCGTTGAGGACCACCTCGTGCACGGTCGCGCCGACCAGGTCGGCGAAGGTCTCCGCCCCGGTCTCGGCGCAGCGGAAGCGCAGCGTGGTGGTCGACTCGAAGGTGGTCTCGCTCGAGGTGAGGTCGAGCGCGACGTCGTACGACGCCACCTCCAGGAGGCGGGCGCGCTGCTGCGCCTCGTCGCGGGTCAGGTTGGTTCCAGGCATGGGACCGATCATGTCACTCGGGAATCAGCGGCCGTCCGGCTAGGTTCGCCCACCATGAGCAAAGACCGCGCCGACTTCTGGTTCGACCCCCGCTGCCCCTTCGCCTGGATCACCTCACGCTGGATGCTCGAGGTCGAGCAGGTGCGTGACGTCGAGGTGCACTGGCACGTGATGAGCCTGGCCTATCTCAACAAGGACAAGGACATCCCGCAGGACTACCGCGACATGCTCGACGCGGCCTGGGGTCCGGTGCGGGTGTGCATCAAGGCCGAGCAGGAGCACGGCAGCGAGGTGCTGCTGCCGCTCTACACCGCCATGGGCACCCGCATCCACGTCGAGGGCCAGGAGTTCGGCAGGCAGATCGCGGTCGACGCCCTCGCCGACGCCGGTCTCCCGGCCGAGCTGATCGAGGCCTACGACGACGCCTCGCTCGACGAGGCCGTAGCGAAGAGCCACCACGAGGGCATGGACGCGGTCGGCGACGACGTCGGCACGCCGACCATCCACATCAACGGCACCGCGTTCTTCGGCCCCGTGATCACCAAGGCGCCGCGCGGCGAGGAGGCCGGGAAGCTGTGGGACGGCTGCGTCGCGGTGGCGTCGTACCCGCTGTTCTTCGAGCTCAAGCGGAGCCGTTCGGCCGAGCTGGACTTCAGCTAGCCCGGCCGGGGGTCACCGCGTTCACCGTGCGGTGGGCCACCTCGATGGCCGCCTGGACCGAGGGCACGCGTCGCGCGACGTAGTCGTCCTCCCAGTCGCCCTCGACGATCGCCCTGGCCCGTGCCGAGACCGTCGCGGCCGGGACCGGGCCGCGCTCGACCACCGCGTGGGACAGACCGAGGCCGTGGAGCAGGGCGACCAGGCCGGCGGAGCTCGCGTCGGCGGCGTAGCCGTGCACGAGGATGGCGGTCAGCGCACCGCGCGTGCGCCTCTCCTGCTCCCCGTCGACCGCCGGCCACACCGTGGCGGGGAGCCCGAGGAACCGGCCCCGGCGCCGCTCCACCAGGCCCCGGTCGACCAGTCGCTGCAGGAGCGCGTCGCGCTGTCCTCGGCCGAGCCGCTTCACCACGGCGAGGGAGTCGCCCTCCTCCGCGGCCACCACGTCGTACGCCGAGCGCAGCACCGGGAGGCCGGGCAGCGTCCCCACGACCCGGACCGTGCCCCCGACCAGGAACCCCCACCTGCGCGTGGGTGCCTGCACCGTGACGTAGCCGAGCCTGGCCAGGTCGAGCAGGTGGGCGGCCCCGAGCACGGCGTCGAGGCGGTCGGCGCGGCTGAGCAGCCCCGACTCGTCGTCGAGCAGCAGGAGCAGCAGCTTCTCGCCGGTCGAGGTGTACTCCGGGGTCATGCCACGACGGTAGGCAGTGCCTGCGCGGAAGGCGCCCCCACCCCGCTGCTGAGGGAGGTGGCGTCGGTCGACCCGCCTCCCCGCCACGCGTGCGAGATGTCGCCGGAACCTAGGATCACCGTCATGAGCAGAGTGCTGTCCGCCGTCGCGTGGCCCTACGCCAACGGCCCCCGCCACATCGGCCACGTGGCCGGGTTCGGCGTCCCCTCCGACGTCTTCAGCCGCTACATGCGGATGGCGGGCCACGACGTGCTGATGGTCTCGGGCACCGACGAGCACGGCACCCCGATCCTGATCGCGGCCGACGAGGAGGGGGTCACCCCCCAGGAGCTCGCCGACCGCAACCACCGCGTCATCGCCGAGGACCTCGCGGCCCTCGGCATCTCCTACGACCTCTACACCCGTACGACGACGCGCAACCACACCGCGGTCGTCCAGGAGCTGTTCACCGGGGTCCACGCCAACGGCTACTTCCTCGAGCAGACGACGTACGGCGCCATCAGCCCCTCCACCGGGCGCACCCTGCCCGACCGCTACATCGAGGGCACCTGCCCCATCTGCGGCTACGACAAGGCCCGCGGCGACCAGTGCGACAACTGCGGCAACCAGCTCGACCCCGCCGACCTGAAGGCCCCGCGCTCGCGCATCAACGGCGAGACGCCGGAGTTCGTGGAGACCCAACACTTCTTCCTCGACCTCCCCGCCCTGGCCGGTGCCCTGGGGGAGTGGCTGGACGAGCGCGAGGCCAGCGGCACCTGGCGGCCCAACGTCATCAAGTTCAGCCAGAACATCCTCGAGGACATCCGGCCCCGCGCGATGACCCGCGACATCGACTGGGGGATCCCGGTCCCGCTGGACGGCTGGCGCGAGAACCCCAGCAAGCGCCTCTACGTGTGGTTCGACGCGGTCGTGGGCTACCTCTCGGCGAGCATCGAGTGGGCCCGCAGGACCGGCGACCCCGAGGCCTGGCGGCAGTGGTGGAACGACCCCGACGCGCTGTCGTACTACTTCATGGGCAAGGACAACATCACCTTCCACAGCCAGATCTGGCCGGCCGAGCTGCTGGCCTACTCCGGCAAGGGGGACAAGGGCGGCGAGCCCGGCCGCCTCGGCGAGCTGGACCTGCCCACCGAGGTGGTCTCGAGCGAGTTCCTCACCATGGAGGGCCGCAAGTTCTCCTCCTCGCAGCGCGTCGTGATCTACGTCCGCGACCTGCTCAGCCGCTACCAGCCCGACGCGTTCCGCTACTTCGTGGCCGCCGCCGGCCCGGAGAACCAGGACAGCGACTTCACGTGGGCCGAGTTCGTGCGCCGCACCAACGACGAGCTGGTCGCCGGGTGGGGCAACCTGGTCAACCGCACCGCCTCGATGGTGGCCAAGAGCTTCGGCGAGGTCCCGGCGGCCGGACCCCTCACCGAGGCCGACGAGGCGCTGCTGGCCCGGGTCGAGCAGAGCTTCACCGTGGTCGGCGACCTGATCGCCCGGCACCGGCAGAAGGCCGCGATCGGCGAGGCGATGAAGGTCGTGGGCGAGGTCAACCGCTACGTCACCGACACCGCCCCGTGGACGCTGAAGGGCGAGGACCAGCGCGAGCGGCTGGGCACCGTGCTGCACGTCCTGACCCAGTGCGTGGCCGACCTCAACACGGTGCTCTCGCCGTTCCTGCCGTTCTCGGCCAACGCGGTCGACCTCGTGCTGGGCGGGGAGGGCCGGGTGCAGCCCATGCCCGAGCTGGTCGAGTCCGAGGACCTCGACGGCGGTCCGGGCTACCCGGTGCTCACCGGCGACTACACCACCGCCGCGCGCTGGGAGCGCCGTCCGGTGGTGCCGGGCACCCCGGTCGCGAAGCCGACCCCGGTCTTCACCAAGCTCGACCCCGAGGTCGTCGACGAGGAGCTCGCGCGGCTGGCCGACGGAGGAGCGTCCTGATGCTGTTCCCGCAGGCCCGGCACGCGGTCGAGGCCGCCGCCGGCGACACCCCCGTGCAGGACCCCGGCTTCGACGTCGCCGCGGCGCGCGCGGACGCGCAGCGCGCGGCGCTGGCCGAGCCCCGGGAGCCGGTGGCCGACGTGCGCGACGTCGACGCCGACGGGGTGCCCTGCCGCCTCTACGTGCCCGCGGCTGCCGCGCCGGGCGTGGTGGTGCACCTCCACGGCGGCGGGTTCGTGCTCAACGACGTCGAGGTCCACGACAACGCCGCCCGGCGGCTGGCGGACCGGTGCGGCCTGGCCGTGCTGAGCGTCGACTACCGCCGGCCGCCCGAGCACCGGTTCCCGGCCGCGCCCGACGACGTCTCGACGGTCGTCGGCTGGCTCGACGCGCACGCCGACGCGGAGGGGCTCGCCGGCCCGGCGTACGCCCACGGAGACAGCGCGGGCGCCAACCTCGCCCTCGTCGCCGCGCTGCGCCACCCCGGCCGGTTCGCCGCGCTCGCGCTGACCTACCCGTTCCTCGACCCGCACGGCGAGGGCGGGTCGTACGGGCTGGAGGGCGTGGGCTTCGAGCGCGGGGGAGCGGAGTGGTACTGGCAGCAGTACGCCGCGACGCCCGCCGACCTCGACGACCCCGACCTCGCCCCGCTGCGATCCAGCGACGCGCGGCTGGCCACGCTGCCGCCGACGCTGGTCACCACCGCCGAGGGCGACCCGCTGCGCGACGAGGGCGAGCTGCTCGCGCGGCGCCTGGCCGAGCTGGGCGTGGAGGTCACGGCGACGCGCTACCTCGGGCAGGTCCACGGCTTCTGGCGCCACCCGTCGGTCTTCGACGCCGCGGAGCCGCTGACGCGCCAGGTCGCGGGCTTCCTGCGGATGCACCCCTGAGCCGGGCCCCGGCCTCCTAGGGTGTGCGCCATGAGCGCCCAGATGCACCTGCCCCGGTTCTACGTCCGCCAGAAGGTGACCATGATGGTCAACCGCTACGCGATCACCGAGGCCAACCCCGACGGGTCCGACGGACGGCTGATGGCGATCGCCCAGCAGAAGCGGATGGCCTTCAAGGAGCAGGTGACCTTCTTCCGCGACGAGGGCCGCACCCAGCCGGCCTTCTCGTTCGCCGCACGGCAGCGGATGGACCTCAACGCGGGCTACGACGTGCGCGACGCGGAGGGCGGCCACCTCGGCTCGTTCCGCAAGGACTTCGGGCAGAGCCTGCTGCGCTCGACCTTCCACCTCAGCGCCCCCGGTCTCGAGGCGACCGGCCGCGAGCGCAACCAGGTGGTGGCCATCCTGCGGCGCTTCGTCGACCTGCCGTTCTCGTTCCACTTCGACTTCGTCGACAACCAGACCGGCCAGGTGGTGATGAGCTCGGAGCGGCAGATGTCGCTGCGCGACCGCTACACCGTCACCGTGCCCGACCCCCGGATCGACTTCCGGCTCGCGGCCTCGATGGCCGTGGGGCTGGACGCCCTGCTCGCCCGCTGAAGCGCGCCCCCGGGCCGCGGACTAGCCTGGCGCCATGCGCGTGCACCTCGGTTCCGACCACGCCGGCCTGGAGCTCAAGGACCACCTCGTCGGGTGGTTGCGGGAGCAGGGGCACGAGCCGGTCGACCACGGCCCCTTCGTCCACGACGCCCAGGACGACTACCCCGTGTTCTGCCTGCGGGCGGCGCAGGGCGTGGTCGCGGACCCCGGCAGCCTCGGCGTCGTCGTCGGCGGCTCCGGCAACGGCGAGCAGATCGCGGCCAACAAGGTCGACGGTGTCCGCTGCGCGCTGGCGTGGAGCGAGGAGACCGCCGCGCTCGGGCGCCAGCACAACGACGCCAACGTGGTCTCGGTCGGGGGGAGGATGCACAGCCTGGAGGACATGACCCGCTTCGTGGAGGTCTTCCTCGGCACCGACTTCTCGGGCGAGGAGCGTCACTCCCGGCGGATCGGCATGCTCTCGGCGTACGAGACCACCGGCGAGCTGCCGCCGCTGCCGGAGTCGGCGGTCGGGCTCGGCCCGGATGCCTGAGGGCCACACCCTCTTCCGGTTGGCCACCTCGCTGCGCGACGCGTTCGCGGGCGACGTCGTGGCCTCGGGGAGCCCGCAGGGGCGGTTCCAGGACTCGGCCGAGCAGCTCGACGGGCTGACTCTGCTGGGCGCGAGCTCGCGCGGCAAGCACCTGTTCGTCGACTTCGAGCAGGACCGCGCCGTGCACGTGCACCTCGGCCTCTACGGCAAGTTCGTGGTGCGCGCCGTCCCCGAGCCCGGTCCGGCGCCCGACCCGGTCGGGCAGGTGCGGTGGCGGCTGGTCTCCGGATCGGCGTACGCCGACCTGCGCGGTGCCACGGCCTGCGAGCTGGTCACCCCGGAGGCGCGCCAGGGCATCCTGGACCGGCTGGGTCCCGACCCGCTCGACCCGGGCGCCGACCCCGAGCGTGCCTGGGCCCGGATCAGCCGCAGCCGGGCGCCGATCGGCGGGCTGCTGATGGACCAGGCGGTGGTGGCGGGCGTCGGCAACGTCTACCGCGCCGAGGTGCTCTTCCGGCACCGGCTCCACCCGTTGCGGCCCGGCAGGACGCTGCGCCGCGGCCAGTTCGCCGCCCTGTGGGAGGACCTCGTGGTGCTGCTGCACGACGGGGTGCGTGCGGGCCAGATCCGCACCCTGCGCCCCGAGCACGCCGCCGTCGCGCGGGAGGCATCCAAGGTCGAGCGCCGGCGGGTCAAGAACTACGTCTACCGCCGGCAGGGCCAGCCCTGCCTGGTGTGCGGGGCGACCGTGCGCACCGAGGAGCTGCAGCACCGCAACTCCTTCTGGTGTCCGCGTTGCCAGCCCGTGTTCCGCTCGCGCGCCGTAGGGTAGGCCGATCGTGAGCCTGCTGGAGTCCCTGTCCCTCCCCGACGCACGCCGTCGGTTGCGGGCGTCGTTCTCGGCGTCCGACACCCCGGCGCTCGTGGTGCTCGTCGTCCTCACCGTGGGCATCGTGGTGGCCGGTCTCGTGGCCTACGAGTGGGTGCCCACCACCACGCTGGTGCTGCCCCTGATCATCGGCAGCCTGTGGCTCGGCCCGCGCACGCTGCCGTGGTTCACGGTGCTGGTCTGCCTCGGCGTGTGCGTGATGCTGCTGGCCCCGGAGGTCAACCTCAACGCCAGGTCGGCCGTGCGCACCGGCACCATCTTCGCGGTCGCGACGATCATCCTGTTCACCTCCTTCCGCCGCAGCCGGCTCGGCGTGTCCGGTCCGCGCGGGGAGTCGATGTTCGTCGACCTGCGCGACCGGATCTCGCGCCAGGGCGTGCTGCCGGAGCTGCCCGACCGGTGGTCGGTGGAGGCCGTGGTGCGCTCGGCCGGCGGCACCCAGTTCGCCGGCGACTTCGTGGTCGCCCGGCGCTCGGTCGACGACCGGCTCGACGTCGTCCTGGTCGACGTGTCCGGCAAGGGGGTCGAGGCGGGCTCGCGCTCGTTGTTCCTCTCGGGGGCCTTCAACGGCATCGTCTCGGCGCTGCCCGGCGAGGAGTTCCTGCCCGCGGCCAACACCTACCTGATGGGGCAGGACTGGGACGAGGGCTTCGCCACCGCCGTCCACCTGCACCTCGACCTCGCCACCGGTGACTTCGAGCTGCGCAAGGCCGGTCACCCGCCGGCGGTCTGGCTGCACGCGGGGTCCGGCCGGTGGACGGTGGTGGCCTCCGACGGTCCCGTGCTGGGGCTCATCGCGGACGCCGACTTCGAGTGCGTGCGTGGCCGCCTGGCGGCCGGCGACGGGTTGATGCTGTTCACCGACGGGCTGGTGGAGACCGCCACGCGCGACATCTCGCTGGGCATCGACAAGCTCGCGGGGCTGGGGGAGGGGATGCTGCAGCGCGGCTTCGACGGCGCCGCGGAGCGGACCGTCTCCGCGATCACCCACACCAACGACGACCGCGCCCTGATCGTGGTGCACCGACGCTGGTAGCCCGCCCGGGGCTGGTTCGGACCAGGGCACGCGGCTGTGGCACGATGGTCCGTGCCCGAGAAGCACAGGCGCGCTGACGCGCGCCCGGGCGCGCGGATGTAGCTCAATGGTAGAGCCTCAGTCTTCCAAACTGATGACGCGGGTTCGATTCCCGTCATCCGCTCTGCAAGGGCCTTCCCACGCCCGTGGGAGAGCCCTTCGCGGGGCGTAGCGTAGTGGCTAGCGCGCCTGCTTTGGGAGCAGGAGACCGCAGGTTCGAGTCCTGTCGCCCCGACCCCACGACGCACCACCGACCACAACGAGGAGACAGACCTGTGAAGAGCGCCGTCGAGACGCTGAGCCCGACCCGGGCCAAGATCACCGTCGAGGTGCCCTTCGAGGAGCTCAAGCCGAGCCTCGACGCGGCCTACCAGTCCATCGCCAAGCAGGTGAACATCCCCGGCTTCCGCAAGGGCAAGGTCCCGCCGCCGGTGATCGACCGCCAGGTCGGCCGCGGCGCCGTCCTGGACCAGGCGATCAACGACGCGCTGCCCCAGCTCTACGTGCAGGCGCTGCAGGAGAACGACCTGCAGCCGCTGGCCCAGCCCGAGATCGACGTCACGCGGCTCGAGGACAACACGCTCTTCGAGTTCACCGCCGAGGTCGACGTGCGGCCGAGCATCGAGCTGCCGTCGTACGAGGGGCTCAGCGTGCAGGTCGACGACCTGGCCGTGAGCGACGAGGACGTCCAGGAGCAGGTGGAGGCGCTGCGCGAGCGGTTCGCCACCCTCAAGGACGTCGAGCGCGCTGCCGCCGACGGCGACCTGGTCACCATCGACCTCGAGGCCACCACCCCCGACGGCGAGGCCATCGAGGGCGGTCAGGTCTCCGACTACTCCTACAAGGTGGGCTCGGGCGACATGCTCGAGGGCATCGACGACGCGCTGCGCGGCCTCTCCGCCGGCGAGGAGTCGACCTTCACCTCCCAGCTCGTCGGCGGCGACCTCGCCGGCCAGGACGTCTCGGTGACCGTCAAGGTCTCGGCCGTCAAGGAGCAGGAGCTCCCCGAGCTCGACGACGACTTCGCCCAGACCGCCTCGGAGTTCGACACCGTCGAGGAGCTGCGCGCCGACGTCACCACCCGGCTCGAGCGTGGCAAGCGCCTCGAGCAGGCCGCGGCCGCCCGTGACGCGGTCCTCGAGCAGCTGCTCGACGGCGCCGAGGTGCCGCTGCCGGAGAGCCTCGTCACCGAGGAGCTCGCTGCCCGTCGGCAGGAGATCGAGCAGCAGCTGGCCTACGCCGGCATGACGATGGAGGCCTACCTCGACTCCGAGGAGCAGACCATCGACGAGTTCGAGGCCGAGCTCGAGAAGCGCGTGCGCGACGCCGTGGCGTCGCAGTTCCTGCTCGACGAGATCGCCAAGAGCCAGGAGATCGGCGTCGAGCAGGAGGAGCTGCAGGCCCACCTGATGCGCCGTGCGCAGCAGTCGGGCCAGAACCCCGAGGAGTTCATCAAGCACATGCTCGAGCACAACCACGTGCCCGAGATGGTCTCCGAGGTCGTGCGCGGCAAGGCGCTGGCGAGCATCGTGGAGTCCGCGACCGTCACCGACGAGTCCGGGAACCCGGTCGACCTGAAGAACCTCCGTCCCGACGGCAGCCTGGGTGAGCCCGCGGCCGAGGAGGCGGAGGACGCCGTCGAGGCGCCCGCCGACGAGGCCGCGACCGACACCGCCACGGAGTCCTCGGAGGAGCCCGCCGCGGACGCGGAGGGCGACACCAAGGAGTCCTGAGCAGATCACCACGCGACGAGCGGGGCCGGGTCGTTGACCCGGCCCCGCTTTTCGGTGAACACTTGTTCACTGTGAAGCAGGCAGAGGCGAACAACCTGGACGCGGCCGCGTTGGCGGCCCACTATGCGGAGGACCTCCTCCTCGGCACGGTCCGTGACGTGCACGGCGCGATCGCCGGGCGCATCCACGGGATCAACGACAAGCTCAACGGCGGTGGGCCCACGGTCTCCCACCGGTTGCACGACGGCATCGCCCGATGCGTCTACGGCGGCATCAGCGTCGGTCTCAAGGCCGGGGCCCGAGGCCTGACCCAGGTCGGCCGCACCGGCGTCGGGGGCCGGCTCGAGGACACGCCCCACGGCCGCTTCCTCACCTCGGCGGTCAACGGGCTGATCGGGGACCGGCTGGCCGAGGAGGCCCACCCCTTCGCCTTCGACATGGGCGTGCGGGTCGGCCACCAGGACGTCGTCCTCGACCCCGCCGGGGTGGCCGCGGCGTTCCCGGACGCGGGGGAGAAGGTGGTCGTGTTCGTGCACGGCCTGTGCGAGAACGAGGCGTTCTGGAACCGCGAGGCGCGACCGCGGCGCGAGGACCCCGCCACCGAGGGCCCGGTCGGTCCCGAGGTCCGGTCCGCGGTCACCACCAGCTACGGCGAGCGGCTGCGGACCGAGGACGGGTGGACCCCCGTCTTCGTCCGGGTCAACACAGGGCTCCCGGTGGCCGAGAACGGCGTCGCGATGGCGGCGCTGCTCGACCGGCTGGTGGCGTGCTGGCCGAGCGACGTGCGCCGCCTCGCGCTGGTGGGGCACTCGATGGGTGGGCTGATCCTGCGGGCCGCGTGCGCCGTGACCACCGACCGCGACACCCCCTGGACCGACCTCGTCACCGACGTGGTGTGCCTCGGCACGCCGCACCTCGGCGCACCGCTGGAGCGGGTCGTCAACCGCGGCGTCGCGGCGCTCGGCCGGTTGCCGGAGTCCGCGCCCTTCGGCCGGATCCTGGAGTACCGCTCCGTGGGCATCCTCGACCTGCGCCACGGCCTGGCCCGGGACGTGCAGAACCTGCCGCGGGCCCGCTACCGGCTGGTGGCCGCGACCCTGTCGAGGTCGTCGGGCTCGGTCTCGGCGGCCTCGCTCGGCGACATGCTCGTGCCCTACGCCTCGGCGCTGGGCCGGCCTCGGCGTGGGCAGGAGATGTTCCCCGGGGCCGAGACGCTGCACATCCGGGGCGGTCACTTCGACCTGCTCAACCACGACGACGTGTACGCCGCCCTCAAGGGCTGGCTGCGCGACCGCACCGACCCCCCGACCCGCGAGGAAGCACCCGTCTGATCCGCTGTGGGCGAACACGGGGGGTGGGCCCGTGGAATTGTCGGAGCAGCCGTCTAGGGTCGGTCCCGTGACTGAGAACTCCACGACCGACCGGCCCGACCGCGTCGCACCGCAGATGAACGGCGGGTCGTCCTACGGTCTCGACGACCACATCTACCAGCGTCTGCTCCGCGAGCGGATCGTCTTCCTCGGCTCGGAGGTGCGCGACCAGAACGCCAACGCGATCTGCGCGCAGCTGCTCCTGCTGAGCGCGGAGGACCCCGAGGCCGACATCTTCCTCCACATCAACAGCCCCGGCGGCTCGGTGGACTCCGGCATGGCGATCTACGACACCATGAACTACATCCCCAACGACGTCGCGACCGTGGCCATGGGCCTCGCGGCCTCGATGGGCCAGTTCCTGCTCTGCGCCGGCACGGCGGGCAAGCGCTACTCGCTGCCCCACGCGCGGATCATGATGCACCAGCCCTCCGGCGGCATGGGCGGCTCCGCGTCCGACATCCGGATCCAGGCCGAGCAGTCGCTGCACATCAAGAAGGTGATGCAGGAGCTGATCGCCGAGCACACCGGCCAGACCCTGGAGCAGATCGAGCGCGACTCCGACCGCGACCGCTGGTTCACCGCCAGCCAGGCCAAGGACTACGGCTTCATCGACCACGTCATCAGCAGCGCCCGCGAGGCGGCCGACGAGGGCCGCCCGGCCCGCGGCAAGTGACCCTCCCGACCGTCCCGACGCGACCAGAATCGAGCTCGACATGAACTACTACATCCCGCAGTGGGAGGAGCGGACGTCCTACGGCGTCCGTCGCATCGACCCCTACGCCAAGCTCTTCGAGGACCGCATCATCTTCCTCGGCACCCCGATCAGCGACGACATCGCCAACGCGGTGATGGCGCAGCTGCTGTGCCTGGAGTCGATGGACCCCTCGCGCGACATCCAGATCTACATCAACAGCCCCGGTGGATCGTTCACGGCGATGACCGCCATCTACGACACGATGCAGTTCATCCAGCCCGACGTGCAGACGGTGTGCCTGGGTCAGGCCGCCTCCGCCGCGGCCGTGCTGCTGGCCGCCGGCGCGCCGGGCAAGCGCCTGGCGCTTCCCAACAGCCGGATCCTGATCCACCAGCCCTACACCGAGGGCACCTACGGCCAGAGCTCGGACATCGAGATCCAGGCCAACGAGATCCTGCGGATGCGCGAGCTGCTCGAGCGGCTCATCGCCGAGCACTCGGGCAAGACGCCCGCCGAGGTCAACCTCGACATCGAGCGCGACAAGATCCTCACCGCCCAGGGCGCTCTGGACTACGGCCTGATCGACTCGCTGCTGGAGTCCCGCAAGGCCGTGGCGATCGGGGCCGGGCGCTAGCCCGTTCCTGCGCCGTCCGGGTCGTCGTGTCCCCACGTGGGAGGGACGACATCGGAGTACGGTTTCGAGACACCGCCGCGAGGCGGTGCCGGATGCACTGGGTCGCCGGGGCCCAGTCCGACGAAGAGGGTGTGCATGGCACGGATCGGTGACGGGGGAGACCTCCTGAAGTGCTCCTTCTGCGGCAAGAGCCAGAAGCAGGTCAAGAAGCTCATCGCAGGCCCCGGGGTCTACATCTGCGACGAGTGCATCGACCTGTGCAACGAGATCATCGAGGAGGAGCTCAACGAGACCTCCGAGGTCGGTCTGGACGAGCTGCCCAAGCCGCGGGAGATCTTCGAGTTCCTCAACTCCTACGTCATCGGCCAGGAGCAGGCCAAGAAGTCGCTCGCGGTCGCGGTCTACAACCACTACAAGCGGGTGCAGGCCGGGGTGGCGTCGGGCTCGTCGAAGAGCCGTGAGGACGCGGTCGAGGTGGCCAAGTCCAACATCCTCGTCATCGGCCCCACCGGCTGCGGCAAGACCTACCTCGCCCAGACGCTGGCGCGGATGCTCAACGTCCCCTTCGCCATCGCCGACGCCACGGCGCTGACCGAGGCCGGCTACGTCGGCGAGGACGTCGAGAACATCTTGCTCAAGCTGATCCAGGCGGCCGACTACGACGTCAAGAAGGCCGAGACGGGCATCATCTACATCGACGAGATCGACAAGGTGGCCCGCAAGGCGGAGAACCCCTCGATCACGCGCGACGTCTCGGGCGAGGGCGTGCAGCAGGCGCTGCTGAAGATCCTCGAGGGCACCACCGCCTCGGTGCCGCCGCAGGGTGGGCGCAAGCACCCCCACCAGGAGTTCATCCAGATCGACACCACCAACATCCTGTTCGTGGTCGGCGGTGCGTTCGCGGGCCTCGAGCACATCGTCGAGCAGCGCGTGGGCAAGAAGTCGTTGGGGTTCACCGCCGAGATGCGGGCGACCAACGACACCGACCCCGACGAGATGTTCGACCAGGTGCGTCCCGAGGACCTCGTCAAGTTCGGGCTGATCCCCGAGTTCATCGGCCGGCTCCCGCTCATCGCCAGCGTCAACAAGCTCGACCAGGCCGCGCTCGTGCAGATCCTGACCGAGCCCCGCAACGCGTTGATCAAGCAGTACCAGAAGCTGTTCGACCTCGACGGTGTCGAGCTCGAGTTCACCGACGACGCCGTCGAGGCCATCGCCGACAAGGCGATGGAGCGCGGCACGGGTGCCCGCGGACTGCGCGCCATCATCGAGGAGGTCCTCCTCAACGTGATGTACGACGTGCCCTCGCGCACCGACATCGGCAAGGTCGTGGTGACCGGCGACGTGGTCTCCGACCACGTGAACCCGACGTTGGTGCCCCGCGAGGAGCCCAAGAAGAAGAAGTCGGCCTAGCCCCGAGCCTCTCCGGGGTAGACCACCTGCCCGCTTTGCTAGACCACCCACCGCAAGTCCGATTTTGCCCGTATTCTTGCCATTACGGGGGCGGCCCACAGGGTCGTGAAGGCGGGGGAGGCAGCATGCAGGCACAGCACCGGCGGCCGCTGCTGGCGTTCCTGGGCGTGAGCTGCCTGGCCGCCCTGATCCTGGGCCAGGCGCTGAGCCGGCCGACCGACGTGCGCGACGAGCAGGCGGCGATGGCGCAGGCCCGCGACGTCCGGGGCACCACGCTGCTCCTGGGCGAGCAGCTCGCGGCCCAGCCGACGCCGCGGCCCGCAGCGCCCGCGACCCCGCTGCCCGAGGCGCTCGGGGTTCCGTTCGTCGTCGGACCGACCGCCGCCGCCACCGCCACGGCCGGCACCCCCGCCGACAGCCCCACGAGCGCCCCGACCGCGGCCAGCAGCACGTCCGCGGTGACCACCGTCCTCGCGCGCACCGTCGGGGCCAGGGCCTCGACCCGCAGCACGGCAGCCCGTCCCGTCACCGCCGCGGCCCGTCCGACCGCGGGCAACGGGGCCACCAAGCCCCGCCCGTCGCCACGGCCCACCACGCGCCCGGTGACGGTGCGGCCGTTCGCCCCGACCCGGCCCGCCGGGCCGTCCGAGCCGACCACACCGCAGCCGCAGGCCGGCGTGGTCGCCACCCCCGAGCCGCCCAGCAGCTCCGGCACGGGGAGCTCCGGCAAGGGCAACGCCGGCAAGGGCAGCTCCGGTGGACGCCCGTCCTTCGCGGCGCCCACGGCGACCCCGGCTCCGGTCGTCCGGCCGCAGCGCCCGGTGCGTCCCGTGCGTCAGGAGCGGCCCGACCGGGTGCGTGCCGAGCGGCCCGAACGCGTCGAGCGGCCTCGGGTCGAGCGCCCCACGCGGGTCGAGCGTGAGCGACCCGATCGTGCCCGGCGGGACGACCGCGCCGCCCGCGACGAGCGCGGCCACGGGAAGTCGCACGGTTCGCACGGCGGGCGCGGCCGGGGCCGCTGAGCCCAGGCAGCACCCCGGGCACCGTCGGCCACCTCGGTGACCTCCACGCGTGCCCGGGCCCGGCGGCGCGGCCTCAGCGCTTGGGCGGCGGGTCGCCCAGGGTGGCCTCGACGGAGACCTCGCCGTCCGCCTCGACCATCTCGACGTCGCCGGTGATCGACCCGACGGCGCGCAGGTCGCGCTCGGCGGCCCGGACGGCGTCGAGCGCCGCGGCGGGACCCGAGACCCGGGCGTGCAGCACCGGGGTGCGCATGCCGACCTTGGCGGTGGACTTGGCGCCGCGGACGCCGGCCAGCACCGCTGCCACCGCCGTCAGCTCGGCGGCGTCCCCGCCGCTGGTGTCACCCAGCTCGTCGGTGCCGGGCCAGGCCGAGAGGTGCACCGAGCCCTGCTGCCACCACGACCAGACCTCCTCGGTGGCGTAGGGCAGGAACGGGGCGAACAGCCGCAGCTGCACGTGCAGAGCGGTCGCCAGCGCAGCCCGGGCCGAGGAGGTGTCCGGGTCGTCGGCGTCGCCCTGCTCGCCGTACGCCCGCTCCTTGACCAGCTCGACGTAGTCGTCGCAGAAGTCCCAGAAGAACCGCTCGGAGACCTCGAGCGCGGTGGTGTAGTCGTAGGCCTCGAAGGCGCGCGTCGCCTCGGTCACGGTGGCGTCGAGCCGGGCCAGCAGCGCGCGGTCGACCGGGACGGTGACCAGGGCCGGGTCCACCGTGGTGGCGCCCACGCTGCCGAGCACGAACTTGGCGACGTTGAGCACCTTCATGGCCAGCCGACGGCCGACCTTCATCTGGGTCTCGTCGAACGGCGAGTCGAGCCCGGGGCGGGCCATCGCGGCGCGCCAGCGCACCGCGTCGGCGCCGTACCGCTCGAGCACGTCGGAGGGCACCACGACGTTGCCCTTGGACTTCGACATCTTCTTGCGGTCGGGATCGACGATGAAGCCCGAGATGAGCGCGTGGCTCCACGGGGCGGCGTGGTTCTCGAAGTGCGCGCGGACGACGCGGGAGAACAGCCAGGTGCGGATGATGTCGTGCGCCTGGGTGGCGAGGTCCATGGGGAAGACGCGCTCGAACAGGTCGGGGTCGCTCTCCCAGCCACCGGCGATCTGCGGCGTCAGCGACGAGGTCGCCCAGGTGTCCATCACGTCGGGGTCGCCGATGAAGCCGCCCGGACGGCCGCGCTGGTCCTCGCCGAACCCGGAGGGGGCGTCGGTGGAGGGGTCGACGGGCAGCTGCTCCTCGCGGGGCATCAGCGGGTGCTCGTAGTCGGGCTCGCCGTCGGCGTCGAGGGGGTACCAGACCGGGAACGGGATGCCGAAGAAGCGCTGCCGCGAGATCAGCCAGTCGCCGTTCAGGCCGCCGACCCAGTTGTCGTAGCGGTGCTTCATGTGGGTCGGCACCCACGTGATCTCGGCGCCCCGGTCGAGCATCTCGCCGCGCAGGTCGGCGTCGCGGCCGCCGTTGGTGAGGTACCACTGCCGCGTCGCGACGATCTCGAGCGGCTTGTCGCCCTTCTCGTAGAAGTTGGCCATCCGCTGGGTCGGCCTCGGCTCGCCGTCGAGGTCGCCGGACTCGCGCAGCGCGGCCACCATGGCCTCGCGGGCGCTGAAGGTGGTCTTCCCCGCCAGCTCGGAGTACGCCGCTGCTGCCGCCGGCGCGGCCAGCCAGGACGGGGTCTCGCGGGTCAGCCGACCGTCGCGCCCGACCACGGTGCGCACCGGCAGCTGCAGCTCGCGCCACCAGGTGACGTCGGTCAGGTCGCCGAAGGTGCAGCACATCGCGATGCCGGCGCCCTTGTCGGGCTCGGCCGCCGGGTGGGCGAGCACCGGCACCTCGACGCCGAAGACAGGTGAGGTCACGGTGGTGCCGAACAGCGAGGCGTAGCGCTCGTCGTCGGGGTGGGCGATCAGCGCCACGACGCTCGGGATCAGCTCGGGACGGGTGGTCTCGATGTGGACCGGACCGTCCGCGCCGTGGAAGGCGACCCGGTGGTAGGCGCCGGCGTACTCCCGGGCCTCGAGCTCGGCCTGGGCGACCGCGGTCTGGAAGGTGACGTCCCACAGCGTGGGGGCCTCCTGCAGGTAGGCCTCGCCGCGGGCGAAGTTGCGCAGGAACGCGCGCTGGCTCACGGTCTGGGCCCGGGGCCCGATGGTCGTGTAGTGCTGGGACCAGTCGACCGAGAGGCCGAGCGTGCGCCACAGCTGCTCGAAGACCTGCTCGTCCTCCTCGACGAGCCGCTCGCACAGCGCGACGAAGTTGGGCCGGCTGACCGGGACCTGGCGCTTGGGGTCGGGCTTCTCCGGCGGGGTGAAGTCGGCGTCGTAGGGCAGCGAGGGGTCGCAGCGCACGCCGAAGTAGTTCTGCACCCGTCGCTCGGTCGGCAGGCCGTTGTCGTCCCACCCCATCGGGTAGAACACCGACTTGCCGCGCATCCGCTGGAACCGGGCGACGAGGTCGGTGTGGGTGTAGCTGAAGACGTGCCCGACGTGCAGCGACCCCGACACCGTCGGGGGAGGGGTGTCGATGGAGTAGACGTTGCTGCGCGGCTGGGTGCGGTCGAAGGCGTAGGTGTCCTGCTCCTTCCAGCGCTGCGACCAGGTCGCCTCGAGGCCCTCCAGCGCCGCCCGGTCCGGTACGACGACCGCGGGCGCTGCGGTCGTCGTGGACGCGTCGGACGGGGAGGGGGAGGTCATGCCCGAATCCTACGAAACCTCCACCCGCCCGGTGCGCAGCACCTCGCGCCCCCGGGGCTCCACCGGTACCCGCAGGTGGGTCCGGGTGCCCGCGACCCCGCGCACCCGCCCCCACCTAGACTCGGGGGGTCATGACTGAGCTCCCCCCGCAGGCCCGTCCCGCCGAGACCTACGCCGAGGTGGAGGACGCGCTGCTCAGCCGCTGGCCGGAGACCCGCCTCGAGCCCTCCCTCGACCGGATCACCGCGTTCCTCGAGCTGCTGGGGGACCCCCAGCGCGGCTACCCCGCGATCCACCTCACCGGCACCAACGGCAAGACCTCGACCGCGCGCATGGTCGAGACGCTGGTCGCGGCCCTGGGACTGCGCGTGGGCCGCTTCACCAGCCCCCACCTGGAGTCGATGACCGAGCGGATCAGCCTCGACGGCCGACCGATCAGCGAGGAGGCCTTCGTCGCCGCCTTCAACGACGTCGCGCCGTACACCCACCTCGTCGACGAGGACGGCCCCCACCCGCTGTCGTTCTTCGAGACCGTCGTCGGCATGGCGTACGCCGCGTTCGCCGACGCCCCGGTGGACGCGGCCGTGGTCGAGGTCGGCATGGGCGGCACCTGGGACGCCACCAACGTCGTCGACGCCAAGGTCGCGGTGCTGACCCCGATCGCCGTCGACCACGCGCAGTACCTCGGCGACACCCCGGCGGCCGTGGCGCTGGAGAAGGTCGGCATCGTCAAGCCGGGCGCGATCGTGGTCAGCGCGGTGCAGGACGACGACGTGGCCGTGGTGGTGGCGGAGCGGTGCGCCGAGGTGGGCGCCACCCTCGCCCGCGAGGGCATCGACTTCGGTGTCGCCGCGCGCACCCCGGCGGTCGGTGGGCAGGTGCTCTCGCTGCAGGGCCTGCGGGGTCGCTACGACGACCTGTTCGTGCCGCTCTACGGCGCCCACCAGGCGCAGAACGCCGCCCTCGCCCTGGCCGCCGTGGAGGCCTTCGTCGGGGGCGAGGACCCGCTCGACGCCGAGGTGGTGCAGGCCGCCTTCGCCGAGGTGACCTCGCCCGGCCGCCTCGAGGTCGTACGCCGATCGCCCACCGTCGTGCTCGACGCGGCGCACAACCCCCACGGGGCCGCGGCGCTGGTCGCCGCCCTCGAGGACTCCTTCGTGTTCTCCCCGCTGATCGGGGTGATCGGGGTGATGGGCGACAAGGACGTCGAGGGGCTGCTCTCCGAGCTCGAGCCGGTCCTCGCCCACGTCGTGTGCACCCGCAACAGCAGCGACCGCTCGACCTCCCCGTCGGAGCTCGCCGAGGTCGCGCGCGGCATCTTCGGCCGGGACCGGGTCAGCGAGGCCGACCGGCTCTCCGACGCCATCGACCAGGCGGCCGCGCTGGCCGAGGCCGGCGGGGCGCTCGGCGAGGCGATCGGCTCGGGGGCCGTGCTGGTCACGGGCTCCGTCGTCACCGTCGGCGAGGCCCGCAGCCTGCTGGTCCGGACCCGCGAGCACACCCGCGAGAAGGAGGCCTGATGCAGCGACGGCTGTGCGCCGCGATCCTCAGCCTCGAGGCGATCGCGTTCGGGCTGAGCACCCCGGTGCTGATCGCCGTGGCCGGGGTCCCGGCCGGCACCGCCGTGGTCATCGGGGTGGGCCTGCTCGTGGCCTGCGTGCTGGTGGCCGGGCTGCTGCGGTTCCGCTGGGCCTACGCGGTCGGGTGGGCCGTGCAGGTGGCCGCGATCGCCGTCGGCATCGAGGTCCGGGCCATGGTGTTCCTCGGCCTGGTCTTCCTGGCGCTGTGGGCCACGGCGTACTTCCTGGGGGCCAAGATCGAGCGCGAGCGGGCCGAGTGGACCGCCACCGGGCGCTTCCCCGGCGCTCCGCAGCCGGGCCCCGACGGGTCCTAGTCGACCCGCAGCACCAGCTTGCCGCGGGCGTGGCCCTGCTGGCTGCGCGCGTGCGCCTGCGCGACCGAGGTCCACGGCAGCACCTCGTCGAGCACCACCCGGAACCGGCCCCGGGCCACCAGCTCGGCCACCTCCTCCAGGGCGGGGCCGGCGGGCTCGCTGCCGTCGCTGACCTGGACGCCGAGGTCGGCCGCCCCGAAGTCGACCAGCGTGAGGACGTGGCGCGGGTCGCCCACCAGCTCGACGAGCTCGGGCACCGACCCGCGCCCGGCCAGGTCGAGCGCGCCGGTGACCGGCTCGCCGGTCAGCGCCCGGACGCGGCCGGGCAGCCCGGGGCCGTAGGTGGTGGCGGCTGCACCGAGCTCCCGCAGGTGGTCGTGGTTGCGGGCGGAGGCAGTGCCGACGACCGCGATCCCGCGGGCGACCGCGAGCTGCACGACCGCGGTGCCGACGCCCCCGGCGGCGCCGTCGACCACGAGCAGGTCGCCGGGCCCCAGCTCCAGCAGGCCGAGCGCGCGGGCCGCGGTCTCCGCCGCGGCGGGCAGCGCCGCAGCCTCCGGGTCGCTGAGCCCCTCGGGCACCCGCACGAACCGCCGCAGCACGACGTGCTCGGCGGTGGCGGCGCTTCCCGAGCCGAGGACCCGGTCGCCGATCGCCACGCCCTCGACGCCCTCGCCGAGCTCGTCGACGACGCCGGCGGCCTCGCTGCCGGGGACGTGCGGGAACGCGACCGGGGCGAAGGCCGACATCGCGCCGGAGCGGACCTTCCAGTCGTAGGGGTTGACCCCGACCGCCGTGGTGCGCACCCGCACCTGCCCGGGCCCCGCGTGCGGTGCGTCCCGCTCGCCCTCGTGGAGGACCTCGGGACCGCCGTACTCGTCGAACTCCATCACGCGCATGGGCCCAGTCTGCCGCCCGGTCCGTTCCTTGCCCTAGGTTGCTCCCATGTCTCAGCGCACCCTGGTCCTGCTCAAGCCCGACGCCGTCCGCCGGGGCCTGGTGGGGGAGATCCTCTCCCGCTTCGAGGCCAAGGGCCTGAGCCTGGTGGCGCTCGAGCTGCGCCACATCGACGCGGCCCAGGCCGACGCGCACTACGCCGAGCACGTCGAGCGCGACTTCTACCCGCCGCTGCGCGACTTCGTCACCAGCGGCCCGCTGCTCGCCGCCGTGCTCGAGGGCGACGAGGCGGTCGAGGTCGTCCGGGCGCTCAACGGCGCCACCGACGGCCGCAAGGCGGCCCCGGGCACCATCCGCGGCGACCTCTCGCTGTCCAACCGCGAGAACCTCGTGCACGGCTCCGACAGCCCCGAGTCGGCCGAGCGCGAGATCGCGCTCTGGTTCCCCGCGCGCTGAGGTCCTGGACCGGCGGCGTGTCGTCGCCGTAGGCCCTTCCCGGGCTCATACCCTCGCATCACGGGAGGACGTGCGGCCTCCCGCTTCCCCGGGAACAGCGAGGCGTAGCGATGCCCAACAGTCTGATCGGCCGTGACATGGCGGTGGATCTCGGCACGGCCAACACGCTCGTCTACGTGCGTGGCCGCGGCATCCTCGTCGACGAGCCGTCGGTGGTCGCACTCCACGAGCAGACCCAGGAGATCCTGGCCGTCGGCCACGAGGCCAAGCGCATGATCGGGCGTACGCCGGACGGCATCACCGCCATCCGCCCGCTCAAGGACGGCGTCATCGCCGACCTGGACGCGACCGAGGAGATGCTCCGCTTCTTCATCCAGCAGGTGCACAAGCGTCGCTACTTCGCCAAGCCCCGGATGATCATCTGCGTGCCCAGCGGCGTGACCGCGGTCGAGCAGCGTGCGGTGAAGGAGGCCGGCTACCAGGCCGGTGGCCGCCGGGTCTACATCATCGAGGAGCCGATGGCCGCCGCCATCGGTGCCGGACTGCCGGTGCACGAGGCGACCGGCAACATGGTCGTCGACATCGGCGGCGGCACCACCGAGGTCGCCGTGATCTCGCTGGGCGGCATCGTGACGACGCTCAGCGTGCGCACCGCCGGCGACGAGATCGACCAGGCGATCGTGGCGTGGATGAAGAAGGAGCACTCCCTGATGCTGGGGGAGCGCACCGCCGAGGAGATCAAGATGACCCTCGGCTCGGCCTTCCCCCTCCCGCAGGAGCGCCAGGCCGAGGTCCGCGGGCGCGACATGGTCTCCGGGCTGCCCCGCACGGTCAACGTCTCCAGCCCCGAGATCCGGCGGGCGATCGAGGAGCAGCTGCACAGCATCGTCGACGCCGTCCGCACCACGCTGGACCAGACGCCGCCCGAGCTGGCCGGCGACATCATGGACCGCGGTATCGTGCTCACCGGGGGTGGCGCGCTGCTGCTCGGCCTGGACGAGCGGATCCGTCACGAGACCGGCATGCCGGTCCACATCGCCAGCGACCCGCTGACCTCGGTCGCCCTCGGCGCGGGCAAGTGCGTCGAGGAGTTCGAGGCGCTCCAGCAGGTGCTCGTCACGGATCGCAGGCGGTAGCGGGTGGCTCGGCAACGACTGCGCGGCGGGCGCCGCACCACCGCCCGTCCCTCCCTCTCCGACGGCGAGCGCGGCACCGGCTTCGGCCGCCGCGGCCGCTCGGGCTCCTCGCGCGTGGTGGCCGGCCTCATGGTCGCCGCCTCGGTCGCGGTGATCACCGTCGATGCGGCCGGCGGCGAGGAGTCGCCCGTCGACCCCGTCCGGCACGCCGTGGGCACCGTGGTGGGCCCGGTCGAGACCGGCAGCGCCACCGCCGCCCGCCCGCTGCGCGAGGCACTGGCCTACTTCAGCTCCAACCGGTCGCTGCGCGAGGAGGTCGCGACGCTGTCGGCGCAGAACTCCCAGCTCCGCTCCGAGGCCGAGCAGGTGCCGCTGGACCGCAACCGGCTCGCCGAGCTCGACGGCCTCACCCGCACCGCCAACCGCACCGGGCAGGCGCTGGTCGCGGCCCGGGTGGTGGGCATGGGCCCGATGCAGTCCTTCTCCCGCACCGTCACCATCGACGCCGGCACCTCCTCGGGCGTCACGCGCGACATGACGGTGCTCAACAACGACGGCCTGGTGGGCCGGGTCATCAGCGCGACCTCCAGCACCGCGACCGTGCTGCTGGTGGTCGACACCGAGTCGGTGGTGGGCGGACGGCTCGGCTCCAACCTCGAGATCGGCTTCCTGCGCGGCCGGGGCGTGACCGCCGACCGCGGTCGCCTCGACCTCGACCTCGTCGACAACGCCGCCAGCCCCGCCACGGGCGACGTGGTGGTGACCTGGGGCAGCCAGAACGGTCGGCCCTACGTCGCCGGCATCCCGATCGGCACCGTCGAGTCGGTGTACTCCACGCCGCGCGAGCTGGCCAAGCGGGCCGTGATCGACCCCTACGTCGACTTCACCTCCCTCGACGTCGTCGGCGTCGTGGTGGACGAGGACACCGACGGTGACCGCATCGTCGTCAACGGACGGGCGGGTCAGTGATGTCGGTCCTCTACCGCACCCTCGTGCTCGCGGCGGTGGTCGTCCTCGCCGTCGTGGCGCAGGTCGCCGTGCTGCCGGTGGTGGCCGTCAACGGCGTGGTGCCCAACCTGGCGCTGCTGGTGGTCGTGGCCGCCGCGCTCGTGCGCGGCCCCGAGGTCGGTGTCGCCGTGGGCTTCACCGCCGGGATGCTGCTCGACCTCGCCCCGCCCGCCGAGCACGTCGCCGGCCGCTGGGCCCTGGCGTTCGTGCTGGCCGCCATCCTCGCCGGCCGCGTGCGCGGCGACGCGCGCGAGAGCCCGCTCGCCGCGCTCGCCACCGTGGGCGCCTGCTCCTTCGTCGCGACCTCGGTCTTCGCGCTGTCCGGCCAGGTGCTCGGCGACCACGCCGTCCCGGTCGGCCAGATGATCGGCGTGGTGTTCCTCGCCCTGCTGTGGGACGTGGTCGTCGCCCCCCTCGTCCTCCCCGTGCTGATGCGGCTGCTCGAGCGCAGCCCCGCGCGCGAGCTCGCCGTCTAGAAGGGCCTCATGGCTGCCGTCCTGATCCGCCCCAACGCCTCGGAGAAGAGCAGGCTGCGCCTGTTCGTCGTCCAGGCGCTGGTGGTCTCGCTGTTCCTCACCCTGTTCGTCCGGCTCTGGTACATGCAGGTCGCCACCGGCGAGGGCTACCAGGCCGCCGCGGCGGAGCAGTCCGTGCGCGACGTGGTGGTGCAGCCGGCCCGCGGCCTGATCGTCGACGACGTCGGCCGTCCGCTCGTGGCCAACCGCAGCAGCTGGGTCGTCAGCGTCGACCGCACCCTGCTGGGCAAGCTGCCCGAGGACATCCGCGAGCGGACCCTCGACCGGCTCGCCGGCGTGGTCAAGGTCGAGCGCGCGACGATCGATGCCCGGATGGTGGTCTGCGGCCAGAGCGGCGCCGAGGCCGGCAGCTGCTGGAACGGCTCGCCCTACCAGCCGGTCCCGGTCGCACGCGACGTGCCGCAGCAGGTCGCGGTCAAGCTGCTCGAGCGCACCGAGGAGTTCCCCGCGGTGCTCGCCCAGCAGGAGAGCGTGCGGGCCTACCCGAATCCCTTCGGCGTCAACGGCGCCCACGTCCTGGGCTACCTCAGCCCGATCACCGGCGGCGAGCTCGAGGAGGCCGAGAAGGAGAGCGACACCTCGGTCAACGGCGCCTCGGTGGTCGGCCGGGCCGGCGTGGAGAAGGCCTACGACCGCTACCTGCGCGGCACCCCCGGCTACAAGAAGGTGGCCGTGGACTCCATGGGCCGCGTCCTCGGCGACTCCGGCGAGGTCGAGTCGACCCCGGGCGCCACCCTGGTCACCTCCATCGACGCCGAGGTCCAGGGCTACGTCGAGAAGCAGCTCGCCCAGACCATCCAGACCGCGCGGGGGACCACCGACACCGTCACCGGCCGTCGCTACGCCGCCGACAGCGGGGCGGCCGTGGTGCTCGACGCGAAGACCGGCCGGGTCGTGGCGATGGCCAGCCAGCCGACGTACGACCCCGAGGTGTGGTCGGGCGGCATCACCAGCAAGCAGCTGGAACGGCTCTACTCCGAGGAGGCCGGCACCCCGCTGCTCTCGCGCGCCACGCAGGGGCAGTTCGCACCGGGCTCGACGTGGAAGCCGATGATGACCGCCGCCGCGCTCTCGAACGGCTACAGCCCCGAGACCGTGCTCGCCTGCGGGTCCGGCTTCCAGGTCGGCAACCGCACCTTCAAGAACTACGAGTCCGGCGCCTACGGCAACATCACCTTCGCCAAGGCGCTCGAGGTCTCCTGCAACACGTTCTTCTACAAGATCGGCTTTGACTACTGGCAGGAGCTGGGCAGCGACGAGACCGACGTCGAGGCCAAGGACCCGCTGGTCTCGATGGCCAAGACCTTCGGCTTCGGCAAGCCCACCGGCATCGACCTCCCGGGCGAGGCCTCGGGCCGGATCGCCGACCGCAAGTGGAAGCTCGCCTACTGGGAGTCGATGAAGGACTACTACTGCAAGATCGGCAAGCAGGAGGGCAGCGACTTCCAGCACCGCTTCGCCCGTGAGTTCTGCGTCGAGGGCAGCCACTACCGCGCCGGCGACGCCGTCAACTTCGCGATCGGTCAGGGCGACACGGTGGTCACCCCGCTGCAGCTCGCCCGGGCGTACGCCGCGCTGTCCAACGGCGGCACGCTCTACGAGCCGCGGGTCGCCAAGGCGATCGTCAGCCCCGACGGCGACCTCATCAAGGAGCTGCCGCCGGTCGTGGACAAGAAGCTGCCGGTCAAGCAGGCGGTGCTCGACTACATCGACGGCGCGCTGAAGAACGTCGCCTCGGTGGGCACCATGGCCTGGCGCCTCGAGGGGTTCCCGCTGGACGAGGTGACGATCCGCGCCAAGACCGGCTCGGCCGAGGTCTACGGCAAGCAGAGCACCTCCTGGGTCGCCTCCTACACCGAGGACTACGTCGTGGTGATGATGGTCAGCCAGGGCGGCACCGGCTCGGGCACGTCCGGCCCGGCGATCCGCAAGATCTGGGAGAAGCTCTACGGCGTCAAGGGCACCGACGTCCGGCCGGGCCAGGCCGCCATCGCCGGCACCACGCCGCCCGCCGAGCTGCCCACCTTCGCCGACGACGGCTCGATCCTGCCGCCCGCCACCTCGCGCCCGAAGGGGGACTGACGCCGTGACCGTCCTGCCGCTCGCCCGGTTCTCCGTGGCCCGCAGCCGCGTCGTGGTCCCGCCGCTGGACTGGGTGCTCGTGGGCTGCGCCGGGCTGATCATGACCATCGGCACGCTGCTGGTGTGGTCGGCGACCGCCACCAACGACGTGCTCACCGGCGGCGACTCCACGGCGTACCTCCACAAGCACCTCGTCAACGTCGTCATCGGCCTCGTGCTCGGCGCGGTGGTGATGGCCACCGACCACCGGTGGGTCCGCATCGTCACCCCCCTGGTGTACGCCGGGTCGGTGGTCGGGCTGCTGCTCGTGCTCGTCATGGGCAGCACCATCAACGGCTCGCGGTCCTGGCTGATGATCGGCGGCCTGTCCATCCAGCCGGCCGAGTTCGCCAAGCTGGCCGTGGTGATCGGGATGGCGATGATCGTCGCCGAGCGCACCGAGAACTCCCGCCGCCGCAAGGTCGGGCTGGTCGACGTCGCGCTGATGGGCGCGGTCGCCGGCCTCCCCGCGATCCTGATCATGGCCCAGCCCGACCTCGGCACCATGCTGGTGCTCACCGCCACCGTCTTCGGGGTCCTCGCCGTGGCGGGGGTGCCGCGCCGCTGGCTGGTCGGGCTCCTCGCCGGCGGGCTCACCCTGGCGATGCTCGTGGTGGCCGCCGGGGTGCTCAAGGCCTACCAGGTCAACCGCTTCCTGGCCTTCACCAACCCCGACCTCGACCCCCGGGGCGCCGGCTACAACACCACCCAGGCCCGGATCGCGATCGGCAACGGCGGGCTCTTCGGCCAGGGGCTCTTCGACGGCTCGCAGACGCGCTCGCGGTTCGTGCCCGAGCAGCACACCGACTTCATCTTCACCGTCGCCGGCGAGGAGCTGGGCCTGGTCGGCGCCGGCCTGGTCATCGTGCTGTTCGCGGTGCTGCTGTGGCGCGCGCTGCTCATCGCCCGGCACGCCGAGGACATGTTCGGCCGGGTCGCCGCGGCGGGCATCGCCTGCTGGTTCGCCTTCCAGGCCTTCCAGAACATCGGGATGTGCCTGGGGATCATGCCGGTCACCGGCGTGCCGCTGCCGCTGGTCTCCTACGGCGGGTCGTCGATGTTCGCCTCGATGATGGCGATCGGGCTGCTGGTCAACATCGGCATGCGCGGCACCGGCGCGGGTCGCCCGGGCTTCGGCGTCAGGCCGCTGGGACGGTGAAGGCGAAGGTGCTGCCCCCGTCGGGGTTGCGCCGCGCCGTCATCTGACCCCCGTGCATCGCCACGATGCGCCGGGTCAGCGCCAGCCCCAGGCCGGTGCCCTGCGAGCGTCCCTCGGCGGGGCCACGGTGGAACTCCTCGAAGATCTGCTCCTCCTGGCCCTCGGGCACGCCGATGCCCCGGTCGACGACCTCCACCCGCACCCAGCCCGGCTCACGGTCGTCGTCCGAGCGCAGCGTCACCGCCGGGACCTCGCCGGCCGCGGTGTACTTCACGGCGTTGTCGACGAGGTTGTCCAGCAGCTGGCGCAGCAGGCCCGGGTCGGCCCGCACCCGGTGCGGCAGGTCGAGCTCGAAGCGGGGCTCGTCGTGGTCGAGGCCCGCGGAGCGGCGTGACTCCACCAGGCCGGCCACGAGCTCCTCGAGCGCGACCACCTCGGGGTGCAGCCGGCCCTCCTGCACCACGGCGTAGTTGAGCCAGTCCTCGATCACCTGCCGCATCCGCTGGCTGGCGTCGCGTGCCCGGGCCAGCGCCGCCTCGCCCTCCGCCGGGTCGTCCTCGACCACCTCGAGCCAGCCGTCGAGCACGGTCAGCGGGCCGCGCAGGTCGTGGGCGACCATGCTGGCGAAGCTGCTGAGCTCCCGGACCCGGGCCCGCTGCGCGGTCACGTCGTGCAGGAGCAGCAGCCGCGAGGCCTCGCTGCCGTGCCGCACGGACTGGGCCGAGACCTCGAGCACCCGGGCGCCGGCGCCCCGGCCGACCCGCACCTCCAACCGGTCGCCGTCGGCCCCCTCGTAGAGCACCCGGCGCAGCACGTCGTCGGTCAGCGGCTGCCCGTCGAGGGTCTGCAGGCCGAAGGCGTCGCTCCAGGAAAGGGCCTGGTCCAGCGGCACCGCTCGGCCCAGCAGCTGCCGGGTCGCGCTGTTGTGGCGACGTACGCCCTCCTGGCCGACGACGAGCACGCCCTCGTCCATCGCATCGAGCACCGCCTCGAGCAGCCCGCGCTGCGCCTCGGACTCGCGGCCGCGGGCGTCGAGCTGCTCGATCAGCCGGGCCCGCTGGTCGCGCATCAGCGCCAGCAGCAGCGCGAAGGCACTGCTCGCCACGACGAGCAGGTCGACGATCGAGGCGGCGGGCAGCAAGCCGGCGTAGCCGAACTGGTTCTGGGGCAGGTAGGTCATCCCGGCGGCCACCAGGGCGACGTACAGGGTCAGCCAGGCGGTCCCGCGCACGGTCAGCGTCATGCCGCCCCACACGCTCGGCACGATGAGCAGCCACGACAGCGGCAGCGAGGGGTCGTGGTAGGTCCCGAGCACGCACAGGGCGGCGACCGCGGCCAGCCCGACGCGGTGGTACCACGCGCTGGGCGGCAGCGCCTCGGGCTCGTCGCGGTGCAGCAGCACCGAGAGGATGAGCCCGCCGACGAAGCTGAAGACCGCGTTGCGCAGCACCCACCACAGCAGCACCTTGCTCGGCAGGTCGGTCAGCGCCAGACCGGGGTAGCCCCCGAGCAGGCCGACCAGCAGCGAGGAGGCCACCGCCGCGGCCAGCAGGGTCCCGACGTCGGCGGCGTGGCGCGGGGCCCAGCCGGGCGCTCCGCGCCCCCGTTGGTACGCCGCCGCCATGGCGAGCGGCTGCAGCACCGCGACGACGCCGAACCACACGGCGTACGCCGGGGGCTGGCCGACCAGCAGCGCGGTGGCCGTGACGACGGCCACCATCGCCGCGAGCACGGCGGCCAGGCGGGGCCGGGGGAGGTCCCAGGCCAGGGTGAGCAGCACGAAGCCGACGCCGCCCAGGGGCCAGACCTCGGCGATCCGCGGGTCGACGGTGAAGCTGTCGAGCCCCATCCAGGGCGCCACCACGTAGCAGACCACCACGAAGGAGAGGCGTCCCACCTGACGTTGCACGTGCGCCACCCCCGGGGGCGGAGTCTAGGCCGGTGTCGTGCCCGCCGTCCCGCCAACGGGGGACGCCGGAGGTTCGCGCCCGCTCCCTAGTATTGGCCCCCACGCCCTGACCTCACCGTCCCACGCCCCACCCCGACCGGAAGGCCGCCGTGCTGCTCGCGATCGTCGCTGCCCACTTCGTGGCCGCCGCGACCGCTCCGGTGCTGGTGCGCCGGCTCGGGCCCCGTGCGTTCCTGGCGCTGGCGGTGGTGCCGCTGGTGGCCACGGTGTGGGCGCTGACCCGCACCGGGCAGGTCCTCGACGGGCGCCCGGTCACCCAGGTGGTGCGGTGGGCGCCCGGTCTCGACCTCGAGCTGGCGTTCTCGCTGGGCTCGCTGCAGTGGCTGATGGTGCTCGTCGTCGCGGGCATCGGGGTGCTGGTGATGGCCTACTCGGCCTCCTACTTCTCCGACGGCACCCCGGGCCTGGTGGGGTTCACCACCAGCTTCACCGCCTTCGTCGGCGCGATGCTGGGGCTGGTGCTCTCCGACGACCTCATCGTCCTGGTCGTGTTCTGGGAGCTGACCACCATCTTCTCGTTCCTGCTGATCGGCTTCGAGCCGACCAAGCGGGCCTCGCGGCTGGCCGCGATGGAGGCGCTCCTGGTCACCACGCTCGGCGGCCTGGTGATGCTGGTCGGCGTCCTGGTGCTGGGCCACGAGGCCGGCACGATGCGGATCTCCACGATCCTGGCCGACCCGCCGACCGGCACGGCCACGACCGTGGCGGTCCTGCTGCTGCTCGTCGGCGCGCTGAGCAAGTCCGCCCAGGTGCCGTTCCACTTCTGGCTGCCCGGCGCGATGGCAGCGCCCACCCCGGTCAGCGCCTACCTCCACGCCGCGTCGATGGTCAAGGCCGGCCTCTACCTCGTGGCCCTGCTCGCCCCGGCCTTCGCCGGCGTCCCCGGCTGGCACCTCACGCTGCTGACGCTGGGCACGACCACGATGCTGCTGGGGGGCTGGCGGGCGCTGCGCCAGCTCGACCTCAAGCTGCTGCTCGCCTACGGCACCGTCAGCCAGCTGGGCTTCCTGCTCGTGGTGCTCTCGATCGGCAGCCGCACCGCCGCGCTCGCCGGCCTCGGCGTGCTGCTCGCCCACGCCCTGTTCAAGGCCACGCTCTTCCTCACCGTCGGGGCGGTCGACACCCTGACCGGCACCCGCGACCTGCACCGGCTCTCGGGCCTGGGTCGTCGCCTGCCCGTGCTCGCGGTCGCGGCCGGCCTCGCCGCCGCCTCGATGGCCGGCGTGCCCCCGCTGCTCGGGTTCGTGGGCAAGGAGACGCTCTGGGCCGCGTTGCTCGAGCTCGCCGACGGCGAGACCCCGGGCGTCCCCGCCTGGGCCGGCACCCTGGTGCTGGTCGGCCTCGTGCTGGGCTCCGCCCTGACCGCGGGGTACGCCGCCCGGTTCTGGTGGGGCGCCTTCGCCCGCAAGCGCGACGTCGAGGACAGCGCGCCGCTGCCGCTCTCGCCCGCCTTCGGCGCCGCCCCGGTGGTCCTCGCCGGCCTCAGCCTGGCGCTGGGACTGGCCGGCGCGGCGCTCACGGCCGTGCTCGCGCCGTACGCCGACCAGCTGCCGGCCCGCGGCCACGACGAGTACCTCGCGCTGTGGCACGGCCTCGAGCTGCCGCTCCTGCTGAGCGCGGTCTCGATCGGTGTGGGCTACCTCGTGTTCCGGTGGCGCGACCCGCTGTGCCGGCTCCAGGCCCGGTTCGCCGCCCCGCTCCAGGCCGAGCAGGTCTACCGGTGGGGGATGCGGCTGCTCGACCGGGTCGCGGTCGAGGTCACCGGCTCCTTCCAGCGCGGCTCGGTCTCGATCTACCTCGGCGTCATCCTCACCGTGGTGCTGGCCGCGCCCGGCGGCGTCCTCGTCCACGGCCTGGTCACCGGGGGACTGCCCGCGCCGCAGTGGGTGCTGTGGGACCGCGCCGGCCAGCCGCTGGTCACGCTGGTGATGGTGGCCGCGGCGGTCATGACGGTCCGGTCGCGCCGCCGGCTGCGCGCCGTCGTGCTGGCCGGCGTCACCGGCTACGGCTGCGCCGTGCTGTTCCTGCTGCACGGTGCCCCCGACATCGCGTTGACCCAGGTGCTGGTGGAGACGGTCAGCCTCACCGTCTTCGTGCTGGTGCTGCGGCGCCTCCCCGACTACTTCACCGACCGGCCGCTGCGGGTGACGCGCTTCTACCGGATGGCGCTGGCCACCGGCGTCGGCGTCGCGGTGGCCGGGTTCGTGCTGGTCGCGGCGGCCGCCCGCAGCACCACCCCGATCTCGGACTCGTTCCCGCTGATGGCCTACGTCGAGGGCTACGGCCGCAACGTCGTCAACGTGACCCTGGTCGACATCCGGGCCTGGGACACCTTCGGCGAGATCTCCGTGCTGGTGGCGGCGGCCACCGGGGTGGCCAGCCTGATCTTCCTGGACTCCCGCTCGACCGGCATCCGCCGCGTCCACGAGATCCCCTATCCCCAGGGCGTGCAGAAGCAGCCCACGCGTCCCGGACGGCGGGTCTGGCTTCCGGGACCGCGGACGCTGAGCCCGGAGCGGCGCTCGATCGTCTTCGAGGTCGTGACGCGCCTGGTCTTCCACACCATCGTGGTGTTCTCGATCTACCTGCTCGTCGCTGGTCACAACCTGCCCGGCGGCGGCTTCGCCGCGGGCATGGTCACGGGCCTGGCGCTGATGGTGCGCTACCTCGCGGGCGGTCGCTACGAGCTCAACGAGGCCGCGCCGATCGACGCCGGCGTGCTGATCGGGTCCGGGCTCTTCGTCGCGGCGCTCTCGGGCATCGGGCCGATGCTCGTCGGCGGCGCGGTGCTGCAGACCGCCGACGTCTACGTCACGCTGCCGCTGCTCGGCGAGGTCCACCTGGTGTCCTCGGTGGGCTTCGACATCGGTGTCTACCTCGTCGTTGTCGGGCTGGTGCTCGACCTGCTGCGCACCTTCGGCTCCCAGCTCGACCGCGAGATCCTGCGCAGCGAGCGCCAGGACGCGGCTGCTGCGCCGGAAGCGTCGGGGGTGCACTGATGGAGGTCAACCTGACCCTGCTGGTGGGCTGCGCGGTGATGAGCGGCTGCGGCGTCTACCTGCTGCTCGAGCGCAGCCTGACCCGCGTGCTCGTCGGCCTGGTCGTGCTCAGCAACGGCGTCAACCTCGCCTTCCTCGCAGCCAGCGGCCCGGCGGGGGACTCGCCCTTCTGGGGCTCGGCCGAGCCCGAGGACATGTCCGACCCGCTCCCGCAGGCGCTGGTGCTGACCGCGATCGTGATCACGCTGGGCACCATCGCCTTCCTGCTGGCCCTGGCGCACCGCAGCTGGCAGCTGCACGGCCACGACGACGTCCAGGACGACGTGGAGGACGCCGCGATCCGCAAGCTGGCCCTCGACGACGCGACCTCGGACTCGTTCGGGCTCAGCACCGAGGGCCAGGAGCAGGACGACCCCGTGGAGGACCGCCAGTGACGAGTCTCGTGCCGCTGCCGGTGATCCTGCCCCTGCTGGGCACGGGCGCCACCTTGATGCTGTTCCGCTTCCCGCGGGCGCAGCGGATCGTCAGCGCGCTGGTGCTGACGGCCGTGGTGGTCGTGGCCGCCGTGCTGCTGGTCTCGGTCGACCGGGACGGCACCCAGGTGGTCTGGCTGGGTGGCTGGGAGGGCCTGGGCATCGCGCTGGTGGCCGACCGGCTCGCGGTGCTGATGCTGCTGGTCTCGGCCGTCGTCACCCTCGCGGTGCTGCTCTACTCCATCGGGCAGGGCATCACCGGCGACGAGCGGGAGACCCCGGTCTCGATCTACCACCCGACGTTCCTCACCCTGGTGGCCGGCGTCTCCAACGCCTTCCTCGCGGGCGACCTGTTCAACCTGTTCGTCAGCTTCGAGATGCTGCTCTTCTCCAGCTACGTGCTGCTCACCCTCGGCGGCACGGCCGCCCGGGTGCGCGCGGGCACCATCTACGTCGTCGTCAACGTGGTCTCCTCGATGCTCTTCCTCATCGCCCTGGCCACGACGTACGCCGCGGTGGGCACCCTCAACCTCGCGCAGGTCGCCGAGCGCCTGGACGGGCTGCCGCCGTCGGTGGCGCTGATGATCCAGCTGCTGCTGCTCGTCACCTTCGCCATCAAGGCGGCCGTCTTCCCGCTCTCGCTGTGGCTTCCCGACAGCTATCCCACGGCGCCCGCGCCGGTGACCGCGGTCTTCGCCGGCCTGCTCACCAAGGTCGGGGTCTACGCGATCATCCGCACCCAGACGCTGCTCTTCCCCGACAGCCCGCTCTCGACGCTGCTCATGGTGGCGGCGCTGCTCACGATGGTGATCGGCATCCTCGGGGCGATCGCGCAGTCCGACATCAAGCGGATGCTGTCCTTCACGCTGGTCAGCCACATCGGCTACATGATCTTCGGGGTGGGCCTGGCCACCGAGGCCGGCACCGGCGGGGCGGTGTTCTACGTCGCCCACCACATCACCATCCAGACCGCGCTGTTCCTGGTCGTCGGGCTGATCGAGCGCCGGGCGGGCAGCACCGCCCTGCTCCGGCTCGGCGGCCTGGCCCGGCTCAGCCCGTTGCTCGGCGTGCTGTTCTTCGTGCCGGCGATGAACCTCGCCGGCATCCCGCCGATGTCGGGCTTCCTCGGCAAGGTCGACCTGTTCCAGGCCGGCGTGGCCCAGGGGTCGCCGCTCGCCCTGGTGCTGGTGGCCGGCGGCACGCTGACCAGCCTGCTCACGCTCTACGCCGTGGCGAAGACCTGGGCGCTGGCGTTCTGGCGCTCCCCGCAGCAGGCGCACGACATGGCACGGCTGCTCGTCGGCCACGGCGAGGAGGACCGGCGCGAGCAGGACGAGCAGGCGGTCCCGGCGATGGTCGAGCACCGTGGCCACGTGCACGTCGGCAGCGTCGCCTTCGGTGCCGCCGACCTCGACGAGGCCCGCCAGGTCGCCGACGCCGATGCGCCCGACCGCGACCTGCACCAGCTGATCGAGGCCGGTGCGCTGCCGGACCGGCTGCCGCTGCTGATGGTGCTGCCCACCGCCGGCCTGGTGCTCGCCAGCCTGGCCATCACCGTGGTCGCGGGGCCGTTGGTGGGCTACACCGACCGCGCCGCGGCCGACCTCACTGACCGCGACTCCTACGTCGGCGCCGTGATGGACGGGGTGCCGCGATGAGCCCCGAGGTCCGCACCACCCGCCGGGGGAGCACCCGCCCGGCGCGCTACCGCGCCGTGCAGTGGCCGATGGTGCTGTGGCTGACCCTGGTGTGGTGGGTGCTGTGGGGCAGCTACTCCGCGCTCTCGCTGGTCGGGGGCGTGCTGGTGGCGGTCGCCGCGTGCTGGGTCTTCCCGCTGCCGCCGCTGCGGATGCGGGTGCGGCTGCACCCGGTCGGCCTGCTCGTGCTGGTGGGCCGGTTCGCCGTCGACGTGGTCGTCGCGAGCCTCCAGGTCGCCCGCACCACGCTGGCTCCGCCCGACCCGCTGCGCAGCTCCCTGGTCGAGGTGCGGCTGCGCACCGAGTCCGACCTGGTGCTCACGGCCGTCGCCGAGCTGGTCTCGCTGGTGCCGGGCACGGTCGTGGTCGAGGCGCACCGCGGCAGCCACACGCTGTTCCTGCACGCCATCGACACCGACGCCGCCGGGGTCGAGGCGGTGCGCAGCATGGTGTGGGACCAGGAGGCGCGCGTGCTGGCCGCGATCGGCCGCGAGGGCGTCCCCCCGGAGCCGGCCCGATGAGCGTCGTGCTGGTCGCCGCCGCGGTCGTGCTCGCGGTCTCGGGGATGCTGACCCTGGCCCGGATGACGATGGGTCCGACGATGCTCGACCGGGCGATCTCCTTCGACGTGCTGCTCTCGATCATCATCTGCGTGATCGCCGTGGACGCCGCGCTGCGGCGTACGGCCGAGAACGTGCCCGCCATGCTGGTCGCCACCCTGCTGGGCTTCGTCGGCTCGGTCAGCGTGGCCCGGTTCAGCCCCGGGAGCGACGACGTCGAGGCCGAGGCCGCCGACGACGAGGAGGGCGACGGATGAGCCAGGTGCTCGACGTGAGCGGAGCGGTGCTGGTGCTGCTCGGCTGCCTGCTGAGCCTGGTGGCCGGCATCGGGCTGGTGCGCCTGCCCGACCTGCTGACCCGGATGCACGCCGCGACCAAGCCGCAGGTGCTCGGCCTGGTGCTGGTCACCGGCGGCCTGGCGCTGGTGCTGCGCGATGGCTCGACCACGATGCTGCTCGGGCTGGTCGTGGTGGCGCAGCTGCTGACCATCCCCGTGGCCAGCCACATGGTGGCCCGGGCCTCCTGGCGCGGCGGCCAGGTGCGCCACGACCTGCTCGACGTCGACGAGCTCACCGGCTCCGCGACGCTGCAGGAGGACCGCGGAGCGCCCTGATCGACCGGGGAGCCTCGGAGCAGCCCCCGGGGCCGCGTACCCTGGACCGTCGTCCCCCCGACCTCGGAAGGTCCTGCATGTCCGTCACCGGAGAGTCCGTCTTCGCCCGCCTCGAGCCGCACCTGCCGCGGGTCAGCAAGCCGATCCAGTACGTCGGCGGCGAGCTCGGCTCGGTCCACAAGGACTGGGCGGACACCGACGTGCGCTGGGCCCTGATGTACCCCGACGCCTACGAGGTCGGCCTGCCCAACCAGGGCGTCCAGATCCTCTACGAGGTGCTCAACGAGCAGGAGGGGACCCTGGCCGAGCGCACCTACGCGGTGTGGCCCGACATGGAGGCGGTGATGCGCCGCGAGGGCATCCCGCAGTTCACCGTCGACGGCCACCGCCCGGTCCGCGACTTCGACGTCCTCGGGCTGTCGTTCTCCACCGAGCTCGGCTACACCAACATGCTGACCGCGCTCGACCTCGCCGGCATCCCGCTGCACTCCAGGATGCGCACCGACGCCGACCCGGTCGTGCTGGCCGGCGGCCACGCCGCGTTCAACCCCGAGCCGGTCGCCGACTTCCTCGACGCCGTGGCCCTGGGCGACGGCGAGGAGGTCGTGCTCAAGATCAGCGAGGTCGTGCGCGAGTGGAAGGGCGAGGGGAGCCCAGGCGGCCGCGACGAGCTGCTGCTGCGCCTGGCCGTCAGCGGCGGCGTCTACGTGCCCCGCTTCTACGACGTGGCCTACGCCGAGGACGGCGCGCTGCTCGGGATGCGACCCAACCGCCCCGGGGTGCCCGACCGGGTCCGCAAGCACACCCTGATGGACCTCGACGCGTGGCCCTACCCGCGCAACCCGCTGGTGCCGCTCGCCGAGACCGTCCACGAGCGCTTCAGCGTCGAGATCTTCCGCGGCTGCACCCGCGGCTGCCGCTTCTGCCAGGCCGGCATGATCACCCGCCCGGTCCGCGAGCGGTCGATCACCACGATCGGGGACATGGTCGAGAACGGCATCCGCAAGTCGGGCTTCGAGGAGGTCGGCCTGCTCTCGCTCTCCAGCGCCGACCACACCGAGATCGGCGAGGTCGCCAAGGGCCTGGCCGACCGCTACGAGGGGTCCAACGTCTCGCTCTCGCTCCCCTCCACCCGGGTCGACGCCTTCAACATCACCCTGGCCAACGAGTTCTCCCGCAACGGCCGCCGCTCGGGGCTCACCTTCGCCCCCGAGGGTGGCTCGGAGCGGATGCGCAAGGTGATCAACAAGATGGTCACCGAGGAGGACCTGATCCGCACGGTCGCCGCGGCGTACTCCCACGGCTGGCGGCAGGTCAAGCTCTACTTCATGGTCGGGCTGCCCACCGAGACCGACGAGGACGTCCTCCAGGTCGCCGACCTCGCCCGCAAGGTGATCGCCAAGGGTCGCGAGGTGGCGGGCCACAACGACATCCGCTGCACCGTGTCCATCGGCGGGTTCGTGCCCAAGCCGCACACGCCGTTCCAGTGGGCCTCGCAGCTCGACGTCGAGACCACCGACGAGCGGCTGAAGAAGCTGCGCGACCTGGTGCGGGCGGACAAGAAGTACGGCCGCGCCATCGGGTTCCGCTACCACGACGGCAAGCCCGGCATCATCGAGGGACTGCTCTCGCGCGGCGACCGCCGCGTCGGCGCGGTGATCGAGGAGGTCTGGCGCCAGGGGGCCCGCTTCGACGGCTGGAGCGAGCACTTCTCCTACGAGCGCTGGATGGCCGCCACCGAGGCGGGCCTGGCCGGCACCGGCGTCGACCTCGACTGGTTCACCACCCGCGAGCGCGGCTACGACGAGGTGTTGCCCTGGGACCACCTCGACTCCGGGCTCGACAAGGACTGGCTGTGGGCCGACTGGGAGGACGCGCTCGACCCCGACTCGGTCGACGTCGAGGACTGCCGGTGGACGCCCTGCTACGACTGCGGCGTGTGCCCCGAGCTCGGCACCGACATCCAGGTCGGTCCGACCGGTCAGTCGCTGCTGCCGCTCTCGGTCGTCTGATCCCTAGCCCGCCCGGCCCGTCCCGCGCGCCAGCGCGAGCAGCCGGTCGAGGACGGCGGGGCCGTCGACGCGCAGCCCGTTGTGCAGGTGGGTGTCGTCGACCCAGCCGGCGACGCCGGGCAGCAGCGCCAGCGTCTCCTCGCTGAAGCGGCGCTCGACGAAGGGGTCGTCGACGTAGACGACCGCGGCGCCCGGCAGGTCGACCGCCGCCAGCGCGTCGGCGTCGTAGAGGCGCGGCCAGTCGTGCCGGGCGAGCAGGCGGGCCGTCCCGGCGTACGGCGCGAGGGCGGGGTCGTCGTCGAAGTGCCAGCCGAAGACGTGCTCGCCGGTGAGGTGGTCCTCGTCGGGGAGGGTGCGCTCGGCCGCCCAGCCGGTGACGCCGCCGTCGGCGTAGCAGGACTCGTGGATCACGGCGTAGAGCGGGTTGCGGCCACCGAAGGGCAGCAGCGCCTCGAGGTCGGGCACGAACGCGGGGGAGCGGGGGTCGCGCTCGAGCAGGTGGTGCAGCGCGGCCGAGCCGCCGTGCAGCCCCAGCTGGTTGCCGACGGTGCGGACCAGGCGTGGGGTCAGCGGCGAGCCGTCGGTGCGGCGCAGCCGGCCGTCCCCCGCGAGGTCGAGCACCGCCCGCAGCCGGTCGGCGTCCTCGGGGTGGCGGCGGTGGTGGGCGTACTCGAGCCGGCGCAGCGAGGCGTGCGTCGCGGCGTACACCTCGGTGGGGGGACGTCCCACCGGCGGCAGCCCGCCGGTCACGTAGGTCTCGCGCAGGCTGTCGGGGAAGCGCGAGCGGTAGTGCAGCACGCAGAACCCGCCGAAGGACTGGCCGAGCACCGACCACCGCCGCACCCCGAGGTGCTCGCGCAGGCACTCGGCGTCGCGCACGATCGCGTCGGCCCGGAAGTGGGTGAGGTACGCCGCCTCGGGCGCCGGGTCCAGCGGGTGGGGGCGGGTGCCGACACCGTAGGGGGTGGACAGACCGGTGCCGCGCTGGTCGAGCAGCAGCACCCGGAAGTCGACCAGGGCCCGCTCCAGCCACCCCGGGGCGAGCGGCTCCGCCGTCGGTCGCGGCGACTCGTGGCCGGGACCGCCCTGGAGGTAGACCAGCCACGGCCGGTCGGCCCCGCCGTCGGCGGTGACCTCGCGCGCGAACACCTCGAGCGTCGGGCCGGCGGGGTCGTCGTGGTCGAGGGGGACCGTGACCCGGTGGTCGACGACCGCGGGGCTCATCGCCGCGCCGCCTCGGGCTCGCGCTGCAGCTGGTCCTCGACGTGCTCGGGCTTGGCGACCGACAGCCCGACCAGCAGCTGCGGCACCGCCAGGGCCAGCAGGACCAGCAGCGGCACCGTCCAGCCGCCCGTCGCGTCGTGCAGGACGCCCATCCCGAACGGACCCACGGCGGCGAGCAGGTAGCCGACGGCCTGGGTGAAGCCCGAGAGCGCCGCGGTGCCGTCGGGGGTGCGGGCGCGCAGCCCGATCAGGGTGAGGATGAGGGGGAAGACGCACAGGCCGGTCCCGACCAGCACCGCCCAGAGCCAGGCGCCGGCGACCGGGGCGATCGCCAGGCCGAGGTAGCCCAGCGGGTAGCACACCATCAGCCCCCACATCAGCGGACGCTGGTCGTCGGTGCGGGCGGCCAGCCGGGGGATCACCAGCGAGAGCGGGATGCTGAGCCCGCCGATGACGCCCAGGAGCAGGCCCGCGGTCGTCGCGGAGAACCCGGCGTCGCGGTAGACGACGCCGAACCAGCCGTAGACGGCGTACGCCTGGAGGGACTGGAGGCCGAAGAACAGCGCCATCCGGCGGCCCAGCGAGGTGCGCCCGACCTCGACGACGCCGATGGCGCGGGTGGCGACGGCGTCGGGGTCGCGCCGGTCGCGGCGCAGCAGACCGATCCACGGCACGGCGGCGACGGCCGCGACCAGGGCCCAGAGCAGCAGCCCGTCGCGCCAGCCACCCCCGGTGGCCTCGCCCGCCGGCACGGTCAGCGTCAGCGCGCAGGTCAGGCCCACGGCCAGGGAGGTGGTGTAGACGGAGGTGAGCAGTCCGATCCGGTCGGGGAAGTGCAGCTTGACCAGCGAGGGCAGCACCACGTTGCCCGTCGCCATGCCGGCCAGCGCCAGCAGCGAGAGCAGCAGGAAGGTCGACTCGTGCTCGACCCGGCTGCGTCCCGCGAGGCCGGCGACCACGCACAGCAGCGCCACGAAGGTGAGGCGGTGGGGTCCCAGGGCGCGGGCCAACCGGGGTGCGAGCGCCCCGAAGACGGCGAAGGCGAGCACCGGCAGCGTGGTGAGCAGGCCGGCCTCGGCGCCGGACAGCCCGAGGTCGGCGCGGAGGTCCTCCAGGACGGGTCCGATGCTCACGGCGGCGGGCCGCAGGTTGAAGGCGAGCGCCACGATCGCGACCACCACCAACGTCCGGGCGGCGAGCGGGCGGCGTACGTCGGTCACTGCGGCAGTGTGGCCCATGGGCGGAGACACCGTTCCGGCAGGCGGGACGACACACCCGTCTCGGCCACGGGCGTGGTTCGGGGACGCACACTGGCACGACGCGGTCCACCGGGGTCGCGAGCCCGAGGATCGGCCCCCATGGACGACAGCACCCACCGCCCCCTCCCCGACCTGGTCGTGGTCCCGACCTCGGAGGACGACGGCCCCGACCGCCGGGTCGAGCTGTGGCAGGGCCCGGACGGCCGGCTGGTGCTGTTCTGCTACTCCGACGTGGAGGCCCTCCACCGGCTCTACCGCGCGGACTGTCCCTGGGCCCGGCTCGACCTCGACGAGGTGGCCGCGGTGCGCGCGCACGTCCAGACCCTGCTGCTCGACGCCACGCCCGGTGTCGCCCCGACCGGTCCGGTGCCCGTCGTCCCCGGCCAGCGCCGCGCCTGAGACCACCGCCGGTGACCGGTGCCATGATCGGCACCGTGCACGCCATCCCCGACGAGCAGCGCCGCGCCCGGGCCTGGCGGCGGCAGGCGCTGGCGGCGCCCGTGGCCGACGTCGAGGCGGCCGTGGCGTCCGTGGTGTGCCTGCACGCCACCGAACCGCCCACGGTGCACCTCGCGGTCCGCGCGCGCAGCGGAGCCTCGCGCGAGCAGGTCGACGCGGCGCTCTACGACGACCGCACCGTGGTCAAGCAGCTCGCCATGAGGCGCACGCTCTTCGGCTTCCCGCGCGAGCTGCTGCCGGCGGTGTGGGGGAGCGCGTCGCGGCGCGTGGCAGCGCAGCAGCGCACCCGCCTGGCCAAGGAGGTCGAGCTGGCCGGGCTGGCCGACGACGGCGCGGCGTGGCTCCAGGTCGTGGGCGACGCGCTCCTCGCCGCCGTCCAGGACACCGGAGGCGCCACCACCACCCAGCTGCGCAGCCTGGTGCCCGAGCTCGACCGTCGGCTCGGGGCCTGGCGGGGTGCCACCACGCCGGTCGCCGGGCGGGTGCTCACCGTGCTCGCCGCCGAGGCCCGTCTGCTGCGCGGCGACAACGAGCTCGGGTGGCGCTCGGCCCGGCACCGCTGGACCCTCCCGGCCACGTGGCTGGGGGAGGACCCGCCCGCGCCGCTGGACGAGGCCGACGGCTACCGCGTCCTGGTGGGCCGGTGGCTGGCGCAGTTCGGGCCGGGCACCGAGACCGACCTGGTGTGGTGGCTGGGCGGCACGAAGGCGGCCGTGCGTCGTGCGCTCGCCGACCTCGACGCCGTGGAGGTCGCGCTCGAGGCGGGCTCCGTGGGCTGGGTGCTGCCCGACGACCTCGACGACGAGCCCGAGCCGGCTGCCGGCGCCGCGCTGCTGCCGGTGCTCGACCCGACCCTGATGGGCTGGAAGGAGCGCGGCTTCTACCTCGACCCGGTCGACGTCCCCTTCTTGTTCGACACCAACGGCAACGGCGGCACCACCGCGTGGTGGGACGGCCGGGTGGTGGGCTGCTGGGTCCAGGACCCCGACGCCGTCGTGCGCGTGGTGCTGCGGCGCGACGTGGGCGAGCAGGGGCGGCGGGCCCTCGACGGGGAGGCCGCGCGCCTGACCGCCTGGCTCGACGGCGACGTCGTCTCGACCGTCTACGCCTCGCCCCAGATGAAGGGGGAGCGGCTGCCCCGAGGATCCCCGGGGCTAGGGTCTGCGGGTGCGCGAGCAGCCCGAGCAGCAGCCCCCGCCGCTCCAGCGGCTGCGGATCCGCTACGCCAAGCGCGGCCGGCTCCGCTTCACCAGCCACCGTGACTTCAGCCGGGCCTTCGAGCGCGCGGTCTTCCGCGCCCGGGTGCCGATGGCCTACTCCTCGGGCTTCAACCCCCACCCCCGCATCTCCTACGCCGGCGCCGCGCCGACCGGGTCGGCCAGCGAGGCGGAGTACGTCGAGGTGGCGCTCGCCGCGGTCGTCGACCCGGCCAGCGTGCACGCCTCGCTCTCCGAGGCGCTCCCGGACGGGCTCGACGTGCTCGAGGTGGTGGTCAGCTCCGGAGGCTCCCTGGCCGAGCGCCTCGAGGCCTCGCACTGGCGCATCACCCTCGACGGCATCGGTGTGGACGCCGCGCGGGAGGCGGTGGCCGTCCTCCTCGACACGCCGGAGGTCGAGGTCGAGCGGATGACCAAGAAGGGGCTGCGGCGCTTCGACGCCCGGGCATCCGTGCAGGCGGCGTCGGTGCGCGGAGAGGACCCGGATCGACCCGGGTGTGCGATACTCGACGTGGTCCTGCGGCACGGCACGCCGTCCGTGAGACCCGACGACGTTCTCGCCGCTCTCAGCAAGTCCTCCGGCCTCGACGTCACCGCGGCCCTCCAGCAGCGGTTGGCGCAGGGGCCTCTGGACGAGGCGGACGGCACGGTGGGCGACCCGTTGGCACCGGACCGCGACGCGGCCCCTCGGTGAAGGTGACAGCTTCCCGATAGGCCCGGCGACCGCGGTCGGTGTGGACAGCGCCCGTCGACGCGCACAGGCGGAGGAGTCGTCGCCACCGACAGGCTTTGCGTGCAGCGCGCCGCATCCACGGCGCGTCGCACCCCGCGACCACGCACCAGCAGGCCCGGTACCCCCGGCCCGCGGTGCACGAGGAGCTCATCCCGTGCCCGACGACGACCAGACCACCACCCCCACGCCCGACCCGTCGGCCCCCGGCCCCGACACCACCGGGGACTCCCCGGGTGGCGCCCCCGGCGTCGGTGGCACGACGCCGCCGGCGGAGACCGGCCCCACGCCCGACCCCAACGCGCCGGTGACGCCCGACGCGGCTGCGGACGCGCCTGCGGCCCCGGCCCGCAAGACCGCACGCAAGACCACCCGCAAGGCTCCGGCCAAGCGGACCGCCGCCCCCGAGCCGACCGACCCGCTGACGGCGCCGGCCGAGCCGGACGCCGGCACCGGTGACACGACGGAGAACGCCCCCGCGCCGCGCAAGAAGGCGGCCGCCCGCAAGCGGACCGCCGCCCGCCGCCCTGCCGGCGCCCCGGCGCCCGCCGAGGCCGCCGCGCCCACCGAGGTGGCGGTCGACGCCCCCGCCGCGGACCAGCCGGTCGACCAGTCGGCCGCCCCGCAGCCCGACGAGCAGACCGACGAGCAGACGGCCCCCGCCGCTCCGGCCGTGCTGTTCCAGGCACCGGCCACGAAGGCCGCGCCGCGCAAGCGGGCCGCCCGCAAGGCCGCCCCCGCGCCCGCCGCGGAGCCCGCCGAGCCCGCCCAGACTGCGGAGCCCGCCGAGGCCGCCGAGGCCCCGGTCGAGGCGGCCGTCGCCGTCGATGCACCCGCGGCTGCCCCCGCGGATGCCTCGGACGCCACCAGCAGCAGCGACGCGGACGCCCCCGAGAAGCCCAAGAAGAAGTCGGGCGGCAAGAAGAAGAGCGGGTCGAAGAAGAAGGTCGACGCCGAGGCCGTCCCCGCCGAGGACGACGCCGACGATACCGTCACCGACCCGGCCGCCGAGGACGCCCCGGACGCCGGGACGGAGGCACCCGACACCACGACCGGCGACACCACCACCGGCGACGCCGACGTTGCGACCGACGACGCCGACGAGGGCGACGACACCGACGAGGGCGACGACACCGCGCCCCGCCGTCGCCGTCGCCGTGGTGGCCGACGTCGCCGCCGGCCCTCGGACGCCGCTGACGGTGACGGCTCCGACGGATCCGACGGCTCTGAAGGCCCGGGCGGCTCCGACACCTCCGACGGCCCCGCCAGCACCGACGCCGCGGACGGCTCCGGCCGGTCCGGATCGGGCGGTCGGGGTCGCGGGCGCTCCCGCGGCAGCGCCTCGGCCGACCCCGACGGCGCGTCCGACCAGGACGCGGGTGCGAGCGAGTCGGGCGACACCCCGGACTCCGAGGACGCCAACGACGCCCATGACTCCGGCGAGGGTGGCAGCGGCGGCTCGCGTCGTCGGCGCCGTCGTCGTCGCTCCGGCGACTCCGACGGGGGCGACTCCCAGGACAACGGTGGCTCGGGATCGGGATCGGGCGGCGGCGGCCAGGGCGGGGGCGGCCGCTCACGCCGGCCGCGCAACGCCGAGGACGAGATCACGAGCGTGCAGGGCTCGACCCGCCTCGAGGCCAAGAAGCAGCGGCGTCGCGAGGGTCGTGAGGCCGGCCGTCGTCGCGCCCCGATCGTCAGCGAGGCCGAGTTCCTGGCCCGCCGCGAGGCCGTCGACCGGGTCATGGTGATCCGGCAGCGACAGGACCTCACGCAGATCGCGGTGCTCGAGGACAAGGTCCTCGTGGAGCACTACGTGGCCCGTGAGTCGCAGACCTCGATGATCGGCAACGTCTACGTCGGACGGGTGCAGAACGTGCTGCCCTCGATGGAGGCGGCGTTCGTCGACATCGGCAAGGGCCGCAACGCGGTCATCTACGCCGGCGAGGTCAACTGGCAGGCCCTGGGCCACCAGGAGGGGCAGCCGCGCAAGATCGAGTCGGTCCTCTCCTCGGGCCAGTCGATCCTGGTGCAGGTGACCAAGGACCCCGTCGGCCACAAGGGCGCCCGGCTGACCGGGCAGATCAGCCTCCCGGGCCGGTTCCTCGTCTACGTGCCCGAGGGCACCACCTCCGGCATCTCGCGCAAGCTCCCCGACACCGAGCGGCACCGCCTCAAGACGCTGCTCAAGCAGATCGTCCCCGACGGTGCGGGCGTCATCGTCCGCACCGCCGCCGAAGGCGCCTCGGAGGAGGAGCTCACCCTCGACGTCGAGCGCCTCACCGCGCGCTGGTCCGACATCGAGGAGAAGATCAAGGGCGGCAAGGCCCCGCAGCTGCTGTACGGCGAGCCCGATCTCACCCTCAAGGTCGTCCGCGACCTGTTCACCGAGGACTTCGGTCGCCTGGTGGTCCAGGGCGACGACGCGTGGGACCTGGTCGACGGCTACGTCTCCCACGTGGCTCCCGAGCTGCGTGAGCGCCTCGAGCACTACGGCCCGGCCGAGCAGGGCCAGAACGGCGGCGCCGACGTCTTCGCGGCCTACCGGATCGACGAGCAGATCGCCAAGGGCCTGGACCGCAAGGTCTGGCTGCCCTCGGGTGGGTCGCTCATCATCGACCGCACCGAGGCGATGACGGTGGTCGACGTCAACACCGGGAAGTTCACCGGCTCCGGGGGCAACCTGGAGGAGACGGTCACCAAGAACAACCTGGAGGCGGCCGAGGAGATGGTGCGCCAGCTCCGGCTGCGTGACATCGGCGGCATCATCGTCGTCGACTTCATCGACATGGTCCTGGAGTCCAACCGCGACCTGGTGCTCCGGCGCCTGGTCGAGTGCCTGGGCCGCGACCGCACCCGCCACCAGGTCGCCGAGGTGACCTCGCTGGGGCTGGTGCAGATGACGCGCAAGCGCATCGGCACCGGGCTGGTCGAGGCCTTCAGCCACGACTGCGAGGCCTGCAAGGGACGCGGCATCGTGGTGGAGGACCACCCGGTCGAGCACCGCGCGGCCAACGACGACGACGGCCGCTCCGGCGGGCGTCGCGGTCGCGGGGGCCGCAACCGCGGCGGTCGTGGCGACGACTCCGACGGCAACGGGAACGGCAACAACGGCGGCAACGGCAACGGCGGCAACGGAAACGGTGGTCAGGGGCAGGGGAGCGCGCCCAGCGGCCCGCCGTCACCCCGCGACCTGGCCCACAGCCGGCCTCCGGAGCCCGCGGACGCCGAGCCGGCGGACGCCCCCACGGACGCCCCCACGGACGCACCGGTCGAGCAGACCGTGATCGGCCGGCCCGCCGGCACCGCGCCCGAGCCGCAGCAGGTGCCCAGCTCCGGAGGCCCGGTCGAGGAGACCGGAGCAGCCGAGCCGGTGGCACCGGTCGAGCAGGTCGAGGCGTCCGACGCAACCCCGACCGAGACCCCGGGCGAGACCCCGGGCGAGACCCCGGGCGAGACCCCGGCCGAGACCGCGTCCGAGTTCCCGAGCGAGACCCCGAGCGAGACCCCGGCCGAGACCCCGGCCGAGGCTCCCGTCGACACCGCAGCGCGGATCGTCACCAGCACCCGACGCCGCAGCGCCCGTCGTGCCGCCGGACCGCCCGTGGTCGTGGCCGAGCCCACCGAGGGCCCCGCCGCCGGACAGCCGGAGCCGAGCAGCCCGGAGGTGACCACCGGCGACCCGCGCAGCGGGGAGGCGCTGGCGCCCACGGTCGAGGAGGCCGAGGCGCCCCAGGGGCCGGACGACACGGGTGACACGGAGGACCAGGGCGACGGGGAGGGCTCGCTCCTCCACGTGCCGGTGAAGCGCAAAGGAGCCCGCAAGCGCTGACCCACGAGCCGGCGGGCGGGGCCGTTTTGACCCTGCCGCCGGAGGGCCGGTAACGTACTCCCTTGGTGCGCTTCGCCGCACCGTCGCCCGAGCCGCCTCGCGCCTGGTCCACGGACCCGGGGCCGAGGACGTCGAGCGGGCCACCCAGACTGACCATCAGCAGCAGACCCGAGGAGAGTGAGTCGTCGTGTACGCAGTCGTGCGCGCAGGCAGCAAGCAGCAGAAGGTTGCCGTCGGCGACGTCATCGAGATCGACCGCACCGCCACCGGTGTCGGCGAGTCGCTGACCCTCCCCGTGGTGATGGTCGTGGACGGCGAGAACGTCACCTCGACCGGCCTCGACAAGGCCGGGGTGACCGTCGAGGTCCTCGGTGCCACCAAGGGGCCCAAGATCGTCATCCAGAAGTACAAGAACAAGACCGGCTACAAGAAGCGTCAGGGTCACCGCCAGAAGTACATCCAGGTGAAGGTCACCGACATCACCGTCTGACCAGCTCCTGGTCACCCCTTCCCGCTCCTCCCGCACGCAAAGGACTTCACCTCATGGCACACAAGAAGGGCGCGGCGTCCACCAAGAACGGCCGCGACTCCAACGCGCAGCGTCTCGGCGTCAAGCGCTTCGGCGGCCAGCTGGTCAACGCCGGCGAGATCATCGTGCGTCAGCGTGGCACCCACTTCCACCCCGGTGCCGGCGTCGGCCGCGGCGGGGACGACACGCTGTTCGCCCTGGTGGGCGGCAACGTGGAGTTCGGCACCAAGCGTGGTCGCCGCGTGGTCAACGTCGTCGTCTCGGCGGAGTGACCCGCACCCGATCTCCGATCCACCTGCAAGGGCGTTCCTGAGACCATCAGGAGCGCCCTTCGCGCTTGCCCGACCCCGGCCGCCGGCCGTGGCGGGACCCCCAGCAGCACCGAGTAGGAGCACCATGGCCGTCCCGACCTTCGTCGACCGAGTCCGGCTGCACGTCGTGGCCGGACGCGGCGGCAACGGCGTCGCCTCGGTGCACCGTGAGAAGTTCAAGCCGCTCGGCGGCCCCGACGGCGGCAACGGCGGTCCCGGTGGCTCGATCATCCTGCGCGTCGACCCCGACGTCACCACGCTGATCGACTACCACCACCAGGCGCGGCGGGTCGCGCCGCACGGCGGCCACGGGGCCGGCGCCCACCGCAACGGCGGCCACGGCGAGGACCTGGTGCTGCCCGTGCCCGACGGCACCGTCGTCACCGACGAGGACGGCGAGGTGCTGGCCGACCTCGTGGGTCCCGGCACCGAGATGACGATCGCCGAGGGTGGTCGCGGCGGCCTCGGCAACGCCGCGCTCGCCTCGGCCAAGCGCAAGGCGCCCGGCTTTGCCCTCCTGGGCGAGCCCGGCGAGGAGCTGGTGATCCACCTCGAGCTCAAGGTGGTCGCCGACATCGGGCTGGTGGGGTTCCCCAGCGCCGGCAAGTCCAGCCTCATCGCCGCGCTGTCGCGGGCCCGCCCCAAGATCGCGGACTACCCGTTCACGACGCTGGTGCCCAACCTCGGGGTCGTCAAGGCCGGCGACACCACGTTCACCGTCGCCGACGTGCCCGGCCTGATCGAGGGCGCGAGCGAGGGCCGGGGCCTGGGCCACGACTTCCTGCGCCACGTCGAGCGCTGCGCCGCGCTCGTGCACGTGGTCGACCTGGCCACCCTGGAGCCCGGCCGCAACCCGGCCGAGGACCTCGACGTCATCGAGCGCGAGCTCGAGCGCTACGGCGGCCTGGCCGACCGGCCCCGCCTCGTTGCGCTGAACAAGATCGACGTGCCCGACGGACGTGACATGGCCGACATCGTGCGGGCCGAGGTCGCCGAGCGTGGCTGGCCGGTCTTCGACGTCAGCGCCGCGAGCCACGAGGGGCTGCGCCAGCTGTCCTTCGCCATGGCCGAGGTCGTGGCCGCGCGACGGGCCGCCGAGCCGCGCGAGGAGTCGACCCGCATCGTGATCCGGCCGCGCAGCACCAGCGCCGCGGTCGAGTTCACCGTCAAGGAGACCGGCGAGGGCTGGCGCGTGCGCGGCGAGAAGCCGGAGCGCTGGATCCGCCAGACCGACTTCAGCAACGACGAGGCCGTCGGCTTCCTCGCCGACCGGCTCGAGCGGCTCGGTGTGGAGAAGCGGCTGGTCGAGCTCGGCGCCAACGAGGGTGACCCGGTGCTGATCGGCCAGCCCGACAACGCGGTCGTCTTCGACTTCCGGCCCGGCATCGACGCCGGCGCGCAGATGCTCGGTCGCCGCGGCGAGGACCAGCGCTTCAGCGAGTCGCGCGTGGCCCGACAGCGCCGCCGTGCCATCGACGCCCTCATGGAGGGCCGCGCCGAGGGCGAGGAGCGCGCCGACGTCGCGCGGCGCTACGACCAGGAGCACGGCCTGGCGCACCTGGACTTCGACGACGAGCACGACGGCCAGGACGGGGACGACCGGGACGACTGGCAGTGAGCCGTCCCGCGGTCTCCGGCGCCCGGCGCGTCGTGGTCAAGGTGGGCTCGTCCTCGCTGACCACGGCCAGCGGTGGCCTGGACCCCGCACGGGTCCGCGACCTCGTCGACCACCTGGCCGGCGTGCGCGCCCGCGGTGCCGAGCTGGTGCTGGTGTCCTCCGGAGCGATCGCCGCCGGGCTCGCACCGCTGGCGTTCCGGCGTCGCCCGCGTGACCTGGCCCGCCAGCAGGCGGCCGCGTCGGTGGGCCAGGGCATCCTCGTGCACCGCTACACCGAGGAGTTCGCCCGGCACGGCCAGGTGACCGGTCAGGTGCTGCTCACCGTCGACGACGTGACCCGCCGCAACCACTACCGCAACGCCCAGCGCACCTTCGACAAGCTGCTCGAGCTGGGAGCGGTGCCGATCGTCAACGAGAACGACACCGTGGCGACCTCCGAGATCCGCTTCGGTGACAACGACCGGCTCGCCGCGCTCGTGGCCCACCTCGTCCACGCCGACCTGCTGGTGCTGCTCTCCGACGTCGACGGCCTGTACGACGCTCCGCCCGGCCGCCCGGGGAGCACCCTGCTCGCCGACGTGCACTCCTGGGACGACGTCACGGGCGTCGAGGTCCGCGGCGCGGGCAGTGCCGGTGTCGGCACCGGCGGCATGGAGACCAAGCTGGACGCCGCCCGGATCGCCACCGGGGCCGGCATCCCGGTCGTCCTCACCGACACCGCGCACGCGGGGGAGGCGCTGACCGGGGCGGTCACCGGCACCCTGTTCCACGCCACCGGACGCCGCCGTCCGACCCGGCTGCTGTGGCTGGCCCACGCGACCGAGCCGCGCGGTCGCCTGGTGCTCGACGCGGGAGCCGTCCGGGCCGTGACCGAGCGGCGGGCCTCGCTGCTGCCGGCGGGCGTGACCGACGTGGGCGGGAGCTTCGTGGCCGGCGACCCGGTCGAGCTCGTGGGTCCCGAGGGTCGCCCGATCGCCCGCGGTCTCGTCAACTACGACGCCGTCGAGCTCCCCGGGCTGCTCGGTCGGTCCACCCACGACCTGGCCCGCGAGCTGGGGGCGGCGTACGAGCGCGAGGTGGTCCACCGCGACGACCTCGTGGTGCTCTGACTCGACCGGTCCGATCTGTCGGTTCTGCTCCGCCGGTCCCAGGATCCGGACAGAATGGACCCCGCCGGTCGAGGCGTGGGGATGGCTCCGCCGGCAGCACATGACCGAAGCAGGGGACGTCGCGAGGGGGACTGACGTGGAGACTGCTGTGCGTCACTGGCACGTGACGCTGACGCTGGGGGGTGCCGCCGTCGAGCCGTTGCTGGCGCGGGCCGCCGTGCAACGCCTCACCGAGGAGCGCCCGTTCCTCGACTCCGTGGCCGCCACCGGCGACACGGCCGAGGTGCGCTTCTGGGACGAGGGCGAGTCGATGCTCGACGTGGCCTCGCTCGCGATGCGGCTCTGGAACGAGCATCGCGAGAGCGCCCGGCTCCCCGACTGGGAGGTCGTGGGCCTGGAGATCGTGGAGAAGCACATCCACGACCGGCGCACCCGTCCCGGCCGGCGGGCCTGAGGTCCCTCTACCCTGGGCGCATGCCCACCACCGTCTTCACCGAGGTGGCCGGACGCGCCCGTGCGGCCGCGACCACCCTGGCCCTGGCCACCCGGGCGGCCAAGGACGCGGCCCTCGAGGCCATGGCGGCCACGCTGCTCGACGACGAGGCCGCGATCCTGGCCGCCAACGCCGAGGACGTCGAGCGCGCCCGCGCCGCGGGGACGGCGGAGAACGTCGTCGACCGGCTTCGCCTCGACGGCCCCCGCCTGGCGGCGATGGCGCAGGGCCTGCGCGACGTCGCCGGCCTGCCCGACCCGGTGGGGGAGGTGGTGCGGGGCTCGACCCTGGCCAACGGCCTGCAGCTGCGGCAGGTGCGGGTGCCCTTCGGCGTGGTCGGCATCATCTACGAGGCGCGGCCCAACGTCACCGCCGACGCCGCCGGGATCTGCCTCAAGAGCGGCAACGCCGTGCTGCTGCGCGGGTCCTCCAGCGCGCTGAGCTCCAACACCGCGATCGTGGCCTCGCTGCAGCGTGCCGCAGCCGCTGCCGGCCTGCCCGGCGACGTGGTGCAGCTGGTGCCGGGGGAGGGCCACGACGCCGTCAAGGAGCTGATGCGGGCGCGGGGCCTGGTCGACGTGCTGATCCCGCGGGGCGGCGCCGGGCTGATCTCCTCGGTCGTGGAGGAGTCCACGGTGCCCGTCATCGAGACCGGGGTCGGCAACTGCCACGTCTACGTCGACGCGGCCGCCGACCTCGACATGGCCGAGCGGATCGTGCTCAACGCCAAGACCCACCGCACCTCGGTGTGCAACGCCGCCGAGTCGCTGCTGGTCGCCGAGGCCGTGGCCGCCGAGTTCGTGCCGCGCATCACCGCCCGGCTCCACGAGGCCGGGGTGCTGGTGCACGGCGACGCGACCTTCGCCGCCGTCGACGGGGTGGTGCCGGCGACCGAGGCCGACTGGGGCACGGAGTACCTCGCCCTGGAGATCTCCGCGGCCGTCGTACCCGACCTCGACGGGGCCCTGGAGCACATCCGCCGGCACTCCTCGGGCCACTCCGACACGATCGTCACCGACTCCGCGGCCGCCGCCCAGCGGTTCACCGCCGCGGTCGACTCCGCCGCGGTGCTGGTCAACGCCTCCACCCGCTTCACCGACGGCGGCGAGTTCGGCTTCGGCGCCGAGATCGGCATCTCGACCCAGAAGCTGCACGCCCGGGGCCCGATGGGCCTGCCGGAGATGACCTCCACGAAGTACGTCGTGACGGGGGACGGCCACACCCGGTGAAGCTGCTGCTGCTGACCTTCGGGTTCGGGATCATCTCCTCCAGCATCCCCGTGTTCAACATGGAGGCGTACATCTCCGTCGCCTACGCCACCAACGACGACCGCAACGCGCTGCTGCTGGCAGCAGTGGCCTCGCTGGGCCAGAACATCGGCAAGCTCGCGTGGTACTACGGCTCCCGCAGCGCCATCGGGGTGCCGTTCATGCGCAAGCGGATGCAGAGCCCCAAGCGACAGGCCCAGCTGGCGCGCTGGCAGCGCACCGTCGAGGGACGCCCCGTGGTCAGCGGCGCCCTCAACTTCGTCTCCGCAGCCGCCGGCTTCCCGCCGTTCTTCGTGATGGCGGTCCTCGCGGGCACGCTGCGGATGAACGTCGTGGTCTTCTTCGTCACCGGGCTGGTCGGCCGCACCCTGTTCTTCTGGGCCTGGCTGCTGGGCGTGGGCCTGCTCTTCCACTGACCTGGCCTGCGGCTAGGCTGAGGCCCATGATCGACGTGCTGATGATGCTGCCGCTCAACGCGGCCGAGGGCGAGGGCCCCGGTTTCGGCCCCTACCTCATCGGTGGGGGCACGCTGGTCCTGCTCCTGGCCCTGGTGCTCGCGCTGGCGGCCTTCGGCAAGGGACGCGATCACTCCTGAGCGCAGCGCAGGTCCCGGAGGTGCTCGCCGACCCCGTGGAGTCCCCCGTCGGACCCGGGGCGTCGACGCCGCGTCGACGACGCGTCGGGGTGATGGGCGGCACCTTCGACCCGATCCACCACGGCCACCTCGTGGCCGCCAGCGAGGTCCAGTCGTGGTTCGACCTCGACGAGGTCGTGTTCGTGCCGACCGGCCAGCCCTGGCAGAAGTCCGACCGTGACGTCAGCCCGGCCGAGCACCGCTACCTGATGACGGTGGTGGCCACGGCGTCCAACCCGCGGTTCACCGTCTCCCGGGTCGACATCGACCGGGAGGGGCCGACGTACACCATCGACACGCTGCGCGACCTGACCGCGCGGCTGCCCGACACCGACCTCTACTTCATCACCGGCGCCGACGCGCTGGCGGAGATCTTCACCTGGCGCGAGGCCGACGAGCTCTTCGACCTCGCCCAGTTCGTCGGGTGCACGCGACCCGGCTACGACATGACCGCCGGCACCCTGGACGGCATCCCCGCCGACCGGGTCACCATCCTGGAGATCCCCGCCCTGGCGATCTCCTCCACCGAGTGCCGCGAACGTCGCGCCAAGGGCGAACCGGTCTGGTACCTCGTGCCGGACGGCGTGGTGCAGTACATCGCCAAGCACGACCTCTACGCCACGGGAGTCCCCTCATGACCGCCACCGAGCAGGCCGTCGCGCTGGCGCACACCGCCGCCCGCGCCGCCTCGGACAAGCTGGCCGAGAACATCGTCGCCTTCGACGTCTCCGACCAGCTGGCCATCACCGACGTCTTCGTCATCTGCTCCGCGCCCAACGACCGTCAGGTGCGCTCGATCGTGGAGGAGGTCGAGGACCGGCTGCGCGAGGCCGGCGCCAAGCCCGTACGCCGCGAGGGCCACCGCCAGGGACGCTGGGTGCTGCTCGACTACACCGAGGTCGTCGTGCACGTGATGCACACCGAGGAGCGCGAGTTCTACGCCCTCGAGCGGCTCTGGCGCGACTGTCCGGCGCTCGCCCTGCCGGCCGACGTCACGTCCGGGCGCGGTCGCTGACCGTGGCCGCCGACCGGCAGCCCGAGGACGGCCCGGCAGGACGGGGTCGACGCCTGGTGCTGGTGCGCCACGGGCAGACCGCCTGGAACGCCGAGGGGCGCGCCCAGGGCCACGCCGACGTCGGTCTCGACGAGACCGGGCGCGACCAGGCCGAGGCGATGGCGCCGGTGGTCGCCGAGGTGCGGCCCGACCTGCTGGTCACCAGCGACCTCGCGCGCGCCCGCGAGACCGCGGCGTTCCTCGAGAAGGCCATCGGGATGGTCGCCGAGGAGGACCCGCGGCTGCGGGAGTACGACACGGGCGCCCGCACCGGCCTGACCCGCCAGGAGTTCGCCGACCGCCTCGGACCCGGGGCCGCACAGTCCTTCGACGTCCACGCCCACGTCGACGCCGAGGGCGCCGAGACGGTCGCGCAGGTGGGGGAGCGCCTGGTGCCCGCCCTGCGCGAGGTGCTCGACCGGCTGCCCGAGGACGGGACGGCCGTCGTGGTCCTCCACGGCGCCGCGATGCGCGTCGGGGTCGCCGGGATGCTCGGCTGGCCGCTGGCCGCCGCCGACGGGCTGGAGGCGATGCGCAACTGCGCGTGGGCGGTGCTGCGCGAGCGTGGCGCCAGCCGGCTGCGGCTCGCCGGCTGGAACCTCGGCGCGACCGACGTCGAGATCTCCTGATCGGCACCCCCGGATTCGCGTCCGGCGGGGGTGCCCGCTAGGATTTCCGGCGTTGCCTGAACGGGTGACACTCGGGGCTGTGGCGCAGTTGGTAGCGCACCTGCATGGCATGCAGGGGGTCAGGGGTTCGAATCCCCTCAGCTCCACCGAGAGGCCCGGTGCACTGCGCACCGGGCCTGTTGCGTCCCCGGGGTCAGTCGGGTGCGACGTCCTCCAGGTCGATGTTGGTGCGGCCCGTGAGCACCGAGGTGAGCGCCTCGGTCACCTCGTGCGCGGGGTCGGCGCCGTGGTCGTCGACCTTGACCAGGATCCAGCTGGCGGGGTCGCCGCGCAGCGACGTGCGGGTCAGGGCGAAGGCCCCTGTCAGTCGTTGCCCGTGCAGCTCGACCTTGAGGTGGCCGGCCGCCAGGGCCTCGGTCAGGGGCACCTCCGTGCCGTCGCGGCGGGTCAGGTTGGTGAGCGTGCCGGTGTCCCAGACGATCTTGGTGCCGGGGCCCCGCCCGCCGGCGTGCCGTCCCTCGTAGGTCGCGTGGTCGAGGTCGTGGTCGCCGACCTTGACCGCCAGCCGCTTCACCGACGGGTCCAGCGAAGGACCCTTGGGCACCGCCCAGCTCACCAGCACGCCGTCGACCTCGAGGCGCAGGTCGAAGTGCAGCGTCGAGGCGTGGTGGCGCTGCACCGTGAACACCGGGTCGCCGCTGTCGGTGGTCACCGGGAAGCCCGGGGCGGGAGCGGGAGCCGGGTCACCAGCCAGACCAGCCCGGCGGCCCCGACCGCGATCACGGCGGCGGTGGTGCCGATGCCGGCGTACCCGCCCGTCCCGGGGTCGAGGAACGGGTAGGGGTACCAGCCGTCCAGCAGCCCGCGGACCAGTGCCCACGCGGCGTACAGCAGGGGGTAGAGCAGCCACAGCAGGCCGGTGCGCCAGGGGATCCGCTCGGCGGGCGGGTCGAGCAGCCAGTCGAGCAGCACCGCCACCGGGACGAGCTGGTGCAGCACCGTGTTGTCCCACCGCACGGCCGTGAGGGCGACGCCCTCGAGGCCGGCGAGCAGCACCGCGAAGACCAGGAGCACGACCACCATGTAGACCGTCGTGGCGCCACGCAGCCGGTCCAGGAACCGGCTGCGACGCTCGCCGGCCAGGGCGGTGGCGAGCAGGACCACCACGACGAGCAGGTTGCTCTGGATCGTGAAGAAGCTGAAGAACTGGCTGGCCCGGAAGCTGCCGCGCTCGACCAGCGTGGCCAGCTCGGTGACCACGGCCGAGAAGCCGAGCAGCGCGACGCCGACCCGGGCGACCGGCATCCAGCGGGGCGGCATCACCCGGCCAAGGCTAGAGGTCGGGGCGCGGGGTGACGTGCAGCGTCGAGGCCGGGTGGTGCTGCGCGGCGAGGACCGGGTCCGTCGCCCCCCGCGTCGCGGGGGCGTCCAGGACCCGTCAGGGGAGCGGCTTACGCCGTCAAGGGACCGTCAAGGAGCCCGGCCCGAGCACGGTCCGGGCGGTGTCATGAGCAGGTGACCGATGTGCTGTACGTGGCGACGACCCTCGTGTGCTTCGCCCTCCTCGCGTTCCTGACCGGGTCGATCGACCGCCGCCCGGACGGGGACGACAGGTGAGCGCGTTCGGCCCGGCGCTGGGTCAGATCGCGGTCCTCGCCGTCCTCCTCGCCCTCACGGTGCCGGCGGCGGGCAACCTGCTCGCCCGGACCTACACCAGCGAGCGGCACCTCGGTGTCGAGCGCCTCACCTACCGGGCGCTGCACGTGGACCCGGACGCCGACCAGCACTGGCGTTCCTACGCCATGTCGGTCCTGGGCTTCTCCCTGGCGGGGGTGCTGCTCCTCTACACGCTCGCGCGCGTGCAGCAGCACCTGCCGGGGTCGCTGGGGTTCTCGGCCCTCCCGTCCGACGGGGCCTGGAACACCGCGGTGAGCTTCGTGACCAACACCAACTGGCAGTGGTACTCCGGGGAGACGACGACGGGACACCTGCTGCAGGCCTCCGGCCTGACGGTGCAGAACTTCGTGTCGGCCGGGACGGGGATGGCGGTCGCGGCAGCGTTCGCGCGGTCCTTGGCCCGCCGGGGCGGGGGAGAGGGCCGGGTCGGCAACTTCTGGGCCGACCTGGTGCGGACCGTGCTGCGGGTGCTGCTCCCCCTGGCGGTCGTGTCGGCCCTGCTGCTCGTCGCGCTCGGAGTGGTGCAGAACCTCGCCGGGCACCGATCGATGTCGACGCTGACCGGGGGGGAGCAGGCCTACACCACCGGGCCGGTGGCCTCCCAGGAAGCCATCAAGGAGCTGGGGACCAACGGAGGTGGCTTCTTCAACGTCAACTCCGCCCATCCCTTCGAGAACCCGACCGCCGTCTCGAACCTGTTCGAGGTCTTCCTGATCCTGCTGCTGCCGCTCGCGATGGCGTGGGCCTTCGGCCTGATCGTGCGCGACCGCAGGCAGGGCGGAGCCGTCCTCGCCGTGATGGTGCTGTTGCTGGGCACCTCGGTGGCCCTGCTCACCTGGGCCGAGATGACGGGGCCGGGGTCGGCGCCGACGCTGGCCGGAGCGGCGATGGAGGGCAAGGAGGTGCGGTTCGGGACCGCGGGGTCGGCGTTGTTCGCCGCCGTGACCACCGGCACGTCGACGGGCGCGGTCAACTCCATGCACGACTCGCTCACCGCACCCGGAGGAGGCGTCGCGCTGTTCAACATGATGCTCGGCGAGATCGCTCCGGGGGGAGTGGGGTCGGGCCTGTACGGGATGCTGGTGCTGGCCGTGGTCACGGTCTTCCTCAGCGGCCTCATGGTCGGTCGCACCCCGGAGTACCTCGGCAAGAAGATCGGCCAGCACGAGATGGCCCTCGTCGCCGTCTACGTGCTGGTGACCCCCGTCCTGGTGCTCGTGGGCAGCGCCGTCGCCCTCACCGCCCCCGCCGGTCTCGCGGGGCTGCAGGAGGGCGGGCCCCACGGCCTCACCGAGGCGGTGTACGCCGTGACCTCGGCCGCCAACAACAACGGCTCCGCGTTCGCCGGGCTGACGTCGGGCACGCCGTTCTGGAACACCCTGCTCGGTCTGGCCATGCTGCTCGGCCGGTTCGTGCCGATCGTGCTGGTCCTCGCGCTGGCCGGCCGGCTCGCCTCGGCCCACACCCTCCCGCCCGGCCCCGGCACCCTGCCCACCCACCGTCCCCTCTTCGTCGTCCTCCTGTCCGGTGTCGCCCTGGTCCTGGTCGGTCTGACCTACGTGCCGGTGCTCGCGCTGGGCCCGATCGTGGAGTCCCTCTCGTGACCGCACGCACCCTCACCGCCCCCCAGGTCCGCGAGGCGCTCCCCGGGGCGTTGCGCAAGCTCTCGCCGCACGAGCTGCTGGCGACCCCCGTCATGCTCGTCGTCGAGCTGGGGGCCGTCGTCACGACCGTCCTCTCCGTCCTCGACCCGAGCGTGCTGGGCTGGTCGGTCACCGTCTGGCTCTGGCTGACCGTGCTCTTCGGCACCCTCGCCGAGTCCGTCGCCGAGGGGCGGGGCAAGGCCCAGGCCGCCAGCCTCCGGGCGCTGCAGACCGACACCCTCGCCCGTCGGGTGCGCGGCGGCGTCGACCAGCTCCGGCACGCCGGTGACCGGTGGGAGCTGCCCGTCGAGGAGGTGCCGAGCAGCTCGCTGCGCCGGGACGACGTGGTGCTGGTGCAGGCCGGGGAGCGCATCCCCGCCGACGGCGACGTCGTCGAGGGCGTCGCCTCCGTCGACGAGTCCGCGGTCACCGGCGAGTCCGCACCGGTCATCCGGGAGTCGGGCGGCGACCGCAGCGCGGTGACGGGCGGCACCGTGGTCCTCTCGGACCGCATCGCCGTGCGGGTCACCAGCGACCCCGGCCAGTCCTTCGTCGACCGGATGATCGCGCTCGTCGAGGGCTCGGAGCGGCAGCGGACCCCCAACGAGGCGGCGCTCGAGGTGTTGCTGTCCGCGCTCACCGTGGTCTTCCTGGTCGTCGTCGGCACGCTCTACCTCATCGCCGACCACAGCGGCGCCCGGCAGTCCGTCCTGGTGCTGGTGGCGCTGCTGGTCTGCCTCATCCCCACCACCATCGGCGCCCTGCTCTCGGCCATCGGGATCGCCGGGATGGACCGACTGGTGCGCCGCAACGTCCTCGCGATGTCGGGGCGTGCGGTGGAGGCAGCCGGCGACGTCGACGTGCTGCTGCTCGACAAGACCGGCACCATCACCCACGGCAACCGCCGGGCCAGCGAGCTGCTCGCCGTCACCGGTGTCGCGCCCGAGGAGCTCGCCGACGCGGCCCTGCTGGCCTCCCTGGCCGACGAGACGCCCGAGGGGCGCAGCATCGTGGAGCTGGTCGCGCCGGGTGACGCGCCGCCGGTGCCCGCCGGCGCCGAGCTCGTGGAGTTCTCCGCCGCCACCCGCATGAGCGGGGTGGACCTGCCGGGCCGCCTGGTCCGCAAGGGCGCGGCGTCGGCCGTCGCGCGCTGGGTGCACGGCACCGGTCCCGCCGCGGCGCACCCGTCGGTGGCCGAGGTCGAGACGCTGGTGCAACGCGTCAGCGAGCAGGGCGGGACGCCGCTCGTGGTCGCCGCGCAGGAGGGGACCGCCCCCGCCCGGCTGCTCGGGGTGGTGCACCTCAAGGACGTCGTCAAGGACGGGATCCGCGAGCGCTTCGCCGAGCTGCGCGCGATGGGCATCCGGACCGTGATGGTCACCGGTGACAACGCCGTGACCGCGCGGGTCATCGCCGAGGAGGCCGGCGTCGACGACGTCCTGGCCGAGGCCACCCCCGAGGACAAGATGCGGCTGATCCGGGAGCAGCAGCAGGGTGGCCGCCTGGTCGCGATGTGCGGCGACGGCACCAACGACGCGCCGGCGCTGGCCCAGGCCGACGTCGGCGTCGCGATGAACACCGGGACGGCCGCGGCCAAGGAGGCCGGCAACATGGTGGACCTGGACTCCGACCCCACCAAGCTGCTCGAGGTCGTGGAGATCGGCAAGCAGTTGCTGATCACCCGGGGCGCCCTGACGACCTTCTCGGTGGCCAACGACGTCGCGAAGTACTTCGCCGTCCTCCCGGCGATGTTCGTGGTGGCCTTCCCGCAGCTCGGGGTGCTTAACGTCATGCAGCTGTCCTCGCCCGAGTCGGCCATCGTCTCGGCGGTGGTGTTCAACGCCCTCGTCATCGTCGCGCTCGTCCCCCTCGCGCTGCGCGGGGTGCGCTACCGCCCGGCTGCGGCGGACGTGCTGCTGCGCCGCAACCTGCTCGTCTACGGACTCGGCGGCCTCGTCACCCCGTTCGTCGGCATCAAGCTCCTCGACCTCGTCGTCTCCCTCATCCCAGGACTGTGACCATGAAGGACCTCCTCTCCCTCGCCCGCTTCTCCTTCGCCGGGCTGCGCGTGCTGCTCGCCCTCACCCTCCTGCTGGGGGTGGCCTATCCCCTCCTGGTCACCGGGGTGGCCCAGGTGGCGTTCCCGTGGCAGGCCAACGGCTCGCTCGTGACGCGCGCCGGTGGCACCACCACGGACCCCGGTGAGGCGGTGGGGTCGGCGCTGGTGGGGCAGGCGGTCGACGACGACGGCCTGTTCCAGCCGCGGCCCTCGGCGGCGGGCGACGGCTACGACACCCTGAGCACCTACGGGTCCAACTGGGGGCCCGAGGCGCCCGAGCTGCTGCGGGAGATCCGGGCCCGCCGGGCGCAGGTCGCCGACCGCGAGGGCGTCCCCGCCGACGCCGTGCCCCCGGACGCGGTCACCGCGTCGGCCTCCGGCCTGGACCCCCACGTCAGCCCGGCGTACGCCGCGATCCAGGTGCCGCGGGTCGCCCGGGCCCAGGGGCTCTCCGAGCAGCGGGTCCGCGCCCTCGTGGCCGAGCACACCGACCGGCGGCCCCTCGGCGTCCTGGGCGACCCCGGGGTCGACGTGCTGATGCTCAACCTGGCGGTGCGGCGGGCTGCGGGAGACTAGGCGCGTGGGACGACGAGGCCGGCTGACGGTCTACCTGGGCGCTGCGCCGGGCGTGGGCAAGACCTACGCCATGCTCAGCGAGGCCGCACGCCGCCGCGACCGCGGCACCGACGTGGTCGTCGGCCTCGTCGAGACCCACGACCGGGTCAGGACGGCGGCCATGCTCGAGGGCCTCGAGGTCCTCCCGCGCCGGGTCGTCGAGCACCTCGGGGCCCGCTTCGAGGAGATGGACACCGACGCGGTGCTGCAGCGCCGGCCGGAGGTGGTGCTCGTCGACGAGCTGGCCCACACCAACCTGCCGGGCGGACGCCACGAGAAGCGTGCGGGCGACGTCGCCGAGCTGCTCGCGGCGGGCATCGACGTGGTCACCACGGTCAACATCCAGCACCTGGAGTCGCTCAACGACGAGGTGCTGCGCATCACTGGGGTGCGGCAGCGCGAGACGGTCCCCGACGAGGTGGTGCGCACGGCCGACCAGATCCAGCTGGTCGACATGCCACCGGAGGCGCTGCGCCGACGCATGGCGCACGGCAACATCTACCGTCCCGAACGCATCGACGCCTCCCTCACCTCCTTCTTCCGCGTCGGGAACCTCACCGCGCTCCGCGAGCTCGCGCTGCTGTGGCTGGCCGACCGCGTCGACGATGCCCTGGGTGACTACCGGCGCGCGCACGACATCGAGCAGAGCTGGCCGACCAAGGAGCGCATCGTCGTGGCCGTCACGGGCGGCACGGAGTCCGAGACGCTGCTGCGGCGCGGCGCGCGCCTCGCGCAGCGCGCGGCCGGGGCCGAGCTGATGGCCGTCAACGTCATCGCCTCCGACGGCCTGGCCGGGGTGCCCGAGTCGCGCCTCGGCCGGGTGCAGCAGCTCGTGGTCTCGCTCGGCGGCAGCTTCCACACCGTGAGCGGCGAGGACGTGGCCAGCGCCGTGGTCGACTTCGCGCAGGGCGCCAACGCGACCATGGTCGTGGTCGGCGTCTCGCGCCACGGGCGGCTGCGGCGGCTGGTGGCCGGCACGACGGGCGACCGGATCGCCGCGGCGGCGGGGGCCATCGACGTCCACCTCGTCACCCACGGGCAGGTGTCCGGCAGCGCTCGGCGACGCCCCCTCGCCGTGCTCTCCCCGCTCAGCCGGCGACGCCAGGCGACCGGCCTCGTGCTCGCCCTGCTGCTCCCCGCCCTCATCACCCCGGGCCTGCGGGCCTTCCAGGACACCGACCAGCTGCCGCTGGCCGAGATGGCCCTGCTGGCCGGCACGGTCGTCGTGGCCCTGGTGGGCGGCCTGCTCCCGGCGCTGCTCGCCGCCGTGGTGAGCTTCCTGGCGCTGAACTGGTTCTTCACCCCGCCCTTCGGCACCTTCACCATTGCCGAGCCGCCGAACCTGCTCTCGCTCCTCGTCTACGTCGCCGTCGCGGTGGGTGTGGCGACGGTCGTGGACCGCGCCTCGCGCCGGGCCGGTGACGCCGTGCGGGCCCGTACCGAGGCCGCGGCCATGAGCTCGCTTTCGCGGTCGGTCCTGACCGGCCAGGACACGGCCGAGGCCATCACCCAGCGGGTGCGGGAGGTCTTCGCACAGCGGTCGGTCGCGCTGCTGGTCCGCACGCCGTCCGGGTGGGAGGGCGTCGCCGCCTCCGGCGACGACCCGCCCGGCGCTCCCGGGGAGGCCGACACCCAGGTGGCGGTGGACGACGACCGCGTGCTCGCCCTGCGCGGCGCGCCGCTGCGGGCCGAGGACCGTCGGGTGCTCGAGGGGTTCGCGCTGCAGACGAGCCTGGTCCTGGAGTACCGCCGCCTCCGCGAGCGCGAGGAGCGCGCGGCAGCCCTGGAGGGCGCCGAGGCCACCTCGACGGCGCTGCTCAGGGCGGTGAGCCACGACCTTCGCACCCCGCTGGCCACGATGCGGGCGGCCGTCGACGGCCTCGTCGGAGGAGGTACGGCGCTCGCCGGGTCCGACCGGTCGGAGCTGCTCGCGGCGCTCGGTGACTCGACCGACCAGCTGGAGTCCCTCATCGACAACCTGCTCGACCTCTCCCGGCTCCAGACCGGACTGCTGCGCCCGGTGCTGCGCGAGCGCAGCCTGGAGGAGGTGCTGCCCCTGGCCGTGGCCGGCCACCCACCGGGGGCGGTCCGCCTCGAGCTGGCCGAGGACGCCCCGCTGCTGTGCACCGACACCGGGTTCCTCGAGCGGGTCGTGGCCAACCTCGTCGCCAACGCCGTGCGCGTCTCGGACGGCACACCCGTGCAGGTGATGGTGCACGACGAGCCCGACACGGTCACCGTGCTGGTGGTCGACCGCGGGCCCGGCGTGCCCCGGGACCGACGGGCGCACATGTTCGAGCCGTTCCAGCGGCTCTCCGACGGCTCGCCCGGCGGGCTCGGGCTGGGCCTGGCCGTGTCCCAGGGCCTCGCCACCGCCCTCGGTGGGACGCTCGAGGCCGAGGACACGCCCGGCGGCGGGCTGACCATGGTGCTCACTCTGCCGCGCCGGGGGGTCGCGTGAACGTCACGCGGGGAGATCGCGTCCTCGTCGTCGAGGACGAGCCGGGTCTCGCCCGCGCGCTGGCCATCAACCTGCGCGCCCACGGCTGGGAGGTCGTCACCGCCGCCACCGGCCGCGCCGCGCTCCAGGCCGCGGCGGACTCCGAGCCCGACGTCGTGGTGCTCGACCTCGGCCTGCCGGACCTCGACGGCACCGAGGTGATCGCGGGCCTGCGCGGCTGGACGTCGGTCCCGATCGTGGTGCTCTCGGCCCGCCAGCACGGCGAGGACAAGGTGGAGGCGCTCGACCTCGGCGCCGACGACTACGTCACCAAGCCGTTCGCCATGAACGAGCTGATGGCCCGGCTGCGGGCGGCGGTGCGACGGGGCCGGCCCCCGGCGTCACCGACCGAGGACCAGGCCGTGGTGGAGGTGGGCGACCTGGCGATCGACCTGGCGCGCAAGCGGGTGCACCGCGCCGGTGAGGAGGTCCGGCTGACGCCCACGGAGTGGTCCTTCCTCGAGCTGCTCGCCCGGCACCGTGGCCGTCTGGTGGGACGCGACCAGGTCCTGCACGAGGTGTGGGGCGACGGCTACGAGCGCGAGTACCACTACCTGCGGGTGTACGCCGCGCAGCTGCGCCGCAAGCTGGAGGCCGACCCGGCCCACCCGCGCTGGCTGGTCACGACCCCGGGCGTGGGCTACACGCTCGGGTAGGCCGTCTCAGGTCGGTCGGTCCAGGCGCAGCAACACGCCGCGGTCGCCGTACTCCCGCAGCTCGCCGGGCACCAGCCCCGAGCCGCCCAGCGCCTCGCCGACGGCCTCGGCCTGGGCCGTGGTGCCGAGCTGCAGCAGCGCCACCCCACCGGGGGCCAGGTGCCGCCGCAGCGCCCCGAGCACCTCGTGGACGACGACCAGCCCGTCCTCGCCGCCGTCGATGGCGAGCAGCGGGTCCTCGGGGAAGCGGCCGGTCTCGGCGGCCGGGACCCACGGCGGATCGGCCACGACGAGCGGGAACGTCTCGTCGGGGCGGAGCACGTCGCGGATCCAGCCCTCGCGGGTCTCGACCCGGTCGGCCATGCCGGCGGCCGCCGCGTTGGCGAGGGTCAGCTCGGTCGCCGCCGGGTTGGCGTCGACGCAGACCAGCCGCCGGTCCGAGGCGTGCACCGCCAGCAGGCCGATGTGGCCGGCGCCGGAGCACAGCTCCAGCACGGGCCCCGGGGGAGCGGAGCGCAGCAGGTCGGCGGCCCACCGCGACTGCGCGGCGGTCCACGGACGTGGTCGCAGCACCCGGTCGTCGAACCGGATCACCAGCTCGCCGTACTCCATCTCCCCGGCGAGTCCTGCGTCGGCGCTCACCGGGGCCGCACCGCCTTGTGGGTGCTGTCGCACCACGGCATCCGCGACGAGCGGTCGCAGCGGCAGATCGCGACCACGGGACGGGTCACCTCGTGCTGCACGCCGTCGTCGTCGACGACCAGGGTGGCGCCGCGCACGAGGTCGGGTCCGCCGGGGCAGGAGCGCACGGTGACGTCGTCGGGTCCGCTGAGCCTCACGAGGCCACCCCCCGGGCCGGCGGCGGCGCGGGGTTCCAGCGCTCGGTCAGCTCCAGCGCCGACAGCTCGTCGAGGTGCAGGCACACGGCCGCGCCGACGAGGACGTCCTCGCGCAGCTCCGGCTCCTCGGCCACCATGGCACCGCAGACGTCGTGCGCGGCGAGGTGCTCGTGGACGGAGTCGGCCTCGACGTGCTCGTGGAAGTACGCCGCGGCGGCCGGCGGCAGCCCGAGCCGCTCCATGCCACCGGCGATCTTGCGCGAGGGCACCGAGCTGGTGGCCTCGAAGACGGCGAGGTGGCCCATCGCAGCACCCCGCAGCCGCCGGTGCAGCCCGAACATCGACATCGCGTTGGCGCTGGCCAGCGACAGCGCCCCCACCTCGTCGACGTAGGTGCCGTAGGTCGGGTCGAGCCCGACCGAGACCATCGCCTCGGCGAACAGCCGCTGGTGCAGCCGTTCCGGGCGGCCGCCGCCGAACTCGTCGTACAGCAGCTCGGCCAGGGCCACCTTGGAGCGGCCGGTCAGCCGCGGCAGCACGAACGCCTGCGGGTCGGACTCCTTGAGCTGCTGCAGGCTGCGCTCGCGCAGGAAGTCGACGACGACCTCGCGGCTCGCGTGGCGGTGGAGGTACGCCGCGGGCGAGGGGCCGGTGGACGTCGCGGGGAGCGCCAGCAGCGTCTCGCCGACCGGTGCCTCGCCGGGGACCGAGCGGAGCCGGAGGGCCACGGCCTCGCGGAGCTCACGCTCGAAGCGGCGCTCCAGGGTGCGGCGCAGCCGCAGCACGGTGGGGTCCCACTCGAGCTCCTCGGCCGCGTCCTCGAAGCCGCGGTAGTGCAGCTCGTAGAGCGTCCACAGCGCCAGCTGGGCGTCCTCGTCGGTGACCACGGAGTCGGGGCCGAGCGCCAGCTCGGTGAAGGCGGTGGTGGAACGGGAGGACCCGGGGCCGGTCCGCAGGGTCTGCAGGACGCGGCGGCTCAGCGGGCCTCGCTCACGGGGGAGGAGCAACGTGTCACCTCTCGTCGGGTGGGGCGCCGAGGCCCCGGGCAGGACGTCCGTGTCCGTACCCACCGCGCGCGACCCTGCTCGCCCCGGAAGGGTGAAGTGGCGAGCGAGCCCCGGACCGGTCCCGCCGACGCGGTCAGGCGAGCACGAAGTCGGCGGGGTCCAGGGCGGCGCAGCGACGCTGGTACTCCGCGACCAGGCCCGGCCAGTTGGTGCTGATCCGGCCGTCGGACCCGCGGTACCAGCTCTGGCACCCGGCCCACACGCTCTCGCGCAGCCGGCGCTGCACCTCGTCGTCGAAGGTCCGCTCCACGTCGGCGCGCACCGCGACGCTGCGGGCCCCGGCCGTCCGAGCCCGGTCCAGCAGCGTGACCACGGCCCCCGCGGCCGCCTCGAGCATCCCGACGATGGAGCTGCCGCCCAGGTTGGTGTTGGGGCCGTAGACCACGAAGAAGTTGGGGAAGTCGGGCACGCACAGGCCGAGGTAGGCGTGGGCGCCGGACTTCCAGCGCTCCTGGAGGTCGGCCCCGCCCGCCCCGGTCACCTGCATCGGCGCGAGGAACTCGGTGGCGGCGAACCCGGTGCCGTAGATGACGACGTCGGCGGCGTGCTCGGTGCCGTCGTCGGCCAGCACCCCGTGCGGGAGCACCCGGGAGACCGGCGAGGTGACCAGGTCGACGTCGTCGCGGGTCAGGGCGGGATACCAGGCGTTGCTGAACAGCACGCGCTTGCAGCCCAGCTCGTGGTCGGGGGTGAGCTTGCGGCGCAGCTCCGGGTCACGCACCTGGGTGCGCAGCAGCCCCCGCCAGCCGAGGCCGACGGCCTTCTTCATCCAGGTGTCCTGGAGCAGCGCCTTGTTGAACTTCTCGGTCACCACCCAGGTGAGCAGCCGGCCCGCGCGCTGGCTGCGGGGCGCGCGCTCGAAGGCCCGTCGGTGCAGCCCGGTGTACTCCCGGTCGGGCTTGGGGACGACGTACGGCGCCGAGCGCTGGAAGACGGTCACGTGACCGGCCACCGGCGCGATCTCGGGCACGAACTGGATCGCGCTGGCGCCGGTGCCGAGCACGGCGACCCGCTTGCCGGTCAGGTCGACGTCGTGGTCCCAGTCGGCGGAGTGGAAGGCAGGGCCCTCGAACTCCTCGCGGCCCGGCAGCTCGGGGATCGCCGGTCGCGAGAGCTGCCCGACGGCGCTGACCACGACGTCGGTGTGGAGCGACGCACCCGTCGTGGTCGTCAGGTGCCAGCGGCACTCGTCCTCGTCGTAGGCCGCGGTGGCGACCTCGACGCCGAACCGGACCAGGTCGAGGACGCCGTGCTCGCGCGCCACGGCCTCGATGTAGTCGCGGATCTCGGGCTGCCGGGAGTAGCGGTGCGGCCAGCGGGGGTTGGGGGCGAAGGAGAAGGAGTAGAGCGAGGACGGCACGTCGCAGGCGGCCCCGGGGTAGGTGTTGTCGCGCCACACCCCGCCGACCGAGTCGCCCTTCTCCAGCACCGTGATGTCGCTGTAGCCGGCCCGGCGCAGCGCGATGGCGGTGCCGATCCCCCCGAAACCGGCTCCGATGACGGTGACGCTCGGACGACTGCCGGGGGGACGCATCCGGCGAACCTAGCGGCTCGGCGGCGCGGCCGGTGGGGTTGGTGGGCGTCGTCCTGACGGGTGAGCACCCGCGCCCCGGCCCGGCGTGCCCGCGCCTCACGGTTCCCGCGCACGTGAGGGACGGCGTAGCGTCCCCGGCCATGGACGCCCTCCTCGTCGCCGCTGCCGTCCCCGCCGTCCTGGCCGCGCTGCTGCACGTCTACATCTTCGTCCTGGAGTCGCTGCGGTGGGAGGACGGCGCGACGCGTCGTACGTTCGCGACGACGGCGGAGCAGGCGAGCGCGACGCGGGAGATGGCCTACAACCAGGGGTTCTACAACCTGTTCCTCGCCGTGGTCACCCTGGTCGGCGTGGGCCTGCTCGCGCCGGTGCGCGAGGCCGGGGTCGCCCTGGTCGTCGCGGGCACCGGCTCGATGCTGGCCGCCGCGCTGGTGCTGATCACCTCCGACCGCACCAAGGCGCGCCCGGCCGCGGTGCAGGGCACGTTGCCGGCCGTCACGCTGGTGCTGCTGGCGCTGGCGGGCCTGCTCTAGGCGTCAGGTGATCGTCATGCCGCCGTCGACGGCGAGGGTCTGGCCGGTGATGTAGCCCGCGGCGTCGGAGGCCAGGAACACCGCCGTGGCCGCGAGCTCGCGGGGGTCGCCCTTGCGGCCGGCCGGGATCCGCTGCTGCTGCGCCTCGAGGTAGCCCTCGGGGTAGCTGTCGGTCATCTCGGAGGCGAAGAACCCCGGCGCCAGTGCATTGACGCGGATGCCCTTGCGGCCGGTCCACTGCTGGGCGAGGTCGCGGGTCAGCCCGATGAGGGCGGCCTTGGACGCGGCGTACGCCGCCTGGGGGAGCCCGGCGGTCGTCAGGCCCAGCACCGAGGAGATGTTGATGATCGAGGACCCGGGCTCCATCACGCGGCCGCACGCCTGCGCCATCCAGTAGCAGCCGTTGAGGTTGACGTCGATGACCGAGCGGAACTGCTCGGGCGTCTCCCGGGTCGCGGGCACGGCGGTGCCGATGCCGGCGTTGTTGACGAGCACGTCGACCCGGCCGAACGCCTCGACCGCCGCGTCGACCAGCGCCTGGCAGTCCTCGGGGGAGCTCACGTCGGTCTCGACCTTGACCGCCCGTCGGCCGGCGGCCTCGACCAGCGCCGCGGTGTCGTCGAGCCGCGCCACGCGGCGCGCCCCGAGCGCGACGTCGGCGCCCGCCTGGGCGAAGGCCTCGGCGAAGGCGACGCCGAGGCCCGAGGAGGCCCCGGTCACCACGACCACCTTGCCGGTCAGGTCGAACAGGTCCGTGATGGGTGCGCTCATGTCCCGATCATGGCAGCACCGCACCGCCGGGGTCGCCGAGGAGGGACCGACGGCGGGCGGGTCAGTGGCTGCTGCGCGCCTGCCAGGCCGAGCGGACCATGTCCTCGAGGGTGTGGCGCATCTGCCAGTCGAGGTCGCGGGCGGCGGCCTCGCCGGTGGCGACGATGCGAGCCGGGTCGCCGGGGCGGCGGGGGCCGTGCTCGGGGGTGAAGTCGATGCCGGTGACGGTGCGGATGGCGGTCATGATCTCCGCGACCGAGGAGCCGGTGCCGCTGCCGAGGTTGTAGACGGGGAGCAGGTCCTCGCCGGCCGCGAGCCGCTGGGCGGCGACGACGTGGGAGCGGGCGAGGTCGGCGACGTGGACGTAGTCGCGCACGCAGGTGCCGTCCGGGGTCTCGAAGTCGGTGCCGTTGATGCGGGGCGTCTCGCCGGCGAGGAGCTTCTCGAACACGATCGGGAACAGGTTGTGCGGGCTGGTGTCGTAGAGCTCGTCGGTGCCGGAGCCGACCACGTTGAAGTAGCGCAGCGAGGTGTGGCGCAGGCCGGTGGCGACGGCCTGGTCGCGGATCACCCACTCACCGACCAGCTTGCTCTCGCCGTACGGCGACTCCGGGCGCGTGGCCGTCTCCTCGGTCACCAGGTCGACGTCGGGGGTGCCGAAGGTCGCGGCGCTGCTGGAGAACACCATGGCGTCGACGTCGGTGGCGGCCATGGCCTCGAGCAGGCTGACGGTGCCGGTGACGTTCTGGGTGTAGGTGTGCAGCGGTCGCTGCACCGAGACCCCGGCGTACTTGTAGCCGGCGAGGTGCACGACGCCCTCGACGTGGTGCTCGCGCATCGTGCGGGTCATCAGGTCGGTGTCGACCACGCTGCCCTCGACGAGCGGGACCTCGGCACCCACGAACGCGCGGTGCCCGCTGGACAGGTCGTCGACGACGACCACCTCGAGACCGACCTCCCCGAACGCCCTCACCACGTGGGAGCCGATGTAGCCCGCACCCCCGGTCACCAGCCAGCTCATCGCCCGTCCTCACCTCGTCGACACGGAGCGGCGACTCTACCCATCGGGGTGCGCGACGGGAGCGGGTGCGAGGAGTAGCGTGCCCGAGGCGACAACGGGTCGCCGCTCGGGCACGACGGAGGTTTGACGATGACGGTCCTCGCTGCGGAAGGTGCGCTGCGGCTCGACACCAACTGGGTGGACTACCTGCTGATCGGCGTCTACTTCGCCTTCGTCATCGGCATCGGGGTGCTGGCCCGCCGCTCGGTCTCCTCCAGCATCGACTTCTTCCTCTCGGGCCGCTCGTTGCCCGCGTGGGTGACCGGCCTGGCGTTCATCTCCGCCAACCTCGGCGCGGTCGAGATCATCGGCATGTCGGCCAACGGCGCCAACTACGGCATCCCGACGGTGCACTACTTCTGGGTCGGCGCGGTCCCGGCCATGCTGTTCCTCGGCGTGGTGATGATGCCGTTCTACTACGGCTCCAAGGTGCGCTCGGTGCCCGAGTTCATGCGCCGCCGGTTCGGCACGGGGGCCCACCTCGTCAACGCGCTGAGCTTCGCGATCGCGCAGCTGTTGATCGCGGGCATCAACCTCTACCTGCTGGCCAACATCGTCGAGATCATCCTCGGCTGGCCGCTGTGGGTCTCGCTGATCGTCGCCGCCGCCATCGTGCTCACCTACACCTCGCTCGGCGGCCTCTCGGCCGCGATCTACAACGAGGTGCTGCAGTTCTTCGTGATCGTCGCGGCGCTGCTGCCGCTGACCCTGATCGGTCTGCACAAGGTCGGCTGGTGGGGCGGCCTGAAGGAGAAGGTGGCCGCGAGCGCCGGCGGAGCCGAGCAGCTCTCCTCCTGGCCCGGCACCGCGCTGACGGGCTTCGACAGCCCGTTCTGGTCGGTCGTCGGCATCGTGCTCGGCCTCGGCTTCGTGCTGTCCTTCGGCTACTGGACCACCAACTTCGTCGAGGTCCAGCGCGCGATGGCGTCGAGCTCGATCTCCGCGGCGCAGCGGGCGCCGATCATCGGCGCCTTCCCCAAGATGTTCGTGCCGTTCATCGTCATCTTCCCCGGCATGATCGCCGCGGTCCTGGTCAACGAGATCTCCGAGCCCAAGAACAACGGCGGGTCACCGGACTACAACAACGCGTTGCTCTACCTGATCCGCGACCTGCTGCCCAACGGCATGCTGGGCGTCGCGATCGCGGGCCTGCTGGCCTCCTTCATGGCCGGCATGGCGGCCAACATCTCGGCCTTCAACACGGTCTTCTCCTACGACCTGTGGGAGACCTACGTCGTCAAGGACCGGCCCGACGGCTACTACCTGGCCGTCGGTCGGGCGGCCACGGTGGGAGCGACGGTGATCGCGATCGGCACGGCGACCTTCGCGGCGTCGTACTCCAACATCATGAACTACCTGCAGACGCTGTTCGGGTTCTTCAACGCCCCGCTGTTCGCGACCTTCATCCTCGGCATGTTCTGGAAGCGGATGACCGCGACGGCCGGCTGGACCGGCCTCGTGGCCGGCACCACGGCGGCGATCCTGGTCGGCATCGCCTCGCAGGACGCCCTGGGCGGCCTGTCGCAGGGCTGGGTCGGGCTCTCCGGGCAGGGCGCGAGCTTCGTGGCCGCCGGTGCGGCGTTCGTGGTCGACATCATCGTCAGCGTCCTGGTCACCCTGGTCACCAAGCCGCGGGAGGAGTCCGAGCTGCGGGGCCTGGTCTACTCGCTGACCCCCAAGATGGACTTCCACGACGACAACGAGGAGGCGCTGGCGTGGTACCAGAAGCCCAACATCCTCGCCGGCGTCGGCGTCGTCATCGTCGTCGGTCTCAACATCATCTTCTGGTAGGGCGGTAGTCATGGCTGAGAAAATGTCCGGCGCGGACGCGCAGGCGGAGCGCACCCGCAAGGCGGGCGCCTTCGACATCCGCAACTTCATCGGGATGCTGATCGGCATCTTCGGCGTGGTGCTGCTGATCGCCTCGATCTTCGACAGCGCGGCCGACATCGCGAAGGCCGACGGCGTCCGGGTCAACCTGTGGGCCGGCGCCGGGATGGTCCTGACCGCGCTCGTGTTCTTCGCCTGGGCGCGGCTGCGTCCGGTCGTGGTGCCCGAGGACACGCCCTGACGCCTCCGTGAGCTCCCGGCTCGCGCCGGCGCGGCGCCGGCAGGCGGTCGTGCTCGGTGCCCTCGTCGTCGCCGCCCTCGTCGCGCTCGTCGCCTGGGTCGGGCTGCGCGCCGTCCTCGGCGGGCCGTCGGTCGACCAGGGCACCCCCGGCCCGGTCGTGGCCGTGACGGGGTACGGCGGCCGCGTCGCCGCGCTCGACCCCCTGGTGCAGCGGCTGCGCGACCAGGGTCGCGACGTGGTGGTGCTGCAGCCCGCGGGTGGCGGCACCGGGGACCTGCGCGACGAGGCGGCCCGGCTCGCGACGCTCGTCGAGGAGACGCGCGAGCGCACCGGCGCGGCGTCGGTCGACCTCGTCGGCTACTCGGCCGGGGGAGTGGTGGTCCGGCTCTACGTCCGCGACGGCAGCGGCGCCGACGTCGTGCGCCGCGTGGTGACGCTCGGCTCGCCCCACCACCACGGCACCGACGTGGCCGAGCTGGCGGTCGAGGCGGCCGGCACCTGCCCCACGGCGTGCGAGCAGCTGGTGCCCGACAGCGACCTGCTGCGCGAGCTCAACGCGGGCGACGAGACGCCCGAGGGCCCCCAGTGGGCGACGGTGCGCAGCGACGCCGACCGGGTGGTGACCCCCACCGGCTCGGCCGCGCTGGAGGGGGCGCGCAACGTGCTGGTCCAGGACCTGTGCCCCGGAGCCGAGGTGCAGCACGACGACCTGCCCGCTGACACCCGCGTCGGCCGCGTGCTGGACGGCGCGCTGGGTGCGGGGCCCGTCGTCGCGCCCGAGCCCGGCTGCTGAGTCGTCAGCGGAGCTGGTCGTCGAGGTCGCCGCGGTCCTCGTCGGGGACCTCGACGTCACGCAGGTCGACGCACGGGCTGGAAGCGAACAGCTGGCGGACGCGCTGCCGCGACCCGGGCTCGTCGCGCGACGCCCGGGCGCCCACGTCGGCCTGGAGTTCCCCGGGGAGATCCTCCGGGAGGTCCGTGCGGGCGAAGGCCCCCGCACGCCCCTGGGCGTCGCGCTCCAGCCCCAGGTCGCGCCAGGCGGCGTCGATGGCCCGGTCGGTCACCGTGTCGTCGGGCTCGGCGTACGTCAGCTCGCCGACCACCGTGAGGCTGCCGACGGTGCGCGGCCGGGCGGCGCACCGCACGGTGACGAGCTGGTAGGCGCGCACCCGCCCGTCGACGGCCGTGCCGGCGGCGGCGAAGGCGTCGTCGGCGACCCGGTCGACGGCCGCGCGCAGCTGCTCGTACTGCTGCTGGTCGAGCCGTTCCGCGCGCGGGTCGAGCCCGAGGTCGGGTCCCGCGGTCGCGCCGCACGCGGCGAGGGGGAGCACCGCCAGCAGGCCGAGCAGCCGGGTCCTCACCGGTTGACGTCCTTGGTGGCGAAGTTGGCCCAGGCGGCGCCGGCGAAGACGACGAGGTAGCCCAGCTGGGTGAGCACCCCGTCGACCACGTCGCCCCACCGGATCGGATCTCGGAACAGGTCGACGAAGGCCAGCCAGTGCCGCGTCATCAGGTAGGGCTTGATCGCGTCGGCGGCGTCGAGGCCCAGCAGCACGGTGGAGGCGACCAGCACCCCGATGGTGCCCAGGGCGGCGCCCACCGCGGAGTCGGTGAGGGTGCTGAAGAAGAGCGCGATCGCGGCCACCCCGAGCATCGCCAGCACGACGTAGACGAAGGCCAGGCCGGTGCGTTGCGTCATCTCGGCCTGGGTCAGCGTCGAGCCCGACACGCTGACCACCCCGGTGGCCGGGGCGTCCCCGAGCAGCAGCCGACCCTCGACGTAGGCCACGACGGCGACGGCCAGCACCGCCAGCACCACGAAGACCACGACGCTGACCAGCTTGGCCACCAGCAGCCGCAGCCGCGAGACGGGCCGCACCAGCAGGTAGCGCAACGTGTCGCTCTGCACCTCCCCGGCGATGGCGTCGCCCCCGACCACGGCCACCGCGACGGGCAGGAAGAGCGGCAGCACGATGCCCAGCGCCGCCAGCGGGAAGAGGGTGCCGTCGGTCAGCACCGCGGACAGGAACGGCGGTCCGGTGCCGGGCCGCGGACCGAGGTCGGTCACCGCGAGCAGCACCGCCACCAGGGTGGGCAGGGCGTTGAGCGCCAGGATCGTGATCCAGGTGCGGGGACGGGTCATCAGCTTGACCAGCTCGACGCGGATCACGCCGACTCACTCGCGGCGAGCACGATCTCCTCCAGGCTGCGTCGCTCGGGACCGAGCTCGGTGACGCGGATGTCGCGGGCCACCAGGTGGGCGTTGAGGGCGGCGGCGTCGGGGCTGCGGACCACGAGGTGGCCCTCGCCGCGGTCGACCACCCGGCCGTCGAGCAGCCGCAGCGCGGTGCTCACGTCGGGGGTGCGCACCCGCACCAGGCCGGTGGGCGCCTGGAGGGTGGCGAGGTCCTCCTGCAGCACCAGCCGGCCGCGGTCGAGGACGCCCACGCGGCTCGACATCTGCTCGATCTCGGCCAGCAGGTGGCTGGAGAGGAAGATGGTGGTGCCCTCCCGGTTGAGCGAGAGCAGCAGCTCGCGCATCTCGCGGATGCCCTGGGGGTCCAGGCCGTTGGTCGGCTCGTCGAGCACGAGCAGCGGAGGCCGGCGCAGCAGCGCCGAGGCCAGGCCCAGGCGCTGGCGCATGCCGAGGCTGTAGGTGCGCACCGGGCGGCGGTCGGCCGGGTCGAGCCCGACCTGGTCCAGCACCTCGCCGACCCGGCGCCGGCGGTCGCCGCGGCGGCGCCGGCCGTCGGTGGAGTCGAGCAGCGTCAGGTTGGCCCGCCCGGACAGGTGGGGGTAGGCGCCGGGGCCCTCCACCAGGGCGCCGACCCGGGGCAGGACCGACGCGCCGGCCCTCGGCATGGCCTCGCCGAAGAGCTCGATCGCGCCCTCGGTGGCGAGCACCAGGCCGAGCAGCATCCGCACGGTCGTGGTCTTGCCCGAGCCGTTGGCGCCGAGGAAGCCGTAGACGTCGCCCGCGCGGACCTCGAGGTCGACGCCGTCGACGGCGCGGACACCGCCCCGGTAGACCTTGGTCAGCCCGCGGGTGGCGATCAGCAGGTCGGTCATCGGCCCACCGGGTCCACGAGGCGTACGCCGGCCCGCACGTCGTCGGCCGCCTGCACGAGCGTCTGCGGGGTGACCGTGCCGAGCAGCACGTAGTTGCCGCGGCCGCTGCTGTCGAGCAGCACCGAGAGCGGCCCGAACTCCAGCGCCTGGCGCTCGCCGGTGTCGCGGACGGTGCCGGCCTTGCGCAGCTGCTCGCGCAGTCCCTTGGCGACCACGTCGCGCAGCGGCACCGCCACCAGCACCGTCGGCCCGCGGCCGTAGACGCCGACCGCCCCGAAGTCCTCGGGGTCGCCGCGGCGGGGGAGCCCGGCCGCCTCCGAGGGCGGGGCGAACGGTGCGTAGGCGTCGGCACCCGCCGCGTCGTCGAGGGTCACGCCGCGCGAGACGTCCACGCCGGAGGAGAGGTCGAGGGTCGTGCGCGACCGGGGCGGCCTGGTCAGGTCGACCGAGGTGGTCTCGGTGGTCAGCACCGGTCGCGACCCCGCTGCTCCGTCGTACACCTCGACGCGGAGCGGGAGACCGGTCTCCTGGTCCGCCCACAGGTCGACGCGCCCGACGGTCGAGCGGGGGTCGGCGGGGACGAGCCGCAGCCCGGCGGCGGCGCGACCGGCGACGCGCTCCGACGGCAGCCGGGAGAGCTCCGCGGCCCGGGCGCCGGTGAGCAGCCGCTGGGCGAGCGCGACCGGGACGACGTCGGGGTCGTCGGGCAGCCGGATCCGGGAGTACGGCACGACGCTGACCCGGTTGCCCTCGTAGCGCCACCGGACGGTCGTGCCGCCGCTGCGGACCACGTCGGTCTCGCCGCTCTCGCGGACCCGGTCGACGCGGTGCTGGGTGGGGCCGCGCCACCACACCCGGAGCCGGCTGGACTCGCCGAGGATCCGCACCACGCCCCCGAAGGTGTCACCGCTCAGCGGGACCTCGACGTCGCCCTGGGTGGCGACCTCGCCGGACCAGCCGAGGCGGTCGGCGTCGAGGACGCGGGCGGCGAGGTCGGCGGCGCTCTCCCCGGTGTCCTCGACCGGCAGGGCGCGCAGGCCCTGGGGCACCGCCACGAGGGCCACGGCCACGGCGAGCACCACCAGCCAGCGCGCCGCAGGACCCATGCCCGTCACCGTACGACCCCGCGCGAAGGCGGCTCCGGGAGCGAACGGCCGACGCGAGCGGTGCAGGGTCTAGGATGGAGCGGTGAGCACCTCCCTGCTTCTCGCCTAGCCGCGTCGACCACGACGCGGCCGCCCCTCTGCGCGAGGGGCTTTTTCATGTCCACACCGTCCCCGCCCAGGAGGAGCCCCAGATGAGCGAGCACGACACCGACGGCACCGCGCGCTACGACGTGCAGGCGGCCGAGGAGAAGTGGCAGCGGGTCTGGGCCGAGCTCGACCCGTTCCGCGCCGACGACGACAGCCCGCGCGAGAAGCGCTACGCGCTGACGATGTTCCCCTACCCCAGCGGCGACCTGCACATGGGTCACGCCGAGGTCACCGCGCTGCACGACGTCGTGGCGCGCCACTGGTGGCAGCGCGGCTACGAGGTGCTCAACCCGATGGGCTGGGACTCCTTCGGGCTCCCGGCCGAGAACGCCGCGATCCGCAACGACGCCCACCCCGCCGACTACACCTACGGCAACATCGCCACCCAGCTGGCCTCGTTCCAGCGCTACGGCGTGGCCGTGGACTGGTCGCGCCGGTTCAACACCAGCGACCCGACGTACTACCGCTGGACGCAGTGGCTGTTCCTGCAGCTGCACGCCCAGGGCCTGGCCTACCGCAAGAACAGCGCGGTCAACTGGTGCCCCCACGACCAGACCGTGCTGGCCAACGAGCAGGTCGTCGACGGCGCCTGCGAGCGGTGCGGTGCCGAGGTCACCAAGCGCGAGCTGACGCAGTGGTACTTCCGCACCACCGCCTACGCCCAGGAGCTGCTGGACTCCCTGGACGACCTGCAGCCGACATGGTCGGACAAGGTCGTCAACGCCCAGCGCAACTGGATCGGCCGCTCCGAGGGCGCCCACGTCGACTTCCCCGTCGAGGGCCGCGAGGAGCCGATCACCGTCTACACCACGCGCCCGGACACGCTGTTCGGCGCGACCTTCATGGTCGTGGCCGCCGACGCGGCGCTGGCCGCCGAGCTGGTGACCGACGAGCAGCGCGGGGCCCTGGAGGACTACCTGGTCGAGGTGCGCAAGGAGTCCGACATCAGCCGGCTCTCCACCGAGCGCCCCAAGACCGGCGTCTTCCTGGGCGTCCACGCGACCAACCCGCTGACCGGCACACCGCTGCCGGTGTACGCCGCGGACTACGTGCTGGCCGACTACGGCACCGGCGCGATCATGGCCGTGCCCGGCCAGGACCAGCGCGACTGGGACTTCGCCGCGGCCTTCGACCTGCCGGTGGTGCGCACCGTGCAGCCGCCGGAGGACTTCGACGGCGAGGCCTTCACCGGCGACGGCCCGGCCATCAACTCCGCCAACGACGAGATCGACCTGTCGGGGATGGGCGTGACCGAGGCCAAGTCGACGACCATCGCCTACCTGGAGGGCCAGGGCCTGGGGCGCGGCACCGTGAACTTCCGGCTGCGCGACTGGCTGCTGTCGCGGCAGCGCTACTGGGGCGCGCCGATCCCGATCATCCACTGCCCGGTCGACGGCGAGGTGCCGGTGCCCGAGGACCAGCTGCCCGTCGAGCTGCCCGAGCTGCGTGGCGCCGACCTCAAGCCCAAGGGCACCTCGCCGCTGGGCGCGGCGACCGACTGGGTGAACGTCACCTGCCCGACGTGCGGCGGCCCGGCCACCCGCGACACCGACACGATGGACACCTTCGTGGACTCGTCGTGGTACTTCCTGCGCTACCTCTCGCCGCAGGACGACACCCAGGCCTTCGACAAGGGCCTGGCCGACGCGTGGGGGCCGGTCGACCTCTACGTGGGCGGCGACGAGCACGCGGTGCTGCACCTGCTGTACGCCCGCTTCTTCACCAAGGCGCTGCGTGACATCGGGCTGGTCTCGTGGGACGAGCCGTTCTCGGCGTACCTCTCCCAGGGCAAGGTGGTCAACAACGGCCGCAAGATGAGCAAGTCGCTGGGCAACGGCGTCAGCCTGGGCGAGCAGCTCTCGGAGTTCGGCGTGGACGCCGTGCGGCTGACCCTGGTCTTCGCCAGCCCGCCCGAGGACGACATCGACTGGGCCGACGTCTCGCCCGGCGGGTCGGCGCGGTTCCTGCAGCGCGCGTGGCGGCTCTCCGGCGACGTCACCAGCCCGGCCGGCACCGACCCCGCGGGCGGCGACGCCGCCCTGCGCCGGCAGACCCACAAGACGGTGCGCGAGGCCGAGCAGCTGATCGCCTCGCACCGCTTCAACGTCGTCGTGGCCCGCACCATGGAGCTGGTCAACGCCACCCGCAAGGCGATCGACTCCGGCGTCGGCCCCGCCGACCCTGCCGTCCGCGAGGCGACCGAGACCGTGGCGGTGCTGCTGTCGCTGGTCGCGCCCTACACCGCCGAGGAGATGTGGGAGCGCCTGGGCCACGAGCCCACCGTCGCCCGCGTCCCGTGGCCGGTCGTCGACGAGGCGCTGCTGGTCGAGGAGTCGGTGACCGCGGTCGTGCAGGTGCAGGGCAAGGTCAGGGCCCGCCTCGAGGTCGCCCCCGACGTCTCCGAGGCCGACCTGGAGGCCGCCGCCCTCGCCGACCCGGCCGTGCAGCGCGCGCTCGAGGGCAAGCAGGTGCGCAAGGTGATCGTGCGCGCCCCCAAGCTGGTCAACGTCGTCGCCGGCTGAGGGCCGCCGGGGCGGCCCCGCTCAGAGCTTGCGGACCGCCTCGGCGACGGGCTGGTCGCCGCCGATCACCGCGAAGGTGCGGCCGATGGTGTGGTCGGACTCCAGCACCTCGGCCAGCACGTGGGCGACGTCGCCGCGCGTGACCGAGCCGTAGTCGACGTCGCCGACCGCGACGGTGCCGGTGGGCACGTCGTCGGTGAGCTTGCCGGGCTGCACGACGGTCCAGTCGAGCGCGTCCTGGGAACGGACGTGGTCGTCGGCGTCGCGCTTGGCGCGGAGGTAGACCTGGAAGACCTCGTCGGAGTCCTCCTCGATGCGGTCCTGCCCCATCGAGGAGATCATCACGTAGCGGCGCACGCCGGCGGCGACGGCCGCGTCGGCCAGCATCACGGCCGCGCCCTTGTCGACGGTCTCCTTGCGGGCGGCGTTGCCGTCGGGCCCGCCACCGGCGGCGAAGACCACGGCGTCCGCGCCGCGGACGACCTCGGTCAGCTGCTCGACCGAGGTGTCCTCGAGGTCGAGCTGCTTCCAGCCGACCCCGTCGGCCTCGAGGTCGGGCACGTGCTCGGCCTTGCGGATCAGGCCGACCACCTCGTGGCCGTCCTGGGTGACGAGGCGCCCGAGCTGGCGGGCGATCTGACCGTGTCCTCCGGCGATGACGATGCGCATCCCCCGACCGTAGCGGCTGGGCCGTAGCGACCCCGCGGCTAGCGTGGCGAGGTGCGTGAGGACGACCGGGCCGGGGCGGCCGCGACGGGTGGCAGGGCAGGTCAGGACTCGGGTCAGGACTCTGGTCACGACTCGGGTCACGACGACCGGTGGCGGGCGCTGGCGGTGTGCCTGGTGGCGGGCGGGATGTGCCTGCTCGACGTCAGCATCGTCAACGTCGCGCTGCCGTCGATCCGCGAGGGCCTGGGGGCGAGCGACAGCCAGGTGCAGTGGGTGGTGGCCGGCTACTCGCTGGCGTTCGGCATGGCGCTGGTGCCGGCCGGGCGGCTCGGGGACGCGCGCTCGCGTCGTACGGTCTTCATGTGGGGGGTGGCCCTGTTCACCCTGGCCAGCGCGGCGTGCGGCGCCGCCCCCACCGCGTGGGCGATCGCCGTCGCCCGGGTCGTGCAGGGCGTCGGTGGCGGCATGATCACGCCCCAGGTCTCGGGCTTCATCCAGAACCTCTTCCGCGGCCCCGAGCGTGGTCGGGCCTTCGGTCTCTTCGGCGCCAGCATCGGCATCTCGACCGCGATCGGGCCGCTGCTAGGCGGGCTGCTGGTGCAGCTCGGCGGTCCGGAGTGGGGCTGGCGGCTGGTGTTCTACGTCAACCTGCCGGTCGGGCTGTTGCTCCTCGTGCTGGCCCGGAAGTGGCTGCCCCGCGTGCCACCGGGTCGCCGGCAGTCCCTGGACCCGGTCGGGGTGCTGCTGTTCGCCGCCGCGATGCTGCTCGTGCTGCTGCCCGTCGTGGAGGGCGACCAGGGCGCGCCGCTCTCGCAGCGTCCGTGGTGGCTGGCCGGGGTCGCCGTGGTGGTGCTGGGCGTGTTCTACGGCTGGGAGCGGCACTGGTCGGGCCGCGGTCGGGAGACGCTCGTCGACCTCAGCCTGGCGCGGGTGCCGTCGTACGTCTTCGGGCTGGGGCTGGGCACGTTCTACTTCGCCGGCTTCACCTCGATCTTCATCGTGCTCACGCTCTACCTGCAGTCGGGGCTGCGCTACAGCGCGCTCGAGGCGGGGCTGACCCAGCTGCCGTTCGCGGCGGGCTCGGCGGTGACGGCGTTCTACGGCGGCCGCGTCGTGCAGCGGTGGGGACGGGCGCTGGTGCTGGGCGGACTGGTCACCATCACCGCCGCCCTGGTCGGGATCGACCTGCTGCTCCCGCGCCTGGACGGCCACGTCGGCCTGAGCCTCGCGCCGCTGCTGCTGCTCGCCGGCGCCGGGGGCGGGCTGGTGATCTCGCCCAACATCACGCTGGCCCTCGACGAGGTCGACCCGGCCCGGGCGGGCGCGGGCGGCGGGCTGCTGCAGACCGCGCAGCGGGTGGGTTCGGCGCTCGGGGTCGCGGTGGTGCTGGCGCAGTTCTTCGGCTCGCTCGCCGCGACGCGGGGCGACTACGCCGAGGCGCTCTCGACGTCGCTGCGCACCACCATCGGGCTGGTCGTGGTGGCGCTGCTGCTGGGGCTCGCCGACCTCGTCCGTCGCGTGCGCACGCCGGGGGCGAGCGTCACCCCGGCCGCGACCGGACGTGCCCCGGAGCCCGACCACGGCCGCGGCTAGCCTGAGCGCCATGCCCGTCGCCCTGGTCACCGACTCGACGGCCTCGCTGTCGCAGGAGACCGCCGAACGGCGGGGTGTCCGGGTCGTGCCGCTGCAGGTGGTCATCGGCGGCACCGCGCACGAGGAGGGCAGCGAGGCCGCCTCGCCCCGTCGCCTCGCGGCGGCGCTGCGCGACCGACGCCGCTCGGTGTCCACCTCGCGACCGGGCCCCGAGGTCGTGCTCGCCGTCTACGAGCAGCTGGTGCGCGAGGGCCACGACGAGATCGTCTCGGTCCACATCTCCGGCGAGCTCAGCGGCACCGTCGAGTCGGCCCGGCTGGCCGCGCGACGGGCGAGCGTCCCGGTGCACGTCGTCGACACCCGCCAGGTGGGGATGGGCACCGGGTTCGCGGTGCTCTCCGCCGCTGACGCACTGGCGGCGGGGGAGCCGGCCGCGCGGGCGGCGGAGGTCGCCCGGGCCCGCGGGGAGGCCACCACGTCGCTGTTCTACGTCGACACGCTCGAGCACCTGCGTCGCGGTGGACGGGTGGGCGCGGCGGCCGCCCTCGTCGGCTCGGCGCTCGCGGTCAAGCCGATCCTCAGGCTCACCGACGGCCGGGTCGGCGCCTTCGAGAAGGTGCGCACGGCCGGCAAGGCGCTGCAGCGGCTCGAGGTCCTCGCCACGGAGGCGGCCACCGGCCCGGTCGACGTGGCGGTCGCCCACCTCGAGTCCGAGGAGCGCGCCACGGCCCTCGTCTCCGTGCTGGGCGGGCGGCTGGCCGAGCAGCTCGAGGGTCGCGACGTCGCGCTGGTCGAGATCGGCGCCGTGCTCGGCGCCCACGTCGGACCGGGGATGGTCGCCGTGGTGGTGGCGCCCCGGCCTCCACAGGCGGGTTCCTGACCCGCGTCGTCCACAGGGTGCCGCGTGGCCCTGGTGGGGGCGGCGCCCGCTTCCTAGCGTCGCGGTCATGGTCGGCAGGGGCAGGCAGTCGCAGGAGGAGGTCGCCGCGGCGGCCCGTCGTCGGCTCGAGCTGCTGGGGCGGGAGCTGGAGGCGGCCGGGTTGCGGCGCGTCGACGACGAGCCGGCGCCCTGGGAGGTGCCGGACGCCGTCGAGGAGCCGCCCGGGGCCGAGGGCGGGGCCGGTCCGCCGGCCGGGCCGCTGGTCGGGCCGCCGGTCGTGGTCCGGCCCGTGGGTCGGCACGCGCGTCAGCGGCCGCCGGGGGTGGGGGCGCGGCTCGGTGGTGGGGCCCGTGCGTGGGTGGCCGATGCGCTGCCGAGCACGGTGCGGGGTCGGGTGGGCCTGCAGCGCGGGCAGGCGCTGCTGGTGGTGCTGCTCGTCGTGGCGGGGATCGCCCTGGCGGCCTACGTCTGGCAGCGGGGGAGCCCGCGGCCGGTCGCGCTCGACCGCGCCCCCGCCTCCGCCGAGCCGCTGGCCGAGCTGACGCCTTCGGCGTCGCCGCCGGACTCCCCGGGTGCGTCGACGGGCTCGGCGGCCACCCCGTCGGGGACGGGGTCGCCCGGTGCGACGGTCGTGGTCGACGTGGCCGGCAAGGTCCGTCGTCCCGGCGTGGCCACGCTCCCGGCCGGGTCGCGGGTGGTGGACGCCCTGGAGCACGCCGGTGGCGCCCGGCAGGGGGTCGACCTGCGGGGCCTCAACCTGGCCCGTGTCCTGGTGGACGGGGAGCAGGTGCTGGTCGGCGCGCCGGTCGCCGCGGCTGTGCCGGCCGGGCCCGGGGGAGCGGCGGCGGGAGCGGCGCAGGCCGCGCCGGACCCCGCAGGGGCGCTGGTCAGCCTCAACGCCGCGACGCCCGAGCAGCTCGAGACGTTGCCGGGGGTGGGCCCGGTGACGGCGCAGAAGATCCTCGACTGGCGCAGCACGCACGGCTCCTTCACGGCCGTGGACGAGCTGCTCGAGGTGGACGGCATCGGTGACAAGACGCTCGCCGAGATCGCCCCCCACGTCACCCTGTGAGGCCGCCGTCGGTCGACGACCTGCGGCTGCCGGCGCTGGCGCTCGTGGCGTGGGGGAGCGCACTGCTCGCCGTGCTGGCACCCGCGTGGTCGGCCGTGCCGGTGGTGGCGGTCGTGGGCATGGTGTGGGCGCGACTGCGTCGGCGGGGTCGCGACACCACCACGCTGCTGGTCTGGGTGTGCTGCGGGGTCGGCGTCGTGTCCTCGGTGCTGCTCCGGGTCGACGGGGTGGGGTCGGGCCCGGTGGCCGACCTCGCCCGGCAGCGCGCCGTGGTGCAGGTCGAGCTGGTGACCACCTCCGACCCGGTGCTGCGACCGGGCCGGTTCGGCGACGTGGTGCTGGTGCGTGCCCGGGTGGAGCAGGTCAGCGGTCGGGGGCGGGCGCACGCGGTGCGCGCCCCGGTGCTGCTCCTGGGCGACACCGCGTGGTCGCGGGTGGAGCTGGGCAGCCGCGTGGAGACGTCGGGCCGGCTCGCGCCGCCGCGCAGCCGCGACCTCGCCGCCGTGCTGGGTCCCCGGGGACCGCCCCGCGTGGTCGACGTGCCGGGTCCGCTGCTCGGGGGCGCCGCGGCGCTGCGGGCCTCGATCCGCGAGGCAGTGGCCGACCGGCCCCCCGCACCCCGGGCGCTGGTGCCCGCCCTGGTCGACGGGGACGACACGGCGATGCCCGAGGGGGTCGCCGAGGACTTCCGCACCGCCGGGCTGACCCACCTGCTGGCCGTCTCCGGCACCAACCTGACGCTCGTGGTCGGCAGCCTGCTGCTGCTGGCCCGCTGGGCCGGCGTACGGGCTCGGGGGCTGCTGGTGGTCGGGCTGCTCGGGGTGGCCGGGTTCGTGCTGCTGGCCCGCACCGAGCCGAGCGTGGTGCGGGCGGCGGCGATGGGGGTGGTGGGCCTGCTGGCGCTGGGCTCGCACGGTCGCCGGCAGGCCACCCGGGCGCTGGGCGCCGCGGTCCTGGGCCTGCTGCTGCTCGACCCGTGGCTCGCACTCTCGGCCGGGTTCGCGCTGTCCGCCCTCGCGACGGCCGGGATCGTGTGGCTGGCACCCGCCTGGCGCGACCGGATGGTGCGGTGGGTGCCGCGCTGGGTCGCCGAGGCGGTCTCGGTGCCGCTCGCCGCCCAGCTCGCCTGCACCCCGCTGGTCGCAGCACTGTCGGGCCAGGTGAGCCTCGTGGCGGTGCTGGCCAACCTGCTGGTGGCGCCGGCCGTCGGACCGGCCACGGTGCTCGGGCTCGCGGGCGGGGTGGTGGGGCTCGTCTGGCCCTGGCTGGGCGCGGTGGTGGCGGCCCCGGCGGCGTGGTGCGCGAGCTGGATCGTCGCCGTGGCGCAGCGGGCGGCCGACCTGCCGTCGGCGTCGGCCTCGTGGCCGACCACCGCGCTCGGGCTGACGCTGCTCAGCCTGACCTGCCTGGCGGTCACGGTGCTGCTGGGGCACGTCCTGGCGCGGCGCACGACGAGCGTGGTGCTGGCCTCGCTCGCGCTGGTGGCGCTGCTGGTGCCGCTGCCCAGCCCGGGCTGGCCGCCGCGGGGGTGGGTGATGGTGGCGTGCGACGTCGGGCAGGGCGATGCCCTGGTGCTGCGGGTGGGTCCCGGCCGGGCGCTCGTCGTCGACGCCGGTCCGGACCCGGCCGCGGCCGACCGCTGCCTGCGCCGGCTGGGCGTCGAGGACGTGCCGCTGGTCGTGCTGACCCACTTCCACGCCGACCACGTCGACGGGCTCGCGGGGGTGCTGCGCGGGCGTCGCGTCGGCGCGGTCGAGGTGACCGGCCTCGCCGAGCCGGCCGGCGGCGCCCGTGAGGTGGCCCGGGTGGCGGCCGCGGCGGGGGTGCCGGTGCAGCGGGCGACGTACGCCGGGACCAGGCGGCTCGGCGACCTGGAGTGGCAGGTCGTCGCCCCGGCCGGTCCGCCCCCGGCCGCGTCGGAGTCGCCGCCCAACGACTCGAGCGTCGTGCTGCTGGTGCGCACCCGCGGCGTCCGGCTGCTGCTCATGGGCGACGAGGAGGAGGCCTCGCAGTCCCGGTTGCTGCGCGAGACCGGCGGCATCGAGGCCGACGTCCTCAAGGTCGCCCACCACGGCAGCGCGAGCCAGGACCCCGACCTGGTCCGCGCGACCGGCGCCCGGCTGGCCGTGGTCTCGGTGGGGGAGGACAACGACTACGGCCACCCCGCTCCGTCGCTGAGCGCGTTGCTCCGTGACGCCGGCATGCGGGTCGCTCGCACCGACCGCGACGGCGACGTCGCGGTCGTGGTCCCCGCGGGCGGCAGTGGGCCGGCGGTGGTGGGGAGCCGTGACTGACGCGGCAGGGTCCTGGAAGGCTGGGTCGCATGACCAGCCTCCCCGTGTCCTGGGTCGACGTCTTCGCCGACGGGCCGCTCAGCGGCAACCCGGTGGCGGTGGTGCACGGGGCCGAGGGGCTCGACGACGCGACCCTGGCGGCCTTCGCCCGGTGGACCAACCTGAGCGAGACGACGTTCCTGCTGCCGCCGCGGGAGGCCGGCGCGGACTACCGGGTGCGGATCTTCACCCCCGCCGAGGAGCTGCCGTTCGCCGGCCACCCGACGCTGGGCACCGCCCACGCCTGGCTCGAGGGGGGCGGCGTCCCCGCCCGCGAGGACGTCGTGGTGCAGGAGTGCGGGCTCGGGCTGGTCGAGGTGCGCGCCTCGCCCGGCTCGGACCGCCGGGCCTTCCGCGCGCCGGGGTTCCTGCGGTCCGGCCCGGTCGACGCCGCCACCCTCGAGCGGGCGGTGGCGGCCCTGCGGGTCGAGCCCGACCGGGTGCTGCGGGCGGCGTGGATCGACAACGGGCCGGGGTGGCTGGGGCTGCAGCTGCGGGACGCCCGGACCGTGCTCGACCTCGCGCCCGACCTCGCCGCCATGCAGGGGCTGGAGCTGGGGGTGATCGGCGCCCATGACGCGGCCGAGGCGGCGCGTCTCGGGGCGGCGTACGAGGTGCGGGCGTTCTGCCCCGGCCTCTCGGTCCCGGAGGACCCGGTGACCGGCAGCCTCAACGCGGGGTTCGCGGTGTGGCTGGTCGGCGAGGGCGTCCTGCCCGCGTCGTACGTCGTCCGTCAGGGCACCGCCGTGGGTCGCGACGGCCGGGTCCACGTCGAGCGTGACGACGACGGTGCGCTCTGGGTCGGCGGCGCGACCCGCACGGTCGTGGCCGGCCACCTCACGCCCTGACCCTGCGTCCGGGGACTGTCGGAGCCGCGTGAGAAGGTCGGGCCATGGCACGCGCGGAGAGCCGGCCGGCGCTGGGTCACGTGACCCTGGTGACGGGTCCGGAGGAGTTCCTGGGGGAGCGCGCCGTGCGCGCCGTCCGCGAGCAGGTCCGCCGGCACGACGCCGACGCCGAGCTGTCCGAGACCGACGCAGCCACGCTCACGATGGCCGTGCTCGGCGACCTCGCCGCCCCGTCGCTGTTCTCGAGCATCCGCTGCGTGGTCGTGCGCCGGCTTGAGGAGCTGCCCGAGGAGTCCGTCCCCGGCCTCCTGCAGTACGCCGCCTCGCCGGCCGACGACGTGGCGCTGGTCCTCGCCCACGGCGGGGGCCAGAAGGGCAGCGGCGTGCTGACCCGGCTGCGCAAGCTGGAGCGCGTCGTGGAGGTCAAGTCGGCCTCGCCGCGACCCAGCGAGCTGCCCGGCTTCGTCGGCCAGGAGCTGCGCGGCCACGGCTCCCGCATCGAGCCGGACGCCGCCGAGTTCCTGGTGCAGGCCGTCGGGCAGGACCTGCGTTCGCTGGCGGCGGCCGCCCACCAGCTGGCCAGCGACTTCGAGGGCTCGACCCTGACCACCGAGATGGTCAAGCGCTACTTCGGCGGCCGGGCCGAGGCCAAGTCCTTCGCGGTCGCCGACCTCGCCCTGCACGGCCAGGCGGCCGAGGCGCTCGAGGAGCTCCGCTGGGCGCTGGAGCGCGGCACCGCGCCGGTGCTGGTGACCAGCGCCCTGGCGGGGAGCCTGCGCGGGCTGGCCAAGTTCATGGGCGCCCCGCGGGGGATGCGCAACAACGACCTCGCCCGGGAGGTCGGGGTGCCGCCGTGGAAGATCGACGTGCTGCGGCGCCAGTCGCACGGCTGGGACGCCGACGGTGTGGGGCGCGCGATCCGCTCGGTCGCCCGGGCCGACGCCGACGTCAAGGGTCAGGCCAGCGACGCGGCGTACGCCCTGGAGAAGATGGTGCTCGACGTCGTCCGGGCCCGCCCCCGCCGCTGAGGGCCGCTGAGGGCCGCTGAGGGCGGCTGAAGGCCGCTGGGGGCCACGGGTGCCCGGGACGCACGAAGGCGCCGCACCCGAGGGGTGCGACGCCTGGTGCTGCGAGGACTACCTCAGAGCGAGGCGGCCTTCTTGGCCATCGCCGACTTGCGGTTGGCGGCCTGGTTCTTGTGGATGACGCCCTTGCTGGCGGCCTTGTCGAGCTGGCGGCCGGCGGCGGCGGCGGCGGTCTTGGCCTGGTCGGCGTCACCGGACTCGGCGGCCGCGCGGAACTTGCGCACCGCGCTCTTCAGCGCCGTCTTGACCGACTTGTTGCGCTCGTGCGCGGCGTCGGCCTGTCGGTTGCGCTTGATCTGGGACTTGATGTTGGCCACTGCAGGCTCGCCTCGTCTACGTCGGGTGTGGATGTGGTGCTGAGTCAATGGGTCGGCCTGCTCGCCGGAGCGGCCAGACACGATCGCTGAGATTACCAGCGTGGCTCCGGGGCGGCCAAATCGTCGTCGTCACGTGCGCCGGCCGGTGGTGCGGGTACGTCCTCCCCGGCGGCTCCGGATCCGGAGCGACGCCCGTCACCGTCCCCCGAGGAGTCCGCGTGCCCACCGTCGCCGAGCTGTTGATCGAGTCCCTCGCCGAGCACGGAGTCAGGTCGGTGTGGGGCGTGGTGGGTGACGCGCTCAACCCGGTCACCGACGCGATCCGACGCGAGGACCGCATCGAGTGGATCGGGGTGCGCCACGAGGAGGTGGGGGCCTTCGCGGCCGCCGCCCAGGCCCAGCTCACCGGTGACCTCGCGGTCTGCATGGGCACCGTCGGTCCCGGCGCCATCCACCTCCTCAACGGCCTGTACGACGCGAAGAAGTCCCACGCCCCCGTCCTGGCGGTGTGCGGCCAGGTGCCGCGCGAGGAGATGGGCAGCGAGTTCTTCCAGGAGGTCGACAACGACGCGCTCTTCGCCGACGTCGCGGTGTTCAACCGGACGGTGACCCACGTCGACCAGCTGCCCGCCCTGATCGAGGCCGCCGGCAACGCCGCGCTGCAGCACCGCGGCGTGGCCGTCCTCACGCTGCCGGGCGACGTGGGCGGCCTGGACCTCCCGGAGGACACCCCGGTGCCCCGGTTCGTGCGCCAGTCGCCCCGGGCCGTGCCCGACCCGGACGCGGTGCAGGCCGCCGCCGCCGCCCTGGACGCGGCCGGCACGGTCACGCTCCTCGTCGGTCGGGGCGCCGTCGACGCGCGCGAGGAGGTGCTGCGGCTCGCGGACCGCCTGGCCGCGCCGATGGTGCTGAGCCTCAAGGCCAAGGAGGGCCTGGAGGACGACAACCCGTTCGAGGTGGGCCAGTCGGGGCTGCTGGGCAACCCGGCGACGGCCACCGCCTTCGCCGAGTGCGACGCGCTGGTGCTCGTCGGCACCGACTTCCCCTACCGGGACTTCCTGCCCGAGGGGAAGACCGTGGTGCAGCTGGACGTGCGCGGGTCGCACATCGGACGCCGTCTCGCCGTCGATCTGCCGCTGGTCGGTGACGCCGGGCTCGGCGTGCAGGCGCTGCTGCCGCTGCTGCGGGAGGGCCGGGACCGGACGCACCTGGACGGGGTGCGCGAGGAGTACCTCGCCTGGCAGGAGTCGCAGCAGGCGTTGACCGACCCGGCGTACGACCACACCCCGAAGGGGCTGCTGCGGCGCAAGGTCGACAACCCCGACGCCCTGATCAGGCCCGAGCTCCTGGCCGCCGCGGTCGACCGCCACGCGGCCTCGGACGCCGTCTTCACCACCGACACCGGCATGGCCACGGTGTGGTTCTCCCGCTTCGTGCGGATGACCGGCACCCGGCGGTTGCTCGGGTCCTACAACCTCGGCTCGATGGCCAACGCGATGCCGCAGGCCCTGGGTGCCAGCGCGCTCGACCGGCGTCGGCAGGCGGTCGCGATGTGCGGCGACGGCGGCCTGACGATGCTGCTGGGCGACCTCATCACGGCGGTGGCACACGACCTGCCGGTGAAGCTCGTCGTCTTCGACAACGGGCGGCTGGGCATGGTCAAGCTCGAGATGGAGCAGGTCGGCCTGCCCGAGTTCGGCACCGTGCTCCGCAACCCCGACCTCGCCGCGGTCGCCCGCGCGATGGGGCTGCACGCCGTGCGCGTCGAGCGGCCCGGCGACGTCGACGAGGCGGTGCGCGAGGCCTTCGCCCACGAGGGCCCGGTGCTGCTCGACGTCGTGACCAACCCCGACGAGGTGGCGCTGCCGCCCTCGCCGACCGTGTCCCAGGCCTGGGGCTTCGCCATCGCCAAGACCAAGGAGGCGCTGACCAGCGCCGAGTGAGCCCCGGCCCCTGGCTAGGTTGGGCCGATGCGTCCCGACGACCTCGACCTGCTCCACGCCTGCGGCCGCCCGGCCCTCACCCCCGACGGTCGGGTCGCGGTGGTCGCGGTCACCCGCCCCGACCTGGCCTCGGACTCCTACGGCGGCCAGCTGTGGCGGGTGCCGACCGACGGCTCGGGCGCGGTGCGGCTGACCACCGGTCACCACGACCGCAGTCCCGCGGTGAGCCCCGACGGTCGCCGCGTGGCGTTCCTGCGTTCCTCGCCGGGCACGCCGCCGCAGCTGCACCTCACCGCCCTCGACGGCGGCGAGCCGCTGCGCCTGACCGACCACCCGCTCGGCGCGGGCGCGGCGGTGTGGAGCCCTGACGGCACCCGCCTGGCGTACGCCGCCCGCGTGCCGGAGCCCGGCCGCTACGGCACCGCCGACGACGAGGGGCGTACGCCGACCCCGGACGCCGAGCCCGCGCGGCTGATCGCCGAACCGGCGTACCGCCGCGACGACGTCGGCTTCACCCGCGACCGCCGCCACCACCTGTTCGTCCTGGCCGTGCCCCCGGCCGACGCCACGCCCGGCGCCGACCTGCCCGTGCTGCCGCTCGCGCCCCGCCAGGTCACCGACGGCGACGCCGACGACACCGAGCCCGCGTGGAGCCCCGACGGCACCCGGCTGGCCTTCCTCTCCTCGCGTCACGAGGGCCACGAGACCGACCTGCGCAGCGGCGTCCACCTCGTCGCCGCCGACGCCGGGGCCCCGGAGCCCGCACCGCAGGCCGTGCTGACCGGCGACCGGGCGCTCGGCGGGGTGCAGTGGTCGCCCGACGGGCGGCTGGTCGTCACCGGCACCGAGACCGGCCCGGACGGGCTGGGCTTCGTGGGCCGCAAGGCGCGGGCGTGGGTCACCGAGCGGCCGGTCGCGGACCAGGAGGTGGACCTGCGTCCGCTCACCGAGGAGGCCGACCTCGAGCTGGCCGGCGGCTCCGCGGCGCTGGTCGTGGCCGGCGGCCGCGTGCTGGTGCAGGACGAGCACCGCGGGCGGGTGCGCCTGGTGGCGCTGGACCCCGACGGCGTCCACGAAGCCGAGGTGCTGCTCGACGGCCGGCTGGTCGTCGCCGGCCACGCCGCGAGCCCCGACGGTGCCACCGTGCTGGCCACGGTCGCCGACCCCGAGCGCGCCGGTGACCTCGCGGTCGTGCGAGACGGTGCGACCACCTGGCTCACCGACGTCTCGGCGTCGCTGCGCCACGCCGGGGTCAGCACGCCCGTCGAGGTCGAGGCCACCTTGACCGGCGGCCACCTGGTCCACGGCTGGGTGGTGCTGCCCGACCCCGGGGTCTACGGCGAGGGCCCGCACCCGGTGCTGCTCCACATCCACGGCGGGCCGCACGCGCAGTACGACTGGGCGCTGTTCGACGAGGCCCAGGTGGCAGCCGGGGCGGGGTACGCCGTCGTGATGTGCAACCCCCGCGGCTCGGCCGGCTATGGGCCGGACCACGCCCGCGCGATCGAGCACGCCATGGGCACGCTGGACGCCGACGACGTGCTGGCGTTCCTCGACCACGCGCTGGCCGCCGACCTGCCGCTCGACGCCGATCGGGTGGGCGTCGTGGGCGGCTCCTACGGCGGCTACCTCACCGCCACGCTGACCACCCGCACCGACCGCTTCGTCGCCGCCGTGGTCGAGCGGGGCTACCTCGACGCGACCTCGTTCGTCGGGTCCTCCGACATCGGCTGGTTCTTCCCCGGTGGCTACCACGGCTCGGCCGACGCCGCGGCGCAGCAGAGCCCGCTGACCCACGTCGACGGGGTGACCACGCCGACCCTGGTGATCCACTCCGAGCACGACTGGCGCACGCCGGTGGAGCAGGGCCAGCGCTGGTTCACGGCGCTGCGGCTGCGCGGCGTACGCACCGAGCTGCTGCTGTTCCCCGCCGAGGGCCACGAGCTGAGCCGCAGCGGCCGGCCGCGCCATCGCCGGCAGCGCTTCGAGCACCTGCTGCGCTGGTGGGCCGAGCACCTGCCGGTGGCGAAAACGGGTTGAGCCCCGGCCCCGTCCCCGCCGAGGCTGGGGCATGGCCGAGCTGCAGCGTCCCGACGTGCGCTGGCACGCGTCCTTCCTCTCCGCCATGCAGGAGTTCCGCGACGAGGGGCGGGCGCGTCCCGGGTCGATGCTGGGGGAGGACCTGCTGGAGCACGGTCCGACATGGTCGACGCCCGCGGGGTTCGCCGCGTACGTCGCGCAGGTGCGCCGCGAGGCCGTTGCCCCGCGCGACGATTTCGTCCCGCACACCACCTGGTGGTGGATCGACGGCGGCGAGTACATCGGCCGGATCGACCTGCGCCACCGGCTGACCGAGCGGCTCCGCGAGGTGGGTGGCCACGTCGGCTACGACGTACGCCGCTCCCGGCGCCGGGAGGGCCACGCCACCGCGATGCTGGCCGCCGTGCTTCCGCACGCCCGTGCCCGGGGGATCGCAGACGCCCTGCTCACCTGCGACGTCGGCAACCTGGCCTCGCGTCGCGTGATCGAGGCCAACGGCGGACGGCTGGAGGACCGGCGGGGCGCGAAGCTCCGCTTCCTCGTCGGCACCGGGCAGGTGACGAGCCCGAGCGGCCGCCCGCCGTGGGCCGCAGCCCACGAGGACTACGGAGAGGGTGGCACCTGCCACGGTCTCCCGAGTCCTCCGGGAGGAGGTGGCCCCGCGGTCAGGGGCGCGGCCCGCTCGTGGCGGCCGGGTGAGGGCCGGGGGACGGGGCCCGGCGTGGGAGGATGGCCCGGCCGCACCCACCGTCCCGAGAGCACTCCGTGACCCTGAACGCCCACGCGCCCGCCCCGGGCAAGACCGACCCCGCGATCATCCGCAACTTCTGCATCATCGCCCACATCGACCACGGCAAGTCGACGCTGGCCGACCGGATGCTGCAGCTGACCGGCGTGGTCGACGAGCGCGCGGCGCGGGCGCAGTACCTCGACCGGATGGACATCGAGCGCGAGCGCGGCATCACCATCAAGAGCCAGGCCGTCCGGATGCCCTGGACGGTCACCGAGGAGGCGGCCGAGCTCCACGAGGTCGGGGCCGACACCTACGTGCTCAACATGATCGACACCCCCGGGCACGTCGACTTCACCTACGAGGTGTCGCGCTCGCTCGAGGCCTGCGAGACCGCCGTGCTGCTGGTCGACGCGGCGCAGGGGATCGAGGCACAGACGCTGGCCAACCTCTACCTCGCCATCGGCGCCGACCTGCACATCATCCCGGTGCTCAACAAGATCGACCTGCCCAACGCCCAGCCCGAGAAGTACGCCGCGGAGCTCGCCGGCATCATCGGCTGCGAGCCCGGCGACGTGCTCCAGGTGAGCGCCAAGACCGGCATGGGCGTGGAGCACCTGCTCAACGAGATCGTGGCCCAGACCCCGCCGCCCGTCGGCGACCCCGACGCCCCGCCGCGCGCGCTGATCTTCGACTCCGTCTACGACACCTACCGCGGCGTGGTGACCTACGTCCGGGTCGTCGACGGCAAGCTCACCCACCGCGACCGGATCAAGATGATGTCCAACGGCGTGGTCCACGAGATGCTCGAGGTCGGCGTGATCAGCCCCGAGCCGGTCAAGGCCGGTGACCTCGGCGTCGGCGAGGTGGGCTACCTCATCACCGGGGTGAAGGATGTCCGTCAGTCGCGCGTCGGTGACACCGTCACCAGCCAGCACCACGGTGCGACCGAGCCGCTCGGCGGCTACAAGCACCCCAACCCGATGGTGTACTCCGGGCTCTACCCGATCGACGGCGACGACTACCCGACGCTGCGCGACGCCCTCGAGCGGCTGCAGCTCAACGACGCCGCGCTCGCCTACGAGCCGGAGACCTCCGGGGCGCTGGGCTTCGGCTTCCGCTGCGGCTTCCTCGGCCTGCTCCACATGGAGATCGTGCGCGAGCGGCTGGAGCGGGAGTTCAACCTCGACCTGATCTCGACCGCCCCCAACGTGGTCTACGGCCTCCTCATGGAGGACGGCACCGAGCGCGTCGTGACCAACCCGAGCGAGTACCCCAACGACGGCAAGATCGCTGAGGTCCGGGAGCCGGTGGTCAAGGCCACGATCCTCTCGCCCAGCGACTACATCGGCGTCATCATGGAGCTCTGCCAGTCCAAGCGCGGCCAGCTCGAGGGGATGGACTACCTCTCCGAGGACCGGGTCGAGATGCGCTACACCCTGCCCATGGGCGAGATCGTCTTCGACTTCTTCGACCAGCTGAAGTCGAAGACCAAGGGGTACGCCTCGCTCGACTACGAGCCCACCGGCGAGCAGGCGGCCGACCTCGTCAAGGTCGACATCCTGCTCCAGGGCGAGACGGTCGACGCGTTCAGCGCGATCGTCCACCGGGACGCGGCGTACGGCTACGGCGTGATGCTCGCCGGCAAGCTGCGCGAGCTGATCCCGCGGCAGCAGTACGAGGTGCCGATCCAGGCCGCCATCGGCGCGCGTGTCATCGCCCGCGAGACGATCCGCGCGATCCGCAAGGACGTGCTCGCCAAGTGCTACGGCGGCGACATCACCCGCAAGCGCAAGCTGCTGGAGAAGCAGAAGGAGGGCAAGAAGCGGATGAAGATGGTCGGCCGCGTCGAGGTCCCCCAGGAGGCGTTCATCGCCGCGCTGTCCACCTCCGGTCCCGCCGGGGACAAGCCCAAGAAGTAGGCCGGGCGGCCCTCAGCCGCCCGTCCGGCCGAGGGTCCGCGCCCCGACCCGACCGTGCGTGGCGTCGGGGCTCACCCCTCGCGCCGCTCGTGCAGCCGCTGCTGGGCGTCGGCCAGGTAGGTCAGGCACGGCGCCTCGGTGCCGGGGTGCTTCTCCACGAGGTGGAAGGTCCAGCGGTCCATGGCGGCGAGGTAGCCGTTGTCGCCGCCCAGGCGGTACGCCGACCAGGCCTTGTCGCCCTTGGCGGTGCACGTCGTGCAGCTGATCTTGTAGACGAACGCCGTCGTGCGGTCGACGTCGACGACGACCCGGGCCAGCGGACCGGCCTCGACGCCCGCCTTGCGCTCGCGGGCGGAGCGGCTCGCGACCATCAGGCCCTCCCCGTCGCGCCGGCCAGCCCGCCGAGGGCGGCGAGCCGGGCGACGCCGGGGGCGGTCCAGCGCGCCAGCCCTTCGCGGGCGGCGTCGAGCGCGGGGGAGCCGGGGTGGTCGGGGGGCACCCGGGCGGGGTTGAGCGCGACCTGGTCCGACCACGCCTTGACGTCCGGCTCGGCGCCGAAGGAGGCGGCGCTGCGGGTGCCGAGGACGTTCATCCGGGCCCAGTCGGCCAGGGAGTTGCCGAACGACGACGGCGGGCAGATCCGGTTCTTCTCGCCGTCGCCCTCCGGCCCGGCCGGGCGGGTGGCCTCGACGTAGCCGGTCAGGGCCGCACCGAAGCACGGGAACCCGGCGCGGACCGGCTGCAGCGTGATCGCCTGCTGGCCCCACACGGGCACCCGGGGCCGCGAGCGCAGCCCGTCGGCCGCGCAGTTGACCACCACGGCGTCGTCGGCGATCGCCTCCGAGCCGCCGGTCAGCCGCAGCCGGCCACGCTCGACGGAGACGACGTGCCCCCGGCGCACGACGTGACCGATCGTGCGGAGCAGGTCGAGCTCCCACCTGCCCAGCGTGGGTGCCTTGGCCATGCTCGGGGTGACGCCGCGGTCGACCCGGAGCATGATCCCGGCCTCCTCGAGGTCGAGGAACAGCCCGTCGAGGGTCTCGGCGGAGGCGGCCAGCCGCATCATCTCCGCGACCATGCCGAGGTAGACCTCGGGGTCGGGCTGGATCAGCGCCCGGTCGAGCATCCACGGGTCGCGGGGGCGCACCCAGCAGATCCGGTCGGGGTCGACGCCGCGGCCGAGCAGCCAGACGCAGGCATCGGTGGCGGTCTTGCCGGAGCCGACGACGACGTACTGGCTCGGCTCCTGCTCGAGGGCCGGCAGGTCGTTGACGGGCACCACCTGCACCCCGGCGCCGACGACGAACCGCGGCGGGGTCTCGGCGGGGATGCGCGGGGCGAGGTAGCGCGCGTCCACGACCCGGCAGTCCTCGGGCACCAGGTGGACCGTGCCGGTCTCCACCGAGACGAAGCTGCGGTCGCCGAGGTAGTCGCACCCGGTGAACAGCTCGACCCGGCCGCTGTCGAGCATCCGGCGCTGCACGACGTCGTCGTAGTAGGCCTGGATGGTGGGCTGGTCGGCGCGGACGTGCAGGCCCGCCTCGGGTCCCTCGGTCTGGGTGCGTCCCTCGGCGAGCACCGTGGAGGCGACGCCGTAGAACGACGAGGCCTGGTGGAGCCGGACGAACGGGTAGGCCTCGCGCCAGTGGCCGCCCACGCCGGGCCGGCGATCGACGAGCGCGACCCGGGCGTCGGAGTGGTCCAGGAGCGCGTCGGTGAAGGCGAGACCCGTCGCCCCGGCCCCGACCACGAGGTGGGTGACGTCCAGGGTGCGGGTGCGGACGGTCACGACCGGCAGGACCCGTCGGTGCAGGCGGGGGTGCGGCCGCGCGACACGGTGGCGGCCAGGCCCAGGGCCCAGCAGGTCGGGCAGCCCCGCCAGGCCACGACGGCGGGAACGAGCAGCAGCAGCGCCGCGGGATGGGCCGAGGCCTGCCACAGCGCCGCCACGACGAGGGCGAGGCCGAGCAGGCCGCGCAGCACGTGCTCGGTCACGCTCCGGCTGGCGAACAGCGTGGTGACCGGGTCCCCGGCCGAGGTGGGGGCGGGGGCGGTCGTCGTCACGGCGCCCACCGTAGCCACCGGGTCAGGCCCGCGGCACCCGCGCCGCCGCCGCGAGCAGCCGGGCCTCGGCCTCGGGCCGCGGCACGGCGTGGTCGGCGCGGGGCAGCGAGAGCACCGAGCCCGGTCCGTACGCCGCCCCGAGCACCCCGAGGAGCAGCCCGGCGTCACGCACGTCCCGGGCCAGCACCCGGACCCGCTCGGCGCCGACGGTGAGGTCGAGCCGCACCAGGTCGGGCGCGAACGACCCGGCCGGTCCGGCCGCGACGAGCGCCAGCGGCAGCACGTGGTCGGTGACCGCGGCGACGGCGGCGGCCGCGGCGGCGTCGCTCAGGTCGCGGGAGGCGAGCACGACCGCGCCGGCGGCCGTGAGCCGGGCGGCGGCGACCAGGTCGGGTCGGACCAGCACCGGCACCCCGGCGAGCGCACCGCCGGGCAGGTCGTGGCGCAGCCGGGTGTCCAGCCGGACCACCTGGTTGCCGGCGCGACGGGTGTGGGCGAGCTCGGGGGCGACGGCGGCCAGCCGGTCGAGGTGGGCGGCGAGCACGTCCTGGGCGGAGAGCCGGCCGAGGCGCACCAGCGCGGCGAGCTCGCGGGCGGGCAACTGGGTCAGCCCGGTCGCGGGGGCGGCCGGCGTGACGGTGGGGGGCATGAGAGGAGCCCATCATCCCCGTGCCCCGACCGGGTCGGGATGTCACACCGGCCCGGACCTGGACTGGACCGGCGTGGCACGATCACCGCGATGTCCAGCGCCGACCTGCTCGAGGGTGTACGCCGCGCGTGGGAGCTGCGCGCCGACGGGCCGGTCACGCAGCGCGGCGCCGCGACCGTGCAGCCGGTGCGGACCGAGGCCGGGACCCCGGCCTCGCTCAAGCTGGGCGCGGCGCCCGACGAGCACCTCGCACTGCGCCGCTGGGACGGCGCCGGCGCCGCCCGGCTGCTGCGCGCCGACCCCCACCGCGGGGCGCTGCTGCTCGAGCGGCTGCACGCCGAGGACCTCGCCGACGCCTGGGACGTCGAGGCCTGCGAGGTCGTCGCCGGGCTCTACGGCCGGCTCCACGTGCGGGCCACGCCGCAGCTGCGCCTGCTCTCCTCGTACGCCGCCCGGGTGGCCGACCACCTCGCCGCGCTGCCCCGCGCGGCCCCGCTGCCGCGCCGGCTGGTCGAGCAGGCGGCCGGCCTGGCCCGCGACCTCGCGGTCGACCCGGCGACCGACGGCACCCTGGTCCACGGCGACCTGCACTACGGCACCGTGCTGGCGGGCGACCGCGAGCCGTGGCTGGCCGTGGACCCGCGTCCGCTGAGCGGCGACCGCCACTACGAGCCGGCGCCGATGCTGACCCACCGCTACGACGAGCTGTCGCTGCCCGGGGGCGTCGGCGTCCGTGACGGGCTGCGGCAGCGCTTCCACACCCTGGTCGACACCGCCGGGCTCGACGAGGACCGCGCCCGGGCCTGGGTGCTGGTCCGGGTCCTCGCCGACGCCGCCGACGCGCTCGAGGACGCCGCGGTCGTGACCCGGGCGGTCACCGTCGCCAAGGCGGTCCAGGACTAGGTCGGGCCGCGGCCCAGGCCGTCCCGACGACCGGCGAGGAAGGCCCGCTCGGCGTCGTTGCCGGCCAGCCCGATCGCCGCGTCGTACGCCGCCCGCGCCTCCTGCGGCCGGCCGAGCCGTCGCAGCAGGTCGGCCCGGGTGGCGTGCCAGGCGTGGTAGCGCTCGAGCGGCAGCCGGTCGACCACGCCCAGCGCGACCTCCGGCCCGTCGACCTCGGCCACCGCGACCGCCCGGTTGAGGGCCACCACGGGGGTCGGGCGCAGCGCGAGTAGCTGGTCGTAGAGCTGCACGACCTGCGACCAGTCGGTCATCGAGGCGTCGAGGGCGTCGGTGTGCACCGCGTTGACGGCGGCCTGCAGCTGGTAGGGCCCGGGCCGCCCCAGCGCCAGGCAGCCCCGGACCAGCCGGTGGCCCTCGTCGACCAGGGCGGCGTCCCACCGGGTCCGGTCCTGTTCGGCCAGCGGCACCAGCCGCCCCTCCGCCACCCGGGCCGGGCGGCGGGCCTCGGTCAGCAGCATCAGCGCCAGCAGGCCGTCGACCTCGGGCTGCGTGCCGAGCGACGGCGTACGCCGCACCATCTCGCGCAGCTGCCGGGCCAGCCGGACCGCCTCCCCGGTCAGGTCGTCTCGCACCGCCTGCCCCGCGTGGGAGAGATAGCCCTCGTTGAAGACGAGGTAGAGCACGGCCAGCACACCGTCGAGCCGCTCGGCGAGGTCCGCGGCGGCCGGGACCCGGTAGGGGATGCCGGCCCGGGCGATCTTCTGCTTCGCCCGGGTGAGGCGCTGGGCCATCGTGGTCTCGGGGACGAGGTAGGCCGCCGCGATCTCGGGCACGGTGAGCCCGCCCAGCAGCCGCAGCGTGAGCGCCACCCGGGCCTCGGGGCCCAGCGCCGGGTGGCAGCAGGTGAACACCAGCCGGAGCCGGTCGTCCTCGACGGGCCCGGTGGGCTCGTGCGGGGTGGGGTCGGTGATCATGTGCGCCTCGGCGTGCTTGTGCTCGCGCCGCTGCTCGCGTCGCAGCCGGTCCAGGGCCTTGTTGCGGGCCACGGTGGTCAGCCAGGCGCCCGGGTTGGGCGGCACCCCGTCGACGGGCCACCGCTCGGCGGCGACGACGAGGGCCTCGCCCAGGGCGTCCTCGGCCAGGTCGAGGTCGCCGAGGCGCCGGGCCAGGCCGGCGACCACGCGTCCGTGCTCGGCACGGAACACGGCCGCCAGCCCGGCCGGGGCGGGGGTGCTCACTCGCCCTGGAAGGGGCGCACCTCGACCTTGCCCATGCAGGCGGCCGAGGCCTTCTTCGCGACGTCCAGGGCCGCGTCGAGGTCGGCGACGTCGATGATCCAGAACCCGCCGAGGACCTCCTTGGTCTCGGCGTACGGGCCGTCGGTCAGCACCGCCTCGGGGCCGGCGGCGTCGACGACGGTGGCGTCGGCGGGCGGTGTGAGGCCCCCGGCGAAGACCCAGCTGCCGCTGGCCTGCAGCTCGGTGTTGAAGGCGTCGACCTGGGCGTAGGCCTGCTGCATCTCGGCCTCGGTGGTGCCGGCCACGTCGTCGAAGTCGGTGTGGACGGAGAGGAGGTACTGCGTCATGTCGGTGCTCCTTGCTCGGGCCGGGCGCCCGGTGCGCCCGGTCTCACCTTCTCCACGAACGGGGAGGGCCACACACGACACCCCGCGGGAAGAAGTTTTCGTCGGCGTGCTGAGAGCATGTCCGCGTGCAGGTGGTCTCCGTCAACGTGGGTCGTCCCCGCCCCGCCGCGTGGGCCGGGATCGGCCGCACCTCCATCGACAAGCACCAGGTCACGGGCCCGGTGGCCGTGGGTCGGCTCGGCCTGGAGGGCGACGAGGTCTCCGACACCCGTCACCACGGCGGGATCGACAAGGCGGTCTACGCCTTCGCCCGCGAGGACCTCGACCGGTGGGCCGAGCGCCTGGGCCAGGAGGTCCCGGACGGGCACTTCGGCGAGAACCTCACCACGCGTGGGCTCGACGTCAACGAGTCCGAGGTGGGGGAGCGGTGGCGCATCGGCACCGCCGTGCTCGAGGTGGCCTCGGTCCGCACGCCGTGCAACGACTTCAAGACGTGGCAGCGCCGTCACGGCTTCGACGACCGGGGGTGGGTGCGGCGCTTCACCGAGGAGGGCCGACCGGGCCCCTACCTGCGCGTCGTCCACGAGGGCGAGCTGCAGGTGGGCGACCCGGTCGAGGTGGTGCACCAGCCCGGCCACGGGGTGACCGTCGCGACCATGTTCCGCGCGCTCACCACCGAGCGTTCGCTGCTGCCGGAGCTGCTGCGCGTCGAGGGCCTCACCGTCGAGGCGCGGCGTCGCGCGGAGGCCTACGTCGGCGGCTGAGCGTCCACCTCGCGGCCCCTCGCATTGTTAGTCGATAGATTGGGTAGGCTTTCGGCATGAGTCGACGACCTCCCGACTTCTTCCTGATCGGGGCACCCAAGGCGGGCACGAGCGCCCTCCACGCCGCGCTGACGCTGCACCCGCAGCTGTTCCTGAGCCGGGTCAAGGAGCCGAAGTACTACCTGTGCGGCGACTCCCCGCCCCCGGCGTACAAGGGACCGGGCGACGCCCACAGCAACCAGGAGTGGATCTGGCAGCGCGAGCGCTACCTCGACCTCTTCGACGAGGCGGGCGAGGACCAGCTGCGCGGCGAGAGCACGCCGTTCTACCTCTACCACCGCGACGCGCGTCGACGGATCGCGGCCGACCGCCCCGACGCCAAGCTCGTCGTGGTGCTGCGGGACCCGGTCGACCGGGCCTACTCCAACTGGATGCACCTGTGGATGGACGGCCTCGAGCCGCGCGCCGACGTCGTCGAGGCGGTGCGCCAGGAGCCCGAGCGGATCGACAGCGGCTGGGCGCCGTTCTGGCACTACCAGTCGATGGGGATGTACGGCCGGCAGCTCCGCGACCTCTACGACCACGTCCCGCGCGAGCAGGTGCTGCTGCTGCGCTACCGCGAGCTGGTCGACGAGCCCGACCAGGTGCTCGACCGGGTCTTCGGGTTCCTGGGCGTGCAGACCCACGAGATCGCGCAGATCCCCTCGGACAACAGCCGCCCCTTCGTCAGGGACGGGGTGCGGGCCCGCACCGTTGGCCCGGTGATCCGGGCCGGCGCCGCGGTCGGCCAGTTCCTGCCGCCGAAGGTCTGGCGCACCGTCAGCAGGCCGCTGGTCCACCAGCTCCACCGGGGCGGGGGCACCGGGCGGCCCCAGCTCACCCCCGAGCAGCGCACCGTCCTGCTGGAGCCCCACCTCGAGGACATCGCGCTGCTCGAGGAGCTGACCGGTGAGTCGTTCGCGCAGTGGCGCGAGTACCGCGACGGCGGGTCGTTCTCCAGCCGCCAGGCGGCCGGCCGGTCGAGGGCGTCAGCGGGCCAGTGACGTGACGAGGTCGTGCGCCCCGTCGGGGCGTGCGACCTCGACGTAGAAGCGGGTGCTGCCGTCGGGCTGCGGCACGGCACTGGCGTAGCGCATCGCCCCGTCGCCGGCGGGGGAGCGCAGCACCGGGGCGTCCGGGGCCGGGCGCAGCACGCCGGTGGCGTCGGCGCGCGCCACCGAGGTGGTCTCGTGCCAGTTGTCCTCGGCGGTCGGGCGGCCGTCGTACAGCACCACCAGGGGGTCGTGGGAGAGCACGGTCGTGACCCGGGCGCCGCGGGCGTCCCAGCTGCCGGGGGTGGGCTCGAGCACGGTGCCGTGCCGCTCCCAGACCAGGCCGTCGTCGCTGGTGAGGTAGGACGTCGACATCCGGTCCTCGTGGCCGGGGTCGGTCAGCGGGTGCTCGCACAGCCACATCTCCCACAGGCCGTCGCGCAGCGTGATGACGGGGTCCTTGACCGCGACCGTGTCCGACCCGGGCAGCACCACGGTGCGGCGACCGCGCGGCAGCTCCTCGGGGGTGTCGGCGTCCAGCGCCTCGACCCACCAGTGCTTGGAGCCCGGGGTGGCGCAGGAGAGGTAGAGGCGCCAGCCGCCGTCGGGGCGGCGGCAGACGACGGGGCGCTCGAAGGACTCCGCGCCGACGTCGTCGCGCATCACCTCGCACACCGGGGTGAAGGTGACGCCGTCGGTGGAGCGCGAGACCACGGTGGCGATGCCGCGGCCGTCGAGGAGCGGGCGGCGTACGCGGTAGGTCAGGTAGGTGACCCCGTCGACGAGCACGGCCGACGCGGCGCCGGCCCAGTTGCCGGGACCCGATCCCGGTGCCGGGACCACGACCTGGGCGTCCTCGACGGCGGGCAGGGGGGTGTCGACGAGGTCCATGAACCGAACCCTACTGATCCGGTCGACTTGAGGTCGGTTGCCCAGGTCCACCATGTCGCGTGGGACCGACCCGGCCGGTCGCACCCGAGGGGTGCTCGACTTGCTCCTGTGATCTAAGTTACTGCCACGTCACCCAGGTGTCGGGCCTCCGAGACGGCCCGGCCAGCCCCAGGCAGGAGCCCCCATGTCAGCGGTCACGCCCGACACGTCCTTCATCGAGAACCGGCCCCCCAGCGTGGCCGTGCAGTTCCGGGAGCGGGTCCAGAAGTCTCCCGAGCGCGAGGCCTACCGCTACCCCGCGGCCGACGGCGAGCCGTGGACGTCGATCACCTGGAAGGAGACCGGCGAGCGCGTCGAGCGCCTCGCCGCTGGCCTGCTCGCGCTGGGCCTGCAGCCCGAGCAGCGCGTGGGCATCGCCTCGAACACCCGGGTGGAGTGGATCTTCGCCGACCTCGCGATCATGTGCGCCGGCGGCGCCACCACGACCGTCTACCCCTCGACCATGGCCGAGGACGTCGCCTACATCGTGGCCGACTCGGAGTGCCGGATCGTCTTCGCCGAGGACACGGGCCAGCTGGAGAAGCTGCGGCAGCACCGCACCGAGCTTCCCCACCTCGACAAGGTGGTGCTCTTCGAGGGTGCCGGCGACGGCGACTGGGTGCTCAGCCTCGACGACCTCTCCTCGCTCGGCGCCTCCCACCTCGCCGAGTCGGGCGACGCGGTCGACCGGGCCGTGGACGCGATCGGCCCCGACCAGCTCGCCACCCTGATCTACACCTCCGGCACCACCGGCAAGCCCAAGGGCGTGCGGCTCAAGCACTCCTCGTGGACCTACGAGGGCGCCGCGATGGAGGCGCAGGGCATCCTCAGCGAGGAGGACCTGCAGTTCCTCTGGCTGCCGATGGCCCACTCCTTCGGCAAGGTGCTGCTCTCCACCCAGCTCGCCTGCGGCTTCGCCACCGCCGTCGACGGTCGGGTCGAGAAGATCATCGAGAACCTCGCGATCGTCAAGCCGACCTTCATGGGCGCGGCGCCGCGCATCTTCGAGAAGGCCCACGGCCGGATCCTCACGATGCAGGCCGCCGAGGGCGGGGCCAAGGAGAAGATCTTCAACCAGGCGTTCGCCGTCGGTCGCAAGGTCGATGCCCTCAAGCGCGAGGGCAAGTCGGTCCCGCTGCCGCTCAAGCTGCAGCACGCCGTCTTCGACAAGCTGGTCTTCTCCAAGATCCGCGACCGCTTCGGCGGACGGGTGCGGTTCTTCATCTCCGGTGCCGCGGCGCTCAACCGCGACATCGCCGAGTGGTTCCACGCCGCCGGCATCCTGATCCTCGAGGGCTACGGCCTCACCGAGACCTCCGCCGGCTCCTTCGTCAACCACCCGGACAACTACAAGTTCGGCACCGTGGGACCGGTCGTCCCCGGCAGCCAGGTGCGCCTGGGCGAGAACGACGAGATCCAGATCAAGGGTCCCGGCATCATGGACGGCTACCACAACCTGCCGGACCAGACCGCCGAGACGCTGACCGAGGACGGCTGGCTGCGCACCGGCGACAAGGGCGCCCTCGACGACGAGGGCTACCTGACGATCACCGGCCGCATCAAGGAGCTCTTCAAGACCTCCGGCGGCAAGTACATCGCGCCCCCGGCCATCGAGGCCAAGTTCAAGGCCGTGTGCCCCTACGCCAGCCAGTTCATGGTCTTCGGCGACGAGCGCAACTACTGCGTCGCGCTGGTCACGCTCGACCCCGACGCGATCGCGGGCTGGGCCGAGGAGAACGGCCTGGGCGGCAAGTCCTACGCCGACATCGTCGCCGACCCGAAGACCGAGAAGATGGTCGACGGCTACGTCGAGGACCTCAACGGCCAGCTCAACCGCTGGGAGACGATCAAGAAGTTCGTGCTCCTCGACCACGACCTCTCGGTCGAGTCCGGCGAGCTGACCCCCTCGATGAAGGTCAAGCGCAACGTCGTGCAGACCAACCACCAGGACCTCATCGACGGCATGTACGCCTGACCCAGGTCACGCACAGCCACCGCACAGGGGTGCGGGTGAGGATCGGCCCATGAGCCGCCGCACCCGCACCCCTGCTGCCGTCCCCGCCCCTCACGTCCACGTCGAGGGGGAGGTCGAGGCCCACGACCTCGGCCTGTCCCACGACCTGCCCCGCATCGTCGAGCGCAACCTCGGCCGCCGCGGCCTGCTCGCCCTGTTCGGCGGGGTGGGAGCGGTCGCGGTGGTGGGCTGCGGGTCGGAGGCGTCCACCTCCTCCTCGTCCTCCACCGACGCCGCGGGCGGCGCGGGCGCCCCGCCCGACGGCGGCGCCTCGACCACCGAGGTCGCCGAGGGCGAGATCCCCGAGGAGACCGCCGGCCCCTATCCGGGCGACGGCAGCAACGGGCCCGACGTGCTCTCCGAGAGCGGCGTGGTCCGCAGCGACATCACCACGAGCTTCGGCTCGGCCAGCGGCACCGCCGAGGGCGTGCCGCTCACCATCCGGATGAAGGTCTACGACCTGAACGGCGAGGACGCCACCGTGCTGTCCGGTGCGGCCGTCTACGCCTGGCACGCGGACCGCGAGGGCCGCTACTCGATGTACGACGACGAGGTGGCCGACCAGAACTACCTGCGCGGCGTCCAGGTGACCGACGCGACGGGCTGGGTGGAGTTCACCAGCATCTTCCCCTCCTGCTACGCCGGCCGCTGGCCGCACGTGCACTTCGAGGTGTACGCCGAGGCCGAGGCCGCCACCGGCGGCGGCGAGAAGCTGCGCACCTCCCAGCTCGCGCTGCCCCAGGACGTCTGCGAGACCGTCTACGCCACCGAGGGCTACGAGGCCTCGGTGCAGAACCTCGGCCAGGTCTCGCTCGCCAGCGACATGGTGTTCAGCGACGGCTACTCGCTGCAGATGGCCAAGGTCACCGGCAGCCTCGACGAGGGCTACACCGCCACCCTCAACGTCCCCGTCTGACCGCGGCACGCGGACAGGGCCCGGTCGGCGTCAGTCCTCCACCCGGGTGACCCAGTACTCCGTCTCCGGGGTCGCGGGCGTGGTGAACCGCGCGTTGGGCAGGTAGAGGCCGTCGCGCCAGCGGGCGACCGTGGTCGGGACGTCGAAGTCCGGCGAGGTGATGGTCTGCACCAGCCGTCCGGACCGGCCGTCGCGGGACAGCCGCAGCTCGGCGACCTGGTTGAGCCGGTTCTGCACCGCGAACAGCGTGCGGCCCTCGCGGAGCAGGCCGTCCCCGTTGGTCAGCAGGGTGCCGCCGAGGTCGACCCGGCTGGCCACGCCGGTGCGGGGGTCGACGCGGTAGAGCACGCCGTTGCTGGAGTTCACGACCAGCAGCGCGCGCCCGTCGGGGGTGGTCTCGATGCCGTTGGCGTTGTTCACGCCCGGGTTCTGCACCCAGTCGCCGCTCAGCGGCAGCCGGGTCACCTCGGCCGTGCCGCGGGGGCCGGGGGAGACGCGGAACAGCGCCGCCTGCAGCGAGTCCGTGACGTACGCCGTCCGGCCGGTGACCACCACGTCGTTGACGAAGCTCGTGCCCGGGGCGGGGTCGGGGGTCAGCTCGTAGGTCGCCGTCGTCGCGCCGGTGCGGACGTCGACGACCTTGACGTCGCCGTCGGCTCCGCCGGCGACCCACAGGTCGTTGCCGCGGCCGAGCTCGAGACCGATGGCGGGCGTCCCGTCTCCTTGGCTGATCACCCGGCCGGTGCCGGTGCGCAGGTCGGACGCGTAGACGTCGCCGTCGACGCGCGAGCCGAGGTAGGCGATCGGTCCGCGCGCCTCGATGCCCTCGGGCTGGAAGCCGTCGGGCAGCTCGACCCGGCTCGGCGGCTCGGCCCGTGGGGGGCGCCGCTCGGCCGCCGAGGCGGAGGCCGGGGCGACCAGGCCGGTGCCGAGCACGGCGGCCAGCGCGAGGGCGAGGAGCGGACGGGTTCGAGGTGTCATGGCGGGTCCCTTTCGTCCCCGCCCACCGTACGACGCGGGCCCCAGCACCGGGTGGGAGACTGGGGCCGTGCACGTGCCTCCTGGGACCCCGTTCGGGGTCTACGTCCACGTGCCGTTCTGCGCGAGCCGGTGCGGCTACTGCGACTTCAACACCTACACCGCGACCGAGCTCGGGGGCGGCGGCTCCCAGGCGGCGTACGCCGGCCACGCGGTCGCCGAGGTGGCGCTGGCCGCCGCGACGCTCGGCCCCGACCGCCCCGCGATCGACGCGGTCTTCCTCGGGGGCGGGACGCCGACGCTGCTCCCGGCCGAGGACCTGGCCCGCGTCCTGGACAGCCTGCGCGAGCACTTCGGGCTCGCCGAGGGCGCCGAGGTCACCACCGAGGCGAACCCCGACAGCGTGAGCCCTGCGTCGCTGGCGCGGCTGCGCGAGGCGGGGTTCACCCGCGTCTCGTTCGGGATGCAGTCCGCCGTCGGCCACGTGCTGCGCGTGCTCGAGCGCACCCACGACCCGGCCGGCGTCGACCGGGCGGTGCGGTGGGCCCGCGAGGCCGGCTTCGAGCAGGTCAGCCTCGACCTGATCTACGGCACGCCGGGGGAGTCGGTGACCGACTGGCGCACCTCGGTCGAGGCGGCGCTGGCGAGCGGGCCCGACCACGTCTCGGCGTACTCCCTCATCGTCGAGGACGGCACCCGCCTGGCCCGCCAGGTCCGCACCGGCGTGATCCCGATGCCCGAGGAGGACGACCTCGCGGAGAAGTACGTCCTCGTCGACGACCTGCTCACCGCCGCCGGCCTGGGGTGGTACGAGGTCTCCAACTGGGCCCGCAGCGAGGCCTCCCGCTGCCGCCACAACGAGCTCTACTGGACCTCGGCCAGCTGGTGGGGGATCGGCCCCGGCGCCCACTCCCACGTCGACGGCGAGCGGTGGTGGAACGTCAAGCACCCCAGTGCGTACGCCGCCCGGCTGGCCACCGGCGCGTCACCGGCCCAGGACCGCGAGACGCTCTCGGACGCCGACCGCCACCTGGAGCGGGTGCTCCTCGAGGTGCGGCTGCGCGACGGGCTCCCGCTGTCGCTGGTCCCCGCCGCGGGGGTCGACGACGTGGTCGGGCGCGGTCTCGGCGTACGACGCGACGACCGGCTGGTGCTGACCCGCGAGGGCCGTCTCCTCGCCGACGCCGTGGTCCGCGACCTGACCTGACCTGACCTGATCTGCTCGGGGCAGGCGCCTCAGTGGCCCGGCTCGGTCACGAAGTCGATCAGCTCCTCGACCCGGCCGAGCAGCGCGGGGTCGAGGTCCTGGAAGCCGCGCACGCCGCCGAGGATGTGCTTCCAGGCGCGGGCGATGTCGGCCTGCTCGCGGTGCGGCCAGCCGAACTGCTGGCACACGCCCTTCTTCCACTCGATGGTGCGGGGCACCTGCGGCCACGCCTTCTTGCCGAGCCGCTCGGGCTTGACCGCCGCCCAGATGTCGATGAAGGGGTGGCCCACGACGAGCACGTGCTTGCCGACGGGGGAGCGCCGCACGGACTGGGCGATCCGGCTCTCCTTGGAGCCCGCGACGAGGTGGTCGACGAGGACGCCGACCCGGCGCTCGGGGCCGGGACCGAAGTCACGGAGCTTCTCGCCCAGGTCGTCGACGCCGTCGAGGTACTCCACGACGACGCCCTCGATGCGCAGGTCGTCGCCCCAGACCTTCTCGACCAGCTCGGCGTCGTGGCGGCCCTCCACGAAGATCCGGCTGGCCCGGGCGACGCGGGCCTTGGTGCCGTGCACCGCCACCGAGCCCGACGCGGTGCGGGTGGCCGCCTGCGGGCCCGTGCGTGTGGGAGCCACGAGCACGACCGGGCGGCCCTCGAGCAGGAAGCCCGGACCGAGCGGGAAGGTGCGCCGCTTGCGGTGCCGGTCCTCCAGGGTCACGGTGCCGAGGTCGCGCTCGACCTGGACGATCTCGCCGACCCAGTCGCGGCCGACCTCCTCCACGACGAGCCCGAGGTCGGCGTCGATCTCGACGGCGCGGCCGTTCTTCGGGACCCGCCAGTCGGTGGCGAGGACGTCGGAGCCGTAGCGGTCGGCAGGCGTGGGGGGAGGCACCGGAGGAACGCTAGGCCCCCGCGGGCGCCGGGTGGTGGCGCAGCGCCGAGGGCTACTCCACGTGTGCCGCGGTGGTGCCGCCCAGCTCGACGGCGCCCATCCCGAGCTTGCGGTGGTCCCACGAGCGGGTGCGCTCCACGGCGAGGCGCACCACCACCCGCTTGGCGAGCATCGCCTCCACGAGGGGCCTCATCTCCTCGGTGTAGGGCCCCTGGTAGCGCTCGAACACGTCCACGCCGACCCGCCAGATCGTGTCGGGGTCGTCGACCACCTCGCCGCGCCCCTCGAGCGCCACGCCGCGCAGCTGGTCGTAGGTGTGACCGGCCTCGACGAGCACCGACATCCGGTCGTCGCGGCGCAGGTTGACGACCTTCTGCGACTTGGCCTTGGTCTCGATCCAGATCTCGCCGTCGAGGACGGCGTACCACATGGCGACGAGGTGGATCGCGCCGCTCGGGCCGTACGTCGCGACGGTGGCGCTGCGCTGCTGGTGCAGGAGGTCGTCGACCTCCGCGGCGGTCATCTGGATCTGGTCGCGCTGCTTGGCCACGGTGTCTCCCCGGGTCGGCTGGCTGGGTAGGGCGCGTACAACGTAAACGAGCCCCCGCTAGATTTCGGGCATGGGAATCACTCGCCGTCTCGGCGCCAAGCTCGTCCCCCGCGCCGGGGACCTCGCCCCCGGCCCCGTGGCCGAGATCGTCCACCAGGCCCTCGACCGCGCCATCCGTGGCATCGGTCCGCTCGACGGCGCCCGCACCGCGGCGCAGAAGGAGCTGGAGGACCAGGGCGGTGACGTCGAGAAGGCGATCGACAAGCTGGTCTCCACCCACCTCGCGCTCGCCGGGGCCGAGGGCTTCGCCACCAACCTCGGCGGCCTGGTGACCGCCGCGGCCACGATCCCGGCCAACATCAGCGGCCTCGCCCTGCTGCAGTGCCGCATGGTCGCGGCCATCGCGCACCTGCGGGGGTACGACGTCGACGACTCGCGCGTCCGCAACGCCGTGCTCGCCACCATGATGGGCGAGGACGCCGTGAGGTCCCTGGTCAAGAAGGGCAAGCTGCCCGGCACGCCCCACCAGATCGCGACGCTGCCCTCCGCCGAGGTCGAGGACCGCGCCGCGGCCGCCGAGCGCCGGCTCGAGGAGGAGCGCCCCCCGGACGCCGTCCGCGAGAGCGACGCGAAGGGCTCGCGCCGCAAGGCCCGCACCCAGCTCGACCGCGTCGTCGGCGCCCAGGTCGCCACCACGCTGATCGCCAACGTGGGCGGCAAGCGGCTGGCGACCTTCGCCGGCAAGCGGGTTCCCGTGGTGGGCGGCGTCATCGGTGCGGGAAGCGACGCCTGGGCCACGCGCCAGGTCGGCGGCTACGCCCGCAAGCAGTTCACCAAGGTCTAGCCGACCTCAGGCGGCCGGGGCCGCGCCGAGCCGCGCGAGCACCGCGTCGGCGGCGCGGCGTCCGGAGACCAGTGCGCCCTGGATGGACGGGGTGTCGCGGTGGTCGCCCGCCACGAACAGCCCCTCGCCCAGGTCCACGCGGCGCTGCAGCGGCACCCCCGCCGCGTGGGCCGGGAGCGCCGAGGTGATCACGTCGGTGCGCAGCAGCTCCCACCCGCGCGGGTCCGCGGCGTAGATCCGACCGGCGTGGCGGCGTACGTCCTCACCGAGGTCGGGGTGGGCGCCCACCACGGTGGCCTGCACCAGCGCGCCGTCCCGGGAGTACGACGCCGCGGCGTTGGTCATCACCGCGGTGTTGACGACCGGGCCGCGGCGGTCGCCGTCGACGTGCAGCAGCCGTGAGCCCGTCGGCGGCTGCGCGGCGCGGAACCAGTACGTGGTCAGCGCCCGCACCCGCGGGCGGGGCAGTGCCACCAGGTCGGCGGCGGCCACGGGGTCGGCGGCCACGACCACCGCGCGGGCACCGATCGTGCCCTGGCCGGTGGAGACCCGGTGCCCGGTCGCGAGCCGGGCCCGTACGCCGCAGCGCAGCGTCCCGGGGACGAGCCCGGCCGCCAGCTGGTCGGGGAGGGCCTGCATGCCGCGGGCCGGGACGGCAGGCGTGCCCCGGACGAAGGACCGCAGGATCATCTCGGCGACGCGGCGCGAGGTCACCAGGTCCTCGTCGGCGAGGACGCCCGCGAGGAACGGCCGCAGCACCCGGTCGGTGAGCGGCCCGTCGAGGCCGCGCTGCCGCAGCTCGGCCATCAGCGGGCGGTCGGACCCGGCGCGCACCGCGCTCGCCGGCCCGAAGCCCACGGGTGCGGCCCAGCGCAGCAGCCGCAGCTTGGTCGCGAGACCGCCGACGGGTGCCCGCAGGTCCGAGACCAGGCTGCTGGGCAGCCGCCGCGGGTCGCCGAGGGTGAACCGGCCCTCGCCGTGGGCCACGACGACGCCCGCGCCGAACGGCTGCAGGTCGAGCGCGGGGACGTCGACCACGCGGCCCACCTCGGGGTAGGCGGGGTTGAGCAGCTGGAAGCCGCGGTCGAGCAGGGTGCCGTCGACCTCGTCGGTGCGCACCCGGCCTCCGGGGGCGTCGGCCGACTCCAGCACCTCGACCCCCAGCCCGGCCCGCTGCAGTCGCAGGGCGGCGGCGAGGCCGGCGAGACCGGCCCCGACGACCACGACGTCGGTCTGGGTGGGCAGGGGCACGGCACTCCTCGGGGAAGGGGGGCGGCACGAGGACCTGCGCAGGCACAGTTGCGCAGGTCCCCGTGCCTCATCGGACCGGGTGCCGGGTACCGGCGGGGAGCGCCGGGTCACCCGGTCCGGGTATCAGCGACCCGGTTGGGGCCGCTGTCGTCCCATCTCGCCGCCCTGCCGACCGCCGTAGGGGCGGCCGTGGTCGGCGTGCTCGTCGCGGTAGTAGGCCAGGGTGTGCTCGCCGATCTCGATGCGCGAGCCGGAGCGGAGCAGCTTCTCCCGCACCAGCTCGCCGTGGACCCGCACCTCCGGGCCCGCGGTGCTGATCACGAGCTCGTCGCGCTCGGCGTCGCGGTTGATGACGGCGTGGAAGGGCTCGATGCCGGGCAGGACCACCGCGTTGGAGGGGTCGGAGCCGATGCCGACGACGTCGCCCTGCAGCCAGAACACCGACTGCGTCTCGCCGGCCATCACCGAGGCGCGCTCGACGGCCAGGCGCGGGGAACCGGCGCCGGGGGAGTCGGTGCCGGTCAGGCGCCGGCGACGGAAGCCGAAGGTGGGAGCGACCGGCAGCATGCTGGGCGGCGGGAACGCCTTGCTCGACGGCAGCACCGGGGGCTGGCCGGCCGCCCGGGAGCGCAGCGCCGTCCAGCCGCCGCGCCAGGTGCCGACGCGGATGTGCCGCGAGCCGGTCGCGCGCCGCTGCCACCAGGGGGCTCGGACCGCGCCGATCGTGACGAGGTGGACACCGTCGCTGACGACCTTGATGGTGATGCCCCGCTCGGCGAACATCTCGGCGGCCGCCGCCACGGTGGGGGCGTCGTCGCTGCCGGCGAACACCCCCGGGTGGTCGAGCTCGAAGGTGAAGTGGTTGGCCTCGCCGTAGAGGTGGCCGCGGGCGGACTGCCCGTCGAGGCCGGTGAGCTCGACGCGGAGGTCCGCGTCGACCTCGACGAGGGTGGCGGTGGGGCTCACGAGCGGCGCGGGACGTTGTTGTCGCTGGTGGTGACGGTGAGGGTGCCGTCGACCTTCCAGGTGGCGCGCGGCGCCTGCGGGCCGGTGTCGCGGGGGATCTCGACGGTCATGTCGGAGAAGGTGTAGTTGATCGCCGCCTCACGCCCGGTGAGGAAGTCCCACATCTTGCGTCCGAGGTCGGTCCAGTCGACGACCTCGGGCGAGCTGTCGTCCATCGCACGGTTGCTCTGCGGCATGTCGTACCTCCAGCGTTGACCTCAACAACCTGTTGAGGTTTATGATGGTCAGCATGCCCACCATTGACCGCGATGCGCAAGTCCACGCGTCCGAGATGTCTGAGATGTCATCAACAAATTCTTCAACGGATGAGGCACACCTCAGCATCGGCGACCTGGCGGACCGCACCGGTCTCAGCCCGGCCACGCTGCGGATGTGGGAGACGCGCCACGGCTTCCCCAAGCCGCAGCGCCTCGACAGCGGCCACCGCCGCTACTCCGAGGACGACGTGTCCACCATCGAGCGGGTCGTGCAGCACAAGGACGCCGGCACCCGCCTGGAGCAGGCGATCCGGCGTGCCATGGCCGACGCCCAGCCCGCGGCCCCCTCGGTCTACGCCTACCTGCGGCGCAGGCACCCCGCCGTCGGCGTGCACCGGCTGAAGAAGACCACCCTGCTCGCGCTGTCGTGGGCGATCGAGGACGAGTTCTGCGCCAAGGCCGACCGGGCCTCCATCTACGGCGCCTTCCAGAAGGAGCACTACTACCGCAAGGCGCAGCCGCGCTGGACCGAGCTGGCCCGGGTGGCGCGCTCGGCGACCGTGCTGGCCGACTTCGGCAGCGACGACCGGGACGCCTCCCCGGTCGAGGTGCACCTCGCGGACGACGCGCCGATGCGACGGGAGTGGGCGGTCGTCTGCGACGCCCCCGACCTCCCGGTCGTGCTCACCGCCTGGGAGCTGCCCGGCCAGTCCGACGTGCGTGACCGCGACCGGTTGTTCGAGTCGATGTGGACCGTCGACGCGGCCGCCGTACACGACGCCGCGCGGGTGTGCGCCTCCGTCGCCGGCGTCGAGGCGCCCCCGGTGAGCAACCCGCCCGGCTCCTCGGCCGATCCCCTGGCCGTCACCGGCCTGTTCAACCGGATGGTCTCCTACGTCGACCGGTTGAGCTGAGTCACCTCCGGCCCGGGGGAGAGTCCCTAGGCTGCGGGCATGGCCTCCGTCGAGCTGTCCGCTGACCACGACGCACCTCTCGTCACCCGTGCCGTGGCGCTGCCGTTCCGGCTGGTCGGTGCCGCCGTGCACGTGACGCTGGCCGTCGGGGCCCTGGTGGCGCCCGACGGCCCGGTCCGTCGCCCCGGGGGGTACGCCGACCAGCTGGCCGCCGTGCTCGGCGAGGACGGCATGGTCGGCAAGCTCGACGCGATGTCACGCGACCCCGAGAGCCCGCTGGGCCGGGTCGCGGCGCTGTCGCAGGCGGCCGGCGAGGAGCGCCCGCTGGGCCGGGCCCTGGCTCCCGGCGGCATCCTCGACCGCGCCCTGGCCGACGACGGCCCGCTCACCCGGCTGCTCAGCGACGACGGCGCCCTGGACCGGATCCTCGCCCCGGGCGGTGCCCTCGACCGGCTGCTCGCCTCGGGCGGCGTGCTCGACCGCCTCCTGATCGAGGACGGCCCGCTGGAGCGGCTCGTCGACGAGGACGGCCCGCTCGACCGCGTCACCCGTCCCGGGGGAGCGCTCGACACCGTGCTCGCTGAGGGGGGCCTGGTCGACCGGCTCCTCGCGGAGCGCGGCTTCGTGGAGAAGCTGGTCGCCGAGGACGGCACCCTCGACCAGCTGGTGGCGCTGGGCCCGACGCTGGAGCGCGTCTACCCCCAGCTCGACGAGCTGGTCGACGTGCTGCCCGAGCTGCACCGCGCCATCGAGGTGCTGGGCCGCTCGGTCGGGCCGCTGTCCGACCTGGCCAACCGGATCCCGGGCCGCCGCAAGCCCATCGCCGGCTAGCCGGCCGGTCCGGGTCACCGGGGCCGGTGAGCCGGCCAGGAGCCCGGACCGGGATCAGAACAGGCGGCGGGCGGCCTTCTGCTTGAACCGGCCGTAGGGCGGGTTCAGCAGCGGCAGGTCCCGGTGCCACGACGGCCGGCGGTAGACCGCCTTGTGGTGGCTGAAGGTGTCCACGCCCCACCGGCCGTGGTAGCTGCCGTAGCCGCTCTCGCCGACGCCGCCGAAGGGCAGCGAGGACACCAGCAGGTGGGTGAGTGCGTCGTTGACGCACACCCCGCCCGACGACGTGGTGGACAGCACCTGCTCGACGACCGCGTCGGAGCCGGTGAACAGGTAGAGCGCGAGCGGCTTGTCGCCCGCGGAGATGGTGGCGCACACCTCGTCGAGGTCGGTGAAGGTCAGCACGGGCAGCACCGGGCCGAAGATCTCCTCGCGCATCAGCGGTGAGTCGACGTCGGTGGTCCGCACGACCGTCGGGGCGACGTACCGCTCCTCGAGGTCGACCTCGCCGCCGACCACGACCTCGTGGCCGCCACCGTCGAGCAGCGCCTTGACCCGCTCGGTGTGGCGCCGGTTGACCATGCGGCCGAAGTCGGCCGAGGTGCGCGGGTCGGCGCCGTAGCGCTTGCGGATCTCGGCGGCGAGCACGTCGAGGAAGGCCTGCTCGACGTCGCGGTGCACGTAGACGTGGTCCGAGGCCACGCAGGTCTGCCCGGAGTTGAGGAACCGGGAGAACGCCACCCGGCTCGCCGCGAGCTGCAGGTTGGCGTCCGCCGCCACGATGACCGGGGACTTGCCGCCGAGCTCGAGGGTGACCGGGGTGAGGTGCTTCGCGGCGGCCTGCGCGACGATCCGGCCCACCGTGCCGTTGCCGGTGTAGAAGACGTGGTCGAAGCGCTGCTCGAGCAGCGCCGTGGTCTCGGGCACGCCGCCCTCGACGACGGCCACGGCCGCGGGGTCGAGGTAGTCGGGCACCCACCGGGCGAAGGCGCGCGAGGTCGCGGCCGCGACCTCCGAGGGCTTGAGCACCACGGCGTTGCCGGCGGCGAGCGCCGCGGCCAGCGGGCAGGCCAGCAGCTGCACAGGGTAGTTCCACGGCCCGATCACGAGCGCGACGCCCAGGGGCTCGACGACGACCGAGGCCGTGGCGGGCTTGAAGAGCGCCGGCACCTTCTGCTTGCGGGGCGCGGTCCAGGACTCGAGGTTCTTCTGCAGGTCCTCGACCTCGCGCACGCTCGCGCGGAGGTCGGCGGCCCAGGCCTCGAACGGCGGTCGGCCGAGGTCCTCCACGAGCGCCGCGGTGAACTCGGCCTCGCGCTCCACGAGCATCCGCTTCAGCCCGGCCAGCTGCTCGTGGCGCCAGGCCAGCGAGCGCGTCCGCCCCGAGGTGTACGCCGCTCGCAGTCGCGGCACGAGCAGCTCGGGTGCCTCGCGGGTGACGTCGGCGGGCGGGGTGTCGAGGGTCGTCATGGGCCCAGCGTGTCCGACGACGTGGGTCGGTTCAACGGCAGGGCGACGCCGGGCCGGCGCGCTAGCGTCATCACCCCCGTGCGGAGGAGGACCCGTGGACCCGTTCGACGCGCTGACCCTGGAGCAGCTGCGCACCCGCCAGAGCATCAAGTGGCACCGGTTCGACGCCGACGTGCTGCCGCTGTGGGTCGCGGAGATGGACGTGCGGCTCGCCGACCCCGTCCGCGAGGTGCTGGAGCGGGCGGTGCGCGACGGTGACACCGGCTACCCCGGCGCCACGCCGTACGCCGAGGCGCTGGCCGCGTTCGCCGAGCGGCGCTGGGGCTGGTCGGGGCTCGACCCCGCCCGCACCGCGCTGGTCGCCGACGTGATGACCGGGGTGGCCGAGGCGGTGCGGCTGGTGACGGTGCCGGGGTCGACCGTGGTGGTGAGCCCGCCGGTCTACCCACCGTTCTTCGGCTACCTCGAGGACGTCGGGCGCGAGGTGCTCGAGGCGCCGCTGGGCGCCGACGGCCGGCTCGACCTCGACGCGCTGGCCGAGGCGTTCGCGCGGGCCACCGCCGGGGGCCGGGGTGCGGCGTACCTGCTCTGCTCGCCGCACAACCCGACCGGCGTCGTGCACACGGCCGCGGAGCTGACCGCGCTGGCCGACCTGGCGCGGACCTCGGGCGTGCGGGTCGTGGCCGACGAGATCCACGCCCCGCTGGTGCTCGACGGCCCGGGCTTCGTGCCGTGGCTCTCGGTCGACCCGGCCGGGCTCGCGGTGACCTCGGCGTCGAAGGCGTGGAACCTCGCGGGCCTCAAGGCCGCGGTGCTGGTGGCCGGGCCCGACGCGGCGGACGCCCTGGCCCGGCTGCCCGAGGTCGCCACCCAGCGGCCGAGCCACCTCGGCGTCCTCGGGCACACCGCCGCCCTCCAGCACGGCGGACCCTGGCTCGACGACGTCCTGGTGGCGCTGCGGGCCCGGCGCGACCTGCTGGGCACGTTGCTCGCCGAGCACCTCCCGCAGGTCGGCTGGACGCCGCCGCGGGCGACCTTCCTGGCCTGGCTCGACTGCTCCGGACTGGGCCTGACGGGGGTGTACGCCGACACGCCGGCGCCGCGGGGGGTGATGAACGCCGACGCGGGCCCGGCGAGGGCGTTCCTCGAGCGCTCCCGGGTCGGGCTGGCCGCCGGCACCGCGTTCGGCGTCGGCGGCCTCGACCACGTCCGGCTGACCCTCGCGACCAGCACGGAGGTGCTGACCGAGGCCGTCACCCGGATGGCGCGGGTCAGCGGCTGAGGCCCTCCAGCCGATCGGCGATCCAGCCGACGACGTCGGCCTCGACCTCGTCGCGGTTGGTCTCGTTGAACACCTCGTGGCGGGCCTCGGGGTAGGTGAGCAGGGTGACGTCACCCAGCCCGGCAGCGGTGTAGCGGGACACCAGGGCGTTGACCAGCGCCAGGTCGCCGCCGACCGGGTCGTGGGTGCCGACGGCGACCAGCACGGGCAGGGTGTCCGGGACCGCGGCCACGGCGTCGGGGTCGGACATCCGGCGGGCGGCCACGAACATCTGCTTGCCGCCCTCGCCGTCGAGCCCGAAGCCGCACAGCGGGTCGGCGACGTAGGCGTCCACCTGACCCTCGTCACGGCTGAGCCAGTCGTAGTCGGTGCGCGCCGGCGCGAACGGCGCGTTGAACATCGACAGGTCGAGCGGCGCGTCGAGGTCGAGCGCCGGCTCCAGCAGGTCGATGACGGCGGTGCCGGTGAGCACGACGGCGTCGGGGTCGTCGCCGTGGTCGAGCAGGTGCTGCTGCGTGGCGAAGGACCCCATCGAGTGCCCGAGCAGCACGTGCGGCAGCCCCGGGTGCGCCTCGCGGGCCAGGTCGCCCAGCCGCCCGACGTCGCGCACCAGCTCGGTCCACCCGTCGGCGCCGATCACGCCCGGCTCGGTCCCGGCCCGCCGTACGGTCGCCCCGTGGCCGCGGTGGTCCTGGCCGTAGACGACCCAGCCGCGGGCGGTGAGCTGCGCGGCCAGGTGGTCGTAGCGGCGTACGTGCTCACCCATGCCGTGGGTCAGCCGCACCACCGCCGTCGGCTCCCCGTCGGGGTCCCAGCGGTAGGCCTGCACGGTCACGCCGCCCGCGCTGGGCAGGTCGATCGGGGTGGGCTCGGGCTGCGTCATACGGGCTCCTGAGGTTGATCGGACAAAGCGGATGTCGAACGGGTGGAAACTGCCCGCGCGTGACCGGTATGTGGCTTCTGGCGGGCAGTTTCACCGGCTGGCCGGTGAAACTGCCCCCCTCACACGTACTGCTCCCGCACCCTCCGCTTCACCAACTTGCCGGTGGGGGTGCGGGGGAGGGAGTCGACGAAGTCGACGGTGCGGGGGGCCTTGAGGTGGGCGATGCGCTCCCGGACGTAGCCGATCAGCTCCTCGGCGAGCTCGGGTCCGGGCGTGACGCCCTCGGCGGGCTGGACGACCGCCTTCACGACCTCGCCCATGTCGTCGTCGGGGACGCCGATCACCGCCACGTCATGGACGGCGGGGTGGAGGGTGAGGACGTCCTCGACCTCCTGGGGATAGATGTTCGCGCCGCCCGAGATGATCATGAATGCCTTGCGGTCGGTGAGGTAGACGAAGCCGTCCTCGTCGAGCCGGCCGATGTCGCCGGTGGTGGCCCAGGTGTCGTGCCGCGGGTGCTGCGCGGCGCGGGTGGCGTCGGGGTCGTGGTGGTAGACGAACGGCATCTGCTCGCGCTCGAAGTAGATCAGCCCCACCTCGCCGGTCGGCACCTCGTCCTGGTCGGGCGTGGACTCGTCGCACACGTGCACCACGCCCAGACCGGCCCTGCCGACGGTGCCGGGACGCTCGAGCCAGTCCTGCGGCCCGACGAGGGTGACGCCCGCGGCCTCGGTGGCGGCGTAGTACTCGTGCAGGACCGGGCCCCACCAGTCCATCATCCGCTGCTTGACCTCGACCGGGCACGGCGCGGCGGCGTGGATCGCGACGCGCATCGAGGACACGTCGTACGACGCCCGCACCTCCTCGGGCAGCTTGAGCATGCGCACGAACATCGTCGGCACCCACTGGCTGTGCGTCACCCGGTGCTCCTGCACCAGCGCCAGCGCCCGCTCGGCGTCGAAGCGCGACATCACCACCACGGTGCCGCCGGTGGCGGTGATCATGCCGACGAACCGCAGGGGAGCGGCGTGGTAGAGCGGTGCGGGGGAGAGGTAGACGGTGTCGCCGTCGAAGCCGTACAGCTTCGCGAACACCGCCAGCAGCAGGTCGCCGGGCTCGTCGACCTGCCGGTCGGGCAGGCTCGGCCGGATCGCCTTGGGGTGACCGGTGGTGCCGGAGGAGTAGAGCATGTCGGCGCCGGCCGGCTGGTCGTCGTACGGCACGGGGGAGGCGGCGGCCAGGGTCGTCTCGTAGTCCTCGAAGCCCTCGACCTCGCCGTCGAAGGCCAGCCGCAGCTCCAGGCCCGGCGCCGCCTCCGCGAGCGCGATCGCCCGCTCGCGCTGACCGGCGCCGGCCACGAGGACCCGGGCGCCGCAGTCGCGCAGGACGTAGACGAGCTCCTCCGTGGACAGGTGGTGGTTGAGGGCGGTGACGTAGAGCCCGCTGCGCAGCGCCGCCCAGTAGACCTCGTGGTAGCGCAGCGAGTTGTCCGAGAGCAGCGCCACGTCGTCGCCGACGGCCATCCCGGCGAACCCGGCCGTGCCCTCCCCGTCGCGCAGCACGTGCGCGAGCCGGACCGAGCGGTCCTCGAGCTCGCCGTAGGTCAGGGTCTCGCCGGTGTCGGCCATCACCAGCGCGACCTTGTCGGGGGTGGCGGCGGCGTGGGTGCCCGGGAACACATGTCCTCCTGCGGGGGTACGACGGGCCGCCACTGTGACCGACGCCACGCGCGGCGGCAACCCTCGGCGGCACGGCCGTCGCGCTACCGGTCCTGCCGTCGGGCGAGCAGGCGGGCGCGCAGCCGCGCGTTCTCGGCCTCGAGGTCGAGCACACGGGCGATGCCGACCAGGTTGAGGCCCTCGGCCAGGAGGTCGCGGATGCGGTGCAGCGTGTCGATGTCCGCGGCGCTGTAGAGGCGCGTCCCACCGTCGGTGCGCTCGGGCCGCAGCAGGCCGCGGCGCTCGTAGACGCGGAGGTTCTGCACCTGCATCGCGACCATCTCCGCCGCCACGGAGATCGCGTAGACGCCGCGGTGCCGTGCGGCGGGACGGGTCACGGGGCCTCCTGGGGAAAGTCCGTCGACGGGCTTGAAACCCGCTGTCGGACGATCTATAAAACCTGTATCAGACAGTACAGGTTGTCGAGACGGCCTGACGACTCCGAGGAGGAAGAAATGTTGCTGCGCACCACCGACCCGTTCCGTGACCTCGACCGCCTCGCCCAGCAGATGATGGGCACGGCGACCCGACCCGCGGCGATGCCGATGGACGCCTGGCGCGAGGGTGACCGGTTCGTGATCGAGTTCGACCTGCCGGGCGTCTCCCGCGAGACCATCGACCTCGACGTCGAGCGCAACGTGCTGACCGTCCGGGCCGAGCGGCTGCCGCGCAACGGCGACTGGGAGATGCTGACCTCCGAGCGCAGCCGCGGCATGTTCAGCCGCCAGCTCGTGCTGGGGGACAACCTCGACCTCGACCGGATCCAGGCCGACTACGCCGACGGGGTGCTCCGGCTGGTGGTCCCGGTCGCGGAGCGGGCCAAGCCGCGCAAGATCCAGGTGGGGGCCGGGTCGTCCCAGGAGCACCACCAGCTCCACGGGTAATCCGAAAACCACCCAATTCGGGCGCCGATTCTCGTACGGTGGTCCGGAAAGGCGCCGTCGCCCGACGGTGGAGACGGACATGGGTGCACACCGGCGACGCGCGACCACCTGGCGCGTCCTCGCGGGAGCCACGACGGCCGCCCTGCTGCTCGGCGGGTGCGGGGCGAAGGAGGCGGAGCCGCAGGCGGCCGAGCTGCCTGCGGCCCCGCCGTCCTCGACGCCCGTCGCCGAGGAGCAGCCCGTCGAGATCGTCGGTGCCGCCGACCCCGAGGCGTTCTCGGTCGGGGAGCCCCGGTCCGCGCCCGAGCCCGGCGGTGGGCTCTACCCCGTCTCCGAGGTCTACCCCGTCCGCCACGACGGCCCGCTCGGCTCGCCGGCGCTGGTGCGGGTGCAGCTCGACAACGCCGTGCCGCGCGGCACCCCGGTCTTCGTGATCAGCCGCGGCACGGCCGAGCAGCCGTGGAGCTACCTCGAGGGCGACCTCGACCCCGGACGACGTCACGTGGAGTTCATCGCCTCCGAGGTCGGCGAGGTCGGCGTGCTGGCGATGGACCGTCGTGCCGTGCTCGCCGCGGTCCGTGACGACCTGGCCGGCGTCCCCGCGCTGCCGGCCCCCGAGGCCACCTCGACCTCCTGCGTGGGGGCCGACGCGGCCCGCGAGGACGGCTACGGCGCCCGGTCCTGGAAGCGCAGCACGCTCGCCTGGTGCTTCGGTGACCTCGGCGAGGGTCGCACCCTGCGGGTGACCAACACCCGCAGCGTCCCGGTCCGGGTCAGCGTGCCCGGCACCGAGGCGCCCGAGACCACCGGCTCCAGCCCCGAGGGCACCCCGTGGGACGCCTGGTCTGCCGCGGTCGACGCCGGGAGTGGCGCCTGGCTGGCGCCCGGCCGCTCCGCGTCGTACGACGTCGAGCTGGACCCGGGCAGCGCGCTGCTGGCCACCGCCCGCGACGACGCCCGGGGCCGGTCGGTCCAGGCGCTGCGCTCGCTCTCGACCACCCTGTCCGCCCGGCTGCGCGCCTTCGGCGTCGAAGGGGCGCCGACGGCGCGCAAGCTCTTCGCCGACCTGCTGGCCGAGCGGGCCTGCACCCGCGCGTTCGGCAAGGACGCCGCGGCCCTCGTCGGGTCCTGCGCCGGCGAGGACGCCCTGGGCACCCTGGTGCCCGCCGCCGGCGTGCTGCTGGCACCGGTCCTCGACGCCCCCGTGCTCCGCAGCACCCTGGCCGCCGAGCTCGACCGGCTCGCCCAGGAGGCGGCCGGTGTCGAGCAGCGCATCGAGGTCAGCCGCGACGAGCCCACCTTCGAGGGCCTCGTGGGCACCTACCGCGGTCCGCGCCGCAGCCTCGTGGTGAGCGAGGCCGGGCTGGTCACCGAGCGGCTGGCCGGGCCGAAGGGCCCGGTCATCGACCTGACCTACCAGCTCGCCGACGCCACCGGCACCGCGGCGCGGCGGGGTGCGACCGCCACGCTGACCGCGGTGGAGGTGACCGACCCGAAGATGATCAGCGGCGCGGTGCCGAAAGTCGGCATGACGGGCAGGTTCGCCCTCGAGAAGGGCGTCGTCAGCCCGCCGTTCCTGGGCACGACCTACTGCACCACCGAGGCCGCAAAACGCTGCGCCGGCTGAGGTCGGCGGGCCCGGTCGTGAGCCGGCTGCCGGTCAGGCGTCGGTCAGCCGTCGGTCACTCCGCGGCGGCGAGGACGGCGGCGAGGTCCAGCGGGGGGCGTCCGGTGAGCCGCTCCACGTGGTCGGTGACCTGCTCGAGCTCACCGGCCGCGATGGCGGTGTAGGTGCTGACCCACGCGTCGTACTGCCACTGCGGCGCGTCCCAGGCACGGCGCGAGGCGTAGGCCTCCGCCACGGTCTCGTCCTCGAAGCGCACCTCGCGGCCCTGGGCGCGGCCGATGACGACCGCGGCCTCGGCCAGGGTGATCGCCTCCGGCCCGGTCAGGTCGTACGACGCCCCGGCGTGCGCGTCGGGGTCGGCCAGCACCGCTGCCGCCACCCGGGCGACGTCCTCGCGGGCGACCGCCGCCACCCGGCCCTCGCCCGCGGGGCCGCGCAGCACACCCTCCTCGCCGGCGAAGAGCGGCAGCACGTCGAGGTAGAAGTTGTCACGCAGGAACGTCGTGGTCATGCCCGACGCCCGCAGGTGCTCCTCGGTGGCGAAGTGGTCCCGCCCCAGGGTGAAGGTGCAGGTGGGGGAGGCTCCGACGAAGGAGGTGTAGACGACGTGGCGCACGCCGGCCTCGGCGGCGGCGTCGACGAAGGCGCGGTGCTGGTCGAGCCGGTCGGCGCTCTCGGAGCCCGAGACCATCAGCAGCGTCTCGATGCCGTGCAGCGCGGCGAGGCAGGAGTCGCGGTCGGCGTACCCCGTGAACCGGACCGGGATCCCGCCCTCGACCGGGGCGACGCGGGCGGGGTCGCGGGCCAGCAGCCGGGCGGCGACGCCGCGCTCGCCCAGCAGTGCGGAGACGCGGCCGCCGAGCGCGCCGGTGACGCCGGTCAGGGCGAGGGTGGGTCCGGTGACGGGAGCAGGAGTCATGGGCCCATGGTGCACCCCAGGGGGCAGGGGGTTGGATGGGCGCCATGGCAGCTGCGACGAGCCCCCGCTCCCTCGGGTCCACCCTGTACGACGCCTACCCCGCTCCCTCGGAGCAGGCAGTGGCGCTGCACGCCGAGCTCGTGGACTTCATGGAGACCGAGGTGTTCCCGGCCGAGGCGGCCTACGACGCCTACCGCGAGCAGGTCGGTCCCGAGGACCACACCGTGCCGCCGGTCGTCGAGGAGCTGAAGAAGAAGGCGCGGTCGCGCGGGCTGTGGAACCTGTTCCTGCCCTCGGAGTCGGGACTGACCCAGCTGGAGTACGCCGCGATGGCCGAGCTGTCCGGGTGGAGCAACGAGCTCGCGCCCGAGGCGATGAACTGCCAGGCGCCCGACACCGGCAACATGGAGCTGCTCCACCTCATCGGCACCGAGGAGCAGCAGCGCCAGTGGCTCGACCCGCTGCTGCGCGGCGAGATCCGCTCCGCCTTCGCGATGACCGAGCCGGCCGTGGCCAGCTCCGACGCCACCAACATCGCGACCCGGATCGTGCGCGACGGCGACGACTACGTCGTCAACGGCACCAAGTGGTGGAGCAGCGGCGCGGCCGATCCCCGCTGCTCGCTGCTGATCACCATGGGCAAGACCGACCCCGAGGCCGCCACCCACCGCCAGCAGTCGATGATCATCGTCGCCGCCGACACCCCCGGGGTCTCGATCAAGCGGTCCTACCCGGTCTTCGGCCGCCAGGACCAGCACGGCCACTGCGTCGTGGAGTTCCACGACGTCCGGGTGCCGGCGACCAACCTGCTCGGCGAGGAGGGTGGCGGGTTCGCCGCCGCCCAGGCCCGGCTCGGCCCGGGGCGCATCCACCACGTGATGCGGGCGCTGGGCGCCGGCGAGCGTGCGCTGCAGATGATGGTCGAGCGCACCCAGGAGCGGGTCGCGTTCGGCCGGCCGCTGGCCGAGCAGTCCTCGGTGCGCGAGCGGATCGCGGAGTCGCGGATCCAGCTCGAGCAGGCGCGGGCGCTGTGCCACCGGGCGGCGTACGTCATCGACAGCCAGGGCAACAAGGCCGCCCGCCACCTCATCGCCGCCGCCAAGGTCGCGGTGCCGCGGGCGGTCAACGACGTCATCGACCGCGCCATCCAGGTGCACGGCGGCGCCGGCATCTCCGACGCGACGCCGCTGGCGATGATGTACGGCTGGCACCGCGCGATGCGCATCTTCGACGGCCCCGACGAGGTGCACCTGACCTCCCTGGCGCGTGCCGAGCTCGGCGCCGAGCCGCTGTTCACGCTGCCCAAGCCGCACTTCACGTGAGCCCGGTCGGCGGCCGCCCCGCTCCGGTCCGCACCGAGGTCCGTGACCAGACGCTGGTCATCACCCTCGACCGGCCCGAGGCCCGCAACGCCGTCGATGCGGCGGTCGCCGCCGGGGTGGCCGAGGCGCTCGACCACCTCGACGCCACCGCGGAGCTGCGCGTCGGCGTGCTCACCGGCGCGGGTGGCACGTTCTGCTCCGGGATGGACCTCAAGGCGTTCCTCGCCGGCGAGTCCCCGATGGTGGAGGGGCGCGGCCTGGCCGGGCTGACGCAGCGGGCGCCCGAGAAGCCGCTGATCGCGGCGGTGGAGGGCTGGGCGCTGGCCGGCGGGTTCGAGATCGCGCTGGCCTGCGACCTGGTGGTCGCGGCCGAGGACGCCCGGTTCGGCGTGCCCGAGGTCAAGCGCGGCCTGGTCGCCGCGGCCGGTGCCGCGCTGCGGCTGCCCGAGCTGCTGCCGCTGCCGATCGCGCTGGAGCTGCTGCTCACCGGCGACCCCGTCGACGCCCGCCGCGCTGCCGACCTCGGCCTGGTCAACCGGGTGGTCCCGACCGGCCTGGCGCTCGAGGCGGCGCTGGAGCTGGCGGCCCGGATCGCCGCCAACGGACCGCTCGCGGTCGCCGCGTCGCGGCGCATCGCACGCGCGTCCCGCGGCTGGAGCAACGAGGAGCAGTGGCAGCGCCAGGAGGAGGTCACGCTGCCGGTCCTCCTCAGCGAGGACGCCCAGGAGGGCCCGCGCGCGTTCGCCGAGAAGCGGGCGCCGCGCTGGCAGGGCCGCTAGCCCGTCCGGCCCAGTCCGAGCGCGGCCCGACCGCTCAGCCGGCGGGGGTGAAGCCCTCGGAGCGCTCGCCGTCGATGCGGTAGGTGCCGTCGTCGAAGGCCAGGTCGAGCACGGTGGGCCCGGGGCCGTTGTCGAAGTTCTCGAACCGCACCTGGTAGCTGACGCTGAGGTTCTCGGGGTTGGCGCGGATGCTGAGCACCCGCCCCGACGTGGCGCGGTCCCAGAAGGCGCGGTAGCGCTGGATGCCGCCGCTCTCGCGCTGGAACTTCGGCGTCAACATCGTCCAGGCGGCGTCGGGGTCCTCGGCGACCGTCGCGACGTAGCTGCGGATGAAGTCCTCCATGCCGGCGGCCGTGGGCCCGGCCGGCGACTCCGAGGGGGACGGGGACGGCGAGGGGGACGCCGACGGGCTCGCCGAGGCCGTGGACGAGGCGCTGGGGTCCGAGGCCGCCGGCTTCTCGTCACCGCCGTCGCCGAGCAGCGGCAGCAGCAGCACGGCGAGCAGGACGAGGGCGAGCAGGGCGGCGACGCCGAGCAGCAGCACCCGGCGGCGCCGGGGGTCCCGTTCGTCGGCCCGTTCGTCGGCCCGTTGGTCGGCCCGTCCGCCGGCCCGTCCGTCGTCGGCGCTGGGGCCCGTGGCGACCGGTGCGGGTGCTGCCACGGCCGGGCTGATCCGCTGGGTGGGCTCGTCGGCCGGGGAGAGGGGCGCGGTGGCCGGGGGAGCGGTGGCGGGCGGGGCCGGCGTGGCGTCGCGTCCCGCGGCGAGGTAGTCGCGCACCTGCGCCATCGACCAGCGCTGCCCCGGGTCGCGGACCATGGTGCCGGCCAGGACGGGCGCCAGCCAGCCCGCCTCCTCGAGGCGTGGCGGCTCCTCGTGGACGATCCGGTAGAGCGTGCCGAGCACGTTGTCGCCGGAGTCGTAGGGCTTGCGGCCCGCCAGCACGTGCCACGCGGTGGCGCCGAGCGACCAGACGTCGGCCGCGGCGCCGCCGCCGGTGCCGGTGGCGATCTCCGGGGCGAGGTAGGCCGGCGAACCGGTCACCATGCCGGTCTGGGTCAGCGACGGGTCGCTGGCGACACGGGCGATCCCGAAGTCCGCCAGCTTGGCGACACGTCCGTGCTCGAGCAGCACGTTGGACGGCTTGACGTCGCGGTGGGCGATGCCGGCCGCGTGGGCGGCGACCAGCGCGTCCGCGACCTGCCACAGCAGCGGGGCGGCCTCGTCGGGCGAGAGCCGCCCGCGCTCACGGACCAGGGCGTCGAGGGTCGGCCCCTCGACGTACTCCATGACCAGCCAGCGGGCGCCGCTGTCGCCGTCGACCACGACGTCGTAGACCAGCACGACGTGGGGGTGGTGCAGCTGGGCGCTGAGCCGTGCCTCCCGCTCGGCGCGGGCCAGGTCGGTGGAGTCGGCGCCGGGCAGCAGCCCGATGCGCTTGAGCGCCACGCGCCGGCCGAGGGTCTCGTCACGGCCGAGCCACACCGCGCCGGAGCCGCCACGGCCGACCTCGCGCTCCAGCGAGTACCTGCCTGCGATCACGGTGGTCCTTCGGTGCTGCGACGTCACGAGAGGGACATCGTAGGGGCGCGGCGCGGCCGCTCGCGGGGCGGTGGCGGCCCGGGGAGGGAAGGGCCCGGGGTCAGGAGTAGCGGTGGCTCTTGGCCGCGTGCCCCGCCTCGCGGGTGCAGGTGCGGCCGCTCATGTTGCGGTGGCCGCACAGCTCCTCGGCCGCTCCCTCGGCGGGCGGCTGGGCCGCGGACGCGGCCTTGGCGGCCCGGGAGGCGCGGGGCGCCGCGGCCTCGGGGGGTGCGACGGGCGGGGTGGCCCGTCGGGCCGCCGGGCGGGTGCCCGCGCGGGCGGCGTTCTGCTCGTAGCGCGCCTCGCGCATCGCGCGCAGGTTGTCCATCTTGCTCATCGTCGGCTCACCGGGTGAGCCTACGGGTCCGGTCCGACAGTCCGGCGCTCAGCCGAACCAGGTGCGCCGCACGACCCCGTCGTCGTCGTGCTCGAGGTTGAGCCGGCCGTCGACGTGGTCCATCGTGAGCAGGTCGTCGGGGCGGTGGGCCCGCACCCGCCATCCGTGCCGCTCGCCGAGCGGACCGGCCTCCTCGACCGGACGACCGACCAGGTCGGCGGCGGCGTCCTCGGCGGACCGGTCCGGCTCCCCGGACGGGTCGGCCTGCTCGGACGGGTCGGCGGGGGGCGGCGTCATCGGGCCACCCTGCCCCACGGGACGGGGCTACGTCGCGCGGCTGTCCACGCGGCTGTCGGGGCGGCTGTCGGGACGGTCGTCCCGGGCCAGCCGCCAGCCGTCGCCCTCGCGCTCGACCAGGCCGCGCTCCTCGAAGGCCTCCAGCCAGCCCGACATCGGCCACCAGCCCCAGCGGTCGGCGAAGACCGCGCCGTTGCGCACCACGGCCTCGAGGTGCTGCACCGGGGGCGAGGACGTCGGGTGGTGCTGGTGGTAGGCCCGGGCGTCGCCGAGCCAGCCGTGCTCGAGCCCGCGGTCGACGACGAGCATCCCGAAGTCGGTGTCCTCGCCGCCGTACCCGACGTAGTCCTCGCAGAAGCCGCCGGTGGCCGTCCAGGCCCGGGCGGAGAGGGCGAAGGACAGCGACCAGAACAGCTCGGGCGGTGCGCCCAGCAGCCGCTGCCCGGGGGGCGGCATCGCCCGGGCGGGGTGGGGCGAGTCGAGCGTCCACGGCGTCGCGAGCTGCTCCTCGTCGAGGCCCTCGGGCAGGTAGGTCACCGGCCCCGACCACACCACGTCGGGGTCGTCGGTCACCGCGGCGTCGTAGGCCGACACCAGGTGGGGCCCGGCCAGGCAGTCGACGTCGAGGAAGACCAGCACCCGCGCCCCGGCCGCCAGGGCGCGCTCGGCGCCGGCGTTGCGGGCCGCCGCGAGCGGCAGCCCGCGCGGGTCGGCGTCGAGGTGCACCACGGTGGGGCGGACCCCGTCGCGCGGGGCGAAGTCGGCCAGGCCCGGGTCGTCCATCGCGACCACGACCCACTGCGCGGGCCGCACGGTGCCGCGCGAGAGCGACCGCTGCTGCCGGGCGAGGTGCTCGCGCCGGCCGCGCACGAGGGTGATCACGGCGACGTCCCCGGCGGTGGCGCGGGCGGGCGGGGTCACGGGAGCGCCACCTCGGCGACGACCTCGGCGACGCGGGCGGGGGCCTCGGGGTCCACCCAGCCCCGCCAGGCCTCGCCGTCCAGGGCGGCCGCCGCGTCGAGCGTCTCCTCGCGCAGCGCCTCGACGCCGGAGGCGGCCACGACGACGGGCCAGCGGCCGGCGGCCAGCACGCGGGCGGTGGCGTGCTGCTCGTCGTACGGACGGGGGAGGGGGACCACGACCGCGGGTCGCCGCAGCGCGGCGACGTCGGCGAGCGAGCCCAGACCGGCCTGGGCGACCACGAGCCCCGCGGAGGCGATCACGTCGGCGGGGTCCTGGACCCAGGTGCCACCGCCCCCGAGCACGGTCCAGCGCCAGCGGGGCAGCCGGCGACCCAGGTCGGCGGCCGTCTCCTCGGTCAGCTGCCCACCGCCGCGCCCCTGCAGCACCACGGCGTGGCCGGGCTCGGGCGCCGGGCGCCCGGGTCCCGCGTCGGGTCCCGCGTCCGGGCCCGCGTCGGGGCCGGTGGTGGTGAGCCGGGAGATGGCGCCGACCGGCCGCACCCGGTCGCGGACGTCGACCGGCAGGCGGGGGGTGAAGCCGCCGGCGACCACGCGCTCGGCGTCGGCAGGCCAGGGGGCGACGAGCGCGGAGGCGGAGCGGTACGCCGCGACGTGCGCGTCGTCGGCCCGGTGGCCGGGCTGCACCACCGTGACCGTGGGGACGCCGTGCAGCCGCACCAGCCAGGCCACCTCGGCCGAGACGTCGACGACGAAGGCCCGGGGCCGGGCCCGGGCCAGCCACCCGGAGACCGCCGCCTGCCGGGCCAGCAGCCCGGCGTCGCCGCGGGGCGCCCAGTGCAGCGAGCCACCGGCCGTCGGGTCGAGGGCGACCGCGGGGTCGGTGACGTCCTCCAGCGGCAGCCGCACCCAGGGCCCCGGCCAGTCGCGCGGCCGCTCGGCGGACGAGAGCCCGGTGACCTCCCCGCCCTGTGCCACCCAGGCGCGGGCGACGGCCAGCGCGCGGTGCAGGTGGCCGCTGCCCTGGTGGTGGACGTAGTAGCCGATCACGCCGCGTCCCTCACCCCGGAGAGCCAGCGGTAGGTCTCCTCGTAGCGGTCCACCATGACCTCGACGTCGAAGTGCTCCACGGCCCGCCGGCGCGCGGCCGCGCGGTCGAGCACCATGGCCTCGCGGATCGCCAGCGCCAGCGAGGCGGTGTCGCCGCCGACGGCCAGCCGGCCGCAGTCGGGCGTGACGATCTCGGGCAGCGCGCCCCGGGCGTACGCCGCGACGGGCGTCCCGCTCGCCAGCGCCTCGGCGGCCACCAGCCCGAACGGCTCGTCCCAGGCGGGCGTGACCACGGCGACGCCGGCCTCGCCGACCAGCCGTCGCAGCGGCTCCCCGGCGAGGTGCCCGAGGTAGCGCACTCCCGCGCCGAGCCGAGGCTCCACCTCGCGTGCGAAGTACGCCGGGTCGTGGGCCGGTCCGACCAGGTCGAGCGGCACCCCGGCCAGCCGCGCGGCCTCGATCGCCTCGTGGGGGGCCTTCTCGGCCACCAGCCGGCCGGACCACACCGCGCGGGGGCCGCCGGGTCCGGGCCGCCACGCGGCGGTGTCGATGCCGTTGGGGATGGTCTCGGCCGTGACGACGTGGTCCCAGGAGCGGGCCAGGTGGTCGCTGACCGCGACGTAGTGGGCGTTGCTGGCGGCGAACTCGGCCGCCGACTCCAGCCATGCGATCGGCGGGGTGTGCAGCGTGGTGAGCAGCGGTGCCGGCAGCGTGCGGCTCATCGCGATCGGCAGGTGGTGGAGGCTGTTGTTGTGCACCACGTCGACGTGGCCGTGGTCGCCGCGCGCGAGCGAGAGCATCAGGTCGAGGTAGGCGTGGTGCTCGGCCATCCACTGCTCGGGTCGACCGCCCACGTCGGAGCGCGCGGCCTCGCTGCTCGAGAACGGCGCGACCTGCAGCGTGGTCGCCTCCAGGGCGGGGTCGCTGCCCGGCCCGGCGAAGACCAGCACCTCGTGGCCGCGCCGCTTCAGCGCGGCGGCGAGCGAGTGGGTGTGGGCCTCCAGGCCGCCCATGAACGGCTCGGCCACCGGGAAGCGCGAGGAGGCGATCAGGCAGATGCGCAGCGTCATGAGGCGTGCCCGGCGTGCCCGTAGACCTCCCGGTGCGCCGCGGCCACGGCCGCGCGCTGCCGACGTCGGTCCGCGACCGTGACCGGGGCGACCGGGCCCGCGGCGTGGGCCGCCCGGACGGCCGCCACCAGCGAGTCGGCGTCGAACCGGTCCTCGTCGAGGTCGAAGGAGTGCACCGCCCCCTGCTCGGCGTAGAAGCCGCAGGTCGGGGCGACCACCGCGGTGCCGAGGTCGCGACAGGCCTCGAGCCAGCCCGAGTGGGTGCCGAAGCGGTAGGCCAGCACCGACGCGTCGAGGCCGTGGAGGTAGTCCCAGAGCTCGGCGTCGGTGAGGTAGTCGTGCACGTGCAGCTCGATGGCGCCGGCGGCGTCCAGCCGTCGCAGCTCGGCGGCCAGCGCCGGGTCGTGGCGCTCGTGGCCGCCCTCCAGCACGTCGCGGTGGCCGTTGACCTGCAGCACCGCGTCGGGCAGCGCCGCCACGGCCTCGACGAGCACGGGGAGCACGACCTCGGGGGCCAGGCTGGCGCGCAGGCTCTTGACGTGGAGCCCGATCCGGAACGGGCCCGCCGGGCGCGGGCGGGCGGCGTACGACGCCATGGTGTCGAGCTCGACGACGTGCGGGTGGGGGATCACGGTCGCGCGGCGGCCGTAGCGGCGCTCGATCTCCGCGGCGGCGCCGTGCGTCAGCGTCACGACCTCGTCGGCGTGGGCCAGCAGCACCCGCAGCTGGGCGTCGTGGAGCGCGGGGTCGGTGTGGTGGGGGTTGCGCAGGTCGTGGACGGTGTGGACCAGCCGGGCGCCGCGGGCGTGCACCGCCTCCGCCACCGCCTCCAGCCGCGCCGGCTCCCAGGAGTCGAACCCGAACTGCACGTGGAAGACGTCGAGGTCGGCCTGCGCGACCCACTCCGGGGACAGCATCACGGGCGGCCACCACCGCTGCGTCGTGGTGCGGGTGGGGTCGTCGGGGTCCGGGTCGGCCAGCCGTACGACGCCGTCGGGCTGCTCGTCCGCCACGTGCCGGACGTAGACGTGCGAACCGGGCACCGAGGCGACGACGGTGGTCGCCCCGTCGGCTCGCGGGCTGGGGGACGTCGTACGCACCGGCCGGGGGGTGGTGGCCGGGGAGGACGTCGTGGGTACGACGGACATGCTGGCCCCATACCCGTCCGCATCCCGGACAGTCGACCCCGAAGGGGTGAAATCCGATGGGGCGGCCCCCGGGGGCCTGTCAAGGGGGCTCGACGACCCCTCGGGGACCGGGTCCGGCTGGTCGAGGTGGGTCGCCGGGCCCGTCACGGGCCCCGGCCGTCGTCAGAGGATCTCGGGCAGCTCGCTCGCGCGGCCGGTGAACTCCGGGGCGCGCTTTGCCAGGAAGGCGGCGACGCCCTCCTTGCCGTCGCCGGTGGAGGCGTGCCACATCGCCAGGCTGTCGGCGCGGTGGGACTCGACCGGGTGGTCGAAGCCCGCGCCGGCGGTGAGCAGCCGCTTGGCGAGACCGAGCGCGACGGGGGAGCGGCCGACCACGAACGAGCGGGCCAGCTCCTGCGCGGCGCCGAGGAGGTCGTCGGGCTCGTGGACCGAGCGGAGCAGGCGGCCCTCGAGCGCCTGCTCGGCGGTGAGCACGTCGGCGGCGTACACCCACTCCAGGGCCTGCTGCAGCCCCACGATGCGCGGCAGGAACCAGGACGAGGCGGCCTCGGGCACGATGCCGAGGCGGCCGAAGACGAAGCCGATCCGGGCCTTCGTCGAGGCCATCCGGATGTCCATCGCCAGCGTCATGGTGGCGCCGATGCCGACCGCGGGGCCGTTGATCGCCGCGATGACCGGCTTGGGGAGCTCGTGGATCGCCAGCGTCACCTTGCCACCGGTGTCGCGCACGCCCGATTGGAACGGCTCCTCGGTGAGGTGGTCGCGCAGGTCGGCCGGCGTGGGCGTCACGGTCTCGTCGAGGCCGAAGACGTTGCCCTCGGCCGACAGGTCCATCCCGGCGCAGAAGGCGCGGCCGGCGCCGGTGACCACGACGGCGCGCACGGCGTCGTCGGCCGCGGTGACGCGGAAGAACTCCTCGAGCTCGCGGGCCATGGTGACCGTGAAGGAGTTCAGCGCGTCGGGACGGTCGAGGGTGAGGGTGCCCACCCCGTCGTCGTCGAGCGACCAGGACAGGGTCTCGAATCCACTCATGACCCCAGCGTTCCCTAGTCGACCCCGGCCAACCCGGTCGGGGTGCACAGGTCCTCCGGGATGTCGCCGGTGCGGTCCTCCTTGACGTAGGCCAGCAGCGCCAGCGCGCGCTCGCGGTCCCAGTTGACCTCTTGGTCGGCGATCGGCATGCCGCAGGTGAGGCCGTCGGTGCCGTTGACGCGGGTCATCGCGAGCCCGAAGCGGGCCAGGGCGACCGGGCCGGTGCCCTCGCTGATGCGCAGCGAGGAGGTCGCGGCCTGGTTGACGCGGAAGTAGCGCACCGGGTTGAGGAACGTCCACGGCGACTTGACCTCGGCGCCGATCGCGCTGACCACCTCGCGCTGGCGGCGAGCGCGGTCGAGGTCGCCGTACCGGCTGACGTAGCGCGAGCGGGAGTAGCCCAGCGCCGTGACGCCGTCGACCTCCTGGCAGCCCTTGCGGATCCGCAGGTTGGCCTTGGGGTCCACCATCCGCTCCCGCGGGCAGACCGTGATGCCGCCGACGGCGTCGACCGCGTTGACGAAGCCGCCGAAGCCGATCTCCACGTAGTCGTCGACCCGGACCCCGGTGTTCTCCTCGATCGTCTGCACGAGCAGCTCCGGGCCACCGCGGGCGAAGGCGGAGTTGATCTTGGTGCGCCCGGCCCCGGGCACGTTGACGAGCGAGTCCCGGGGGATGGAGAGCAGCATCGAGGGGCCCGCGCCGGTGTGCAGCAGCATGATCGTGTCGGTGCGCTGCCCGACGTCGCCGACCCCGCCGGTGCCGAGCCGGCGGTTCTCCGCCTCGCTCAGCCCCTTGCGGCTGTCGGAGCCCACCAGCAGGTAGGTGCGCCCGGGCTGCTGGTCGGGACGCTCGGCGTCGGGGGCGATGTCGACCTTGTCGATGCGTCCCACGGCCCAGATCGGCACCACGAGCAGGAACACCAGCCAGGCGACGAGCACCAGCAGCACGATGCGACCCCAGCGGCGTCGCCGACGCGGACGTCGGGGGCGGCCGCCGCCGGTCTCGCGCGGGGGCTGCACGATCCTGCGGGGCGGCTCGCCGCCACCCGCACGCTCGCGCGGCTCCGGGCGCTCGCGGGGGATCGCGGTGGTGCGCTCCTCCTGCACCGGTCGGCCCGTACGCCGGTCCAGCCGGGGGATCATCCGGGTGGGCTCGGGATCGCCGGCACCGGGACGACCGGAGCCGCCGGGACGGTCGTCGGAGCTGCCGTAGAGCCAGCCGTACTGCGAGTCGTCGTCGTCCGGGCGCCGTCCTGACCCGCCTCCACCTTCTGGCATGCGCCGACGCTACCGCGCAGGACGGCCCCGACCGGCGCGCCGGACCGGTCCCCGGCGGGTCGGCTGGTGATACTGGTCCGCACCCTCCACGAGCAGCGAGCGGTGCCCCCAACGCGATCCCCCGACCACCCTCGCCCGCGACCACACCGGAGAGGCCTTCCCCATGGCGTCAGTCCTGACCGAACCACCTCGCGCCACCCCGCGCGGCAACGGTGGCGGTGGTCCCGGCCGCCGCCCGCACCACTTCCGCCGCGCGCTGGTGCTGATGCTGATGACCCTCGTGGCGCCGGGATCGGCGCAGCTGGTCGCCGGCAGCAAGCGGGTCGGTCGGGTGGCGCTGCGCGTGTGGGTCGGCCTGTGGGCGACCGCGCTGCTGCTGTTCGGCCTCGGGCTGGTGTTCGACTCCTTCGTGTTCTGGCTGCTCAGCAGCCCGCCCGTCCTCGGGGCGCTGCGGGTGGTGCTGATGGTGCTGGCCGTGGGCTGGGCGCTGCTGCTCGTCGACGCCTGGCGGCTCGGCGACCCGCTCTCGCTGCGCCGCAAGCAGCGGCTGGCGATGGTCGGCATCAACGGCGTGCTGTGCTTCGGCGTCGCGGGCTCGTTGCTGTTCGCCTCCCACGTCGTGGGCGTGCAGCGCGACCTGGTGAGCACGATGTTCGCCGACGGCACCACCATCGGTGCCCACGACGGGCGCTACAACGTGATGCTGCTCGGCGGCGACTCCGGCGCCGACCGCTGGGGGATGCGCCCGGACTCGATCTCCGTGGCCAGCATCGACGCGGAGACCGGCGAGACCGTGCTGTTCGGGCTGCCCCGCAACATGCTGAACTTCCCGTTCCCCGAGGGCTCGGTGATGCACGAGCAGTTCCCCGACGGCTACGACTGCGGCCCCGAGTGCGAGCTCAACTCGCTGGCCACCTGGGCCGCCGACCACGAGTCCCTCTTCGAGGGGTACGCCGACCCGGGGGTCGAGGCGACCAAGGAGGGTGTCGAGGGCATCACCGGGCTCGACATCAACTACTACGCGATGGTCAACCTGCAGGGCTTCGAGAAGCTCGTCGACGCCGTCGGCGGGGTCGAGCTGACCGTCCGGGACCGGATCCCGATCGGCGGCATCGGTGCCCCCGTGACCGGCTACGTCGAGCCCGGCACGCGCACGCTGTCCGGCTTCGAGACGCTGTGGTTCGCCCGGTCGCGGGTCGCGGCCGACGACTACTCCCGGATGGCCCGCCAGAAGTGCGTGATGAACGCGATGCTGCACCAGCTCAGCCCGCGCACCGTGGTCACCAACTTCGAGAGCATCGCCGAGGCCGGCGAGGCACTGATCACCACCGACATCCCGCAGGGCGACGTGGACCGGTTCATGAGGCTCGCGCTCCAGGCCCGCAGCCAGCCGGTGCGCACCGTCTCCTTCGTGCCGCCGATGATCTCCACCGGCGACCCCGACATCGACAAGATCCACGCCGCCGTCCAGAAGGCGGTCGACCCGCCGGAGAAGTCCCGGGACGACGCCGGGACGACGACCTCCCCGGCCCCCGCGCCCGCGGCCCCGAAGGACACCGGCACCACCGGCGGCTCCCTGGGCAACCTGCGCGAGGGCTACGGTGCCAACCAGGCCGAGGACCTCTCCTCGGCGTGCTGAGCGCCGCGGACGACCCCGCAGGGGGTCCACGGAGGGACACCGGGAGGGACGCGACCGTGACGTCCGTGGTGGCCGTGGTGGTGACGTGGAACCGCCGGGGGCTGCTCGCCGAGTCCCTCGCCGCGGTGCTGGGCCAGACCCACGCGCCCACGGCCGTGGTCGTGGTCGACAACGCCTCCACCGACGGCACCGCCGAGGACCTGGTCGGGCGCGACGACCTCGACGTGGTCTCGCTGAGCCGCAACACCGGGGGCGCCGGTGGGTTCGCCGCCGGCATCGCCCAGGCGCTCACCCACGACCCCGACCTGGTCTGGCTGCTCGACGACGACACGGTCCCGACCGAGACCGCGCTGGCCGAGCTGGTCCGCGTGCACCGCGACCACGCCCCCGGGGCGCCGCGACCGGCGGTGCTGGCCAGCCTCGTGGTGTGGACCGACGGCCGCGACCACCCCATGAACACCCCCCGCCGGCAGCCCGGGGCACCCCGGGCGGTCCGGGACGCGGCGGCGGCGGTCGGTGCGGTGCCGGTGCGCTCGGCCAGCTTCGTCTCGCTGGCCTGCGACGCCACCACGGTCCGCGAGCGGGGGCTCCCGATCGCCGACTACTTCTTGTGGAACGACGACTTCGAGTACTCCACCCGCCTGGTCCGCGGCGGCGTCGGCCTCTACGTCCCCTCCAGCCTGGTGGTCCACAAGACCCGCGTGTTCGGGGCCACCGACGCCGACCCGGGGGAGCGCTTCTTCTTCGAGGTCCGCAACAAGGTGTGGCTGTTCTCCCGCTCCACCGGCCTGGCCCCCCACGAGAAGGCCCTCTACGCCGCCTCGACGCTGCGCCGCTGGACCCGCACCGTCGCCCGGTCACAGGACCGCCCGACGCTGCTGCGCGGGCTGGCCCGTGGCCTGCGGGCCGGCGTCCGCGAGGCGCCCCGGCCCACCGCCTCGGTGCTGCAGGAGGCCGGGTGGGAGGCGCCCGCCGACACCACCGACCCCGCCGCCGGGCGGGTCGGCCCGACCGAGGTCCTGGAGCCCGGGCAGCCGTTCGCCCTGCTGCTGAGCACCTACGGCGGCGACCGGGCCGACTACCTCCGGCTGGCCTTCACCTCCTCGGTGCACGACCAGACCCGTCGGCCCGCCCAGGTGGTGCTCGTCCAGGACGGCCCGGTGCCCGAGGAGCTGGCCGAGGAGATCGCCCACCTGCGCGCGACCAGCCCGGTCCCGGTCACCCACGTCGACATCTCCGACAACATCGGGCTGGGGCCGGCGCTGGACGCCGGGCTGCAAGCCAGCGAGCACGAGATCGTGGCCCGCATGGACGCCGACGACGTCAGCACGCCCGACCGCTTCGCCCGCCAGCTGCCGCTGGTCGAGGCGGGGGCCGACATCGTCGGGTCGGGCCTGTGGGAGTTCGGTTCCGACCCGACCGACGTCGTCGGCCGACGTACGCCGCCCACGGACCCCGACGAGATCCGCCGCGTCATCCGCTTCCGCGACCCCTTCAACCACCCGACGGTCGTCTACCGGCGCAGCGCGGTCCTGGCCGCCGGGGGCTACACCGACATGGCGCTGATGGAGGACTACCTCCTGTTCACCCGGATGGTCACGGCCGGGGCGGTGCCGGCCAACCTGGCCGACCCGCTGGTGCACTACCGCGTCGGGGCCGGCGCCTACGCCCGGCGCGGCGGCTGGCCGCTGCTGCGCTCGGAGGTCGCGCTGCAGCGTCGGCTGCGCGCCCTGGGCCTGACCACCCGCCTGCAGTTCGCCCGCAACGTCGCCGTGCGCGGTGGCTACCGACTGGTGCCGGAGGCCGTGAGAAAGGTCGCCTACCGCCGCCTGTTGGCCAACCGAACCGGCAGCCCCCGCGGCTAGACTCATCCGGTCCTCGCGGCGGAGCCGCGTCCCCCACCCCGCCTTCCGGCCGAGGAGTACCCCCCAGTGACTGCCGAGACCACCCCTGACCTCGTCGTCGTCGGATCCGGCTTCTTCGGCCTCACCATCGCCGAGCGCTGCGCCTCCGAGCTGGGGCTGAAGGTGCTGGTCCTGGAGCGGCGTCACCACCTGGGCGGCAACGCCTACTCCGAGTTCGACGAGGAGACGGGCATCGAGGTGCACGTCTACGGCACCCACCTGTTCCACACCTCCAACAAGCGGGTGTGGGACTACGTCAACCGGTTCACCGAGTTCACCGGCTACCAGCACCGCGTCTACGCCAAGTACGAGGGCCAGGTCTACTCCTTCCCGATGAACCTCGGGCTGATCAACCAGTTCTTCGGTCGCAGCCACACCCCCGACGAGGCGCGTGCGCTGATCGCCGAGCAGGCCAGCGAGATCGACACCGCCGACGCGCAGAACCTCGAGGAGAAGGCGATCAGCCTGATCGGGCGCCCGCTCTACGAGGCCTTCGTCCGCGGCTACACCGCCAAGCAGTGGCAGACCGACCCCAAGGAGCTGAGCGCGGACATCATCACGCGCCTCCCGGTGCGCTACACCTTCGACAACCGCTACTTCAACGACGACTTCGAGGGTCTCCCGGTCGACGGCTACACCGCCTGGCTGGAGCGGATGGCCTCCCACGAGAACATCGAGGTCCGCCTCGACACCGACTTCTTCGACGTGGCCGAGGAGTTCAAGGGCAAGGTCCCGATCGTCTACACCGGTCCGGTCGACGAGTACTTCGGCAGCTCCGAGGGCCGGTTGTCCTGGCGCACCATCGACCTGGAGGCCGAGACGCTCGACGTCGACGACTTCCAGGGCACGGGCGTGGTCAACGCCAACGACGAGGGCGTGCCCTTCACGCGCACGCTGGAGTTCAAGCACCTGCACCCCGAGCGCACCTACCTGCCCGGCAAGACGATCGTGGTCCACGAGTACAGCCGCTTCGCCGAGGAGGGCGACGAGCCCTACTACCCGGTGAACACCGCCGAGGACCGGGCCAAGCTGCTGCGCTACCGCGAGCTGGCCAAGGCCGAGCCGATGGTGCTCTTCGGCGGACGCCTCGGCACCTACAAGTACCTCGACATGCACATGGCCATCGGTTCGGCGCTGTCCATGTTCGACAACAAGCTGGCGCCCCACTTCACCGACGGCGCCGCCCTGACCTCCGGAGGCGTCGATGAGTGAGACCGCCCAGATCGACGCCCAGAGCGACACCCAGCAGGACGTCCCGACGCACCGGCGGGTGCTCCAGCGCGTCGTGCTGCCGACCTCGCGCGACACCGACGTCCTCCCGCTGTACGTCGACCCGGACCGTCCCCAGCTCGACACCAACACGATCGGGATGACGGCCAAGCAGCGCGGCCGGATCCCCCCGGCGATGCCCAACGCCGAGATCCAGCCCGACCCCCACGCCGTCACCGGGCGTCGCAGCTACCGCGTCGAGGCCAACGACCGGGTCTCCTTCGGCACCTACTTCAACGCCTTCCCGGCCAGCTACTGGCGTCGGTGGACCCTCGTGGACACCGTCCGCCTCGAGGTGACCGTCACCGGCGCCGGGTCGCGCGTGACGGTCTACCGCTCGATGCCCGACGGCCGCGCCCAGCGCGTGGAGGACCAGCAGACGACGGGGGAGGGCGCCCAGAGCTTCACCTTCGACCTGTCGCTGGCCACCTTCGCCGACGGCGGGTGGTACTGGTTCGACCTGATCGCGGGCGACCACGGGGTGCACCTCGACGAGGCCGCGTGGACCGCCGAGGTCCCGGCCGACCGGGTCGAGCCCGGCACCGTGACCATCGGCATCACCACGATGAACCGCCCCGAGTTCTGCGCCGACCTGCTTCGCCAGATCGGGGAGGACGACGACGTCCGCCAGGTCCTCGACGAGGTCGTGCTGGCCGAGCAGGGCTCGGACAAGGTCGCCGACCACGCCGCGTACCCGGCCGCCGCCGAGGCGCTGGGCGACCGGCTGCGCATCATCGAGCAGGGCAACCTCGGCGGTTCGGGCGGCTACGCGCGCGCCCAGCTGGAGACGCTCGAGGCCGGCCGGTCGACCTACATGATGTGCATGGACGACGACGTCGTCTGCGAGCCCGAGAGCATCGTCCGGGCCGTCACCTTCGGTGACCTGTGCCGCCGCCCGACCATCGTCGGCGGCCACATGTTCAGCCTCTACGCCAAGTCGCGGCTGCACAGCTTCGGCGAGATCGTGCAGCGCTACCGGTTCTGGTGGCAGTCGCCGCAGTCGGTCAACACCGACTGGGACTTCGGCGAGCGCAACCTGCGCTCGAGCCGGTGGCTGCACCGCCGCGTCGACGTGGACTTCAACGGCTGGTTCATGTGCCTGATCCCGACCCACGTGCTGCGCGAGATCGGCCTCAGCCTGCCGCTGTTCATCAAGTGGGACGACTCCGAGTACGGCCTGCGCGCCCAGCAGGCCGGCTACCCGACGGTGACCCTGCCGGGTGCCGCGGTCTGGCACGTGCCGTGGACCGACAAGAACGACGCGGTGGACTGGCAGTCCTACTTCCACCAGCGCAACCGGTTCGTCGCGGCGCTGATCCACTCGCCCTACGAGCGGGGCGGCCGGATGGTGCTCGAGAGCTTCAACCACCAGGTCAAGCACCTCTTCGCCCTCGAGTACTCCACGGCCGAGCTGCGCCACAAGGCGCTCGAGGACCTGCTGGCCGGTCCCGACCGGCTCCACGAGGACCTCGGCACCAAGCTGCCCGAGCTGCGCGCGATGCGGGCGGCGTACGCCGACGCCCGGACCTCCCCGGACCCGGAGGCCTTCCCCGAGGAGCGCCGGGCCAAGCCGCCCAAGCGGGGCCAGGACCCGACCCAGGCCAAGGGCCGGGTCGGCTTCTACCTCTCCGCGCTGACCAGCGCCGTGCGCCAGACCCGCCCCAAGCGGCCCCTCTCGGACTCCTACCCCGAGGCCCGCCTCGCGGCGATGGACGCCCGGTGGTGGATCGTGTCCCAGTTCGACTCGGTCGTGGTCTCCATGCCCGACGGTGGCAGTGCCGCGTGGCGCCACCGCGACCCCGAGGAGTTCCGCGACCTGCTGCGGCGCACCGTCGACATCCACCAGCAGCTGCACCGGGAGTGGCCGCGCCTGGCTGCTCTCTACCGCGACCAGCTCGGCGAGATCACCTCGCCGGAGCGCTGGTCCACGACGTTCCACGGCGGCCAGGGCGGCGGAGCAGACTGATGAAGCCCGCGGACAGGCGGAGCGCGCCCCAGGAGACGGACGAGCGGCCCCGCAACGCCGGCCGTCGTGCCCGTCGCCTGGCCAGGAACCAGGCCGACGCGATGCCGGTGGTCGAGGCAGCCGACGCACCCCGCACGACGCGCAGGGTCGAGGCCGAGCTCCAGGCCCCGGCGCCACGAGGCGGTCTGGTCGAGGTCTTCCAGCAGCCCTACCTGCTGCGGCTGATCGTGCGGCGTCAGCTGGCCCAGATGTACAGCGCCTCGCTGCTGGGCCTGCTGTGGTCCTACGTGCAGCCGGCGATGCGGTTCTCGGTCTACTACGTGGTGATGGGCTACATCCTGGTGCTGCACCAGGGGTTCCCCTACTTCGCCGTCCACCTCTTCACCGGCATGGTGGTGGTCCACTACTTCGGCGAGACCTGGAACGGCGGCACCCGCTCGATCTGGCAGAACCAGGCGCTGGTGAAGAAGATGCGGATGCCGCGCGAGGTCTTCCCCGTCTCGGCGATGGTGGTCGCGGCGTACCACACGTTCCCGCAGGTGCTCGTGCTGGTGGTCTGCTGCCTGTTCATCGGCTGGAGCATCACCTGGACGTCGTTGGCCGCGCTCGTGCTGGGGCTCTCGATCCTGGTGACCTTCTCCGCGGCCCTGGCGATCTTCTTCTCGGCCGTGAACGTCTTCTACCGCGACTTCCAGAACATCGTCGGCACGATCATGCAGTTCATGCACTTCCTGGTGCCGATGATCTACCCCTTCGAGCGGATCTACGCCGCGCACCTCGACCACCCGGTGCTCTACCAGATCTACGTCGCCAACCCGGTCGCGCAGGCGGTCATGCTGCTGCAGCGCTTCTTCTGGTACCCCCTGGTCGAGGATCCCTCCTCGATCGGCCAGGCCTTCCCGCCGGACATGTTCGTCCGCGGTTCGATCACCCTGGTCATCAGCCTCGTCCTGCTCGCCGGCGCCCAGCGGTTCTTCTCGCGCGTCGAGGGCAAGTTCCCGGAGCGTCTGTGATGAGCGTGTCCATCGAGGTCGACGGCGTCAGCAAGCACTTCACGATGCAGTACCACCGCACGTTGAAGGACATGGCGGTCGCGACCGCGCGGCGGCTGCCGCTGACCGAGACGTTCAAGGCGGTCGACGACGTGTCGTTCACTGTCGAGCAGGGGGAGTCCATCGGTCTGATGGGCCTCAACGGCTCCGGCAAGAGCACCCTGCTCAAGGTGCTCAACGGCGTGATGCGCCCCGACGAGGGGACCGTGCTGACGCGCGGCCGGATCGCCGGCCTGATCGCCACCGGGGCGGGCTTCCACCCCCAGCTCACCGGCCGGGAGAACCTCTACCTCAACGGCGCGATCCTCGGGATGACCGAGAAGGAGATCGACAGCCGCTTCGACGAGATCGTGGAGTTCGCCGACATCGGCAAGTTCCTGGAGACCCCGGTCTCGCACTACTCCTCGGGCATGTACGCCCGGCTCGGCTTCTCCATCGCGGTGCACGTCGACGCCGACATCTTCCTGGCCGACGAGGTCCTGGCGGTGGGGGACCGGCCCTTCAAGAAGAAGTGCATGCAGAAGATGCAGGAGATCCGCCGTCAGGGGACCACGATCTTCTACGTCAGCCACGCGACGGCATCGGTGCGTGCCATGTGCGACCGCGTGCTGGTCCTGGAGAAGGGCCGGCTCACCTTCGACGGCGAGGTCGACGCCGGCATCCGCCACCTGCACGACGACGAGCCGGCGGTCGTCCCCGGACAGACCTCCGAGGAGGCCGTCGACGCCGAGCTCGGCTCCGACGTCTGAGTCGATATGCGATCGTTAATGACACCTCTGTCATTAGCTGCTGACAATTAAATACAGGTTTGTAATTCGGGCAAATTGGTTGCGGCAACATATGTAACTGGTGTGAAACTTGGTACTCGTGTGAATTCCCTTTCCTTCACGTGGAGTACTCCTGATGCGTTCGCGCCGCACCCGCTACGTCACCGTGTGCCAACAGAGCCTGGTGACGGCCGCGGTCCTCGTCGTCGCCGTCTCGGCGGCCGGCGTGCGCACCCTGGACATCGTCCCCGCGCCCGGATCGGCCCCCGGAGCCCTCGGCCCGCAGGCCGCAGGGGCACCGGCCCTGGACGACGCGACCGTGCTGCGCGAGCGTGAGCGGCGAGCGACCACGCCGACCCGGACGGCCGCGGCACCCGAGCCGGAGCCCGCCACGGTCGACACGGCCCCGGTCACGCCGAAGGTCCGCGAGGTCGCCGTCACCGGCGTCGAGGGGCCGGGCGGCGGCCGTGCGGCCGCACCCGCGGAGCAGGACGAGCCCGAGGCGTCCCCGGTGCCGGAGAGGACCGAGAAGGCCGAGAGGGCCGAGGCCCCCGCGCCCACGCGGCTCGTGGCCCGGTCCGAGGCGCAGCCCGTCAAGGGCTACGCCACCGTCGGCATGACCTGGAAGGCCGGCCGCGAGTACGACGAGGACGAGATCGCGGTCCAGGTCCGCACCCAGGACGACGGCCGGTGGTCGGACTGGAGCACCGCCGAGTACCACGACGAGCACGCCCCCGAGCCGGCCGAGGCCCGGGCCGCCGCCGCACGCGCCGAGCGCCCCGGCACCGACGCCGTCGTGGTCGGCGACGTCGACGCCGTGCAGGCGCGGACGCTGACCAGCGACGGCACCACCCCGCCCGACCTCGAGCTGGCCGTCATCGACCCCGGTGCGGGCAGCACCGACGTGCAGGAGCCGGCGCTCGACACCTCGACCATGCCGGCCCCCGCCGCCCGGGAAGGGCAGGACGAGGCCCCGGCCCGCGAGGAGCAGGCGGACGAGCAGGCCACGACGTCGAGCGCGACCGCGTCGCTGAGCGCGATGCGGGTCGCCCCCAAGCCGCAGATCTTCTCCCGCTCCCAGTGGGGCGCCAACGAGCGGCTCCGCGGGTCCGCGCCGAGCTACGGCACCGTGAAGACCGGGTTCATCCACCACACGGTCAACGCCAACAGCTACTCCGAGGCCGACGTCCCGAGCCTGCTGCGCGGCATCTACGCCTACCACACGCAGTCGCGGGGCTGGAGCGACCTCGGCTACAACTTCCTGGTCGACCGCTTCGGCCGGATCTGGGAGGGCCGGTACGGCGGCGTCGACAAGGCCGTCGTCGGGGCCCACACCCTGGGCTACAACGAGGCCTCGTTCGCGATGTCGGCGATCGGCAACTACGACGTCGCCCAGCCGTCCCAGGCCGTGGTCAACGCCTACGCGGCCCTGTTCGCCTGGAAGCTGTCGCTCCACGACGTCCGGGCCGACGCGACCCGGCTCTACGTGAAGAACAAGTACTTCCAGGGCATCAACGGCCACCGCGACGCCGGCTCCACGGCCTGCCCCGGCCGCTACCTCTACGCCAAGCTGCCCGCGATCCGCACGGCCGCCGCCCGCATCCAGGCCGGTGCCGCGGCCCCGGCTCCGGCGCCGAGCCCCACCCCGGCCCCGTCGACCGGCTTCACCTCGCCCACCCAGACCCCGCGCCCGGCGCAGCCGCAGCCCTCCGACGTCGCCCTCACCCGCCACCCCAACCTGGTCGGGTCCAGCGAGCTCGACGTGGTGCTGCGGCAGCAGGGCACCGGCGCGGTGCGGATCCTGCCGACCGAGGGCCAGACCGGCCTCGGAGCGCCCGTCAGCACCGCCGTGAGCTGGAGCGGCAAGGTCGACCTGCTCGCCGCCGTCGGCGACGTGACCGGGGACGGTCGCGGCGACATCGTCGCGCGGGCGGTGCGCGGCTCGCTGCTCCGCGTCTACCGCGGTGACGGACTGGGTCACGTGGACCCGGTGGGCATCGCGAGCACGGCGTCCTTCGCCGGGGCCGACCTCGTGGTCGGGGCCGGTGACTGGAACCGGGACGGTCGCAACGACCTGCTGGTCCGGATGCGCAGCAACGGCGCCCTCTACCTCGCCAAGGGCCTGGGCTCCGGACGCTTCGGCGCTCCGACGCTGCTCGGGACCGGCTGGCGCGGCGCCACCTCGATCGCCCCCGGCGGCGACCTGAACGGCGACGGGCGACCCGACCTGGTCGCGGTCCGCTCCGGCGTGCTCCACCTCGTCCCCGGGACCAGCACCGGCCGCCTCGGCAGCTGGGTGCGCACCGCCACCGTCGGGTCGCGCTACGACGCGGTCGTCGGCGGCGCGGCCGACCTGTCGGGCGACAGTCGCGGCGACCTCTACGCCCGCAGCAGCTCGGGTGCGGTCTCGGTCCTCACCGGGGACGGACGCGGCGGCCTCGGGGCCACCCTGGGGTCCTTCCCGGGCGGCGCGGGCCTGGCGCACCTCTCCAGCGGCTCGATGACCGGGTCGAAGCAGCCCGACCTCGTCGGCCTCGCCGGCGGTGGCACCCGCGTGGTCGTCGTGCCGCACAACGGCAAGCGCAACACCAGCGCCGCCGTCGCCACCAACGTCACCCTCCCGGGCGCCAGCCAGGTCTTCGCGGCCGGCGACTGGAACCGCGACGGCCGGGGCGACCTCGTCACCCGGCAGTACGCCGGCGACGTGCTCAAGCTGCGCACCGGTCTGGGCAACGGCCGGTTCGCGACGCCGGTGCGGATGAGCAGCGGCTGGAAGACGTTCACCTCGCTCGCGGCGGTGGGCGACGTGACCGGCGACGGCCGTCCGGACCTGCTCGGGCGCACCGCGACGGGCAGGCCGACGATCTTCCCCGGCAACGGTCGGACCGGGTTCCAGGCACCGGTCCTGGCGCCGTCGTCGATGCGGACCTTCAACCAGGTCGGCAGCGGGTCGTTCCGGCCGGGCTCGATGCCCGGCAGCACGTTCGTCAGCCCCGACGGCTCGTTCGTGCCCTTCGTGGGTGCGGCCGGCACCGCCGTCAAGGGCTACACCTGGACGGTCGGTCCGGGTGACGTCGACGGCGACGGCCGGCCCGACCTCGTGGCCAGGGACGCGGCCGGTCTGGTGTGGCTGCTGCCCGGCACCGCGACCGGGCTCGGCGCCCGGCGCTTCCTGGGCAGCGGCTTCAGCAGCTACGACCTCGGCGGCTGAGCCCCGGGCCGGTCGGCCCGGGGTGTTCAGTCGGCCCGGTGTGCTCAGTCGGCCCGGTGTGCTCAGTCGGCCCGGTCGGCTCGGCGTACGACGTCGGCACGCTCCTGCTCGGCCCGGCGGTCCCAGCTCGCCGGGTCGGCGTGGCGCACCAGGACCACCGAGCCGCCCTGGAGCAGCGGGGACAGCAGGTCGGCGACGAGGTGGCCGGGCTCGAGCGGGTGGTGGTCGGTGAGCAGCCGGCCGGTGCCCGGGAGCGGTTGTGCCCGCGCGGAGGCCAGCAGCTCCCCCTGGCTGCGCGAGCCGTCGGGCCCGGCCCACGCCGGGTCGTCGGGCCCGACCGGCTCGGGTGCCACGAGCACGTCGCTCTGTCCGGGCCAGGCGCTGCCGTGGTCGACGACGCCCGGCGGGAGGGCGGTGGGGAACCGCGTCGCGAAGGGGTGCAGCGAGCACGCGAGCACCTGCGGTCCGCCCGGGGCGGCGGTGTGGGCCGGCAGCGCGTCGGGGCCGCAGACCACGACCCGGTGGGGCACCGTCGGGTCGGTGGTGACGGCGACGCCGACCGACCAGGCCGCACCGAGGAACACCGGCACCAGCCAGTGGCCCGGGAGGTCGAGCAGCACGACGTCGCCCGGCTCGAGGTCGAGCTCCTCGAGCAGCAGGTTGGCGTTCTTGGAGACCCAGTTGGCGTAGGTGACCACCGACAGCTCGGTGCGCTCGCCGGTGGCGTCGTCGTAGTAGGTCACCAGCGGGCGGCCGGGGTCCTCCCGCAGCAGCCGGGCGAGCAGGGCCGGGAACGTGGGGGAGGCGATCGGTGCGGTGGCGTTCACGCACCTCACGCTAGTGGTCCGCGTGGGAGACTCACCGCCGTGACCGCTCCCGCCGCCGGTGCCCGCCCCGTCCTCGAGCGCCTGTGGGCGGTGGTCCCCGCCGGGGGTGCCGGCACCCGGCTGTGGCCGCTGTCGCGGGCCGCGCATCCCAAGTTCCTGCTCGACCTGACCGGCTCGGGCCGCACCCTGCTGCAGGGCACGGTCGACCGGCTGCAGCCGCTGGTGGGCCCGCGCGTGGTGGTGGTGACCGGTGCGGTCCACGAGCGCGCCGTACGCCGACAGCTGCCGGCCGTCGACCGGGTCCTGGCCGAGCCGTCGCCGCGCGACTCGATGGCCGCGATCGGCTGGGCCGCCGCGGTGCTGGAGCGCGAGGACCCGGACGCCCTGCTCGGCTCGTTCGCGGCCGACCACGTGATCTGGGAGGACGAGGCGTTCCGCCGCTGCGTCGAGGAGGCGGCGCAGGTCGCCGACACCGGACTGCTCGTGACGATCGGCATCGAGCCCACCGAGCCCGCCACCGGCTTCGGTTACGTCCGCGGCGGGGCGGCGCTCGACGGCTTCGCCACGGCCCGCGAGGTCGAGGAGTTCGTGGAGAAGCCCGACCGCGAGCGCGCGACCGAGTACGTCGCCTCGGGGCGCTACCGCTGGAACGCCGGCATGTTCTTGTGCCGCGCGGGCGTGCTGCTCGACCTGCTGGCCGAGGAGCACCCCGGGCTGGCGGCCTCGCTGCGCTCGATCGCGGCCGAGCCCGAGAGCCTGGAGCGGCGCTGGCCCGGCCTGACCCGCATCGCCATCGACCACGCCGTCGCCGAGCCCGCGGCCGCGGCCGGCCGGGTCGCGATGGTGCCCGGACCGTTCGCGTGGGAGGACCTGGGCGACTTCGCCGCGCTGGGGGCGATGCGGCCCCGGGGCAACCCCGGCGTGCACGTCCTCGGCGACGCGGCGCTGGTGCAGGCGCCCGGCAGCACCGGCCTCGTCGTGCCCGCGGGCGGACGCACGGTCGCGGTCGTCGGGCTCGAGGACGTGGTGGTCGTCGACACCGGCGACGCGGTGCTGGTGACGACGTACGCCCACGCGCAGCAGGTCAAGGACGTCGTGGACACCCTCAAGCGCGAGGGCCGCACCGACCTGACCTGACCGGTCGCTCCCGGGTCAGGGAGCGTTGGGCTCCGGCGCCGAGGTGGCGGGGTAGGTCTTCATGAACTTCCCGAGCACGGCGCCGCTCGGGGCGCCGCAGTACTGCGTCACGCCCAGCTGGTCCTCCGGACCGGTCCAGTGGGTCAGCGCGACGTGCTTGCCCTCCGGGAACCCGCCGCCGTCCTCCGCGGTCCACGGCGCCACGATGACCTTGTCGCTCTGGGCCTCGAACTTGTCCGAGATCGACCGGAGCTGGCGGTAGGCGTCGGTGTCCTTGGTGACGGTGTCGTCGTACCAGACCACGGTGTGGCCGTGCTCGAGGCTGTGGACCAGCCGCTCCTTCTCGGGGCGGTCGTCGACGGTGTAGAACGAGCGGATCTCCGAGCCCTGGAGGAAGTTGCCCCAGTGCGGGCCGGAGGCCGGCGGCGCGTCGGGGTAGTCGATGGGCTGCCCGATGGTCAGGTGCTCGTTGTTGCCCGTGGCCGCCGCCTCCGCGGGGGCGTCGCACGAGGCCTGCGCCTCGGAGACGCCGAGGTCGGCCAGGGGGGCACCGGCGGCTGCGGCCTTGTCCCGCTCGGAGCGGACGTAGGTGAACACCGCGACGCCCAGCAGCCCCACCACGACCAGGACGCAGACCCCCAGGATCGCGAAGCTGCGCATCCGCTCCTTGCGCTGCTGGGTCTTGCGCAGCTGCTCGGCGACGGCGCGACGCTCGTGGTCACGGGTGTTCTTCTTGGCCATGGTCCGCCTTCGGCTCGGGTGCTGGTCGGGTGCGGGCGGTGGTGAGTCTACGGATCGCCCGGTGAGAAGAAGACGGCGTCCCCGAGCGCGGGCGTGGCCGGACCGGTGTCGCTGAAGGGGCCCCAGCCGTGGGCCAGGCAGACCAGCCGGGCCCGCTCCAGGGCGACGACCTGGTCGCGGGTGCCGGCCCCGAGCCGCACCCGGACGGCGGGGCCGTCGGTCGCGGCGTCCAGGCCGCAGGAGGTCAGCGCCGCCGCCACCTCCTCGGCCGAGGCGGGCGCGCCGAAGCAGTCGAGGTCGCGCCCCCGCACGGCGGCTACCACGGCCTCCCGGGCGCCCAGCGCGAACATGTCCTGCGACCGCGGCCGCTGCAGCACGGCCGCGCCGGGGCCGTGCTCGCCCGCGGGGAGCACGCGGGGGGCCAGCCCACGGACCACGCTGACCGGACGACCGCCGAGCTTGCCGGTGACCAGCTCGGCGAGCCCGGCGAGCTCGTCGGCGACGGCCGGGGCGGTGACGACCAGCCGGTTGCCGTAGGCGTCGACCTCGCCGTCCATCGGCTCCAGCGGCTCCATCCCGGCGACCCCGACCGCCAGGTCGGTCTGGCCGGTGCGCCAGGCGCGGCCGGCGGTGTCGGTGACCAGCACCGCCACGTTGCGGCCGTGCCGCTCGGCGAGGTCCTCGCGCAGCCGGCGTGCCGAGCCGTCGGGGTCCTCGGGCAGCAGCACCACGGTGCCGGCCTCGGTGTTGGAGGCGTCGACCCCGGCCGCGGCCATCACCAGGCCGAGCCGGTTCTCCACGATGCGGGTCGGGCCGCGCCGCGCGACGACGCGCACCGTCTCCTGCGTCACCGCCTCCTCGCGGTCCTGGCGACGCTGCCGCCCCTCGGCCTTGGCCACCACCTTGCTCGTCACGCACACCACGTCGCCGTCGTGCAGGTCGACGCCGTCCAGCAGGTCGACGAGCACCGTGCCCCGGCGCACCTCGCCCAGGCCGTCGACCGGCCACGCGTGGAGCCCGGCACCGTGCGGTGGGGGGCGGTCGCTCACCGGCGCCCGACCTCGGCGGCCAGGTCGAGGGCCGCCGCCGCCAGGGCGGTCGTGGTGTCGTCGTCGCTCATCCACAGCGGCACGGCGCGGCACGCGAACCCGCCCGCCCGGAGCCGCTCGACCGCCTTCTCGTCGACGGTGTCGACCAGCCAGCCGTCGAGCACCCCGGTCGCGCCGTCGCTCCCGGTGGCGCCGCGGCGGCCGTAGTGCTCGGCGACACCGGCGGCCGAGACCTCCACCCCGACGACGCCGAGCAGCTGGCGGGCCATGCCGCGCACGTGGTCCTCGCCGATGATCCCGGAGACCCCGACCACCGGGGCCGGCGTGCTGGCGATCGCCTCCCGGACCCCGGGCACGCCCAGGATCGTGCCGACCGAGACCACCGGGTTGGACGGCGGCACCAGCACCACGTCGGCGCCGGCGATGGCCTCCAGGACGCCCGGGGCGGGGGAGGAGTCCTCGAGGCCGATCGGCACCACGCCGTGGGCGGGGACCTCGGCGTGGTGGCGCACCCAGTACTCCTGGAAGTGCACCGCGCGACGCTCCCCGGTGTCGGGGTCGTCGATCACGACGTGGGTCTCGACCCGGTCGTCGGTCATCGGCAGCAGCTCGACGCCCGGCTGCCAGCGTCGGCACAGCGCGGCCGTCACCGCGGAGAGCGGGTAGCCCGCGTCGAGCATCTGGGTGCGCACGAGGTGGGTGGCCAGGTCACGGTCGCCGAGGCCGAACCACGCCGGCCCCACGCCGTACGCCGCCAGCTCGTCGCGGGCGTTCCAGGTCTCCTCGCGCCGTCCCCAGCCGCGCTCGACGTCGATGCCGTCGCCGAGGGTGTACATCACGGTGTCGAGGTCGGGGCACACCTTCAGCCCGTGCAGCCACCAGTCGTCGGCGGTGTTGGCGACCACCGTCACCTCGGTCACGGTGCCGCTCTCCGCCTCCTCCCGGCGGGCCAGGTGCAGCAGGCCCTCGAGGAAGCGGGCACCGCCGACGCCCCCGGAGAGGACGGTGAGGCGGCGCGGCGCGGGGCCGGCCTCGACGGTGGAGGGGGCGTCCGGGTGGGTCGTCACGGGCGTGGAGGACATGGACCACAGTGTGTACCAGTGGGATCCACTACCACTGTTCCGCTTGACGACCCGTGCACGACAGGCATGTAATCACACCAGTGTGGTTATCAACTCGGTCCGTCAGGGCCGCAGGGTCGAAGGGGCACAAGATGCGCGAACTGTACGTGTTGGACGGCGATGGCGGCGGTGGCGAGGACCCGGGGTGGGCGGAGCGCGGACTGTGCGCGCAGACCGACCCCGAGGCCTTCTTCCCGGAGAAGGGCGGCTCGACCCGGGAGGCCAAGAAGGTCTGCCTGACCTGCGACGTGCGTCAGGAGTGCCTCGAGTACGCCCTGGCCCACGACGAGCGGTTCGGGATCTGGGGCGGCCTGTCCGAGCGCGAGCGCCGCAAGCTCAAGAAGCGTGCCGTCTGACCGCTCCGCCGGTCTGACGGCTCGACTGCGGGGGGCTCAGGCCTCGTAGTCGGGGTGCACGTCCTCGGGCGGCACCCCGAGCACCTCGGCGAGCTGCTCGACGACCACGGTGAGGACCAGTGCCTCCAGGTCGGCGAGTGTCTCGGCGCGGTGCTCCAGCGGACGGCGGAACAGCACCAGGCGCGGCGGCGCGCCGCCGCTGGCGTCGACGAACGACGCCAGCGGCACGCGCGGGTTGACCCACGAGGCGGGCAGCACCGGCGCGTCCTCGACGGCGAGCTCGACGCGCGACAGCTCGTCGTGCCACCGCTCCTCGACGTCGGCCATCACGGTGACCGCGATCCGGTCGAAGCGCTCCCGGCGGGTCAGCGCGGCCGGGACCGGCCCGCGCGGCGCCCCCGGGGCGTACGCCGGACCACGCATGCCGCGTCCGCGTCGGTCCCGTGTCGTCACGACCGCGAGCCTAAGGGCCGCGGCTGCGCCCAGCCGGTAGCGTCGCGGCCGTGGCCCTCCTCCGTCGTTGTTCGCGCACCGCGTGCGGCCGCCCCGCCACGACCACGCTCACCTACGTGTACGCCGACCAGACGGCCGTCGTCGGGCCGCTGGCCACCCACGCCGAGCCGCACGCCTACGACCTGTGCGACCTCCACAGCGAGCGGCTCTCCGCCCCGCGCGGCTGGGAGGTGATGCGGCTGGCGGTCGACGACCGCTCCGGCCCCACCTCCGACGACCTGCTCGCGCTCGCCGACGCGGTCCGGGAGGCGGCCCAGCCCCGCCCCGCCGCGCCGCCGGTCGCCCCGCCGGTCGGCACCCGCGACGGCGTCCGCCGCGGGCACCTGCGCTCGCTGCGCTCCGACGCCTGAGGCCTAGGCTGCGGGGCATGTCCCCGAGCAGCACCCGTGACCCCGCCAACCTCGCCGCGGTCTTCAAGGCCTACGACGTGCGCGGTCTGGTCCCCGAGCAGGTCGACGAGGAGCTCGCCGAGGCCGTGGGCAACGCCTTCGTCGCGGTCCTCGGCGCCGACGCCGTGGTCGTCGGGCACGACATGCGCGACTCCTCGCCCGGCATGGCCCGGGCCTTCGCCCGCGGTGCCGCGACCGCCGGCGCGGACGTCACCCTGATCGGGCTCGCCAGCACCGACCAGCTCTACTTCGCCTCGGGGCACCTGGGTCGTCCGGGCGCGATGTTCACCGCCAGCCACAACCCCGCGGCGTACAACGGGATCAAGCTGTGCCGCGCCGAGGCCGCGCCCGTGGGTCGCGAGACCGGGCTCGTCGAGATCGAGCAGCGGGTGGCGGCGGGGGAGACCCTCGAGGCCACGACGGCGGGCACCGTCGACGAGCAGGACCTCCTCACGGCGTACGCCGACCACCTGCTCTCGCTCGCGCCGGTGACCGGCCGCCGGCTGCGGGTCGCGGTCGACGCGGGCAGCGGGATGGCCGGCCACACCGCGCCGGCCGTGCTCGGCCGCCTCGACGTGGAGGTGCTGCCGCTCTACTTCGAGCTCGACGGCACCTTCCCCCACCACGAGGCCAACCCGATCGAGCCGGCGAACCTCCGCGACCTGCAGGCGGCCGTGCGCGAGCAGGGCGCCGACGTCGGCCTGGCCTTCGACGGCGACGCCGACCGCTGTTTCCTGGTCGACGAGCGCGGCGAGCTGGTCAGCCCGAGCACCCTCACGGCGCTGATCGCGGCCCGCGAGCTGGCCAAGGAGCCGGGCGCGAGCATCATCCACAACCTGATCACCTCGCGCGCCGTGCCCGAGATCGTCGAGGAGCTGGGCGGCACCCCGGTCCGCACCCGCGTGGGTCACTCCTACATCAAGGCCGAGATGGCCCGCACCGGTGCGATCTTCGGCGGCGAGCACTCCGGGCACTTCTACTTCCGCGACTTCTGGCGCGCCGACTCCGGGATGCTGGCGGCGCTGCACGCGCTGGCCGCACTGGCCGAGACCGAGGCGCCGCTCTCGGAGGTGCTGGCGCCCTGGGCGCGCCACGTGGCGAGCGGCGAGATCAACTCGACCGTGCACGACCAGGACGCCGTCGTCGCCGAGGTGGAGGCGGCCTGGGGCGGCGGCGAGGGCGTCGAGCTCGACCGCCTCGACGGCCTGACCGTGCTGCACCCCGACTGGTGGTTCAATGTGCGCGCGTCCAACACCGAGCCGCTGCTGCGGCTCAACGCCGAGGGGCGCGACCAGACCACGATGGAGCGGGTGCGTGACGACGTGCTCGCGTTGATCAGGAGATCCCGATGAACCTCGACCCCCGACTCCTCGACGTGGTCGTCTGCCCGGCGTGCCGTTCCTCGCTGGCCGCCGACGAGGCGGCGGAGGAGCTGGTCTGCGCGGGCTGCGGGCGTGCCTACCCCGTCCGCGACGACATCCCCGTGCTCCTGGTCGACGAGGCCCGCGTCCCCTCCTGAGGCCTGCGATGACCTTCGACGACGGACTGCTCGACGACGCGACCGCGCTCGCCCGCGCCGACGCCCGGCTGCGCCACCTGGCCGAGAGCGGCTCGCGGGTGCGCCGCGAGGCGGTGGCGGCGGCCGAGGTGCTGGCGGCGGCCGTGGAGCGGCTCGGCGAGAGCCGGCCGCGCGCCGTGGTGGCCGCGGGCCCCGACTCCCGGCTGCTGCGCGCGGTGCTGGAGCCGGTCTGCCCGGTCCCGTTCGTGGCCTGGCCCGGGCCCGGGCTCCCCGGCTGGGCGGGGGGCCTGGACCTCGTCGTCGTGCTCGCTCCCGTGGGCGACGACGTGGCGACCGCGGGCGCGGTGGCCGAGGCCGTGCGCCGGGGGTGCCAGCTCGTCGTGGCCGCACCGGAGGGGTCGCTCGTCGCCGAGCACGCCGCCGGCCGCTACACCTCGCTGCTGCCCACCCAGAGCGGCGACCAGCTCGCCGTGGCGGTGGCCGTCCTCGACCTGCTCGACCGGGTGCACCTCGGCCCCCGCACCGACCCCGACGTCGTCGCCGACGCGCTCGACGAGGTCGCCGTGGTGTGCAGCCCCCACCGTGACCTGGCCACCAACCCGGCCAAGATCCTGGCCATCGGCATCGCCGACTCCGACCCGCTCCTGTGGGGCGGCACCGTGCTCGCCGCCCGTGCGGGCCGCCGCGTGGCCGAGTCCGTACGCCGCGCCACCGGCCGCACCGCGCTGGCCGCCGACGCCGAGCAGCTGCTCGCCGTGCTCGAGGCCACCGCCCCGGCCGACGTGTTCGCCGACCCCTTCGCCGACCCCGGCGCCGAGCTGCGCCCGGCCCTGGTGCTGCTCGACGACGGCTCGGACGAGGAGGCGGTCACCGTCACCCGCGACCGCCTCGCCACCGCCGCGCGGGACCACGGCGTCCGCGTCGAGACCATCACCTCCGCGGCCGACGGCGAGGTCGCCCGCTACGCCGCGATGCTCTCGGTCGGCACCTACGCCGCGGCCTATCTCAGCCTGGGGATGGGCCGGGGCTGACCGCCGCCGCGCGGCCCCACCAGGGGTGCGGCGCGTTGGGGCCGCGGGGCCGGTCGACTACGATGGGCACGCGCCTTTCGCACGAGATCGTGGTCTGACGCATCGGTGGGCCCGCCGCCAGCACGACGCGGGCGGTCACCCGTGCGCCCACCCCTGCCGCAACCTCTCTCCTGACTGACAAGGACCCCGCATGGACTACAAGGTCGCTGACCTCTCGCTGGCCGACTACGGCCGCACCGAGATCACCCTCGCCGAGCACGAGATGCCCGGCCTGATGGCGATGCGCGAGCGCTACGGCGCCGACAAGCCCCTCGCCGGTGCGCGCATCGCCGGCTCGCTGCACATGACCATTCAGACCGCCGTGCTCATCGAGACGCTGGTCGACCTGGGTGCCGAGGTCCGCTGGGCCTCCTGCAACATCTTCTCCACCCAGGACCACGCGGCCGCCGCGGTCGTCGTGGGTCGCGACGGCACCCCCGAGGCCCCCCAGGGCGTCCCGGTCTTCGCCTGGAAGGGCGAGACCCTCGAGGAGTACTGGGAGTGCACCCAGCAGATCCTCGACTGGGGCCAGTCCGAGCCGCCGAACATGATCCTCGACGACGGTGGCGACGCCACCCTGCTGCTGCACCTCGGCGTCCAGGCCGAGAAGACCGGCACCGCGCCCGACCCGGCCACCGCCGGCAGCAACGAGCAGCGGATCATCTTCGAGGTCCTCGGTGCCCAGCTCGCGAAGGACAAGGAGCACTGGACCCCGATCGCGAACTCGGTCAAGGGCGTCACCGAGGAGACCACCACCGGCGTGCACCGTCTCTACGAGATGATGCGTGACGGCAAGCTGCTCTTCCCGGCGATCAACGTCAACGACTCGGTCACCAAGTCCAAGTTCGACAACAAGTACGGCTGCCGCCACTCGCTCATCGACGGCATCAACCGCGCCACCGACGTCCTCATCGGCGGCAAGGTCGCCGTCGTCGCGGGCTACGGCGACGTGGGCAAGGGGTCCGCGGAGTCGCTGCGCGGCCAGGGCGCCCGGGTCATCGTCACCGAGATCGACCCGATCTGCGCGCTCCAGGCGGCGATGGACGGCTACCAGGTCGACACCCTCGACAACGCCCTCCCGGTCGCCGACATCATCGTCACCGCCACCGGCAACCGCGACGTGGTCACCCTCGACCAGATGCGCAAGATGAAGCACAACGCGATCGTGGCCAACATCGGTCACTTCGACAACGAGATCGACATGGCCGGCCTCGAGGCGCCGGGCGTGGCGGAGCGCAAGACCGTCAAGCCCCAGGTCGACCTGTGGACGTTCCCCGAGGGCAACGCGATCATCGTCCTGTCCGAGGGCCGCCTGATGAACCTCGGCAACGCCACCGGTCACCCGTCGTTCGTGATGTCGAACTCCTTCACCAACCAGGTGCTGGCGCAGATCGAGATCTTCACCAAGACCGAGGACTACCCCGTGGGCGTCTACGTGCTCCCCAAGCACCTCGACGAGGAGGTCGCGCGGCTCCACCTCGGTGCGCTGGGCGTCAACCTCACCACGCTGACCGACGACCAGGCCGCCTACCTGGGCATCCCGGCCGAGGGGCCCTACAAGTCCGACCAGTACCGCTACTGAGCGGCCCGGGAGTGGCGCAGCACGAGATGGTCGAGCGGCCGCGGGTCCTCGTCGTCGACGACGACGCGGCACTCGCGGAGATGCTCACCCTCGTGCTGCGCACCGAGGGGTTCGCCAGCCAGGTCGTCGCCCGTGGTGACGAGGCGCTGGCGGCCTTCCGGAGCTTCCGGCCCGACGTGGTGCTGCTCGACCTGATGCTCCCGGGCAAGGACGGCGTCGACGTCTGCCGGGAGATCCGGGCGGAGTCCGGCGTCCCGATCGTGATGCTCACCGCCCGCAGCGACACCGTCGACGTGGTCGTCGGCCTCGAGTCCGGGGCCGACGACTACGTCGCCAAGCCGTTCAAGCCCAAGGAGCTCGTCGCCCGCATCCGGGCGCGCGTGCGCCGCTTCGAGGTGCCAGCGCCCGAGGAGCTGCAGATCGGCGACCTGCAGGTCGACGTCGTCGGCCACGAGGTCACCCGCGACGGCCGGCCCATCGCGCTGACGCCGCTGGAGTTCGACCTGCTGGTGTGCCTGGCCCAGAACCCGCGCAAGGTCTTCACCCGCGAGGTACTGCTGGAGCAGGTGTGGGGCTACCGCCACGCCGCCGACACCCGCCTGGTCAACGTCCACGTGCAGCGGTTGCGCGCCAAGATCGAGAACGACCCCGAGAACCCCACCATCGTCGTCACCGTCCGGGGAGTCGGCTACAAGGCGGGCGTGACCGATGACCCGGTCGACGACGAGGCGTGAGCTGCCGCTCGCCGCGGTGAGGCGCCTGCCGCGCGCCGCCCTGGGCTTCTGGCGGCGCTCGCTGCGCACCCGCGTGGTGACCGCGATCGTGGTCCTCTGCGCCCTCGTGGTCGGCTCGGTCGGCTGGATGGTCACCCGACAGATCGCCGACGGACTGGTCAGCAGTCGCGTCGACGGCTCGTTGGCCGAGGCCCGCACCGAGACCGCCATCGTGCGCGAGCGGCTCGGTCCGGCGGGCAGCAACGACTTCGACCCCGAGACCCAGCTCCGGCTGCTGGTGGAGACCCTGGTCGCCCGCGGCGACGCCAAGGGCTTCGAGGTGGTGGTGCAGGGCCCGGTCGGCGACGGCGCCAGTCCCTCGGGGGTGCGGACCACGCCCCAGGTCGACGCCGCGAGCGTGCCCGCGTCGCTGCGTCGCACCGTCGAGGACGGCGAGAAGGGCCTGGCCTGGACCTACACCCGGATCCGGTACGCCGCCCCCGACTCCGGCTCGGGCACGCCGGCCTCCCAGCCGGGCGTCGCCGTGGGATCCACGGTCGTGCTGCCCGCCGACGGCGGCAGCTACGCGCTCTACTACCTGTTCCCGATGGGGGAGGAGCAGCAGACCCTGGCGCTGCTGCGCCAGGTGCTGCTCGTCGCCGGGCTGGTGCTGCTGCTGCTCGTCGCGGGGGTCGCACTGCTGGTCACCCGTCAGGTGATCACCCCGGTCCGGCTGGCCCGCCGGGTCGCGGAGCGGATCGCCTCGGGCCGGCTGGAGGAGCGGATGCAGGTCACCGGGGAGGACGACATCGCCCGGCTGGCCACCTCGTTCAACCAGATGGCCGAGGCGCTGCAGTCCCAGATCCGCAAGCTGGTCGAGCTCTCGCGGGTGCAGCGCACCTTCGTCTCCGACGTCAGCCACGAGCTGCGCACGCCGCTCACCACGGTGCGGATGGCGGGCGACGTGCTCCACGACGCCCGCGAGGGGTTCGACCCGGTCGCGGCCCGGGCCGCGGAGCTGCTGCAGGCCGAGCTCGACCGGTTCGAGAACCTGCTGGCCGACCTGCTCGAGATCAGCCGCTTCGACGCCGGGGCGGCCGTCCTCGACCTCGAGGACGCCAACCTCGGCGACGTCGCGCGCCGTGTCGTGGCCGCGACCGCGCCGATGGCGGCGGCGCGCGAGGTGCGGGTGCAGGTGCTCGACGACGGCGTCTTCATGGCCGAGTCCGACGTACGCCGGGTCGAGCGGATCGTGCGCAACCTGGTCACCAACGCCATCGACCACGCCGACCCGTCCGGGGTGGTGGTCCGGCTCGCCAGCGACGAGGAGACCACCGCGCTGACCGTGCGCGACCACGGGGTCGGCCTCCAGCCCGGCCAGTCGGGCATGGTCTTCAACCGGTTCTGGCGCGCCGACCCGGCCCGGGCCCGCACCACCGGCGGCACCGGCCTGGGCCTGGCGATCGCGCTCGAGGACGCCCGGCTCCACGGAGGCTGGCTGCAGGCGTGGGGCACGCCAGGCGGGGGCGCGCAGTTCCGGCTGACGCTGCCGCGCCGGGCCGGCGAGCCGGTGACCCACAGCCCGTTGCCGCTGGTGCCCGACGACCTGCGGGTCGCCGCGCGCCGGGTGCCCCAGCCGGCGACGACCCCGCCCGGCGGGGGAGCGGCGTGAGGACGGCGCACGGCCGCCGCCCGGTCGTGGCGCTGCTGCTCGCACTGGCCCTGTGTGCCGGGTGCGCCAGCCTGCCCGAGAGCGGACCGGTGCGCCGCGAGGCCGCCGCCGGCGCCGACGAGGCCCCCAGCGCGCCCTACTTCAACCCCCCGGGCCCGGCCGAGGACGGCTCGCCCGCCGCCATCGCCTCGGGCTTCCTGGTCGCGATGCAGGCCAACCCGCTCAGCACCAAGGTGGCGCGCGAGTTCCTGACCGACCGTGCGGCGCGCACCTGGCGGCCCAACCGGGGCACCCTGGTCTACGAGGCGTTCACCGTCACCCCCAGCGGGTCGCAGGCCACCGTCCGGCTGGCCGACGTGCGTCGGCTGGACGCCCGCGGCGGCTGGCGAGGAGACGCGCCCGGTCGCGTCCAGGAGCTGACGCTGGACCTCGAGTACGAGGAGGGCCAGTGGCGCGTGGAGGACCCGCCCGACGCCCTGGTCGTGCCGGCCTCCTTCTTCGACCGGACCTTCGAACGCCGCACGCTCTACTTCTTCGACCCCACCGGGCGCACCCTGCTGCCCGACCCGGTGTTCATCCCGCGGGGCGGGCAGTCGGCCACCAACCTGGTCCGCGGGCTGCTGGCCGGGCCCGGCCCGGCCCTGGCCCAGGTGACGCGGTCGGCCTTCCCCCGCGGCACCGGTCTCGACCTGTCGGTGGTGGTGACCGAGAGCGGCGTGGCGGAGGTGCCGCTGACCCGCGAGCTGCTGCGGGCCTCGCCTGCCGACCTCGAGCGCGCCGCCGACCAGCTGGCCTGGACGCTGCGCCAGGTGCCGGACGTCGCCCGGGTGCGGATGGTCGTGGGGGGCGCCGCGGTGCCGTTGCCGCGGGGCGTCATCGACGTGCCCGTCTCCAGCGCGCAGGACCTCGACGCCGCGGGCGACACCCCCGCGGTGCTCTACGGCCTGCGCGGCGGCCGCGTGGTGGCCTTCGACGGCGGCGCGGCCGAGCCCGTGGGCGGTCCGCTGGGCCGCACCGGCTTCGAGACCCGCAGCCTCGCGGTCAGCGCCGCCGCCGGCCGGGTGGCGGCGGTCTCCGCCGACGGCACGACCCTGTTCGAGGCACCGCTCGACCAGCCCAGCGAGGGCGAGGGCGTCCGACAGGTCGCCACCGGCACCGGCCTGCTCCGGCCCTCCTACGACCTGTTCGGCGGGCTGTGGTTGGTCGACCGGACCTCGGCCGGGGCGCGGGTCCGGCTGGTGCAGGACGGTGTCGCGCGCGAGCTGCGCGTACGCGGCGTCACCGGCGAGTCGGTCACCGCCGCGGCCGTGTCCCACGACGGGACCCGGCTGGCCGTGGCCCTCGGCGGCCGCGCCGTCGCGCGGGTCCGGGTGGTCGACGTGCTGCGCACCGACGAGGGACAGGTCACCGGCACCGGTCGGTCCCGGTCGCTCGTGGTCGCGGGCGAGGCCGCCCAGGCCGTCGACGTCGGCTGGCGCGACCCCGCGACCCTGGCCGTGCTCAGCAGCACCGGGGCCGAGACCAGTCGCGTCGACTACGTCTCCGCCGACGGGTCGCCGGTCGCCCCCGGCCTGGTCGAGCCGAGCCTGTTCCGCGACGACGCCACCGCGCTGGTGGTCTCGCCGCAGGCCGACGTCCCGCTGCGCCTGGTGACCGCCGACGAGCGCCTGTTCACCCTGGCCGCGGGCGGCAGCTGGCCGCGCACGGCCTCGGACCTGGTCGCGGCGACGTACTCCCCCTGAGGGCGGCGTCCACAGGCACGCCCGCGGCGCTGGCCCGGGCCGCCCACGGCGGTGACGCTGGGGGCGTGCGCGACACGTGGCTGGACCTGGTGCACGGGGGCTGCTGCGTGGGCTGCGGCCGCGCCGGCCGGTCGCTGTGCCGTGACTGCGCGGCCACGCTCCCGGCCCGGGGCCGACCGGCCCGGCCGACGCCCTGCCCGGCGGGCCTGGTCGCCTGCTCCACCGCGGGGGAGTACGACGGCCTGCTGCGCGCCATGGTGCTCGCCCACAAGGAGCACGCGGTGCTCGCGCTCGCCGCCCCGCTCGGCGGCTGCCTGGCCGCAGCCGTCGAGCCGTTCCTCGACGCGGGTCCCGGTGCGCCGGTCCGGACCCTGCTGGTGCCCGTCCCCAGCCCGAGGGCCGTGGTCCGCGGCCGCGGGCACGACCCGGTGCTGCGGCTGGCCCGGCGCGCGGCCGGTCGGCTGCGACGCGGACCCGCGGGCGGGGCGGTCGTGGTGGCCCCGCTGCTGACCACCCGGCTGCCGGTGGCCGACCAGGCGGGCCTGGACTCCGGCGCCCGGCGTCGCAACCGCGAGGGCACGCTCGCGGTCCGGCCGCGGTCGCGGGCGGCGCTGGCGCGTGCCGGGGTGCCGGTCCGCGTGCTCGTCGTCGACGACGTGCTGACCACGGGGGCGACCGTCCGGGAGGCGCAGCGCGCGCTGGAGGTGAGCGGGGTCCCCGTGGCGGGTGTCGCCACGGTGGCCGCCACCCGCCGCCGGCTGCTCGGACGCGCCGAGTAGCACCAACGTGCCCTACCGGTCTGCCCGCCGGGGGACTAGCGTCTCCACATGGAGCCCCGGAGCACCGTCCGCGTCGTCGGAGCGGTCCGCCCGGGGTTCCTGCCCGTCCGGTGTCCAAGGACGGGAGTCAACGGGTAACCGACTCATTTCAGGCGCGCGTCGTCGAGAGGCGGGGCGCGTCCGGGGACAGGAGGTACAGGTGGATGTCGTCGTCAGCGCCCGTCACTGCGAGGTGACGGACCGGTTCCGCGAGCACGTCGAGGACAAGCTCGGACGTCTGGAGAAGCACGACCACCGCATCATCCGCGTGGACGTGACCGTCGACAAGGAGCCCCGGCCCCGGGATCCCGAACGGGCGGTGCGCGTGGAGCTCACCGCCCGCTCCAAGGGCCCCATCGTGCGGGCCGAGGCCGCGGCCGAGGACAAGATGGCGGCCCTCGACCTCGCGCTGGACAAGATGGCCTCCCAGATGCGCCGCGCCGCGGACCGCCGCAAGGTGCACCGCGGCCACGCCACCCCCGAGTCGCTGCGCTCGGCCATGGCCCGCAGCCTGCCCGCGGAGCAGGCGGGCGAGGTCGACGAGGACGCCGTGGTGGAGCGCAAGGTCGGACCGATGACGGTGACCGGCGACGGGCCGCTGGTGGTGCGCGAGAAGACCCACCCGGCCTCGCCGATGACCCTGGACCAGGCGCTCTACGAGATGGAGCTCGTGGGCCACGACTTCTACCTGTTCGTCGACAAGGAGTCCGAGCAGCCGTCGGTGGTCTACCGCCGCCGCGGCTACGACTACGGCGTGATCGCGCTGCAGCTGAGCTGACCCTTCCGACCGTCCCGGGGCAGGGGCACCGACTCGTGCCCCGGGACGGCGGCGCTCTGCCATAGTGGCGCCCATGGACGACGACGACTCGGGTTCGGGTCCTGCAGGTGCCGACGGCGCAGAGCCGATCCGCGTGGTGGTGGTCGACGACCAGGAGCTGTTCCGTCGCGGCCTGACCATGCTGCTGGGCGTCGAGCCCGGCCTGGAGGTGGTCGGCGAGGCCGGGGACGGCATCGCGGCCACCGACGTCGTGGTGGCGACGGTGCCCGACGTGGTGCTGCTCGACGTACGCATGCCCAAGCGCTCGGGCCTGCAGGCCTGCATGAAGATCAAGGAGCTCGTGCCGAGCGTCAAGATCATCATGCTCACCGTCAGCGACGAGGAGGGCGACCTCTACGAGTCGGTCAAGAACGGCGCGTCCGGCTACCTGCTCAAGGACTCCTCCATCGACGAGGTCGCCCAGGCGGTCCGCGTGGTGGCCGAAGGGCAGTCGCTGATCAGTCCGTCGATGGCGGTCAAGCTGATCGACGAGTTCAAGGAGATGTCGCGCGCCGAGCGCGAGCAGGTGCCGACGCCGCGGCTGACCGAGCGCGAGCTCGAGGTGCTGCGGCTCGTCGCCCGGGGCCTGAACAACCGCGACGCCGCGCGCGAGCTGTTCATCAGCGAGAACACCGTGAAGAACCACGTGCGCAACATCTTGGAGAAGCTCCAGCTGCACTCGCGCATGGAGGCGGTCATGTACGCCGTGCGCACCAAGCTGCTCGACATCCCGTGACGGACGAGACCGCCCTCTCCGCGGCCCAGGCGCGGCGGGTGGCCCTGGTCGCGCAGGGCTTCCGCGACCCGGTCCACCAGCCGCCCACGATGCGCACCTTCGGTCGCACCCTGGAGCGCACCGGCGTGCTCCAGGTGGACTCCGTCAACGTCCTCCAGCGCGCCCACTACCTCCCGCTCTACTCACGGATGGGTCCCTACGACCCGGACCTGCTCCGCCGGGCCTCGGAGCAGCGGCCCCGGCGGATGGTGGAGTACTGGGCCCACGTGCAGGCCTTCATGCCGGTCGACCTGTGGCCGGTGATGCAGCACCGGATGGCGGGGTTCCGCACCAACCCGCGGTGGGGCGGCTGGCTGGCCACCAACCCCGGCCTGGTCGACCGGGTGCGCGAGGACGTCGCCGCCCGCGGGCCGAGCACGGCCCGCGACCTCGACGACGGGGCGCCGCGCAGCACGGAGCACTGGGGCTGGAACTGGTCGGAGGCGCGCAAGGCGCTCGACTGGCTCTACCTGGTCGGCGAGCTGGCCATCGCCGGGCGCACGCCGTCGTTCGAGTGCGTCTACGACGTGCCCGAGCGGGTGCTGCCCGCGGCGGTCCTCGCCGTCCCCACGCCGAGCCCCGAGGACGCCACGCGCGAGCTCGTGCGGCGCGCGGCCCGCAGCCACGGCGTCGCCACGGTGCGCTGCCTGTCCGACTACTACCGCCTCCAGGCCAGCATGGGCGGGCCCGGCCAGGCGGCGACCCAGCGGGCGGTGGCCGAGCTCGTCGAGTCGGGCGAGCTGCTCCCGGCCCGGGTGGAGGGCTGGGCGCGGCCGGCGTACCTCCACCGCGACGCCGTGCTGCCGCGGCGCGTCCACGTGCGGTCGCTGGTCAGCCCGTTCGACCCGCTGGTCTGGGAGCGCGAGCGCACCGAGCGGCTCTTCGACTTCCACTACCGCATCGAGATCTACGTGCCGCAGCACCTGCGGCGCCACGGCTACTACGTGCTCCCGTTCGTGCTGGGCGACCGGATCGTCGGTCGGGTCGACCTCAAGGCCGACCGACCCGGCGGGCGGCTGCTCGTGCAGGCGGCGTACGCCGAGCCGGGTGCCCCGCCCGACACCGCCCCGGAGCTGGCCGCCGAGCTGCGCCGGATGGCCGACTGGCTGGGCCTGGCCGACGTCGTGGTGCGCGACCGCGGCGACCTCGAGCCCGCGCTGGCCGCCGTCGTGCGCTGAGACCCCACGCCGAGTCCCCGGTCTCGAAACTCCGGAGGGGCCCCGGCCGTTACGATGGCTGACGGGTTGCGGGGCACAGCCGTGCCCGTTCCCTCCCCGTTCCCCTCCCTAGGAGATGTCCAGCGTGTCGCTCTTCGACAAGGTCCTGCGCATCGGCGAAGGCAAGATCGTGCGCCAGCTCGAGGCCATCGCCAAGGCCGTCAACGCCATCGAGGACGACTTCGTCGCGATGACCGACGACGAGCTGCGCGGCATGACGGCCGAGTTCAAGGAGCGCCTGGAGAAGGGCGAGACCCTCGACGACCTGATGCCCGAGGCGTTCGCGACCGTCCGCGAGGCGGCCAAGCGGGTGCTGGGCCAGCGCCACTTCGACGTGCAGCTCATGGGCGGCGCCGCGCTCCACCTCGGCAACATCGCCGAGATGAAGACCGGTGAGGGCAAGACCCTGGTCTCCACGCTCCCGGCCTACCTCAACGCGCTGGCCGGCAAGGGCGTGCACGTCGTCACCGTCAACGACTACCTCGCCCGCTACCACGCGGAGTGGATGGGCCGCGTCCACCACTTCCTGGGCCTCACCACCGGGGTCATCACCCCCGACATGCGGCCCGACGAGCGTCGCGAGGCCTACCTGTGCGACATCACCTACGCCACCAACAACGAGCTCGGCTTCGACTACCTCCGCGACAACATGGCCACCTCGCTGGACAGCTGCGTCCAGCGCGCGCCGTTCTTCGCCGTCGTCGACGAGGTCGACTCGATCCTCATCGACGAGGCGCGGACGCCGCTGATCATCTCCGGCCCCACGCAGGACGAGGTGCACTGGTACGCCGAGTTCGCCAAGATCTCGCGGCGGCTCACCCTCGACACCGACTACGAGGTCGACGAGAAGAAGCGGACCATCTCGATCCTCGGCCCGGGCATCACCAAGGTCGAGGACTACCTCGGCATCGAGAACCTCTACGAGTCGGCCAACACCCCGCTGATCTCGTTCCTCAACAACTCCATCAAGGCCAAGGAGCTGTTCCGCAACGACAAGGAGTACGTCGTCCTCAACGACGAGGTCCTCATCGTCGACGAGCACACCGGCCGCATCCTGTCGGGGCGCCGCTACAACGACGGCCTCCACCAGGCGATCGAGGCCAAGGAGGGCGTGACCGTCCGCGAGGAGTACCAGACCCTCGCCACCATCACGCTGCAGAACTACTTCCGGCTCTACGAGAAGCTCGCGGGCATGACCGGCACGGCCATGACCGAGGCCTCGGAGTTCGACAAGATCTACAAGCTCGGCGTGGTGCCGATCCGGACCAACAAGCCGATGGCCCGCGTCGACCAGAAGGACCTCGTCTACCGCACCGAGGACGCCAAGTTCGCGGCCGTGGTCGAGGACATCGCCGAGCGCCACGAGAAGGGCCAGCCGATCCTGGTCGGCACCACCTCGGTCGAGAAGTCCGAGCGGCTCGCCCGCGACCTGAAGTCGCGCGGCGTGCCCCACACGGTGCTCAACGCCAAGCAGCACGCCGACGAGGCCAAGGTCGTCGCGATGGCCGGCCACAAGGGTGCGGTCACGGTCGCCACCAACATGGCCGGTCGAGGCACCGACATCATGCTCGGCGGCTCGGTGGAGTTCCTGGCCGACCAGGAGCTGCGCCAGCGCGGCCTGGACCCGGTCGAGGACGCCGAGGACTACGAGGCCGCCTGGCCCGAGACGCACCAGCGGATCACCGAGCAGGTCAAGAACGAGCACGACGAGGTCAAGGAGCTCGGCGGCCTCTACGTGCTGGGCACCGAGCGCCACGAGTCGCGCCGCATCGACAACCAGCTGCGCGGTCGTTCCGGCCGTCAGGGCGACCCGGGGGAGTCGCGGTTCTACCTCTCCCTCGGCGACGACCTGATGCGGCTGTTCAAGTCCGACTGGGTCGAGCGCGTGCTGCTCGCGCTCAAGGTGCCCGACGACGTGCCGATCGAGAACAAGTCGGTGACCAAGTCGATCGCGTCGGCCCAGGGCCAGGTCGAGTCGCAGAACTTCGAGTCCCGCAAGAACGTCCTCAAGTACGACGACGTGATGAGCCGCCAGCGCGAGGTCATCTACGGCGAGCGCCGCGCGGTGCTCGAGGGCGCCGACCTGTCCGACCACGTGCGCGGGATGGTCGACGAGGTCGTCGAGACCTACGTCCGTGCCGCCACCGAGGGCTTCCCGGAGGAGTGGGACCTCGACGCGCTGTGGACCGCGCTGCAGACCATCTACCCGGTCGGCCTCAAGGTCGCCGAGCTCGAGCGCGAGGCCGGCGGTCGCGACGGCCTCGACCGCGAGACCCTCGTCTCGGACCTGCAGGCCGACGCCCGCAAGGCCTACGAGGCCCGCGAGGCCACGGTCGGCTCGGAGAACATGCGCGAGCTGGAGCGGCAGGTGCTGCTCTCGGTGCTGGACCGCAAGTGGCGCGAGCACCTCTACGAGATGGACTACTTGCGCGAGGGCATCGGGCTGCGCGCCTACTCCCAGCGTGACCCGCTGGTGGAGTACCAGCGCGAGGGCTTCGACATGTTCAACGCGATGAAGGAGGGGATCCGCGAGGAGACCGTCGGCTTCGTGTTCAACCTCGAGGTCCAGGTCGAGGAGCCCGAGGTCGACGAGCTCGCCACCGAGGACGCCGAGGGCGCGCCGCGTCCCGCCGAGGCCGCCCCGCACCTGCGCGCCAAGGGGCTGGGCGAGCCGCAGCAGCCGGCCAACCTCACCTACTCCGCCCCGACCGAGGACGGCGAGGTCGAGGTGCACTCCGAGGCCAGCGGCGTCGAGGACGCCTACGCCGGGATCAGCCGCAACGCCGAGTGCCCCTGCGGCTCGGGCAAGAAGTACAAGAAGTGCCACGGTGCCCCCGGCGGTCCCACCGGCCTGACGGCGCGCCACAACGGCTGACCGGCTCGGCGGGGACGACGGACACGGCGGGGCGGCCCGACGGGTGGCGACCGCAGGGGCCGGCGCGCCCGCGGTGACCGGGGGGCGGCTGGTCGGACCCGACGTGGTCCGAGCGGTCGCCCTGGTCGGCGTGGTGGTGATGAACTACTACGGCTACCTCGTCCTGGCGGGCTCCCCGCGGGAGCCCGGCACGCCGGGGGAGGTGTTCGACCCGGCCACCGGGCCGCTGGCGACGCGGTTCGCCGCGACGTTCGTCCTGGTGGCGGGGGTGGGGGCGACCCTGATGACGCGCAGTGCCGAGGGTGCCGAGCTGCGCCGTCGGCGGGTGGTGCTGCTGCGGCGGGGACTGGCGCTGTTCGTGGTCGGCTGGCTGGTCGACCTCGCCTGGGAGGGGACGATCCTGCCCTACTACGGCGCGATGTTCGCCGTGGCCGCACTGCTGGTCGTGCTGTCCTCGCGCGGTCTGGTGGTCGTCGGTGCCCTCGCGGCGCTCGCGGCGGCGGGGCTCTCGTCGTGGTCCCTGGAGCGGCGCCTGGACGGGGGCTCGGTGGTCTGGCTCACCGACCCGCCGCACTGGACGCCGCAGGGACTGCTCCTCGACACGGTCGTCAACGGCACCCACCCGCTGCTGCCGTGGCTGGCGTTCTTCTGCGCGGGGGTGCTGCTGGGACGGGCGCTGTCCCGGCCCGGGTGGCGACCGACCACGGTCGGGCTGGGACTCGTGCTGCTGGGCGGCGCGACGGCCGTGTCCAAGCTCGCCGCGACCGGCTCGTTGCGGCTCGAGCTCGCGACCAGCGCGGTGCCCTCGACCCGCAGCCTCGTCTACACCGCCGGTGCGCTCGGCTCGGCGCTGCTGGCCTTCGCCCTGGTGTCGTGGCTGGCCGAGCGGGCACCCCGCAGCCCGGTGGTCGACGTGCTGCGGCGGGCGGGCGCGATGTCGCTGACGATCTACCTCGCGCACATCGTGGTCTTCCGGCTGCTCGTCGACGGTCTCGGCGTGGTGCCGCTGACCGGGCTGGCGCCGGCCCTGCTGCTGGCGGCCGGCTTCTGGCTGGTGGCCGTCGTCGCCGCGTGGTGGTGGCACCGGCGCTTCGGGATCGGGCCCGCCGAGGCGGCGTACCGCTGGATCGGGGGCTGAGCCCGCCCCGGGCTGAGAGGACTCAGGGGGCTCAGCCGAACTCCAGGGCGGTGCAGCACCAGCGGCCCTCGCGCTGCACGAGGCGGGCCGCGACGGCACGTGAGCGATCGCCCCGGCGGACGTGGATGCTGAGCTCGACGGCTCCGGGCGCGGGGCAGCTGAGGTGGACGCTGCGGACCTGGCTGCGCAGCCGGCGCACCCGTCGGTCGCCCGGGACGGTGCGGTTCATCAGCGCGGACCGACGCTGCAGGTCGGCGTAGACCTCCGGGCTGGTCCAGCGCAGCAGCTGGCTCGGCCCCCGGTCGCCGCCCACGACCTCCACGACGGCGGCGGCGAAGCGTTGGGCGAAGGCGTCGAGCTCGGCCCGGCCCCCGGGCAGCAGCGCCAACGGGCTCGGGAGGCCACGGTCGTCGGACGGGGTCCCGCCGCCGCGGCCCAGGTCGAGCGCGAGGGTGCCCTGGACACTGGCCACCGGGACGCGGCGGCGGGGCGGCCGGCCGGGACCTGCGTGGGCACGGTGCGGCGCGGTGGGGACGGTCGTGGGACTCATGGTGCCTCCGTGGGTGGTGGTGGGGTCGGGAGCGTGGTGGCCGGGAAGCGGAGCTGCTGCCCGGGTCGCAGGAGGTCGGGGTCGGGGCCCACGACGGCGAGGTTGCGTCGGTGCAGCCGCTCGACGAGGGCGGCGACCTGCGGGACCTCCGCGCCGGGTCCGAGACGGTCGGAGGCGAGGCCCCACAGCGAGTCGCCGGGTCGCACCACGACGCCCGCGTCGCGCTCGGCGCCGGCTGCCGCCGCGGGACGGGGTGCCGGGTGGGGCGCCGGGTGGGTCCCCTGACGCGGGAGGGAGGGGGCCGTGCCCATGTCGGTGGGTCGCGTCGGGACGGGGAGGGTGCCGCTGCCGGGACGCGGACCGTCCGTGGCGCCGGTGGCGCCGGTGGCTGCGTGGGCCGAGCCCGGGACGACCACGGCGAGGCCGGCCACCGCCAGCAGCAGGGGGCGGGCGCGGCGGGGGCAGCCGACCCAGTGCAGCGCCGGCAGCCGCCCGTGGCTGGCCCGCTCGAGCAGCGCGGCCAGGACCAGGGCCGCGCCCCAGAGCAGCGTCGCGACCAGGACCCAGGTCGCCGCCGTCTCGAGGAGGGCGTCGAAGGCGGGTCCGTCGCGGTAGGAGGTGCTGGTCACGTCTCGATGCTTTCGTTTGCTTGCGTTTGCCTCAGACAACGTCCAGGATCGTCGGGTGTCAACCACGCGTCCACAGCCTGAGCCGGCCGGTTTGGCCCCGCACCCCGCCGGGCATCTGCCCTGCGTGGATCGGGCCACGCGACCGGCGGGGCCCCGGACGGGGGACGAGCGATGAGCTGGGAAGCAGCACTGCTGGACGTGTTCGAGGACCTCGAGCAGCAGGCTGCGGGGCTGCGGCTGGTCGACCGTGACGCGGAGGTCGCCGACCTCGCCGCAGCCGCCTACACCGAGGTCGCGCTGGCCGAGCGTGCGCACGCCTCCCGCGGTGCGCTGCTGGTGGTGCGGTCGGTCGGTGGGCTCGTGCTCACCGGCACGCTGGTGCGCAGCGGGACCGACTGGCTCCTGGTGGAGGCCGCCGGCACGTCGTGGCTGGTGCCGCTCGTGGGCGTCGTCTCGGTCTCGGGCCTCTCACCCCGCGCGGACGACACGCAGAGCTGGTCGGTGGTCGACCGGCTGCCGTTCCGGGCGCTGGTGCGCCGGACGGCCGAGTCCGACCCCCGCTGCCGGCTCCACCTCGCCGACGGCTCGTCGACGACCGGGGCGGTGCTCCGGGTCGGGAGCGACTTCCTCGAGCTCGTGGCCGGTGACCCGGCCCCCGGTGAGCGGGCCCGCACCGCGACGGTGCTGGTGCCCCTCGGCGCGGTCGCCGCCCTGCGGGGCGGGTCGTGATCCTCGGACGCGGCCCGGGCTCAGTCCTTCGGCGCCGGACCGCCCTCGGCGAACGGGTGCTCGCGCACGAACTGGTCGGCCTCGGCGTACGCCCGCTGGATGTAGGCCTCGAGCTCGCTCGCCTCGACCCGCCACTGGCCCCGGCCACCGATCTTGATCGCCTTGAGGTCCTGGCGCCGCACCAGCGCGTAGACCTGCGCTCCCGAGATGTTGAGGATCTCGGCCACGTCAGCCAGCTGCAGGAACCGTGGGGTCGCGTTCACACGCGTCACTCTGCCACCGGTCGCGTCCGGCGGCGAGCAGGTGCCCCCGGCGACCTGTGGACGCCCCGTCGAGCCTCCCCGCCCCAGCAGACCCGCCGCACCACCACCGGAGACACACCATGACCACCACCCGCCACCGTCGACACCTCCCGACTCCCGAGGACGCCGCCGTCGAGCCCGCCCCACCGGTGACCCGGAGCCGCCGACCCGGGTGGCGCAACCCCCGGCTGCTGCTCGGGCTGCTCCTCGTGGCCGCCTCGGTGCTTGGTGGCGCCCGGCTGCTGGCGAGCGCCGACGACACGGTCGCCGTCTGGACCTCCACCCGCGACCTGCCGGACGGGGCGACGCTCGCCGAGGCCGACCTCGGCCGCGAGCGGGTGCGGTTCCCCGACCAGGAGGCCGCCGACGGCTACCTCTCCGCCGAGCAGGCGCCGCCCGTCGGTGCCGTGCTCGACCGTCGCGTGGGCGCCGGGGAGCTGCTGCCCCGCGCCGCCGTCGCCCCGCGCGAGCGCGCCGAGCTGGTCGAGCTCCCGCTCGGCGTCGCCTCCGACGACCTGCCCGCGACCGTCCGGCAGGGCTCGGTGGTCGACGTCTGGGTCGCTCCCTCGGCCGCGGGTGGCGGCGCCACGACGGCGTCGGGCGAGCAGCGCGCCGCCGAGGCCCGCCGGGTCCTCGAGGACGTGACCGTGGTCGCCGTCCCCGGCACCCAGGACAGCCTGGCGCCCGAGACGACGCGCCAGGTCGTCCTCGGCGTCCCGACCGACCGCTCCGACGAGGTCGCGGCCGCCCTGGGCGGCCTCGCCGAGGGTCGCGTGGTCCTCACCCGGAAGGGCTGACCGGTGGCAGCGGCAGGAGCACCCTCGGTGCGCGACCGGGTGCCGGTCCTCGTCGCGGCGGGGGGCGAGACGTGGGAGGCCCCGGCGCTGCGTGCGCTGGCCGAGGCCTCGGTGGTCGTGCTCAAGCGGTGCGTGGACCTGACCGACCTGCTGGCCAGTGCCTCGGCCGGCACCGTCGGCGTGGTGCTGGTCAGCGGCGAGCTGGCCGGGCTCGACGCCGACGCGGTGATGCAGCTGCTCCGGGTCGACGTCCGGTGCGTCGCGGTCGGTGGGGACGCCGAGGCGCTGGGCCGCCTCGGGGTGGTGGAGGTGCATCCGGTCGACGACCCCGCCGGGCTGCCCGACGCGGTGCGGCGCGCCGTGCGCCAGGACCTGGTGCTCGACCCCGAGCCCGGGCCCGAGAGCCGGCTGGAGGTGCGGGCCGACCGGGGTCGCACCGTCGTCGTGCACGGCCCCGCGGGGGCGCCGGGGCGCACGCTCCTGGCGACGGGGCTGGCGGCCGAGCACGCCCGCCGGGGCGCGCCGACCGTGCTGGTCGACGCCGACCCGCACGGCGGCGCCGTGGCGCAGCACCTCGTCGTGCTCGACGAGGTGAGCGGCCTGCTGGCGGCCGCTCGGCTGGTCAACGCCGGCGGGCTCGACGCCCGCTCGTTCGCCCGGTGCCGCCGCGAGGTGACGCCGGGCCTGGAGGTGCTGACCGGGCTGCCGCGGCCCGACCGGTGGGTCGAGGCGCGGCCGGGCGTCCTCGACGCCGTGCTCGAGCGCGCGAGCGAGGTGGGCGACGTGGTCGTCGACACCGGCTTCAGCCTCGAGGACGACGCCGACCTCGGGCGCGGGCTGGTCCGCAACCAGCTCACGCTGGACGCGGTGGCCGCGGCCGACCACGTCGTGGCCGTCGGGTCGGCCGAGCCGGTCGGTCTGGCACGGCTGGCGCGCACCCTGGTCGACCTCCGCGACCTCGCACCCGTCCCGGTCACGGTGGTCGTCAACCGGATGCGCGACAGCCTGGGCTGGAGCCGGCGCGACATCCTCGGCATGGTCGAGGGCTACGTGCGGCCCGCCGGGGTGGTCTTCGTGCCCGACGACCGTGCCGCCGCGGACCGCGCGCTCGTCGCCGGACGCTCGGTGGTGGAGGCGGGCGCCTCACCGCTGGCCTCGGCCGTGGCCGAGCTGCACGAGGCGGTCCTCGGCGGGGCCGGTCAGCCGGTCAAGCGCTCATCAGCAGGTAGAGGCCGGTGGCGGTGTAGACGACCATGATCACGAGCATCGCCAGCTGGCCGGTCACGTGGCGACGGGCGGGGAGCAGCGCGATGGCACGGTCGTGGGCCGCGACCACGCCGACGACGTGCCCGAGCACGATCGCCAGCACCTTGAGCACGGCGAGCAACGTCGGGTGGAAGGACAGGAAGTAGTTCACCGACCAGTCGCCGGTGCCCAGGAGGTCGTCGCCGCGCACCAGCGGGTCGCTGAGCTGGATCAGCGTCGTCTGCCCCTGCTCGACGAGGTAGGTCAGGTAGTGCGCGGTGAGGTAGCCGACGACGATCGGCACGACCGAGTGGGCCAGCAGCAGCGGCAGCTCCCGACGTCGTACGCCGCCCGGCCGCTCGTCGACCTGGGTGAGCCTCGCCGCGACGGTGAAGCTGACACCCACCACCAGGCAGAACACGAGCAGCGCGACGGTGTCGAGCGGCACCTCCGGCAGGCCCGAGTCGCGGACCACCCGCTGCCAGAACAGGGTGTCGGCGTAGCTGTCGAAGGCCGTCGAGCCGAACAGCACCGCGACGACCGCGAGCAGGCCCGGCCGCGGCGTGACCGTGGCCAGGTTGGCCAGCGGGCTGCGCACCACCAGCCGCCCGGCGTCGTCGCGGCCCCAGGGGGAGAGCCGCGCCAGGAGGTCGGACCACACCTCGAAGGGGTCGGCGCGCGAGAGCCAGGTGTCGCCGAAGACCGCGGCCCCGACGAGCATCACGGCGAGGTAGACCGCGAGCCAGACACGCACCGAGCTCAGGTAGGCGCTGGTGGGGTTGACCAGCTCCTGCCAGACGAAGCCGAACAGCCCGATCGCGGCCGGCCAGTAGCCCCACCGCGCGGGGTACTGCGCCATGCCGGTCGCCGGGTCGCCGCCGGTGGCGCGGGCGAGCAGGGCGTTGAGCGTCCGCACCGGGCTGACGGCGCGCGCCACCCGGCCGAGGAGCAGCGACAGCGGCACCACGCCGACCCACACCAGGACGTAGAAGGTGCCCAGCACCGGGTTGGTAACCAGGTCGGGTCCCCACACCAGCGGCCAGACGAGGTAGCCGAAGAACAGCAGCCCCACGACCCGCCAGCCCCACGTCCACGCCGGGTGGTCGACGAGGCGGGCCAGCGCCGTCGGGGCGGGCCGGGACGGGTGGCCGTCGACGTAGCGCGGTCGGCGCCAGGCCAGGGCGAGCACGCAGAAGGAGACGACCAGCGCCGCCACGGCGCCGCTGACGGCCAGCGGCAGCGGCAGCGGCAGGTTCTGGGCGCCACCGAGGCCGTGCTGGGGGACCAGCACCTGGGGGAGCAGCACCGCTCAGCGCACCTCGAGCCGGACGAGCAGCTGGTCGAGGTCGTGCGACTCGACGTCGACCACGCCGGGACGGTCGAAGGTGAGCTCTTCCTCGGTGGTCCCGGCCTCGAAGGACAGCTCCTGCTCGGGGGTGGAGTGGATGTGCAGCTCGCCCGGGGCGTCGGACTCCACGCGCAGCGTGACCCGCTCGCCGATCGCGACCTGCATGGCCTTGCCCTGCGGGGAGGCGGTGCCGTCGGCGATGGTGATCGCCACGACGGTGCCCGCGGCCTCCGTCTCGGCGGACGCCGACGGGCTCGAGGACCCCGAGGCCTCCGGGGACGCCTCGGAGGAGGCTGCGGAGGAGGCGGCGGCGCTCCCGGAGCCCGACGGCGAGCCCGACGCCGGGTCCTGCGAGGAACCGCACCCGGCGAGCAGCACCAGGGTCGACACGGTCAGGGCGGTCGGCCGGAGCAGCCGACCGAGGGCGGATGACATGGGACAACCTCTCGTGGTGGACGTCGTGCTGTCTCGCTGCGGAGTCTCTGCCAGACTCCCATGTGCCCCCGGCCGACCCAAGTCCTGCGGCCCTGCCCCACCGGTGGTGAGACCGATGCCACACCTGAGCGAGAGGCGACGATGAGCGAGCGGCTGCGCGCCAGCGACCTGGCGCTCCTGGCGGAGGAGACCGAGCGGACCCCGCTGCACAACGGCACCATCGAGATCTTCGACCCGCTGGACTCCGGCTTCGACTTCGACGCCCTGCTCGCGCACATCGACGACCGGATCGCGTTCGTGCCGCGCTACCGCCAGCGGGTGCGCTGGGTGCCGGGGCGTGTGGCCAACCCGGTGTGGGTCGACGACGAGGACTTCGACCTCAACTACCACGTACGCCGCTCGGCACTGCCCCGTCCGGGCAACCTCGAGCAGCTCGGCGAGCTGACCGCCCGCATCATGTCGCGCCGCCTCGACGTGGCTCGACCGCTGTGGGAGATGTACTTCGTGGAGGGCCTCGAGGGCGGCCGCGTGGCGCTGCTGTCCAAGTCGCACCAGATCCTGGTCGACGGCATCTCCACGGTCGACCTCGGCCAGGTGCTGCTCGACGTCGACCCCGGTCCGCGCCCGCTGGTGCAGGAGGGCTGGGTGCCCTCCCACGAGCCGAGCCAGACCTCGCTGCTGCTCGGCGCGCTCACCGAGTCGGTGCGCGACCCGCGGGTCGCGGCGGCCACGGCGCGCAGCAACGCCGAGGCCGTGGGCCGCGCCGTCGGCGGCACGCTGTCCCGGGCCGGCCAGGTCGCCTCCGGCGTCTCGGGCGGGCTGGCGGGGCGGCGTACGGTCCCGGAGACGCCGTTCAACCAGGAGCCCTCCGCGCAGCGCCGGCTGGTGTGCGTGCGGACCTCGCTCAAGGACTACCGCAAGGTCCGCCGTGTCCACGGCGGCACCGTCAACGACGTCGTCCTGGCCACTCTGACCGGGGCGATCCGGGCCTGGCTGATGACCCGGGCCGAGCCCGTGGGCGCCGGCCGCCGGCTGCGGTCGTTGGTGCCGATGAGCGTGATCGACGAGGAGCTGGAGCCGACCTCGCTGGGCTCGCAGGTCGTGGGCCACCTCGTCGACCTCCCGATCGGGGAGGGGTCGCCGGTGCTGCGGCTGCACCAGGTCTCCTACGCCCTGCGCGCCCACAGCGAGACCGGCAGGGCCGTGGCTGCCGACCGGATCGCCGGGGTCGCGGGCTTCGCGCCCACCACCTTCCACGCGCTCGGGTCGCGGGTGGCGTTCACCGAGGCCCGCCAGCAGGTCAACCTCGTGGTCACCAACGTCCCGGGCCCGCAGTTCCCGATGTACCTCGCCGGCGCCGAGATGGTGCAGACCTACCCCGTGCCGCCGCTCCTGCCGGGCTTCTCGCTCTCGGTGGGCGTGACCTCCTACGACGGCGCCGTCTACTACGGCATCACCGCCGACCGCGACGCGCTGCCCGACATCGAGGTGCTGGGCCAGTGCGTGCGCGAGGCCCTCGACGAGCTGGTCGACAGCGCGAGCGAGACCCGTCCCCGGGCACCCCGTGGACGCGGCTCCCGACGTCCCGAGCAGCCGTGAGGATCTACCTCCCCAGCACCCTCGAGCAGCTGGCGTCGTACGCCGCGGCGGGGGAGGTCCGTGACTACGACGAGCCGTTCGTCGCCGCCGACGAGGACGAGGAGTCGGAGTACGACGCGCTCATGGCCGCCGCCGACGCCTCGGCCGACCTGCAGCCCGCGGGCGCGCGCCGGGTGGTGGTCGTCGCCGAGGTCGGCCGCGAGGGCGACCCGGTCCCGCTGCGCCGGGTGGTCGCGGTGCACGCCGACCCCGAGGGCGCCGGGCCCGACGGCGAGCTGGCGTGGTTCGCCACGCAGGAGATCCCCGCACTGCTCCGATGATGCTCGTGCACTAGTGGTATAGACCGAACGCGGAACCTCCGTCGCGACGGATGTGGCGTCCCTACACTCCGGCTCACCACCAGTCTCGGGAGCCACCAGATGCACCAGCTGCGCCGTCGTACGTCCCTGCTCGTGAGCGCCGTCGCGCTCGGCCTGCCGTTCGCGCTCGTCGCGGGTGGCACCCAGCCCGCCACCGCCACCACGACCCGCCCGGCGCTCGCCCGCGCCGCCGACCCCGGCTCCGACCCCGGCTCCGACCCCGGCTCCGACCCCGGGGCCGAGGCCGCGCTGCGCGAGCTGCGGGCCGAGGCCGACGGCGGCGTCCGCGTGGACCGCGACGCCGACGGCCGCGTCGCGCAGGTGCGGTCCGCCGACGGCGAGGCGCTGGTCGGCTCGGCGGCGACCACGCCCCGTGCCGCCGCGGTCGAGCAGCTGGCAGACCACGGCGAGGTCTTCGGCATCGACGGCGACGACTCCACCGCCCGGGTGACCCAGACCCTGCCCTCGGCCACCGGCGGCACCGTCGTCCGCGCCGAGCAGCGCGTCGACGGGGTGCCGGTCTTCGGCGGCCAGGTCGTGGTGAGCCTCGACGAGGACGAGGCCGTGACGGCGCTCCAGGGAGCGACCACGACGGCGACCGCGGTCACGGCGACGGAGGTCGGTGAGGACCGCGCCCGACGCACCGCCCTGACCGGCGTGGCCAAGTGGCACGCCACCACCACCGACCGGCTCCGCGTGCGCGACCTGGGTCGCGAGCTCTACGACCCGGCGCTCGTGGGCGCCACCGACGCGGCCGGTGTCCGCCCGGTGTGGCACTTCGAGGTCACCGACGGCGGTGCCGTCCGCGAGACCGTGCTCGTGGGCACCGGACGCGGCGAGGTGGCGCTGCACTTCGACGCGACCCCGGCGCTCAACCGCGTCGTGTGCGACCACCGCAACCGGCGCACCGCCGACCCGTTCGCGACCCTCGGCACGTGCGTCTCCCCGGCGCGGCGCGAGGGCGGTGCCGCCTCAGGCCTCGCCGACGTCGACGCCGCCTACGACTCGGTCGGTGCCACCTCCCGGACCTACGACGACCTCGCCGCTGCGGACCTCACGTCGTTGGTGGGCACCGAGATCTCGGGCAGCGACGCGCTGCTCACGACGGTGCGCATCTGCTTCGACGGCCCCGAGGGGGCCGGTCCGTGCCCCTACGACAACGCCTACTGGGACGGCCGCCAGGTGGTGCTCGGCGCGGGCTTCAGCCGGGCCGACGACGTGGTCGGGCACGAGCTGACGCACGCCTTCGTGGAGCGCACGTCGGGGTTGTTCTACCTCTACCAGTCCGGGTCGATCAACGAGTCGCTCTCCGACGTGGTGGGCGAGGTCGTGGACCACCGCAACCCGCTGTCGACCCAGGACGACTCGGCCTGGACGATCGGCGAGGACCTGCCCGACGCCGACCTGCGCCGGGACCTGGCCGACCCCACCCGGTCCGACCAGCCCGACCGGATGACCAGCGCGACCTTCAGCACCGACGTCGAGGACGTCCACACCAACGGCGGGGTGGGCAACAAGACGGCCTACCTGATCTCGCAGGGCGGCACCTTCAACGGGCAGACCGTCCGCGGCATCGACGCCGGCGACGCCGGCCTGGCCAAGACCGGCACGCTCTACCTCGAGACCATCCCGCGGCTGACCTCCGGCGCCGACTACGCCGCCCTGGGTCGCACCCTCGTCGCCACCTGCGACGAGCTGGCCGCCACCTCCGCGGCCGGGCTGAGAGCCGAGGACTGCGCCTCGGTGCGGGCCGCGGTGACGGCCACCGAGCTGGCCGAGGCGCCGCGCAAGGGCGCCGCCGCCCCGACGGTCCCGGTCGCCTGCCCCGCCGGCGCGACCATGACCGACGACGCCGTGCGTCGCGACGACGACGGCATCGACGGCTTCGGCTTCGACAGCACCTCGGCCCTGTGGAGCCGGGTGCCGAGCGATGACGTCCCGGCCTTCGCCTCCAGCGGCCGGGAGTCCCTGTTCGGTGCCAGCCCCGACCCCGACGGCAGCGGCGGCTCGGCCACCAGCGCCACGCTCGTCTCGGCGCCCTTCACCGTGCCCACGACCACGGGCAGCAGCTACTTCCACTTCGACCACGCCTACGACTTCGAGGCCTTCGGTGGCACCTACTACGACGGCGGCGAGGTCGTGGTGAGCGAGAAGGTGGGCACGAGCTGGCGGCGCGTCACCGGCCTGTCGTGGGTCAACGGGCCGAACCGCAGGATCATGGGCGACACCGCGTCCGGCGTCACCGGCTGGGGCGGCGACAGCCGTGGCTACGGCTCGAGCCAGCTGGACCTGGGCCCGCTGGCGGGCAGGACGGTCACGATCGCGTTCCGCGCGTTCGGGGACGAGTCCGACAGGGCCACGGGGTGGTTCGTCGACGACGTCCGTCTCTACACCTGCGACAGCGTCCTGCCGGGCGCGCCGCGCGTGACCGGTCGCACCGCGGGCGCCACCTCGGCCACCGTCACCTGGGCCGCCGGCTTCGCCGGCCAGGGCCTGAGCGGCTGGCGCGTCACCCGGCCCGACGGCACCACGACCGACCTGCCGGCGTCGGCCCGGAGCGTCACCGTCACGGGCGTGGACCCGCGCGTGACGGGTCGTGTCGTGGTCACCGCGCTGGGCCGGGACGGCGCGGCCGGCGGCGCTGCGACGGCCGTGTTCACCCCGACGACGGCCACGGTCACCGCCTCGGTGGCCCGCGCGAGGTCCGGTCGCACCTTCACCGTCACCGGGCGGGTCACCGCACGCGGGACCTCCACCGTGCTGCCCGGTCGCCCGGTCGTGCTCCAGCGCAAGGCCTCGGGCGCCCGCACCTGGTCCACGGTCGGCACCGGGACGACGGGGTCGACGGGTGCGAAGGCCTGGTTGGTCAAGCAGACCCGTGCCACCGGCTACCGGGTCGTGGTCAAGCCCTCGGGCGCCTACTTCGGCAGCACCTCGGCTACGCGGCTGGTGCGGATGCGCTGAGCCCGCGGACGGGCGCCCGGCGGGACCGGTGCGGTTGGTCGGCGTACGACGCGTCTGAGACGATCGCGAGCATGGACGCCATCACCACGCCGCCCGCCCCGGTCAACGAGCCCACGCTCCACTACGCGCCGGGCTCCGCCGAGCGGGTGGAGGTCGAGGCGGCGCTGGCCCACCTGGGGGCCGCACCGCGCGACCTCCCGGCCCACATCGGCGGCGAGGCCGTCATGGGGGGCGGGGCCGAGATCCCCGTCGTGCAGCCGCACGCCCACGCCAAGGTGCTCGGCGTCCTGAAGAACAGCACCACGGCCGACGCCCGGGCCGCCGTGCAGGCCGCCGCCGACGCCGCCCCGGCCTGGCGGGCGATGTCCTTCGACGACCGCGCCTCGATCATCCTCAAGGCCGCCGACCTGCTCGCCGGCCCCTGGCGCGCGACGCTCAACGCCGCGACGATGCTGGGCCAGTCCAAGTCGGTCTGGCAGGCCGATATCGACGCGGCGTGCGAGCTGATCGACTTCTGGCGCTTCAACGTGCACTACGCCCGGCAGATCCTGGAGGAGCAGCCGCCGGCCAACGCGCCCGGCGTGTGGAACCGCACCGACCACCGCCCGCTCGAGGGCTTCGTCTACGCGATCACGCCGTTCAACTTCACCGCGATCGCCGGCAACCTGCCCACCGCCCCGGCGCTGATGGGCAACACCGTGGTCTGGAAGCCGTCGCCGACCCAGCAGCTGGCGGCCAGCCTGACGATGGAGCTGCTCGAGGAGGCCGGGCTGCCCCCGGGCGTGATCAACATGGTGCCCGGCGACGGTCTCGCCGTCTCCGAGGTCGCCCTGGCCCACCCCGACCTGGCCGGCATCCACTTCACCGGTTCCACGCCCACCTTCCAGTCGCTGTGGGGCACGGTCGGCGCCAACCTGACCGGCTACCGCACCTACCCGCGCATCGTGGGGGAGACCGGCGGCAAGGACTTCATCGTCGCCCACCCCTCGGCCGACGTCGACGTGCTGCGCGTGGCGATGATCCGCGGCGCCTTCGAGTTCCAGGGCCAGAAGTGCTCGGCCGCCTCGCGCGCCTACGTGCCACGCAGCGTCTGGTCACGGCTCAAGGACCAGCTCGTCGCGGACACCGAGAACCTCACCATGGGCGACACCACCGACCTGTCCAACTTCATGGGCGCCGTCATCGACGACCGGGCGTTCGCCAAGCACGAGAAGGCGATCGGCCGCGCCCAGCGGTCCTCCAAGCTCGAGGTCGTGGCCGGCGGCCAGACCGACGACTCGGTGGGCTACTTCGTGCGGCCCACGATCATCGAGGCGAGCGACCCCGAGGACGCGATGTTCTCCGAGGAGTACTTCGGCCCCATCCTCGCCGTCCACGTCTACGACGACGACCGGTTCGAGACCGTCGTGGACCAGATGGAGTCGGTGGCGTCGTACGCCCTCACGGGCGCGGTGATCAGCCAGGACCGCCAGGCCGTGGCCTGGGCGAGCGAGCGGCTGCGCTTCGCCGCGGGCAACTTCTACGTCAACGACAAGCCGACCGGTGCCGTGGTGGGCCAGCAGCCCTTCGGCGGCGGTCGTGCCTCGGGCACCAACGACAAGGCGGGGGCGCCGGTCAACCTGTTGCGCTGGACCTCGCCGCGCTCGATCAAGGAGACGTTCGTGCCGCCCAAGGACCACCGCTACCCCCACCTGGGCTGAGCGCGGTGACCGTCCTGACCGCCCCCCTGCACCTGGGCCCGCTGCACCCGGCCGAGCAGCTGCTGACGCTGCTGCTCGCCTTCGGGCCGTTCGTGCTGCTCGGCGTGACGATCTGGCTCAGCCGACGTCGTGACGCCCGGGAGGACGACGTCCTCCCGGGCGCACCGGACGGTCCGGGGACCGGCGGACCCGGGGTCGGGCCCGTGGGTCAGGCTCCGGAGAGGTAGTCGCGCCCGACCTTGTTCTCGGCGCGCAGCGCCTTGGACAGCATGTCGGCGATCAGGCTCTCGATCTTGCCGCCGGCCAGCGGGATGTTGACCTTGACGGCCAGGTTGACGGTCTCGGTGACACCGTCGGGGTCCTCGGTGAGCAGCGCGGTGCCGCTCATCTCACCGGGCTTGCCGGGGATGGCGACGTGGATGTCGCCCTTGGCCGGGCTGAGCCAGTCCTCGGTCTGCACGATGTTGATCTCGTCGCCGACGAACTTCTTGGCGAAGCCGGGGATGCCCTGGGCCGCCTGCACCTGGTCGATGGTGACGCCCATCCGCTCGCCCTGCCGGTCGACGCTGACGGTGCGCTGCTTCACGCCCTGGAAGTCGCACACCCGCTCACGGAACGCGGGGTCCGCGAGCATCTCGTGCACCTGCTCGAGGGTGGCGCCGTCGTAGCGGAGCTCCTCGGTGACCTTCTTCATCCACGCTCTCCTCTCAGCCAGGCCTCGCCGACCTGCTGCTCGGTGTCCATGCCGGCCGCGACCAGCCCGCCGATGAAGCCTGCCAGGCGGGCGCCGACCAGCGGGACCCGGACCTCGACGTCGGCCTCCACGTGCTGCCGCGTCAGCTCGCCGTCGGCCTCGAGACCGACCTTGCCGGTGACCGTGACGGGCAGCCCGGGCAGCTCGACCACGACCGTGCCGCCGGCGGCGTCGGACCACTCCTCGAGCTGCACCAGCCGCACCGTCTCGCTGACGAAGCGCCGGGCGACGTCGGGGACGCCGCGGGTCGGCTGCAGCTGGTCGATGCGCACGCTGATGCCCTCCTCGGAGCGTCCACCGCGCACGATCGACACGTCGGCGGTCAGCACCCCCTGGGCGACCGCGGAACGGCGACGGAAGGCCTCGTCGGCGAGCATGGCGAAGACCTCGTCGGGCGAGGCGCGGTAGGTGATCTCGTGACGGAGCTGCACGGGGCGCATCATGTCAGCCATGACACCGGCAGAGCCCACGGAGGAGACGTTCGTCAGCTTCGGTGAGGAGGCGGTGGCCGAGGGGCAGCGCGACCGCCAGCTGACCTACGGCAGCTACCTCCGTCTCGACCAGCTCCTCGACGCCCAGCACCTGGAGTCCGACCCGCCGGCCCACGACGAGCTGCTCTTCGTCACCGTCCACCAGGTCTATGAGCTGTGGTTCCAGCAGCTGCTGCACGAGGTCGAGGCGGTCCGCGACGCGCTCGCGGCGGGCCCCGCCGGGAGCGGGGACCGGGCGTGGTGGGCCCGGCACCTGATGAACCGCGTGCACGTCATCGAGCGGGTGCTGGTGCAGCAGGTCGACGTGCTGGAGACGATGACGCCCCAGGACTTCCTGGAGTTCCGCCAGCGCCTCGCCCCGGCCAGCGGCTTCCAGTCGGTGCAGTTCCGCGAGCTGGAGTTCCTCTCCGGCGCCAAGGACCCGGGCTACCTCGAGCGGTTCCGGGGCATCACCGAGGCCGAGCGGGCGCGGCTCGACCGCCGGCTGGCCGAGCCGTCGCTGTGGGACGTCTTCGTCGACCTCGTCGCCGCTCGCGGCCTTCCCGTCGACGACGACGCGACCCTGGTGGCCTCGCTGCGCACGGTCGCGCACGACCGCGGCACCCACGGCGAGGTGTGGGCGCTGGCGGAGGCGCTGGTGCTCCACGACGAGCTGGCGGCGGCCTGGCGGGCGCGTCACGTGGTGATGGTCGAGCGGATGATCGGCTCGCGCACCGGCACCGGCGGGTCGACCGGGGCGAGGTACCTGCGCAGCCGCCTGGACCTGAAGTACTACCCGCTGCTGTGGGAGCTGCGCTCGGCGCTGTGAAGGCCGTCGTGGCGCCCCGGGCGCGGCCCGGTTGGTGACCTGGCTCACCTCGTCCTAACCTCGGAGGGTGACGGCGCTGGAGCAGGACAAGTCCGAGCTGATCGACCGGGTGTGCGACGTCGCACGGGGCGCGGCCGGAGCCGCACCCGCCGGCGTCGACGTCACCGAGGTGATGACGGCCTTCTACCGCCACGTGGCGGCCGAGGACCTGCTCGAGCGCGACCCGCAGGACCTCTACGGCGCGGTCATGGCGCAGCTGCGGCTCGCCCGTGAGCGACCCCAGGGGACGGCCGCGGTCAAGGTGTCCACCCCGACGGTCTCGGTCAACGGCTGGTCGGCGAGCGGGCACACCGTGGTCGAGGTGGTCACCGACGACATGCCGTTCCTCGTCGACTCGGTGTCGATGGCGCTGGACCGCTCCGAGCACGACGTGCACCTCGTGGTGCACCCGCAGGTCGTCGTACGACGCGACCTGACCGGCACGTTGCAGGGGGTGCTCGACGAGCAGAGCAGCACCGAGGACCACGACGTGGCCCGGGAGTCGTGGATGCACGTCGAGATCGACCGGGTGCCCGACGAGGACCTGCCGGCGATCACCGAGCAGCTGACCAAGGTGCTCCAGGACGTCCGCGACGCCGTGGAGGACTGGTCGCGGATGCACGCCCAGGCCGGCCGCATCGTGGAGCGGCTGCGCTCCGACCCGCCGCCGCTGCCCGAGGCCGAGCTGGCCCAGGGCGCCTCGCTGCTGGAGTGGCTGGCCGAGGACCACTTCACCTTCCTCGGCTACCGCGAGTACACCCTGCGCGCCACCGACGAGGGCGACGTCCTGGTCAGCGTGCCCGGCACCGGATTCGGCATCCTGCGGGCCGACCCCGCCACGCCGCGGCCGCTGCCCGGCCCCGTGGCCCGTCACGCCCGCGACCCCCACCTGCTCGTCCTGGCCAAGGCCAACTCGCGGGCCACCGTGCACCGCCCGGTGTTTCTCGACTACGTCGGCGTGAAGGTGTTCGACGAGTCCGGCGCGGTCGTGGGGGAGCAGCGGTTCCTGGGCCTGTTCTCCTCCGCGGCCTACACCGAGTCCGTACGCCGGATCCCGGTGCTGCGCGAGAAGGCGGCCGCGGTCATCGACGAGGTCGGCCTGGACCCCACCAGCCACGCCGGCAAGGCGCTGATGGACGTGCTGGAGACCTACCCCCGCGACGAGCTGTTCCAGACGCCGCTGGAGGACCTCGTCCCGATCGCCTCGCAGGTGATGCTGACCCGCGAGCGCCGGCAGCTGCGGCTGTTCGTGCGCCGCGACCGCTACGCCCGCTTCCACTCCTGCCTGGTCTACCTGCCGCGCGACCGCTACAACACCGCCGTGCGGGAGCGGATCGCCGCGATCCTCACCGAGCGGCTGCACGGCGACAGCATCGAGTACACCGCCCACGTGGGCGAGTCCTTCGCCGCCCGGCTCCACTTCGTGGTGCGTCCCGCCGAGGGCGAGGCGCTCGCCGACGTCGACGTCGCCGACCTGGAGCGTCGCTGCGCCGAGGCGGCCCGGTCCTGGCGCGACGACTTCGTCCACGCCGTCGTGGCGGCGTACGGCGAGGAGCAGGGCAGCCGCCTCGCCCGGACCTACGCCGGGTCGTTCCCCGAGGCCTACAAGGAGGACTACCTCCCGGTCACCGGGGCCAACGACCTCGGCCGGCTGGAGCAGGTCGCGGGCGACGACGGGCTGGGCCTCTCGCTCTACCAGGACGTGGCCGCCCCCGCAGGCGAGGCGCGGCTGAAGGTGTTCCGCGTCGGCTCGCGGCTCTCGCTGTCGCAGGTGTTGCCGATCCTGTCCACGATGGGCGTCGAGGTCGTCGACGAGCGACCCTACGAGCTCGAGGGGCTGCCGCGGGAGTCGTTCATCTACGACTTCGGGCTGCGCTACCACCGGCCCTGGCCCGACCAGGTCCGCGAGCGCTTCCAGGACACGGTGGCGGCGGTCTGGGACGGCCGCAACGAGAGCGACGGGTTCAACGCCCTGGTGCTGACCGCCGGGCTGACCTGGCGCCAGGCCACCGTGCTGCGCGCCTACGCCAAGCACCTGCGCCAGGGCGGCACGCCGTTCGCCCAGGACTACATCGAGGGCGCGCTGCAGGGCAACGTCGACATCACCCGCGCGCTGGTCGCGCTGTTCGAGGCGCGCTTCGACCCCGGCACGCGCCACGAGATCCCCGCGGCCGGCGGGGCGCGGGTCGCGCGCTGCACCGAGATCGAGGAGCGCATCACGCGGGCGCTCGAGGAGGTCACCAGCCTCGACCACGACCGGATCCTGCGCTCCTACCTGGCGATGGTGAAGGCCACGCTGCGCACCAGCTACTACGTCACCGACGCCGACGGTCGACCGCTGGACCGGCTCTCGTTCAAGCTCGACCCGGCGGCGATCCCCGACCTGCCGGCCCCGCGGCCCAAGTTCGAGATCTTCGTCTACTCGCCCCGCGTCGAGGGCGTGCACCTGCGCTTCGGAGCCGTCGCGCGCGGCGGCCTGCGCTGGTCCGACCGGCGCGACGACTTCCGCACCGAGGTGCTCGGGCTGGTCAAGGCGCAGATGGTCAAGAACACCGTGATCGTGCCGGTCGGCGCCAAGGGCGGCTTCTTCGCCAAGCGGCTGCCCGACCCGGGCGACCGGGAGGCGTGGCTGGCTGAGGGCGTCGCGGCGTACACCTCCTTCATCTCGGGGCTGCTCGACCTCACCGACAACCTCGTCGACGGGCCGGACGGCCGCGAGGTCGTGCCGCCCGCCCGGGTGGTCCGGCACGACGACGACGACCCCTACCTGGTCGTCGCCGCGGACAAGGGCACCGCGACCTTCAGCGACATCGCCAACGGCGTCTCGCAGCAGTACGGCTTCTGGCTCGGCGACGCGTTCGCCTCGGGCGGCTCGGTGGGCTACGACCACAAGGCGATGGGCATCACGGCGCGCGGCGCCTGGGTCTCGGTGCGTCGGCACTTCCGGGAGATGGGCGTCGACTGCCAGCGCGAGGACGTCACCGCGGTCGGCGTCGGCGACATGTCGGGCGACGTGTTCGGCAACGGGATGCTCTGCTCGGAGCACATCCGGCTGGTCGCGGCGTTCGACCACCGCGACGTGTTCGTCGACCCCGACCCCGACGCGGCCACGTCGTACGCCGAGCGCAGGCGGCTCTTCGACCTGCCCCGCTCGTCCTGGCAGGACTACGACACCTCGCTGATCAGCACGGGCGGCGGGGTGTGGCCGCGCAGCGCCAAGTCGATCCCGGTCAGCGCCGAGATGCGTACGGCGCTCGGCCTGCCCGACGGCACGGTGCGGATGACACCGGCCGAGCTGCAGCGCGCGATCCTGCTGGCACCGGTCGACCTGCTGTGGAACGGCGGTATCGGCACCTACGTCAAGTCCGCCGCCGAGAGCCACGCCGAGGCCGGCGACAAGGCCAACGACGCCATCCGGGTCGACGGCGCCGAGCTGCGGGTGCGCTGCGTCGGCGAGGGCGGCAACCTCGGTCTCACCCAGCTCGGGCGCATCGAGTACGCCCGGGAGGGCGGTCCCGACGGGGACGGGGGCCGCATCGACACCGACTTCATCGACAACTCCGCCGGCGTCGACACCTCCGACCACGAGGTCAACATCAAGATCCTGCTCGACCGCGTGGTGAGCGAGGGTGACCTGACCGGCAAGCAGCGGGGCACGCTGCTGGCCTCGATGACCGACCAGGTGGCGCAGCTGGTGCTGGCGGACAACTACGAGCAGAACCTCGCGCTCGCCAACGCCGAGTCGCTCGCGCCGGCGCTGCTGCACGTCCACGAGGACTGGATGCGCACGCTCGAGAAGGCCGGCGTGCTCGACCGCGAGCTCGAGGGCCTGCCCAGCCGCCGGGCCGTGGCCCGGCTGCGCGAGCGCGGCCTGGGGCTGACCGCGCCCGAGCTGGCGGTGCTGATGTCGTGGACCAAGATCGTGCTGGCCGAGCAGCTGCTCGCCAGCGACCTGCCCGACGACCCCTACTGGCGCGGCGAGCTGTTCGGCTACTTCCCCTCCGGCATGCGGCAGGACTACCGCGCGCAGATGGAGGCCCACCAGCTGCGTCGCGAGATCGTGGTGACGCAGGTCGTCAACCAGCTGGTCAACGCCGCGGGCATCACCTACGCCCACCGGCTCTCGGCCGAGGCCGGGGCCAGCACCGCCGACCTCACCAAGGCCCACTTCGTGGCCCGCGAGATCTTCGGCGCCGACCGGCTGCGGGCCGACATCGCCGGGCTCGACCACCAGGTCGACGCGGCGGTGCAGACGCGGATGCGGCTGGAGGTGCGGACCCTGGTCGAGCGCGGTGCGCGCTGGCTGCTCGACGGCCGCCGCATCGAGGCGGAGACCGACAACCTCGTCGACACCTACGAGGTCGTCGTCGAGCAGGTCATGGCCGAGCTCGCGACACTGCTGCAGGGCGAGGAGCTCGAGGCGTTCGAGGCCCGGCGCGACGAGCTGGTGGGGCTCGGCGTGCCCGAGCCGCTGGCCGCCCGCGTCGCGGTCTGCCCGCCCGCCGCGATGCTGCTCGGCGTGGTCGAGACCGCGGTGCGGGAGGAGCGCGACCCGCTCGAGGTGGCCCGCACCCACATGGAGGTCGGCGCCCACCTCGGGCTGCCGCGGCTGCTGTCGCTGATCCTGCGGCTCCCGCGCGAGGACCGCTGGCAGTCGATGGCCCGGGCCGCGCTGCGCGACGACCTGCACGCCGTCCACGCCCGGCTGACGGCCAACGCGCTGGCCGGCGACCCGCCTCCTGAGCGCGACGGGGAGCAGGCCGTGGCCAGCCTCGCCGAGATCTGCTCCGACGACGAGGCCGACCTCGCCCGCGTCTCGGTCGCGCTCCGGGTGGTGCGGAGCCTGTTGTAGGTCTGGGGATGGTCTGGGGTCCCGGCGGTGTGGCAGTTCTTCCGGCGCAGTGGCCGGCGGGGTCTGCGTACGCCGGGGAGGGCGACCCGGCACCCCGCGGCTGGAGCCGAGCCGTGACGACTAGCCTCGGGCGCGTGATCCCTCCCGACACCGGCCTGATGGACCTGGAGGCGGCCGAGCTGGCGCGCCGTACCACCGCGGGGGAGGTGTCGGCGGCTGCGCTCGTCGAGGCCTCGCTGGCGCGGATCGCCGAGCGCGACCCGGCCCTGAACGCCTTCTCCGTCGTGCTGGCCGACGTCGCGCGCGCGGAGGCCGCGGAGCGCGACGCTGCCCGCGAGCGCGGGGAGGCCACCGGCCCGCTGCACGGCGTGCCCGTGGCGATCAAGGAGGAGCTCGACGTCGCGGGTTGCGTGACCACCTTCGGCGGGCGCGCCAACAGCACCCCGGTCGCGGCCGACTCCGAGGTGGTCGCACGGCTGCGCCGGGCGGGCGCGGTCGTGGTGGGCAAGACGCGGATGCCGGAGTTCGGGCAGTGGCCGTTCACCGAGTCCGTCGACGGGGGCCGCACCCTCAACCCGTGGGACCCGCGGCACACCCCGGGCGGCTCCAGCGGCGGCACGGCCGTCGCGGTGGCCGCCGGGATGGTGCCCGTGGCGATCGGCGGCGACGGGGGCGGCTCGATCCGGATCCCGTCGGCCTGCTGCGGTCTCTACGGCCTGAAGCCGCAGCGCGGCCGGGTGAGCACCGCGCCGCACCCGCACCTGTGGTGGGGTCTGGGCACCGTGGGGCCGCTGGCCCGCTCCGTGCGGGACTCCGCACTGGTCTACGACGTCCTGCGCGGTACGACGCACGCCGACCGCTTCACCGCGGCCGAGCCGGCGACGTCGTTCGTCGAGGCGGCGGCCGCCGAGCCCGGGAGGCTGCGGATCGGCTGGTCGACCCGATCGCAGCTGCCGCTGCGCCACCCCGCCGCGGTCGATGCCGCCGCCGTCCGGGACACCGCGGCGCTGCTGAGCGACCTCGGCCACGACGTGCGTGAGGTGCAGCCGCGCTACCCCGACGCCACCGCGGCGTTCCTGCCGCAGTTCTTCGGCGGCGTCCGTGACGAGGCCGAGCAGGTCGAGCACCCGGACCGGCTGGAGCGGCGTACGCGCCAGACGCTGCGGCTCGGACGGTGGGCCTCGCGCCGCGCGGTCGAGCGCGGCCTGCGGGCGGGGGAGCGGCTGCGGGAGAAGGCCGACCGCATCTTCGACGACGCCGGCATCGACGTGCTGCTGACCCCGACGCTCGGGCAGCGGCCGCCCCGGGCGGGGGTGCTCGACGGCCTCGGCGCCGTGCGGGCGATGTGGGTCGCACAGCCGATGATCGCCCACTGCGCGCTGTGGAACCTCACCGGTCAGCCCGCGGCCGCGGTGCCGGCCGGGCTGGCGCCCGACGGGCTGCCCCTCTCGGTCCAGCTGGTCGGGCGCACCGGTGCCGAGACCACGCTCCTCTCGCTCTCGGCCCAGCTCGAGACGGCCCGGCCGTGGACCATGCCCGAGCAGACCCGGTGGGCGGACGCGTGACCGACCTGCTGCTCACGCCCCGGGCGCTGCTGCGCCGCCACCTCCTCGCCCCGCTCGCGGCCGCGGCGGGGCGTCCCCTGCCCAGCCCGCTGCGCGGCCAGGTCGTCCTGGTCACCGGCTCCTCCTCCGGCGTGGGCGAGGCCACCGCGCTCGAGGTCGCCCGCCGCGGTGCCACCGTGCTGTGCGTGGCACGTCGTCGCGCCGAGCTCGACCGGGTGGTCGCCGAGGTGCGGTCGGAGGGCGGCGAGGCGCACGGCTACACCTGTGACCTGACCGACGCGTCGGCGGTCGACGCCCTGGTGCAGCAGGTCGAGGCCGAGCACGGCCGGGTCGACCTGCTGGTCAACAACGCCGGGCGCTCGATCCGGCGCTCGCTCGAGCTGTCCTACGACCGCGTCCACGACTTCGAGCGGACCATGGCGGTGAACTACTTCGGCCCCGTCCGGCTCACCCTGGGCCTGCTGCCGGGGATGCGACGTCGCGGCCACGGCCACGTCGTCAACGTGGTCACGTGGGGCGTGCAGCTCAAGGCGCCCAAGTTCGCGGCGTACATCGCCTCCAAGACCGCGCTCGACAGCTTCGCCCGCATCGCCGGCCGCGAGACCTGGGCCGACGGGGTGACCTTCACCAACGTGCGGCTCGACCTGGTGCGCACCGACATGATCGCGGCGACCGACGCCTACCGCCGCGCGCCCGCGAAGTCGCCGCAGCAGGCCGCCGCGATGGTGGTCCGGGCGCTGGAGGACCGGCCCGTGACCGTCTCCACGGTGGCCGGCCGGGTCGGCGAGGTGCTCAACCTGGTCGCTCCCCGGCTCAGCGACGCCGGGTGGGGCTGGGCCGCCGCCCGGGTGCCGGACTCCGAGGCCGCGCGGGTCGGTGCCGACCGGTCGGCTTAGATGGAGCGGTGCCCGAGGGAGACAGCGTCTGGAAGCTCGCGCGGCGCCTCGACCGGCAGCTGTTGGGACGCGAGGTGGTCCGTTCCGACTTCCGTACGCCGCGCCTGGCGACCCGTGACCTGGCCGGTCGCACCATCACCGAGCACGCCACCCACGGCAAGCACCTGCTGACCCGGTTCGACGACGGGCTGACGCTGCACAGCCACCTGCTCATGGACGGCGCGTGGAGCGTGACCGGGCCCGGGAAGCGGCTGCCGGGCCGGATGATGCGCGACGTGCGGCTGGTCCTGGAGACGGGGGAGCGCACCACTGCCTGGGGGCTGCGCCTGCACCAGCTCGAGATCGTCCGCACCCGCGACGAGCACCGCATCACCGGCCGCCTGGGCCCGGACCCGCTCCACGAGGACTGGGACGCGAGCGAGGCCGTACGCCGCCTCGGCGCCGAGCCCGGGCGGCCCCTGGTCGCGGCCCTGCTCGACCAGCGGCTGGTGGCCGGCCTGGGCAACCTGTGGGTCAACGAGCTGGCCTTCCTCACCGGCGTCAGCCCGTGGACGCCGGTGGGCGAGGTCGACCTCGCCCGCCTCGTCGACCGGGCGGCGCTCGCGCTGCACCGGTCGGCCACCGTCGAGGGCGCCTACCAGGTCACGACCGGCAACACCGCCCGCGGCGAGACCCACTGGGTCTCGGGGCGGCAGCGCCGACCCTGCCTGCGCTGCGGGACGACGGTGCAGATGGTCGAGGAGGTCGCAGGCGACCCCGAGCAGCGGCGTACGTGGTGGTGCCCGACCTGCCAGCCGGGCCCCGTGCCCGCCTCGCGCGCCGGCCGCCGTTAGCGCTGGCGCACTCCGAGGGGCCGGGCGAAGGCGACGATGTTGCTCTCGAAGTCCGAGCCGTTCCAGTCGGTGCAGGTGATCAGCACCAGCCGGGTGCGCTGCCGGTCCTGGCCGAAGAGGGACGTCGATCGCTCGGCGAGCTCGGCCTTGCTCAGCGTCTCCACGCGGGTGGTGCGGTAGACCATCGCGCCACGGGGCGTGACGACCCGGACCACCTGGCCCGGACGGAGCTTGCCGAGCTTGTCGAGCACGCCGCCGCCGGTGTGCACGGTGTGCCCGGTGAGGACGGTCTGGCCGCGGGTCGCGCCGGGGCGCACGCTGCGCTTCCACCAGCCGACGACGTCCACGTCCTCGGGCGGGTCGAGCACGCCCGACGGGCTGACCTCGATGGGGGTGATCGGTGCCCGGACGCCCAGCGCCGGGACCACGAGCCGCGTGGGATCGGACGGCGCCGACAGCGGCCGGAACTCGCCGGGCGTCTCCTCCGCCTGGGAGGGGAGCACCGCGCCGAAGCCGATCAGCCCGACGGCCAGGACGAGCAGCACGCTGGTGAGACGGGTGAGTGCGTGGTCGATGAGGCTCATGGTTGCCGCCTCAGCCGAGGTGGCGACGGATGCCGAGCACGCCCGCGAGCGCGATCAGCAGGCCACCGAGGGCGACGCCGGTCAGCGGGGCCGCCTCGGCGAGCCGCGTCGACAGGGTCGTCGTGGCGGGCGCGCCCTCGACACCGGCGGACACCGCGGTCGGGAGCTTGGGGAGCGCCTTCTTCGGCGTGGCCGGGGGAGCGGCCTCGGTCGGGACCCGGTCGGCGGGGCCGCAGTTGGCGTTGCCGACCTGGACGTCGGCGAGGCTCGCGCCGACGGCGTCGGCCGCGGCGGGCAGCACCTGGGCGTGCAGGGCGGTCACGCGGATGGAGTCGTCGGTGGGGCGGCTCTGCTCGTTGAGCACGACGCTCAGCAGGTTGTCGCGCAGGGGGGCGAGCTGCCCGTCGATGTTCTCCCGGAACGCCGTGACCAGCTCGGTGCGGGCCTGGTCGGTCAACTCGGCGAGGGGGCCGGTCGCGCCGTTCAGGCCCTGCTCGAACTGGGTCGACACCGCGCCGAGCAGGGTGTCGGCGACCTTGCTGAGGTCGGTGGTGACCTCGGTGTTCGGCGCGGGGTTGGCCGGGAGGTCGACGACGTCGATCTGCTGACCGCCGCCGCTGAGGACGAGCTCGGCGTTGGTGAGGCTCGCCGAGCCGGTGGGGGACCCGTCCTCGACCCGGCAGCGACCCTCGATGGCGTCGAAGCGGGCCGTGAGCCCCAGGGGGCCGAGCTCGTCGTCGACGGCCCCGATGACCTGGCCGAGGATCGTGTCGAGCTCCTCGCTGCCGCCGGGGAGCACGTCGATGATGCGCTGCAGCTCGGCCGGCAGCTGAGCGGGGAGGTCGGTGGGCGCCTCGAGGCCGATCGCGTCGAGGCCGATGTCGCTGAGCGAGCCCGAGACGGTGTCGCCCGGGGTGAGGCACGAGCCGTCGCCGATCTGGACGATGCCGCCACCCGCTCCGGCCACGCCGGCGCAGGCGGCCGAGAACCCGTCACCGGCGGTGGCCTGCTGGGTCAGCACGCCCAGGTCGACGAAGTCCTGCGAGAACGGCGCCGGCGAGGGCTGGGTCTCGCCGGTGCGCGTCTCCTGGCCGTCGTACGTCGCCCCGGCCGTGCCGGTGCCCTGGCCGTTGCCGGCGATCGACACGGTGAGGGCGTTGGCGTCCGCGCGCGAGACCACGGCCGCGGCGGTGGCCGGCGCGGCGGCGAGGGCGGTGAGGACGACGGCGCCACTGGCGGCGAGCAGGCGCGTGCTGGTGCGGGTCATGCTGATGGATTCCCTCCCCCAGGGCACGCCCCGGTGGCGTACGAGGGGGACAACGGACCAGGCGGCCCGGGGTTACGCCTCAGCTGGCCTTCTTGGCCTGCTTCTTCGCGGGCGCCTTCGTGGCCGCGCTCTTCTTCGCCGCGGCCTTCTTGGCCGGGGCCTTCGCGGCGGTCGACTTCTTGGCGGCCGGCTTCTTCGTCGGCTTCTTCGCGGGGGGCTTCGCCGACGTGGTCGCGTCGGCCTCGGGCGCCTCGTCGGCGTCGTCGGAGGACGGCTTCTCGCCGCGGGAGGTGCGGGCCGCGTCGACGCTGCGCTGCAGGGCGGCGAGCAGGTCGACGACCTCGCCGGAGGACTTGCGGGTCTCGGGGGTGCGCTTGACCTCGCCGCCCTCGATCTTCGCCGTGACGAGCGCCTCGAGCGCCTCGCGGTAGTCGTCCTCGTAGTCGTCGGCGTCGAAGTCGCCGGCGAGGGTCTCGACCAGCATCTGCGCCATCTTGACCTCGGCGGGCTTGGCCTCGCTGGTGTCGACCGAGCCGAAGTCGGCCTTGCGGATCTCGTCGGGCCACATCATCGTCTGCATCACGATGACGTCGTCGCGCACCCGCAGCACGGCCAGCGACATCCGGTTGCGCAGCGAGACCGTCACCAGCGCCATCCGGTCGGCGGCCTCGAGGGCCTCGCGCAGCAGGGCGTAGGGCTTGGCCCCCGACTTCTCCGGCTCGAGGTAGTAGGACTTCTCGAACAGCATCGGGTCGATCTGCTCGCTCGGCACGAACTTCTCGACGCTGATCTCGCGGCTGCTGCTGGCCGGCAGGTCGGCCATGTCCTCGTCGGTGAGGATGACCATCTCGCCGTCCTCGGTCTGGTAGCCCTTGGCGATGTCGGCGTACTCCACCTCCTCGCCGTCGAGGCTGCAGACGCGCTGGTACTTGATGCGGCCGCCGTCCTTGGCGTGGACCTGCCGGAAGGTGACGTCCTTGCTCTCGGTCGCGGAGTATAGCTTCACCGGGACGCTGACCAGCCCGAAGGAGACCGCACCCTTCCAGATCGCACGCATGGGTCCAGGATGCCCCGTGCCGGGGGAGGTGCGCCAGACTGGCCGGGTGCTGCCGATGCTCGCGACCAAGGGGGACCACGTGCCCGCCGCGGAGGGCTGGGCGCACGAGGTCAAGTGGGACGGGATGCGGGTCCTGGTCGACGTACGCCGCTCCGGCGTCCGGGTGTGGTCGCGCAACGAGAACGACGTGACGGTGTCGTTCCCCGAGCTGCAGGGGCTGGCGTCGCTCGGCCTGCCCGACGTGCTGCTCGACGGCGAGGTCGTGGCGCTGGGGGAGGGGGTGCCGTCGTTCGGCGCCCTGGCCGACCGGATGCACGTGCGCGACGCCGCCCGGGCGCAGCGGCTCGCCGAGCGCAACCCGGTCACGCTGATCGTCTTCGACCTGCTCGCCGCCGACGGCGAGGAGCTGCTCGACCGGCCGCTGTCGCAGCGACGTGCGCGCCTCGAGGACCTCGGGCTCGACGGTGCGGCGTGGCAGGTGCCCCCGACGTACGCCGACGGCGCGGTGCTGCTCGACGCGGCGGAGCAGCAGGGGCTCGAGGGGATCGTCAGCAAGCGGCTGGGCTCGCGCTACCACCCCGGGCGGCGCAGCAGGGACTGGCTGAAGTTCCCGATCCGCCCCACCGCGTCCTACGTCGTCGGCGGGTTCCGCTGGGAGACCGGCTCCGACCACCGCCTCGGTGCGGTTCTCGTCGGCGAGCCCGGCAGCGACGGGCTGCGGTTCCGCGGGCGGGTGGGCAGCGGCATCGCCGGGAAGGCCGGGGTGGTGCTGGCCGGCCTGCTCGGGCCGATGCGCACGGACGCCTCGCCGTTCTCCGCCGAGCTCCCGCGCCTCGACCGTCAGGACACGGTGTGGGTGGAGCCGCGGGTGGTGGTCGACGTGCAGCACCTCGCGCTGACCAGCGACGGCCGGCTGCGGCAGCCGGCGTACCGCGGGGTGCGCACGGACCTCGACCCGGACGACCTGCTCGGTGCGTAGCGTGGCCCCGTGAGCCCACCGCGCACCGAGACCCGCGTCGAGGTCGACGGGCGGGTGCTGACGCTCGTCAACCTCGAGAAGGTGATGTATCCCCGCACCGGCACCACCAAGGCCGAGGTCCTCCACTACTACGCCCAGGTCGCGCCGGTGATGCTGCCGCACCTCGCCGACCGCGCCGTGACCCGGATCCGCTGGCCCCACGGCACCGGCGACGCGAGCTTCTTCGAGAAGAACGCCCCGTCGGGCACGCCGTCGTGGGTGCGCACCGTGGCGGTGCCGACGACCGGGTCGCGGTCCGCGTCGGGGGAGGACGGGGAGCTGCGCTTCCCGGTGGTGGACTCCCTGGCCACGCTGACCTGGCTGGTCAACCTGGCCGCGCTCGAGCTGCACGTCCACCAGTGGACGGTCACCCGCACCGGGCGGCCCCGCCACCCCGACCGGCTCGTGATCGACCTCGACCCGGGCGAGCCCGCCGGGCTGATGGAGTGCGCGCAGGTCGCGCTGCTGGTCCGGGAGCGACTGGCCGAGGACGGCCTGGAGACGGTCCCGGTGACCAGCGGGTCCAAGGGCCTCCACCTGTACGCCGGTCTCGCCGGCGACCTGTCGGCCGACGAGGTCCGCGACTACGCCAAGGAGGTCGCCGAGGACCTCGAGCGGTCGCACCGGTCGCTCGTGGTCAGCCAGATGACCAAGGCCCGGCGCGGCGGCAAGGTGTTCCTCGACTGGTCGCAGAACACCGGCTCGAAGACCACCATCGCGCCGTACTCCCTGCGCGGCCGCGAGACGCCCACCGTGGCCGCGCCGCGGACCTGGGAGGAGGTCGAGGCCGGCGCCGAGGACGTGCTCGGGCTGGAGCACCTGCGCTACGACGAGGTGCTGGCCCGGATCGCCGAGGACGGCGACCTGTTCAGCGCCTGAGTGCCGCCGGGAGGAGCGGGGCCCGAGAGGGCTGGATCTCCGCCACCCCCGGGACACGGCGGTCGATCCTGCCCGGCCCTCAGCATGCCCCATCGCAGATCCGGTCAAACCGGACGTGACGGACGATCAGCGCGGTCCGGGCGCCTTTCCGGCCCGGTCGCTGGGCACCAGTCGCATCTGCGGTCGTGGCTCCGGCGCGCCCCGGGTGAAGGCGTCGGCCGGCTCGGTGCGCCACTCCTCGGCGGTGTCGAGCAGGCCCTCGGTGCGGCGGTTGACCGCCTCCCGGCGTACGTCGTCGAGGGGGTACGACGGCAGCGGCGCGTCGGCCGGCGCGCCGTCGTCTCCGATGCCGACCCAGTGCGCGTAGGGCGTGGTGCCGGGCAGCACCGTCTCGTAGCCCGCCCGGAACGACCCGAGCACGTCGGAGAACGCAGCCCCCGCGGTGCGGAACCGCAGCCAGCGGTGGCTGTCCCACCCGGGGGCGGGTACGACGCCCGGCTGGTCGCCGGCGTAGCGACGGACCAGCCGCTCGGCCGCCCCCGCCCCGCGCTCGGAGAGCGCCAGGACGACCGGCTCGGGCATGTCGAGGTTGAGCCCGCCCTCGGTCTCGTCGTGGAGCACCGTGACGATCCGGTCGCGGTAGCCGGGCATCGCCAGCTGGGCCTCGTCGACCCAGGTGCGCGCCGTCTCCACGATGCTGCCGAAGAAGGTCAGCAGCAGGCCCAGGCCGGAGCCCTCCCACACCGTCTGGCGGCGGGCGACCTGCTCGTCGTCCTCGGGCAGGTCGGAGTTCTGGTGCTCGTCGGGGCTCTTGGGGCGCTCGGGCGGGAACTCCGCGAGGTTGATGGCGAACGTGGGGCGCCGGGGGAGCGCCGCGTCGAAGAAGTGCAGCGGCAGGTTGGCGCAGATGCCGCCGTCGGAGAACCAGTTGACCTGCGCCTCGCGGGCCGGCAGGTCGGCGACCGCGTCCTCGGGCGAGCAGGTCGGGTCGGCGTCGAAGCGGGCGGCCGCCTGCTCGCGGCAGGTCCGGTTGACCGAGCGCCGCTCGTCGTAGGCGTGCAGCGGGACGGCGGCGATCAGCCCGGGGAAGCTCAGGCTCATCCGGACCGCCACGACGACCGGGAGGTCGTTCGGCGCGGGGAACGGCAGCAGCCGGGGCTCCCGGCCGCCGGCGTGCAGCCGCTGCACGGCGCGGATCCAGTCCTCGCGGTCCGGCGGGGTGGCGGGCGTCGGGTCGACGTGCTCCATCCGGTCGACCACCGCGGCGGGGAAGAGGGTGCGGAAGTGGGCCGGCTCCCACCAGTAGTCGTCGTCGGCCAGCGGCATCGTCAGCGGCTGGCGCCGCGAGAGGTTGGTCGTCATCAGCTGCAGCCGGACGCCGACGGTCTCGAGGTCGCCGAAGGTCACGGGCGGGTCGTCGAGGGTGCGGCCCGCCAGGTGCTGGAAGGTCTCGTGGAGCCAGGGCGTGAGCGCCGGGGTGGTCGCCCCGGGCGGGGTCGCGCCCGAGGAGAGCCCGAAGCCGACCTCGGGCAGGGCGGCGAGGTCCCGCAGCGCGCCGTACGCCGTGCCGGCCACCAGGCCGAGGACGGCCAGCAGCAGCCCCGCGACCAGGCAGACCCAGGCGGCGGGCCCGCCGAGGACGAACCCGAGGACGACGAGCACGACGCCCAGGGCGGCGCCGGCGGCGGCGTACGGGAGCCAGGCGCGGAGCGCGGTGCCGACCATCGCCACGGCGCGACCGCGGCCGGACGTGCCGAGCCCGGCGGTGACCAGGGCGAAGAGCCGGCGCATTCGCGGCTGGGGCGCGAACAGGGTGAACAGCCGGCTGCGGCCCGGCTCGACGGTCTCGGTCAGCAGCCGCGGGAGCGCGGTGAGCTTCTCGAAGCCGCCGCTGGTGCGGCCGAGCTCGGCGCAGGCGGCGGCCGCAGCCGCGATGGCGCCGGCCGACGCGCCGCCCACGGAGCGGAGCCGGTAGACGCGCGAGAGGGCGGTGACGGCGAGGGGGTAGACGACACCGCTCGTGATGCCGCCCTTCATCACGAGGTCGCACTCGAGCGGGGGGCCCGGGGGTGGGGCAGCGGTCACGGCGGTCTCCTTCGTCCCGCTCATCCTGGCCCGGTGGCGCGTCCGTGACCAGGACGCGACCGCGGCGTCAGCTCACGCAGAGGCAGAACGGGTGGCCGGCGGGGTCGAGGAAGACCCGGAAGGTCGTGCCCGGCTGGTGCTCGTGCTTGGTCGCGCCCAGCTCGAGCACGGCCTTCTCTCCCTCGTCGAGGTCGGCGACGTTGACGTCGAGGTGGAACTGTTGCGGTCGCTCCTGGCCGGGCCAGTCGGGGGCGGCGTAGTCGTCGACCCGCTGGAAGCAGAACGAGTGGCCGTGGTCGGCCCGGACCTCCGCCCAGCCGCCGTCCTCGTCCACCTGCACCCCCCAGTCGAGCATCGCGCCGTAGAACTCCGCGAGCACGCGGGGGTCGGGGCAGTCGAGGACGGTCACGGGGAACTGGGCGATGGCCATGCCCGGCACGCTAGACCCGCCCGCGGACAGGGCGTGTCCTCAGCGGGTCTCGTCCACACGTGGTCGATCTGCCGGACGGTGGCCTCGGCGAGCTCGCGGCCGGCGTACCGCGACGAGGTGGAGCGCCATCGCGATATCCGAGCTGACCCCGCCCGACGTGACGAGGGTGCCGCGGGGCCAGGGCATCCGACACCACCGACCCCCGGTGGGTCTCGTTTCTGCGTCGGCTGTGGGCTGGTGTGACTGCTGTGGCGTGGTTGTCCACAGATCGGTCGGCGGGGGTTTCACCAGGTCAGCGGCGGGGTGATGCTGCTGGGCATGTCAGTGGACGTCTCGGGCGCTGGCGCTCCTCGCGCGGTCCCTCCCAGCTCTGCCCAGGTCGAGCCGGGTCTCGACCTGGACCTGGTGGGTGCGCTCGACGAGCTGGTGCGGGCCGCCGTACGCCGGGACGGGGTGGACCCGCAGCTCGACGTGCGGCACGTGCGCCGGATCGCCGAGCAGGTGGTGCGCGAGCACGACGACCGCAGCCTGACCGGCGTGGTCGCCCCGGTGCCCGACCCGGTCGGGACCGTCGAGGAGCTGGTGGCGCGGGTCTCGGGGTTCGGGCCGCTGCAGCGGTTCCTCGACGATCCGGAGGTCGAGGAGATCTGGATCAACGAGCCCTCGCGGGTGTTCGTGGCTCGCAGGGGGCGCCACGAGCTGACCAACGTGATCCTGACCCGCGCGGAGGTGCAGGACCTGGTCGAGCGGATGCTGAAGTCGAGCGGGCGCCGGATCGACCTGAGCCAGCCGTTCGTGGACGCGATGCTGCCGCAGGGGCATCGGCTGCACGTGGTGCTGGAGGGGATCAGCCGGCAGTTCTCGGCCGTGAACATCCGCAAGTTCGTGCTGCGGGCGGCGCGGCTCGCCGACCTGGTGCGGCTGGGGTCGCTGACCGCCCAGGCCGCGCAGTTCCTCGAGGCCGCGGTGCTGGCCGGGCAGAACATCGTCGTCGCCGGCGCGACGCAGGCCGGCAAGACCACGATGCTCAACTGCCTGGCCTCGGCCATCCCGGGCGGCGACCGGATCGTGTCGGCCGAGGAGGTCTTCGAGCTGCGGTTCGGACACCCGGACTGGGTCGCGATGCAGACCCGCCAGGTCGGGCTCGAGGGCAACGGCGCGGTGACGCTGCGCGACCTGGTCCGCGAGACGCTGCGGATGCGGCCGACCCGCATCATCGTCGGCGAGGTCAGGTCGGCGGAGAGCCTCGACCTGCTGCTCGCGCTCAACTCCGGCCTGCCCGGCATGGCGACGCTCCACGCCAACAGCGCCCGGGAGGCGCTGGTCAAGCTCTGCACGCTGCCGCTGCTGGCTGGCGAGAACATCTCGGCCCGGTTCGTGGTGCCCACCGTGGCGAGCTCCGTCGACCTCGTGGTGCACCTCGGCATCGACCTGGGCGGCACCCGTCGTGTCAACGAGATCGTGGCCGTGCCCGGGAGGGTCGAGCACGACATCGTCGAGACCGAGCCGATCTTCGTCCGCCGCGACGGCGAGCTGGTCCACGCGGGCGGCATGCCCACCCGGCTCGACACCTTCGAGCGGGCCGGCGTCGACGTCCACCGCATCCTCGGGGGAGGCGGCTGATGGGCGCTCTCCTGGGGCTGGTGCTGGGCGTCGGGCTGCTGCTGGTGTGGTCCTCGACCTGGCCGGCCGCGCCGGCGCGCACCCGGCAGCCGCGGCTGCAGCCCCTGCTCGCCCGGGCCGGCCTGCCCGACGTGAGCCCGGCGGGCTTCGTGGTGGTGTGCGTCGTGACCGCCGTGGCGGCCACGACCGTGGTGCTGCTGGCCTCGCGGACGGTGCCGGTCGCGCTGGCCTTCGGCGTCATGGGCGCCTACCTGCCCGTGGCGCTGCTGCGCGGCCGGGCCGAGCGCCGGCAGCGCGAGTTCGCCGAGGTCTGGCCCGAGGCGGTCGACAACCTGGCGTCGGCGGTGCGGGCCGGCATGTCCCTGCCGGAGGCGCTGGCGGCGCTCGCCGAGCGCGGTCCCGAGCCGCTGCGCAGGGCGTTCGCCGGGTTCGCGCTCGACTACCAGGTCGGCGGGCGCTTCGCCGTCGCGCTCGACCGGCTCAAGGAGCGGCTGGCCGACCCCGTCGGCGACCGGGTCGTGGAGAGCCTCCGGGTGGCCCGCGAGGTCGGCGGCGGTGACCTGGGCCGGTTGCTGCGCAGCCTCTCGGGCTACCTGCGCGACGACGCCAGGACGCGCTCGGAGCTGCAGTCGCGGCAGTCGTGGACCGTCAACGGCGCCCGCTTGGCCGTTGCCGCCCCGTGGCTGGTGCTGCTCCTGCTCTGCTTCCAGCCCGACGTCATCCAGCGCTACGCGACCGGGGCCGGGGTGGTGGTGCTCGCGACGGGCGGCCTGCTGTGCGCCGCGGCGTACCGGCTGATGGTGCGGATCGGCCGGCTCCCCGTCGAGCGGCGGATCCTGTCGTGACGCCGCTCCTCGGAGGCCTGCTCGGCGGCGCCCTCGGTGCCGGGCTCTGGCTCGTCGTCGTGGCACTGCTCGACGCCCGTCGTACGCCGATCGCGGTGCGCGTGCTGCCCTACGTGCGCGACCTCCCGCGCCCGGCGTCGTTGCCGGCGCCGCCGGCGTCGTCCAACGCCTTCGCGGGGGTGTTCGGACCGCCGCTGCAGGCCGCGGGACGGGCGGTCGAGCGTGTCATGGGCGGCTCGACGTCCGTGCGGCGCCGGATCGAGCGGGCCGGCCTGGAGATCGACGTCGCCCAGTTCCGCGTCGAGCAGGTGGTCTGGGGGCTGGTCGGCTTCACCCTCGCCGCGGTGCCCTCGGGCCTGGTCGCCGCCACCTCGCCGGAGCGGTCGGTGCCGTTGCTGGTGTTCTGCGGCATCGCGTTCGTCAGCGGCGTGCTGCTGCGGGAGAACCGCCTCAGCGCCCAGGTCGCGGCCCGCGAGCGGCAGATCCTGCAGGAGTTCCCGACCGTCGCCGAGCTGCTGGCCCTGGCCGTGGCGGCCGGGGAGAGCCCGGTCGCGGCGCTCGACCGCGTGGTGCGCCGCTCCTCGGGCGAGCTGTCCGCCGAGCTGGCGCGCGTCCTCGCCCACGTCCGCACCGGTACGCCGATCACCCGCGCCTTCGACGAGATGTCGGCCCGCTCCGGTCTGGCCGTGGTCTCGCGCTTCGCCGAGGGCGTGGCCGTCGCGGTCGAGCGCGGCACCCCGCTGTCCGACGTCCTGCACGCCCAGGCCGGCGACGTCCGCGAGGCCTCGCGACGCGCCCTGATCGAGACCGGCGCGCGCCGGGAGGTCCTGATGATGGTGCCCGTCGTCTTCCTCGTGCTCCCGACCGTCGTCGTCTTCGCGTTCTGGCCGGGCCTGGTCGGCCTGCGCCTGGTCGTGCCCTGACCCGCCCCCGTCTTCTGGCCGAGAACCCCACCACCTGGAGGAACCGTGCGACACCTTCCCTCACCCCTGCAGCGGCTGCGCCACCCGCGCGACGAGCGCGGCGACGTGCCCGGCTGGGTCCTGATCACCGTGATGACCGCCGGTCTGGTCGCCGGCCTCTGGGCCATCGCCGGCTCGCAGCTGGGCGCGATGCTGCGTGAAGCGCTCGCCTCGGTCTCGGGCTGAGCCCGACCGGTGGCGCCGCGACGAGGCCGGCGCCGCCGTCGTCGACTTCGTCCTGGTCAGCATGGTGCTCGTGCCGCTCGTCCTGGGCCTCGTCCAGGTCGGGCTGGTGCTGCACGTGCGCAACACCCTGACCGCCGCCGCGACGGAGGGTGCCCGCTACGGCGCGACCCTCGACCGGGGTCCGGCCGACGGCGTGGCCCGCACCCGCCAGCAGGTGCGGGGCGCGATCGCCGACCGGTTCGCGCGCGACGTTTCCGCGCGTCGTACGACGACCGGGGGAGTGCCGACCGTCGAGGTCCGGGTGCGGGCCGTCGTGCCTCCGCTCGGGTTGTGGGGCCCGGGCGTCTCGCTCGACGTCGAGGGCCACGGGGTGCAGGAGCCGCTGCTGCAGGACCAGCCGTGACGGCGCACGACGAGGAGGGGACCGCGGTGATCGAGTTCGTCTGGCTCGCGATCCTGCTGCTGGTGCCGCTGCTCTACGTCGTGCTGACCGTCTTCGAGACCCAGCGCGCGGCGTACGCCGCCTCGGCCGCGGCCCGTTCGGCCGGTCGCGCGTTCGTGACCTCGCCCGACCAGGCCTCGGCGTACTCCCGTGCCCAGGCAGCCGCCCGCCTGGCGTACGCCGACCAGGGCCTCACCGACGCGCCGCGGGTGGAGATCACCTGCCGGCCGGTACCCCGCGACTGCCTCACCCCCGGGTCGGTGGTCCGCGCGGAGGTCCGCTCCTCGGTCGACCTGCCGCTGCTGCCGGCGGTGTTCGGGTCGCAGACGCCGGCGATCCGGCTGCAGGCCGACCACCAGGCGCCGTACGGCACCTTCCGCGAGGAGCGGCCGTGAGCCGGCCCCGCGACGAGCACGGGTCGATGACGCCGCTCATCATCGGCTTCACGGTCGTGGTCGCGCTGGTGGTGGCCGTGGTCGTCGACGCGTCCGCGGCGTACCTCCGGCGCCAGGGCCTCAACGCCACCGCCGACGCCGCGGCCCTCGCGGCCACCGACGGGCTGCAGGGCGAGCAGGTCTACACGCAAGGCCTGGGTCGGCGGGCCGAGATCGACCCGCAGGCGGCCCGGCAGTACGTCGCCACCTACCTCGCCGCCAGCGGCGCGTCGCAGCGCTTCCCCGGCCTGTCCCACTCGGTGCGCACCACCGGTGACACCGTGATCGTCAGTCTCGCCGCCCCGACCGACCTGCCGCTGCGTGTGCCTGGCGTGGGCGAGCAGGTCCGGATCACCGGCCAGGCCGCCTCGGTCGTCGTGGTCTCCGACTGACGCCGCACCCACACCCGAACGACGATCAGTTCAGCACCCTGCGCCGACGCCCAGGCGGGGACCCACACCCGGCGACCGCGAACTGATCGTCGGCCGGGTGCGGCTCGACCGCACCTCACCGGACCGTGGGAGCCTGCGCCCATGAGCTGGCAGATGCGGGGCGTGGGACTGGTGCTGCGGGTGACCCGGAAGCCGCGGATGGCGACCGTGGGCCGAGCCCGGAAGCGGCTCGCCGAGCCCAAGGCCGATCCGTCGCCGCCGAAGCGGTTCCGGGACCGCCACGACGTGCACGAGGCCGAGGTGGGTGGGTTCCGGGTCTACTACGTGGAGCCGGAGCGCGTGCCGGCGAGCACGGTGGTCTACCTGCACGGCGGCACCTACCTGTCCGAGATCGCCCCGCAGCACTGGGCGTTGGTCTCGGCGGCGGTCGACGCCGGCTGCCGCGTCGTGGTGCCCCTCTACGGCCTCGCGCCCGACCACACCTGCGACGACGCCTACGCCTTCCTGGTCGGGCTCTGCCGCGACCTGGCCGCCGATCCGGGTGCGCTCGGGAGACCGTGGCAGTCGCGACCGTCTCCCGAGTCCCACCAGGACGTGCCGGTCGGCGCCGGGGGAGGACTGGTGCTGGCGGGCGACTCCGCCGGCGGCGGGCTGGCGTTGGGGCTGGCGCAGGTGCTGCGCGACGAGGGCGTCGGAGTCGCGCGGCTGGTGCTGGTCGCGCCGTGGGTCGACGCCACGCTGACCAACCCCGACATCGACCGCGTCGACGACCCCTGGCTCTCGACGCCGGGCGCGCGCGAGGTGGCCCGGGTGTGGATGGGTGGCGGCGACCTCCGCGACCCGCGGGTCAGCCCCCTGCTCGGTCGGCTCGACGGGCTGCCGCCGATGACGGTGTGGATCGGCACCCGCGACTCGCTCCACCCGGACACGCTGCTGCTGGTCGAGCGCTGCCGCGAGGTGGGTACGCCGGTGACGCTGCACGAGGTGCCGGGTGCGGTCCACGTGCACCCGCTGACCCCCACCCCCGAGGGCCGGACCGGCACCCGCGAGGTCGTCGCCGCGCTGGTGGGGAGCCGCTAGGCCGGTGCCTGCACGATCTTGCCGTCCACGGCCGCGAGCATCTCGGGCGTGATCTCGGCGATGCCGTGGTCGGCGGCCGCGTGACGGGCGACCTCCTCGAGCAGCAGGCTCTTGTCGGTGTTCTCGAAGCTGGCGGCGCAGCCGGGCATGACGTCGCCACAGGCGAGGCGGAAGATCATCGGAGGGTCCTCGGTTCGGGGGAGGGGAGACGCACCCAGAACACGGCGCGCTCGGAGTCCTGCTCGAGCCCGACGGTGCCGCCGAGGGCGACACTGAGGGCGCGGGCGAGGTAGAGACCGGTGGAGACGCCGGTGGCGTCGTCGTTGCGGTCGAAGGGCTCGAACAGCGCGTGCAGGGTGCGGGCGGGGATCGGCTCACCGGTCCGGACGACGCGCAGCTCGACCCACATCCCGGTGTCGCGGACCTGGAGCTCGCGCCGCGTGGGCCGGGGGGCCATCGCCGCGGCCGCCCACAGGTCGCGCACGACCCGGGCGGCCAGGCCAGGATCGGTGTCGACCCGGGCGTCGAGGTCGCCGCTCGGCGCAGCCTCGCCGTCGGGCACCAGCGCGAGGGCCGAGACCGCGCGGCGGGTCACCCGCAGCCGCCCCAGTGACGCGGCGGCGAGGTACTCCACCTCCTGGGTGCGCTCGGCCAGCAGCGCGAGCGCGGCGCCGAGCTTGCCGACCGTCGAGGCGGTCATGTCCTCGGGGAGGTCGCCGTCGGCGAGGATGTCGGTCCAGCCCTGGGCGACCGCGAGCGGCGTACGGATCTCGTGGGCGAACGCGGCCAGGAAGCGGTCGCGCTGCTGGGCCAGGGTCGGGTCGGGCCGGTTGGCGAGGCCGGCGGCGCCGGCGTCGGTGAACAGCCGCACCCACCGGTGGACCACGGCCGGCTCCAGGCCCGCGCCCCGGGCGACGCCGGCCACGGAGGCACCGCCGAGCACCTGCAGGACGCAGTCCAGCCGGCCGTCGGCGGGGGCGCCCCGCCCCGGTGCGCCGTCGACCGGGGCCCCGTCGTCGGTCGCCTGGGGGCTCGCCGTCCGTGCTGCCGTCATCGCTGCTCTCTCCCGCCTCTCGTCGCCGGCCGAGCGTGGCACCCCCCACGTGCCCGAGGTGGGTGAACCGGCAACCGGATGGGGGTGGACTAGAGCGTCTCGAAACGCCAGGCATGGCCGTGCGCGAGCGGGGTAGGGCCGGTCAGCCCGTACGCCTCTCAGACGTCGCCCAGTCGTCCTCGCGCCAGGGACCGCCCGGAGTGGGCCGGGTCGCCGTCGTCCTCGAGCGAGACGTCGACCGTGGTGTAGCCCTCGCGCAGCAGTGCGCCGGGGAGCGGGAAGGTGCCGCTCTCGCCGCCGCCGAGCGTGCCCAGCGAGACCAGGCCCCGGCCGTCGTCGTGCAGCAGCCACACCTCGTGCCACCCGGCCTCGTCGCCGAGGTCGGCGGCGGAGATCCGCAGCGCCAGCGCGCCGTCGGCGCGCACCACCTGGGCCCGGCCCCGGGACGCATCACCGTCGACGGTGGTGAGGTCGGCCCGCGCGACGACCTGGTCCTGAGCCCGCGGCGGGTCGGGCGCGAGGGTCCGCCCGTACGCCAGCCCGGCGCCGGCGGCCAGCACGAGCGCGGCCGCGCCGGCGAGCAGCCGGAGCGCCCCCCGTCGCCGTGGGTGGTGCCGTCGCGGGGCGGTCGACCCCGGCGCCGGCGCGGCGGGCGGTGCGTCGTCGGCGGCGATCTCGCGCTCCACGGAGCGCCACACGCCCGGGCCGACCGGCGGGGCGGAGGCGGGGGTCGCCCGTGCCCGGCGGACGACGGCCTGCAGCGCCTCGACCTCGGTGGCGCAGTGCGCACAGGACTCGGCGTGGCTCCAGGCCGACGGCGGCAGCTCCGTCTCGTGGTCGCCGAGCGCGACGGCCGCCAGGTCGTCGTCATCGAGGTGCGTCGTCATGGCTCACCGCCAACCGGTCGCGCAGCTGGAGCAGTCCCCGGCGGACGTGGCTCTTGACCGTGCCAAGCGGCAGGCCGAGCCGGCGGCTGATCTCGGCGTGGGTCTGGTCCTCGAGGAAGGCCAGCCGCACGACGGTCTGCCGCGGTTCGGGGAGGGCGCCGAGGGCCTCCTCCATGGTGAGCGCCTCGAGGAACTGCTCGGTGCCGAGGACCTCGACCCGGTCGGCCTCCAGCACGTCCTCCTCGGACGCCATCCGGGCCAGGCGGCGGGACTCGCGGGACCGGTCGGCGAAGCGGTCGGCGATGCGGTGCCGGCAGATGCCGACCAGCCACGCGGGCAGGGCGGTGTCGGAGGGGCGCAGGGTCTCGCGCGAGCGCCACGCCGAGACGAAGACCAGCTGGGTGACCTCGTCGGCCTCGTGGGGGTCGCGCAGCGCCTGCCACGCCAACGAGTGGACGAGCGGCGACCACCGGTCGAACAGCTCCTCGAGCGCGTCGTGGCGACCGTCCCGGAGTGCTGTCGCCAGGTCCACCACGGCGCTGCCGCGCAGTCCGCTCCCGGTCATCGACCCAGGGTAGCGATCGCGCGGCAGCGCGCGTGGTGGTCCGGACTCACAGGTCGGCGGGGCGGAGGACCCGGTTGACGGCGTGCGCGATCTGCTTGTTGCCGCGGTTGAGGTCGAAGCGGACGATGCGCGGGTTGTAGGCGTTCGGGTCGCGGTCCAGGAGCACGACGCGTCGCGGGCTGCGGCGTACGTCCACCGTGACGGTCGGGCCGGCGGCGGTCGTCAGCCGGGCGCCGTCCGAGGCCAGCGCCGCGCGACGGTCGATCGTGCTCCCCGGCACCACGTGGTAGAGCAGCACCTGCTCGACCGTGTCGATGCCGAGACCGGCCACGGCCTCGAAGACGTGCCGCTCGCTGCGGACCCACTTCCCGGTCAGCGCGTGGACCAACCGACGGAAGGCGCGGTCGGTCGGCACGAACGCGGTCAGCGGCTGCGACCCGTCGGCCAGGACACCGACAGCGCTGTCCGGCTTGGCCTCGAGCACGGCCAGCACGGCCTCGGTCGTGACGTCGTAGTCATGGGCGTTGCGGTCGAAGCGGTTGCCGTCCGACGTGAGCACGGTGGCGAGGCTGCGGTTGCCGGAGGGCGCCGCGGCGGTGGCCTGGGTCGTGGCGGAGGCGGGCGAGAGGCCCGTGGCCAGCAGGGCGACCGCGACCGTCCCTGCTGCCCGGGTGAGGAGCTTGCTCATGTCGGAGGTTCCTTTCGACGTCAGGTGCCCGGTGGCTCCCTGTCCTGACGTCTCTTCCGACTCCGCACCCCCCGTGGATGCACGCGCGGTCGTCGCCGTCCGCCTCAGTGACCGGCCAGGTTCTTGTTGACCGCGCGGGTCAGCCAGGCGGGGGAGAAGCGCGAGCCGAGGGCCATCGCGCGGGTCTGGGCCCCGACCGTGAAGTGCACCTGCTTGGCCAGGCGGCGCGGGAGCGGCGGGTCGATGGCGCCGACGATCGCGTCGGCGACGTCCTGGGGGCCGAGCTTGATGCCGAGCCGGTCGGTGGTGCCGGTCTTGATGTCGTCGGTCATCGCGGTCTGCACGTAGAGCGGCCAGATCGCGGCGACGCGGATGCCGTGGCGCTTCCACTCGATGTCGAGCGCCTCGGTGAGACCGCGGACGAAGAACTTGGTCGCGCTGTAGTTCGCGATCTCGGCCTGGCCGTAGATCGCCGAGGCCGAGGCCAGGTTGACCGCCACCGAGCCGGGCGTCGCCTTGAGGTGCGCGAACGCGGCGTGCAGGCCGTTGACGACGCCCTTGGTGTTGATGTCGATCTCGCGGTGCTGCTTGGCCACGTCGATCTCCTCGAAGCGGCCCGCCAGCAGGATGCCGGCGTTGTTGACGATCGCGTCGAGCCGCCCGGTCTCGGCGACGAACCCGTCGACCCGCTCGGCGAACTCCGCGGCGTCGGTGACGTCGAGGTGGCCGGTGAGGATGCGTCCCGGGAGCCGGCCGGCCTCGTCGGCGAGGGTCGCCAGCCCGGTCTCGTCGAGGTCGAAGGCGCCGACCGTCCAGCCGTTGCCGGCCAGGGTCAGGGCGGTACGACGGCCGATGCCGGCGGCGGCTCCGGTGATGACGACGGTGCGGGCGGGGCGTGCGCTCACGATGTGACTCCTCGGTAGGTTGCCCTTGTCCTACCCCCTCGCAGGCGGCCGGCAACGTGAGTCCCGTCTCGTGGACAGTCGTACACGTGTTCGAATCGGTGTCATGATGGTCCGGTGCGAGGCGGCTACGGATCGGGCGACCACGGCACGCTGGCCGAGCGGGTCGCGGGTCGGGGTGACCCGGGGCCCGCGGCGGTGCCCGACCCGCCCGTCCCGCACACCCCGGCCCGGCACTGCCGCGTCGACGGCGAGCCCAGCCTGCTCGTGGAGTGGTGCCGCACCGAGCGCGGCTGGGAGGGGCGGGTCGTCTCGGTGGTCTGGGTCGACGCCGTCGGCTGGGCCACCGTCGCCCGCTGGCTCCCCGCGGCCGACATCGAACCCGTCCCGTAGCCTGTCGGACTGTGGCAGCCACCGACTTCGACTCCGAGATCAAGCAGCTCCAGGCGACGATGAAGACCATCGGCTCCGTCCTGGACGTCGACGAGATGCGCCGCGAGATCAAGGACCTCGGCGAGCAGGTCGCCGCCCCCGACCTGTGGGACGACCAGGCCAACGCCCAGAAGGTCACCGGCAAGCTCAGCCACCTCCAGGGCACGCTCGACCGCTTCGAGAGCCTGTCCAGCCGCATCGAGGACCTCGGCGTCCTCGTCGAGCTCGGTCAGGAGGAGGGTGACGCCGACTCGATGGCCGAGGCCGAGGCCGAGCTGCTCAAGCTCCACAAGTCCGTCGAGGCGCTCGAGGTCCGCACCCTGCTCAACGGGGAGTACGACGTCCGCGAGGCGCTCGTGACGATCCGCTCCGGCGCCGGCGGCGTGGACGCGGCCGACTTCGCCGAGATGCTGATGCGGATGTACACCCGCTGGGCCGAGCGCCAGAAGTACAACGTCGAGGTCTTCGACACCTCCTACGCCGAGGAGGCGGGCCTGAAGAGCGCCACCTTCGCCGTGCACGCGCCGTACGCCTACGGCCACCTCTCCGTCGAGGCCGGCACCCACCGGCTGGTGCGGATCAGCCCCTTCGACAACCAGGGCCGTCGCCAGACCTCCTTCGCCGCCGTCGAGGTGGTGCCGGTGCTCGAGCAGACCGACGAGATCGACATCCCCGACGAGGACATCCGCGTCGACGTCTACCGCTCCAGCGGCCCCGGCGGCCAGTCGGTCAACACCACCGACTCCGCCGTCCGGCTGACCCACATCCCGACCGGCACCGTCGTGTCCTGCCAGAACGAGAAGTCGCAGCTGCAGAACAAGGCCAGCGCGATGGTCATCCTCAAGGCCAAGATCCTGGCGCTGAAGAAGGCCGAGGAACGGGCCCACCTCGACTCGCTGCGCGGCGACGTGCAGGCGAGCTGGGGCGACCAGATGCGCAACTACGTGCTGAACCCCTACCAGATGGTCAAGGACCTGCGGACGGAGTTCGAGGTCGGCAACCCCCAGGCCGTCTTCGACGGCGACATCGACGGCTTCCTCGAGGCCGGCATCCGCTGGCGCCGGGGCGCCGAGCAGGCCGAGAACAGCTGAGGCGCCACCGCTCAGCGGGGGTCGCGCTCCCGACGCAGCTGCTGCCGGTAGGCGCGCGCCGCGCCGCCGGCCATCGCGCTCATCACGGCCGTGGCCAGCACCAGCACCCCGTCCAGCTCGATCAGCCCCACCGCGTCCAGGACGATCGCGGTCACCGGCACCAGCAGCCAGCCGAACGCGATCCAGGCGTAGTCCTGGCGGCTCGGCCGCTCTCGGGTCGCCATGCTTTCCTCCGTCATCGCACGCGTCGGATCACGTAGATGACGAAGTAGAGCACCTGCCGCACCAGCCAGCGCTTGGTCGCTCCGGGCAGGACCTTCCACGCCCAGTAGCCGACCGGGCCCACCAGGCAGGATGCGATGGCATTGAGCACGTAGTCCCGCTTGGACGACGCCCGTCCCTTGTAGATGTCGATGAGGGCTGTCGACGCGATGCCCGAGAGGGCGCCAGCCGCGCACTGTCGGGCGGCGGCGGCGATCACGACCGCCCACACCGGGTCGGCGGTGACCGGGTAGGCCACGTCGGCGGCGGCGTCGTGGTCGACGACCTGGCGCAGGGTGGTGCCATCGACCTCGAAGTGGGTCGGCACCGGCGTGCCCTCGGCGTCGACGGCCCACGCGGGTGCGGCGGTGGCCAGGGGCGTCCCCTCGGAGTCCAGGGCCGTGACGGAACCGGTCGGGCTCAGCTGCAGCCGGTCGGTGTCCCCGGTCACCGGGAAGTCGAAGGTCGTGGTGGCCGACTCGTCCTGGATCAGCACCAGGGCCCGGGCGCCCGTCGCAACCGGCTGCACCGCCACCGAGGTGCCGTCGGAGGCACCGTCGTAGAGGGTCGTCACGCCGTCGTCGAGGGTGCTGCCGCCGCCCGTGGCGGGCAGACCAAAACCGAACCTCTCGACTGACGCGGCGATGCGCACGTCCTCGTCACCGGTCAGCGGTTCGAGTACGAGATCGCTCGGAACCGCCTCGTCGGCACCCATCTCGCGCAGGGCTTGGTCGATGGTGGTCTGCTCGGGGGCCGGCAGGTCGCTGGCCGCGGAAGCGGGCAGCTGGGTCGTCGCCAGCGCCACCGATGCCGACAGCAGCACCAGTACGGCGCGCGCAGAAGTTGTCGTGAACAAGGTCATGTCATCCCCCCGGGTCTCAATATGTGGACGGGACAGTAGCGGCCAGACTCGTATCTGGCCAGCCCCTGATGTGGTGCGACGTTCATAAGGCGCGACCTTGATATAGCAAGTTGCGAACGCAAGTATGTAGTCATGAGCCCGTACGACGCCGAGCCCGCCCACCAGCTTCACGTGCTGGTCAGCCGGCTGGACCGCAACGCCGACCAGCGGCTGCGCGAGTCGACCGACCTGACCTACCAGAAGTTCCTGGCGCTGCTGACCGTCCGCCGGCTGGGGGAGGCGGGGCCGGTGACCCAGCGGGCGCTGGCCGACGCCGTCGGGCTGACCGAGGCGGGCGCGAGCCGGCTGGTCGGGTCCCTGCGCGACGCCGGCTGGACCGACGTACGCCAGGAGCCGGGGACCGGCAACCGCCGCAGCCTGGTGCTCACCGGGCCCGGGTCCGACCAGGTGGACCTCGCGCTGCAGCTGCTGGAGGGGTCGTTCGCGCGGCTGCTGAAGGCGGCCGACGTCGAGCCCGACGAGCTCGCCGGCCCGGTCGGACGCCTGCTCGCCGCCATGGACGGGGGCCCCCGGTGAACGCCGGCTGGACGCTGCTGGTCGGCACCCACGCCTTCGCCGCCACGGTCGCGCTGGTGCTGGGCGGGGTGCAGCTGTTCCGGCCGACCAAGGGCGACCGGCTGCACCGGCTCGCGGGTCGGGTGTGGGTGGTGCTGATGGTCTACGTGGCGGTAACGTCGTTCTGGATCCGCGACATCCGTGCGGGCCAGCTGAGCTGGCTGCACGTCCTGTCCACGGTGACGCTGGTGACCGTCACGCTCGGCATCGTCCACGCCTGGCGCGGCAACGTCGAGGCCCACCGACGCAACATGCGCGGCAGCTGGTTCGGCCTGGTCGGCGCGGGGGTCGGGGCCAGTGCGGTGCCCGACCGCCTGCTGCCGCAGCTCGTGGTCACCTCGCCCGGAGGGGCGCTGCTGGCGCTGCTCGCGGTGCTCGCCACGACGGTGCTGGTGCTGGGGCTGGCGCGGGTCGTGCCCGAGCCGCGGCCCGTCGTACGCCGTCCAGAGCGGCAGCGAGCCGCCTAGCCGTCGAGCGCCTTCTCGAGCTCGGCCTTGCTCATGCCCGAGCGGCCCTCGACGTTCTTCTTGCGCGCCTCCTCGTAGAGCTGGGCCTTGGTGCGCCCGCCCTCGCCGGAGTGCGAGCGCAGCCCGCCTCGACGGCCCGAGGAGATGTCCTCGGTCGAGGTCCGGCTGGCCTCCTCGGACTCACCGGCGCGGGCACGCTCCTTGTTCACGGTGCGGGCCGCGATCTCCTCGGCGGTGGACTCGTCCTTGCCGCGCTCCTCGAGTCCCTCCTTGATGTGCTCGTACTGACGCTCGCGCTTGTCGCTCCAGGCCTTCGGCACGACGGCTCCTCTCGCAGGTGTCACTCGCAGGGTCCGCCCTCGCGGTACCCCGTCAGCGGTGCAACCACCACTCGAACCGCTTGGTCATCCACGGCAGCAGGGCGTAGGTCATGATCGGCGTCGCGACGAGGGTGGTCAGGAAGGTGCGCACCACCAGGGCCAGCTCGAGGCCGGTGGCGCTGAGCAGCGAGCCGAGCACCAGCGACAACGGGAAGAAGGCCAGCCAGATGACGGTGGCCTGCTTCCACCGCGGCGGGGCGGGGGCGGCGGGTCGGAGGTCCTCGACGTCGCGGGACGCCGGCTCCTCGAACCACCCCTCGATGCCCGTACGCCGCTCCACCCGCGACTCGCCGACGAGACCCTGCGCGGAGCCGAGCCACCAGGCCCGCTGCGGCGAGGACTCCCACGCCTCCAGCGAGGCGTGGTCGGCGAACCGGTAGAGCATGTGCCAGGCGTCCGACCCGGGGGCGGATCGCACCCAGCCGGTGCCGAGGAAGCCCTCGAACCGCTCGGCCAACGATGACCCGGCCCGCACCCACGCCACCATCTGGGCGGCGTTCTCAGGGGCGACGTGGCGCACGATCGAGACGGTCACCGCCCCGTTGAGGGCGCCGGCGACCTCGCTCACCGGGTCGGGTCCTCGCTGACCTGCACCACGAGCTTGCCGAAGTTCTTGCCGGTCAGCAGCCCGCGGAACGCCTCGGGGGCCGACTCCAGGCCCTGCACGACGTCCTCGCGGTAGCGCACGGTGCCGTCCGCGACCCAGCCCGACATCTCGCGCACGAAGTCGCGACCGTGGGAGGCGGTGAACTCGTTCTGGATGAAGCCGCGGACGGTGAGGCTCTTGCGCAGCACCAGGCCCATGAACCCGGGGAGCCGGTCGGGGCCCTCGGGGGCGGACGTGGCGTTGTAGGAGGAGACCAGCCCGCAGACCGGGATCCGGGCGTAGGTGTTGACGTGGCGCAGCACCTCGCGGGTGACCGGACCACCGACGTTCTCGAAGTAGACGTCGATCCCGTCGGGCACGGCCGCCGCCAGCTCGGCGGCGAAGTCGGGGGAGCGGTGGTCCAGCGCGACGTCGAAGCCGAACTCCTCGGTCAGGGCCGCGCGCTTGGCCTCGCCGCCGGCGATGCCGACCGAGCGGGCGCCGCGCGCCTGGGCGACCTGGCCGACGGCCGAGCCGACGGGCCCGGTGGCAGCGGCCACGACCACCGTCTCGCCGGCCTGCGGCTTGCCGATCTCCAGCAGCCCGGCGTACGCCGTGAAGCCGGGCATCCCGAGCACGCCCAGCGCGGTCGAGATCGGGGCGCGCGACGGGTCGAGCCGGCGCAGGCCGGTGCCGTCGCTGATGGCGTGGGTCTGCCAGCCGGAGTAGGACAGCGCGACGTCGCCGGCCGACCACTCGGGGTGGCGCGACTCCTCGACGACCACGACGGTGCCGCCCTCCATGACGTCGCCGACCGCGACCGGGGCGGCGTACGACGGGGCGTCGCTCATCCGACCGCGCATGTAGGGGTCGAGCGAGAGGTAGACGACCCGCAGCAGCAGCTGCCCGTCCGCCAGCGCCGGCAGGTCGACCGGGCCGATGTCGTAGGTGTCGTCCCCGGGCTCGCCGACGGGGCGCTGCGCGAGCCGCACCTGCGTGGAGCGGACGGGGGACGGGGTGGTCTGGTCGGAGGAGGTCATCTCCCCAGGATGCCCCCTGGGCGGGGCCCGGTCAGGACGCGGTGTCGAGGGAGTTGACGAGCGTCACACACCACTGCTCGGCCCGCTCGTCCTCGACCTCGGGGCCGGCGAGCTCGCAGGTCAGCCAGGTCTGGCCGAACAGGCCTGCGTGACGGACCCGGCGGCCCGCGTCGGTCTCGCACTCCTGCAGCAGCGACGGTGACCCGAAGCCTGGACCCTGCGGCGTCTCGCAGCCCCGCTCCCGCCCCGCCTGCCGTACGACGCCGCGCGCCAGCGCGGGCGTGACGGGCCGGGCGAACACCCACGCCCGGGCGGTCACCTCGCCGCGGGTCCACGCGCAGCCCAGCTCCTGCACCACCTGGGGCGTCGCGGACCCCGACGCCCCCGGAGCGGTCAGGTCGAGCTCGTCCCCGTTGCCCCACGAGGCACCGTCCTGGGCCGGTCCGCCCAGCGCCGCGGCGACGTCGGCCTTCGGCACGACCGAGCAGAACGCGATCCGCGGCAGCTCCACCGAGGCCGTCCCCAGGTCGGAGATCGGGGTGGGCGAGGGCTCGGGCGCGGACTCCGGCGACCCCGACGAGCAGGCCGCGGCGAGCAGCAGCGCCAGCACGAGGAGCGCGCCCCCGGCGGCGCGACGGGCCGAGGAAGCGCACATGCGGGCAACCGTAGGGCCCAGGACTTAGCGTTACCAGCGGTCGGACGCAGCGTCTGCGTGCCCCTGACATCCCCGACACCGGCCCACCCCCGCCGTGATCAGATTCGAGAACGTCACCGCCACCTACCCGGGCCACCGCGCCCGGGCGCTGGACCGCGTCAACGCCATCATCGACGAGGGCGAGTTCGTCTTCCTCGTCGGCGAGTCGGGGTCGGGCAAGTCCACCTTCCTGCGCCTGGTGCTGCGCGAGATCCGCGCCACCCAGGGCGAGGTCTGGGTCGACGGCCGCGAGCTGGGACGGATGCGGGGCTTCCGGGTGCCCCGGCTGCGGCGCGACGTCGGCACCGTGTTCCAGGACTTCCGGCTGCTGCCCAACAAGACCGTGGCCCAGAACGTCGCCTTCGCCCTGCAGGTCATCGGCAAGCCCAAGGCGCAGATCAACCGTCTGGTGCCCGAGACGCTCGAGCTGGTCGGCCTGGACGGCAAGGGCCGCCGGATGCCCGACGAGCTGTCGGGCGGCGAGCAGCAGCGCGTGGCCATCGCCCGTGCCTTCGTCAACCGGCCCAAGATCCTCATCGCCGACGAGCCCACCGGCAACCTCGACCCGGCGACCAGCATCGGCATCATGAAGCTGCTGGACCGCATCAACCGCACCGGCACCACGGTGCTGATGGCCACCCACGACGTGGAGATCGTCGACCAGATGCGCAAGCGCGTCATCGAGCTCGACGGCGGCTCGGTCGTGCGCGACCAGCTGCGCGGCGTCTACGGCCACACCTACTAGGAGTCCGCTCGTGCACCTCCGCTACGTCTTCTCCGAGACCCGCACCGGCCTGCGCCGCAACGTGTCGATGTCGATCGCGCTCGTCGTGACGATCTTCGTCTCGCTCACCCTGGTCGGGATGGGGCTGCTGCTGAACTCCCAGGCCGACAAGGCCGAGCGGTTCTGGGGCTCCAAGCTCCAGATCACCGTGTTCATGTGCAACCAGAACAGCCAGGTCCCGACCTGCGAGGGCGAGGTGACGCCCGAGCAGAAGGCCGCGATCGAGCAGGTGGTGAAGACCAACCCCGAGGTGGCGTCGTACTACCTGCAGACCAAGGCCGAGGCGTTCGAGACCTGGAAGCGCGTCTACCTCTCGCAGGACAAGTCCGAGCAGGAGATCTACTCCACGGTCACGGCCAAGGACATGCAGGAGTCCTACTGGGTCAAGCTCAAGGACCCCAACGAGTTCCAGGGCATCTCCCAGGCGCTCTCGGACCAGCAGGGCGTCGCCGCGGTGCGCGACCTGCGGCAGGTGCTCAAGCCGATCTACTTCTGGATGGAGGTCATGAAGTGGGGGGCGATCGCGGTCGCCGGGTTCCTGCTGCTGGCCGCGATCATGCAGGTCGGCAACACGATCCGGATGGCGGCGTACGCCCGGCGCAAGGAGATCGGCATCATGCGGCTGGTGGGGGCCTCGCGGCTCTACATCTCGCTGCCGTTCCTCATCGAGACCCTGGTCGCCGCCCTGATCGGGGTGGGGCTGGCGGCCGGCACGCTCCTGGTCTTCATGTACGTCGTGATCTACGGGATGCTCCGGCCCACCTCCAACATCGTGGAGTGGGTCGACTGGCAGGACTCCTTCCTGGCCATCGGCGGCGTGGCGGCGCTCGGACTGGCGCTCACGCTGCTGCCGACACTCGTGATGACCCGCAAATACCTCAAGGTCTGAGCCCGGTCGGTTACGGTCACCGGGCCTACTTCCCCAAAGATCGGCAAACCCGGTGTCTCGTCCTCTTCCCCGGACGGCCCTCACCGCGATCCTGGCCCTGTCCAGCCTCGCCGTGACCGTCCCGCTGGCCTCGGCCGACGACCTCCGCGACCGCGAACGCGACGCCAAGGGGAGCGTCCGGGCGGCCCAGGACGACCTCCAGGAGTCCTCGGACGAGCTCTCCGCGGCGGCCCGCAAGCTCCAGGCCGCGCGCGAGCGCCTCGGCGGCGCGCAGCGCCGGCTCGAGACGGCCCAGTCCCAGCTCGGCGAGGCCCGGCGGCTCGACCAGGAGATGCAGGCCCAGCTCGAGGCCGCCGAGATCCGGCTCGAGCGGGCCCAGGCGGCCCTGGAGCAGGCCCGCGAGCGCGTACGCCGGCAGCGGGCCGACATCGGCCGGCTGGCCGCCAACATGTACGTCAACGGCGACCCGCAGCTGATGGGCCTCGCGGTGGTGCTCAACAGCCAGGACCCCGCCGAGGCCACCAGCCAGCTCAACACCGTCGACTCCCTGATGAGCCGGCAGGACAACACCCTCGACGTGCTGCGCGAGGCCCGCGCCGCGATGGTGGCGGAGGAGCGGAAGGTCGAGGCGGCCCGCGCGGTCGTCGCCGAGCAGCGCGCCGCCGCGGCCGACAACCTCTCCCGGCGCCAGGACCTCGAGCAGCAGGCCGCCTCCGCCCGCACCGAGGTGGCCACCCTGGTCAAGGGCCGCGCCGCCGCCACCGCCGAGGCCCAGCAGGCGCGCGTCGCCGACGCGGCCCAGCTGCGCGCGGCCGAGCAGCAGGCCCGCAAGATCCGGCAGCTCATTCTGGCCCGTGCCGCCCGCCAGCGCGGCGGCTTCAGCGGCGACGCGGCCAGCTTCCTGCAGCGACCCGTGCCCGGGGGCGTGACCTCGCCGTACGGCTACCGGGTGCACCCGATCTACGGCTACTACGGCCTGCACGACGGCACCGACTTCTCCGCCTCCTGCGGCACCGCCAACGTCGCCGCCGGCACCGGCACCGTGATCTCGCGGGCCTGGTCCGACGTCTACGGCAACCGGCTCTACCTCGACCTCGGCCAGGTCAACGGCCAGAACCTCACGGTCGTCTACAACCACCTCAGCTCCTACGCCGTGAGCACCGGGCAGCAGGTCACCCGCGGCCAGCTCGTCGGCTACTCCGGCTCGACCGGCTGGTCGACCGGCTGCCACCTGCACTTCAGCGCGCTGCTCGACGGCAACCCCGTCGACCCGATGCGCTACCTCTGACCCACGCCGCAGCGCCCCGCTGGTCCGACCTGGGAGGATGGTCGGATGGTCAAGGAGCAGGGTCACAAGCTCGTGGCGCAGAACCGCAAGGCGCGCTACGACTACCACATCGACGACACCCTCGAGGCGGGCCTCGTGCTCGTCGGCACGGAGGTCAAGTCGCTGCGGGCCGGCCGCGCCACCCTGGTCGACGGGTTCGCCGAGGTCGACCACGGCGAGGCCTACCTCCACGGCGTCCACATCCCGGAGTACACCCAGGGCACCTGGACCAACCACGAGCCGCGCCGCGTCCGCAAGCTGCTGCTGCACCGCGCCGAGATCGACAAGCTGGAGCGGCGGGTCAACGAGCGCGGCTACACGCTGATCCCGCTGTCGCTCTACTTCAAGGACGGCCGGGCCAAGGTCGAGCTGGCGCTCGCGCGCGGCAAGAAGTCCTACGACAAGCGCCACGCGATCGCCGCCCGCCAGGCCGACCGCGACGCCCGCGAGGCGGTGGGTCGGCGACTGAAGGGCATGGGGTGAAAACGCCCACGCGGGTCTGAACGTTCTGGTTCGCTACGCCCATGCGAACCCAGCTGCGCCGCCGTGCCGCCGCCGTCCTGACCGCCCTGGTGGCCGCCTCCGCCGCTGCCGTGGCCTCGCCCGGTGGCACCGCCCAGGCGAGCACCAACGGCACCGCCGACGGTGCGGCCCACCCCGCCACCGGCCTGCTGGTGCTCTACTCCGAGGGCTTCCGGGTCCGCTGCAGCGGCACCCTGGTCACGCCGACCGTCGTGCTGAGCGCCGCGCACTGCTTCGACGACGCCGCCGGCGAGGTCGCGGTCACCTTCGACTCCGTCGTCGCCGAGGAGCCGCCGCTGCCGATCCCGGCCGCCGCCGACACCGCCGCCGGCTACACCGACGCCGAGCTGGAGGCCGCCGGCCTGCGCAGCGGGACTCCCGTCTCGCACCCGCAGTACTCCGGGTTCACCGACCTGAACAGCTGGAACGACGTGGCCGTGGTCGTCCTCGACGAGCCCGTCACCGACATCGCCCCGGCCCCCCTGGCCCCGATCGGCAGCCTCGACACCATCGTCAAGAGCCAGCTGTCCTCGACCGTCTTCCGTGCCGTGGGCTACGGCTCGGAGGTGCGCAAGCCGCTCGTGGGCCCGCAGAAGGCCACGCCGATGACCTTCCCGCTGCTGCGCCGCACGGTCGACATGCCCGGCCAGAAGCTGACCCCGCAGGTGCTCCAGACCAACGGCACCTCCACCAGCGACGAGCTCGGCGAGACCTGCGTCGGCGACTCCGGCGGGCCGGTCTACTTCGGCGGCGCGATCGCGGCCGTCACCAGCTACAGCAACGGCAGCGGCGACAAGTGCCGCTCGGTCCAGGGCTTCCAGCGCGTGGACGTCGCGGTGGCGCGCACCTGGCTGGCCTGGTTCGGCGTCTGAGCGACCCGCCCCCGCGGGACCTGGCACCCTCGGTCCCGTGACCGCGCTCTTCGCCCCCGACGAGCCCGAGGTCGCGCCCGTGTGGCGCGCCCTCGGGCTCCCGGGGCTCTTCGACGTCCACGTCCACTTCCTGCCGCAGTCGATCCAGGACAAGGTGTGGGCGGTCTTCGACCAGGCAGGGCCCAAGATCGGGCGCGACTGGCCGATCCGCTACCGGGAGGCCCACGCCCACCGGGTCGCCCAGCTGCGTGCCTTCGGCGTACGCCGCTTCTCGGCGCTGCCCTACGCCCACCGCCCGGGCGTCGCGACCTGGCTCAACGACTGGGCGCGCGACTTCGCCGCCGAGGTCGAGGAGTGCCTGTGGTCGGCGACCTTCTACCCCGAGGAGGGCGTGGCCGACTACGTCCGCGCGTCGATCGAGGCGGGTGTGGAGGTGTTCAAGCTGCACACCCAGGTGGGCGAGTTCGCCCTCGACGACCCGCTCCTGGACGAGGCGTGGGGCCTGGTCGAGGACGCGGGGGTCCCCGTGGTGACCCACGTGGGGTCGGGCCCGGTCGGCAACGCGTTCACCGGGCCGGCGTACCTCCGACGGCTGCTGGAGCGGCACCCGCGGCTGCCGGTCGTGGTGGCCCACATGGGCGCCCCGGAGTACGCCGAGTTCCTCGCGCTCGCCGAGACCCACGAGCACGTGCGGCTGGACACCACGATGGTGTTCACCGACTTCTTCGACGGCGACGCGCCCTACCCCGACGACCTGCTCCCGCGGCTGGCGGACCTCGGCGACAAGGTGCTGCTGGGCAGCGACTTCCCGACCATCCCCTACCCCTACCGCGAGCAGCTCGACGGGCTGCTGGCGCTGGGGGAGCGTCACCCGGGGCTGGGGGAGGACTGGCTGCGCCGGGTGCTGTGGCACAACGGGGCCGAGCTGTTCGGGGCGCCGGCCACGCCGCCGGGCACCAGCGCCTGACGCCGTCGGGGCGCACGTCGCGGTCGGGGGGCGAGGTCGAGCCCGTCGGGACCACCGCCCCGCGGGAATGCCGATGTCGGACCGCGCGGTTACACTGGTGCTGCACAACTCAAGAGGGGCTGATTGGTTTCGACTGGGGTCGTTAGTCCCAGGAGAAGCGGGTCGAGAAGCCAACGTCATCTCGTAAACGTCCGTTGGAAACCACAAGTGCCGACTCCAATCGCACTGACTTCGAACTCGCTGCCTGAGCAGTGATCGGAGCGTCAGACCGGGCATCTGCCCTCGTCCCGGACCCTGACGTCATCTAGAGGGCTTGCTGATCGACTCCTGTCAGGAGGGTCGATCGGGACTTTTTCCTGACTGGGCCCGTCGGCGACCTGTTCGTGGGAGCGCCGGGGCCGAGAAAAGCGACATCACGAACTGCACCCGGAGAAGACCTGGCACGGCGCTCTAGGACGCGGGTTCGATTCCCGCCAGCTCCACCATGGGGTCTTCGCAGAATCAACGCGAAGTCTTCGCAGAATCACCAACAGGACAGCCCTCTTGACCAGAGCCGTCACGGCACCACGCCGGGGCGGCTCTGGTGCGTCCAGCCCTGGTGACGTCTAGGGTGCCGGGGTGATCACGGGTGAGCTCAAGGGTCAGGTCGATCGTGTCTGGGACGCGTTCGGGTCTGCTGCACGAACGGGTGACAGTTTTGGTTAGGCCGCCTGGGTGGCGGTTGGAGTCATGATCAGCTCGTATTCGACCGGGGTCAATCGCCCGAGAGCAGCCTGTCTCCGGCGCCGGTGGTAGGTCCTCTCGATCCACCTGACGATCGCGATCCTCAGCTCTTCACGGGTGGCCCAGGGGTGGCGGTCGAGGACGTTCTTCTGCAGCAGCGAGAAGAAGCTCTCCATGGCTGCGTTGTCGCCGGCTGCGCCGACGCGGCCCATCGAGCCGACCATGTCGTGGCGGTTGAGCGCGTGGACGAACTTGCGGCTTCGAAATTGCGATCCTCGGTCGGTGTGCAGGACACAACCGGCCACCTTGCCGCGGCGAGCGACTGCGTCGTTCAGCGCAGCGACCGCGAGCCGGGACTTCATCCGTGAGTCGATCGAGTAGCCGACGATGCGGTTGGAGCAGACGTCCTTGATCGCGCAGACGTAGAGCTTGCCCTCCCCGGTCCAGTGCTCGGTGATGTCGGCCAGCCACAGCTCGTTCGGGCCGGTGGCGGTGAACTCGTGGCGGATCCTGCCTTGGTCGTCGACCACGGCGCAGCGGTCGTCGTGCACCGGCGGGCCCGGCTTCTTCCCGTTCCTGCCGCGCTTCTTCCCGAACGCCGACCACCAACCGAGGTCGGAGCAGATCCGCCACGCGGTCCGCTCGGCCATCGGCTCACCTGCGCCGCGGGCTTCGTCGAGGAGGAACCGGTAGCCGAACTCGGGGTCGTCGCGGTGGGCGTCGAACAACGCGTTCGCCCGGTAGGCCGCGGTCAGCTCGGCATCGGTGACCGGATTGACCAGCCAGCGGTAGTAGGGCTGGCGAGCGATCTTCAGCACCCGGCACGTCACCGCGACGGGGACCCCATCGGCGGCCAGCTCGCGGACGAGCGGGTACATCATTTTCCCGGCAGGTTGGCCTGAGAGAGATACGCAGCGGCGCGGCGCAGAACCTCGTTCTCTTGCTCGAGGAGCCTGATTCGCTTGTTCGCTTCGCGCAGCGCGTCGGACTCCACGGGCGCTCGGCCGGCTGAGGATGGGCGGGCAGACTTCTTGTCATCGATCGTGACCCAGCGCTTCAGGCACGACGGCGAGATGCCGAAGTCCTTGGCGACCTGGGCCAGCGACGCATCCGAGTCCCGGTAGACCCGGATCACGTCCTCGCGGAACTCTCTGGGGAACGCCTTCGGCATAGTGCACATCCTTCCAGCGCCGACACACATCGACGCAGATCAGATGTCACCTATCCGTGCAGCAGACCCCAGATCATCGAGCTCCGCCTGCGTGAACGCCTCGGTCCCGACGAGATCGGTCATCGCCTCGGGGTGTGCCCGCGGACGGTCACGCGGGTGATCGCACGGCACCACCTGCCTCGCCTGGCATTGCTGGACCCGATCACCGGCGAGCAGGTCCGGGCCAGCAGAGCCACCACGGTGCGCTACGAACGCGAGCGGCCCGGCGCGCTGGTCCACATGGATGTCAAGAAGCTCGGCCGCATCCCTGACGGCGGTGGTTGGAAAGCACACGGGCGTCAGGTCGGCAGCACCCGCCGGCGCCGCGACACCGTAGTGGGCTTCGACTACGTCCACTCACTCATCGACGACCACTCCCGCCTGGCCTACTCCGAGATCTTGGCCAACGAACAAGGCCTCACCTGCGCTGGCTTCCTCGAACGCGCCCTGGCCTACTTCGCCGCCCACGGCATCGACACCGTCGAGCAGTTGATGACCGACAACGCCTGGGCCTACCGCTACTCCCTGCGCGAGCTCTGCGCCGCCCGCGGCATCCGCCAGATCTTCATCCGACCCCACTGCCCCTGGCAGAACGGCAAGGTCGAACGCCTCAACCGCACCCTGCTCAGCGAATGGGCCTACCGCCGTGTCTTCCTCAGCAACGACGAGCGCAGCGCTGCCCTTGCGCCCTGGCTCGAGCACTACAACACTCAACGCCGCCACAGCGCACTCGGCGGACACCCACCCATCAACCGACTGCTACCAACGTGATGTCCAGGTACAGCTAGCAGCGCTCCCCTCCAGCGACCGCGCCCGCACCGTTCCGTCGACGCATCTGATCGCTCACTGAGTGGTGTAGGTCAGCGCACTGAGCGACGAGCCTGGGGGCCGGGTCTCCCCGTGGCCACCAGGTCCTGCAGAGATGGCGCTGACCGGTCTTGCGGTGAGAACGTCAGATCATGTTGGTGGGGCGAGTTGCTTGGCGAAGTTCGGCACCTTGGACGAGCAGGTCGCGGTGAGGTACTGCGTCAGGGCTGCGTTGCCGTCCACGTAGTCCTCCACACGCGGCCCGACCTTGACGAAGAACTCCTCCAGGTCCTCGGCACCGTAGCCCTGCTTGCGCAGCACCGACCCGCCGATGGTCCACGTCTTCACGGCCCCCTCGGCGTTGCTGCGCTGGTCGGCGGGGAGCTGCCCGGCGAGCGCTGCGGCCAGGTTCCGCGCTCTCCCGATGCCGGCCTTAACGAACCCTGCGTCGGGTTTGGTCGGCGGAGGTTGCGCTCCGGTGAAGGCGGCGAGGACGTAGTTGTAGTCGCTGCCGTTGACGCACATCTCGCGCTGCGCGAACACCGCGGGGCTACCGATGTCGGTCTGCCCGCTCAGGAACGCATCCTGACCCGGCTCGTCGGTGGGGGTGGGCGACGAGCTCGGCGAGGGGCTGACGCTGGGCTCCGATGAGCCGGTCTCGGTCGCTGACCCCTGGCCAGAGCCTCCGCATCCGGTGAGCACGACCAGCAGACACGCCGAGACCGCCGCGGCGGGACGTGGGCGGCGACGACGTGCGCGTGGGTGAGTCAATTCAGCACCTTGTGGTAGCGGGCGTTCGGGCCGGCGCTCTCGGGTGCGCCGAGGAAGTTGTAGTCCCTCTGCTTGATCGTTCCGGTCTCGGAGTCAAGCCACCCGTAGGAGCTCTTGATGATGAACTTGGGGTCGTCGTCGGGGGCTTGGAGGTCTTCCTCGACATCGTAGATGCGGAGCAGTGCGCGGGTGCGGTCGCCGTCCTCGTGTGCCTCCAGGGTCAGGTCGTACAGCTTGGACTCGGAGTCGTTGAGGCGCTTGACCGTGAGCGCGGCGTCCCCGGCTTGGGTGAGCAGGTCCACTCCTCCTTGCGCGCGGCCGGCGTGGTCCGGGTGCAGGCCTGCGACCTCTGGTTGAGCCCACGGCGGCTTGTCGATCGGGTTGTCGCGCGGGTCGCCGAACGGTTTGCCCGGGCGGTCCAGGGAGTTGTCGTCGGAGCCGCCTGAGGGCGGTGCGTCTCCCAGGGTCGGGAACCCGCCGGCGTTCGTGGTCAGGTTGTCGCGCAGGTCCAGCCGTGAGGGGGTCGGGTCCGACGGCAAGGAGCCCCCGGCGAGGACACCGAGCCCTGCGGCGCCCTTGGTGAACTTGTCCAAGGGTGCGAGCCGGTCGACACCGGAGGTGTGGGCGATGGTGTGCCAGCCATCGTCTTGGCCGCGCAGGTCCACGACGCGGTTGGAGCCGGGTTGGGCGTCGCCGCCGTACAGGACGCCGTCGAGGTTCACCTGGGGCGCGACCAGGGGGTACATCCGGCCGTCTGGGCCCATGACCCCGCCACCCCCGTAGTAGCCGGTGCGATCGCCGGCGGGCTCGTTCTTCTGGTACCACTTCAGCGCGAACACCGGCAGACCCAGTGAGGCTCCCACGAGTGCGGACCACTGCGTGAGTGACAGCGGCCGCATCTGATCGGACAGGCGCCAGCTGTCGGGGAACGCGACCTGGAGGTTCGGGTTGTCTCCGCCGAGCCCGACGCCCACGACCGCTACGGCGGTCTCCGCGGCTGAGGTGGCGACAGCAGCCGGCAGCGTGATGGAGCTCAACGTGCGGGCGACCTCGACGTCGGTGGCCGCCGCGGCCTCGAGGTTGCCCTGGATCAGCTGGGTGTACCGCGCCGCCATCGCGGCTGCCTGGGCACGAGCCTGCGCCAGGGCAAGGGCCTCAGCCCGCTGCTGCTGGACCGGCTGCAACGCGGGCAGCGGCATCAGCGGGTTCTCGGGGGCGCTGATGGGTGGCGGGTGCGCGGTTCCGTCGTCGTCGACCGTGCAGCCCGCGCCTCGGGCAGCTTGTGCGCTCTCGGCGACGGTCTCCTGGGCTGCGGTGAGAGCAGCTGATCCCCAGGTGAGCGTCTGGCTTGTACGGGTCAACGTCTCGGCCAGGTCCTTGCCTGACGCGGCGTGGCGTTGGGTGGTGGCGGCCGCGGAGTCGGCGGCCCATCCCTCCCAGGCGTCGTTGAGTCGGATCTTGGCGGTGGCGATGTCTTCGACGCGGGTCAGCAGGTCGCGGGTGAGCGCGGTCAGGCTTTCCGCGCTCGCCCGGAGCGTGTGCGGTTGCCAGGACGCAACCTCGGACAGCGTCAGCGCTGGCATGTCACAGCGCCAGCCGGCGGAGCGTCGAACTGACTCCGTCGTCGATGGCGGCGTAGTCCGAGATAGTCGCGCCGGTCTTGCTGGCCAGCGCCACGGTGTCGACGGCGTACCCGGCGACCGCCGCGCCCAGAGAGAATGCGACGTCCTTCACGGCGGCGGTGGTCGCCTCGGCGCCAACGCCGTTACACGTCTCCAGCGCCTGGGCGACGTTGATCTCGCCGATCGCGGAACCGATGTCGTCCAAGTAGTCACGGGTGGCCATCAGCGCGGCCAGGTCGACATGGAAACCGGCTGTCATCAGCGCCCCCCAGGTGCTCTTCGTGTAATCGCCAGTGTGCCAAGTTCGCGCCGGTCGTAACCCCGGTTGGCGGTCTCTCGCCGACCCGTGTCTGCACACGTTCGTGGCGTCCGCGAAGACCTCGTTGGCCAGGCGAAGTTGCTCAGCGCAGGAGGACCGGAGCCCCGTCCTGCAAGCAGCTCATGGCCTCTGTCTCACCGACGGCCTCGAAAGCACCCTCCGGGGTGGCTCCGCACCCGGCGACGATCAGCACTGCGGCCGTCACCCTGGTGACTCCACCTCGCCCAGGCCAGACACCGACGCGGTAGCCGGCACTGACCCAGATGACGACGGCACATCGGTACAGGACGTTGACGTCGCTTTGGTGACGGTCGAGGACGGCCGCCTTGGTCTGGGCGGCCACGACTGGAGCACGTGGACGCCACTACAGAACGCAGCCACGACAGCTACGACAACCCCCGGGGGTGTACGCGGCGAGATCGGAAGGGCAGCTGATGTCCATCGGCATGGCGGGTGAACGCCGCGGCCAAGGCGTTCACGGTCGGCTGCGTGTCTACGCGCGTGGCCGGGGGAGCGGTGTCGGGGTTGGGTGAGGCGCTTCTGGACCGCGCCCTCGCGGACCCGGTTTGGCTCCAGGATCGGCTGGTGCTGACCCGGGGAAGCGTGAGTAAGCGCGCGACGGCCTGGGCGAGGGCCGCTTTCGGTCGTCGGCCTCTCGAGGTCGCCTGGGCGGGCTGCCATACCGCAGCCGAGGCGCGCGGCTGAGCACGCGATCATGGTCGATCTTGAGGACGCCGACCTCTGGAACAGGGCCCGTCCGCGGCGCACCTGACGCCGCGACGTCCCACGGTGTTGCCGGGTCGGCCCGTTGGTCCGGCGTACCGGTTGCAACCAGGTCGGCCGACTTGTCTCACCTACGGCACGGAACGACCGGTCGCTACAAGTTGGATCTACCGACGTACTCCGCGCCGGCAGCGCGGGAAACAGACGCTGCGTGTCGTCACACAGCCGCTGACCTACCACGCGCAACCGGTTCCGGGCGAGGGCTCGCGGTCCTTGCCCGAGGGATGAGAACCCGGTCTAGAAGCTGTCGACGACGGCCTTGGTGACCGACCAAACAATGCCCATGCTGGCGCTACTTCCCGGGGGTGAGGGTCATCCCGCGCCGTCTTCGTACGGCGTCGGGACGCTCACCACAGGAGCCAGCATGAACGTACGAAGCCTCACGCGCATCGGGACCGCCCTGGCAGGCGCAGCCGTGTCCACCCTCGCCCTCGCTGGCCCCGCGCAGGCCGCATCGGGCACCATCCTGGTCCCCGACGACTTCAACCCCACGTACTCCGACACCCGAGCCACCGGCCACTACGAGGTCCAGGGCGCCGGCCTTCGCGTGTTCACCGAGAGCAACACGAGCACCGACAAGGTCGCCGAGTACGTCGACACCAACACCCCGCTCGCGAGCACCGGAGAGCCCACCCTCGACTACACGCCGACCTCGGGCACCATCCCGCCCGGCTACCAGCTCATCGTCGACTTCGACGCCGACGGCACCAACGACGGCATCCTCGTCGGCGAGAAGGTCTACAACGGCACCTGGTGGCTGAACAACGCCGCCGACGCCGACATCAAGGCCGCCGCCCCGCACACCGGCGGCGGCTACGGCAGCCCCTACTACGGCACCCTCGACGAGTGGCGCGCGAACTTCCCCAACGCGATCGTCAAGGCGTTCGGCTTCTCGCTCGGCTCCGGCGTCAAGGGCGACGGCGTCATCAACTCGATCACCTTCGCCGGCACCACCTACACGTTCGCGAAGCCCGTCGTGCTGACCAGCAAGGACCAGTGCAAGAACGGCGGCTACAAGACCAGCACGTCCCCGGTCTTCACCACCCAGGGCGAGTGCGTTAGCTCGTTCTCCACCACCAAGTAGACCGACCGACTCTGCCCCGCGCCTCCTCGAGTGCGGGGCGGAGCCGCGTCCGAGGCGCCTGTAGACCCGTCAACCGCCGGGCGAGATCGCCCACCAGCGCGCGTCGGGCTGGGGTGCGCAGTCGGTCGTCGAACAGTTCCTGACCGTCGCCGCCCACAGTGGGCACGATCACGGCGCCCGCGCAGGTGGCGGCAATCCGGCCTCGGTGTCCATCGGCGCGAAGGAGGGGGACAGTGGACCCCATGCACCCGTCCCGACGCCGGACCCTGCGACCGGTCTTGCACGTCGCTACCGTCGCCGCGACGGCAGCGATCCTCGCGGCGTGCACCGGCACGGGCGCCGAGGACAGCGACAACACGGTCGGTACCGGCGGTGACCGGGTCGACGCGGACCGGATGGCCGAGGTCGCCGAAGACAGCGGCGCGAGCGCCGACGAGATCGTCGACGCCGGCCGCCCGGTCGACGCCGCCACCGGACCCGACCGCACCCACCTGATCACCTACACCGTCGACCCGCCGACGAGCGAAGGACGTTCCGCCAGCGCGTGGCGCCTCTACGACCACCGCGGCCGCGACCTGGCCACCGGGCTGTCCGAGGTCACTCTCGAAGGCGCCGCGACCCCGTTCGTGCGCGCGGTCGACGACGGCTACCTCCTCATCGGCCCCGCCGGCCGCGCGACGTTCCACATCACCGCGACCGGCACCATCCGCCAGGTCCGCGGCGCCACGTCGCGGCCCGCGGCCGCTGGTGACCTGGCCCCCATCTACGGTTCCGCCCGCCTGTACCGGCCCGAGGACCGGATCATGTTCACCCCCACCCCAGCTGCCGGGGACTGGCAAGGGTGGACCGTGACCGACGACGGCAGCTTGGTACGCCAGCTCGGCTACGCCGACGGCGAGATCCAGTTCCAGCGCTCTGCCGGCGGCAGCAGGTGGGAGCCCATCGCCGGGCACACGACCACACCCCGGACCTACGTCCCCTCCCTGAGCCTGACCGCCGTCGGCGACCACGTCGTCACAGCCCTCACTACCGAAGGCTCCGACCTCGAGCACGCGACCCTCGACGGGCTCTTGGTGCGTCGCACCGACGCACCCTCCGACGCCGCCTGGAAGTTCTTGCCCACCGACGTCCCTGGCGACGCTGACTCCGGCCGGGATCGGTGGTGGGAGCCGGCCGTGCGCACCCTCGACGACACGACCGTCGCCCTGGTGCCGACCGGCGAGTCGGCCGCCAATGGCACGTTGCTGGTCGACGTCACCACCAGCACCTGGACACGGCTGCCGGCACCAGGCACGGAGGGCGGCTGGGAGTACGAGTTCGAGGACGGTCGCATCTACGCCATCCACCCCGAGCGCAACCACACACGCGTCAGCACCGACCTCGGCGCGACCTGGACCCGGCTCCCACACTGACATCCCCAGCACGCCGACCGCTGGGGCCGGCCAGGCCCACCGTGTGCCTCGGATGCCAGACAGCGGCATCGACCCGCCGCGAGGTCAGCTGAGCGCCGAGCCTGCCCGATAGTCGCGGAACGAGGTGTTCCAGTCCCCGAAGCCGTTGGTGAGGTCCATGGGCTTGTCCGTCCCGACGTATTCGATGACGTCGCCCACGTTGGTGTTGTTGTACAGCCACTCGGCGTTGGCGGTGCTCATGCCGGTGCAGCCGTGGCTGACGTTGGCGCTGCCCTGGGAGCCGACTGACCACGGAGCTGCATGCACGAACTCACCGCTGTTCGTCAGCCGCATGGCGTACTCGACGTCGTCGAGGTCATAGCCGTCGGCGCTGTCGGGATCGATGCCCACTGTCGCGGAGTTCATTCGCTTGCTCCGGTACTTCTCGCTGATGACCTTGATGCCGGACCTCGTGGTGAACTTTGGCTGCTCCCCGGTCGTGATCGGGATCGTCCTGACCAGCTTGCCGTTGCGGAACACCTGCATCTGGTGGGTGGTCATGTCGACCTCACTGACCATCGCATCTCCGACCTGGAAGGTCATCCTTCGATCCTTCTGCCCGTAGATGCCGCTGCCGGCCGGCACCCCGCCGATGTCAGCCTCCACTGTCACGTCGGTGCCCGGGCGCCAGTACGCCTTCGGCCGCCAGTGCACCTCCTGACCGCTGACCCAGCGGAAGGCACCGGCCTGCGCTGGACGGCTGGTCACCTTCAGGTGCCGCTCGATCGATGCCTGATCGGTGACGGGGATGTCGAATCGGATGACGACCGGCATGCCGACCCCGACGGTCTGCCCGTCGGCGAGCGCGAAGCTGGGGTAGGTCTGCTCATCCAGGGTCAGCTCGCGTGTCCGGAAGACCGACTCGAAGGTGCCCTCCCGGCTCTCGGTGTCCGTGGCCGTGCTGGTGATCCGGTAACGCGAGTTCGCCCGCAACGGGGATCTGGCGGCCCAACGTGTCTTGTCCGGTGAGAGACGCCCCTCGATGCTCGAGCCCTCGGGGCCGGTGACTTCGACTGCCTCGAACGTGCCCGCCTCGACTCGCAGCCTCAGCTTGCGGTCGACGTCCACGTTCGTGGCACCGCGAGGGATGTTGCTGACGATCTTGGCGTTCGAGGACGCGCTGACCTGTGAGGTCGGACGCTCGGGGCCGGAGGAGGCGGTCCTGGGCGCGCTGCAGGCTGAGACCGCGGCGAAGGCCGCGGTGACTCCGAGGATCAACAGTCGTGTGCGTGAGGACCGGCAGGACATCAGTTGGCTCCATCATGTGAATGAGTGCTCGTGAGTTCGGATTGTGAGGCGAGAGTTCGTCGGGTCAGCGTCCGCTTGCCCTGCTGTCGGGCGGCGGGGTCTGCGTTCGGACTACGTCGGAGCGCGAGTCGGGCCGCTGCCGAGCGCGACACGCGCCGCAGCGGTGCTCGGCGACCGCCACTCGCCCGGTGTGGTTGTCGACACGCCCGTGCTGCTCGCTCCGGCACCCCCGCCTGGAAGCGCTTGGCCAGGGTGGTTCTGCGTCATGTCCTGCGCTGTGCGGGTCCCCGGTGAGAAGGAGCGAGGCTTTCTGCAGGGTCGCTCGGGATCCCCGGGATGGATCGCGCAGCTCACGGGCACCGCCAGCGAGCGCTCCTTCGGCATGATCTCCACACTTGCTACACGCCACGGGAGTTCGGATGGTTGCTCCGGTCCGGCGCGGATATCGCACCTTTTCGGGGTACGTCTCGACGGGAGCGGTGACCGCCGGACTTCGTCGGCCCGCCCCCGTGCTCGGCTCGCCCCGGCTGACGCACACCGCAGGACACTGACGCCACCAAGCGACCCAGTCCGGCCCTCTAGGCCGTCACTTTCGCGGCTCGGGGAGACCGAGTACTGCTGCGGCCGGGCCGAACTCACCTCGGCACCTGCGGCGACCCGCAGGTCGACCGAGTCTGCGGTCGCCCAGACGAGACCTAGCGCGGCAAGCCTGATGACGTCCTGTCTGCCGGGGTGATCCTCAGGCCCGCAGACACGCTTCACAAGTGCGAGCGGCTCCGGTATCGCTCACCGGCTCCGTCCACAGGCCTGGAACAGTGTGCCGCCCGACGCAACCTGCTGACCAGATCGGGCGCCTGTAGAGGTAGGAGGTGGTGCCGGTGCCGACGTTCGCCGATGCCGACGCGATGACGTTCGACGACTACGCGGCCACAGAGTGGCCATCGCTGTACCGTCGCGCCTTCCTCCTTGCTGGAAATCACGCAGACGCCGAGGATCTCGCCCAGCAGACCCTCATCAAGGTCCACGGCGCCTGGTCACGGGTGAGTCGGTCCGACGTCCCGGCCGCCTACGTCAGGCGCATCTTGATGAACACGTTCCTGTCCGCCAAGCGCCCCAAAAGGCGAAGGCTGGAATTGCTCATCGGCGACGACGCGCCCGAACCGGCCTCACCGCTCACTGCGGGTCCCGAAGAGCGGATGTCGCTGTGGCCACAGGTACGCCTGCTGCCGCCGCGGCAGCGAGCCGTCATCGTGCTGCGCTATTACGAACAGCTCAGCGAGGCAGAAATTGCCGACGTCCTTGACTGCTCCCGCGGCAACGTGAAGTCCACCGCCCACCGCGCGCTACAGAATCTGCGAACCGCTCTCGGGCAGGAGGAAAGCTGATGCACTCTGACCTCGAGCGCACCCTCGTCGGCGAGCTGGACGAAGTGGCCAGCAACCTCGTCGTCCCCCCGCTCCCCAGTCTGGAGGCGACCTCCTCTGGGCGACGGCGCTTGCGCGCTGTCCACCTCGGGCGAGGCGATCGATTCGCGCCCTTCCTCGTCGCTGCCGCAGTAGTGCTCCTCCTCGTGAGCGTCACGTTCGCCACCCCCGACCGCGATGAGCCGCCACGGGCGACGGCGCCGAGGGCCAGCCAGGAGCCGAACCTCCCCACGACGTCTCGCGCACCGGACGACCTGACTCCGCCGGCGGAGCCGAGGCTCATCTCCTACGACGGTGACGGGTCCGGCCGCGCGCAGGTCCGTACAAGGGCCGACGCGAACAACCTGGCCGGCGCGCCTGACTCCTTCAAGGAGTTCATCGGCCGCACCGCCGAACGACTCAGCCAGGGCGCCGCCTGTGACCAGGGCTTGGTCGGGGTGGGCGTCCAGTCGTTGCGCACCGACGGGTATGCGGTCGGCGCGGTCAACGACTGCGACGGCGGTTACGTCGCAATGTGGGCGATGGTCGACGGAGGGTGGACGGAGATCCAGGCCACCCAGGATCTGTGGAACTGCGCCGTGCTCGCGCAGTACCGGGTGCCGAGCGACATTGCCGGAGACACCTGCTACGACGACGTCGCGCGGGCCCAGCGCCCCTACCAGCGGTCCTGAACAAGCACCATGCCCCGAACCCCGGGCCGCGTGCGGCCTCCCCTGAAATGGGGAGACACCCCCGCTCCGGGGACCAACGTCGGCTCTGGCGGAAACTTGCGCACGTGCCGCGCGATCTCGCGATACGAGGGATCTGACGGCGCGTCCATGGCTCCATCGTCATCGCACGCGCAAGTCGATCCGGCCACGAGCGTGTCGGCCCGAACTGGTTCTCCGCGAGCGGGGCTCGCCAAGAGATGTGGGTCTCTAAGGCGGCAGGGAACTCGTCGGCCAAAACCTGGTCGACCTCGAGCTGCAGCAGGTGCAGCTCCGTTGCGTCGCTGAGACCGTGGGAACGGTGCTCGGCGCACCCGCTTGCGGGTGACGTTGCCCGGCGCGCGCACCAAGCCCTCGCACACGTGACCCGAACGCCAGGATGTCGGCGTCCGCGGCCCATGCCACGTGGTCCTCTATCCGGCTGGCACCGGTTCGAGGACCCGGATGGATCCGTTGTCGTTCGCGACAAAGCAGAGCTCAAAGTCGCGGCGGCCGAGCGACGCGGGCGTCTCGCGGTCGGCGAACGCGCGCAGATACGGCGTCCATCTCAGGAGTTCTCGTACCTCACCGGGCCGGTATCCGACCTTGTGCTGTCGTCGCGCCGGTGCCTCGATCTTCAGGTGCGCGAGGTCGGTCAGCAGGTGGACCATCCGTTGCTCGAGCTGGGCGAGGTCTGCGGTGTCCTCGGCGAGCGCGTCGTTGAACCGCGACAGCGACAGGCTCGCGTCGGCCTGCGTGTGCTCGGCGGCCTGCAGGATCGCGACCCGGCGCTTCATCGCGATCGCGAAGCTCGCCATCCGCAGCTTTGCCTCGAACTCGCCGCCGGCGGCTCCCAGGCCCGGGAACTCCGCCCTCAGCTCGTCTGGGGTCGCGGAGCCGGCGAACCCGGCGACCGCCCGTTCCCAGTCGCCGACGCGACGCTCGGCACGCGAGACGGCGGTGTCGATGCGGTTGACCGCGGAGTCCAGCCCGAGCGACAGCCCGAGCCGGCCTTCGTCAGCGAGGAGCGCGGTCGCTTTCGTGATCGCTGCGACGGCGCCGTTGAGCTCGTCGCGCTCCTCGTCGAGCGCGTCCGCCTTCAGCGTGTTCAGGATGTCCTCGACTCGTTCCAGGGTCCTGCGGCGCTGCTCCTCTGCGTAGATGCTGCCGGCCGTCGCGGCCAGAAGCAGGACGACTGGCGCTGCGGCAACGACCGCTCCGACCGCGCCCGCTGAGCCGAGACCGGCTGCGGCGGCCGCGCCGCCGGCGCCGGCGGCCCCTGCCGTGCCGGCGCCACCGGAGACCGGTACGAACCGGGTGTTCCCGACAATGCTCTTGGCGCCACGGACGGCTGAGTAGACCCCGCCGTCCTTGGCGACCATCTGTTTCGCAGTTCCCTGTGCGAGCTGGCTGGCGAGCCGTTCCGGTACGACCATCCGGTACAGCACCTCGGTGCTGCCAGCGGCGGCCTCGACGGGCGCGACCTGGCGGGTGGTGCCAATGATGTCGCCGAGCTGCTTGGCCAGCGGGGACCCGGCGGCGACCAGCCGGCCCCCCTGGGGGACATCGGGAAGTGCGAGCGCATACCGCTCCATCAGGACCGGCGGGTTGTCCGACATGGCGGCGAGCGCGACTCGGAGTCGCTGGAGCCGGTCGTGGTTCAGCTCAGCGGCGGTGCCTTGGAGACGCTGTACGAGAGCGTCGTCCCCGTCGCCGCCTGAGGACAGCGTCCAGTACGGCACTTCTTGCGGTTCGGCCATCAGCTTCTCCCCGTCGAATCTGGCGTGAGCCTCGGCCACGGTATCGGCTGGGCAACCGCGAAAGGTCGGTTCGCGGGTTCGTCTCAGGGTGGCCGTCTAGCTGCCGCCAGGAGTCCATTTGCCAGCCGGGTAAAACCTCGAGACGCTGCTGTCGTGCGCCGCCGAAGACACTTTGGCTAGGTTCCGCATTCACTTACTTGGCCTTCTTCGTCGGGCCGCGCCTGTGTCCTGCATGGGTAGGAGCGCCCACCAAGGGCTCTGCGACCAGAATGTCCACGGGCGACATCTCCGAGACGTTGGACGGCGTGGTGTTCAGATCCGTCGTGGACGCGCCTTGTTCCACAGGATCCGGTCAGCGCGACCCGGCACGTTACCGGTCATTCGTACTGCAACCGGGCCCAGCGCTACGACAGGCTTGGCCTACGTGATACCTGGCCAGGTCGCCCACGCATTCCAGCTGCTGTCAACGATGGGATTTCGCTTTCCTAGACCTTTGTATGCAATGTTGCCCAGGGAGCCGGTCGCGACGAGCGGGTTCTTCGTAGGCGTAAGGCTCTCAAGAAGTTGCGCACCGATGTCCGCCTCCGAGCTCAACTGCGCACAGGCGTTCTCTAACTCGTGCGACCACGCTATTGAGACCGGCAATACATCGCTGTTGAGCATCTCGTCGCGGAACGTCTCGCGCAGGTAGTACGGCTCCAGGGTTACGACCAAACCTAGGAGCGGCCGGTCCGTCGGCACAGCCGAAAAGCTGGGGTGACCGGCCCGAACTAGCGCAGCGGTGGTCTCGAGCTGACCAACCGCGCGCTCCACCTTGGATTTGAGGTCCTTCAACGCCTCGGGATCACCTAGACGGATCCCGTACAGCGGCCGGGCGCACTTGACCTCAACTAGCAACACCACCTCGTTGGTGATCACGATCCAGTCGCAACTCTGGCCATCCCCGGCCCCGGTCTTGTACGTGATCTCCGGAATCGCGGTCGCGTGTTGCAAGAGTTGAAGGTTGCGTCCCACGTAGTCCTCGAATGCGCCACCCAAGGCTGTGGTGAAAGTCGACCCCCACGCGTTCTGCCCTACGTACCACAGCCCGGTCGAACTGACCTTGTCAAGCACCAGATGGGGCGCCGGACCGACGAGGTCATCACCGAAGTTGATCAGGGGGGCCGCGCTGAGCGAGTTGAACGACCACTTCTCCCATCCGTCCCGCTGGGCTGCACGGCAAATGCGACCGTGGTCAGCGAAGTCCTTGACGAAGTGCCGGTCGATGACGGCGAAGAGGTCGTCCGGGCTCATGGTTGCCCAGATCGGCCGGACGTTATCTCCCTTCAGCACTTCGCGCGAGACCTGCCCCTCGTTCTGGAGCATGGCGACGTGCAAGGCAAACCCCGTGCGCATGAACCCGTCGAGGTCCACGCCCAGCTCGGCAGCCCAGTCTGCTGGGGCTGGAAGAGTCGGGTGCTTCGCCCGCGCGTCGACGAATAGGCTGTACGCCCGGCTGAGGTTCTCGAAGGACGACCACTGGGCGCCGAACTGCTCGAATGCGATCGAGGCCATCAGCACGCTGACGTCCTTCTCGCCGGCAGCGAGAACTGCCGGCGTCCACATACGAATCATCTCGTCGCAAAGCACCCGAACCTGCGCCGAGCTCACTCCGCTGCGGCGGACGCGTGCTCGTATTCTCCTCGCTTGGGTGGCCGAACCGTCCGGCCAGACCCCGGAGCGGGTCTCCGCGAGCACCGTACGAGCCAGTCCGGCGAACGTGAACGGCGTCTCCGGTGCTCTCATGCCTTCGCGCTCTACGAGCCGACGATGAGTCTCGGCAGCAGCCATCCGGGCGATCTCGCGCAGCAGTGGCTCTGGCGGGAACTTGCGCACGTGTCGCGCGACCTCGCGGTACGAGGGATCTGACGGCGCGTCCATCACTTCATCGTCTCCGGACACTCAAGAGGATCTGGCCGCGAGTGTTTCCGCCAGAGGTGTTTGATGGTCGCAGTGTGTCGCCTAGAAGGAAGACGCCGACTTTGTGCCCCCCGCGAGAAGGGTTTTCTCGAACGTCGGGACCTTCTCACGACAGCGACGTTGGCCCGACGTCTCCGACCTTCACATGGCCGGGCGCGAACAATGTGCTTGGAGGAAGTAACGTTCCGTCACTGGACGGCCGGCAGGCCAACCACCGTCTCACCCTCGGGGCAACGGGTGCTGATTCTGCAGAGCAGGGGTGCAAGTCCTAGATCGCGTTAGCAGTTTCGGGGCGCTGGCCTGGCCGTTCTTGAATCAACGAACACCCCACCATCACCACAGCCCTCTCGAGGAGACGCCCCGCGGCCACCGGCCCGGGGCGTCTCGCACGTCCGCGCCCGACCGACGACCAGCACGGCGTCCCGGTGGATGAGAGCCCTCTCATCGGGTCCTCACGAACGGCTCACCGCTGCTCGCCAGCATCGTCGCCATGACGACGACCCTCCGCGCGACCGCTGCCGCCGCCCTCGCCGCCCTGGTCCTCACCGGCTGCGGCGGCGACCCCGCTCCCTCGGACGACGAGCGCCGCGAGGCCGAGGACGCCGCGCTGGCCGCGGTCGGGTCGGGGCGCGTGACCGACGTCAGCGTCGGGGACGAGGACGACCGCTACGCCTTCGAGGTGGAGGTGGAGACCGAGGAGGGCCAGGACGTGGACGTCGAGCTCGACGACTCCTACGAGGTCCTCGACCAGGCCGGGCTCGACGAGGACCTCGCACCGGCCGGCGGGGACCCGTCGACCACGCCCAGCCCCAGCCCCGGCGACGACTCCAGCGAGGACTCCACCGACGACTCCAGCGACGAGTCCGGTGACGACTCCGGCCCGCGGGCCGGCTCCGGGCGGGTCGACGACGACACCCCGCTGCGGGGCGACGTACGCCGCCAGGCCACCCGGGCCGCGCTGGCCGAGGTCGGCGGCGGCCGGGTCACCGAGGCGACGTACGCCGACCGCGACGAGGACCACGCCTACGAGGTCGAGGTCGAGCGCGGCAACGACGACGACGTCACCGTCGAGCTGGACCGGCGCTACCGCGTCACGCAGGTCGAGGACTGAGCCTCGGGCGGAGCGGGCTCAGCCGAGGCCGACGGTGCGCAGCAGCCACTCGACGTCGGTGTCGAACTCGCCACGCTGGTAGGGCAGCGGCCCCGGGTCCTGGGTCGCGACCATGTCCTCGGGGGCGATCGGGTCGGGGAGCCGGGCGTACTTGCTCGGCGACGCGACGGTCGGCGACGGTGCGACGACGGGCTCGGCCATGGCCACCTCCAGGGGGTGGGTCCAGGGTACGCCGCGCCGGGCTGGTCGTCAGGTGACGCACCCTCCGGTGCCGCCCACCGAGGCGGTGCCGGTGCCGGCGTCGAGGATCAGGACCAGCTGGGTGCCGGCCTTCTGGAACAGCACGGTGCTCGTGCCGCGGTAGGTCACCGCCCACCCGCGGCTGGTGTAGCGGTCGCGCAGCGGGTTCCCGGCGACGGCCCGGGCGGCGTCACCCACCTCGACGCGGACGCTGTAGGCGACCTGTCGCCCCTCCTCGCCGCCCCGCTCGCAGGTGAGGAGCTCGTCGCGCGACGGGCGGGCTCCCGAGCCGACCTGCGCGGCCAGGTCGTCGACCTCGGCGCGGGCCGCGTCGGCGGCGTCCTGGACCTGCCGCCGGTAGCCGGGGTCGTCGACGTCGGGGCCACCGCACCCGGTCGCGGCCAGCAGCCCGGCAGCGAGCAGCAGCCGGGCGCGGGGTCGCATGCGTCCGACCCTAGGCGGGCGGACCGAGCACGGGTCAGCAGTCGGCGCAGGTGCCGAAGATCTCCAGGGTGTGGCTGACGTCGCGGAACCGCGACTCCTCGGCGACCGCGCGGGTCCACCGCTCCACGGCCGGCCCCTCGATCTCGACCGCGGTGCCGCAGGACCGGCACACCAGGTGGTGGTGGTGCGAGTCGCTGCACCGGCGGTAGCTGCTCTCGCCGGCCTCGGTGCGCAACGAGTCGACCTCTCCCGCGTCGGCCAGCGACTGCAGCGTCCGGTAGACCGTCGAGAGGCCGACCTGCGCCCCCGCGGCGTCGAGCTGGGCGTGGATCTCCTGGGCGGTGCGGAACTCCGCGCCGCTCTCCAGGGCCGTCATGATCGCCCGCCGCTGCCGGGTCGGCCGGCCCAGCGTCGACTCAGTGCTCGTCATAGTGGCGTCCGTGGGCGGCGTGGCGGTGGCCGTCGTGCACGTAGTCGACGTGGTCGCCGTGCTCGACGGCGACGTGCCCGCAGGCGGGTCCGTGGTCGTGCGGGTGGGGGTCGGTCTCCTCGTGCGTGGCGGGGTCGAGCTCCACGAACGGCGCCCGCAGCCGGGCCCGGTGCCGCAGCCAGGCACCCACGGGCCAGGTGGCCACGAACCCGGCCAGCGAGAGCAGCACGATCGCCGGTCCCGGGGCGACGGTGGCGGTGCTCGAGAGCAGGGCCGAGACGGTGAGCCCGCCGACCGAGGCGGCGGCGCCCAGCACCATGGCGGCGGCCAGCGTGGTGCGGAAGGTGCGGCTCAGCTGCTGGGCCGTCGCGACCGGCACCACCATCAGCGCCGCCACGAGCAGCAGCCCGACGGTGCGCATCGCGACGGTGACAGTGACGGCCGCGAGCACCGCGACGAGCAGGTTGTACGCGCGGACGCGCAGCCCGGCCACCCGGGCGAACTCCTGGTCGTGGGCGATCGCGAACAGCTGCGGGGCCAGTCCGATCGCGCACAGCACCACGACGGCCGCGAGCACCATCGTGACCAGGATGTCGGCGACTGCGATCGTGGTGATCGCCCCGAAGAGGTACTCCTGGAGCCGGGCCGTGCTGTTGCCACCCAGCCCCGAGATCAGCACGCCGCCGGCGAGGCCGCCGTAGAACAGCAGGGCGAGCGCCACGTCGCCGTTGGTGTGGCCCAGCTCGCGGACCAGCTCGATCGCGACGGCGCCCAGGATCGCGACGGCGACCGCGGTCCAGGTCGGCGAGGTGCCGGTGAGCAGGCCGAGCGCCACGCCGGTGACCGCGACGTGGCCGATCCCGTCGCCCATCAGCGCCATCCGGCGCTGCACCAGGTAGGTGCCGATCGCGGGGGCGGCGAGGCCGGTGAACAGCGCGGCGATCAGCGCCCGCTGCATGAAGGCGTAGGAGAACAGGTCCATCAGCCACGCTCCAGCGGGCCCGCGACGTGGGGGGCGTGGTCGTGGCGCCCGCGCTGCCCGGGGGCGCCGGGCGGGTGCTCGTGGGCGGCGTGGACGTGGTGGTGGTGCGCGTGCGGCTCGCCGAAGGTGGCGTCGTGCACCTCGTGGTCGCCGAGCGGCGCCCCGTCGTAGGCCACCCGACCGTCGCGCATCACCACGGCCCGCGTCACCAGCGGCGCCAGCGGGCCGAGCTCGTGGGCGACCAGCACGATGGTGGCGCCGCGGTCCTTCAGCCGGCCCAGCGCCGCGGCGAGCGCGACCTGGTTGGGCAGGTCGACCCCCGCGGTCGGCTCGTCGAGGAAGAACAGGTCGGGCTGCCCGGCCAGCGCCCGCGCGATGAGGACGCGCTGCTGCTGGCCGCCGGAGAGCTGCGAGATGCTCTCGCGCGCCCGGTCCGCCAGGCCGACGACCTCGAGGGCGTCGTGGATGGCGTCGCGGTCGGCGCGGGAGAGCGGGCGCAGCAGCCGCCGGTGGGTGAGCCGCCCGGCGGCGACGACCTCCCACACCGAGGCGGGTACGCCGCTCCCGGCGCCGCTGCGCTGGGGGACGAAGCCGATGCGCTGCCGGTCGGCCAGCTCCTCGGGGGCGTGGCCGAAGACCCGCAGCCGCCCGGTGGTGAGCGGCAGCAGCCCGGTCAGGGCGCGCACGAGGGTCGACTTGCCCGAGCCGTTGGCGCCCATCAGGGCGACGAAGTCGCCGGTGCGGACGGTGAGGTCGATGTGACGCAGGACCGGGCGGCCGCCGATGGCGACCGCCCCGCCCTCGAGCCGCACCGGCAGCTCGGGGTCGTCCGTGGTGGTGGGGGAGGTGCTCACCGGCACCCGTTGGCCTTCTGCAGCGCGGCGAGGTTGGACCGCATCAGCGAGAGGTAGTCGTCGTCGGCGGTCTGGTCGGACAGGCCCTCGACCGGGTCGAGCACGGCGGTGGCGACACCGGCGTCACGGGCCAGCGACTCGCTCAGCCGGGGGCTGACCAGCCGCTCCGAGAACACGGTCGTGATGCCGTCGCTGCCGATGAGGTCCTGCAGGCGGGCGAGGTCGGCCGGGGTCGGCTCGGCGCCGGGGGACAGGCCGGCGATGGGCTCCATCGTCAGACCGTACTTCTCCAGGTAGCCGAACGCGTCGTGGGAGACCACCACGGTGTCGCGCTCGCAGTCGGACAGCCCCTCGTCGTACGCCGTGTCGAGGTCGGTCAGCTCGTCGCGCAGCCGCCCGGCGTTGGCGGCGTACTCGTCGGCGTGGTCGGGGTCGACCTCGGCCAGCTTCTCGGCCACCGCGTCGGCGAGCCGCGCCATCCGCGCGGGGTCCTGCCAGAAGTGGGGGTCCACGTCGCCGTGGTCGTGGCCCTCCTCCTCCTCCTCCTCGGAGTGGCCCTCCTCGCCCTCGTGCTCGGCGTGCTCGGCGTGCTCCTCGGCGCTCTCGCCGGCGTGCTCCTCGCCCGCGGGCAGCAGCTCGACCACGTCGGCGGCGTCGACGACCTCGCCGGTGGCGTTCTGCCCGACCGAGTCGTCCACGGCCGGCTGGAAGCCGGACTCCACGACGAGCAGGTCGGCGTCGACGATCCTCGCCGTCTCCGAGGGCGGGATCTCCAGGTCGTGCGGCTCCCCGCCCGGCTTGGTGAGGTTGTCGACCTCGGCGCGGTCGCCGGCGACGCGCTGGGCGACGTACTGGAGGGGGTAGAACGCGGCGACCACCTGCAGTCCGTCACCGCCGCTCGCGCCGGCGCCGTCGTCGGAGAAGGCGGCGCAGCCGCTCAGGGCGGAGGCGGCGAGGAGCGTGCCGGTCAGGGCGGTGGGGATCGAGCGCATGACAATGATTCTCAGTTCCAATGAGAATCATTGTCAAACCGAGGCCCCGCGACGGGCTCGGCCGCCGACGTCGCGGACCGACGTACGCTGCGGCACGTGCTGGTCGTGAACAGGTTCCGGGTGGACGAGGACGACGCCGCGTTCCGTGCCGACCTCGAGGCCGCCCACGCGGTGCTCGCGCAGCAGCGCGGCTACGTCTCGGGCGACCTCGGTCGCAACGTCGACGACCCGACGCTGTGGGCGATGGTGACGCGGTGGCGCGACGTCGGGAGCTACCGCCGGGCGTTGTCGACGTACGACGTGAAGGTCGGTGCCGTGCCGCTGCTGAGCCGTGCCGTCGACGAGCCCTCGGCCTACGAGGCACTGGACGGCGAGCTCAACGAGTGGCGGCCCCGAGACCTGGGCTGAGCACGCCGCCGCGCGTCGTTAGGGTGGACCCTTCGCCCATCGCAGCCAGCGACCGGGCCCGCTTCCTGACCCAGGAGTCCCACCCGTGGCCAAGCCGCCCCCCACGACCGTCGACCACGTCGTCTCGCTCGCCAAGCGCCGGGGGTTCGTCTACCCCTGCGGCGAGATCTACGGCGGCACCAGGTCCGCGTGGGACTACGGCCCGCTCGGCGTCGAGCTCAAGGACAACATCAAGCGGCAGTGGTGGCGCCAGGTCGTCCAGGCCCGTGAGGACGTCGTCGGCCTCGACTCCAGCGTGATCCTGCCGCGGGAGACCTGGGAGGCCTCGGGCCACGTCGCGACCTTCAGCGACCCGCTCACCGAGTGCCAGTCGTGCCACAAGCGGTTCCGTGCCGACCACCTCCAGGAGGAGGCGGCCGAGAAGGCGGCCAAGAAGAGCGGCGCCGAGGTCGACCCCGACCAGGTCTCGCTCGCCGACCTCGCGTGCCCCAACTGCGGCACGCGCGGCGCCTGGACCGAGCCGCGGCAGTTCTCCGGCCTGCTCAAGACCTACCTCGGCGTCATCGAGGACGAGAGCGGCCTGCACTACCTGCGCCCGGAGACCGCGCAGGGCATCTTCCTCAACTTCGCCAACGTCGTGACCAGCTCGCGCCGCAAGCCGCCCTTCGGCATCGCCCAGATCGGCAAGAGCTTCCGCAACGAGATCACGCCCGGCAACTTCATCTTCCGCACCCGTGAGTTCGAGCAGATGGAGATGGAGTTCTTCGTCAAGCCCGGCGAGGACGAGGAGTGGCACCAGTACTGGATCGACGAGCGCACCCGCTGGTACGTCGACCTCGGCATCGACCCGGACAACCTGCGCCACTACGAGCACGCGCAGGAGAAGCTCTCGCACTACTCCAAGCGCACCGTCGACATCGAGTACCGCTTCAACTTCGCCGGGTCGGAGTGGGGCGAGCTCGAGGGGATCGCCAACCGCACCGACTTCGACCTCAAGACCCACTCCGAGCACTCGGGCACCGACCTGTCCTACTTCGACCAGGCCGCCGGCGAGCGCTACCTGCCCTACGTCATCGAGCCCGCGGCGGGCCTCTCGCGCAGCCTGATGACCTTCCTGGTCGACGCCTTCACCGAGGACGAGGCGCCCAACACCAAGGGCGGCGTGGACAAGCGCACCGTGCTCAAGCTCGACCCGCGCCTGGCCCCGGTCAAGGTGGCCGTGCTGCCGCTGAGCCGCAACGAGGCCCTCACCCCCAAGGCGCGCGCGCTGGCCACCGAGCTGCGCACCCTGTGGAACGTCGAGTTCGACGACGCCGGCGCGATCGGCCGTCGCTACCGCCGTCAGGACGAGATCGGCACGCCGTACTGCGTCACCGTCGACTTCGACACCCTCGAGGACGGCGCGGCCACGGTGCGCGAGCGCGACGCGATGTCGCAGGAGCGGATCAGCCTCGAGGGGCTGCGCACCTGGCTGGGGGAGCGACTCCTCGGCTGCTGAGCCGGTAATACCGCCCGGAGGGGCGGGCGTGCGGGCACAATGACCGCGTGCCCACGCCCGCCCGACCGACCTCCCGACGGACCCCTCGACCGGCCGCCCGACTGGTCCTGCCGCTCCTCGCGCTCGCCCTGGTCGCCGCCGGGTGCGGCGGCGGGTCGTCGGCCGGTGACGAGCCGTCCCGGGCGTCCGCCACCCCCTCGACCGACCTGCCCACCGGCGACGTCGAGATCCCCGAGGGCGTCACCCCCACCAAGGCCGGCACCGAGCTCGCGTTCGGCGAGACCGCGACGGTGGCCTACGAGCCCAACACCTCCAAGTCCTCGGTCCTCGAGCTGACCGTGCAGAAGGTGCAGACCGGCCGGATCGGCGACCTGTCGGCCTTCCAGCTCGACGCGACCACCAGGAGGACGACGCCCTACTACGTCACGGTGCGTGTCGAGAACGTCGGCTCCGGTGACCTGGGCGGCGCGGCCGTCCCGCTCTTCGCGGTCGACGGCGCCGACAGCCTGATCCAGCCCTCGTCGTTCACCAGCGAGTTCGACCGCTGCCCGTCCACCCCGCTGCCCGCGAAGTTCGGCGAGGGGGCGAGCACGAGCGGCTGCCTGGTCTACCTCGTGCCCGACCGCGGCGAGCTGACGGCCGTCAGCTTCCGGCCGCTGCAGACCTTCGAGCCCATCACCTGGGACGGCAAGGTCCTCCCCGCTGCGAGGAAGAAGGCCCGCCGCTGACCTCGGTCGGCCGATTTGAGCGGCTCCGGTCCGGGGCCGCACACTGGTCCGCGTGACGACGTACGCCCCCGAGGACGCCCCCGCGACCGCTGCCGCCCCGGTGCTGCCGCCGCTACGGCTCGGCTCCCTCGAGGTGGCGACCCCGGTGGTGCTCGCCCCGATGGCCGGCGTCACCAACGCGGCCTTCCGCCGGCTCTGCGGCGAGCAGGGCGCTGGTCTCTACGTCTGCGAGATGATCACCAGCCGCGGGCTGGTCGAGGGCGACGAGACCACGACCCGGATGCTCGTCTTCGACGAGGCCGAGGAGGTGCGGTCGGTGCAGCTCTACGGCACCGACCCGGCCTACGTCGGCAAGGCGACCGAGATCCTCATCAGCGAGCACGGCGTCGCCCACGTCGACCTCAACTTCGGGTGCCCGGTGCCCAAGGTGACCCGCAAGGGCGGCGGTGCCGCGCTGCCGTGGAAGCGCCGGCTCCTCGCCGAGATCCTCGAGGCCGCCGTGACGGCCGGCGAGCGTCACGGCGTCCCGGTCACGATGAAGACCCGCAAGGGCATCGACGAGGACCACCTGACCTACCGCGACGCCGGCCGGATCGCCCAGGAGGCGGGGGTCGCCGCCATCGCGCTCCACGGCCGCACCGCGGTGCAGGGCTACTCCGGCACCGCCGACTGGGACGCCATCGGCGACCTGGTGCAGCACGTCGACATCCCGGTGCTCGGCAACGGCGACGTCTGGGAGGCCTCCGACGCGCTGCGGATGGTCGAGCAGACCGGGGCCGCCGGCGTCGTGGTCGGCCGCGGCTGCCTGGGACGGCCGTGGCTGTTCCGCGACCTCGCCGACGCGTTCGCGGGCCGCAGCACGACGACGTTGCCGACGCTGGGCGAGGTGGCGGTGATGATGCGTCGCCATGCCGAGCTGCTCGCCGGGCAGCAGCAGAGCGAGGAGTGGGGCTGCAAGGAGTTCCGCAAGCACGTCGCGTGGTACCTCAAGGGCTTCCCCGTCGGCGGTGACCTCCGTCGTGCGTTGGCCCTGGTCAGCGGCCTGGACGAGCTCGACGCGCTGCTCGCGCAGCTCGACCCGGCGGCGCCGTTCCCGGTGCTCGAGCTGGGCACGCCGCGAGGGCGACAGGGGTCCCCGCGCAAGGGTGTGGCGCTGCCCGAGGGCTGGCTCGAAGACACCGACGGCACCTTGTGCGTGGTCCGCGAGGACGCCGGTGAGACCACCGGGGGCTGACCACCACGGGCGGCTCCGAGGGCCCTCCGACGTGGCGAGGCTCACGCCGCGGCCTGGGGACCTCGATTGGCCTCGGGCGCAGCACCCGTGGTGTCATCGATGCTCGCCCTGCCCCCCACGTGAGGATCCACCGTGCCCCGAGGCCGACACAGCCTGGTGCCCACCACGTTCCGCGGACGCACCCTGGTGCTCGTGACCGCCCCGCTCGTCACCGTCGCCGTGGTCGCGACCGGCGTCGCCGCCGGCGACCCCGACCGTGCCACCGCCCCCGCGGGCGCCGCCATCAGCGCGCCCCAGCAGCAGCGGGTCGCCGAGCAGCCGACCGAGGAGCGCACCCTCGGCACCTCCCGCTCGCAGGAGCGCGTGCCGCTGGTCGACCAGCGGCCGCCGGAGGTCGCCCGCACCCTGTGGAGCACCGCCCCGCTCAAGATCCGCGTCAAGCCCACCGAGGGCAGCCGCTCGGTCGCCACGTTCCCCGAGGACCGTCGCATCGGCGTCACCGGTGAGCGCAAGCGCGGCTACGCCGAGGTCGTCTTCGACGAGCAGGCCCGCTGGGTGACCGCGTCGTACCTCAGCAAGAAGAAGGTCGTCGAGAAGGCCCCGGCGCCGGCAGCGTCCGGCGACTCCGCCGCCTCCGGTTCGAGCGGCACCGCCGCGGCGTCCGGCGTCAGCGGCGCCCCCTGCCCCGACGGGTCGGACCTCGAGGCCGGGCTGCAGCCCGCGGCCGTCAAGGTCTACCGCGCCGTGTGCAACGCCTTCCCCGAGCTCTCGGCCTACGGCGGCCAGGACGGCCACGGCGAGCACGTCAACGGCCAGGCCATCGACTTCATGGCCAGCGGCTCGCTCGGCGAGCGCGTCAAGGACTACCTGTACGCCAACCGCGCGGCGTTCGACCTGTTCGACATCATCTGGTCGCAGACCATCTGGACGATCGAGCGCTCCAGCGAGGGCTTCCGGTCGATGGAGGACCGGGGCTCGGCCACGGCCAACCACTTCGACCACGTGCACATCAAGGTCAACTGACCGACGCCGCGTCCGGCGGCGACCGGGGTGCTAGAACCCCAGGTCGCTGCCGCGCAGGCGGCGCACGCCGTCCGGCGGGCCGGCGAACCGCAGCCCGCGGTGCTGGTCGCGACCGAAGAGCAGCAGCGCGAGCTCGACGGGTTCCCCGGTGACCACCACCGGGTCCTGACCGGCGCGCAGCGTCGCGGTGCGGTCCTCACCGTCGTGGCCGGCGCCGGGCCAGCGCAGCTCGACGGGCACGCCCGCGGCGCGGACCAGGCCCTTGCCCGCCACCGCCAGCGACCTCCACACCGCCCGCTGCTCGGCCTCGGCCAGCTCGCGCGGCTCCCAGCCGGGCTGCGCCCGGCGGACGTCCTCGTGGTGGACCAGGAACTCCAGGCTGTTGGCGGCGCGGTCCAGGGCCGGCACCGCCGTCGGCGACCACAGCGGCGGCCCCCCGCGCACCCGCTCGACGAGGGCGGTGAAGTCCTGCCGGGCGAGGCGTCGCGAGGTGCGTGCGGTCAGCCCCGCGAGCGGCGGCACGACGATCCCCGCGGCACCGACCGGGTGACGCTCGCGCACCAGCAGGTGCACGACGAGGTCCTTCACGTCCCACCCGCCGCACAGCGTGGGGGCGGACTCACCTGCCTCGAGGGCGGAGTTGCACAGCGCGGCCCGTTCGGAACGGGACAGGGGTTCCATGCCAGGGATCCTAGGGCGGCGCCCGTCGCGCGGGGAGTGGATGCCGGTCGGCGATGTGCGGAATGTCGGGGGGCCTGCCTAGGGTTGGAGACCTTGTGTCGAGTCCCTCACCTGCCGCCGTCCCCGACGCGGCCTCCGCCGCCGGACCCGCCCCGGCGTCCCGCCCCCGACGGGCGGGCTCCAGCCTGGGGTCGGGCTTCCGTGTCCTCGGTGTCGCCATCCGGCGCGAGCCCTGGGTCTTCACCCTCTCCACGCTCGGGAGCGTGCTCTTCGGAGCGCTCACCGTGGCCGACGCCTGGGTGCTGGGGTGGGCCACGGACCACGTCCTCCTCCCGGCGTTCGACACCGGGACCACCACCACCCGGGGCCTGGTCGCCATCGTCGCGCTGTTCGTCGGGGTGGCCATCCTGCGGGCGGTCGGCATCGTCGCCCGGCGGCTCGGGGCCGGCATCATGCAGTACCGCATGCAGGCGGCCTACCGGCGCGAGGTGACCCGGCAGTACCTCACGCTGCCGATGTCGTGGCACGGCAAGCACCCGACCGGCGAGCTGCTGTCCAACGCCAACTCCGACGTCGAGGCGGCATGGGCGCCGATCGCGCCGCTGCCGATGGCGGTCGGCACGCTGGCGATGATGGTGATCGCGGTCGCCCAGATGCTGCTGACCGACCTGGTGATGGCCGTGGTGGGCCTGCTGGTGTTCCCCCTGGTGATGCTGGCCAACGTCGCGTTCCAGCGGCGCTCGTCGCCGATCTTCACGCGCATCCAGGCGCTGCGGGCCGAGCTGAGCGAGGTGGCCCACGAGTCGTTCGACGGCGGCATGGTCGTGAAGACCCTGGGCCGCGAGGAGCAGGAGACCGCGCGGTTCGCGGCCAAGGCCTCGGTGCTGCGCGAGGAGGGCATCCGGGCCGGGCGCATCCGCGCCGCCTTCGACCCGTTCCTGGAGGGCCTGCCCAACCTCGGCGTGCTCGCGGTGCTCGGCGTCGGCGCTGCCCGTGTCGGCTCCGGCGACGCCGGGGCGGGCGACGTCGTGACGGTCGCCTACCTGCTCACCATCGTGGCCTTCCCGATCCGCTCGATCGGCTGGCTGCTGGGGGAGTTCCCCCGGTCGGTCGTGGGCTACGACCGCGTCCACCGGGTGCTCGACGTCGTGAGCGAGACCTCCTACGGCACGACGCGGCTGGAGCCGTCGGCGTCCGGCGCCCGCCTCGAGGTCGACGCCCTGGACTACCGCCACGACCCGCAGCAGCGGCTGCTCGAGCAGCTGAGCTTCGACCTGGCCCCCGGGCGCACCGTCGCGGTCGTGGGCGCCACCGCGTCCGGCAAGACCACGCTGACCTCGCTGGTCACCCGCCTGGTCGACCCGGTCGCCGGCACGCTGCGGCTCGACGGCGCCGACCTGCGCGACCTGGCCCCCGGCGAGCTGGCCGAGCACGTCGCGCTGGTCCCGCAGAGCGCCTTCCTCTTCGACGACACCGTGCGCGGCAACGTCACGCTCGGCACCGAGGTGCCCGACGAGGAGGTCTGGGCGGCGCTGCGCACCGCCCAGGCCGACGGCTTCGTCGCCGCCCTGCCCCACGGCCTCGACAGCCGGCTGGGGGAGCGCGGCACCTCGCTGTCGGGTGGGCAGCGCCAGCGGCTCTCGCTGGCCCGCGCCCTGCTGCGGCGCCCGCGCCTGCTCGTCCTCGACGACGCCACCTCCGCGGTCGACCCGGAGGTCGAGGCCCGCATCCTGGCCGCGATCCGCCAGCGCGGCGGCGGCACCACGATGCTGGTCGTGGCCTACCGCAAGGCCACCATCTCCCTGGCCGACGAGGTGCTGTTCCTCGAGGGCGGCCGGATCACCGACCGGGGCACCCACGCCGAGCTGCTGACCCGCAACCCGGCGTACGCCCACCTGGTCAACGCCTACGAGACCGAGGTCCCCGGCGCGCCCGGGAGCCCGGGCGCCGAGCACGCCGAGGAGGTGTCGCGGTGAGCACGACGACCGACGAGCCGACCGCTCCCGAGGAGCTGACCTCGGCCGGCACCACGATGGACAGTGGCGAGGACATCGGGGCCTGGGCGACCATCCGCAGCGGCCTGCGGCACTCCCCGGAGCTGGCCCAGGGGTTCCGCGTCACCCTGCTGCTGGCCCTGCTCGGCACCGCCGGGCGCGTCGTGGTCCCGATCTCGGTGCAGCAGACCCTCGACCGGGGCATCAACGCCCCCGGCGGCATCGACTTCGGCTTCGTCTCGCTGATGGCGGCGCTCGCCGCGACCGCCATCGTCGTCACCGGGCTGTCGTCCTACCTCATGACGGCCCGGCTGTTCACCGCCGCCGAGCGTGGCCTGGCCACGCTGCGGGTCAAGGCGTTCCGCCACGTCCACGACCTGCCGCTGCTGACCCAGAACACCGAGCGCCGCGGTGCCCTGGTCTCCCGCGTCACCAGCGACGTCGACCAGGTCTCGCAGTTCGTCGTCTTCGGCGGCATCTTCGGCATCATCAGCGTCGGCCAGGTGCTGCTCGCCACCGTCGTGATGCTCGTCTACTCCTGGGAGCTCACGCTGCTCGTGTGGGTGGCGTTCGCCCCGCTGTTCATCTCGCTGCGCTACTTCCAGAAGCGGCTCTCCGCGGCGTACGGCGTGGTCCGCCGCTCGGTCGGCACGATGCTCTCGGTCATCTCCGAGCCCGTCGTCGGCGCCGTCACCGTCCGCAGCTACGCCATCGAGGGCCGCACCCAGGACCGCATCGACGACGCCATCCGGGTCAACCAGGTCGCGGCCACCCGGGCGCAGGGGCTCACCGCCGTCTCGTTCTCGCTCGGCGGGCTGTCCGCGGGCCTGGCCAACGCGGGGGTGCTCGTCGTCGGCATCCTGCTCGGCCTGGCCGGTGACATCACCTCGGGCCAGGTCCTCGCGTTCGCCTTCCTGGTGACCCTGTTCGTCGGCCCGGTCCAGATGGGCACCCAGGTGCTCACCGACGCCCAGAACGCCATCGCGGGCTGGCGCCGCGTGATCGGCATCCTCGACACCCCCGCCGACCTCGACGACCCCGGTCCGCGCGGCAGCTCGCTGCCGCGCGGGGCGATGGACGTCGCGTTCGAGGACGTCTCGTTCGGCTACCCGAGCGGGCCGCTCGTGCTGCGCGACGTCGACGAGCACCTCGCCTCCGGCAGCCGGGTGGCGGTCGTGGGGGAGACCGGCTCGGGAAAGACCACCTTCGCCAAGCTGCTCACCCGGCTGATGGACCCCACCTCGGGGCGGGTGCTGCTCGACGGCATCGACGTGCGCGAGGTCGAGTTCGCCTCGCTGCGCCGCCGGGTCGTGCTGGTGCCGCAGGAGGGGTTCCTCTTCGACTCCACGCTGCTCGACAACGCGCGCTACGGCGACCTCGACGCCACCCGCGAGCAGGTGCGTGCGGCGGCGACCGAGCTCGGGCTGGGCGACTGGCTCGACGGGCTGCCCCACGGGCTCGACACCCGCGTCGGCCAGCGGGGCGAGGCGCTCTCGGCCGGCGAGCGCCAGCTCGTCGCGCTGCTGCGCGCGCACCTCGCCGACCCCGACCTGCTGGTGCTCGACGAGGCCACCAGCGCCGTCGACCCGGCGCTGGAGATGCGGATCGCGCGCGCCCTGGAGCACCTGATGAGCGGACGCACCAGCGTCACCATCGCCCACCGCCTCTCCACCGCGGAGCAGGCCGACGAGGTGATCGTCTTCGACCGCGGCCGCGTCGTGCAGCGCGGCCACCACACCGTGCTGGTCGGGGAGCGCACCGAGGACGGCGCCCCCTCGGTCTACGCCCGGCTGCACGCGTCGTGGGTCGCGCAGCAGTCGCTGTGACCGGCCCGGGCGGGTCCGCGGATACTGGGGCGGTGAGCACTCCGTCCCCGACCCCGACCGACCCGTCTGCTGCGCCCTCCCTGGACCCCGCCGTGGCCGACCGGCTGCGCCGCAACGACCAGGGCCTGGTGCCCGCGGTGGTGCAGCAGCACGACACCGGCGAGGTGCTGATGCTCGGCTGGATGGACGACGAGGCGCTGCGCCGCACGCTCACCACCGGCCGCGGGACCTACTGGTCGCGCAGCCGCCAGGAGTACTGGGTCAAGGGCGAGACATCCGGCCACACCCAGCGGGTGGTCGAGGTGCGGCTGGACTGCGACGGCGACACCCTGCTGGTCAAGGTCGACCAGCACGGACCGGCCTGCCACACCGGCGACCGCACCTGCTTCGACGCCGCGCTGCTGCCGCTGACCGGCCCGACGGGGTGAGCACGCCCACGCCCGACCCGGCGGTGCCGCCGCGGTCCCGCAGGTCCCGGGGCGGCTTCGGGCCCGTGGTGCTGCTGGGCCTCGCCAGCGCCGCCCTCGCGGCGCTGGCGTGCTCGCGCCCCTGGGTGGCCCTGGAGGGCACCGGCGCCCGCGGCACGACCGACGGGGGAGCGCTCCCGGGCACCTCGGTGGCGGCCGACGCCGGCACGACGTACCCCCTCGCCTCGGCCGTCAGCCTCGTGCTGCTCGCTGCCTGGGGCGTGCTGCTCGTCACGCGGGCCCGGGTGCGCCGCGGCTTCGCGGTGCTCGCGGCCCTGGCCGCGGTCGGGCTGCTGGCCACGGTGGTCACCGGGGGACTCACCCTGCCGGGCACCGCGGGCGACGACCTCGCGACCTCCCTCGGCCGTCCCGGTGCCGCGGCCGGCCTGACCGGGTGGTTCTGGACCAGCCTCGTGGCGGCCGTCGTCGCCGTGGTCCCGGCGCTGGTCGCGGTGCGACGGGTGCCGTCCTGGCCCGAGATGGGCGCGCGGTACGACGCCCCGGCCGACGCGGCCGCCGCCGCCCGCGAGCGCGGCCCGGCCACCGAGCAGGAGCTGTGGAAGGCCCTCGACGAGGGACGCGACCCCACCGACCCCGAACGTGGCGTCGGCGACGAGGGCCGCGCCCCCTAGGATGGCGGGGTCGTCCCCCACCGACCCGAGGAGCTCCATGTCCGACAGCCACGGCAACACCCCGGCGGCCTGGACGGCCGTGACGATCGGGCTGCTCGCCTTCACCGTCGGCGGCATCGGGCTCGTCATCGGGAGCATGCTCGTCTTCTGGATCGGCGTCGCGCTGGCCCCGGTCGCGCTCGTCGCCGGCGCGGTGATGACCAAGGTCGGCCTCGGCGGCCGCGACCACAGCACCGAGCGTCAGGTCGACCGCGGTCGGGAGAAGGCGCACTGAGCCGGACGGGGCCCCTGGCGCCGCCGTCCTCCGACGTGCGTCCCGGTGAGGCACCCGGTCGTGCCCGACGCCTGCGGGCGCCGCTGCTCACCGCCGGCGCGGTCGGTCTGGCCGTCGCCGCGCTCGCGGTGCGCGACCCGCACACCCAGGGCAGCTGGGGCACCTGCCCCTACCTCGCGGCCACCGGCTTGTACTGCCCGGGCTGCGGCATCCTGCGAGGCGTCCACGACGTCGCCCACGGCGACCCTGGCGCCGCGCTGAGCAGCAACCTCGTCTTCTTCGGCCTCGTCGCCCCGGTCCTGGTCCTGGCCTGGGCGCTGTGGACGCGTCGCGCGTGGACCGGCCGTCCCCGCGCCGGGGTGCGCCCGGGGCGGGTCGCCCGCACCTCACTCGTCGTGGCGGCGGTGCTGCTGACCCTCGTCTTCACCGTGGCGCGCAACACCCCCCAGGGTGCGTGGCTCGCTCCCTGAGGGGTGTGGGTGGCGCTGGGTCAGGGAGCGGTCGGCATCTGGCCGAACCCACCGCTGACGCCGACGGCGTACAGGATCCAGACGATGATGCCGAGCACGATGCCGACGATGCCGAGGATGAAGCCGGCCTTGGCCATGCCGTCACCCTTCTGCGTGCCGTTGGACTCGCGGATCTGCTTGCGACCGATGAAGCCGGTCGCGATCGCGGCGATGCTCAGCACGAAGTAGTTGCAGCACAGCAGGCCGACGATGCCGGTGACCAGGGAGATGATCGCCAGGGGCGAGGTCTTGGCCGGCTGGGCGTAGCCGCCGGGGGCGCCGTAGCCGCCACCGGGGGGCGGCGGGGGAGGCGGGGTCTGTCCGTAGCCCTGCTGTCCGTAGCCCTGCTGGCCGGCGCCGGACTGGTCGTAGCCCTGCGAGCCGCCCTGGTCGCCGTAGGACTGGGAGCCGTAGCCGCCGCTGGTGTCGGGCGTGGGGTCAGGTCGCGGGTCAGGGTTGTTCCCCGACCCGGACGGGGGGTAGTCGCTGCTCATGACGAGGCCTTCCGATGGGTGGTCACGACGGGGTCAACCTATGTGATGGGCCGTGTGAGAACCTTGGTAATCGGATGGGTGTCGCGCCCCGGTGCCGCGTGGCGTCGGGCCCCGCGAACCGCCCCCCAGCGTCGTACGACGTCCGCTCCGCACCGAGAGGCCCCCGCATGTCCGTGCTCGACGACATCGTCGAAGGCGTGCGCGAGGACCTCGCCGTACGCCGCGGCGCCGTCCCGGAGTCCGTGCTGGTCGACGCCGCCGCCGAGCTGCCCGCGGCCCTGGACCCGATGCCCGCCTTCCGGGCACCCGGGCTGTCGGTGATCGCGGAGGTCAAGCGGTCCTCGCCCAGCAAGGGCGCGCTGGCCGACATCCCCGACCCGGCCGCCCTGGCTGCGGCGTACGCCGCCGGGGGTGCCGACGCGATCTCGGTGCTGACCGAGCAGCGCCGCTTCGGCGGCAGCCTCGACGACCTGCGCCAGGTGCGCGCCGCGGTGCCGACGCCGCTGCTGCGCAAGGACTTCGTGGTCACCGGCTACCAGCTGCTCGAGGCCCGGGCTGCCGGTGCCGACCTGGTGCTGCTGATCGTGGCGGCCCTGGACGACCCGCAGCTGCTCGACCTGCACCAGCAGGCCCGCGAGCTGGGCCTGACCGTGCTGACCGAGGTGCACGACGAGGCCGAGGTCGAGCGGGCGCTGGCCGTCGAGGCCACGCTCGTGGGCGTCAACGCCCGCAACCTCAAGACCCTCGAGGTCCACCCCGAGGTCTTCGGGCGGCTGGTCACCCGGCTCCCCGAGGACGTCGTCGCCGTCGCCGAGTCCGGGGTCTCCGGCCCCGACGACGCCGCCCGCTACGCCGCCGAGGGAGCACACGTCGTGCTCGTCGGCGAGGCGCTCGTGCGCGACGGCGACCCCCGCAGTGCCGTCGCGGCCATGCGTGCCGCAGCCCCAGGAGGCCCCCGATGAGCACCACCGTCCCCACACCCACCCCCGTGCGCTCGAACGGTCCGGACGAGGCCGGTCGCTTCGGCGACTTCGGCGGCCGGTTCATGCCCGAGGCGCTGATGGCCGCCCTCGACGAGCTGACCGCGGCCTGGCAGGACGCCATGTCCGACGCGACCTTCACCGACGAGTTCCACCGCATGCTCCGCGAGTACGCCGGGGTGCCCAGCCGGCTCTACGACGCGACCAAGCTCTCGGAGGTCGCCGGCGCCCGGATCCTGCTCAAGCGGGAGGACCTCAACCACACCGGTGCCCACAAGATCCGCAACGTCCTCGGCCAGGCGCTGCTGACCAAGCGGATGGGCAAGACGCGCGTCATCGCCGAGACCGGCGCGGGCCAGCACGGCGTCGCCACGGCCACCGCGGCGGCGTACCTCGGGCTGGACTGCACCGTCTACATGGGCGAGGTCGACACCCAGCGCCAGGCGCTCAACGTCGCCCGGATGCAGCTCCTCGGCGCCGAGGTGATCCCGGTGACCTCGGGCGCACGCACCCTCAAGGACGCCATCAACGAGGCCATCCGCGACTGGGTCTCCAGCGTCGAGCACACGGCGTACTGCTTCGGCACGGCCGCCGGACCGCACCCCTTCCCCGCGATGGTGCGCGACTTCTGCCGCAGCATCGGCGACGAGGCCCGCGAGCAGACCCTGGAGCTGACCGGCGCGCTCCCCGACGCCGTGCTCGCCTGCGTGGGCGGTGGCTCCAACGCGATCGGCATCTTCACCGCGTTCCTCGACGACGAGGGCGTCGACCTGCTCGGCCTCGAGCCCGGCGGCGACGGGGTCGACACCCCGCGCCACGCCGCGACCATCCACGCCGGCCAGGTCGGCGTGCTGCACGGCGCGCGCACCTACGTGCTCCAGGACGAGGACGGCCAGACCGTGGAGTCGCACTCCATCTCGGCCGGGCTCGACTACCCGGGGGTCGGCCCGCAGCACGCCCACCTCGCCGACATCGGCCGGGCGACGTACCGCCCGGTCACCGACACCGAGGCCATGGACGCGATGGCGCTGCTCTCGCGCACCGAGGGCATCATCCCGGCCATCGAGTCCGCGCACGCGATCGCGGGCGCGCTGCAGCTGGCCGCCGAGCGCCCGGGCTCCACGCTGCTGGTCAACCTCTCCGGTCGCGGCGACAAGGACATGGGCACCGCCATCGAGTGGTTCGGCCTCGGCCAGACCACGCCCGAGGGCACGCCGGAGCAGGCGGACCAGGAGCAGATCGCCGAGGGCGCCAAGTGAGCACGGCGCGGGCCTTCGCCGCCGCGCGCGCCGAGGGCCGCGCGGCCCTGGTGGGCTACCTCCCGGCCGGCTTCCCCGACGTCGAGGGCGCGGTCGAGGCCATCGGCGTGATGGTCGAGCACGGCTGCGACGTGATCGAGATCGGGCTGCCCTACAGCGACCCCGTGATGGACGGGCCCACGATCCAGGCGGCCGCGCAGCAGGCGCTGGAGGCGGGTGCCCGCACCACCGACGTGTTCCGCACCGTGGAGAAGATCGCGGGCCTCGGCGTCCCCACCGTGGTGATGACCTACTGGAACCCCGTCGAGCGCTACGGCGTGGAGCGGTTCGCCGCCGACCTGGCCTCGGCCGGCGGCGCCGGGCTCATCACGCCCGACCTGACGCCCGACTCGGGCGAGGCCTGGATCGCGGCCGCCGACGCCCACGACCTGGACAAGGTCTTCCTGGTCGCGCCGTCCTCGACCGAGGCCCGCCTCGCCTACACCACCGACGCCTGCCGTGGCTTCGTCTACGCCACCGCCGTCATGGGGGTCACCGGGGCGCGGGCCACCAGCTCCGACCTCGCCGAGCCGCTCGTCACCCGCACCCGGTCGGTGACGGACCTCCCCGTGGGCGTCGGGCTGGGGGTCTCCGACGGCGCGCAGGCCGCGGAGGTCGCGTCGTACGCCGACGGCGTGATCGTGGGCTCGGCGTTCGTGCGCGCGCTGCTCGACGCCCCCGACCGCCGCACCGGCCTGGACCGGCTCGCGACCCTCACCGCCGACCTCGCCGCGGGCGTGCGCCGTGGCTAGGCGCGGGCACCGCGGGACCCTCGCCCTGGCCGGCGCGGCCACCGCGCTGACCCTGCTGCTGAGCGGCTGCGGCGGCGCCGGCGACACCGGCGCGCCCGTCACCGGCATCACCACCAACGACGACGACGGCTACCGCGGCATCGGGATGGGGCAGGACGCCTACCGCGTCCCGGAGGTGGCGGGACTGACCGACACCGAGGGCCGCCCCTTCGACCTCGCGACGCAGGACGAGCGCACGCTGGTGTTCTTCGGCTACACCAAGTGCCCCGACATCTGCCAGGTCGTGATGAGCACCATCGCCTCGGCGGTGGCCAAGCTGTCACCGGAGGACAAGGCGCGGCTGCAGATGGTCTTCGTGACCACCGACCCCGCCCGGGACACGCGGGAGGTGCTGCGCACCTACCTCGACCGCTACGACCCCTCCTTCGAGGGCGTGACCGGCTCGCTCGCCGACGTCGTCGCGCTGGGCAAGCCGATGGACATCCTCGTCGAGAAGGGCCGCAAGCTGCCCAGCGGCGGCTACGAGGTCGACCACTCCACCGTCGTGATCTCGGTCGAGGGCGGCCGCGGCGACCTCGTGTGGACCGGCGCCACCTCGCCCTCGGACATGGCCGCCGACCTGGAGAAGGTGCTCCAGGAGGACGCGGGATGAGCCTGGAGGCGCTCCAGCTGCTCCCGCTGTCGATCCCCAGCCCCTCCCAGGGCGTCTGGCACCTCGGGCCGGTCCCGATCCGGGCCTACGCGCTGTGCATCATCGCGGGCGTCGTGGCGGCGATCTGGCTCGGCGACCGCCGGTGGGTCGCCCGTGGCGGCCGCCAGGGCCAGGTCGGCGACGTCGCCCTCTGGGCCGTCCCGGCCGGCGTGATCGGTGCCCGGATCTACCACGTCGCCACCGACCACGAGCTCTACTTCGGTCCTGGTCGCGACCCGTGGGGGGCGCTGGAGATCTGGAACGGCGGCCTCGGCATCTGGGGCGCGATCTCCGGCGGTTTCCTGGGCGCGTGGCTCTACTGCCGCCGCCAGGGCATCCTCGTGCGCCCGTTCGCCGACGCGCTGGCGCCAGGGCTGCTGCTGGCCCAGGCCATCGGCCGCCTCGGCAACTACTTCAACCAGGAGCTCTACGGCCGGCCCACCACGCTGCCGTGGGGCCTGGAGATCGACCCGGTCAACTGGCCCAGCGGCGCGAGCTTCGCCGAGGGCACCACGTTCCACCCCACGTTCCTCTACGAGCTGCTGTGGAACCTCGCCGGCGTCGTGCTCATCGTCGCGCTCGACCGCCGCTACCGGCTCGGCCGCGGCCGGGTCTTCGCGCTCTACGTGATGGTCTACACGGCCGGGCGCGGCTGGATCGAGACGCTGCGCATCGACACCATCGAGCTCGACGACGTGCTCGGCCTGCGCTGGGGCGTGTGGATGTCGATCGTGCTGTTCGTCGCCGCGGCGGCCTACTTGGTGGTGGTGGGGCGCCGCCACCGCGGCGAGGACGCCCGCGAGGCCAGCCCCTACCGCGACGGGGCGCCCGACCGGTCCCACGCACCGTCCTGACCTCGGGCCGGCCCCGGCCCCTGGGGTAGGCTCGCCGCACCGCATGGGCCAATGTCGTCCCAGCACCAGCATGCTCACCACCGCCGCACCCACGCGGAGCCGCCGGAGCTCGACGCCCCCGGCCGGACTCGCGCGCGTGCCGCGACCGACGACGGGAGAGGGCACCGTGCAGGCAGTCCCACCGCCCCAGGGCCTCTACGACGGCAACCACGAGCACGACGCCTGCGGCGTCGCCTTCGTGGCCACCATGACCGGGGTCCCCAGCCACGAGATCGTGCACCAGGCGCTCACCGCGCTGCGCAACCTGGACCACCGCGGCGCCGCCGGCGCCGAGGTCAACTCCGGCGACGGCGCGGGCATCCTGATGCAGGTCCCGGACCGCTTCTTCCGCGAGGTCGTCGACTTCGAGCTGCCCGGCAAGCACGCGTACGCCGTGGGCACCGCCTTCCTGCCCGGTGACGCCGACGCCGTGGCCGCCACCCGCGCCCGGATCGAGGAGATCGCCGTCGAGGAGGGCCTGAAGGTCCTCGGCTGGCGCGAGGTCCCAACGGACCCCGCCTCCCTCGGCCGCACGGCGCTGGACTGCATGCCCACCTTCAGCCAGCTGTTCGTGGCCTCGACCGGCCGCCTGCTCGGCCTGGGCCTGGAGCGGCTGGCCTTCTGCCTGCGCAAGCGGGCCGAGAAGGAGACGGACGTCTACTTCCCGTCGCTGTCGAGCCGCACCATCGCCTACAAGGGCATGCTCACCACCGACCAGCTCGACCACGTCTTCCCCGACCTCGTCGACGAGCGGGTGGAGAGCTCGATCGCGGTCGTGCACTCCCGGTTCTCGACCAACACCTTCCCCAGCTGGCCGCTGTCGCACCCGTTCCGGTTCATCGCCCACAACGGCGAGATCAACACCGTCATGGGCAACCGCAACTGGATGCGGGCCCGCGAGGCGCTGCTGAAGTCCGACCTGATCCCGGGCGACCTGGGCCGGCTGTTCCCGATCTGCACGCCCGGCGCCAGCGACTCGGCGTCCTTCGACGAGGTGCTCGAGCTGCTGCACCTCGGGGGCCGCAGCCTGCCGCACTCGGTGCTGATGATGATCCCGGAGGCCTGGGAGAACCACACCGAGATGAGCGCCACCCAGCGCGCCTTCTACGAGTTCCACTCCGCCCTGATGGAGCCCTGGGACGGCCCGGCCTGCGTGGTGTTCACCGACGGGTCGCAGGTCGGCGCCGTGCTCGACCGCAACGGTCTGCGCCCCTCTCGCTACTGGGTCACCGACGACGGCCTGGTCGTCCTCGCCAGCGAGGTCGGCGTGCTCGACATCCCGCAGTCCAAGATCGTGCGCAAGGGCCGGCTGCAGCCGGGCCGGATGTTCCTGGTCGACACCGAGGAGCACCGCATCGTCGAGGACGACGAGGTCAAGGAGGCCCTGGCCGCCGAGCACCCCTACGACGAGTGGCTGCACGCCGGGCTGATCAAGCTGCCCCAGCTGCCCGACCGCGAGCACGTGATCCACTCCCACGCCTCGGTCACCCGCCGCCAGCAGATCTTCGGCTACACCGAGGAGGAGCTGCGCGTCATCCTCACGCCGATGGCCAACACCTCGGCCGAGCCGATCGGCTCGATGGGCACCGACACCCCGGTCGCGGTGCTCAGCGACCGGCCGCGGCTGCTCTTCGACTACTTCGCGCAGCTCTTCGCCCAGGTCACGAACCCGCCCCTGGACGCGATCCGCGAGGAGCTCGTCACCAGCCTCAACGGCACCATCGGGCCCGAGGCCAACCTGCTCGACCCGACGCCGGCGTCCTGCCGGCAGGTGGTGCTGCCGTTCCCGGTGATCACCAACGACGAGCTGGTCAAGATCCGCCACATCAACCGTGACGGCGACATGCCCGGCTTCATCGCCCACGTCTCGCGCGGCCTCTACGAGGTCGAGGGCGGGGGAGAGGCGCTCGCCGCGCGGCTCCAGGAGATCTGCGAGGAGGTCAGCGCCGCGATCGCCGAGGGCGCCCGGGTGATCGTGCTCTCCGACCGCCACGCCGACGCCACCAAGGCGCCGATCCCGTCGCTGCTGATGACCGCCGCGGTGCACCACCACCTGGTGCGCGAGAAGACCCGCACCCAGGTCGGCCTGGTCGTCGAGGCCGGCGACGTGCGCGAGGTCCACCACGTCGCGCTGCTCATCGGCTACGGCGCGGCCGCGGTCAACCCCTACCTCGCCATGGAGACCGTGGAGGACCTCGCCCGCGACGGGTTCTACGTCAAGGTCGAGCCCGAGAAGGCCGTGGCCAACCTGGTCAAGAGCCTGGGCAAGGGCGTGCTGAAGGTGATGTCCAAGATGGGCGTCTCCACCGTCGCGTCGTACACCGGGGCGCAGATCTTCGAGGCGCTCGGTCTCTCCCAGGAGCTGGTCGACCGCTACTTCACCGGCACCACCTCCAAGCTCGGCGGCATCGGGCTCGACGTGGTCGCCGAGGAGGTCGCCAAGCGGCACCGCGTGGCCTACCCGGTCGGCGGCATCGCCCCGGCGCACCGCGAGCTCGAGGTCGGCGGCGAGTACCAGTGGCGCCGCGAAGGCGAGCTGCACCTGTTCGACCCCGAGACGGTGTTCCGGCTGCAGCACTCCACCCGGGCCGGCAAGTACGACGTGTTCAAGCAGTACACCTCCCGGGTCAACGAGCAGTCCGAGCGGCTGCTGACCCTGCGCGGGCTGTTCCGCTTCAAGGACGGCGACGCCACCGGACGGCAGCCGATCGACATCTCCGAGGTCGAGCCCGTCGAGGCGATCGTGAAGCGCTTCTCGACCGGCGCCATGTCCTACGGGTCGATCTCGCAGGAGGCCCACGAGACGCTGGCGATCGCGATGAACCGGCTGGGCGGCAAGTCCAACACCGGCGAGGGCGGCGAGGACGCCGAGCGGCTGCACGACCCCGAGCGGCGCTCCTCGATCAAGCAGGTCGCCTCGGGCCGGTTCGGCGTCACCTCGGAGTACCTCACCAACGCCGACGACATCCAGATCAAGATGGCGCAGGGCGCCAAGCCGGGCGAGGGCGGCCAGCTGCCCGGCCACAAGGTCTACCCCTGGGTGGCCAAGACCCGCTACAGCACGCCCGGCGTGGGTCTGATCTCGCCGCCGCCGCACCACGACATCTACTCCATCGAGGACCTCGCCCAGCTGATCCACGACCTGAAGAACTCCAACCCCTCGGCGCGCGTGCACGTCAAGCTCGTCGCCGAGGTCGGGGTCGGCACGGTCGCGGCGGGCGTGTCCAAGGCGCACGCCGACGTGGTGCTCATCTCCGGGCACGACGGCGGCACCGGCGCCTCGCCGCTCACCTCGCTCAAGCACGCGGGCGGTCCCTGGGAGCTCGGCCTGGCCGAGACCCAGCAGACGCTGCTGCTCAACGGGCTGCGCGACCGGATCGTGGTGCAGACCGACGGCCAGCTCAAGACCGGCCGCGACGTCGTCGTGGCGGCGCTGCTGGGTGCCGAGGAGTACGGCTTCGCCACCGCGCCGCTCGTGGTCTCCGGCTGCGTGATGATGCGGGTCTGCCACCTCGACACCTGCCCGGTGGGCGTGGCGACGCAGAACCCCGTGCTGCGCGAGCGCTACACCGGCAAGGCGGAGTACGTCGTCAACTTCTTCACCTACATCGCCGAGGAGGTGCGCGAGCTGCTCGCCGAGCTCGGGTTCCGCACGCTCGACGAGGCCATCGGCCGCGCCGACGTGCTCGACTCCACCGAGGCGGTCAACCACTGGAAGGCGGCCGGTCTCGACATCGCGCCGATCTTCCACGTGCCCGAGCTGCACGAGGACGAGGCGCGCCACCACGTCCGCCCGCAGGACCACGGCCTGGAGAAGGCGCTCGACAACGAGCTGATCCGGCTCAGCGCCGACGCCCTCGAGCGCGGCGAGCCGGTCCGGGCCCAGGTCGCGGTGCGCAACGTCAACCGCACGGTCGGCGCGATGCTCGGCCACGAGGTGACCAAGCGCTACCGCGGCGAGGGGCTGCCCCACGGCACCATCGACATCACGCTGCTCGGCTCGGCCGGCCAGTCCTTCGGTGCGTTCGTCCCGCGGGGGATCACGCTGCGCCTGGAGGGCGACGCCAACGACTACGTCGGCAAGGGGCTCTCGGGCGGCCGGATCGTCGTACGCCCGGACCGTGAGGTCGCCTTCGACCCGAGCAAGCACATCATCGCGGGCAACACGATCGCCTACGGCGCCACGTCGGGGGAGATCTTCATCCGCGGTGGCGTCGGCGAGCGCTGCGCCGTGCGCAACTCCGGCGCCCACCTGGTGACCGAGGGCGTGGGCGACCACGGCTGCGAGTACATGACCGGGGGCCGCGTCGTGGTCCTCGGCAAGACCGGTCGCAACTTCGCCGCCGGCATGAGCGGCGGCGTGGCCTGGGTGCTCGACCTCAAGGACTTCCGGGTCAACCAGGAGCTCGTCGAGCTCGGCCCGGTCACCGAGGACGCCGCGCTCGAGCTCGAGGCGCTGGTGCGTGCCCACGCCGACGAGACCGGCTCCCAGGTGGCGCAGGACCTGCTGGACGACTGGGAGCAGTCGCTGACCCGCTTCACCGAGGTGATCCCGCGCGACTACCGCGTGGTGATGGAGGCCAAGGCCAAGGCCGAGGCCGACGGGCTGGACGACCGCGAGATCGCGAACAAGATGATGGAGGCCCTCCATGGCTGACCCCAAGGGGTTCCTCAAGGACGGGCGCCAGGTCGCGGACCGGCGCCCCGTCGAGGAGCGCACCAAGGACTGGAACGAGGTCTACCCCGGTGGACCCGGACGCGCGCTGCTGCCGATCATCAGCACCCAGGCCGGGCGCTGCATGGACTGCGGCATCCCGTTCTGCCACCAGGGCTGCCCGCTGGGCAACCTGATCCCGGAGTGGAACGACCTGGTCTGGCGCGACGACTGGGACGCCGCCATCGAGCGGCTGCACGCGACCAACAACTTCCCGGAGTTCACCGGTCGGCTGTGTCCTGCCCCGTGCGAGACCGCGTGCGTGCTCGGCATCAACCAGGACCCCGTGACCATCAAGAACGTCGAGGTCGCCATCGCCGACCGCGCCTGGGAGTCCGGCGCCGTCCGGCCGCAGCCCCCGGAGTGGCTGACCGGGCGCACCGTGGCCGTCGTGGGCTCCGGGCCGGCAGGTCTCGCCGCCGCCCAGCAGCTCACCCGTGCCGGCCACACGGTCGCGGTCTACGAGCGGGCCGACAAGATCGGCGGCCTGCTGCGCTACGGCATCCCCGAGTTCAAGATGGAGAAGAAGGTCCTCGACCGCCGTCTGGACCAGATGCGCCGCGAGGGCACCGTCTTCCGGGCGGGCGTCGCCGTCGGTGAGAACCTCACCGGCCAGCAGCTGCGCGAGCGGTACGACGCGGTGGTGCTCGCCATGGGCGCCACCGAGCCCCGCGACCTCGACCTCCCCGGTCGCGACCTCGCCGGCATCCACCAGGCGATGGAGTTCCTGCCGCAGTCCAACCGCACCGCGCTCGGCGAGGAGGTCGAGGGCCAGATCCACGCCGGCGGCAAGCACGTCGTGATCATCGGCGGCGGCGACACCGGCGCGGACTGCCTCGGCACCTCGACGCGTCACGGAGCCGCGTCGATCACCCAGCTGGAGATCATGGACCAGCCCGGTGAGTCCCGTCCGGCCAACCAGCCGTGGCCGACGTACCCGATGACCTTCCGGGTCTCCTCGGCCCACGAGGAGGCCGGCGACCGCGTCTACTCGGTCTCCACCCAGGAGTTCCTCGGCGACGACGCGGGCCACGTCCGCGCCCTGCGCCTGGTCGAGGTCCACTTCGTCGACGGGGAGTTCGAGGAGGTCGAGGGCAGCGAGCGCGAGATCCCGGCCGACCTGGTGCTCTTCGCGATGGGCTTCACCGGCCCCGAGAAGCCGGGCCTGGTCGAGCAGCTCGGCGTCGAGCTCGACGGCCGCGGCAACGTGGCCCGCGACAACGGCTACCTCTCCTCGGTCGAGGGTGTCTTCGTGGCCGGTGACGTCGGCCGCGGCCAGTCGCTGATCGTGTGGGCCATCGCCGAGGGGCGTGCGGCCGCGGCCGCGGTCGACGCCTACCTCGCCGGGTCGACCAACCTGCCGGCGCCGATCCCCCCGACGGAGCGGCCGCTCACCGCGTGACGACGCGAGCCTGACGGGGCCGACCGGCCCCGTCAGGTCCGGTCGGGCCCCTGCGTCGTACGTCGGCCTTGGAACGTTCAAGTGCGGCCCGCTAGGGTCGGTGCGTGCGGAGAGCAAAGATCGTGTGCACCCTCGGCCCTGCGACCCAGAGCCTGGAGAAGATCCGGGAGCTGGTCGCCGCGGGCATGGACGTCGCCCGCATGAACCTCTCCCACGGGTCCTACGAGGACCACGAGGAGGTCTACCGCAACGTCCGGCGGGCCGCCGACGAGTCCGGCCATGGTGTCGGCGTCTTCGTCGACCTGCAGGGCCCCAAGATCCGGCTGGCCAAGTTCGCGGCCGGGTCCGCACAGCTGACCAAGGGCCAGGCCTTCACGATCACCACCCGCGAGGTCCCGGGCGACGGCCAGGTGGCCGGCACGACGTACGCCGGTCTGCCCGGCGACGTGGGCCCCGGCGACCAGGTCCTCATCGACGACGGCAAGGTCCGCCTGCGGGTCACCTCCGTGGAGGGCCAGGACGTCCACACCGAGGTCGTCACCGCGGGGCGGGTGAGCAATCACAAGGGCATCAACCTGCCCGGCGTGCCGGTGAGCGTCCCGGCGATGTCGGAGAAGGACATCGCCGACCTCCGGTGGGCGCTGCACCTCACCGTCGACTTCATCGCGCTGTCCTTCGTCCGCAACGCCCAGGACGCCGAGGACGTCCGCGCGATCATGCGCGAGGAGGGCGTGATGCTCCCCGTCATCGCCAAGATCGAGAAGCCCCAGGCGATCGACAACCTCGACGAGGTGGTCAAGGCCTTCGACGGCTTCATGGTCGCGCGCGGCGACCTCGGGGTGGAGTGCCCGCTCGAGGACGTGCCGTTCCTGCAGAAGCGCGTGGTCGAGAAGGCCCGCCGCAACGCCAAGCCCGTGATCGTGGCCACCCAGATGCTCGAGTCGATGATCAACAACCCCGCACCGACCCGCGCGGAGGCCTCCGACGTCGCCAACGCCGTCCTCGACGGGGCCGACGCGGTGATGCTGTCGGGCGAGACGAGCGTGGGGGAGTACCCCATCGAGACGGTCGAGACGATGGCCCGGATCATCAGCTCCACCGAGAACCACGAGCTGCACCACATGGCCGCCATCGACTGGCAGCCCCGCACCCGCGGCGGCGTGATCGCCAAGGCCGCCGCCGAGGTCGCCGAGCGGATCGGGGCGGCGTACCTCGTCGCCTTCACGCAGAGCGGTGACTCCGCGCGCCGGCTCGCCCGCTACCGCGGTGCCATCCCCGTGCTCGCCTTCACCCCCGAGGCGCGGGTGCGCTCGCAGCTGTCGATGACGTGGGGCGTGGAGACGTTCAAGACCGACGCCGTGGAGCACACCGACGAGATGGTGCGCCAGGTCGACGAGCAGCTGCTGAAGATCGGCCGCGTCGCCGAGGGTGACCTCGTCGTCATCATCGCGGGCAGCCCGCCCGGCATCCCCGGCTCGACCAACGCGCTGCGCATCCACCGGATGGGCGACGCCATCAACGAGGTCGCGCCGGCGTACCGCCGCTGAGCCTGCACCACCGCTGGCGTGCCCCGGGTGGGACTCGAACCCACACTGGACGGTGTTTGAGACCGCTTCCTCTGCCGATTGGGATACCGGGGCGCCTGCCGTCCGAGCGTCACGCTCGTGAGCAGGGAGACGCTATCCCACAAGCGGGCCGGGTCACCGGTCCAGCCCAGTGGTGTCCGGTTTGTCCACAACCCCTGCGGGTTCGTCACAACTCGGTCACGAGGTACGCGCGGCGCTGCCGCCCGACCAGCACCGGAACCTATGTTGTGCTCACTCCGGTGGCCTCACGCGTGGTGGGTGCGCTCTCTCCCGGAGCCTGAATCCCGATCACGGAGGTCCCATGTACCGTCCCAACCGCCTTACCCGACTCGCGGTCCTCGCGGTCGCCGGCTCGTTCGCGGTCTCCGCGTGCGGCAGCAGCGACAGCGACAGCGGCAGCGGCGGCAGCTCCGACGAGGGCTCCTCGGCGGAGAAGAAGGGCACGCAGCTCTACTTCGTCGATGGCAACACCGCCAACTACTCCGAGGACTTCGACCCCGGCACCCTCAAGGGCGTCAAGGCGACCTACCCCGGTGCCGAGCTGGGCGACGAGTTCCGCGAGCGCCTCCTCGGCGTCAACAAGGACCTCAAGGACTTCACCTACGGTCCCGAGTCCTACGACGCGACCATCGTGACCGCGCTGGCCGCGATCGCCGCGGACAACGACTCCGGGAAGGCGATCGCCGGCGAGATGGCCACCGTCTCCGGCGAGGGCGAGAAGTGCACCGAGTTCAAGCAGTGCGCCGACCTGCTCGCCGACGGCACCGACATCGACTACGACGGCGTCTCGGGTCCCCTCGACCTGAACTCCACCGGGTCGCCCTCGGCCGCCACCATCGGCATCTTCGAGTACGGCGAGGACAACAACTACTCGAACCTCGACTTCATCACCGGCGAGATCCCCGACGAGGCCGACGTCAAGGCCAACCAGAAGGTCTCCGGCGGCGCCGGCCAGGGTGACGGCACCCTGACCATCGGCACCCTGCTCCCGGCGACCGGTGACCTCGCGTTCCTCGGCCCCCCGGAGTTCGCGGGCGTCGACCTCGCGGTCCAGGAGATCAACGAGGGCGGCGGCGTCCTCGGCAAGGACGTCAAGCAGGTCAAGGCCGACTCGGGTGACGGTTCGCCGAACATCGCCCCGTCGGAGACCGACAAGCTGCTCCGCGGGAAGGCCGACGCCATCGTGGGCGCCGCGTCCTCCTCGGTGTCCCTCTCGGTGATCGACAAGATCACCGGCGCGGGCGTCCTGCAGATCTCCCCGGCCAACACCTCGACGGCGTTCGACACCTACGCCGACAAGGGCCTGTACTTCCGCACCGCTCCCTCGGACGTGCTGCAGGGCCAGGTCATGGCGCAGACGCTGTCCTCGGACGGCTACCAGAACGTCGCGATCCTCGCCCGTCAGGACTCCTACGGCGAGGCGCTGGCCAACAACGTGGAGAAGTTCTTCACCGAGTCCGGCGGCAAGATCGTGGCCAAGACCCTCTACGACGCCAACGCGGCCAACTACACCGCCGAGGTCGAGGAGATCAAGGGTCAGGACCCCGACGCCATCGTGCTGATCGCGTTCGACGAGACCAAGAAGATCGTCCCCGAGCTGATCAAGGCCGGCATCGGCCAGAACGGCTGACCCACCCCGCACCACACCACCCGACCCCCCGAGCCACCGGCTCGGGGGGTCGCGTGCGTCGTGGGGGTGCTGCGGCGCCTCCGGGGCGGCAGGGCGTCATACGTCCTCGTCGCCCCGGCGACCAGCTCGTATGACGTCCGGGGCGTCATACGTCCTGGTCGTCCCGGCCACCAACTCGTATGACGTCCGGGGCGTCATACGTCCTGGTCGTCCCGGCCACCACCTCGTATGGCGTCCGAAGTCGCCTGCGTGGTCCGTCGTACGCCGCGCGGCTGCTGCGCCGGCGAGCCTGCTGCTCCGCCGGGGATGTTGCTCCGGCGCAGCGACGGTTTCCCGAGCGACCTCGGGAGTCCGTCGACGGCCACCACCCCCCGACCTCCGGCGTGCGGCCAGCACCGACACCACCCGGGCACGACGACGCCCCCAGCGCAGCAGCGGTGGGGGCGTACGACGGGCAGCGGACGGGCTACTTGTTGGACTCCGCCAGCGTGCCGAGGTAGAGCTCGATGACCTTGGGGTCCTTGGCCAGCGAGGCGCCGGAGGCCGTGTAGGCGTTGCGGCCCTGGTCGAGGACGTAGCCGCGGTCGCAGATCTGCAGGCACCGGGCGGCGTTCTGCTCGACCATGATCACCGAGACGCCGGCCTTGTTGATCGCGCGGGTCTGCACGAACACCTCGTCCTGCATGGCGGGGGAGAGGCCGGCGGAGGGCTCGTCGAGCAGCAGCACCGAGGGCTCCATCATCAGGGCCCGGCCCATCGCCACCATCTGGCGCTCGCCGCCGGAGAGCTGGCCGGCGCGCTGCTTGCGACGCTCGCCCAGGGCGGGGAACAGGTTGGTGACGAACTCGAAGCGCGAGGCGAACTTCGAGGGGGCCTGGTAGCAGCCCATCTGGAGGTTCTCCTCGATGCTGAGCGAGGGGAAGACGTTGTTGGTCTGCGGGACGAAGCCGATCCCCTTGGCCACCAGGCTGTCGGCGCGCTGGTTGGTGATCTCCTCGCCACGCAGCGTGACGGTGCCGGAGTTGATGTTGACCAGGCCGAACAGCGCCTTGAGCAGCGTCGACTTCCCGGCGCCGTTGGGTCCGATGATGCCGACGAGCTCGCCCTCCTGGCAGTAGAGGTCGGCGCCGTTGAGGATGTTCACGCCCGGCAGGTAGCCCGCCAGCAGGTCGTCGGCACGCAGCACGGCGCCCTCGGCGGCCTGGAGATGGACGCGGCGCGCCTCCTCGTCGATCTTGGGGGCGAACGGGTCGGCCTCGGCGACGATCTCGCCGTCCTCGCGGACCACGGCCTCCTCGGTCGGCTTGTTGAGCTCCTCGAGGAGCCGCTCGGACTCGGCGGCCGACAGGGCGGGGCCGGACTCGGCCGGGTCGGTGGGTCCGCCGGCGCGGTGCTGCGGGGACTCGCTCACGCGGTCTCCTCCTTCGGCTGCTCGTGCTCGGCGGTGACGACCTGCTCGAGCTCGCTGATGTCGGTGTCGTGGTGCGCGCCGAGGTAGGCGTCGATGACGCGCTGGTCGGTCATGATCGAGCGAGGCGGGCCCTCGGCGATCACCTTGCCCTGGGCCATCACGATGACCCAGTCGGAGATGTCGCGGACCATGTCCATGTCGTGCTCCACGAAGAGCACGCTCATGCCCTCCTCGCGCAGCGACTTCACGTGGCCCAGCAGCGACTGCTTCAGCGCGGGGTTCACGCCCGCCATCGGCTCGTCGAGCATGACCAGCTCGGGACCGACCATGAGGGCGCGAGCCATCTCGAGCAGCTTGCGCTGGCCACCGGAGAGCGAACCGGCGAAGTCCTCCTCCTTGGCGTCGAGCTTGAAGCGGCCGAGCAGCTCGCGTGCCCGCGCGGTGATCTCCTGCTCCTGGCTCTTCCACAGGAACGGCAGCGCGCCGGCCCAGAAGCGCTCGCCGCGCTGCCCGGTCGCGCCCATCCGCATGTTCTCCAGCACGGTGAGCTTGGAGAGCACCTTGGTGAGCTGGAAGGTGCGGACCATCCCGAGGCGGGCGACCTTGTAGGCCGACTTGCCCTTCAACGACGTGCCGTTGAACGTCCAGGACCCCGAGTCGGGCTGGTCGAAGCCGGTGAGCAGGTTGAAGAAGGTCGTCTTGCCGGCGCCGTTGGGGCCGATCAGCGCGGTGATGACTCCGCGCTGGATCTCGACGTGCTCCACGTCGACGGCGGTGAGGCCGCCGAAGGTGCGGCGCACGTCGGTGGCGACGACGATCGGGTCCTTCTTCCTGACCCCGGGCTCGGTGGCCAGGCCCTGGAGGTCGGCGCGACCCTGGTCGGCCACCGACCGGGTGGCCCCGGTCGTGGTGGCCGTGCCGGTCGTGCCCGTCGACCCGGACATGCTGGTCGACCCGGTCGCGGGGGTGGGAGAGGTGTCAGCGGGCATCGAGCGCGATCTCCTTCCGGTCGCCGAAGATCCCCTGGGGTCGGTAGATCATCAGCAGCATCAGCACCAGGCCGACCAGCATGAGCCGGACGTTGGAGGCCTGGTCGGCGTTCATGAACTGCGCCACGGTGGGGTTGGCCGAGAGGTCGGAGAGGATCGACCCGAGGAACGAGAGCACGGCCCAGAACAGGATGGCCCCGACGACGGGGCCCATGACGCGGGCCGCACCGCCCAGGATCAACATGGTGAGTGCGATGAAGGTGAAGTCGAGGTTGAACGTGTCGGCCTGGACCGACGCGGCGCCGAAGGCGCCGATGAAGCCGCCGATGCAGCCGATGACGCCGCCGAGGACGAGCGCCTGCATCTTGTAGCCGTAGACGTTCTTGCCCAGCGAGCGGACGGCGTCCTCGTCTTCGCGGATGCCGCGCAGCACACGGCCCCACGGGGAGCGCATCAGCGCCCAGACCAGCACGCAGATCAGGATCACCACGATCCAGCCGACGATGATGGTCCACAGCTCGTTGCGGCTGTAGGTGAGGAAGAAGCCGTCGTACTCCGGCAGCGGGTTGAGGCCGCGGAAGCCGTCGGCGAAGCCGGTGACGCCGTCCTTGCCGCGGAAGTACTCGCGGAAGGAGGTGCCGAAGACGAGCCGCAGGATCTCGGCCGCCGCGATGGTGACGATCGCGAGGTAGTCGGCCCGCAGCCGCAGCGTGGGCACGCCGAGGATCAGCGCCAGCGCCACCGCGAACAGGATCGCGATGAGCATGGCCGGGATGGTCGGGATGCCGCTGGTGGCGATGGCGGCACCCATGATGTAGCCGCCGATGGCGAGGAACGCGGCCTGGCCGAAGTTCAGCAGGCCCGAGTAGCCGAACTGGATGTTCAGGCCGATGGCGGCGAGGCAGTAGGAGATGGCCACGTAGCCGAACCCGTCGTGGAGGGCTCCGGTGATTGCGTCGATCATGTCGAGTCCTTCCTCAGCCGATCCTCTGGGCCCGACCGAGCAGGCCCTGGGGCCTGAACAGCAGGACGACGATGAGCAAGATCATCGCGCCGGCGTACTTCAGCTCCGACGGGATCAGCAGCGTCGAGGTCTCGACGAACAGGCCGATGATGATCGACCCGAGCATCGCACCCCAGATCGAGCCGAGCCCACCCACGCAGGTGGCGGCGAAGATGAGCAGCAGCACCTGCGCGCCGAGCTGGTAGGTCACGGACTGGGAGAAGCCGAGGAAGGCGCCACCCAGACCGGCCAGCGCGGCCCCGAAGATCCACACGGTCGTGATGACCCGGTTGACGTTGATGCCCGTGGAGGCGGCCAGCGCCGGGTTGTCCGAGACCGCGCGGGTGGCCCGGCCCAGCCGGGTGAACTGCAGCGCCAGCGTGACCGCGATCAGGGTCAGCAGGCTGACCAGGATGATCACGATGTCGCGCGTGGTGTAGGTGAAGAGCCCGAAGGCGTCCTGGCCGGCGGGGGTGACGTACTCGCGGTAGGTCAGGGCACGGCCGCCGGTGAAGTACTGGTAGAGGTTGCGCAGCAGGAACTGCAGGCCGATCGAGACGATCATCATCGCGATCAGGCCGGTGCCGCGGCGGCGCAGCGGGGCCCACAGGCCCTTGTCGTTGAGCCAGCCGAAGCCCGCGGAGAGGACCACCGCCATCAGCACCGCGACCATGATGGGGAGCCCGAAGACGCGGTTGCCCATGTAGGTCATCACCGCGCCGAAGGTGACCAGCTCGCCGTGGGCGAAGTTGGTCAGGCCGGTGGTGCCGAAGACCATCGACAGGCCCAGCGCGCCGAGCGAGAGCACGATGCCGAACAGCAGCCCGTTGTAGAGCAGCTGCGGCACCTGGTCCCACTTGGTGGAGACCTGGCGGTCGTCCGGACCGAGCGCGAAGTTGGCCGTCACCGTGCTGAGGCTGCCGGTGGGCCGCAGGGTGTCGGGCGCCCCCTCACGCAGGTCGACGCCGTCGGGGAGGGTGTCGGTGTCCAGGGAGACGGTGAGGGTGCCGCGGTCGGCGGCCGGTACGGCCACCTCGAAGCGTCCCTCCTCGTTGCTCTCGGCGGTGTACTGACCGCCGTCGCTGCTCTCCACGTTGACGGTGACACCGGGGACCGGCGCGTTGTCGTCGGCGGAGTTGCGCAACGTGCCCACGACCGTGCGGTCGCCGTCGGCGGCCTGCGCCGTCCCGGACAGCGCCAGCACCGCGAACAGGCTGGTCGCCAGCAGCAGGAGCAGCGTCACGGCAGGGCCGCGGCGACGCGCCTCCTGGGGCGCTCGTCGACTCGAGGGCGACATGGTCCTCCATTCACAAAGGGTCCGGGCGTCGGGCACCCGGGCATGCGCCGGGGCGGCAGACGACTCGGCTGCGGGGGTGAGCATAGAGCGTGGGGTGATCTGCAGCACCGTCACGAGGAGCCTGCGGCACGGCCGTTACCGGACTGTTTCCTTCCGGCGTCGTCCAGGCACCCCCTGGAGCCGCTCCAGGATGATCCTGCAGGCCGGAGGCGGTCCACGGGTCCTCGTGACCGGTCTGGTCCACGACGGCTAGCCTCGTGCCGTGACCGAGCAGAGCGGGGTGCCCGCTGCGACGACCGCGTCGACGGGGAGCACCCGACGACCGCGCGTCGTCATCGCCGAGGACGAGGCGTTGATCCGCATGGACCTCGCGGAGATGCTCGAGGAGGAGGGGTACGACGTCGTCGGCCAGGCCGAGGACGGCGAGCGCGCCGTCGAGCTGGCGACCGAGCTGCGCCCCGACCTGGTGATCCTCGACGTGAAGATGCCGCGGCTGGACGGCATTGCGGCCGCCGAGCAGATCGCCCGGGCCCGGATCGCCCCCGTCGTCATCCTGACCGCCTTCAGCCAGCGCGACCTCGTCGAGCGGGCCCGCGACGCCGGCGCGATGGCCTACCTCGTCAAGCCCTTCGACCAGGGTGACCTCGTGCCCGCGGTGGAGATGGCCATGAGCCGCTTCGCCGAGCTGCGCCAGGTGGAGTCCGAGGTCGCCGACCTCACCGAGCGGCTGGAGACCCGCAAGGTCGTCGACCGCGCCAAGGGCGTGCTCCAGGAGAGCCTCGGCCTCAGCGAGCCCGAGTCGTTCCGCTGGATCCAGAAGACCGCGATGGACCTGCGGCTCTCGATGCGCCAGGTCGCCGAGGGCGTGGTCACCCACGGGCCCTCGGTCGGCGGCGCCGACGCCCCGACCGGCGACTGAGCGTCGTGTCCGGCCCCGTCTAGCGCAGGGCGACGACGAGCGCGGTGAGCAGCGGCGCCACCACCAGCGCCGGCAGCAGGTCGGCCACCTTGACCTGCTTGAGGTCGAGCAGCCGCAGCGCGACGCCGACCAGCAGCAGCCCGCCCGTCGCGGTCAGCGCCGCGAGGTGGGGGTCGGGCACGAAGCTGCCGAGCCCGGCACCGAGGGCGGTCAGGCCGCCCTGGATCGCCACCAGCGAGACCACGCTCGCGCCGACGCCCCAGCCGAAGGACGCGGCGAAGGCGATCGAGGCGAAGCCGTCCAGCGCGCTCTTGAGCAGCAGCTGGTCGGCACCGTTGCCCAGGCCCTCGTTGATCGAACCCAGGATCGTGAGCGGTCCCACGCAGAAGACGAGCGAGCTGACCACGAAGCCCTGCACGAAGCGCTCCCGCGCGGCGGCGTCGGCGGGCGCGCCGGACCGGGCCACGCGGCGTACGGCGGCCCGCTGGAGCACGCCGCCGAGAGCCTCGATGCGGTCCTCGAGCCGCAGCAGCGACCCGACGATGCCGCCCAGGAGCACCGAGCCGAGCACGATCAGCATCGGGGCAGCACCCCCGACCGCGTCGGAGAGCACCTCGTCGCCGACGGCCGCGGCCGAGGTGCCGGCGATCAGCAGCGTCACCAGCCCCAGCCCGTCGGTCACCACGGTGCGGGTGCGCTCGGGCAGGCGGTGCCCCACGAGCGTGCCGACCAGCGTCCCCAGGAGCACCGTCGTGGCGTTGACGAGCGTGCCGAAGCCGGGGAACACTCGGAACTCCTTTACGGGTGAACTACAGGGCGGGCTAGTCTCTCACCGTCCCTCTCCGCCGCCCGTGGTCGCCACGATCGGCAGTCCCGCCACGGAGGTCCCATGCCGCGTCTCGCGCCCGTCATCCGCGAGGCCACGCCGTCCGACGCCGACCTGCTGCTGCAGCTGTGGGCCGAGACGACGCGAACCGGGGAGCCCGACGAGCAGGCCCGTCGTGACGCGGTGCAGGCGCTGGCCAACACCGCCGCCGATCCCGAGTCCAAGCTGCTGGTCGCCGAGGGCGACGACCGCATCGTGGCGGCGCTGTTCCTCTCCCGCGGCCCGATCTCCCCGCTGTCGCTGGACAGCGCGGTGCACACCTCCTACCTCGTGGTCGCCCCCAGCCACCGCCGGCACGGCTACGCCCACGCGCTGATGGAGGCGGGGGTGTCCTGGGCCGAGGAGAAGGGGGTGGAGCAGATGAGCGCCTTCACCGACGGGAGCCGCGAGACCAACCGGTTCCTGGCCCGGCTGGGGCTCGGCACCGTGGCGACCGTCCGCCTGGCCAGCACGGCCGCGCTGCGCAAGAAGCTCTCGGTCGAGCGGGCCCGGAGCGCCGCCGGCAGCAACCGTCACCTCGTCGAGGTGCTGGCCCAGCGTCGTACGGCACGACGCCGCCAGGCCGGGGCCTGACCCCCTCGTCCTCCACCCGCCCCCGACCCGGGCCACCGCCGCCCCGGGGGCTGTCGGTGCCGCGGGTTAGGGTCGGCCCCGTGGCCGAGTCAGCACCCATCTCACGTCCGCGCCTGCTCCTCCTCGACGGGCACTCGCTGGCCTACCGGGCGTTCTACGCGCTGCCGGTGGAGAACTTCTCGACCACGACGGGGCAGCACACCAACGCGGTCTACGGCTTCACCGCGATGCTCATCAACGTGCTCCGCGACGAGGAGCCGACCCACCTCGCGGTCGCCTTCGACGTCTCCCGCGAGACCTTCCGAGCGGCGGAGTACGCCGAGTACAAGGCCAACCGCGCGACCTCGCCGAGCGAGTTCTCCGGGCAGGTCGGCCTGATCAAGGAGGTGCTCGACGCCCTCAACGTGCCCTTCGTGGAGAAGCCGGGCTTCGAGGCCGACGACGTGATCGGCACGCTCGCGACCCAGGCCGTCGCCGACGACTTCGACGTGCTGATCTGCTCCGGCGACCGCGACTCCTTCCAGCTGGTCAACGAGCGCACCACCGTGATCTACCCGATGCGCGGGGTCTCGGAGATGAAGCGGATGACCCCGGCCGCCGTGGAGGAGAAGTACAAGGTCCCGCCGAGCCGCTACCCCGAGCTCGCGGCCCTGGTGGGGGAGACCTCCGACAACCTGCCGGGCGTCCCCGGGGTGGGAGCCGGGTTCGCGGCCAAGTGGATCAACCTCTACGACGGCCTCGACAACGTCATCGCCCGGGCCGACGAGATCACCGGCAAGAAGGGCGAGGCGCTGCGCGAGCACCTCGGCCAGGTGATGCGCAACCGCCAGCTCAACGCGCTGGTCACCGACCTCGACCTCCCGCTGGCGCCCACCGAGCTGGCGCTGCGCCCGTGGGACCGCCAGCAGGTCCACACGCTCTTCGACAGCCTGGAGTTCCGGGTGCTGCGCGACCGGCTCTTCGAGACGCTGTCCTCCCCGGAGGAGATCGACGAGTCCGGCTTCGAGCTCGACGGCACCCGGCTCGCGCCCGGTCAGGTGGCCGACTGGCTCGCCGCGCACGCCCAGGGCGGCGACCGCGTCGGCGTGCACGTCGAGGGCAGCTGGCGCTCGGGCACGGGGGAGGTGCTCGCGCTCGCCCTGGCCACCGGGTCGGGCAGCGCCGCGCACGTCGTGGTCGCGACGCTGACCCCCGAGGACGACGCCGCCCTGACGACCTGGCTGGGCGACCCGGCGTACCCCAAGGTGCTGCACGACGCCAAGGGCCCGATCCTGGCGCTGACCGCCCGCGGCTGGCTGCTCGAGGGGCTCGAGCGCGACACCGCCCTCTCGGCCTACCTCGCCCGGCCCGACCAGCGCTCCTACGACCTGGCCGACCTGACCGTGCGCTACCTCAAGCGCGAGCTGCGCCAGGGCGCGGTCGACGACGGCCAGCTGAGCCTGGAGGGCCTCGACGACGACACCGCCGACGAGGCCTCGCAGACGGCGATGCTGCACGCCAGCGCCGTCCTCGACCTCGCGGCCGCCCTCGACGAGGAGCTGGAGGACCGGGGCGGCACCCGGCTGCTCTCCGACGTCGAGCTGCCGCTGATCGGGGTCCTGGCTCGCCTCGAGCAGGTCGGCATCGCCGTCGACCGCGACCTGCTGGAGGGCCTGGAGGAGCAGTTCGCGGCCGGGGTGCGCGAGGCCGCCGACGACGCCTACGAGGTGATCGGCAAGGAGATCAACCTCGGCTCGCCCAAGCAGCTGCAGGTGGTGCTCTTCGATGAGCTCGACATGCCCAAGACCAAGCGCACCAAGACCGGTTGGACCACCGACGCCGACGCGCTGCAGGGCCTGTTCGAGAAGACCGAGCACCCGTTCCTCCAGCACCTGCTGCGCCACCGCGACGTGATCCGGCTGCGACAGACCGTCGAGGGCCTGCTCAAGACCGTCTCCGACGACGGTCGGATCCACACCACCTTCAACCAGCTGATCGCCGCGACCGGACGGCTCTCCAGCACCGACCCCAACCTCCAGAACATCCCGATCCGCACCGAGGCGGGCCGCCGCATCCGGGAGGGGTTCGTGGTGGGCCCGGGCTTCTCCGAGCTGCTCACGGCCGACTACTCCCAGATCGAGATGCGGATCATGGCGCACCTGTCCGAGGACGTCGCGCTGACCGAGGCGTTCCGCTCGGGCCACGACTTCCACTCGGTGACCGCGGCGCGCGTCTTCGACGTCGAGCCGACCGAGGTCACCTCGGAGATGCGGGCCAAGATCAAGGCGATGAACTACGGCCTGGCCTACGGCCTGTCGGCGTTCGGTCTCTCCCAGCAGCTGCGCATCGACACCAGCGAGGCGCGCGGGCTGATGGAGGAGTACTTCGAGACCTTCGGCGGCGTCCGCGACTACCTCGGCGGCATCGTCGACGAGGCGCGGCGCTCGGGGTTCACCGAGACCATCCTCGGTCGCCGCCGCTACCTGCCCGACCTCACCAGCGACAACCGGCAGCGGCGCGAGATGGCCGAGCGGATGGCCCTCAACGCTCCCATCCAGGGCTCCGCCGCCGACCTCATCAAGCTGGCCATGCTCGGCGTCGACCGTGAGCTGACCCGCCAGGGGCTGGCCTCGCGGATGCTGCTGCAGGTCCACGACGAGCTCGTCTTCGAGGTCGCCGAGGGGGAGCGCGAGCAGCTCGAGGCGCTGGTGCGTCGCGAGATGGGGGCCGCGGCCGAGCTCAGCGTGCCGCTGGACGTCTCCGTCGGCACCGGCCACAGCTGGCACGACGCAGCGCACTGACGCTGCGGCCCACGGGTCGAGGCCCGACGGGTCGACCCGAGGCGGGTCAGCGCGAGGCGGGTCAGCGCGACGCGGCGGCGGGCGCGACGTCGCGCGAGGCCGGGGCGCCGGGCCGCAGCCGGTGCAGGCTGGTCGCCAGCAGGGCCACCAGGACCACCGCGTCGATGACCGTGACCACGACGGCGAGGCCGGTGGCGTCGTCGACCCCACGGGTGGCGACGAGCAGCGCGACCAGCCCGGCCCAGACGAGGTAGACCGACCAGCGCGACTGGCGGGCCACCACGCTGTAGACGAGCAGCTGCACCACCGAGAGCACGGTGCCGAGGATGGCGAAGAGCCACAGCTGGCCGCGGATCTCGGCGTACTCCGGACCCCCGACGAAGACGAGGGCGAGGCCGCTCAGCAGCCAGGCGCCGAGCGTGCTCACGACCCCGAGGGCGAGCACCAGGCCGATGCTGCGCACCAGCGCGGCGCGCCGGTTCTCCTGGTCCGACATCGAGGGGAAGGCGACGATCACCACGAACTGCGGCAGGAACAGCACCGCCTTGACCAGGATCAGCCCTCCGGCGTACAGCCCGGACTGGTGGTCGCCGAGCACGTCGCGCGCGACGATCACGTCGGCGTTGGAGAGCGCGAAGAAGGCCAGCAGCGCGTGGGAGTTGCGGAACGTCTCCGCCAGGATGCTGCGCTCGTCGTGGTGACCGGTGACGTGGCCGCGGCGGTGCGGCAGCGAGCGGCGCAGCGCCCACCAGCCGACGGCGACGGGGGCGAAGAACGCGATGAGCACGGCCAGGACCGCGATCGTCTCGGTGGGGCGCCAGACCAGGAGCGCCCCGCCGACGAGCAGTCGTGAGACCCCGGCGGCGAGGTAGAGGGCCGCCAGCGCCCGCCAGCGTCGCTCGCCCTGCAGGATCCCGGCCTGGGCCCCCATCAGCGTCATCGGCAGCACGGTGAACGCGACCAGCACCGCGGTCGGCACGCTGTCGAGGTTGAGCAGCCGGTCGATGACGGGGGAGAGCAGCAGGCACAGCAGCGCCAGCACGGCCGCCGTGCCGAGCGCCACCCGGAGCAGCGCCCGCTCGACCTCGCCCACGCTCTCGGGGTGGGCCGCGATGCGTCGCGCGCCCGTGGTCTGCAGGCCGAGCTGCAGCACCCCGAGCACCAGCAGCAGGCCCATCACCGCGGCGAAGGCGCCGTAGCTGCCCGGCCCGAGCAGCCGCGCCGCCAGGATCGTGTAGCCGTAGGTGGTGACGTTCATGACCGCCATGGCCACGGCGATGACGCTGCCCCCGCGGGTCCAGTCGTCCCGGGTCTCGGGCTGCTCGGTCACCCGTCGAGACTACGGGGGCAGCCGTGGCCCGGGGCGCAGGTGGTTGGATCGGGGCGCCCGTCCGGGGGACCGGTGGGTCGAGGGGAGGAGCCGACGTGGCGGTGGGGCGGTGGGCCGTGCGGCTGTGGCCCTGGCTGCTCGCCGGGCTGTTCCTCGGGCCGGCGGTCACGCCGGGTCACGTGCTCGCCTACGACATGGTGTTCGTCCCCGACCTGGCGCTGCGACCGGACTCCTGGGGCCTGGGGTCGTCGCTGCCGCGGGCGGTGCCCTCCGACGCCCTGGTGGCCCTCGTCGACGAGGTCGTCCCGGGGTCGCTGCTGCAGCCCGCGGTCCTGCTGCTCGCGCTCGTCGTGGCGGGCGCGGGCGCGGCCCGGCTGGTGCCCTCGCCGTCGGTGCTCGCCCGGCTGGCGGCCACGACCGCGTACGTCTGGAACCCGTTCGTCGCCGAGCGCCTCGGCATCGGCCACTGGCCCCTGCTCCTGACGTACGCCGCCCTGCCGTGGCTGCTCGTCGAGGCCCGGCGTCTCGGCCGCGGCGACGGCAGCGTGGGTCGTCTGCTGCTCTGGACCGCGCTGGGCAGCCTGAGCCCCGCCGGCGGGGTGATGGCGGTGGTGGCGGCGGTCGTCGGGGTGGCGTCCGCGCGGGTCGGACCGCGGACCGTGCTGGTCACGGCCGTCGGCGGCCTGCTGCTCAACGCGCCCTGGGTGGTGGCGGGCGCGTTGCACGGCACCGCCGGACGCGGCGACCCGGCCGGCGCGGCCGCCTTCGCCGCCCAGGGGGAGGGACTGCTGCCGGCCCCGCTCGCGGTGCTGGGCCTGGGCGGGATCTGGAACACCGAGGTGGTGCCGGCCTCGCGCCAGGGCTGGCCGGCCGTCGTCGCCCTGGTCCTGCTGCTCGCGCTGGGTGCCGCGGGACTGTCCGCGTGGCGCCGGGACGAACGGTCGGGGCTGCGGCTCGCGCTGCCGGTCCTGGCGGGCCTCGGGCTCGTCGTGGCGCTGGCGGGGTGGGCCTCCCCGGGCGCGGTCGCGTGGCTCGGGTCCGCCGTCCCGGGTGCCGGCCTGCTCCGCGACGGCACCCGGTGGGTGGCGCTGCTCAGCCCGTGGCTGGCCTCGCTCGTCGGTCTCGGGGTGGCCCGGGCCGCCCGTGCGGTGCGACCGGCGGCGGCCGGGCTGGCGGTCGGGACGCTGCTGGTGCTGGCGCCGGTCGCGCTGGCGCCCGACGTCGCCGGGGGCCTGGGCGGCCGGCTGGTGCCGGTGGAGTATCCCGCCGAGCACGCCGCCGCGCGGGCGGCGCTCGACCGCGCGGTGGCGGTCCGGGACGGTGGGGGCGGCGACGTGCTGCTGCTCCCGTTCAGCAGCTACCGCGCGCCGTCGTGGAACGGCGGCCGGCGGGTGCTCGACCCCCTGGGCCGCTTCCTGGCCCCCGACTTCCTGCAGAGCGACGACCTCTACGTCTCCGGGCGCCGCGTCGCGGGCGAGGACCCGCGTGCCGCGCGGGTGGCACGCGTCCTCGAACGGGGCGGTGCGCCCGGCGTGGTGGCGGGGCGGCTGCGGGCCGAGGGCATCGGGTGGGTGGTCCTGGACCGTGAGGCGCAGGCCCGGCTCGGCGACGCGGTGCCGACGCTGGCCGCCCCGGCGTACGACGACCCCCGCGTCGTCCACGAGGGCCGGCTGCTCGTGGTCTGGGAGCTCCCCGGGCCGGTGGCCGAGGGCGTCGACGGCGTCCCCGCGGCCCCCGTGGCCGGGGCCTGGGTGGCGGCCGGGCTCGTCCTCCTGCTCGCGCTCGGCGCCGTGGCGCGGCACGGGCGACGCACACGTCGTTCGGTGCACCCAGAACGCCTACCGGGTGGTACCTTTGCGGCCGACCGCTAGGTGGTAGCGGCCTCGAGGGAGTGGAGACGCATCGTGCAGGGACTGGTCGCCGGCGGGATCGCCGTGCTGGTGGGCGCTGGCCTGGCCGTGACGACGGCGTTCGGCGTCGTCAGCAGCGTCAACGGCGAGGCGTCGCAGCCCGAGCAGAGCGTCATGGACTACGGCACCAACCAGTAGCTCCGAGCAGGCTCCTGCTCCACCACCTCAGCGGCTCCCCGGAGCCGCTGTCGTCGTCTCCGGACCCGCACGGCCGTTCGCGGTGCGGCTGCACCAGAGGTCCTAGGGGCCCTCGGGGTCCTCGACGCTGACCCGCTCGCCCGCCAGCACGTCGGCCAGGACGTGGGCGAAGGAGTCCTGGGAGTGTGACCAGGCGAAGGTGTGCGACATCTCGCGGGCACCGTCGCCGAGCCGCTCCCGGAGCGCGGGGTCCTCGAGGAGCTCGTCGACCGCCCGGACGAAGCCCGCGCGGTCGTCCACCAGGACGCCCGACCGTCCGTCGCGGATCGACTCGCGGGTCCCGCCCGCCGAGCGGTAGGCCACCGTCGGGACGCCGTGGACGCCGGCCTCGCCGATGACGAGACCCCAGCCCTCCTTGAGGGAGGGGAGCAGCATCAGCCACGACGCGGCCAGGATCTCGTGCTTGCGCTGCTCGTCGACGTGGCCCTCGAAGCGGACGAGGTCGCCGGCACCGCTCTCGGCGACGTACTTGTGGAGGTCCTCGTCCCACCAGCCGTTCCCGACCACGCTGAGGCGCACGTCGGGGTGGCGGTGCCGCAGCGCGACCACCGCGTCGATCGCGTGCTCGACCTGCTTGTGGGGCACGAGCCGGCCCACGACGCACAGCAGTGGCGTCGGGCTGCGGCCGGCCGTGACGGCCGGGGCGGGGGAGGTGCCGTTGTGCACCACCGCGATCCGGCGCTGGTCCACGCCGAGGGCCATCAGCTCGCCGCGGGTCGCGCGGGAGACGGCGATGTACTGCGAGGTGCGGTAGAGCGCCGGGGCGAGGCGTCGCTCGATCCACCAGCCCACCCGCCCCAGCCGGCCGGGGAAGACGACCGGCCACTGCTCGCGGTGCACGTGGTGGACCAGCACCACCACGGGCCGGCGGGTGGCCAGCCGGGTGAAGAAGGGCAGGCCGTTCTGCACGTCCACGACGAGGTCGACCCGGCCGAACCGACGGCCGAGGAGGTGGAGCATCCCGAGGACGTAGATGCCGACGTGGGTCCCGCGGCGCACGAAGCGGACGCCGTCGACGACCTCGTCGGCCGGCGCGTGCGCGTGCGCGGCGCAGAAGACCGTCACCCGGGCGCCGTGGCGGACCAGGCCCGCGGCCATGGTCTCGACGTAGCGCTCGCTGCCGCCGCCCTCGGGGTTGGCCGTATCGCGCCAGTTGAACAGCACGACGTGACGACCCTCCAGCGAGGCCGGGACAGATCCCTCCATGGGCCGAATGTTACTGCTCGTTCACCTGCCATACTCACCGACCATGTCCTGGTTGGCGGCGTTGCGCCTGTTCCACGAGCGCCGCATCGCGGTCCCGGTCGGGGACGACGACCTGGTGCTCGACGTGGGAAGCGGCGACAAGCCGTCGTGGCGCGCCGACGTGCTGCTCGACCGGTTCGCCGGGGCCGAGCACGGTGCCCAGCGCTCGGGGCGCGCGAAGGCGCGGATCAGCCGACCGCTCTTCGACGCCGACGCCGCCGACATGCCCTTCGCCGACGACGCCTTCGCCTACGCCATCTGCTCCAACGTGCTCGAGCACGTCACCGACCCGGTGGGCGTCGCCGCCGAGCTGAGCCGGGTGGCGGCCGCGGGCTACATCGAGGTCCCCGAGGCGGCCAGCGCCAAGATCGTCGACTTCCCCAGCCACCTGTGGTGGTGCCGGCTCGAGGACGAGCCGGAGGGGCCGACGCTCGTGTTCACGGCCAAGACCGCGCCGTACCACGACCCCGAGATCGACGCCTACATCGAGCGTGCCGGCGTACGCCGGGAGCTGGACGCGGTGCTGAACAAGCGGTTCGAGCACCGGGTCGTGCAGTACCACTGGACCGGCGAGGTCCGGCTGCGCGTAGAGGGTGAGCTGGACCCGGAGTTCGCCGCGGCGGCGATGCGCGCCGAGGGTCACCACCGGACCTGGGAGACGGTCGCCGCGCAGGGCGTGACGAGCGCGCTGACCTGGCGCACCCGGCGCCGCCGCGGGACCCCGCGCATCGCGTGGGACGCCGTCGTCAAGCCCGAGCTCCGCGGTCGCGGCGGGCACCTCGAGCGGCGGATCTACCGTCTCGAGGAGACCGGCGCCCGCTGACCCTCAGTAGGGGTCGTAGGGCCCGCGGTGACCGAAGAGCACCCGGGCCACGGGGCGCAGCCGCAGTCGCAGCAGCACCTTGACCGCGACGTTGCGGATCCACCACGGCAGCTCGCCGAGGATGCGGGCCCGGTCGCGCAGCGAGGGTCGCCCGACGCGGAACAGCGCCAGGGAGCCCGCCCGGCGCTCGTAGCGCAGCCGGCCCGAGAACAGCACGTGGACGAGGATCCCGAGCGTCACGCCGATGCTGGAGAAGCAGTCGTGGACCAGGACCGGTCCCCGGTCGCGGAGGTGGCGGGTCCAGCGCAGGTCGTCGGACAGCGTCCAGTAGTCGTGCTTGCCGTCGATGTAGAGGTGGTCGAGCGGGCGAGACCAGGAGGGACGGGCCCGGGTGCTGTAGTCGGCGAGCAGCTCGACGGTCGGCGTCAGCCCGGCCTCGGCGAGGTGGCGCTCGAACTTCTCCCGGGTCGGTCGGCCCCCGAACAGACGGCCGTCGACGAAGGGGTCCACCGCCACCACGCGGGCGTCGCGCTCGCGCGCGAGCGCGCCGAGCACGACGGTCGAGCGACCCTGGTGACTCCCGATCTCGAGCAGCAGCCCGCCGTCGGGGACCTCCTCGGCGGTCTCCCAGAGCAGGCGCGCCTGCGCCTCGGTGAGCCACCCGGGGATGCGGTCGGCGACCTCCCAGGCCGCCTGGAACCCAGGCGCGGCGCGATGCTGCATGGCTCTCCCTGACGTCGAGCGGCCGGGTCGGCCTGAGGGTCGCACGGCAGCATATAGACTCCCCGCCGCACGTCGGACAGGGCGAGGACGAGGGCGGGCCGCAGGTGGCGCAGGGCGGGACGCGGTGGGGTCGACGACCCCCGCTCCCGGGTCCCCCCGCCCTCGCCGGCGTCGTCGTGACGATCGGCGTCCTGCTGCTCAACCTGCTCCAGCAGCCCGGCCGCGTCACCTTCGACACCAAGCTCGACCTGCAGCTCGGCCCCGGTGACCTGCTCAGCCGCAGCCTGAGCCTGTGGAACGGCGACTGGGCCCTGGGCGGCCTGCAGAACCAGGCGTCCGGCTACCTGTTCCCGATGGGTCCGGCCTTCTGGCTGGGCGACGTGCTGGGGGTCCCGGCGTGGGTGTGGGAGCGGCTGTGGTCGGCGGCGGTGATGCTGCTGGCCTACGAGGGCGCTCGGCGCCTGGCGCGCTCCTGGCCGGGCGTGGGCGTGCTCGGCTCGGTGCTGGCCGGAGCGGCGTACATGCTGGCGCCGCGGGTGCTCACCACCGTCGGTGGCCTCAGCGGAGAGACGCTCCCCGGGGCGGTGCTCCCGTGGACGGTGCTGCCGCTGGTGCTCTACCTCCGCGGCCGGGTGCGGGCGCGCGTCGGGATCCTGGCCTCGGTCGCGACGATCCCGGTGATGGGCGGCCAGAACGCCACCCTGGTCGCGGCCTGCCTCGTGATGCCCGCGCTGCTGCTGGCCCTGGGGGAGGGCCGCCCCTGGCGGCGGCGGCTGCGCGACCTGACCGCCTGGAGCGCCCTGGTGCTGGTGGTGACCGCGTGGTGGCTGGTCCCGCTGCTGCTGCTCGGGGGCTACGCGCCGCCGTTCCTCGACTTCATCGAGTCCTCCCGCAACACCGCTGCCGGGACCGGCTGGCTCGCCTCGTTGCGGGGCACCAGCCACTGGGTGGCCTTCTTCCCCGGTGGCGGCCCGCTGGGCTGGGTCGGCGGCTACGAGCTCGCGTCCTCCCGCCTGCTGGTGCTGCCGACGGTGCTCGTCGCGGGGGCCGGGCTGGCGGGGCTGGCGCTGCGTCGGACCTGGCAGCGCGGGGTGCTGGTCGCCAGCGTGCTGGTCGGTCTCGCGGTGCTCACCGCCGGGAGCGGCGCGCCCGCGGGCTCGGTCCTCTCCGGCTGGTGGCTCGACGCCCTGGACGGTGCGCTGGCACCGCTGCGCAACGTGCACAAGTGGGACCCGGTCGTCCGCCTGCCGCTCAGCCTGGGTCTCGGTGCCCTGGTGAGCGCCGTGCCGGCGACGTGGTCGTGGCGGAGGCTGCCCCGCGCCGTGCCCGCTCGGCGGCTCGTGCTCGCCGCCTCGGCCCTGGCGGTCCTGGCGGCGACCCTCCCGGCCGTGACGGGGTCGCTCCGGACGGCCGACGGGATGGAGGACCTCCCGGCGTCCTGGCGCGACACCGCCCGCTACCTCGACGCGCAGACCGGTCCGGTGCGCGCGATGGTGCTGCCGGGCGCGGGCTTCGCGGTGCAGGTGTGGGGCCGGACCGTCGACGAGCCGATCCAGGTCCTGGACGCGCCGCCCTGGCTGGCCCGCGCCCAGGTGACGGTCGCGCCGGGAGGGACCCTGGCGCTCCTGGACGCGCTCGAGGAGTCGGTCTCGCGCGCGCGTCCCCAGCCGAGCCTGGCCGCGTCCTTCGCCCGGCTCGGCATGACCCACGTGGTGCTGCGCCACGACCTCGACCCCGACGAGACCGACGCGCCCTCGCCGGACGTGGTCGAGGCCGGCGTCGCGAGCACGCCGGGCCTGGACCGGGTCGCGGGCTACGGGCCCGAGGTGGGTGGCCGCCAGCAGGTCGAGGTGTACGCCGTGACGACGCTCGGCGACCCCCGCGCCGCGATCGCCGACGCCGCCTCCGTGCGTCGCGTCTCGGGAGGCCCCGAGGCCGTCGCCGACCTGGTGGCCTCGGGCCTGCTCGCCTCGGACCAGCCCACCGTCCTGGTCGGGGCCGACCAGCGCGCCGACGTCGTGACCGACACCCGGCAGCGGGTCGAGCGCAGCTTCGGCCGGGTCCACGCGACCGTCTCGGGGGCGATGACGGCCCAGGACCGGTTCCGCGTCGATCGCCGGGAGCACGACTTCACCGACCCCGACGTGCCGACGGCGCAGACGACCGCGACCTACGTCGGTGCCCAGGACGTCGTGGCCTCGTCGTCGGGCGGGTACGCCGACGTGCTGGGGCCGGTGCGTCCCGAGCAGCACCCGTACGCCGCCTTCGACGACTCGGGCTTCACCTCCTGGGCGACCGCGCCGCTGCGCGACCCCACCGGGCAGTGGATCGAGGTCCGCTTCGGCAGCCCCGTCGAGCTCGGGCCGGTGGCGCTCACCTTCGACCACTTCGACGGGGCCGTGGTCCGCACGGTCCGGCTGAGCACCGACGCCGGCCGGGTCGCCGCCCGCGTGGACGCGGAGGGCGCGGCGCGCGACGTCGAGCTGCCCGAGGGGAGGACGTCCCGCCTGCGGATCACGCTGGACGACGTGCGCGGCACCCGCGCGCAGGTGCGCCTGGCCGACGTCTCCCTCGAGGGCCGGGAGGTGCGCCGCTCGCTGCGCCTGCCCGGCCGGGTCACCGCCGGGACGGCGGTCCACCTGTCGGCCGAGGAGCCCCGCCGGGCGTGCGTCACGCTGGAGCGCGGCCTGTCGTGCGAGCAGCGTCGACAGCTGGTGACGCCGGAGACGACCGGCTTCGACCGCACCCTGCAGGTCACCGAGCCGGGCACCTGGGAGGTGGGCGGCAGCGTCGTGGCCACCAACGGTCCGGCCCTGGAGCGGCTGTTCGCGCCGCTGGACCCGCGCCGCGTGTCGGTGACCGCGACCTCGACGTACGCCGGCGACCCGGCCGTCGTGCCCGCCAACGCCCTCGACGGGCGGCGGGGCACCGGATGGCTGGCCTCCCCGCTCGACCCGGCGCCCGCCCTCGCGCTGACCTGGCAGCGGCCGCGGACGATCCGGTCCGTGGAGGCGCTGCTCGAGCCGGGCCAGCCCGGCCGACTGCCGGAGGCGCTGCTGGTGGACCCGCTCAACGGCGAGGAGCCCCAGCTCGTCGCGACGTCCGGGCCCGACGCAGGGACGCTCGAGCCGTTCCGCACCAGGAGGCTCCGCATCGCTGCCTCGGGCGGGACCGGCGACGAGGGGGTCGGCATCTCCGAGCTGCGCGTGGACGGTCTGCAGCGACTCCGGCACGCCGCGTCCCCCGACACCCCCACCGGCACGGCGTGCGGGTTCGGGCCCGTGGTCGCCGCCGGCGGACGCGTGGTGCCGACCGAGGTCGTGGGCACGCTCGCCGACGTCGTGGCCGGCCGCGAGCTGGAGGTGCGCGCCTGCGGCGACGACCTGTCGCTGCCCGCGGGCGTGCAGCGGCTGGGGGTGGGCCCCCCGGCCGGCTTCGCGGTGACCGACCTGTGGCTGCGCCCGACCGGGTGGGAGGAGGCGTCGGAGGGCTCGGGACCCACCGCGACGGTGGAGCGCTGGGGCGACACCGGACGGACCGTCGCGGTGACCGCTCCCACCGACGCGGTGCTGAGCGTGCCGGAGAGCCGCAACGCGGGCTGGGTCGCCACGGTGGACGGCCGGGAGCTCCGGCCCCTGGTCGTCGACGGCTGGAAGCAGGCGTGGCGGGTGCCGGCGGGCACCGACGGTCCGGTGCGGCTGGTCTACGCGCCGCAGACGACGTTCGTGGTCTCGATCGTGGTGGGGCTGGTCCTGGCTGGGCTGGTGGCGCTGGCCGCGCTCGTGCTGCTGGTGCGGGCCCGCCGTCGTCCTGCCGCCGGCCCGCCGGCCGACCCGTCTCCCGACCCGTCTCCCGAACCGACCGCGCGGCCGGCCGGTGGCGGGCGACCCGGGTGGGCGGGCCGGGTGGCCGCCGGCGCCGGCCTGGTCGCCCTCGTCCTGGTGTCGGTCCCGCTGGCCGTCGGCGCGGTGGTCGGCCGACTGACGCGGGCGGTCCCGACACCGCTCGCCGCCGCCTCCGGCCTCGCGGCGCTGGCGGTCGCGGGCCTGATCGTCGTGTCCGGGGCGAGCGCCGTCTCCCCGCCGGTAGGGTCCGACGTCGTGACGGCGCTGGTCGTGGGGGCCCTGGCCGGGCGGGTGCTCCTCGGGCCGGGAGCGAGCGGACGCCCGTGAGCGGGCCGCCGCGTGTCGACGGGCCCCCCGCGGGGCTGCCGGTCCGACGCACGCGCACCGTCGCCGTGGCCGTCCTGGCCGCGGTCGTGGGCATCCGGGTCAGCGTCGCGCGCGGTCTCGAGGGCACCGCCGCGGACCTGGCGGGCGACCCGGCGGGTGCGCTGGGCCGAGCCCTCGACGGCTGGGGGTCCGCCGGGTCCCTCGGCGACGCCTCGGCGGCCGGGCTGCGCTCGCTCCCGCTGGCGGCGCTGCACCGACTGGCCGACGCGGTGGGGGTGCCGGGCACCGCGGCCCAGGCGGCCTGGACGGCGCTGGTGCTCGTGCTGGCGGTCGTCGGTGCCCGTCGGCTGGCCTCGGTGGCGAGCCCGGCCGCGGCGGGGGAGTCGTGGGCCCCGTGGGTCGCGGCGCTGGTCTACGCCTGCGGCCCGGTGCTGGTGGCCACGGGGGTCGACGCGCCGCTGGACGGCCTGGTGGCGGCGTTGCTGCCGTGGGTGCTGCTGCCCGTCGTACGCCGTGACCGGGGCTGGGCGGGTGCGGCCCGCTCGACCGCCTGGCTGGGGCTGGCCGGGGTCGGCACCCCGGTGTGGTCGTTGCTGGTGCTGGCGGCGGGGCTCCTCGCCGCCGTCGTGGTGTGGCGCCGCGACCTGCGCCAGCTGCTGCGCTGGGTGCTCCTGGCTGCCCTGGCCAGCACCTGGTGGGGCGTGGTCACGGTCTGGGAGGCCCGTCGGGCGACCGTGGTGACCGACGTCCTCCCGGACGCCGACCTGCGCCTGCAGGTGGCGCAGGCGCTGGGTCGCCCCGCGTGGTCGCTGGTCTGGCTGCTGCTGCTCGCCCTGGCCCCCGCTGCTGTCGCCGTCGCCGGGGTCGTCGTGGCGCGCGGCCGCCCCGAGCGGCTGCTGGTGGGCGGGCTGCTCGGGCTGGGGACGCTGCTGGTCGCGTCCGGGCTCTCGTCCGGGTTCCGGGTCCCGGTGCTGGCGCCGGCGGCGCTGGGGGGAGCCCCGGCGGCCCTGGCCCCCGCCCTCGCGCTGTGGTCGGCCGCCGCGGTCCTGGCGTGGGGTGCGGTCGTCGACGGGCTGCGCTGGCATCTCGACGACCTCGTCCGGCCCCCGCGCAGCCGGACCCAGGCCGGGGCCCTGCTCGCCTGTGCCGCGCTCGTGCTGAGCGCCGCGGGGGTCGCGCTGGCCGCCCTCGAGCGCCCGACCGACCCCGCGGCCGCCGGCACCCAGGGCGCCCCGGCCGACCTCTGGCGCGACGTGGCCGCGTGGTCCCGGTCGGCGCCGCCCGGTCGTGTGCTGGTGCTCCCCGCGACCACGGGACGCCTCGACCCGGTCGTGCGCCAGGCCCTCGGCGGGCGGCCCTGGGTCGGACGTGACGCCCTCCCGGTGTCGACGCCGACGGCGACTGCCGCGCTCGACGACGTGCTCCGCCGGGTGTCCCGCGGCCAGGCCGCCCCGGAGGTCCTCGACGGGCTGCGTCGGCTCGGGGTCGCCTACGTGCTGGTCCGCGACGACCTCGGGGCCGCGGCCGACCGGCGCCGCCCCTCCGGGCTGGTGCGGGCCGGTCTCGCCTCCGGCGGTGCCACCCGGGTGCTCGCCCTCCCCGGGGGAGACGGCGCCGCCGACGTCGTGGTCGACGGCGGCGTACGCCCGGCCACGGCCGGCGTCGAGGTGTGGCAGCTGCCGGGCTCGGGCCTCGGGCGGGTCGCCGTGGGCGCACCGCTCGACGTCGCCGGGGACGCCGGCACCACCGCCGACCTGACCGCCTCCGGCGTCCTCGGACCCCGCGCGGTGCGGCTCGTCGAGGACGGCGCCGCGGTGCTCTCCGACTCCGCCTACCGCCGCGACGTCGACCAGCGCGAGGCCGTCGACCCCGACGGGCCGGCCCTCGCGGCGAGCCAGGGCCGCGAGGTCGTCCCGCCGGGTGCCGCCGCTCCGCCGACGGCGAGCCGCCTCGTCAGCGGTGCCGAGGCGGTCACGGCGTCGTCCTCGGCGGCCGAGGCGACCGGTGACGGCCGCCGTCCGGGTGCCGAGCCGCTGGCCGCCGTCGACGGCAACGCCTTCACGGTGTGGCAGTCGCGTCCCGGCGTCCGGGAGGGGCAGTGGTGGCAGCTGGAGCTCGACGCCCCGCGGCGCGTCTTCGGCACCACCGTCCAGGTCGTGCAGAACGTGTACGGCGGCCAGCTGGTCACCCGGGTGCGCGTCGACACCGACGCGGGTGGCCGCGAGGTCGACGTGGCCGCCGACGGCCGCCTGGTGCTCGACGACCCGGGCCCGACCTCGCGGCTGCGGATCACCGCGGTGGCGTTCTCGGGCAGCTCGCCGCGCGACGCGTTCGCGATCGCCGAGGTCGTGGTGCCGGGCGTCACCGTGCGTGAGGAGCTCGTCGTGCCCCGGTCGTCCGCGTCCACGTGGGTGCTGGCCGCCCGCCCGGCGAGCCGGACCCGGTGCGTGCCCGCGGTCCCCCTCCCGGGGCGGCCGACCGCCGAGCCCGCCACCGTGTGCGACCCGTCGCTGTCGGTCCGCGGTCGCGACGTGGGGTCCCTGGACCGCGTGCTGCCGGTGCCGGAGGCCGGCCCGGTGACCGGCCGGGCCTGGGTGCGCGCGCCCGACACCGTCCAGGCCGCAGCGGTCGCCGACGGCCTGGCCGACCCGTCCGTCACGGCGACCGCGACCAGCGTCGCCGCCCAGGACCTCGTGACCCGGGCGCAGGCGGCGGCCGACGGCGACCCGGGCACCGCGTGGCGGGCCGCCCCTTCCGACGAGGAGCCGGCGCTGACGCTGGCGTGGCCGGAGCGTGCCCGGATCAGCGGGCTGCGCCTGGTCCTGCCCGACGACGGGCTGTCGGCACGGCCGGGCCGGGTGCGGGTGCAGGCGACCGGCGCCGGAACGGGCGGCGCTGCGCCCCGGGCGGTGGAACGGCGGGTCGAGGAGGACGGGGCCGTGCGCTTCCCCGCCGTCCGTGCGCGGGGCGTGACGGTGACGCTGCTCGACCTGGAGGGCCCGACCTCGCTCGACTCGGTGACCGCGGCGCAGAGCCCGACCGCGGCCGCCGTCGCGGAGGTCGAGGTCGACGGCGCCCCGGCCACGACGTACGACGCGGACGCCGTCCGCACGCTGCGCTGCGGGCTCGGACCGGAGGTCCGCGTGGGCGGGACCAGCGTCCGGACCAGCGTCCGGACCTCGGCACGGGACCTCGTCGAGGGCCGTCCGGTGGCCGCCGTGCTGTGCGACCGGCCGCAGGTCGCCGCGGGGGAGACCCCGGTCAGCGTCGAGGCCACCTTCACCTGGCTGCCGCTCGGGCTGGTGCTGAGCCGGTCGCCCGCGGCGGTCGGCGAGGTCGACGACGACCGGCCGGCCGGTGGCACGTCCGGGCCGGCCCCGCTCGAGGTGGACGCGGACGCCGTCGCGCACCGGTGGTCGTCGGTCGACCTCCCGGTCCCGGGTCCGGGCACCCGCACCGTGGTGCTGGCAGTGCCGGCCGGCACGGGCTTCGCGGCGCGCGCCGACGGTGTCCGGCTGCGGTCCGTGACCGTCGACGGGTGGGCGCAGGGCTGGGTCGTGCCCGAGGGCATCGACCGCGTCTCCCTCGACTACTCCGCCGGCGCGTCGCTCCGCACGGGTGCGGGGTTGGGGCTGCTGGGCTGGCTGGCCGTGCTCGGCGTGCTCGTGCTGCCGCGGTCGAGGAACCGGCGCGACCAGTCGAGGGTGGGCCGCTCGACCCAGGCGTAGGTCGCGGCGCCCAGCGGGACCGCCAGGGCCAGGGTCAGGACCAGCCGCCACGCGAGTCCTGCAGGGCCCTGCTGGAAGCTCACGTCGCGGTCCAGGACGGTGATGAGCGGCAGGTGCCACAAGAAGACGCCGTAGGACCAGCGACCCACGGCCTGGAGCCAGCGGGACGCCAGAGCCCGGTTGAGCGGTGTCGTGCGGGGCCCCAGCACGGCCCCGAGGAGGAGCAGCGCCGCCACCCCGGTGGCACAGCCGGCACGGACCAGGTGCTCGTCGAGCGTGATCGGGGTGGAGAACCCGTTGGCGCCCCCGAGCGCCGACGTGCCCAGCAGGGCGACGGCGAGCGCGAGCACCACCACGGCCCAGGGGTCCGCGGCGAGGCGGGTCAGGCGGACCGGTGTGACCGCACCCGCGCGGCGCCCCTCGACGGTCAGGGCGACGAGCGCGCCGACGGCGAAGCACACCAGGTAGCCCGGCAGCCAGTAGGAGTAGGTGAAGAAGCGGCCCAGGTCCGCGGTGTCGACGTACCACCGCCAGGCGACCGAGACCGGGAGCGACGTGGACAGCAGGGCCACGAGGAGCCAGTACCCCCGGCGCGGGTCAGTGCGCCGTGCCGCGAGGGCCCCCAGACCGCCCAGCACCGGCAGGGCGACGTACCAGGACAGCTCGGTCCCGAGGCTCCAGGTCTGCTGGAACGCGGCGCGGAAGTCGCCGGCCCGGTAGATCCACGTCAGGGTGGCGGCCCGGAGCCACTGCCCGGGGCCGTCTGGACGGGCCGGCGGGTAGACGGCGCAGACCGCCACCAGGACCACGAGGTAGGCCGGGAAGATGCGGACGATCCGCCGGAACGCGAACGTGCGCACGGAGGGCCGCTCGCCCAGGCGCAGCGCCCATCGTGCCCAGGGTCGGGAGAGCAGGAAGCCGGAGAGCACGAACAGGCTGACCGGCCCGTAGTCGGGGATGCCGACCCAGGGGTACCTGGTGAGGACGCTGACGTGGATCAGGACCACCATCAGGGCCGAGACCCCGCGCAGGCCCGTGAGGGAGGCGATCTGGGCGGTGCGGTCGGCCGGGGGTGCGTCCCGGGGGGCGTCCTCCCAGGTCACCGCCGTGCTGGCTGCCACGGCTGCATTAGACCACGGGTCGGATAAGGTCGCCCGGTGCCGCAGCCGCCCGTCCCGCAGGTCCCGGGGCACGCCACCTGGGCCCCGACGCTGCGCCGCTCGGTGCGGCTGTTCCGGGCCTTCCGGGTCGAGCAGACCCAGCCGGAGGTGTTCTACGGCGCCCTGGCCGACGACGCCGTCGGCCACCTCTCCCAGCACGTCGACCTCCGTGGTCGGACGCTGCTCGACGTGGGCGGCGGGCCCGGCTACTTCCGGCGGGCGTTCGAGGAGGCGGGGTCGACGTACTTCTCCCTCGACGCCGACGTCGGCGAGCTGTCCGGCCTCGGCGAGGTGGCGCCGCGCACCGTCGTCGGGAGCGGCATGGAGCTGCCGTTCGGCGACGCGAGCTTCGACGTCTGCTACTCCTCCAACGTCCTCGAGCACGTCGACGACCCGTGGCGGATGGCCGAGGAGATGGTGCGCGTCACCCGGCCCGGCGGCCTGACCTTCATCTCCTACACGGTCTGGTTCGGCCCGTGGGGCGGTCACGAGACCTCGCCGTGGCACTACCTCGGCGGGGCCCGGGCCCGGCGGCGCTACCGGCGCGTGCACGGCCGCGAGCCCAAGAACCGGTTCGGCGAGTCGCTGTTCGGCGTGACCGTCCGCGACGGACTCGCGTGGGCCCGCCGGCAGCAGGACGCCGAGGTGGTCTCCCTGGTCCCGCGCTACAACCCGCGCGCCGCCCGTTGGCTGACGCACGTGCCGCTCGTGCGCGAGGTGCTCACCTGGAACCTCGTCATCGTGCTGCAGAGGCGATGACCGCCGGGCACCACGACCCGGCGACGCGTCTGCGGTGGCGCTTCCGCCTCCTCACCTGCTGCCTGGTCCTGGTCGCGCTGTCGTTCGCGCAGCGCCCAGGACGCGTGGTCAGCGACACCAAGCTCGACCTCGTCGTCGCCCCCGGGCGGATGCTCGCCCGGTCGCTGCACCTGTGGGACCCGATGGGGGCCTTCGGACAGGTGCAGAACCAGGCCTACGGCTACCTGTTCCCCATGGGCCCCTTCTTCTCGCTGGCCCGACTGGTGCCGCTCGACGGCTGGGTGGCGCAGCGGCTGTGGTGGTCGCTCCTGCTCTGCGTGGCCTTCCTCGGGACGGTGCGGCTGGCCGGCGCGCTGGGCCTCGGGTCGCCCACGGCACGGGTGGTGGCGGGGTTCGCCTACGCGCTCTCGCCGCGCATCCTCACCACGCTCGGACCGATCTCGGTCGAGGCGTGGCCCAGCGCCCTCGCCCCGTGGGTGCTGGTCCCGCTCGTCGTCGGCAGCCAGCGGGGCTCCCCGCGCCGCGCCGCCGCCCTCTCGGCGCTCGCCGTCGCGGCGGTGGGCGGCGTCAACGCCGCGGCCACCTTCGCGGTGGTGCCGCTGGCCGCGCTCTGGCTGCTGACCCGCGAGCCCGGACCGCGTCGGCGCTCGCTGATGCTGTGGTGGCCCGGGCTGGTGCTGCTCGGCACCGCCTGGTGGCTGGTGCCGCTGTTCCTGCTGGGCGGCTACAGCCCGCCGTTCCTGGACTACATCGAGACCGCCGACGTCACCACCTTCCCGACCACGCTCTTCGACACCCTGCGCGGCACCTCCCACTGGGTGGCCTACGTCGACCCGCTGTGGCGTGCCGGCAACGACCTGGTGACGACCGGCTACGTCGCCCTCAACAGCGGCGTGCTGCTGCTCCTGGGGCTGGTCGGCATCACCGCGCGCTCCGACCCGCACCGGCGGTTCCTGCTGCTGGGCGCGCTGCTCGGGCTGGTCGTGGTGATGCTCGGGCACGGGGGGGCGCTGGCCGGCTGGTTCGCGGGTCCCGAGCGGGCGGCCCTCGACGGGGCCCTGGCACCCCTGCGCAACGTCCACAAGTTCGACCCGCTGCTGCGGCTGCCCCTGGTGCTGGGCCTGGCCCACGTCCTCGGCGTGCTCGCGGACGCCCGCCCGCGGGAGGCGTGGGGGAGGTGGACCGAGCGGGCCACCTGGCGCGCCCCCGGCACCGGCGAGCGGGTGGTGCACCTCGGCGTGCTGCTCCTGGCGGTCACCGCCGTGGCGGGCGTGGCCACGCCGGCGCTGTCGGGCCGGCTCGCGCCCGGCGACGACCTCGACGGCGTCCCGGCGTACTGGTCCTCGGCCTCGCGCTGGCTGGCCACGAACGCCCCGGACACCACCGCCCTGCTCGTGCCGGGCTCCAGCTTCGCGACCTACCAGTGGGGCGACCCCGAGGACGAGCCGCTGCAGGCCCTGGGCCGATCCCGCTTCGCGGTGCGCAACGCGGTCCCGCTGGCGCCGGCGGGCAACATCCGGGTGCTCGACGCGATCCAGGACCAGCTCGCGGCCGGCCGGCCGTCCGAGGCGTTGGCGGCCTACCTCCGGCGGGCCGGCGTCGGCCACCTCGTGGTGCGCAACGACCTGGCCCGCGCCACCGACCGGCCCTCGCCGGTGCTCGTGCACCAGGCCCTCGACGGGTCACCGGGCCTCACCCGGGTCCGCGCCTTCGGTCCGGAGGTCGGGGAGCCCGCACGGCTCGACCGGACCGAGGCGGCGCGGGAGAGCGGCCGCGACCGGCGGCGGCTGGTCTTCGACGACGGCTGGACCGCCCGCTACCGCGCCGTCGAGGTGTACGCCGTGGCGGGCGCCCGCGAGGCCTCGCTCTCGCGCGCGGCCCCGGTGGTCGTGGGTGGCCCCGAGGACCTGCTCGGCCTGCTCGGCGCCGGCCTGCTGGGCGACGCCGCCACCCGGCTCGCGGTCGACGCGCCGGACGGCCCCGGGGGCCAGGGGCTGCTGCTCACCGACGGCCTGCGGCGCCAGGAGGTCGACTTCGCCCGGCTCGACGGCAACCGGTCGGCCACGCTCGAGGCGGGCGACCCCGGACGGCGGGGCGCTCCTGCCCGCGACTACGCGCTCGGCGACGCCCGCTGGGAGACGCACGCGCGGCTGCTGGGGGCGCGCTCGGTCGAGGCGTCCTCCTCCCGTGCGTACGCCGACACCGACGGGTCGCTGCGCCCGGGCACGCAGCCCTTCGCCGCCCTCGACGGCGACGTCGGCACCGCCTGGGCCTCCGGCGACCCGGGGGAGACGCCGGCGTGGCTCGAGGTCGAGCCGGAGCGCCCGCTGCGGACCGACCGCGTCACGGTCGTGCTCGGCGACACCGGCGAGCGGGAGCAGCGCTTCCGGGTCCTCACCGACGCCGGCACGAGCGCGGTGCAGCGCGGCTCGAGCGGGGACGCGCTGGAGGTGGCCGTGCCGGCCGGCACGACCGACGTCGTGCGGATGGTCGGCACCGGGGGCGGCCCGGGCGAGCGGCCGCCCGAGGAGCTCGTGGTCGCCGAGCTGCGTGCGCCCGGTCTCGACGTCGACCGCACCCTCGTGCTCCCGGAGGTGCCGGCCGGGTGGGGTGCCCCCGACGGCGTGCTGCTGGCCTCGCCCACCGGGCGCGACGCGTGCGTGTCCGTGGGGACGGACGTGCGGTGCGGCCCCGACCGCGAGCGCGCGGGCGAGGAGGCGGTGCTCGACCGCACGCTGCAGCTCGGCCGGGGAGCGACGTACGGCGCCTCGGTCACCGTGCGCCCCACCGAGGGCGACGCCCTGCAGGGCCTGCTCCAGCAGGACCAGCTGGTCGCGGCCACCGCCTCCTCGGTGCTGGTCGAGGACCCGCGGGCCTCCGCGGTGGCCGCCGTCGACGGGCGCACCGGCACGAGCTGGCTGGCCGACCCCGACGACGCCACCCCGACGCTCTCGCTGCGCTGGGTCGGGCGCCGGCCGGTGTCCGGGGTGACGCTGCGCCTGGACGCCGAGGCGGCGGCGACGCGGCCGACGCGGGTGCGGGTGACCCACCCCGGCGGCACCCAGGTCGTCGACCTGGACGCCACCGGCGCCGCGCGGCTGCGGCCCTTCCGCAGCGACCGTGTCGAGCTGGAGCTGCTCGACGCTCCCCGCGGCTCCACCCAGCTCGCCGACGGGTCCCGTCGCGCGCTCGGCGTGGGTGTGGGCGAGGTGCGCCTGCAGGGGATGGGGTTGCTCCCCGCCCGGCTCTCCACGGTGCCGCGCGACATCGGCTGCGGCTTCGGGCCGACGCTGCGGGTCGGCGACCAGGTGTACGCCACCTCGGTCACCGCCTCGGCGCGTCAGCTCCTCGACCGCGCGACCGTGCCGGCCCGCGTGTGCGGCCCCGAGCTGGTCGAGGTGCCGTCCGGCAGCACCCGGGTCGTCCTGGCTCCCGCTCCCGCCTTCCGGGGCGAGCAGGTGGTGCTCCGCTCCCCGGGACTCGCCGCGGCCACCGCGACGCGCGGAGCCCGGCCGGTGGAGCTCGACGACGGCTCGCCGGTGCGCCGGGAGGCCGACCTCACCGGGCCGGGCGAGGAGCAGGGCGGTGTGCTGGCCGTGGCGGCCAACCGCAACCGCGGGTGGGAGGCCACGTCCGCCGACCGCAGCCTCCGCCCCGTCGTCGTCGACGGCTGGCAGCAGGGCTGGCAGGTGCCCGCGGGCACGGGCTCGGTGCGCCTGGTCTTCGCCCCGGACGGCCTCTACCGCGGCGCGCTGCTCGTCGGGGGGCTGCTCCTGCTCGGGCTGGTCGCGGCGGCCGCGCGGCTGCGCGGGGCGGCGGCCCTCCCGCCGGTGGGCCCACGTCGGGTGCCGTCCGTGGTGCCGCTGGGCCTCACCCTGCTGGCGCTCGGCCTGGTCGCGGGGTGGTGGGGGCTGCTGGCCGGTGCGCTCGGCGCCGGCGCGGCGCTCGTGCTGGGCCGGTTCGTCCGGGCGGAGTCCATCGCCTGGGCGGCGGGGGTGCCGCTGGGGGCGGCCGCGGTCGTCTACTGCCTGCGCCCGCTGGGGTCCCCGGACGGGTGGGCCGGGGTGCTGGTCGCGCCCGCGCTGCTGGTGGCGGTGGCGCTCGGGGTCGTGGTGGCGGCCGAGCTGGGCGGCGTACGCCGGCCGAGGTCCTTCCAGCGCATCAGCGGGCGCTCGACCAGTCGGTAGAGCAGCTCGGAGACGGCCAGGGAGACCACCAGCGTGAGGACCAGCAGCTCCGGCCCGCGCCCGCCGAACAGCTCGATGCCGCGCCAACGGGCCACCAGCTCGAGCACCACGAGGTGGACGCAGAACAGGCCGTAGGACAGGTGCCCCAGGTGGCGCAGCGGACGCAGCGAGAGCAGCCGGGTCAGCGGGTGACCGGCCGGGGCGAAGACCCCGGCCAGGACGACGAGGCCGGCCACCGCGGCGTACAGCAGGTTCTTGGTGAGCGCCGAGCCCAGCGTCGCGGGGGAGAGGTCCGCGGGGCCGGCGACGGGGGTCGAGGCCACCGCCAGGAGCGCGAGCGCCGCCACCCAGCAGGTGACCGGCGAGCGGCCCAGCTGTTCCAGGCCCCACGCCGCCCGGCCGAGCCGCCCGCCGCCCCCGAGGACGTCCGGCGCGGCCGGGCCGCCCCGGTCGCTGCGCGCGACCTGCGCCGCCGCGAGCACGAGGCCGGTGCCGAACCAGGTCAGGTAGGAGGGCAGCCAGAGCCGGAGCATGGTGCCGCCGCCGTCGAGCCGGACCGAGAGGTCGAGCAGCCACACGACGGTGACCCCCAGCATCGCCAGCACGAGCACCACGAAGCGGCGGGCGTCGCCGCTGCGGTCGCGGCGGGGGCGCAGCGTGCACCACATCAGCGCCGGCAGCACCGCGTAGAAGGCGACCTCGGTGGCGAGGCTCCACATCTGGGTGAGGCCGTCGGGGAGCCGGTCGTCGACGTAGGTGTCGGCCAGAAGCAGCGACGCCAGCCACTGACCGGGGCCGGCGTCACGGTTGCCCGGGAGCAGGGTCAGCGCGGCCACGACGGTGAGCAGGTAGACGGGCAGGATCCGCAGTGCGCGCTTCCACAGGTAGCGCCCGGTGCCCGGCGGGGGAGCGCCTGCGCGACGACGGGCGAACCAGGGGCGGGAGAGCAGGAAGCCCGACAGCACGAAGAACAGCGCGACGCCGACGTCCAGGCGGGCCAGCGCCGTGCCCCACACCGGAGCGGCGTACGCCCCGGCCCAGAAGGAGGCGTGGGTCGCGACCACGGCCACGGAGGCGACGGCCCGCAGCGAGTCCAGGGCGGGGAAGTCCGGGCCCGGTGCCGCCGGGGTGGCGGGGGCCGGTCCGGGGTCCGTTACGGTCGGCGCCATGCTGCTGGGGACCGCGTCGCGACTGTCGGGACGGGTCGTGCCCTTCGTCCGCGAGCGGGGCGTCGTGTCCGTGCTGACCTCCTGCGTGCTGTGGGTCGGGCAGTGGCTGCTGGGCCGGCCCCGCGCCGGTCGGCCGACCACCCGCACCTTCGCGTACGCCGGACGGCGGGTGCCCTACGTCCACGAACGCTACAACTACACCTGGCTCAACGAGCGCGCCGTCGAGCTGGCCCTGGCGGGCGAGCAGCTGGACGCTCACGCGGCCGACCGGGTGCTCGAGGTCGGCCACGTGCTGGGTCACTACCGGCCCGTCGACCACCTGGTGGTCGACAAGTACGAGCAGGCCGACCGGGTGCTCAACGTCGACGTCGCCGACCTCGCGCTGGACGAGCGCTTCGACCTGGTGCTCGCCGTGTCGACGCTCGAGCACGTCGGCCTCGACGAGGACGTGCAGGACCCGGACAAGCCGGGCCGGGCGCTGCGGACGCTCACCTCGCTGCTCGCCCCCGGAGGGACGCTCTGGCTCACCGTGCCGGTCGGCTACAACCCCGCGCTGGAGCGTGAGCTCCGCGAGGGGTCCCACCCCGTCGCCTCGCTGCGCGCGCTGCGTCGCGACCGCTGGCGCAACACCTGGCGCGAGGTGCCCGTGGCGGAGGTCTGGGAGGTCGCCTACGACCGGTTGCTCTACACCGCGCACGGCCTCGTGGTGGCCGAGATCCGACCGGACGGCGCGCGGTGACGACGGTCACGTGACTGGCTGGTAGCCTCCCCGTCTCAGAGTCCGGACACGGCGTACCGGGAGCAGGAGAGGGAGTTCGGTGAAGAAGCTCGGCTGGGTGCTGGTAGGCGTCGGCGTGTTCGTGGTGGCGGTCTCGCTGCTGTCACGGCTGTACATGTACGACCGCATCGCGGTGGTCCCCCTGGACCAGGACACGGTGTCGGTCTCGCAGGGTCCGGACGCGACCATCTTCGACATCGCCTCGCGCGAGGAGATCTCGCTCGACCTCGTCTCCACCCGCAACGTCGTCGGCGACGTCGCCGCGTCCGAGGACGCGAGCAAGGACCTCGACCGCGACGTCGCGGTCTGGGAGACGCTCGTCTACACCGACGAGCCCGGCGCGACCGTCGACGAGGACAACCCGCCCCGCTCCAGCACCCACGACCGCGTGGCCTTCGACCGCCACACCGGCGAGGCGATCGACTGCTGCGGGTCCTACACCGCCTCGAGCGCCGACCTGGGCTCCGGCGAGGAGATCCGCGACGAGGACACCCCGATCACCGGCCAGTACTTCAAGCTGCCGTTCCAGTCGGAGAAGAAGACCTACCAGTTCTGGGACGGCTCGCTGAAGGACTCCACGGACCTCGCCTACCAGGGCACGGAGTCCATCAAGGGCCTGACGGTCTACCGCTACCAGCAGGTCATCGAGCCGACCACCGTCGGCGAGCTCAACGCCCCCGCCTCGTTCTTCGGCATCGACGCCGACGGCGACGTGAGCCTGGACCGGGTCTACTCCAACACCCGGACGCTGTGGATCGAGCCCGAGACCGGCGTCATCATCCGCGGCCAGGAGGAGCAGAACACCGTCGCCGAGTACCAGGGCGAGCAGGTGGCCACCCTGACCGACGTCACCATCGGCTACGACGACACGACGGTCTCCGACAACGTCGAGACCTACAGCTCGCTGGCCACCCAGCTCAAGGTGGTGCGCTTCTGGCTGCCCGTCGTGGGCACCATCGCCGGTCTGCTGGTGCTGCTCGCCGGCGTCGCGCTGGTGCTGCGCGGTCGACGCTCGCAGGGTTCCCACGTGGCCGAGTCCGACGCGGACGACCGCGAGCCGACGAACGTCTGAGCGTGACCCGGGCCCGGCGCGAGCCGGGCCCGCGGTCGTGCCCGGCCCCGGCCTCAGGCCCGGCGGGCCCGGAAGATCGCCGTCCCGGGGGTGAGCACCCCGCGCACGCGTGACCAGCCGCCCCAGGTGCGGTCGTGGCCCTCGGGCCACTGCGGCTCGAGCAGCGCGGTGAGGTGCAGGCCGTGTCGGGTCAGGGCCGCGACCCAGTCGCCCAGCGTGCGGTGGTGCTCGACGTACCGCGTCTCGCCGGTCTCGTCGTCGACCTCGACGTAGGGCGTGCGGTCCCAGTAGGACTGCGAGGCCACGAGCCCCTCCTCGCCGGGGTCGTCGGGGAACATCCACCGCGTCGGGTGGGTGACGGAGAAGGCGAAGATGCCGCCGGGTCGCAGCACCCGCGCCACGTCGCCCACCAGCGCGCCGGCGTCGGCGACGAACTGCAACGCGCCGAAGGCGGAGAAGACGATGTCGAAGCTGTCCTCGCGGAACGGCAGGCCGGCCGCCGACGCGCACAGGCTGGGCACCACGACGTCGTGCTCGAGGTCGATGCGCCGGCTGTGCTGGAGCTGGCGCATCGAGACGTCGATGGCCACGGGCCGCCCGCCGTGCCGGAGCACCCACCGCGAGCACTGTCCTGCGCCGCTGCCGATCTCCAGGACGTCGCGGCCGACCACGTCGCCGAGGACGTGCACGTCGTCCTCGCGGACGCCCTCGGGCCCCCACAGGAAGCCGGCGTCGCCGAGGAACTCCCCGTGGGTGGACTGGTACTCGTCGGCGTAGGCGTCCCAGTCGGCGCGGTTGGCGCGCAACGACTCGGCCTCGTCGACGGGACGGCGCTCAGGGCGGACTCCGGACACCCACCGACCCTAGACGGGAGCGCGCCCCGTGGCAGGCTCGGCCCGTGGCGTACGACGAGGGGCCGGGCTTCGCGACCTCCCTCCAGCCGCTGCCCGGGGGCGCGAGCGGCGAGACGTTCCTGGCCGGGGCGGGCGGCGACCACACCGTCCTGCGCCTGTACGCCGCTCGCTCGGCCGCCCGGGGCCCGCTGGCCCCCGAGGTCGACGCCGCCGTGCTCGACCTCGTCCGCGGGGTGCTGCCCGTGCCGCGCGTGCTCGAGGTCCGCCGCGGCGACCCGGGGGCCGACCTGCCGGGACTGCTGGTCACCTCCCATCTGCCCGGTGAACGGCTCAGCGAGGTGCTGCCCGAGCTCGACGGGGCGGGGCTGCACCAGGTGGGGGAGCAGCTCGGCGTGCTCGCCGGTCGGCTCGGGCTGGCGGTGCAGCCCCGCGCGGGCCGGTTCACCGACCGGCGGCTGGTGGCCGAGGAGCCGCTGCCGAGCCTGGACCGGTTGCTGGACGCGGCGGCGCCCGCGCTGCCCGACGGCCTGGCCGCGGCACTCGGGCCGGTCGTCGACGACGCCGAGGACCTGCTGGCGGGCGAGGCCCGCCGGGTGCTGGTGCACGGCGACCTCAACCCGCCCAACGTGCTGGTCGAGCGCAGCACCCTGGAGGTGACCGGGCTGGTAGACTGGGAGTTCGCGCACGCCGGCGGCCCGTGGGAGGACCTCGGCAACCTGCTGCGGCACGCCGGCGATCCGGTGCTGCGCGAGGCGGTGCTGGCGGCGTACGCCTCGATCGTGCCGGGGGTGCCCGAGGACGTGGAGGCCCGGGCGGAGGCGGCCGACCTCGCGGCCCTGATCGACCTGGCCGGGCGGGCGGACGGCACCGGGCCGTGCCTGCGGGCCACCGCGCTCCTGGCGCGGGCCGCCGGTTGGACGCTCGGACCCGGGGGCGCGTAGACTCGCACACTGCGCCAGAGGTCTGCGTCGTCTCGGACAGAGCAGACACTCGCTCGCTCACGGCCCAGGCGGTGACCGTCACGGTCCTCGGTCCTGGAGCCCGGTGGTGAAACCGACCTCTGTGCGTGCCCGCACGACCCATCATCCACCCGAAGGTTCCCATCACCTCATGACGAGCACCCCCATTCTCTCCGACGCCCCGCAGGTCGCAGTCAACGACATCGGGAGCGAGGAGGACTTCCTCGCCGCCATCGACGCGACGATCAAGTACTTCAACGACGGCGACATCGTCGAAGGCACCATCGTCAAGGTCGACCGCGACGAGGTCCTGCTGGACATCGGCTACAAGACCGAGGGCGTCATCCCCTCGCGCGAGCTGTCGATCAAGCACGACGTCGACCCCAACGAGGTCGTCTCCGTCGGCGACCTGGTCGAGGCCCTCGTCCTCCAGAAGGAGGACAAGGAAGGCCGCCTGATCCTGTCCAAGAAGCGCGCCCAGTACGAGCGCGCCTGGGGCACCATCGAGCAGGTCAAGGAGGAGGACGGCGTCGTCGAGGGCACCGTCATCGAGGTCGTCAAGGGCGGCCTCATCCTCGACATCGGCCTGCGCGGCTTCCTGCCCGCCTCGCTGGTGGAGATGCGTCGCGTGCGCGACCTGCAGCCCTACGTCGGCCAGACGCTCGAGGCCAAGATCATCGAGCTCGACAAGAACCGCAACAACGTGGTCCTGTCGCGTCGCGCCTGGCTCGAGCAGACCCAGTCCGAGGTCCGCCACGGCTTCCTGACCCAGCTCCAGAAGGGCCAGATCCGCAAGGGCGTCGTGTCCTCCATCGTCAACTTCGGTGCCTTCGTGGACCTCGGTGGCGTCGACGGCCTGGTGCACGTCTCGGAGCTGTCCTGGAAGCACATCGACCACCCGTCCGAGGTCGTCACGGTCGGCGACGAGGTCACCGTCGAGGTGCTCGACGTCGACATGGACCGCGAGCGCGTGTCGCTGTCGCTCAAGGCGACCCAGGAGGACCCCTGGCAGCACTTCGCCCGCACCCACCAGATCGGTCAGATCGTGCCCGGCAAGGTCACCAAGCTGGTGCCCTTCGGCTCGTTCGTCCGCGTCGAGGAGGGCATCGAGGGCCTGGTGCACATCTCCGAGCTGGCCGAGCGCCACGTGGAGATCCCCGAGCAGGTCGTGCAGGTCAACGACGACGTCATGGTCAAGATCATCGACATCGACCTCGAGCGTCGCCGGATCTCGCTGTCGCTGAAGCAGGCCAACGAGACCGCCGCCGCGACCGAGGTCGAGGAGTTCGACCCGACGCTCTACGGCATGGCCGCGACCTACGACGACCAGGGCAACTACATCTACCCCGAGGGCTTCGACCCCGACACGGGTGAGTGGCTCGAGGGCTTCGAGGACCAGCGCAAGGTCTGGGAGGACCAGTACGCCCAGGCGCACGCCCGCTGGGAGCAGCACGTCAAGCAGCAGGCCGACGCCAAGGTCGCCGAGGCCGAGGCCGGCGAGGCCACGTCGTACTCCTCCGGCGGCGACGACGTCTCCACCGGTGACACCGACGGTGGCGGCGGGAGCGGCTCGCTCGCCTCCGACGAGGCCCTGCAGGCGCTGCGCGAGAAGCTCACCGGCGGCGGCAACTAGCCTCCGCTCGCACCTCGTCGTCAGCCCGGTCCCCTCGTGGGGCCGGGCTGACGCGCGTCCGGGCCTGCTACAGCGGACGGGCGCCGGAGAACGGGTCGCGGGGGTGGCTGCGCGGCGGCTCGTGGCGGCGTCCGGGGCGGTCGGTCAGCACGTCGTGGACGGCGACGCCGATCACGACGAGGGCGGCGGCGAACAGGATCCAGAGGAGCAGCGTCTCGGTCATGGCAGCAATCCTGCTCCCGCACGATCCCTGCCACGAGTGGCAGTCAGGTCACCGAGCGGTCATTTCCTGCCAGCGGGTGCAGCAGTCCGGCGGCGACCGCCGGGGCGGCGTACGCCTGCGCCAGGGTCGCCGTCGTCTCGTGCGCGTTGAGGCCGCTCGGGTTGGGCACCACCCACAGCTCGGCACCCTCGAACGGCTCGGGCTGGCGACCGACCTGGGCGGTGCGGACGCCGAAGGCCTGGCGGTACGCCGTGACGCCGGCCACGGCCACGACGGCCGGTCGTCGTGCGCGCACCAGCCCACGCAGCTGCTCGCCGCCCGCCCGAAGCTCCTCCGCGCTGAGCTCGGCGGCCCGGGCCGTGGCGCGGGGGGCGAGGTTGGTGATGCCGAGCCCACGGGCGGTGAAACGGGCGCGGTCGGCGTCGGTCATGCCCGCCGAGGGATCGACGGGCTCGTCGAGCACCCCGGCACGGAGCAGCGCGGGGTAGAACCGGTTGCCCGGGTGGGCGAAGTGGGTCTGGGTGGCGGCCGTCCACAGGCCGGGGTTGATGCCGACGAACAGCAGTCGCAGCGGCACGTCGGGCGGAGGGAGCAGGTCGGGCACCACCGCGTCCTGGTAGGACGCCAGCTCGGCGCGGGTGAAGCCCATCAGGCCCCGTCCCCCGGGGACGCGGTCAGCCCGGGCAGGTCGAGGCGGCGGACCTTGCCGGTCGGGGTGCGGGGGAGCTCGTCGAGCCGGCGGTAGTCCTTGGGGCGCTTGGCCGGTGCGAGCCGCGTCCGCGCGTGCTCCCGCAGCGCCGCCTCCTCCACGTCGCCGACCACGGCCGCGCAGACCCGCTGGCCCCAGGTCTCGTCGGGCACCCCGAAGACCGCGACGTCGACCACGCCGCGGACCTCGGTGAGGGCGCGCTCGACCTCGGCGGGGTAGACGTTGACGCCGCCGCTGATCACGAGGTCCTCGCGACGCCCGTCCAGGTGGACGTGGCCGTCCCCGTCGACGTGCCCGAGGTCGCCGACGGTGAAGGCGGGGCCGTCGGGCGTCTCGCGCCACGCCGCGGCGGTCTTCTCGGGCGCGCCGAGGTACTCGAACCGCGCGTGGGGCGGCACCACGCACCACAGCCGACCGTCGTCGTCGACCGTCATCGTCCGTCCGGGGCGGGCCGGCCCGAGCGTGCCGGGCCGACGCAGCCACTCCTCGCTGCGGCAGGCGGTGAACTGGCCCTCGGTGGAGCCGTAGAACTCCCACGTGCTCCCCGCCGGGAACAGCTCCACCAGGCGGCGCTTGACGTGGTCCGGGCAGGGCGCGCCGGCGTGCGCCACGAGGCGGAAGCCGTCGAGGTCCGGCACCCCGACGTCGTTCCAGTGGGCGAAGAGCCGCTGCAGGTGGGCCGGCACGCAGAACATCGTGGTCGGATGCTCCTCGACGATCGCGCGCGTCACCCGCTCGACGTCGAACGGCCCGGGCACCACGACGCGTCCCCCGGCCAGCCGGGTGCCCAGCGCGAAGCGCAGCGGTGCGGAGTGGTGCAGCGGGCTGAGCACCAGGTTGACGTCGTCGGCCGCGAAGCCCCACAGGTCGCGCTCCTCGGCGGCGAGCGCGGCGCCGTCGGCCTCGTCGAGCAGGCCCGACCAGACGCCCTTGGGGCGACCGGTGGTGCCGCTCGTCAGGTGCACCGGCCGTCCGCGTGGGGGGCCGAGAGCCGGGTCGTCAGGGTGTGCGGCCAGGAGCGCCTCGAGGTGCTCCTGGTCCTCGACGACCAGCACCGGGTCGACGTCGGCCAGCAGGGGAGCGCGCTCGGCCGGCGTGAGCCCCACGTCCATCGGCACGCAGAACACGCCGCGGCGCAGCAGCGACAGCACCAGCTCGACGTACGCCGGGGAGCCGGTCAGCAGCAGCGCGACCCGGTCGCCGGGCCGCAGGGTCGGGAGGTCCGTCGCAGGCACGCCCCGATCGTCTCAACCCGGCCCAGCGGACGCGGGGAGTGGTGTCGGACCGGATGGGTACTCTCGAACACATGAGCGAACAGCACCCCGAGACCGACACCCACGACCGCCGCGAGGGCGAGACCCTGGGCAGCTCCACGCCCGAGTCCGGCGCCGAGCGCGACCCCCAGGAGTGGGTCACCGGCGACGAGCCGATGACCGGCCCCCAGCGCAGCTACCTCGACAACCTGGCCCGTCAGGCGGGCGAGGAGATCCCGGCCGACCTCAACAAGGCCGAGGCCTCCGAGCACATCGAGCGGCTGCGCGAGAAGACCGGCAGCGGCGACAGCTGATCCGCGCCACGCCCCGGCGCCCCGGCGCCGGGGCACTGCTGCGCCCCGGACGTGGTCCGGCCACCCGGCCTGGGCCATGATCGGGCCATGACGACGCGCGTGGGGCTCACCGGAGGGGTGGCGTCGGGCAAGAGCACCGTCGCCGCGATGCTGAGCGAGCTGGGTGCGGTGGTGATCGACGCCGACGTCCTGGCCCGCGAGGTCGTGGAGCCCGGCACGCCCGGGCTGGACGCCGTCGTCGCCGTGTTCGGCGACGACGTGCTCACCGAGGACGGCCGTCTCGACCGGCCGGCGGTGGGTCGGCTGGTCTTCGCCGACGCAGCCGCCCGTCGACGGCTGGAGCAGATCATCCACCCGCTCGTCTACGAGCGCATCGTCGAGCTCGAGGCACAGGCGCCCGACGACGCGGTGGTGGTGCACGACATCCCGCTGCTCACCGAGAACGACCGCGGCGGCGACTTCGACCACGTGGTCGTGGTCGACGCCCCCGAGGAGGTGCAGCTCGAGCGGATGGTCGGCGACCGGGGCTGGACCGAGGAGGACGCCCGCAGCCGGGTCGCGGCCCAGGCGAGCCGGGAGCAGCGACGTGCGATCGCGACGCACGTCGTGGAGAACACCGGGACGCGCGAAGACCTCCACGACCGGGTCGTGGAGGTCTTCGAGGCCGTGCGTCCGGACCGGGGCCCGGCCGCAGGCTAGGCGGCCAGGTCCGGGTCGGCGATCTTGCGCAGCTTGGTGATCGCCTCGCGCTCGAGCTGACGCACGCGCTCGGCCGAGATGCCGTGGCGGGCACCGATGTCGGCGAGCTTGTGCTGCCGGCCGTCGACCAGGCCGTAGCGCGACCGCACGATGTCGGCCGACCGGTCGTCGAGCAGCCCGACCAGGTTGCTGAGCCGGGCGCTCGCCTCGGTGTCCAGCACGGTCAGGTCGGGCCCGGGGGCGCTCTCCTGGGCGATGAGGTCACCCAGCGAGGTGTCGCCGTCCTCGTCGACCGGGGTGTCGAGGCTGACGTGGTCGCGGCCCCACGACATCAGGTCCAGGACGCGGTCGAGGTCCATGTCGAGCTCGGCGGCGATCTCCTCGGGCTCGGGGTCGCGACCGAGCTGGCGCTCGAGCGTGCGGCGGGCCGAGCCGACCTGGTTGAGCTCCTCGACCACGTGGACGGGGAGCCGCACGACGCGGGCCTGCTGGGCGATGCCACGCGTGATGGCCTGCCGCACCCACCAGGTGGCGTAGGTGGAGAACTTGTAGCCCTTGGCGTAGTCGAACTTCTCGACCGCACGGATCAGGCCGGTGTTGCCCTCCTGGATCAGGTCGAGCATCGGCATCTGGCTGCGGCCGTACTTGCGGGCGATCGAGACCACCAGCCGGAGGTTGGCGTTGATGAAGCGCTGCATCGCGCGCTCGCCCTCCTCCATGATCCAGCGGAGCTCGGCCTCGCTGGCCGTCTTGGGGGCGCCGCCCTTGCGGCGGCCGATGCGGCCCTCCTCGAGGAGCTTGGCCGCGAACAGCCCGGCCTCGATGGTCTTGGACAGCTCGACCTCGGTCGCGGCGTCGAGCAGGGGGGTCCGTGCGATCTCGTCCAGGTAGAGCCCGACGCTGTCGCGGCCCTCGATCTCACGGTCGTTGCGGATGCTGGTGGTCGTCATCTGGGACTCGCTTCCCTTCCTACAGGCGGGACGGCGTTGCCGGCCCTGTGCTGTCCAACGTCGGGGGAGGGGGTGCGATTCCCACCGGAGTCGGGTTGGGGCCTCGTCCTGACCCCTCGGTGCTACAGACGTTCGGGTACCCCGGGGAGTTGCGGTCCAGTCGACTTCTCAGTCACTTCTCAGTGACGTGTTCCCGCCGTCGGGCGGAGGGCAGACTGGCCCCGTGGACTGGCTGCGGGACGTCGACCTGAACGCCGACCTCGGCGAGGGGGTCACCGACGACGAGGGACTCCTCGCCGTGGTCACGAGCGCCAACGTGGCGTGCGGCTTCCACGCCGGTGACGTGCCCACGATGCGTGCGGTGTGCGAGGGCGCGGTGCAGCGCGGCGTGGTCGTGGGGGCGCAGGTCTCCTACGACGACCGCGAGCACTTCGGTCGCCGCCACCTCGACGTCGCCCCCGAGGTGCTGCGGGGATGGGTCGAGGAGCAGGTCGGCACGCTCTCGGAGCTGGCCCGCGCGGCGGGGTCCGAGGTGGCCTACGTCAAGCCGCACGGCGCCCTCTACCACCGCGTCGTCGACGACGAGGAGCAGGCGGCCGCGGTGCTGGCCGGCAGCGGGTCGCTGCCGGTGCTCGGGCTGCCGGGATCGGCGGTGCTGCGGCAGGCCCGCGCGGCCGGTCGGGTGACGGTGACCGAGGGGTTCCCCGACCGTGGCTACACCCCGGCGGGCCGGCTGGTGCCACGCGACGAGCCGGGCGCCCTGGTCGAGGGCGCCGACGAGGTCGCCGCGCACGCGGTGGCCCTGGCCCGCGCCGGGGGCGACCGGGCGGTGGCCTCGCTCTGCGTCCACGGAGACTCTCCCGGGGCCGTCACCGCCGCCCGCGCGGTGCGGGAGGCGCTCGCCGCGGCCGGGATGCGTGTCCGCGCGTGGAGCTCGTCGTGACCGGCCCCCCGACGCCGCTGCGGGTCGGCCGCGACGCGCTGCTGCTCGAGTGCGCGGGGCCGGAGCAGGTCCGCGCGACCGCGGCCGCCGCGCTGGCCCGTCGCGAGTCCGGGCTGCTGGTGTGCGACGAGGTCGTGCCGGGCGCCGCGACCGTGCTGCTCGACGGGGTCGTCGACCGCAACGCGGTCCTCGCGGAGCTGGGCACGTGGGCGGACGTCGAGGTCGTCGACGACGAGGACCGGGCGGTCGAGCTGCCGGTCGCCTACGACGGGCCCGACCTCGACGAGGTGGCCCGGCTGACCGGGCTCTCGACGTCGGAGGTGGTCGACCTGCACCTCTCGACCGAGCTGCGGGTCGCCTTCTGCGGCTTCGCGCCGGGGTTCGCCTACCTCGCGGGCCTGCCGGAGGTCCTGCACGTGCCACGGCGCGACGAGCCCCGGACGCGGGTCCCGGCCGGCGCCGTGGGCCTGGCCGGCGAGTTCTGCGGGGTCTACCCGCGGGAGTCGCCGGGCGGCTGGCAGCTGCTCGGCACGACGCGGACGACGCTGTGGGACCCCTCGTCGGCGGAGCCCGCGCTGCTGCGTCCCGGCACCGCGGTGAGGTTCACCCGTGACTAGGCCGGAGGAGCGGGCGATCACGGTCGAGCGGCTGGCCGGGCTGGTGCTGCTCGCCGACCTCGGTCGTGTCGGCCTCGCCCACCTCGGGGTGCCGCGGTCGGGGGCGCTCGACCTGCCCGCGCACCGGCTGGCCAACCGCCTGGTCGGCAACGACGAGGCCGCGGCGACGCTGGAGTGCCTGGGCGGCGGCCTGCGGCTGCGGGTCGGTGCCGCGACCACGGTCGCGGTCACCGGGGCGCAGGTCCCGGTCACGGTCGACGGACGTCCCCGCGACTGGGGCGACGCCGTCGCGGTCCCGCGCGGCGGGGTCGTCGAGCTGGGGCGGGCCGTGGTCGGCCTGCGCGCCTACCTCGCGGTCGCCGGCGGCGTGGCCGTGGAGCCGGTGCTGGGGTCGCGCTCCTCCGACCTGCTCTCGGGGCTGGGGCCGCCCCGCGTCGAGGAGGGTGACGAGCTGCCGGTGGGGGAGCGTCCGGGCGCGCCGCGGCCCGTGGGCGTGGCCGTCCCGCCCCGTGCCGGCGACCCGCTGGAGCTGGTCGTGGGTCCGCGCGAGGACTGGTTCGACGAGGCCGCCCTGGAGACGCTCGGCCGGGCGGCGTACGTCGTGAGCAGCGCGTCGAACCGCGTCGGGCTGCGCCTGGAGGGACCGGCGCTGGGGTGGGCCCGGTCACGGGAGCTGCCCAGCGAGGGGATGGTGCTCGGCGCCGTGCAGGTCCCGCCCGGGGGCCAGCCGGTGGTGTTCCTCGCCGACCACCCCACGACCGGCGGCTACCCCGTGGTCGGCGTGCTCGACCCGGCCTCGGTGGCGCGCTGCGCGCAGCTCGCGCCCGGCGACGAGGTGAGGTTCCGGCTCACCCGTCCGTGACGTCGGCCGCGGCGTCCACCGGGTCCTCGGGCGGGTCCTCGGGCGGATCCTCGGGCGGCGGGCGCACGTGGGCCCGGAGCGCCGGGTCGTCGGCCTTGAGGCTCAGCACCCGTCCCGGCCCGGTGGTCGCCGTCTCGAAGCGGACCGTGACCACCCCGCGGCCGGCGCCCCAGACCCAGCCGCGGCCGTGCTCGTCGTGCTCGACGTCCATGCCGGGCCACCAGCCGCGTCCTCGCGACGCGGCGTCGAGGGCCGCCTGGGTGTCCGGGTCGACCACGACCGGGGGCTGCTCCTCGTCGGCGAACAGGTCCTCCTGGATCCAGTCGGCGAGCCCGGAGACCCCCACCCCGAGCAGGCGTACGCCGGCCGAGGTGTCGAGCTCGCGCAGCAGCTGGCGCGCCACCCGGGCGATGACGCGGCCGTCGTCGCTCGGCCCGGCGAGCGTGGCCGAGCGGCTGACCGTCGAGAAGTCGTGCAGCCGCACCTTGATCGACACCGTCCGCCCCGACAGCCGCGCCTTGCGGAGCCGCTCGGTGACCTTGGCCGACTGCCGGTCGAGCAGCGCGGAGATCAGCCGCGGGTCGACGTGGTCGGTGTCGTAGGTGTCCTCGACGCTGACCGACTTGGCCTCCCGGGTGTGCTCGACCGGACGCGGGTCCTCGGCCCGTGCCATGGCGTGGAGCCCGGACCCGTGGGCCCGGCCGAGCAGGCTCACCAGCTCCTCCTCGGAGAGCTGCTCCAGGTCCTCGACGGTGTGGACCCCCGCCCGGCGCAGCCGCTCGGCGGTGGCCGGTCCCACGCCGGGGATGACCACCACCTGCATCGGCCGGAGCACGTCGCGCTCCAGGCCAGGTGGCACGACCACGAGCCCGTCGGGCTTGTCGAGGTCGGAGGCGATCTTGGCGACGAGCTTGGAGGTGCCGATGCCGACCGAGGCGGTCAGCCCGCCGGTGACCTCCGCGACCCGCGCCCGCAGGGTCCGCGCCAGGGCGCTGACCGACGCCACGGAACGGTCGGGCAGGTCGGCGGCCTCGAGGTCGACGTAGGCCTCGTCGAGCGACAGCGGCTCGACCACCGGGCTGACCTCGCGGAGCGCACGCATCACCGCCGCGCTCGCCTCGCGGTAGGCGTCGAACCGACCCCCGAGGAACGCCGCGTTGGGGCACCGGCGGCGCGCCTCGGCGGTCGACATGGCCGAGCCGACCCCGAAGGCACGCGCCTCGTAGGACGCCGTGGCGACGACGCCGCGCCCTCCCGTGCCCCCCACGACGACCGGCTTCCCCCGCAGCGAGGGCTTGTCGCGCTGCTCCACCGCCGCGTAGAACGCGTCCAGATCCAGGTGCAGGATCGTCGGCTCGGCACGCACAGTCAGCGATCGTCGCACGCGCCACCTCGCCTCCACAGGCCGTCCGGGGGAGCCCGTCGTCCACAGGCCCCGGCGCGACGCCCCACGAGGCCCCCGCCGAGGCGAGGGTCGTGGCCATGACGACCTCGCGCGAGCCCGCTGCCGCCCCCGACCACACGCCGTACGTCGCCCGCTCGACCACCGACCTGGTCGTGATGGCGCCGCTCGTGCTCGGCTTCCACCCCCGCGACTCGGTGGTGCTGCTCACCTTCGGTGCGGGAGCCGGTCCCGGGTTCCACGCCCGCGTCGACCTGCCCACCGACCTCGCCGGTCAGCAGCAGGTGGCGGCGGTGCTGGTGCCGCCGTGCGTGGACCACGACGCGCACCACGTCGCGGTGCTGCTGCACACCGAGGACGCGGAGGCCGCACGGTCGCAGGCGGGGCTGCTCGTCGAGGCGCTGCTCGCCGCGGGCGTCGGCGTGCTCGACGTCGTCCGGGTCGAGGAGGGGCGGTGGTTCCCAGTGCCCGAGGACGGCGACCCGGGCACGGCGTACGACCTCAGCACGCACCCGTTCACCGCCCACCACGTCTTCGAGGGCCGCACCGTGCGCCGCGACCGCGACGAGGTGGCCGCCTCCCTGGTCGGCTCCGACGACACCGACCTCGCCGCGGTCACGCTCGCCGCGACCCGGGCCGCCGACGACCTGCTGCTGGGCACCCGGCCGGTGCGCTCGGTGCTGCGGCCCGAGGGGCGCTGGCTGCAGCGCCGCCTGCGACGCTCCCTGGTCGACCGGCAGTCGCTGTCGGCGGCCGACGCGGGCCGGGCCCTGGCCCTGGTCGCCCTCGCCGACCTGCGCGACGTCGCCCTCGCCGAGATCGAGCGGGGCAACGCGCGGCAGCACGTCGAGCTGTGGCGGGCGCTGGCGCGCCGCTGTCCCGAGACCCTGCTCCCCGGAGCCTGCGGGGTCCTGGCGATCGCCGCGTGGCAGGCCGGTGACGGGGCGCTCGCCTGGTGCGCGGTGGACCGGGCCGTCGAGGTCGACCCGGACGACCCGATGGCCGAGTCCGTCGCCCAGCTGCTGCTGGGAGCGGTGTCCCCGGTGACCTGGGACCCGCCCCGCGGCGACCGGCTCCCCCTGTTCCTGGGCTGAGCGGCGCGCCGGACCGGGCCGGGTGCGTCTAGGGTCGCGGCATGGGAGAAGAGGTCGACCTTCAGGAGTTCACCCGGGGCGACCGGACGCGCCACCGCGAGAAGGTGCGGCGCTGCCTCGACGTGCTGGCGCGGATGCTGCGGGAGTCGCGCTTCGACGCCGAGGACCCGATGACCGGGATGGAGATCGAGTTCAACCTCGTCGACGACGAGGGACGCCCCTCGCTGAAGTCGGCGCAGGCGCTCGAGGCGATCGCCGACCCGTCGTTCCAGACCGAGCTCGCCCAGTTCAACCTGGAGATCAACATCCCGCCGCGACCGCTGCACGCCCGCGGCGCGACGCAGTACGAGCACGACCTGCGCACGAGCCTCAACCACGCCGAGGAGCGCGCCAGCGAGGTCGACGCCCACATGGTGATGATCGGCATCCTGCCGACCCTGGAGCCGGGCCACCTGAGCCCGTCCAAGATCAGCCCCAACCCGCGCTACAAGCTGCTCAGCGACCAGATCCTGGCGGCACGCGGCGAGGACCTCGTCATCGACGTGCAGGGCCGCGAGCGGCTTCAGACGACCTCGGACTCGATCATGCCGGAGGCCGCGTGCACCAGCACGCAGCTGCACGCCCAGGTCAGCCCGGACGACTTCGCGGCCTACTGGAACGCCTCCCAGGTGATCAGCGGCATCCAGCTCGCCGTCGGCGCCAACTCGCCGTTCCTGCTCGGCCGCCAGCTGTGGCACGAGACCCGGATCCCGCTGTTCGAGCAGGCCACCGACACCCGCAGCGAGGAGCTCAAGGAGCAGGGCGTGCGTCCCCGGGTCTGGTTCGGCGAGCGCTGGATCACCTCGATCTTCGACCTGTTCGAGGAGAACGTCCGCTACTTCCCCGCGCTGCTGCCGATCACCGAGGACGAGGACCCCGTCGAGGTGCTGGAGAGCGGCGGGACGCCGTCGCTGGCCGAGCTGAAGCTGCACAACGGCACGATCTACCGCTGGAACCGACCGGTCTACGACGTCGTGGACGGCGTGCCGCACCTGCGGGTCGAGAACCGCGTGCTGGCCGCCGGCCCGACGGTCGTGGACACGATGGCCAACGCCGCCCTCTACTTCGGCCTGGTGCGCGCGCTGGCCGAGGACGACCGTCCGGTGTGGTCGCGGATGTCCTTCTCGGCCGCGGAGGAGAACTTCCACGTCGCCGCCCAGCACGGCATCGACGCGCGGGTCTACTGGCCGGGTGTGGGCGAGGTCCCGGCCACCGAGCTGCTGCTGCGCCGGCTGCTGCCGGTCGCCCGGGACGGCCTCACCCGGTGGGGCGTCGACGGCGACGAGGCCGACCGGCTGCTCGGGATCATCGAGCAGCGGTGCGTGCTGCAGCGCAACGGCGCCTCGTGGACCATCGAGCGCGTGGCCGCCCACGAGGCGGCCGGCACCGACCGCCACGAGTCGCTGCGGCTGACGCTGCAGGAGTACCGCGAGCGGATGCACGCCAACGAGCCCGTCCACACCTGGCCGGTGCCCTCCTAGCCGGTGCGCTCCTAGCCTGGGCCCTGCCGGCCCGGGCCCCCCTGGGGGCTCGGGGCGCCACCCGACCGGGAGGCCCGCACCCGCGACCACGTGTGCCCGGTGCCGCCGACCAGGTCGACCCAGCCGTGACGGCCGATGACCAGGAAGCACGGCAGCGCGAGCCCGTGGCGCCAGAACCCGGTGCGCGCCGCCCGCAACCAGGCGAGGTCGGTGTCGCCGGGCTCGAGCTCCCCGGAGCGCGCCACCCACGCCAGCACGGGCACCTCGTGGCCGCCTCGTGCTCCGGCGACCGGTGGGGCGAGGTCGGCCAGCCCGTCGAGCGCCCGCTCCACCAGGTCGGCCAGCAGGCCCGCGTCACCGGGGTCGACGTCGTCGGGCAGCTCCACGGCCTGCCCGCCCGGTCGCCCGACCCGGCAGCGCGAGGGCAGCAGTCGGCGGTGACCGGCCGCGGTGACCATCCGGCGGGCCTCGGCGCGCAGCACCGGCCCCGGGACCGGGACGACGGGGGAGGGGTCGCTCACCGGCCCACCCTGCCGCGGTCGCCCGGACGGCGTCGGCGGCCGTCCACAGGGTGCGGGCCCGGTGGCAGGATGGCCGCCATGGCCATCCACATCACCGGTGACGAGCACGCCGACCAGGTGCTCCAGGACAGTCCGTTCGCGCTGCTCACCGGCATGCTGCTCGACCAGCAGTTCCCGATGGAGCGGGCCTTCGCCGGCCCGGCCACGGTGCTGGAGCGCTTCGGCTCGCTGGAGCCGGCCGAGGTGGCCGCGGCCGATCCCGAGCAGTTCGCGGGCCTGGTCGCCGAGCCGCCCGCCGTGCACCGCTTCCCGGGGTCGATGGCCGGCAAGATCCAGGACGTCGCCCGCATCGTCGTCTCCGAGTACGACGGCGACACCGCCCGGCTGTGGGACGGGGCCTCCGACGCCCGCGAGCTGCTCCGCCGCGTCAAGGCGCTGCCGGGCTTCGGCGAGCAGAAGGCGCGGATCTTCGTGGCGCTGCTGGCCAAGCAGTACGGCGTCCGGCCCGAGGGGTGGGAGGACGTCGCCGGCGACTACGCGCTCGACGGCTACCGCTCGGTGGCCGACGTCGTCGACGCCGACTCGCTGGCACGGGTGCGGGCGTTCAAGAAGGAGAAGAAGGCCGCCGCGAAGGCGTAGGACCCCGCTCGACGGGGCAGTCTCCCGCGGCGCCCGCGGACCGGCTAGCACGTCGTCTCGCGTCCCACCTGCCGTTTTCAGGATCCCTTGGGGGGCGTGACATGATGAAGCCGAGTCATTGACACCAGCGGGTCGAGTCGCGCCTCCGCGATTTCCTGAACATTCCCTGAACGCTTTGGAGAGTTGGTTCGTGTCCCCTACCTCAGCAAGTTCGACCGCCAAGAAGACGGCGGCGAAGAAGGCCCCCGCCAAGCGGGCTGCCGCCAAGGCTCCGGCCAAGACAGCTGAGCAGATCCAGGCCGAGGCCGCCGCCGTGGGACCCGACGGCAAGCGCCTCCTCGCCGACGTCCCCGACGAGCAGTTCGAGAAGGACGTGAAGAACGACCCCTCGATCAAGGAGGACGAGAAGGACGCCACCTTCATCGTCTCCTCGGCCGACGAGACCGACGAGCCCGAGCAGCAGGTGATGGTGGCCGGTGCCACCGCCGACCCGGTCAAGGACTACCTCAAGCAGATCGGCAAGGTCCCCCTCCTCAACGCCGAGATGGAGGTCGAGCTGGCCAAGCGCATCGAGGCCGGCCTGTTCTCGGAGGAGAAGCTCGCCAAGGGCGGCAAGATCACGCCCAAGGTCCACGAGGAGCTGGAGTGGATCTGCCAGGACGGCCGTCGGGCCAAGAACCACCTGCTCGAGGCCAACCTGCGCCTGGTGGTCTCGCTGGCCAAGCGCTACACCGGTCGCGGCATGCTCTTCCTGGACCTGATCCAGGAGGGCAACCTCGGTCTGATCCGCGCGGTCGAGAAGTTCGACTACACCAAGGGCTACAAGTTCTCGACGTACGCCACCTGGTGGATCCGGCAGGCCATCACCCGCGCCATGGCCGACCAGGCCCGCACCATCCGGATCCCGGTGCACATGGTCGAGGTCATCAACAAGCTCGCCCGCGTCCAGCGGCAGATGCTCCAGGACCTGGGCCGCGAGCCCACGCCCGAGGAGCTCGCCAAGGAGCTCGACATGACCCCCGAGAAGGTCATCGAGGTGCAGAAGTACGGCCGTGAGCCGATCTCGCTGCACACGCCCCTGGGTGAGGACGGCGACTCGGAGTTCGGTGACCTCATCGAGGACTCCGAGGCCATCGTGCCGGCCGACGCGGTGTCGTTCACGCTGCTCCAGGAGCAGCTGCACGCGGTGCTCGACACCCTCTCCGAGCGCGAGGCCGGCGTGGTCTCGATGCGCTTCGGTCTCACCGACGGCCAGCCCAAGACGCTCGACGAGATCGGCAAGGTCTACGGCGTGACGCGTGAGCGCATCCGTCAGATCGAGTCCAAGACGATGTCCAAGCTGCGCCACCCGAGCCGCTCGCAGGTGCTGCGCGACTACCTGGACTGAGTCCTCCCGCACCCGACGCACACAGCCCCCGACCACCTCGTGGTCGGGGGCTGTGTCGTGCCGCGCGGTGTCAGCGGGTGCCGAGGCCCAGCAGCCGGACCAGCGTCGGTCGGAGCGGGGAGAGCACGACGGCGGAGCGGTCGTGGTCGGCGGAGCGGGCGAGCTCGAGGTCGAGCAGGGAGTGCATGGTGGTCCTTCGCAGGGTCGTCGCCACGTCGTCGTGGCTCCGGCTCAACCTCGTGGGTCCCGCGCCCCATCCCCGGCGTACGCCGGCTCGACCGTGACCTCGCACACCCCCGGACGCACCGGGGTGCCGGAGGTCAGGGGGCGATCGGCTGGGTCGTGTCCGGGGCGCCCTCGCCCGGGGGCACCGGGACCGGGACGACCGGGGCGGGGGCGGTGGCCGCCTGGCAGTCCTCGAGGGCGTCCTGCGCGGTGTGGAGCGCCTTCTTGGCGGCGTCCCAGGCGGCCTTGAGCCGGGCCTTCTCCGCCTTCACGGCGCCCTTGAGCTGTCGGTCGCTGGCGCGCTTGGCGGCGGCGGCCTCGCGGGCCTCGACCCGGGCCCGCGCCGCGGCGGCCCTTGCGGCGTCGCGCGCGGCGCGGCCCTCGGCGCCCCTGGCCCCGGCGGCCTCGCGCGCCGCGTCCCGCGACGCCTTCGCGGCGTCGCGGGCCTCGCGCGCCTCGTGGGCGCGGTGCCGCTGGGCCTGCTGGTGCGCGCTGCCGCGGCCGGCGTCGGTGAAGGCCTTCTGCGCGGCGCGCGCGGTGCCCCTGGCAGCGTCGACGCCGGTCGTCAGCGCCGCGACGTCGCAGGTGGGCGCGGAGGTGGGGGCGTCGTCGGCGTGGGCCGGGGTGGCGGCCCCGCCGAGGACGAGGGCGGTCAGGGTGCCGGCGGCGGCCAGGCGGGCGAGGGGGTGGCTCATGGTGGTCCTTCGGGGGAGGCGGGCGCGCCCGGTGCGCGTCCACCCACGACTATGACAAATCGGACATCTTGTCGTCAGGTGAACGCCGGGATCCGTGACGACGGCGGGCCGGGGTCGACATCACCGCGTCGTACCAGCAGAGTTCGACCACCACCGTGCGTGCTCGGGCGCCCACGACGGCTCGGCGGCCCCCTCCGGGACCGACCACCCTGACGACACGGAGACCCCATGACCCGCAACGACCGGCACCTGTCCACCGAGGACCTCGTCACCCGGATCGACGCGGGCACCATCGACACCGTCGTGGTGGCGTTCACCGACATGCAGGGCCGGCTCCAGGGCAAGCGGCTGCACGCGGCGTACTTCCGCGACCAGGTGCTCGGGCACGGCACCGAGGGCTGCAACTACCTGCTCGGCGTGGACGTCGACATGAACACCGTCGACGGCTACGCCATCACCTCCTGGGAGCGGGGGTACGGCGACATGGAGTTCGTCATCGACTACGACACCATCCGGCTGCTGCCGCACCTGCCCGCGACCGCGCTGATCCAGTGCGACCTCGCCTGGCCCGACGGCTCGCCGGTGGTGCAGAGCCCGCGGTCGATCCTGCAGAAACAGATCGACAAGGCGGCCGCGAGCGGCTGGGGCGCGGTGGCCGGCACGGAGCTGGAGTTCATCGCCTTCGAGGACACCTACGAGGCGGCCAGCCGGGCCGGCTACACCGGGCTGACGCCGGTCAACCAGTACAACGTCGACTACTCCATCCTCGGCACCACCCGCGTCGAGCCGCTGCTGCGCGACATCCGCAACACGATGTACGCCGCCGGCCTGGACGTGGAGAGCGCCAAGGGCGAGTGCAACCTGGGCCAGCACGAGATCGGCTTCCTCTACGCCGAGGTGATGGAGACCGCCGACAACCACGCGGTCTACAAGACGGTGGCCAAGGAGATCGCCTCGCAGCACGGGCAGTCGCTGACCTTCATGGCGAAGTACGACGAGCGCGAGGGCAACTCCTGCCACATCCACCTCTCGCTGCGCGGCCTCGACGGCGAGATCGTCTTCTGGGACGACGAGGCCGGAGGCCGTACGCCGCTCTACGACTCCTTCGTGGCCGGCATCCTCGACGGGCTGGCCGACTTCACGCTGCTCTACGCCCCCAACGTGAACTCCTACAAGCGCTTCGCCGACGGCTCCTTCGCCCCGACCGCGATCGCGTGGGGCGAGGACAACCGCACCTGCGCGGTGCGCCTGGTCGGCCACGGCGCGGGCGCCCGGATGGAGAACCGCGTGCCCGGTGGCGACGTCAACCCCTACCTCGCGATCGCCGCGATGCTGGCCTGCGGCCTCGACGGGATCGAGCGCGGGCTGGAGCTGGAGGACCCGACCGAGGGCAACGCCTACACCTCGGGCAAGCCCACCGTGCCGCGCACGCTGCGGGCCGCGCGTGAGGCGTTCGCCACCTCCGAGCTGACCCGGCGCACGCTCGGCGAGGACGTGGTGGAGCATTACACCAACATGGCCGACGTCGAGCTGGCCGCGTTCGAGTCGGCCGTCACCGACTGGGAGCGCCGCCGCAGCTTCGAGCGCATGTAGCGAGGCGCTCGGGACCGCCTCACCGCCCGCACCACCACGCACCGCAGGAGCGCCCGCATGTCCACCTACACCGTGGTCGACCCCACCACCGCCGAGGCGGTCACCGAGGTCGAGATGGCCGACCTGGCCGCCACCGACGCCGCGATCGAGCGGGCGCACGAGGCGTTCGCCTCCTGGCGCGCGGTCTCCCCGGGCGAGCGCGCCCGGCTGCTGCGGGCCTTCGCCGCCGTGGTCGACGCCCACGTCGAGGAGCTGGCCGCGCTCGAGGTGCGCAACGCCGGGCACACCCTGGGCAACGCCCGCTGGGAGGCCGGCAACGTCCGCGACTGCCTGAACTACTACAGCGCCGCCCCGGAGCGGCTCCACGGCCGCCAGATCCCGGTCGAGGGCGGCATCGACGTCACCTTCCACGAGCCGCTCGGCGTCGTCGGCATCATCGTGCCCTGGAACTTCCCGATGCCGATCCTCGCGTGGGGCACGGCCCCGGCCCTGGCCGCGGGCAACACGGTGGTGCTCAAGCCCGCCGAGCTCACCCCGCTGACGGCCATCCGCATCGGCGAGCTGGCCCGCGAGGCCGGGCTGCCCGAGGGCGTGCTCACGGTGCTGCCCGGCGAGGGGCCGGTCGTGGGGGAGCGGTTCGTGACCCACCCGCTGGTGCGCAAGGTCTGCTTCACCGGCTCCACGCGGGTGGGCAAGCAGATCATGGCCGGCGCCGCCGACCAGGTGAAGCGCGTGACGCTGGAGCTCGGCGGCAAGAGCGCCAACATCGTCTTCGACGACGCCGACCTGGCCGCGGCGGCCGCCAGCGCGCCGTACGCCGTGTTCGACAACGCCGGCCAGGACTGCTGCGCCCGCTCGCGGATCCTGGTGCAGCGCTCGGCGTACGACGAGTTCCTCGGCCGCCTCGAGACCGCGGTCCGCGGCATGCGGGTCACCCACCCCGGCGAGGACCCCGACAGCGAGATGGGCCCGCTGATCTCGGCCGCCCAGCAGGCGCGGGTGCAGGGCTACGTCGACGGCGCGCGCGAGGTGGCCTTCGCCGGCGACGTCCCCGACCTCCCGGGCTTCTGGGTGCCGCCGACGGTCGTGCTCAGCCACGACGTGGCCGAGCCGGTGTGGCGCGAGGAGGTCTTCGGCCCCGTCGTGGCGGTGATGCCCTTCGACGACGAGGCCGAGGCGGTCGCGCTGGCCAACGACAGCGAGTACGGCCTGTCGGGCTCGATATTCACCCGCGACGTCGGCCGCGCGCTGCGCGTGGCCCGCGGCGTGGAGTCCGGCAACCTCAGCGTCAACAGCCACGCGGCGGTGCGCTACTGGACGCCCTTCGGCGGCTTCAAGCAGTCCGGCCTCGGTCGCGAGCTCGGACCGGACGCCCCCGAGGCGTTCACCGAGACCAAGAACGTCTTCATCAGCTACTGACCGACCCCTCTGCGAGGGGTCCACGAGACTCGACCGGGGACGGTCGGGGGAGGAGCACCACATGGCGGGACGTCTCGACGGCAAGGTCGCCGTCGTCACCGGCGGCTGCAGCGGCATCGGCCTGGCGACCGTGAAGCGGTTCGTCGAGGAGGGTGCGAAGGTCGTCATCGGCGACCTCGACGACCAGCGCGGCCACGAGGTCGTGGGCCAGCTCGGCGGCACCGACCTGCTGAGCTTCGTGCACGTCGACGTCACCGACGCCGAGCAGGTCGACGCGCTGTTCCAGACGGCCAAGGACACCTACGGCTCGGTCGACGTCGCCTTCAACAACGCGGGCATCTCCCCGCCGGAGGACGACTCGATCCTCACCACCGACCTCGAGGCCTGGCGCAAGGTCCAGGAGGTCAACCTCACCAGCGTCTACCTGTGCTGCAAGGCGGCGCTGCCCCACATGATCGAGCAGGGCAAGGGCTCGATCATCAACACCGCGTCGTTCGTCGCGGTCATGGGCGCGGCCACCAGCCAGATCTCCTACTCCGCCTCCAAGGGTGGTGTGCTCTCGATGAGCCGTGAGCTCGGCGTGCAGTTCGCCCGCCAGGGCGTCCGCGTCAACGCGCTGTGCCCCGGTCCGGTCAACACCCCGCTGCTGCAGGAGCTGTTCGCCAGCGACGCCGAGCGCGCCGCGCGCCGGCTGGTGCACGTGCCGATGGGCCGGTTCGGCGAGCCCGAGGAGATGGCCAACGCCGTGCTCTTCCTCGCCTCCGACGAGTCCAGCTTCATGACCGCCTCGACGTTCCTCGTGGACGGCGGCATCAGCGGGGCCTACGTCACGCCCGTGTGATGACGACCGCGCCGCTCGTCGGTCTCACCACCTACCGCGAACCCGCGCGGTGGGGGGTCTGGGACCAGTCCGCCGACCTGCTCCCCTCCTCCTACGCCCGCGCGGTCGAGGTGGCGGGGGGCGTGCCGGTGCTGCTCCCGCCCACGCTGCCGTACGCCGCGGCGGCCGAGGTCGTCGTGGCAAGGCTGGACGCCCTGGTGGTGTCCGGCGGCGCCGACGTCGAGCCGACCCTGTACGACCAGGTGCCGCACCCGGCGACCGGTCCGCCCCGCCGCGACCGCGACGCCTGGGAGCTGGCCCTGCTGGCGGCGGCGCAGGAGCGGGGCCTGCCCGTCCTCGGGGTCTGCCGGGGCATGCAGGTGATGTCCGTGGCGGCCGGCGGGTCGCTGGTGCAGCACCTGCCGGAGGTCACCGGCACGCCGGTGCACGACCCGGGAGGCGACGGCTTCGGCGCGGTCGAGGTGCGGCTGCAGCCCGGGAGCCGGCTCGCGGACCTGCTGGGCGCCGAGCGGACCGGCGTACGGTGCCACCACCACCAGGCCGTGGCCACCCACCCCGGGCTCACCCCGGTCGCCTGGGCCGACGACGGCACCGTCGAGGCGCTCGAGCGCCCGGGCGAGGGCTTCTGGCTCGGGGTGCAGTGGCACCCCGAGGTCCACGGCGACGCCGAGCTGTTCCGTGGGCTCGTCGAGGCCGCCACGCCGGCGTGACCGGGCGCGGTCTGGTCCGTCTCACGCCTGGGTCCCAGCTGGCGGGAGCACCGGACCGATCTGGTTGTCGGGACCAACGGTGCGCGACAGGCTCCGAGGGCTCTCTCGGGTGACGGCACCCGGTCGCGGCCCGGCCGCAGGGAGCCGATCCCAGGGGACTCCATGTCACTGCGTCACGCCCGCCGCCTCACCGCGGTCCTCGCCGGTCTCACCGCCGCCCTCGTCACCGCGCCCGCACTCGGGGCGACCTCCGGCACCATCACCGTCCCCGACGACGTCGTCCGGTCCCTCTCCGACACCCGCGCCACCGGGAGCTACCAGGTCGTCGGCACGGGTCTGCAGATCCGGACCACGGGCAGCACCTCGACCGACAAGGTCGCGGAGTACGTCGCGACCGCGACCCCGCTGGCCGCCGCCGGCGAGCCGACCCTGGACTTCACGAACACCTCGGGCGGCGGGGTGCCGGGTGCCCAGCTGGTCGTGGACTTCGACCTCGACGGCACCCCCGACGGCATCCTGATCGGCGAGCCCGGTGTCTACGGCAACGACTGGTGGCTGAACAACGGGGCCGAGCAGTTCGTCAAGGACGGCGCCCCCTCCCACGCACCCGGCTCCGGCAGCGCCAACCACGGCACCCTCGACCAGTGGCGGGCGGCCTTCCCGGACGCCCAGGTCGCGGCCTTCGGCTTCTCGCTCGGCTCCGGCGTCAAGGGCGACGGGGTCCTGGACGCGATCCGCTTCGCCGACACCCGCTACACCTTCGCGAACGCGGTCGTGCTGAGGTCCGCGCAGGAGTGCAAGGACGGCGGCTGGGCGACCAGCACCAAGCCCGTCTTCCGCAACCAGGGCGACTGCGTCAGCTCCTTCGCCTCCGCCAGGTAGCCCCGCCACGACAGCCCCCGGTCGCACGCGCGACCGGGGGTTGTCGTGCGTCGCGACGTCTGCCCGCGACCCTCGGGACGTGAGCGTCGCCACCACGCCGCCGGGACGACGCTGGTGTCCCGAGGTCCGTCCGTGCGTGGCAGGTTGTGCCCGTGACGAACGCGACCACCGACCCCTGGGCCGTCTGGCGCGAGGCACGCCCACCGACCCGGCTGGTGCACCTCGACAGCGCGTCGGCCGGGCGGTCGTCGTACGCCGTGCTGGAGGCGGTCGGCGACCACCTGCTCCTCGAGGCCCAGGTGGGCGGCTACGTCGCGGCCGACCAGGCGGCTCCCGCCCTGGACCGGGCGCGCGCCGACCTGGGCCGGTTGCTGGGCCTCGGGGCGGGCGACCTGGCGTTCGTCGAGAGCGCGACGGCCGCCCTGGACGTGCTGCTCGACGTCTGGCCGCTGCCCGCGGGGTCGCGGGTGGGCGTGCCGCCGTCGGCGTGGGGCCCCAACGTCGAGCTCGTACGCCGCCGCGGACACCTCCCCGTCCCGCTGCCCGTCGACGGGGTCGGCGTGCTGACGCCCGACCTGCTCGACGGCGCCCTCACGACGGACCCGCCCGACCTGGTGCTGCTGGATCTCGTCGCCGCCCACCGTGGGCTGGTGCAGCCCGCCCGGGAGCTCGCGGCGGTGGCCCGCCGCCACGGCGTGCCGCTGTGGGTCGACGTCGCGCAGGGCCTGGGTCACGTCGACGCGGACACCGGCGCGGACGCCGTGGTGGCCACCAGCCGCAAGTGGCTCACCGGTCCGCGCGGCGTCGGCCTGGTCGGGGTCGCGTCGGGGCACCACGACCGGTTGCGGGTGCCGGCGCGCGCCAAGCACCCGGACACGGGACCGGTCGCGCTGCTGGAGTCCGACGAGGCGCACGTCGCCGGTCGGCTGGGCCTCGGCCTCGCGGCGGCCGAGCTGCTGGCCGTCGGCCCGGAGGCCGTCGCAGCACGGCTCGTCGAGGTGGGCCAGGAGGTCCGCGACCGGGTGGCCGAGGTCCCGGGCTGGCGCGTGGTGGGGCCCGACGCGCCCGCGGCCGCGATCACGTCCGTGGCGCCGACCGCCGGGCAGGATCCGGCCCGGGTCCGGGCCGGCCTGCTCGCCGCCGGGGTGCTGACCACCCTGTGCCTGCCGTGGCGCGCGCCCGGCGAGGTGGGGGAGCACGACCCGGGCAGCCTGCGCGTCAGTCCGCACGTGGACGTGGTCGGCGACGACCTCGACGCGCTCGTCCGCGGCCTGGTCGCGGCCGCGGGGTGAACGCCCGGGTGGCCACTTGGACCGGCGGGTCCCGTGTGCTTGTGTTGAGGGACGGCTGCTCCGGCACGACTGGCAGCCGCTGACGAGGACGGCCCCCGCGGCCGGCCCCGCACCGACCCGCGGTCGCACGAGGCGACCGGTCCGGACCAGGAGGGGCAGCACCGATGACCAGCCACGAGACCCGCCCCGGGGGCCTCACCGCGCAGACCACCGGGACCACCACCGACCGGGACGGGGACGCCCCCTCGGTCCTCGCCCGCCGTCGGCTCCCCGATGCCTCCAGCGACCCGCTGCTCCGCGCGGCGGACCCCGTCGCCGCCGCCGAGGAGCACGTCGCCGCCACCGCCCTGCGCGAGACGCCGCCGGGCCACGAGGGCGGCGGCCGCGTCGGGCTCGAGCTCGAGATGCACCTCGTCGACCTCGAGCGCCCCGGGCGCCGGCCCATCTGGGACGAGGTGCGCCGGCTCGTCCACGACCTGCCCGCCCTGCCGATGGGCAGCTCGGTCACCGTCGAGCCCGGTGGGCAGGTCGAGCTCTCGACCCCGCCCGCCGACGACGTCGTGCTCTCGATCGCCGCGCTCGGCATCGACCGCGACCACCTGCGCCGCGGCCTGGCCGCCGCCGGCTTCGGGGCCGCGCCCCTCGGCACCGACCCCGCCCGTCCCGTGCGCCGCGTCAACCCCGCCCCGCGCTACAGCGCGATGGAGCGCCACTTCGACGCCCTCGGCTGCGCGGGGGCCGGCAAGGCGATGATGAGCGCCACCGCCGCGCTGCAGGTCAACCTCGACGCCGGACCCGAGGCCGAGTGGTCCTCGCGGATGGCCCACCTGCGCGCGATGGTGCCGGTGCTGGTCGCCGCGTCCTCCACCTCGCCCTACCTCGCCGGCGAGGCCAGCGGCTGGCACTCGATGCGCCAGGGGGTGTGGCAGGGCATCGACCACGGTCGCAGCGACCCGTTCCCCTCCGGCCCGCCGGCGGCCGCGTGGGCGGCGTACGCCCTGGACGCGCCGGTGATGCTGGTCCTCGACGACGGCGTGCTGCGACCGGTGACCGAGCGGGTGCGCTTCCGTGACTGGTTGAGCGGCGACGCGCTGTTCTCGCGGCCCGCGGTGCAGGCCGACCTCGACTACCACCTGACCACGCTGTTCCCGCCGGTCCGCCCGCGCGGCTACCTCGAGCTGCGCTGCCTCGACGCGCTGCCCGACCGCTGGTGGCCCGCGATGACGGCGCTGACCGTGACGCTGGTCGACGACCCGGTGGCCGCCGACCTGGCCGCCGAGATCGTCGCGCCGGTCCACGACCGCTGGGAGACCGCGGCCCGCGAGGGCCTGGCCGACCCGGCGGCGCGCCGCGCGGTGCTGGGCTGCGTCGAGCTGGCACTGAGCCGCGGCCCGGTCGAGCTGCGCAGCGAGCTGGTGGCCCTGCACGACCTGTTCGCCCGCGGCAGCAGCCCCGCCCAGGAGCTGCGCGACCGCATCGACGCCGTCGGCCCGCTGGCCGTGCTGCTGGAGGAGGCCCGTGCCTGAGCCCCGGACCACCCGGACCACCCTGACCACCACCTCGCCGGCCGAGGTGCCCGGCGGCCGCGAGGCCGCGGCCCGGGCGCTCGACGAGGCGCGCCGGCGCACGCTCGTGCTCACCGACGTCGACGAGCCCGAGCTGACCGCGCAGCACAGCCCGCTGATGAGCCCGCTCGTGTGGGACCTCGCCCACATCGGCCAGCAGGAGGACCTCTGGCTGCTGCGGGGCGGCGACAGCGCGGCCCAGGGGCTGCTGTCGTGCCGTGTCGAGCAGCTCTACGACGCCTTCGAGCACCCACGCGCCTCGCGCGTCTCGCTGCCGCTGCTCGGGCCCGCCGAGGCCCGCCGCTACCTCGCCGACGTCCGCAGCCGGGTCGTGGGCGGCCTGGAGCGGGTGCCCGACGACTCCGCGAAGGCACTGTTCCCGACCCACATGGTGCTGCAGCACGAGCAGCAGCACGTCGAGACGATGCTCGCCACCCACCAGCTCCGCGACGGCGCCCCGCTGCTCGGGGCCGGCACGCCGCTGCCGCCCGGCCGCGACGTGCCGCACGACGCCGTGCTGGTGCCCGCCGGGCCGTTCGAGCTCGGCGTCGACGGCCACGCCGAGCCCTGGTCGCTCGACAACGAGCGTCCGGCCCACGTGGTCGACCTGCCGGCGTTCCGGATCGGCCGGGTGCCGGTCACCAACGCCGAGTGGCAGCGCTTCGTCGACGCCGGTGGCTACGCCGAGCCCCGCTGGTGGTCGGCCCGCGGCTGGGCCCACCGCCAGGAGGCCGGGCTGGAGCGCCCGCTGTTCTGGGCCGGCGACGGCTCCCGGCGCCGCTTCGGCCACCACGAGGAGCTCGTGCCCGACGAGCCCGTGCAGCACGTCTCGTTCTTCGAGGCCGAGGCGTACGCCGCCTGGGCCGGCGCCCGGCTCCCCACCGAGCAGGAGTGGGAGAAGGCCTGCACCTGGGACCCCGCGCTGGGTCGTCGGCGCCGCTGGCCGTGGGGCGACTCGGCATGGACCCGCGAGCTGGCCAACCTCGGCGGCGAGGCGCTGCGTCCGGCTCCCGTGGGCGCCTACCCCGGCGGCGCCTCGGCCTACGGCGTGGAGCAGCTGATGGGCGAGGTGTGGGAGTGGACGTCCTCGTCCTTCGAGCCCTGGCCCGGCTTCGAGCCGATGCTCTACGCGCAGTACAGCGCCCCCTTCTTCGGCGGCGACTACCGCGTGCTGCGCGGCGGCTCCTGGGCCGTGGGGGAGGGCGCGGTGCGCCCGTCGTTCCGCAACTGGGACCACCCGGTGCGGCGGCAGATCTTCACCGGCCTGCGCCTGGCGTGGGACGTCGAGGGCGCCGACCGTCCCGAGGGGGGCGCCTGAGTGTGCCGGCACCTCGCGTGGCTCGGTGAGCCACGCACCCTCGACGCGCTCGTGCTCGCCCCCGAGCACGGCCTGCTCCAGCAGAGCCACCACCCGCGGCGCCAGTCGCACGGCACGATGAACGCCGACGGCTGGGGCGTGGGCTTCCACGTGCCCGGTCGCGCGGAGCCCGCCCGCTGGCGCTCGTCCCGGCCGCTGTGGAGCGACGCCTCGTTCGCCTCGGTCGCCCCCACGATCTCCTCCGGCTCGGTGCTGGCCGCGGTGCGGTCGGCCACGCCCGGCATGCCCACCGACGAGTCCGCGGCGGCGCCGTTCGCGGGCGGACGCTGGCTGGTCTCGCACAACGGCCGCGTCGAGCGCTCCGTCCTCCCGTCGTACGCCGAGGCGGAGTCGGTGTGCGACGCGGCGGTCCTGGCGGCGCACGTGCTCGCCCACGGCGTCGACCGGCTGGCCGACACCGTCGTCGAGGTGGCCGGTCTCGACCCGACGGCACGGCTGAGCCTGCTGCTGCTCGACGGGCAGCGCGTGCTCGCGACCACCTGGGGCGACGGGCTGTCCTACCGCCTGGACGACGACGGCGTCGTGGTGGCCAGCGAGCCCTTCGACGACGACCCCGGCTGGGTCGACGTGCCCGACCACCACCACCTCGAGGCGACCCGTGACGGGGTCGTCGTGACCGCGCTCGACCGCTAGGGGCGTGGGCCGAGGCCCGCCGCAGCAGCACCGCCGGTCGGTGCGAGGGCCAGGCTGCCCGGCCGGTCGCGCAGCAGCCGGTGGCAGGGCCGCTCGACCACGAGGTGGAGCGCGACGGCGGCCGCGACGCACACGGGCGAGATCACCAGCAGCTGCAGCGCCGGGTCGGCCGGCAGCACGGGCAGCAGGTTGACGATGACGAGCTCGTGGACGAGGTAGAAGGCGAAGGAGACCTCGCCGGCGAGCACCGCCGCCCGGCTAGTCAGCCCGCCGCGCCGCCCGGTGAGGTCGCGCTGGGCGACGTGCAGCACCAGCAGCAGGAACGGCACCGCCATCACGACGTTGGACACCGGCGACTCCAGCCAGGTGCTCAGCACCACCCCGAGCGCCAGCGCCGCCCCGACGACGACCGACGGGACCCGCGGGCGCCACCCGTCGCGGAAGTACAGTCCGGCGACCAGTCCCAGGACGAACTCGGCGGCCCGGACCGGTGGCAGGTGGTCGGCGCGGTCCGGAGCCACCTGGTAGGCGACCACGGCCAGCAGGAGCCCCAGGACGACCAGCGTCCACACGACCGGGTGGGGGAGGCGTCGCACCACGACCACCGCCAGCGGGAACAGCGCGTAGAAGAAGGCCTCGCAGCTCAGCGACCAGGAGACGCCGTTCATGCCGTAGACGACGTCGTTGTCGGTGGACCAGGCCTGCAGCATCAGGGCGTTGGCGACGGCAGCCCGGGCGTCGCGGTTGACCGAGACCACCGGCACGACGATCGCCACGAGCAGGGTTGCGAGGTCGCTCGGGTAGACGCGGGCCAGGCGACGCCGGTAGAAGGTCCGGGCCGGCAACCCGGGCCGCGTGCCCCACGCGAGGACGAAGCCCGACAGCACGAAGAAGAAGGCCACGCCCGTCCCACCCACGGCCGACACGCCCCACGGCAGGGACGCGACCCCGTGGGCCTCGAGGTGCACGACGTACACCGCGACGGCCGCGGGCGCCCGGAGGCTGGTCAGGCGCGGCAGCAGCCGCCCCGGGCGCTGCTCGCCCGGTGCCGGCACGGCGCCGGTGGGTGCGGGCAGGTACCGGGACATCGACGTCAACCCAGGTGTGTGGGGAGGGTGCGCCGACGTCGGGTGAGGCCGGTGCCCGAGAGCCCCGAGCGGAGCCCAAGGCGCACGACGGCGGTCCCGACGGCCTCGCCGCCGCCGGCGCCGCCCGGTCTGCTCCACCCGGCCCGCACCGTGGACAGCACCGCGGGGGCGGGGTAACGGGGGCCTGACTAGGGTCGGTACGGCGGATCCCACGGGGAGCCGCCTGCGACGAACGTTCCCACCACCACCTCGAGGCGACCCGCGACGGGGTCGTCGTGACCACCCTGGAGCCTTGATGCCGATCCGCACCACCGAGGTCCACCTCGACCCCGGGGCGCTCGCCGACCAGATGGCCGACGACGTCCGCGCGGGGCTGACCGCGACGCCGCGCACGATCCCGCCCAAGTACTTCTACGACGCCCGCGGCAGCCTGCTCTTCGACGAGATCACCCGGCTGCCGGAGTACTACCCCACCCGCACCGAGCGCGCGATCCTCGAGGACCACGCCAAGGACGTCGCGCTCGCCACCGAGGCCCGCTCGCTGGTGGAGCTGGGCAGCGGCACCTCGGAGAAGACCCGGCTGCTGCTCGACGCGCTGCGCGACGCCGGCACCCTGGAGACCTTCGTGCCGCTCGACGTCGACCCCGCGATCCTGGCCGACGCCGCGGCCGCGGTGGCGCAGGAGTACCCCGGCGTGACCGTGGCCCCGGTCGTCGCCGACTTCGAGCGGCACCTCACGCTGCTGCCGCGGCACCCCCGTCGGCTGCTGGCCTTCCTCGGCTCCACGATCGGCAACCTCGACCCCGACCAGCGAGCCGACTTCCTGGCGCAGGTGCGCGCCACGCTGGTCGAGGGCGACGCGTTCCTGCTCGGCACCGACCTCGTGAAGGCCGAGGAGCGGCTGGTGGCGGCGTACGACGACGCGGCGGGCGTGACGGCGCAGTTCGACCTCAACGTGCTGCGCGTGCTGCAGCGCGAGCTCGGTGCCGAGCTCGACCCCGACGCCTTCGAGCACCGCGCGGTGTGGGTGGCCGAGCACGAGCGCATCGAGATGCGCCTGGAGTCCGTGCGCGACCAGACGGTCCGCATCGGGTCGCTCGACCTCGACGTCGACCTGGTGGCCGGCGAGCAGGTCCGCACCGAGATCTCCACCAAGTTCCGCCGCGAGGGCGTCGAGCGTGAGCTGGCCGCGGCGGGGCTGCGGCTGACCCACTGGTGGACCGACGCGGCCGGCGACTTCGCGCTCTCGCTGTCGGTGCCCGCCTAGACGTCGCGTCCGGGGTGTCGCGCCCGGGGCTCAGCCGACGGCGACGCAGACCACCGAGACCGCGCACAGCGCCAGCCCGGCGCCCTGCACGCGATGGACCCGCTCGTGCAGCAGCACCGCCGCGAGCAGCACCGTCACGGCGGGGTAGAGCGAGGCCAGCACGGCCGAGACGGTGAGCAGGCCCTGCTGGGTCGCGAGCAGGAACCCCACGACGGCGGCCGCCGACAGCGCCCCGGCGCCCGCCCCGCCGACCACGGCGGCCCGGTCACGGGGCACCCAGCTCGCGCCGAGGGTCGTGGCCAGCGCGGCCACGGCGAGGACGGCGACCGCCTGGCTGACCGCGACGGGCCAGTAGCCCGCCCCGTCCGGCACCTGGCCGATCGCGGCGAACAGCAGGCCGAAGCCGGCCCCCGCCAGCAGCCCGTCGACCAGGGCGGCTGCACCGGGGGAGGCCGCGGTCGCGGCGGACGGTTCGCGGGCCACCAGCCAGATGCCGGGCAGGGCGACCAGGATGCCGAGCCAGACCAGCAGGTCCGGCCGCTCGCCGCCCACGACACCGACCGCCACAGGCAGCACCGCCGCCCCCACGGCCGAGACCGGACCCACGACGCCCATCCGGCCGCGGGAGAGACCGCGGTAGAGGAAGGCGCCGCCGAGGCCGTTGCCGACACCGGCCAGGGCTCCCCAGGCGAGGTCGCCCACCCCGGGCCGTCCGGGCAGCAGCAGCGCGAGGGCCAGCGCGAGCAGTCCGCCGACGGCCGACCCGACCACCGCGACCGCCCAGGCCGACGTACGCCGCGACGCGACGCCGGCGACGAAGTCCGAGGTGCCGTACGCCGCCGCCGAGGCCAGCGCGAGCAGCACCGCGGTCACCGCAGCACCACGCCCACCACCCAGGCGCTGCCGGCGAGCAGGCAGGCGGTGAGCTCGATCATGATCGACAGGCCGGCCGCCTTGAGGGCGTGCACCGTCGCGGGCCACGCCTCGCGCGAGCCGACGCGGGCCAGCTCGGAGAGGTAGACCCCGCCGACGAAGCCGACGAACAGCCCGACCACCGGGATGACGAAGAAGCCGACCACGCCCAGCGCGGCCCCGGCGGCCAGGGTGCGTCCGGGGACGCCGGCGGCCTGGAGGCGTCGTCCCGGCACGAGGTACATCGCCACCTGGCCGACCATGAGCAGCGTCACGACGACGGCGAAGGTGACCCAGGCGGCCGAGGTGCCGACGTACAGCGCCCACACCAGCACGGCGCCGCCGACCAGCAGCGAGCCGGGCAGCAGGGGGACGACGACCCCGACGAGACCCACCAGGATCGCCAGCGCCACCAGGGTCTCGACCACGGCCAGGGTGCTCATGGCCCCGACGGTCTCACGGCCCCCGGGACGCGACGAGACCCCGGTCGCTGACCGGGGTCTCGTCGGAGGTGCTGGGTGGGGCGGCTGGGTCAGCCGGCCTCGGGGCTCGGGGTGGGGGTGCCGAGCTTGTCGGTCTCGTCCTGCACGTGCTCGGCGACCTCACGAAGCTTCTCGCCGTGCTCGCGGGCGTGGTGGGCGCAGAAGAGCAGCTCGCCACCGCCCTTGAGCTGGACGCGGAGGTAGGCCTGCGCGCCACAGCGGTCGCAGCGGTCGATGGCGGTGAGCGGCGCGCTCGGGGCTGTCGCAGTGGTCACGTCGGGCCTCACTCTCGTTCGGGGGGACTGGGAGGGGGGAAAAGCCAGTTCGTTCATCTCGACAGTCACAACAGTCAACCACGGTCGATGCTTCCCGTTGGCGAGGTGTCCACCGCAGTCGTGCGGGGTGGTACGCCTCACAGGTCGTGGCCCGAGTCTGCTCGCTCCCCGGTCGAGCGGGAGCGAAACCGACAAAGACCCGCGTTCGGGTCGTGCTCTGTCCGTCCCGGCCCAGTGCAGCACACGGCGCCAACACCTCCCCGCACCCCGGGGTGGCGGCGCGTCCCCGGGAGGCGGCGCTGGGTAGGTTCGACGTACGTCGCACCCGCTTCTCCCGGACCCGAGGTCACCGTCATCGACAACACCTACAACGCCCAGCACCTCCTCGTCCTCGAGGGGTTGGAGGCCGTCCGCAAGCGGCCGGGCATGTACATCGGCTCCACCGACACCCGCGGGCTGATGCACTGCCTGTGGGAGGTCATCGACAACGCCGTCGACGAGGCGCTGGGCGGCTTCTGCTCGCGCGTCCTGGTCACGCTGCACGCCGACGGCTCGGCCGAGGTCCACGACGACGGTCGCGGCATCCCGGTCGACAAGGAGCCCAAGACCGGCCTGTCCGGGCTCGAGGTCGTCTTCACCAAGCTGCACGCGGGCGGCAAGTTCGGCGGCGGGTCGTACGCCGCGACCGGCGGCCTGCACGGCGTCGGCGCCTCGGTCGTCAACGCGCTCTCGGCGCGGCTCGACGTCGAGGTCGACCGCTCGCCGGCCACCCAGCGGATGTCCTTCCGCCGCGGCGTCCCCGGCGTGTTCGCCGCCCCGGGCCCGGTCGGCGACTTCGAGCCCGCCTCGGGGCTGCACCGGGGCGCCCGGGTCAAGAAGGGCGTCACCGGCACCCGGGTGCGGTTCTGGCCCGACCGGCAGATCTTCACCAAGGACGCCACCTTCACCTGGGACGAGCTCGTCACCCGCGCCCGCCAGACCTCCTTCATCGTCCCGGGGCTCGAGCTGACCCTCACCGACGCCCGCGGCGAGGAGCCGGTCACCGAGTCCTTCCGCCACGACGGCGGCATCACCGAGTTCTGCACCTTCCTGGCCCACGACGAGCCGGTCACCGAGGTGCTGCGGCTGCAGGGCGGCGACACCTTCACCGAGACCGTGCCGCTGCTGGACGACCAGGGCCACATGACCCCGCAGGACGTCGAGCGCGAGCTGCTGGTCGACGTGGCGGTGCGGTGGGGGACCGGCTACGAGACCGAGCTGCGCTCCTTCGTCAACGTCATCGCCACCCCCAAGGGCGGCACCCACGTGACGGGCTTCGAGGCCGCGCTGACCAAGACCTTCAACGAGGCGATGCGGGCGGGGCGGGTGCTCAAGGCCGGCGACGCCGACGTGGTCAAGGACGACGTGCTCGAGGGGCTCACCTCCGTGGTGACGGTGCGCCTGGCCGAGCCGCAGTTCGAGGGCCAGACCAAGGAGGTGCTCGGCACCCCCGCTGCGCGCTCGGTGGTGCGCAAGGTCGTCGCCCGCGAGCTCAAGGAGTTCCTCACCACGACCAAGCGGGCCGAGAAGGCCCAGGCCAAGCTGGTGATGGAGAAGGTCGCCGGCGCCGCCAAGACGCGGCTGGCCGCCCGTCAGCACCGTGAGACCCAGCGTCGCAAGAACGCCCTGGAGTCCTCGGCGCTCCCGGCCAAGCTCGTCGACTGCCGCTCCAACGACGTCGAGATGTCGGAGCTGTTCATCGTCGAGGGCGACTCGGCGCTGGGCACGGCCAAGGTGGCGCGCAGCTCGGAGTTCCAGGCGCTGCTGCCGATCCGCGGCAAGATCCTCAACGTGCAGAAGGCCACCGTGGCCGACGTGCTCAAGAACGCCGAGTGCGCCTCGATCATCCAGGTCGTCGGCGCCGGCTCGGGCCGCACCTTCGACCTCGAGGCCGCGCGCTACGGCCGGATCATCCTGATGGCCGACGCCGACTCCGACGGCGCCCACATCCGGTGCCTGCTGGCCACGCTGTTCTTCAAGTACATGCCCGAGCTGGTGACCTCGGGGCGGTTGTTCACCGCCGTGCCCCCGCTGCACCGCATCGAGCTGACCAACCCCAAGAAGGGGATGGAGAAGTACGTCTACACCTACTCCGACCCCGAGCTGCAGCGCAAGCTCGCCGAGCTGGCCAAGAAGGGCGTCCGCTGGAAGGACCCGGTGCAGCGCTACAAGGGTCTCGGCGAGATGGACGCCGACCAGCTGGCCGAGACCACGATGGACCCCCGCAAGCGCACCCTGCGCCGCATCACCGCCGACGACGCCGCCCGCGCCAGCGAGGTCTTCGAGCTGCTGATGGGCAGCGAGGTCGCCCCCCGCAAGGACTTCATCGTCGCGGGCGCCTACGAGGTCGACGCCGACCAGATCGACGCCTAGCCGGGCAGGCGGGCAGGCGAGCCCATCGGCCCGCCAGGCCGCCCCGTCGCGCGCCTAGACGAGCTGCTCGAGCAGGCCCGAGTCGACGTCGTAGAGGAACCCGCCGACGCGCGTGCCCTCGGGGATGAGGGGGTGGGCCACCACCTTGTGGACGTCGTCGGCCAGGGCGGCCCGCTGGTCCTCGACCACGCCGAAGGTCTGCCACGAGGCGTCCTGGCCGGCCGAGGTGGAGACGCGCTCGCGCAGCTCCTCCTGGCTGGCCGAGGCCATCGCGCAGCGGGTGTGGGGCACGACCAGGATGCGCTCGACGCGCAGCAGGTGGACGCCGAGCACGAGCGCCTCGAGCGCCTGGGGGGTCACGCGGCCGCCGGGGTTGCGGAAGATCTTGGCGTCGCCGGGCGTGAGCCCCAGCATCCCCAGCGGGTCGATGCGCGAGTCCATGCAGGTCACGATCGCGATGCCGGCATGGGCGACGCCGTCGAAGCCGCCCAGGTCGAAGGTCTCGGCGAAGCGTCGGTTGGCGGCGAGCAGGTCGTCGAAGTCAGCGGTGGCCACGCCCCGACGGTAGTGCGTCCCCACGGTGGCCCGCGAGGCGTGACGGACGCGACGTGGGTCACGCCGGGGACGACGCGCCCGCAGGCATGGCGCTGCGGCCCGCCCGCAGCGTGAGCAGCGCCAGGACCGCGGCCACGACCGCGCACACCGCGGCGCCCGCGAAGATCGCCTGCAGCTGCTCGAGCCCGGCCAGCGAGAGCGCCTCGGTGTACGCCGGGCAGCGGGTGCGTCCGTCGCCGCACACCTCCAGCGGGGACGGGATGTCGGTCTGCACGCTGTAGTAGCGCCGCAGCCCGATCGTGGTCAGCGCCGAGATGCCGACGAGCATGCCGACCATCCGGGCCACGACGAGCAGGGCGCTCGCGACACCGTGGACGGCGGCGGGGGTGGCGGCCAGCAGCGCGGCGTTGACCGGTGCCAGCGCCAGGCCGAACCCGAGGCCGGTCAGCGCGAGCACCGCCACCGAGGGGGCCTGCCCCATCGAGTCGGGTCCCCAGGTCGTCATCACGGCGAAGCCGGCGGCGGCCAGCAGCATCCCGCCCGCCGCGACCAGGGCGACCGGCACCCGACGCACGAGGTAGCCCCCGACGAGGGCCCCGACCGGCAGCGCGACCAGGAACTCCACGAGCACCAGCGCCGCCTGCAGCTGGTTGCCGTCGGCGACGGTCAGCCGGGCGAAGATCGGGATGTCGACCAGCGCGGCGATCAGCGCCGACCCGACGAAGAAGCTCACCAGCACCGCGCCCCACGCCGGCCGCTCGCGGAACGCGCCGTGCGGCACCAGCGGATGGGCCGCGCGGCGGTTGTGCAGCACGAACAGCACCGCCGCCACCGCGGCGACACCGAGGTAGACGGGTCCGGCCTCGGAGAACACCTGCACCTCGGGATCGGCGGTCGCGAAGGCGAGGATCACCCCGCCGAGCGTCACGGCGAGCAGCGCCGCCCCGAGGAGGTCGGCCTCGCGCACCGAGCCCCACCAGCCGCGGGCGTCGAACAGCGGCCGCGGGGCCAGCACGCACCACGCCAGCAGCAGCAGGGCGAGCACCATCGCGGCGGTGCCGAGCGGCGAGAGCCACACCGACCCGCCCTCGGCGTACGGCACGAAGGGCGCGCCCCAGGCGACCGAGGTGACCAGGCCGTCGGGCTGCCGCATCACCAGCAGCCCGCTCGTCAGGGTGAGCGCGAGCAGCAGCCAGCCGACGACGTCCGGGCGCCCCGCGGGGGTAGTCCGAGACGTTCGGCACGGTTCTGGGTCGCCAGGGGGTGCCGAACGTCTCGGACTATCGCCCCCCCGGGCGGCGAGCACCCGGATCGCTGCGGCGAGGACGAGGCCGACCGCGAGGTTGAGCCAGAAGATGTCGCGCCAGTCGCCGACCGCGAGCACGACGGCGCCGAGCAGGGGTCCCAGGACGCTGCCGAGCTCCTGGACCGCCCCCACCACGCCCAGCGGCACGCCGCGCCGCTCGGCGGGGTAGAGGTCGGCGACCAGCGCGAGGGTGACCGGCACCAGCCCGCCGCCGCCCACGCCCTGGAGGAAGCGCCCGGCGACCAGACTCGGGAGGTCGTACGCCGCGGCGGTGACCAGCGAGCCGAGCGCGAAGACCAGCAGCGAGGCCAGCAGCACCGGGGTACGGCCTCGCAGGTCCGCGATCCGCCCGATGAGCGGCAGCATCGCGACGTAGCCGAGCAGGAACCCGCTGACGATCGGGGCCGCCCGCTGCAGCTGGTCGACCGAGAGTCCGACCGAGCCCATCATGTCGGGCAGCGCGAGCACCACGACGTAGGTGTCGGCCGCCGCGAACGCCACGGCGACCGCCGCCAGCGCGAGCAGGACCCGCGCGGCCGGGTCGGGACGCGGGGCCGGGGCGTCGGGCACCGTCGTGGCCTAGGTGGCCGGGGAGTCGACGGTGACCTCGCGGTCGTAGTCGGAGAAGTCGACGTCGTAGGTGACGTCGGCGCCGTCGGCGAAGAACGGCCCGGTGATGCGCACGGTGGTCGCCCTGCCGTCGTCGTCCACGCCGACCTTGGTGGGGTAGTCGGCCTTCGCGTCGGCGCTGGGGACGATCCGCTTCACCGCGTCGCCGGGCAGCGTGCCGGCGTACGTCGTGAGGACCTCCTCGCCGTCGCGGGTCCTGCCGTCCTCCTTCAGCCCGTCGAGGTCGGTCAGCAGCGAGGACAGCCCGCCCTCGGGCTCGCCGAAGCTGGCCGGGTCGGGGGCGCCGTACTCGGTCGGGTCGATCTCGGCGTACTTCGTGGTCAGCGGGAGCTTGGCGTAGACGGTGCCGTCGACCGAGGTGACCGGCACCGTGGCGGTGAGCCCGCTGAGCAGCACCTTCACGTCACCCTCGAACGCGGGCGCCGGGGTGACGACGCCGGAGGCGCCCAGGACGCCGTTGCCCTGGGTCGGGGTGGAGGTCGTGGCGAGCTGGACGCGCACGCTGGCGGCGTCGTCGAAGGCCTTCTTGGCCGACTGCATCACCTCGGCGGGGGTGGGCTCGTCGGCCTTCTCGCCGCCGCCCCCGCCGCACCCGGCCGCGGTGGCGGCGAGCACGAGGACGGACAGCGCGGAGGCGAGGCGGCGGGTGGGCGCAGGCATGGCGTCAGCCTGCCACGTCAGCCGAGGCGGAAGCCCCGAGGAGGCGTGCGACAGGCCCGGAGCAGGCGGCGATCGGCTGGGGCGAGGGCACCCCGGAGCCGTCGCGCCTCTGCACCGGCTCGGGCAGGTCGACGGGGGCGCCGCTGTCGGCGGCGGCCTGGGCCGGCGCCGGGCCGGCCCAGGCGAGGACGAGGGCGTCCTCGCCGCGCAGGAACCGGTGGCAGCGCACGCCACCCGTGGCGCGCCCCTTGGCGGGGTACTCCTCGAACGGCGTCACCTTGACCGACCCGGTCTCGGTGCCGGGCAGCGCGCTCGAGGCGCCGGAGACCGTGACCAGCACGGCGTCGGTGGGGTCGAACGCGGTGAAGGAGATCACCCGGGCCCCAGCCGCGAGCTTGATGCCGGCGATGCCGCCGCCGCCGCGGCCCTGCGGCCGCACCGCCGAGGCCCCGAAGTGCAGCAGCTGGGCGTCGCTGCTCACGAAGCACAGCTGTTCCTCGCCCGTGGTCAGCTCCACCGCCCCCACCACGACGTCGCCGTCCTTGAGCGCGACGACCTCCCAGTCGTCCTTGCCGGCGAGGAACTCGGGGACGACCCGCTTGACCACGCCCTGGCGGGTGCCGAGCGCGAGCCCGGGGGAGCCGGGGTCGAAGCCGGTCAGGGCGAGCGCCTGCTCGCCGTCGAGCGTCACGAACTCCCCGACCGGGGCCCCGCCCTGGAGGTGGGGGTGGCTGGCGGTGCTCGGCAGCGTGGGCAGGTCGAGCACGGGCAGCTTGACCACGCGGCCGGCGGAGGTGACCACGCCGACCTCGCCGCGGGCGGTGGTCGCCACGGCCGAGACCACGACGTCGTGGCGCACCCGGCCGCCTTCGTCGCCGGGCCGGTCGAGCGAGGTGGTGCGGGCCAGCAGGCCGGAGGAGGACAGGAACACCCAGCACGGGTCGTCGGCCACCTCCAGGGGCGTGGTGGCCTTCGCGGTCTGGCCCGAGGACTCCAGGAGCACGGTGCGGCGCGGGGTGCCGTAGGTCTTCGCGACCTCGGCGAGCTCCGCGGAGACCACCTCGCGCAGCTTCTGGTCGTCGCCGAGGATCTCCTCGAGCGCCGCGATGGTGGCGCGCAGCTCCTCGGCCTCCTGGTCGAGCTCGAGCTTGGAGAACCTCGTCAGCCGGCGCAGCGGCATGTCGAGGATGTACGTCGCCTGCACCTCGGTCAGCTCGAAGACCTCGATCAGCCGCGTCCGCGCGATCGCGGCGTCGTCGCTGGAGCGGATCAGCTGGATGACCTCGTCGATGTCGAGGATGGCGGTGATCAGGCCCTCGACGAGGTGCAGCCGGTCGGCGGCCTTGCCGCGGCGGTGGGCCGAGCGCCGGCGCACGACGTCGTAGCGGTGGGCCAGGAAGACCTCGAGCATCTCCTTGAGGCCCAGGGTGCGGGGCTGGCCGTCGACCAGCGCGACGTTGTTGATCCCGAAGGACTCCTCGAGCGGGGTGCTGCGCCACAGCTGCTCGAGGATCGCCTCGGGGTGGAAGCCGTTCTTGACCTCGATCACCAGGCGCAGCCCGTGGGCGCCGTCGGTGAGGTCGACGATGTCGCTGATCCCCTGGAGCTTCTTGCCCTGGACGAGCTTCTTGATGGCCGCGACCACGCGCTCGGTGCCGACGCCGTAGGGCATCTCGGTGACCACGATGCCCTTGCGGCGGGGCGTCACCGACTCGATCCGGGTGGTGGCCCGCATCCGGAAGCTGCCGCGGCCGCTCTCGTATGCGTCACGGATGCCGTCGAGGCCGATGATCTTGCCGCCCGTGGGCAGGTCGGGGCCGGGGACGAAGCGCATCAGGGTGTCGAGGTCGGCGCCGGGGTGCTTGACCAGGTGGCGCAGCGCCTGGACGACCTCGACCAGGTTGTGGGGGGCGATGTTGGTGGCCATGCCGACCGCGATGCCGGCGGCGCCGTTGACCAGGAGGTGGGGGATCGCGGCGGGCAGCACCGCCGGCTCCTGCTCGCGGCCGTCGTAGTTGGGCCGGAAGTCGACGGTGTCCTCGTCGATGGTCGCGGTCATCGCGACGGCGGCCGGGGCCATCCGGGCCTCGGTGTAGCGCATCGCGGCGGGGGAGTCGTCGGGCGAGCCGAAGTTGCCGTGGCCGTCGACGGTGGGCAGCCGCATCGACCAGGGCTGGGCCATCCGGACCAGGGCGTCGTAGATCGCGCCGTCGCCGTGGGGGTGGAAGCGGCCCATCACCTCGCCGACCACGCGCGAGGACTTCACGTGACCGCGGTCGGGCCGCAGGCCCATGTCGTGCATGGAGTACAGGATCCGGCGCTGCACCGGCTTCAGGCCGTCGCGGGCGTCGGGCAGGGCGCGGGAGTAGATGACGGAGTAGGCGTACTCCAGGAAGCTGGTGCGCATCTCGTCGCCGACGTCGATGTCGACGATGTGCTCCTCGAAGTCCTCGGGGGGCGGTGTCGTCGTACGTCGGGCCATGACGGGCATTCTCCCCGCCGCGACCCCCGCGCCTCGACCGGGCACGCCGGAGGGGGGCTGACGGTACATTTCGCACCGTGACGACCCCGGAGACCCAGACCCCGTCTCCCACCCCCCGGGACTACCCCGACCACTGGGAGGCCGACGTCCTGCTGCGCGACGGCAGGACGGCCCACCTGCGCCCGATCCTGCCGACCGACGCCGACGGGCTGGTCGAGTTCTACGCCCTGGTGGGCCAGCAGTCGAAGTACTACCGCTTCTTCGCGCCGATGCCGACGCTCTCGGATCGCGACGTGCAGCGGTTCACCAACGTCGACCACCGCCAGCGGGTGGCGTTCGTGATCACGCTGGCCCAGAAGATCCTGGCCGTGGGGCGCTACGACGTCATCGACGCCGAGCGCGCCGAGGTCGCCTTCCTCGTCCAGGACCAGCACCAGGGCCGCGGCATCGGGCAGCTGCTGCTCGAGCACCTCGCCCAGGCCGGCCGCGAGCGGGGCGTGAAGCGCTTCGTGGCCGAGGTGCTGCCCGAGAACCGCAGGATGATCCAGGTCTTCCGCGAGCAGGGCTACTCGGTCAAGGGCGGCTGGGAGGAGGGGGTGATGCACCTCGAGTTCGACATCGACCCCACCGAGACCTCGATCGGGGTGATCGCCGCCCGCGAGCACCGCTCCGAGGCCGCCTCGATCGCCGCCTTCCTCAACGCCCGGTCCGTGGCGGTCATCGGCGCCTCGCGGCGCCGCGACACCATCGGCTCGCTGCTGGTGCGCAACCTCGTGCTCGGCGACTACACCGGCCGGGTCTACGTCGTGAACCCCGCGGCCGACTCCGTGGCGGGGATGCCGTCCTACCCCACGGTCAGCGACATCCCCGGCGACGTCGACGTCGCGATCGTCGCGGTGCCCGCCGAGGCGGTCCAGGACGTCGTGCTCGACTGCGCCGCCAAGGGCGTGCACGGGCTCGTGGTGATCTCCAGCGGCTTCGCCGAGACCGGCGAGGAGGGCCGCCGCCGGCAGCGCAAGCTGGTCGGCCTCGCCCGCTCCTACGGCCTGCGGCTGATCGGGCCCAACTGCCTCGGCGTCATCAACACCGCCTCCGAGGTCTCGCTCAACGCCTCGCTGGCGCCGGTGATGCCGCCGCGCGGGCGCGCGGGCTTCTTCTGCCAGTCCGGCGCGCTCGGCACCGCCATCCTGGAGAAGGTGCGCGGTCGCGGCCTCGGGCTCTCGACCTTCGTCAGCGCCGGCAACCGGGCCGACGTCTCGGGCAACGACCTCCTGCAGTACTGGGAGGAGGACGACGCCACCGAGGTGATCCTGCTCTACCTGGAGTCCATCGGTAACCCGCGCAAGTTCTCCCGGATCGCCCGCCGGGTCTCGCGGGTCAAGCCGATCATCGCCGTCCGCTCCGGTCGCACCACCCAGGGCGTCCCGATGGGCCACGCCGTACGCCACATCGCGGCACCGCCCGAGGCCGTCGACGCGATGTTCAAGCAGGCGGGGATCATCCAGGTCGACACCCTCGACGAGATGTTCGACGTCGCCCAGCTGCTCGCCCACCAGCCGCTGCCCTCGGGGTCGCGGGTGGCGATCGTCGGCAACTCCGACGCGCTGGGCCTGCTGGCCGTCGACGCGGCCGTGGCCCAGGGCCTCACCGTCACCAGCGCCACCGCGCTGGGCTCCGAGGCCACGGCCGAGGACTTCGAGGACGCGCTCGACGCCGCCATCGACGACGACCACGTCGACGCCGTCGTCGCGGTCTACATCCCGCCGCTGGACGCGGGCGGCGAGGAGGTCGCCAACGTCCTGGCCGCGGTGGGGGAGCAGTCCGACAAGCCGCTCGTCTCCACCTTCCTGGGCCGCGAGGGCGTCCCCGAGCTGCTGCGCGTGCCCGACCTGTCCGGCGACACCGCCGGCCGCGGGTCGGTCCCGTCCTACCCCGCGGTCGAGGCCGCGGTGCGTGCGCTGGCCCGCGTCTCGGAGTACGCCGCGTGGCGCACCCGCGACGACGAGTCGGCGGCCGTGCTCGAGGGCATCGAGCTCGACCAGGCCACCCGCCAGGTCAACGAGCTGCTCATGCACCACCCCGAGGGCCACCAGCTCGACGACGAGGAGCTGCGGGCGCTGCTCGCCTGCTACGGCGTCGACCTCTGGGAGCGCGCCTTCGTCGCCACCGCCGACGAGGCGGTCGCCGCGGGCGAGCGGCTCGGCTGGGACGTCGTGCTCAAGGCGACCGCGGAGCGGCTGCGGCAGCGTCCCGACCAGGCCCACGTGTGGCGCAACATCGACGACGCCGCCGAGATGGCCGACGCCTGGCAGTCGCTCACCCAGCTGGTGAGCAACCCCGCCGACGCCGAGTTCGTGGTGCAGCGCACCGCTCCTCCCGGCGTGCCCATCGCGGTCAACGGGCTCGAGGACCCCCTGTTCGGGCCGGCCGTCTCCTTCGGCATCGCCGGCGCGCTCACCGACCTGGTCGGCGACCGGGCCTTCCGGATCCCGCCGATCAGCCCGTTGGACGCGGCCGAGACGGTGCGCTCGGTCAAGGCCGCGCCGCTGCTGTTCGGCTTCCGGGGCAGCGAGCAGGTCGACGTCGAGGCGGTGGAGGAGCTGATCCGCCGGGTGGCCCAGCTCAAGATCGACCTGCCGCAGGTCAGCACGCTCGACCTCGTCCTGGTGCACGCCAACGCCGAGGGCGTCAGCGTGCTCCACGCCACCGCCCGCGTGGACCAGGTCGCCGACGCCCGCTCCGACCTGTTCGTGCGCCGCCTGACCGCGCCCGCGGCCGACACGCTCCCCGGCTGAGCGCGTGGGACGGCGTGTGCGCGGCCGGGAGCCGCTGCCGCACGGGCGTGACAAGATGACGCCCATGCGTCCCGCAACCGCCCAGGACCGCTTCGGTGACCTGGTGTCCGCCATCGAGAAGACCGGCTACTACCCCCAGGTCGTGGCAGCCGGGGTGGGCGCCGCGGTCGCCGGCGAGCAGGTCGAGGCCTTCCTGGTCCACCACGAGCCCACCATCGACCGCGACGAGGTCCGGCGCCACATCACCGTCGTCGTGCTCACCGCGAGCCGGCTGATCCTGTGCCACACCGACGAGTACGCCCCCGACGACCTGCTGCCCGAGCCCTACACCTCGACCTCGACCGAGGCGGTGCGCCTCTCGGCGGTGCGCTCGGTGGTCGTCAACCGGATGGTGGCCAACCCCGAGAAGTTCGCCGGCGGCGGCCAGCCGGTCCCGAGCGAGGCCGTGCTGACGGTCGGCTGGGGCGGGCTCAACCGGCTCGACCTCGAGCCCGCCGCCTGCTCGGACCCCGACTGCGAGGCCGACCACGGCTACACCGGCGTCCTGGCCTCCGACGACTTCTCGCTGCGCGTCAGCTCCGCGGCCGAGGGCCAGGGCGCGGTCGACGACCTGCTCGTCTTCGCCGAGAGCCTGTCGGCGCGCACCCGGGGCTGAGCCGGGTGCCCGCACCCTTCGGGCCGGTCCCGGCGGACACCGACTTCGTCGAGCCCGACCTCTCCGGCGGTGGTCGCACGCTCGCCGACGTGCTGCCCGCCGTCTCGCGTGCCCTCGGCGTCGACGCAGGGCTGCCGACCGGCGGGCTCGAGCTGCCGCCCGCCCCGGCGTACGTCGTGATGCTGGTCGACGGCCTCGGCCACCGCCTGCTCGCCGAGCACCGGGCCCAGGCGCCCTTCCTGCACTCGCTGCTCGGTGAGGCGCCGGTGACCTGCGGGGTGCCCTCGACCACCGCCACCTCGCTCACCTCGCTGGGCACCGCCCTGCCCGCCGGCCAGCACGGCCTGGTCGGCTTCACCTCGCGGGTGCCCGAGAGCGGCGAGCTGCTCAACGCCCTGTTCTGGGACCAGCCGGTCGAGCCGACGGTGTGGCAGCCGCACGCCACGGCCTTCGACCGGCTCGGCGCGGCCGGCGTGCACACCACCGTGGTCAGCAAGCGCGACTTCGCCGGATCCGGCCTGACCCGGGCCGGCCAGCGGGGCGCGTCGTACGTCGGGGCCGACGACGTCGCCGAGCGGGTCGCGGGCGCGGTCGCCGCGGCCGCCCGCCGGCCCTCGGTGACCTACGTCTACGACGGCGACCTCGACTGGCACGGCCACCGCGCGGGCGTGGACTCCCAGCGCTGGCGCCACCAGCTGCGCGACATCGACGAGGACGCCCAGGAGCTGCGGGACGCGTTGCCCACCGACGTGAGGCTGGTGGTCGTCGCCGACCACGGCATGGTCGACACCACCCCGGCGACCAGCCTCGACCTCGACGCGCTGCCCGGCCTCCGCGACGGGGTCACCCTGCTGGGCGGGGAGGCGCGGTTCCGCCACGTCTACTGCCACGCCGGTGCCCTCGACGACGTGGCGGCCACCTGGCGCGAGCAGCTCGCCGGTCGGGCGACCGTGCTGACCCGCGACGAGGCCGTGGCCCGGGGCTGGTTCGGCCGGGTCGACGCCGGCGTGCGGCTGCGCATCGGGGACGTCGTCGCCGCCGCCCACGACGACTGGGCGCTCTTCAGCTCGGTCGACTTCGCCTACGAGACCCGTCTGGTGGGCCTGCACGGCTCGCTCACCGCCCGCGAGATGGAGATCCCGCTGCTGGTCTGCTGACCGGCACGGGGCGCGCTCAGGCGAACGGCAGCGGCTCGGCGACCATCGACACCGCGCGGGCGCGGGCGGCGGTCATCCGGCGACGGTGGTGCGCGCGGCACAGCACCTCGTAGACCACCTCGGGCACGGCCGCGTCGGGGTCGTCGCCTTCCACGTCGCCGACCACGACCTGCTCGCCCTCGACGACCATGACGCCGTCGACCGACCGGGCGTTGTGCGTGGCCCGCTTGCCGCACCAGCACAGCGCCTCGACCTGGAGCACGTGCATCCGGTCGGCGAGCTCGACCAGGCGGCGGGAGCCGGCGAACAGCGCGGTGCGGAAGTCGGAGAGGATCCCGAAGGCGAAGACGTCGATCTGGAGCTCGTCGACGACCTTGGCCAGGTCCTCGACCTGCCGGCCCGAGTAGAACTGGGCCTCGTCGCAGATCAGGTAGTCGATGCGTGCCCCGTGGGTCAGCTCGTCGACGACGTAGCGCCAGAAGTCGAAGTCCTCGTCGACCTCGAGCGCGTCGTGCGTCAGGCCCAGCCGTGAGGAGACGAGGGCCTGGCCGGCGCGGTCGTGGCTGGTGAAGATGCGACCGGCCCGACCGCGGGCAGCGTGGTTGTGGTTGGTCTGCAGCGCCAGGGTGCTCTTGCCGGAGTCCATGGTGCCGGTGAAGAACTGGAGCTCGGCCACGGGGCAGGATCATGCCATGGAGCCCTCCTCGCCCAGCCCCCTGATCGACGTCAGCCGTCTCGCCGAGCGGCTCGGCGAGGTCACCGTCCTCGACGTCCGGTGGCGCCTCGGCGGGCCGCCGGGGGAGCAGGAGCACGCCGCGGGGCACGTGCCCGGGGCGGCGTACGTCGACCTCGACACGGCGCTCGCCGACCCGCCCGGGGGTCGGGGCCGGCACCCGCTGCCGGACCCGGCCCGGCTGCAGGAGGCGCTGCGGGCCGCCGGGGTGCGTGAGGACCGTCCCGTGGTGGTCTACGACGACTGGCAGGGGCGTGCCGCCGCGCGGTGCTGGTGGCTGCTGCGGTGGGCCGGCCACCGCGACACCTCCGTGCTCGACGGCGGTTGGGGCGCGTGGGTCGCGGCGGGCCTCGAGGTCGCCACCGGGCCGGTGGTCGCCGAGCCCGGCGACGTCGTCGTACGCCCCGGCGCGATGCCGACGGTGACCGCCGACGAGCTGCCCGGCGTGGTGGCGGCCGGGGTCGTGCTGGACGCGCGCGACCCCGGGCGGTACGCCGGCGAGACCGAGCCCGTCGACCCCGTGGCCGGCCACGTGCCGGGTGCGCGCAACGTGCCGACCGGCGCCAACCTGGCCGAGGACGGCCGGTTCCTCGCCCCGGACGCCCTGGCCGAGGTGTACGCCGCGGCGCGCGAGCGCCCCACGGCCGTCTACTGCGGCTCCGGGATCACCGCCGCCCACGACGTGCTGGCACTCGAGGTGGCCGGGATGCCGGGCGCCGCGCTCTACCCCGGCTCGTGGAGCGAGTGGGTCACCGACCCGACGCGCGCCGTGGCGACCGGGCGTGAGCCCGGCGGGTCGGCCTGAGTCAGCCGCCGGCGGCGACCTCGGCCGCCACGGCGACCAGCCCGTCCAGCACGGTGCGTGCGGCCAGGCGGGCCGCGCGGTCGGGGCGGGCGATGGCGACCACGTGCCGCTGGGCGCGTACGCCGCGCAGCTCGCGCAGCACCAGGCCCTGGCCCGCCGGGGTGGTGAACCGGGGCAGCATCGCCACGTGGCGGGAGGAGGCCACCAGCGCCTCCACCAGCCGGTTGTCGCGCAGCCGCTGGCGGACGTCGAGCGTGGCCCCGGTGGCCTGCTCGACCGAGGTCAGCACGCTGTCGAAGGGGTAGCCCGGCGGCACCCCGATCCACGACTGGTCGACGAGGTCGCGGCAGTGCAGCCAGGGTCGGGTGGCGAGCGGGTGGTCCTCGGCCAGCGCGACGTCGAGCGGCTCGGTCACCAGCGGCGTCACCGTCAGCCCGGCGGTGCCGGCGGGTCGTCGTGCGGTCACGCTGTGCCCGATCACCAGGTCGTTGTCGGCGGTCAGCCCGGCGAAGTCGGTCTCGGCGAGGTCGTAGTCGCGGCAGCGCAGCTCCAGGCCCGTGCCGGCGAGCCGTCGCTGCAGGCGCGGCAGCAGGAAGGTCGCCGCGCTCGGCAGCGCCGCCACCGAGACGGTGCCGCGGGGGCCGCCGCGGTAGTCCTCCCAGGCCGCCGTCACCCGGGCGACGGCCGTCGCCACGTCGGCCCCGCCGCGGGCGAGCAGCGCCCCGGCCTCGGTCAGCCGCAGTCCCCGGCCGTGCGGCTCGACCAGGGCCGCGCCGAAGGCCCGCTCGGCCGTGCGGAGCTGCTGGGAGAGCGCCGAGGGGGTGCGGTGGGTTGCCTGCGCCACGGCGGCGAGGCTACCCCGGTCGGCGAGCTCGCGCAGCAGGTCGAGGTGGCGGACGTCCATGTAGTCAACCTAATGAGCAGCTGTCCCAGGTGTCGATTGTCCTTCATGGTGCGCGGGTCCACGATGGTCGCGTGCCTCCCCGCCACCAGCTCCTCGCCGTTCTCGTCGCCTGCACCTGGGGCCTGAACTTCCTCGCCATCGACGCCTCGCTCGGACACTTCCCGCCGTTCTTCCTGGTCGCGCTCCGGTTCGCCGTCATCGCGGTCCCGACCGTGCTGCTGGTGCCGCGACCGCAGGTGCCGGTGCGGTGGCTGGTCGGCTACGGGCTGGGGTTCGGGACGCTGCAGTTCCTTTTCCTCTACTGGGGGATGGAGGCGGGGATGCCGCCCGGGACGGCCTCCCTGGTCCTCCAGGCCTCCGCGCCCTTCACCCTCGTGCTCGGGGCCGCCCTGCTGGGGGAGCGGGTCGGCCCCCGCGGCGTGCTGGGCGTGGTGCTCGCCGGGGCGGGACTGGCCGTCGTGGGCTGGCACCGCGCCGAGGCGGCCGGGCTGCTGCCGTTCCTGCTGGTCCTCGCCGGCGCGCTCGGCTGGGCGATCGGCAACCTGTGCAGCCGGCTCGCCCGAGCGCCGCAGCCGCTGCACCTGACGCTGTGGATGTCGGTCGTGCCACCGGTCCCGATGCTCGTGCTCGCGCTGGCCGTGGAGGGGCCGCAGCCGATCGCCACCTCGCTGACCACCCTGGCCAGCCCGAGCGGGGTGCTGGCACTGGCCGGGCTGGCCTACACCGTGCTCGTCGGGACCGTCGTCGGCTCCGGGCTGTGGACCTGGCTGATGGCCCGGCACCCGGCCAGCCAGGTGGCGCCGTTCTCGATGCTGGTGCCAGTGGTCGGCATGAGCGGCGCCTGGGTGGTGCTGGGCGAGCAGGCCGCGCCGCTGGAGCTGGCCGGCGCGACGCTGGTGGTGGGCGGGGTGCTGCTCGCGACGCTGCGCCGCGGCGTACGGGCCGCACCGGTGCCGGTGCCGATGTCGGGGCCGATGTCGGGGCCGGTCCCGGCCGGAGCACTAGGGTCGGGGCGTGACTGACGACAGCACCTCGAGCGAGGCCTTCGACCGCTGGTACGCCGACCTCGCGGTCTCCCGGGTCAAGGACGACCTCGTCCGCCGCCACCTGGGGCTGCCGCCCGAGATGCTCTCGACCAGCCTGCTGCCCTGGTCGGGGCTGGAGGCCGTGACCACCTCGCTGCGGCTGGTGCCCGGCGAGGTGCTGCTCGACCTCGCCTGCGGACGTGGCGGCTACGGCCTGGAGGTGGCGAGCCGCACCCGGGCCCGCCTGCTGGGCATGGACTTCTCCGTCGAGGCGGTGCGCCAGGCCACGGCCAACGCCGCAGCCCAGGACCGCGCCGCCACCTTCGAGGTCGGCTCGCTGACCGACACCGGCCTGCCCGACGCCAGCGTCGACGCGGTGCTGGTGGTCGACGCCCTCCAGTTCGTGGACCTGCCCGAGCGGGCCTTCGCGGAGGCGGCGCGGGTGCTCGACGTCGACGGCCGGCTGGTGCTGACCGCCTGGGAGGCCCGCGACCCCGACGACGAGCGGGTGGCCCCCGGCCTGCGCGGCCGCCGCTGGCGCGACGGCCTCACCGTCGCCGGCTTCACCGAGGTCGAGGTCGAGGACTGCCCCGACTGGGCGGCGTCGGAGCGCGCCCTCTGGGAGGAGGCGGCCACCCTCGCCCCCGGCGAGGACCGCGCCCTGCAGGAGCTGCGCGAAGAGGCCCTCACCGTCCTGGAGACCTTCGACCTCACCCGCCGGGTCATGGTCAGCGCCACCCGCGCCTGACGCCGCGCGGGGCTAGCGGCGGCGGCGCAGCACGACCACGAAGACCACGACGCCCACGGCCAGGCCGGCGAGGGCGCCGACGAGCGGGCCCTGGGCCCAGCCGGTGAGGCCGAGCAGGACGCTGCCGAGACCGGCCAGCACCATCGCGACCAGGGCGAGGCCGATGCGCCAGACCATCTCGGAGACGAACATCGAGGTGAACGAGTCGCCGCTGCCGTTGGCACCGAAGGGCTGGGCGGCGACGACGGCGCGGGGGTGGAGCGGCCCGTAGAGGTGGGGGTAGGTGTCCTCGCCGACGGGGTCTTCGCGCCAGGGCACGTCGAGGCGGTCGGTGTCGATGGTGAGCAGCACCATCGGCTCGGCGAGGTCGGCGTAGTAGCGCTGGTAGACCCCCGGCACCTGCTCGCGGCGGGCGGCGTGGATGAAGCCCTCCTGCTCGAGGGTGCGGCCGCGGGTGGAGGTGGTGTACGCGCCGGTGCGCTGCGCCTCCTCCCAGTCCGCGGCGGTGGCGACGTGGAAGACCTGCACGCCTACCAGTGCACCCCCTTGAGCAGCCGCGCCAGCATCAGCTGCTCGTTCTCGGAGTGCGGCTTCTCGCCGGTGCTGCCGCCCTTGGCGGCCGTGGAGTCGGGGAACACCTGGTAGGCGAGGTGCAGCACCCGGAAGGCCGACTTGGGTGCGAGGTAGTGCGCCAGCGCGCCCAGGCTGCCGGTGAGGGTGTTGATCTCGTGCGGCCGCTCGACCATCGCGGTGATCACCTTGCGGGCGGCCTGCCCGGGGCTGATCGTCGGGAACCGGTCGTAGAGCTTGGTCGGCGCGATCATGGGGGTCCGCACCAGCGGCATGTGGATCGTGGTGAACGAGATGCCGTCGCCGACCAGCTCGCTGGACACGACGTTGCTCCAGGCGTCGAGCGCGGCCTTGGAGGCGACGTACGCCGAGAACCGCGGCGGGCTGGTGAGCACCCCGATGCTGGAGATGTTCACGACGTGGCCCGAGCCCTGCTCGCGCATCGCGGGCAGGATGCCCATCACCAGCCGGATCGCGCCGTAGTAGTTGAGCTGCATGGTGCGCTCGAAGTCGTGGAAGCGGTCCTCGCTGAGCTTCAACGACCGCCGGATCGAGCGCCCGGCGTTGTTGACGACGAAGTCGAGGTGGTCGAAGTCCTCGCGCAGCTGCTTGGTGAGCGCGTCGATGGCGTCGAGGTCGGAGAGGTCGCACGGATAGGCGTACGCCGTGCCGCCCTGGCTCTGGATCAGCCGGACCGTCTCCTCCAGCTTCTCCTGGCCGCGCGCCACCAGGATGGGCACGCCGCCGGCCTTGGCGACCTGGATCGCGGTGACCAGCCCGATGCCCGAGGAGGCGCCGGTGATGACGACCGTCTTGTTGGCCAGCGCGCGCACGACCGGCGCGTCGGAGCGGATCGACTCGTCGAGCTTCTCCTCCCACCACGACCACAGCACCGAGGCGTAGGAGTCGATGTCGGGCACCGAGATGCCGGAGCCGGCCAGCGCCTTCTCGGTCTCGCGCGAGGCGTAGACGGTCGGGAACGAGACGTGCTCGAGCACCTCGGGCGGGATCCCGAGGCGACCGAGGGTCTGGTCGAGGGCGGCGTGCACCGGCGCCAGCCGCACCGCGCGGGCGACGAGCGAGGCCGGCCGCAGGCCGCGGGGGAGCAGGCCGGTCGCGCGCGAGGTGATCGTGCGGTCGACCGGGACCGCGAACTGCGGGGCGCTCGCTGCGGCGGCGAAGGTGTTGATCAGCCCGACCGTGCTCTGCGGCTCGGGGTTGACCAGGTGGAACGCCCGGCCGTCGAGGCCGGGCTGGTGGGCGAGGTGGTCCATCGCGCTGGCGACGTAGTCGACCGGCACCACGTTGGTGTCGCCGAGGTCGATGCCCACGAGCGGGACCCAGCCGGGCAGCAGGTCGCGCATCCGCTTGAGCAGCGGGAAGAAGTAGTAGGGCCCGTCGACCTTGTCCATCGCGCCGGTCTCGGAGTCCCCGACCACGACGGCAGGACGGTAGACCCGCCACGGCACCTCGGCCTGCTCGCGGACGATGCGCTCGGACTCGAACTTGGTGCGGTGGTAGGGCGAGGGCAGCCGCTGGCCCTCGTCGAACATCGACTCGTCGAAGACGCCGCGGAAGTCCCCGGAGGCCGCGATCGAGGAGACCTGGTGGAAGTGCCCGACCCGCAGCCGGGCGGCGAGGTCCAGGGCGTTGCGGGTGCCGCCCACGTTGAGCTGCTCGTTGAGCTCGTCGGAGGCGGTCATGTCGTAGATGGCCGCGAGGTGGAAGAAGTGCTCGACCTCGCCGGCCTCGGACGCGATCCACTGCGGGTCGACGCCGAGGTCGGGCTCGGACAGGTCGCCCACGACGGGGACGACCCGGTCGGTGCCCCACTGCTCGACCAGCGCGTCGAGCCGGTGCCGGGACCCCTCCCGGCAGAGCGCGTAGACCGTGCCCTCCCGGTTGTCGACGAGCTGCTGGACGAGGTAGCGACCGATGAAGCCGGTCGCGCCGGTCACGAAGTAGGCCACGGGCCCCACCACTCTCGGGTTGCGTCGGATGCGCGAGGTCCCCCATCCAACCCCGGATGCGGGTGGAGGTCCGCGTGTCGGGCGAGATTACCGTCCGGTAACGACGGCGTCGAGGGCCCGTCGGGCCCCGTGGGAGCCGACGGCGTCAGCTGTCGGGGCCGCCGCCGAACATGATCTCGTCCCACGACGGCACCGAGGCGCGGCCCTTGCGCTTGGCCGTCTTCTGGGCGGCCGTCTCCTGCGGCTCCACGCCCAGGTCGAGCTCGGGCTCCTCGGGCTCGGCGGGCCGCTCGGGCCCGGAGTCGGGCTCGGGGGACCGTCCCGCCGGCCGCTCGCGGACCTCGGCCACCACCTCGGGGTCGGCCGCGGCGACGACGATCTCGGCGGTGTCCTCGGAGTCCGGGTCCGGGCGTGCGTCGGCGTCCGCGACGGGGTCCGGCTCCTCGGCGGACCGGGTCGCCCCAGGCGGCGGGACGTCGGTCGGCTCCTCGACCGGGGCCGCCCCGTCGACGCGCATCCAGTCGGCGTCGCCCACCGGCACCTCGAAGGGCCGGTGCTCGGGCTGCTCGACCTCGGGCTGCTCGACGTCGGGCTGCTCGACGTCGGTCGGCTCGTCCTCGCGGTCGCGGACCAGCTCGATCGCGTCGTCGCCCAGCGGCAGGTCCTGGTCGTGGCCACCGACCAGCGAGGTCAGCCGGCGCGGCGCCGGGCCGGCGGGGCCGGCGCCCAGCTCGCCGGTGATGGTGCGGGCGTCGTCGTTCTCGGCCACCACGTAGCGGCCGGCGACGTCGTGGACGAACTCCGCGGAGCGGCGTACGCCCTGGGCGTCGATGTCGGCGGTGAGCACCCAGCGACCGTCGGCCCGGCGCCAGGAGTCCCAGGCGACGTCGTCGTCGTGGAGCCGGTGCTCGCCCAGGAACAGCTCGACCGCCTCGCCCAGCGTGCGGCCGCCGCCGGAGGGGCCGGAGGCGCGGCGCAGCGAGGACTTCTGGGCGTTCCACGCGACGTGCGCACGCTCGGCGAGCACCGGCGAGGCGTAGGGCATGATCACCTCGACCGAGGTGCCCGCGGCGGCGGCGACCTCCTCGGCCGACTCGCCGGAGCGGATGCGCGCCTGGATGTCGCGGGGCCGCAGCGCGCTGTCCATCGGTTCTCCTGCTTCTGCGCCGTCCGGGTCCTGGTGCTCCCGGTCCGGGCTGGGGTGCCTGACGTCGTGGTGGTGGCCGAGCCTACCTAGGCTGTGCTCCCGTGGGTGATGCGACCGGCGGGCCGAGCCTCCTGCTCCTGGTCCTCGACCTCAGCGGGATCTTCGTCTTCGCCATCTCCGGTGCCCTCGTGGCCGTACGCCGCCGGCTCGACGTCTTCGGTGTGCTGGTCCTCGCGGGCACCACGGGGCTGGGCGGCGGCTTCCTGCGCGACGTCCTGATCGACGCCACCCCGCCGGCCGCGCTGTCGGACTGGCGCTACCTGCTGGTGCCGGTGCTCGCGGGGCTGCTGACCTTCGCCTTCCACCCGGCGCTGGGCCGGGCCGAGCGCGTGGTGACGCTCTTCGACGCCGCGGGGCTCGGGCTGTTCTGCGTGACCGGGGCGGTCAAGGCCCTGGAGTACGGCCTCGGCCCGGTGCCGGCCGCGCTGATGGGCATGGTCACCGGCATCGGCGGCGGCATCGCGCGCGACCTGCTGGCCGGGCGCACCCCGGCGGTGTTCTCCAGCGAGCTCTACGCGACGCCCGCGCTGCTGGGTGCGACGTGGGCGGTGCTGGCGACCCTCGCCGGGTTCGTGGAGGTCGCGGTCACGGTGCCCGGCGCACTGCTGTGCTTCGGGCTGCGGATGCTGGCGCTGTGGCGCGACTGGAAGGCCCCGCTGCCGCGGGGCCCCGCCAGCGTCTGAGCCGGCGCGCCGGTCAGGGCCCGAGGACCCGCTCGAGGTAGGCGTTGGTGAAGAGCCGCTGCGGGTCGATCCGGTCGCGGACCGCCAGGGCGTCCTGCCACCGGGGGTACGCCGGCGCGAGGTCGGCGGCGGTGCGGGTGTGCAGCTTGCCCCAGTGCGGGCGGCCGTCGTGGGCCCGCAGCACCGCCTCGACCCCGGCGAAGTAGTCGGTGTGGTCGGCGGCGGCGTTGACGTGCACCGCGATCCAGGCGACGTCGCGGTCGTGGGCGGGGGAGAGGGGCACGTCGTCGGCCGGGGCGACGCGGTACTCCAACGGGAAGCCGATCCGCCAGCCCGAGCGCTCGACCAGGTCCCGGACCTCGGCGAGCGCGGTCAGGCCGGCGGCCCGCGGCACGGCGTACTCCATCTCGCGGAAGCGGACCGTGCGCCGCGTGGTGAAGACGCGGTGCGGGACGTCGCGGTAGCGGCGCTCGCCCAGCGCCCGGGCCGAGAGCGCGTTGAGCCGGGGGACCAGCGCCGGACGGGCGTTGCCGACCCGGTTGACGAGGTCGAAGACGTGGTTGGAGAGCAGGTCGTCGTCCCACCACTCCCGCAGCCGCGAGAGCGGCTCGGGGTCCTCGAGGGTGCGGTCGTTGGTCTTGAGCAGCAGCCGGTCGGTGTGGGGGAACCAGTACATCTCGGCGTGGTGGTGCTGCTCGGCGAGCCCGTCGAACCCGGCGACCGCCTCGTCCCACTGGATCGGCCGCTCGTGGGCCTCGAGCACGAACAGCGGCTCGACCTCGAGCGTGACCGCGGTCAGGACGCCCGTCGCGCCGAGCCCGAGGCGCACGACGTCGAGCACGTCGGGGTGCCGGGTGCGGTCGGCGCGCAGCACCTCGCCGGTGCCGGTGACCAGCTCGAGCCCGACCACCTGCGCGCTCAGCGAGGCCGTGACGCCGCCGGTGCCGTGGGTGCCGGTGGAGATGGCCCCGGCGACCGTCTGCTCCTCGACGTCGCCCATGTTGTGCAGCGACAGTCCGAGCCGGGCGAGGGTCGCGTTGAGCTCGCGCAGCGTGGTGCCGGCCAGCGCGGTCACCGTCATCGCGGCCCGGTCGACGCCGACCACGCCGGTCAGCGCGGTCGGGTGGAGCAGGGTGCCGTCGGTCAGCGCGATGTCGGTGAAGGAGTGGCCGGTGCCGGGCATCTTGACGCGGCCGCCGCGGTCGGCGGCGTCGCGGACGGCCTCGACGACGTCGCCGACGTCGACGGGTCGGCGCTCCTGCGCCGGGCTACAGCTGCTCAGCCCCGCCCAGCTGGTCCACGTGCTCACCCGTCCGAGCGTAGCCGCGCGGACCCGTCGCGACGTCCCCGCGCACGGTGAGCCCGGCCAGCGCGGCGAGCACGGCCGCGACCACGCACACCCAGTACGCCGCCGACCCGCCGGACGCGTCGGCCACCACGCCGGCGCCCCACGCCCCCGGCGCGATGCCGGCGCTCATCCCGGTCTGGACGACCCCCATCGCCTCGTTGAGCCGCCCCGACGGCACGGACCCCTCGATGAGGGAGAACAGGCTGATCAGCGTCGGGGCCAGCGCCAGCCCGGTGAGCAGCAGCGCCACCGAGACGACGAGCAGGCCGGGCAGCAGCGGCAGCGCGCAGGTGCCGACCGCCAGCAGGGTCATCCCCAGCCGGGCCCGGGCCAGCGGCGTACGACGCATGGTCATCGTGCCCGCCACGACGCCCGCCACGAGGCTGCCGAAGGAGAACGCCGCCAGCATCAGTCCCGAGAGCACCTTGCGGCCCTCGTCCTCGGCCAGGGCCACGGTCGCGACCTCGAGCGCACCGAACAGGCTGCCCAGGGCGAGGGCGCCCACCGCGAGGGGGAGGATCAGCCGCCACGGCATGGGGGTGCGGACCGTGTCGGCGGAGCGGACCTGCACCGGCGGCGCCGTACGACGCTGCAGCGCGAGCGCGACCGAGCCGAGCGTGCCCGCCACCACGGCGACCACCAGCCCGGACTGCGGGGCGAAGGACGTCGCCAGCACGGTGACCAGCGCCGGCCCGGTCACGAAGACGACCTCGTCGGCGACGCCCTCGACCGCGAAGGCGGTGTGCCGCTCGGCCGGGTCGTCGAGCAGGTGGGCCCACCGGGCGCGGACCATCGTGCCGACCTGGGGCATCGCCGTGCCGGCGACCACGGCGAGCAGGTGGGGCCACGGGAAGGACCAGCCCTCGGTGACCGCCACCACCATCAGGCTCGAGGAGAGCCCGAAGGCCACCGTGTCCACCGAGAGCACCCGGGTCTGGCCGAACCGGTCGGTGAGCCGGCCGTGCAGCACCGCGAACCCGGCGTTGCCGGCGATGAAGGCGGCCGTCACCTGGCCCGCCAGCGCGTAGGACCCCGACAGCGCGCTGACCAGCAGCACGATCCCCAGCGTCGTCATCGAGATCGGCAGCCGGGCGACCACGCCGGTCGCGGAGAACAGGGCGGCGCCGGGGTGCGCGAAGACCCGGCGGTAGGGGGTGAGCATCGGGTCGAACTCTAGGCTGGTCGCCATGGCCTCCCCGACCCCGTACGACGCCCTGCTGCTGGTCTCCTTCGGGGGGCCCGAGAAGCCCGCGGACGTCGTCCCGTTCCTGCGCAACGTGACCGCCGGGAAGAACATCCCCGACGCCCGCCTCGAGGAGGTCGGCGAGCACTACTACGGCTTCGGTGGCCGCAGCCCGATCAACGACCAGAACCGTGCGTTCGTCGAGGCGCTGCGGGCCGACCTCGCCGCTGACGGCGTCGACGTGCCGGTCTACTGGGGCAACCGCAACTGGGACCCCTACCTGGCCGACACCCTGGCGCAGATGCGCGACGACGGGGTGCAGCGTGCGGCCGCGCTGGTCACCAGCGCCTACTCCTCCTACAGCGGCTGTCGCCAGTACCGCGAGAACCTCGCCGCCGCCGTCGCGGAGGTGCCCGGCGCGCCGCGCATCGACAAGCTGCGCCACTACTACAACCACCCGGGCTTCCTCGAGCCGATGGTCGACGCGACGCTGGCGGCCCTCGCCGAGCTGCCCGAGGCGGCCCGCCGGGCGGGCCACCTGGCCTTCGTGACCCACTCGATCCCGGTCTCGATGGACGACAGCAGCGGCCCCGACGGCAACGCCTACACCGCGCAGCACCGCCTGGTGATGGAGCAGGTCGTCGCCCGGGTCCGCCAGGAGACCGGCCACCGCTACCCGGCCGAGCTGGTGTTCTGCTCCCGCTCCGGCCCGCCGCACGTGCCGTGGCTCGAGCCCGACGTCAACGACCACCTGCGCGACCTGCACGCCCGCGAGGTGCCCGGCGCGGTCGTGGTGCCGATCGGCTTCGTCTCCGACCACATGGAGGTCATCTACGACCTCGACACCGAGGCCCGCGCCACGGCCGAGGAGATCGGGTTGCCCTTCGCCCGCGCCGCTACCGCCGGCGTCGACCCGCGCTTCGTGGCGATGGCCCGCGACCTGCTGCTCGAGCGGGCCGCGGTCGAGGCCGACCAGCCCACCGACCAGCCCGTCGAGCGGGCCGCGGTCGGCAGCCCCGCCTCGTGGGACGTCTGCCCCGTGGGCTGCTGCCCCAACCCGCGCGGCGCCCGGCCCGCGCTCAGCGGGCAGGACTGAGGTGGCCGGCGTGGTCCCCGAGGGGGACGGCACCGACCGGGAGCTGCTCGACCTGGCGCTGAGGGTCGCCCGCGAGGCGGGCGCGCTCGCGCTGCGGATGCGCCACGAGGGGGTCGAGGTCGCGGCCACCAAGTCCAGCGACACCGACGTCGTCACCCGGGCCGACCGCGCCAGCGAGGAGCTGCTGCGCGAGCGGATCCTGGCCGCACGCCCCGACGACGCGATCGTGGGGGAGGAGGGCGACGACGTCCGGGGCGGCTCCGGGGTGCGCTGGGTCCTCGACCCGGTCGACGGCACCGTCAACTACCTCTACGGCCTGCCCCACTGGGCGGTCTCGGTCGCCGCGGCCCGCACCGTCGACGGCGTGGAGCAGGTCGTGGCCGGCGCGGTCGTCGCCCCGGTGCTCGGCCGCGAGTACGCCGCGCTCCACGGCGCCGGCTCCTGGCGCGACGGCGTCCGGCTGCAGGTGCGCGAGCCGGCGGCGCCCGAGGCGGCGCTGGTGGCCACCGGGTTCAGCTACTCCCGCGACGTCCGGACCCGCCAGGGCCGGGCCGTCGCCGAGCTGCTCGCCCGCGTCCGCGACGTGCGCCGGGGCGGCTCGTGCGCGCTCGACCTGTGCGCGCTCGCCGAGGGCGCGGTCGACGCCTACGTCGAGGAGGGGCCGTACTGGTGGGACCACGCCGCCGCCGGCCTGGTGGCCACCGAGGCGGGGGCGGTGGTCGACGTCTCGGCGGGGCCCGAGCTGGACCTCGTGGTGGCGGCGCCCGCCGCGGCGTACGACGGGTTCGAGCGGCTGGTCCGGGAGTGCGGCTTCCGGGGCTGAGACCCCCCGCCCGCGGCCCCTCGGAGCGTGTGGATCGCACCGATTCGGTTACGGGAACATCGCGAGGGCGACCCGTGTTCAGGTGAGGTCCACCACCTCGGGGGCCGACCCCGGGGTCCGGGTGTGCTATTTCGCGGGGACTGGTGCACAATCGCGCCGTCACCACGGACGTCCACCGCCGGACACCACTGGGACCTGGAGCAGGAGAAGCAACATGGCAACCGACTACGACGCCCCTCGCAAGACCGAGGAGGAGCAGAACGAAGACAGCCTCGAGGAGCTCAAGGCCCGTCGGCACGACAAGAACTCCGGCAAGGTCGACGAGGACGAGGCCGAGGCGGCCGAGTCCTTCGAGCTGCCGGGTGCGGACCTCTCGCACGAGGAGCTGGCCGTCGAGGTCAAGCCCAAGCAGCTGGACGAGTTCACCTGCATGAGCTGCTTCCTGGTGCACCACCGCAGCCAGCTCGCCGACGAGAAGAAGCTCATCTGCCGCGACTGCATCTGAGCAGCGCGCCGGCCTCGAGGCCGGTCACCGACGAGAAGGGCCGTCCCCCGGTGGGGGACGGCCCTTCGTCGTGCGGTGCCGCTGGGTGCCGCTGAGGTGGTGGCCTCAGGTGGTGGCGGGGTCGGCCTTGGTGCTCTGGTCGTCCTTGCCGAGACCGGGGGGCAGGTGTCCGGTCGACTTGGCGTAGTAGTCCGCCGCCTTGCGGGAGAACAGCATCCGGGCGATCTGGATGGCCATGCCGCTGGCGGCGGCCCACAGGACCGCCTCCCACATCTGGACGTCGGGGTCGGCGGGGTTGGCGGGCGGGTTCTTGCCGGTGGCCGCCTGCCAGGACTTCGTCACCGTCTTGCGAGCCACGGTCGCTCCCAGCAGCGCCGCTGCCAGGGAGAAGATCGACCAGACCTTCGAGCTGTCCTTCGCGGGTTCGTCGTGCTTGGCCATGTCCTGCCTCTCGTGTGCGTGGTGCGTTCCCCACGGTCCTGCAGGGGTACCCACCCACCCTAGGGCTACGCGCCGGGCGTGCCCGCCGAGCCCTCGAGCGCCGCGGCCAGCGGGCCGGGGTGGCGCGTGGAGACCAGCCAGTACGGCGTCGGGTCGGCCGGGTCGAGCACCGGCACGAGCACCGCCCGCTTGAGGTAGGGGCGGGTCACCAGGAACGCCCGGGCGTCGGCGTCCACGCCGTGCACCCGCCGGGTCTGCTCGGCGTCGAGCGGCTCGGCCGGGCCGAGCAGCCGGGTGGCGATGTGGGCGCGACCGGCCCGCAGCTCGCCGTCGCGGACCGCGACGACCGCGCTGCCGACCCACGCGAAGAAGGCGTACGTCGCGACCAGCAGCCCGCCCGCGAGCAGGGACGCCACCCACGGGGGCATCGCGACCACGAACGCCAGCCAGACCGTCGCGAGCAGCATCGTGGCCTGCACCCACCAGCGCAGCGGCACGTGCAGGCGCTCGGAGTAGGCGGTCCCCGACGCGCCGGACGGCGCGGGGGAGTCGGTCGGCGGCACGGTCCAAGCCTGTCACCCGCGCGGTCCGCCGGCGCGGGTAGGGTCGCGCCCCATGGTGCGCATCGCTGTGACCAGGCTGGACCCCGGGCTGCCGCTCCCGTCGTACGCCCACCCCGGCGACGCCGGCGCCGACCTCCACGCCGCCACCGAGGTCACCCTCGCCCCCGGCGAGCGCGCCCTGGTCCCGACCGGGATCGCCCTGGCGCTGCCCGAGGGCCACGTCGGCCTGGTGCACCCGCGCTCGGGGCTGGCGGCGCGCCACGGCATCTCGATCGTCAACGCGCCGGGCACGATCGACGCGGGCTACCGCGGCGAGGTGCAGGTGTGCCTGGTCAACACCGACCGCGAGGCGCCGTTCACCGTGCGCCGCGGCGACAGGATCGCCCAGCTGGTCGTGCAGCGCTGCGAGACGGCCGTGTTCGAGGAGGTCGCCGACGTCGCCGACCTGGGCGCGTCCGACCGGGGCGACGGGGGCTACGGTTCGACGGGAGGCTTCGCCTCCGCGGAGCAGTCGACGAGGGAAGGCGCAGCATCGTGAGGTTCGGCCGCAGGCGTTCGGGACCCGGCGACGAGGGAGCAGACGCTCCCGTCGACGAGGTGGTCGAGGACGGGGAGCGGGACGGCGAGGAGCCGCCCGCGCGCACCCGTGAGACCCCCGAGACCGGTCCCTACGACGTCTCCGAGGTCGACCTCGAGGAGCGTCAGCTGGTCGACCTGGGCAGCCTGCTGCTCGAGCCCGCCGACGGCGTCGAGCTGCGGCTCCAGGTCGAGGAGGACTCCGGCAACGTCGCCGCCGTGCTGCTCGTGGGCGCCGACGGCGCCCTGGAGCTGCGTCCCTTCGCCGCCTCGCGCGGCGGCGAGGCCTGGGAGGAGCTGCGACCGCGGATCGCGACCGAGACCGAGCGGGTCGGCGGCACCGCCACCGAGCAGGAGGGCCCCTTCGGCACCGAGCTGCTGTGCCTGGTGCCGGTCACCTCCTCCGAGGGCGAGTCGGCCACCCAGGCGAGCCGCTTCGTCGGCCACCTCGGCCCGACCTGGCTGCTGCGCTCCAACCTGATGGGCAACCCGGCCGTCGACCCCGAGAAGGCGCTGCCGTGGGACGCGCTGATCCGGTCGGTGGTCGTGCGTCGCGGTGCCGAGGCGATGCCGCCCGGCTCCCCGCTGCCGCTGGTGCTGCCGCCCGACGCCAGGCCCGCGTCGGAGTAGGGGAGACCCGCACATGGCCGAGCAGCACGAGCGCCGCGCCGCCCGGGCGGCCCGTCAGTCCGACCGGGAGGTCGACGAACCCCGGGGCGGTCACCACCACGGCGACGACGGGGAGGACCACAAGCACCGCAGCCGGCTCCGCGCGTCCATCAGCCGATGGGCCAGCAGCGACCGCGAGGAGGCCCGCGAGCTGCGCCAGGACACCCGCAAGGCGGGCCTGGTGACCGTCGCCGAGGCCCCTGACCGCGAGCCGGTCATCCTCCAGGGGACGCTCAAGACCGTCTCGCTCCGTCCCCGTGGCGGGGTGCCGGCGCTGGAGGCCGAGCTCTACGACGGGTCCGGGTCGATCACCGTGCTGTGGCTCGGCCGGCGCCGGATCGCCGGGATCACGCCGGGCCGCGGCATCCGCGTGATGGGACGCGTGGGCGTCCACGACGGCCACCGCGTGATGTACAACCCGCGCTACTTCCTGAGGCCCTGATGACCGAGCCCGAGGCACCCGCCACCACGCCCCCCGCCGCCCCTCCGTCGGCGGCGACCGTCGAGGAGGTCGTGCGCAAGCAGCTCGGCGAGGCCCTCGGCGGCGTCCGGGGCATGCTCGAGGCCGCGGTGCCGACGGTCTGCTTCACGGTGCTTTTCCTGACCCTGCACGACCTGCGGCTGGCGATCACGGTCAGCGTCGCGGCGGCGGCGGTGCTGCTCGTCGTACGGCTGGTGCAACGGTCCTCGGTGCAGTTCGTGCTCAACGCGCTCTTCGGCATCGGCATCGGCGCGCTGTTCGCGTGGCGCGCCGCGCGGGGCGGGGGCGACGAGGGGGAGCAGGCGCTGGCCTACTTCCTGCCCGGCCTGATCTACAACGCCGTCTACGCCGCGCTGATGGTCTTCACCATCGCGATCCGCTGGCCGCTGGTGGGCTTCATCGTCGGCAGCGTCACCGGCGACCCCACGGCCTGGCACGCCGACCGGCGCGTGGTGCGGCTGTGCTCGCTGCTGACCTGGCTGCTGGCGCTGCCGTGCCTGCTGCGCGTCGCCGTGCAGCTGCCGATCTGGTACGCCGGCACCGAGGGCTGGTGGTCGACGGGGTCGGCCGTGGCCGCGCTCGGCGTCGCCAAGCTCGTGATGGGCTGGCCGCTGCAGGTGGCCTGCCTGGCCGGGATGGTCTGGGTGCTGACGCGCAACAAGACCCCCGTCGAGCCGGGCCGGCCGGCCCCGCAGGTCTAGCAGCGCCTACTTGGCCCGGTGCTCCTCGGGGGCGAGCAGCACCTCGAGCTGGTCCTCCAGCTCTGCGGGCACGACCAGCAGCAGCTCGTCGCCCGCCTCGACCGGCTGGTCCGGGTCGGGCACGTAGACCTGGCCGTCGCGCAGGATCGTCACCAGCGCGCAGTTGTCGGGGAAGGGGATCAGGCCCGAGGGCTTCCCGACGTACGGCGAGTCCGCGGGCAGCGTCATCTCCACGAGGTTGGCGCCGCCCTGGCGGAAGGTGAACAGCCGGACCAGGTCGCCGACCGTGACCGCCTCCTCGACCAGCGCCGACATGATGCGCGGGGTGGAGACGTTGACGTCGACGCCCCAGGCCTCGGTGAACAGCCACTCGTTGTTGGGGTGGTTGACCCGGCCGACCGTGCGGGGGACCCCGAACTCGGTCTTGGCCAGCAGCGAGGTGACCAGGTTGACCTTGTCGTCGCCGGTGGCGGCGATGACGACGTCGCACTCCTGGAGCCGGGCCTCCTCCAGCGAGGACAGCTCGCAGGAGTCGGCGAGCAGCCACTCGGCGTCGGGCACCCGGTCGGGCTTGATGGCGTGCGGCGACTTGTCGATGAGCAGGACCTGGTGGCCGTTGCCGATCAGCTCGCGGGCGATCGAGCGGCCGACGGCGCCGGCTCCTGCGATGGCGACCTTCATCAGTCTGTCTCCGGGCCCTTCTTGAGCACGTCGTAGACGCGCGTGGCGTTCTCCTCGCGCATCACCAGGTGGAGGACGTCGCCCTCCTGCAGCACCGTCTCGCGGCTGGACAGCATGCCCTCGCCGAGCCGGTCGATCCAGGCGATCCGGCTGCCGGACTGCTCCTGGAAGTGGATGGTCCGCACGCCGACCCAGTGCTCGGGCACGGGCACCTGGTCGACACGGATGGTGCCGGAGGGGTCGCGGAAGTCGGGCTCGGCGCCGGCGGGCAGGATCCGGCGCAGCACCTGGTCGGCCGTCCACTTCACGGTGGCGACGGTGGTGATGCCGAGACGCTGGTAGACCTCGGCACGCCCCGGGTCGTAGATCCGGGCCACGACCTGGTCGATCCCGAAGGACTCCCGGGCCACGCGCGCCGCGATGATGTTGGAGTTGTCACCGCTGCTGACGGCCGCGAAGGCGTCGGCGCGCGAGATGCCCGCCTCGGTCAGCACGGCCTGGTCGAAGCCGTAGCCGGTGACCTTGGTGCCGTTGAACGAGGGCCCCAGTCGTCGGAAGGCGTCGGGGTTGCTGTCGATCACGCTGACGGTGTGGTTCCGGTCCTCGAGGCTGCGGGCGAGCGTCGAGCCGACGCGGCCGCAGCCCATGATCACGACGTGCACATCTCGCACAGTAGTGGAGTCAGGGCACGGCGGTGGCCGGGCGTGCCATAGCCTCGCCTGGTGGGCGTGGGAAATGTCAGCAAGCGCATCCTGCTCGGACGCAAGCTGAGGAGCTCGCAGCTGGGCGAGACCCTGCTGCCCAAGCGCATCGCCCTCCCCGTCTTCGCCAGCGACGCGCTGTCCTCGGTGGCCTACGCGCCCGACGAGGTCTTCATCATGCTGGCCATCGCCGGCAGCTCGGCCTACGTCTGGTCGTGGAAGATCGCGCTCGCGGTCGCCCTGGTGATGCTGACCGTCGTCGCGTCCTACCGCCAGACGGTGCACGCCTACCCCTCGGGCGGCGGCGACTACGAGGTCGCCACCGTCAACCTGGGCGTCAAGGCGGGCAAGACCGTCGCCAGCGCGCTGCTGGTCGACTACATCCTCACCGTGGCGGTGTCGATCTCCTCGGCCGCGCAGTACGCCGGGGCGGCGCTGCCGTTCGTCCACGAGCACCAGGTCGTCGCCGCCTCGCTGCTGGTCGTGGTGCTGGCCTCGCTGAACCTGCGCGGCGTGCGCGAGTCGGGGTCCCTCTTCGCGATCCCGACCTACCTCTTCATGGTCGCGATCCTCGGCATGTGCCTGCTGGGCCTGCTCCGGCTCGCGACCGGCACGCTGCCCGACGTGGAGACCGCCGGCTACGAGATCGTCCCCCGGGAGGGCTGGGACCAGCCGCTGACCACGATCGGGCTGGTGTTCCTGCTGGCGCGGGCGTTCTCCTCGGGCTGCGCCGCGCTGACCGGGGTCGAGGCGATCTCCAACGGCGTGCCGGCCTTCCGCAAGCCCAAGAGCCGCAACGCGGCGAGCACGCTGCTGCTGCTCGGCCTGATCGCGGTCACGATGATGGTCAGCGTCATCACGCTGGCCCGACAGATGGGGCTGCGCTACGTCGACCCCGCCGAGCTGGAGAACCTCCGGCTGCCCGGTGGCGCCGCGCTCCCGGAGGACTTCGTCCAGCAGACCGTGATCGCCCAGCTGGCCCGGGCCATCTTCGACGGGTTCCCGCCCGGCTTCTACTTCGTGGTGACGGTGACCGGCGTGATCCTCGTGCTCGCCGCCAACACCGCGTTCAACGGCTTCCCGGTGCTGGGCTCGATCCTGGCCAAGGACGGGCTGATGCCGCGCGCGTTCGGCTCCCGGGGCGACCGGCTGGCCTACAGCAACGGCATCGTGTTCCTGGCCGTGATGGCGATCGTGCTCATCGTGGTCTTCGAGGCCCAGACCACCAAGCTGATCCAGCTCTACATCGTCGGGGTGTTCGTCTCCTTCAACCTCAGTCAGCTCGGCATGATCCGGCACTGGACCCGCCTCCTGCAGTCCGAGCGCGACCCCGCCGAGCGCCGCAGGATGGTGCGCTCGCGGGCCATCAACACCTTCGGCCTGGGCCTGACCGCGGTGGTGCTGGTGATCGTGCTGGTCACCAAGTTCCTCTCCGGCGCCTGGATCACGATCCTGGCCATGGGCACCTTCTACGCCATCATGAGCGCGATCCGGCGTCACTACGACCGGGTCGAGCTCGAGCTCGAGGTCGGTGACTCCGACCCGATCATGCCGACGCGGGTCCACGCGATCGTGCTCGTCTCCAAGCTGCACAAGCCCACGATGCGGGCGCTGGCCTACGCCAAGGCGACCCGGCCCAACGTGCTGGAGGCCGTCTTCGTCGACGCCGACAGCGAGCGCACCACGCGCCTGGTCGACGAGTGGGACGCGATGCGGATCGACGTCCCGCTGAAGATGCTCTACTCGCCCTACCGCGAGGTGATCCGCCCGATCGTGGCCTACACCTCCGAGATCCGCCGGTCCAACCCGCGCGGCGTGGTGGCGGTCTACATCCCGGAGTACGTCGTGGGCCGGTGGTGGGAGCAGCTGCTGCACAACCAGACCGCCCTGCGGCTCAAGGGCCGGCTGCTGTTCAGCCCGGGCGTCATGGTCACCTCGGTGCCCTACCAGCTGCGCGGTGCCGAGGAGGCCAAGCGCCGCACCGACCGCGACTTCACGCGGGTGCGTCCCGGTGACGAGCGGCGCGGCCGGACGAGGACCGGCAAGTGAGCGCCCCCGAGGCGCTGGAGCCCTCGCGCCCCCAGGTCGGCGACCGGCTCGAGCTGGCCGCGGGTCCGATCGCCCACGGCGGCCACGTGGTCGCCCGCACCGGCGAGTCCGGCCTCGTGGTCTTCGTGCGCCACGCGCTGCCCGGCGAGCGCGTGCTCGCCGAGGTGACCGAGGACGACGGCCGCTTCCTGCGCGCCGACGCCGTCGAGGTGCTCGACGCCTCGCCCGACCGCGTCGAGCCGCCCTGCCCGTACGCCGGTCCGGGCGCCTGCGGCGGCTGCGACCTCCAGCACGTCGCGCTGCCCGCCCAGCGACGGCTCAAGGGCGACGTCGTCTCCGAGCAGCTGTCCCGCCTCGCCGGCGTCGAGCGCGAGGTCGTCGTCGAGCCGGTGCCCGTGACGGGTGCAGGCGACGACGACGGCCTGCGCTGGCGCTCGCGGATGCAGTACGTCGCCCTCCCCGAGGACCAGGTCGGCCTGCGCGCCCACCGCTCGCACGACGTCGTCGCCGTGGAGGACTGCCTGATCCAGTCGCCCGAGGCGGTCGTGACCGTCTCGACCACCACCGACGACCGGCGGGCGGGGGCCGGGCCGCGCCCCGGCGCACCGGCGGCCACGGTGACCGAGACCGTGACGACCTACGCCGGCACGCGCTCCTTCGAGGTGGCCGCCGACGGGTTCTGGCAGCCCCACGTCGAGGCGCCGCGGCTGCTGGTCGAGACCGTCCTGGAGCTGGCCGCGCTGCAGCCCGGCGAGCGGGTGCTGGACCTCTACGCCGGCGTCGGCCTGTTCGCGGCGTACCTCGGTCAGGAGGTGGGTCCCGAGGGCTCCGTCGTGGCCGTCGAGGGCGACGGCGCGGCCTCGCGGCTCTCCCGTCGCAACCTGGCCGACGTGCCCGCCGCCAGCGTGGTCACCGGTCGCGTCGACCGCGCGCTGCACCACGGCGTCGGGCCCGCCGACGTGGTCGTGCTCGACCCGCCGCGGGTCGGCGCCAAGCGCCAGGTGGTGCGCCACGTCACCGCGCTGGCCCCCCGCGCGGTCGTCTACGTCGCCTGCGACCCGGCAGCGCTGGCCCGCGACGTCGGCTACTTCGCCGAGCAGGGCTACCGGCTGGAGACGCTGCGCGCCTTCGACCTGTTCCCGATGACCCACCACGTGGAGTGCGTGGCGCTGTTCGTGCCTGCCTGACCGGACCCCGACCCGTGCCCACCACCGCCGACGCCCTCGCCCTGGTCGCCCAGCTCGACGACGTGGCGGTCCAGGAGCACCGCCGCTACCGGTCGTTCCAGGTCACGGGCCGCACCTTCGGCTACCTGTGGGAGCCCACCCGCACGATGGGCCTCAAGCAGACCCTGGTCGAGCAGGCGGCGCTGGTGGGGGAGCGTCCCGGGGTGTTCGAGGTCCAGTTCACCGCCGGGGGCTTCGGCTGGGTCGTCGTGCACCTCGACGGCCTCGACCGCGCCGAGCTCGCCGAGCTGGTCTTCGAGGCCTGGCGCCTCACCGCCCCGCCCGACCTCGTCCAGGCCCGCGGGGAGCGGTTGCCGGAGTAGGTGGTCCGGCGGCGGAGGCCCGGCGTCCCCGAGGGGCAGGAGAGCGGGAGGCGTCAGCCGCCCGCGAGGTCCCGGGAGCGCTGGTCGAGGCCCAGGGAGCCGTAGGGGTAGTCGGTGGCGCGGAGGTCGCTGGCCTCGTCGAGGCGGGCGGTCTCCTCCGGAGCCAGGCGTACGTCGACCGCTCCCAGGTTGTCCTCCAGCTGCTCCAGGGTGCGGGCGCCGAGGATCGTCGAGGTGACGGCCGGTCGGTCCGTGACCCAGGACAGCGCCACCTGGGCCATCGAGACGCCGCGGGCCTGCGCCACCGACTGGACGGCGTCGACGATCGCCCAGGTGCGGTCGGTGCCGCGGCGCTCCCAGGCCTCCATGCCCCGCCCGGGGTCCTCGCCGAGGCGGGTGGTGCCGGTGGGGCGCTGGTCGCGGTCGTACTTGCCGGTGAGCCAGCCGCCGCCGAGCGGGCTCCAGGGGAGCAGTCCCATGGAGGCGTCCAGGGCGGCCGGGACGACCTCCCACTCGATCTCGCGCACGATCAGGCTGTACTGCGGCTGCAGCGTGACCGGGGCGGCCAGGCCCAGCGCCCGGGCCAGGTGCACCGCCTTGGTGAGCTGCCAGCCGGAGAAGTTGGAGAACCCGTAGTAGCCGACCTTGCCGCTGCGGACGAAGGAGTCCAGGGTGCGCAGCGTCTCCTCGAGCGGGGTGTGGGGGTCCCAGGCGTGGGCCTGGTAGAGGTCGACGTGGTCGACGCCGAGCCGCGCCAGCGAGGCGTCCAGCGCGCGGGTCAGGTGCCGGCGCGAGGTGCCCACGTCGTTGGGGCCGGTGCCGGTGGGGAAGCGGCCCTTGGTGGCCAGCACCACCCCGTCGGTGACGTCGGCGGGGCGGTCGGCCCACCAGCGTCCGATGATCTCCTCCGAGACCCCGGCCGAGTAGACGTCGGCGGTGTCGACGAGGGTGCCGCCCGCCTCGACGAAGCGGTCGAGCTGGGCGTGGGAGCCGGCCTCGTCGGTCTCGGCCCCGAAGGTCATCGTGCCCAGGCAGAGCTCGGAGACCGAGCAGCCGCTGTGGCCCAGGGTGCGGTAGCGCATGTCGGTCACCGTAGCCGTCGCACCAGCACCCGGGGCGTGGCCCCACGTGATATCTTGACGTCAAGATACATCCCGAGGTGAGGGTCCCCTTCCTTCCCACCGCTGCCGCGACGGCGGCAAGATGGAGCGGACACCACCGGGTCAGACGAGGCAACGAGGAGAACCATGAGCGCAGGCGAGCGACAGGACAGCTTCGGTGCCAAGGGCACCCTGGAGGTCGGGGACGACAGCTACGAGATCTACCGGCTCGACGCGGTGCAGGGCGAGGGGCTCGACGTCGCCTCGCTGCCGTACTCGCTCAAGGTGCTCCTCGAGAACCTGCTGCGCACCGAGGACGGCTCCGACATCACCGCCGACGACATCAGGGCGCTGGCCGGGTGGGACGCCGACGCGGATCCCGACAAGGAGATCCAGTTCACCCCCGCCCGCGTGATCATGCAGGACTTCACCGGTGTGCCCTGCGTCGTCGACCTCGCCACCATGCGCGAGGCGATGAGCGACCTCGGCGGCGACCCCTCGAAGATCAACCCGCTCGCCCCCGCCGAGATGGTCATCGACCACTCCGTGATCGCCGACGTCTTCGGCACGCCGGAGGCCTTCGAGCGCAACGTCGAGATCGAGTACGAGCGCAACCGCGAGCGCTACCAGTTCCTGCGCTGGGGCCAGGGCGCCTTCGACGACTTCAAGGTCGTCCCCCCGGGCACCGGCATCGTCCACCAGGTCAACATCGAGCACCTGGCACGCACGGTCTTCACCCGCGAGTCCGCCGACGGCACGGTCGTGGCCTACCCCGACACCTGCGTCGGCACCGACTCCCACACCACGATGGTCAACGGCATCGGCGTGGTCGGCTGGGGCGTCGGCGGCATCGAGGCCGAGGCGGCCATGCTCGGCCAGCCGGTGTCGATGCTGATCCCGCGCGTGGTCGGCTTCAAGCTCGGCGGCGACCTGCCCGAGGGCGCGACCGCGACCGACCTCGTGCTCACCATCACCGAGATGCTGCGCCAGCACGGCGTGGTCGGGAAGTTCGTGGAGTTCTACGGCCCCGGCGTCTCCGCGCTGCCGCTCGCCAACCGCGCCACCATCGGCAACATGAGCCCCGAGTTCGGCTCCACGATCGCGGTCTTCCCGATCGACGAGGAGACCACGAAGTACCTCGAGCTCACCGGCCGCAGCGCGGAGCAGATCGCGCTGGTCGAGGCCTACGCCAAGGAGCAGGGCCTCTGGCACGACCCCGAGGCCGAGCCCCGCTTCTCCGAGCGGCTCGAGCTCGACCTGGCCACCGTGGTGCCCTCGCTCGCCGGCCCCAAGCGTCCCCAGGACCGGGTCTCGCTCTCCGACGCCAAGCAGGCCTTCCGCACCTCGCTGGCCGACTACGTCGACGGCGAGGAGACCGACTCGGTGAGCTCCAAGGTCGACGAGGCCTCGGCGGAGTCCTTCCCCTCCAGCGACGCCCCCTCGATCTCCGAGGGCGGCAACGGCGCGGGCAAGCCCGACGACTGGCGCAACCACCCGGCGGGCAGCGGCCACGGCCGCCCCTCCAACAAGCAGCAGGTGCGTCTCGACGACGGCACCGAGTTCGAGCTCGACCACGGGGCGGTGACGATCGCGGCGATCACGTCGTGCACCAACACCTCCAACCCCTCGGTGATGATCGGCGCGGCGCTGCTGGCCAAGAACGCGGTCGAGAAGGGCCTCACGACCAAGCCGTGGGTCAAGACCACGCTGGCGCCGGGCTCGAAGGTGGTCTCGGACTACTACGAGCGCGCCGAGCTCACGCCGTACCTCGACAAGCTGGGCTTCAACCTCGTCGGCTACGGCTGCACCACCTGCATCGGCAACTCCGGCCCGCTCATCCCCGAGGTCAGCGACGCCGTGAACGCCGGTGACCTCGCGGTCGTCTCGGTGCTCTCGGGCAACCGCAACTTCGAGGGCCGGATCAACCCCGACGTGAAGATGAACTACCTGGCCTCCCCGCCGCTGGTGGTCGCCTACGCGCTGGCCGGCTCGATGGACGTCGACCTGTTCAACGACCCGCTGGGCACCGACGAGGACGGCAACGACGTCTTCATGCGCGACATCTGGCCCAGTGCGTCCGAGGTTGAGACGGTGATCGCCTCGGCGATCACCTCGGAGATGTTCACCGAGGACTACGCCGACGTCTTCGCCGGCGACGAGCAGTGGCGCTCGCTGCCCACGCCCGAGGGCGACACCTTCGCGTGGGACCCCGAGTCCACCTACGTCCGCAAGCCCCCCTACTTCGAGGGCATGCCGGCCGAGCCGGAGGCGGTCGAGGACATCACGGGCGCGCGCGTCCTGCTCAAGCTGGGCGACTCGGTGACCACCGACCACATCAGCCCGGCCGGTGCCATCAAGAAGGACAGCCCGGCGGGCAAGTACCTCGCCGAGCACGGCGTGGGCCAGCGCGACTTCAACTCCTACGGCTCGCGCCGCGGCAACCACGAGGTGATGATCCGGGGCACGTTCGCCAACATCCGGCTGCGCAACCAGCTGGCCCCGGGCACCGAGGGCGGCTTCACGCGCGACTTCACCGCCGACGGCGCGGAGAGCACGGTCTTCGAGGCCAGCGAGAACTACCTGGCCGCGGGCACCCCGCTGGTCGTGCTGGCGGGCAAGGAGTACGGCTCCGGGTCCTCGCGCGACTGGGCCGCCAAGGGCACGGCGCTGCTCGGCGTCAAGGCCGTCATCGCCGAGTCCTACGAGCGGATCCACCGCTCCAACCTGATCGGGATGGGTGTGCTGCCCCTGCAGTACCCCCAGGGCGAGAGCGCCGAGTCCCTCGGCCTCACCGGCGAGGAGGAGTTCTCCTTCACCGGCGTCACGGAGCTCAACGAGGGCCGGATCCCCAAGACGGTCAAGGTCACGGCGGGCGACGTCGAGTTCGACGCGACCGTGCGCATCGACACCCCCGGCGAGGCGAACTACTACCGCAACGGCGGGATCATGCAGTACGTCCTGCGCAGCCTGCGCGGCGCCTGAGCCCGACCCGCACGTCCCACGACGGACCCTCCACCGCACCCGCGGTGGGGGGCCCGTCGGCGTCCGGGACCGGCGTTGACGCGGGGTGGCCTCGCTGTGAGGCTGGTCACACCATCCCGGGCGCCGTCGAGCACGTGCGAGGTCGGTCCGGGGACGACCGCGAGACGAGAAGGTGCGACATGGCCGAGGTCCCCAGCATGGACGAGATCTTGAAGGACGCTCCCAGCAACTGGGGCAAGTGGGGCGAGGACGACGAGGTCGGCTCGCTGAACTACCTCGGTCCGGCCCAGGTGCTCGCCGCCGTGCAGCAGGTCAGCAGCGGCGAGGTCTTCACGCTGCAGCGGCTCATCGGCGACCCGAAGGGCGACCCCGTCTGGCCCGGCCGCTCGCCCGCGGTGCGCACCCAGATCCTCGACGAGTCCTCCTGGGACGGCCCCGACGCACCCGCGTTCCCCGGCGGCCTGCACTACGCCGACGACAAGATCGACGCCTTCCTCCAGGGCTCCACGCAGTACGACGCCCTCGGCCACGTCTGGTACGGCGGCCAGCTCTACAACGGCTACGACGCCCGCACCTCGACCGGCGGGCTCGACAAGGCCAGCGTGCAGCCGATCGCCGAGCGGGGCGTGGTGGGTCGCGGCATCCTGCTCGACATGGCTCGCTTCCGCGGCAAGGACAACCTCGAGAAGGGCGAGGTCTACAGCCACGAGGACCTGGTCGCGTGCGCCGAGGCGCAGGGCACCCCGATCGAGAAGAACGACATCCTCATCATCCGCACCAACTTCCTCAAGCTCTTCTTCGAGCAGGGCGACGCCTTCTACGAGGGCTTCGCCGAGCCGGGCCTGACCTACTCGCCCGAGCTGGTGCAGTGGTTCCAGGACATGGAGATCCCCAACCTGGTCACCGACACCATCGCCAACGAGGTCACCTTCGACCCCGCGAGCGGGGCCGCACTGCCGCTGCACTGCGCCCTGATGCGCAACCTCGGGGTGGTCTTCACCGAGATCTGCGACCTCGAGGAGCTCGCGGCGTCCTGCGCGGCCGACGGCCGCTACACCTTCCTCTACACCGCGGCGCCGCTCAAGGTCGCCAAGGGCAGCGGGTCGCCGGTCAACCCCGTGGTGATCAAGTGACGCAGGCCGGTCCCTCGTCGTCGCGTCCCTGGCTGGACCTCTACGCCGCGGGCGTGCCGCACGAGCTCGAGCAGGAGCACGTCACCATGCTCGACCTCGTCGACGCCACGGTCGCGGCCACGCCGGACGCGCCCGCGATCCGCTACTTCGACGGGACGCTGAGCTTCGGCGAGCTCGACGCCCGTGCAGGCGCGCTCGCCTCGGCCCTGGTCGAGGACGGGTTCGCGCCGGGGGACCGGCTCGCGCTCTACCTGCAGAACAACCCGGCCTTCCTGATCGGCCTGCTGGCCGCGTGGAAGGCGGGTGGGTCGGCCGTCGCGATCAACCCGATGAACAAGCAGCGGGAGCTGACCTACCTGCTCAGCGACTCCGGGGCCGGGGTGCTGCTGTGCCTCGACGAGCTCTACGAGGACGTCGCCCGCGAGGTCGTGGCCGGCGCCGGGGAGGTCGTGGTGCGCTCGGTCATCACCTGCTCGGCGCTCGACGAGCAGACCCGTGACGACGCCCGGGTGCTCACCGCTCCCCGGCGGCCCGCGCCCGAGGGGGCGGTCGACCTCGCGCGGCTGCTCGAGGACCACGCGGGCCGCACCGCCGAGGCCCCGCGGCCCGATGCCGGCGACGTCGCCGTGCTGACCTACACCTCGGGCACCACGGGCGTGCCGAAGGGGGCGATGAACACCCACGCCAACCTGGCCTTCAACGCCCAGACCTACCGCGACTGGATGGGCCTGGGAGCCGACGACGCCGTGCTCGGCGTCGCGCCGCTGTTCCACATCACCGGGCTGGTCGCCCACGTGGCGCTCACGCTGCTCACCGGCGCCCCGCTGGTGCTGGCCCACCGCTTCGAGCCCGGCGTCGTCCTCGACGCCGTCCGCGAGCACCGGCCCCGCTTCACCATCGGCTCGATCACGGTCTTCATCGCGCTGTCCCAGCACCCCGACGCGACCCGCGAGGACTGGGCGTCGTTCCGGTGCCTGTACTCCGGCGGTGCGCCCATCGCCCCCGCGGTCACCGACCAGCTCGAGGAGCGCACCGGCCTCTACGTCCACAACATCTACGGCCTGACCGAGACCAGCTCGCCCTCGCACGCCGTGCCGCTGGGCGTGCGTGCCCCGGTCGACCCCGACTCGGGGGCGCTGTCGGTCGGGGTGCCGGTCCCGAGCACGGTGGTGCGCATCCTGGGCGAGGACGGCGAGGAGCTGCCGCCCGGCGAGGTGGGCGAGATCGCGACGTCGGGCCCGCAGGTGGTGCCCGGCTACTGGAACAAGCCCGAGGCCACGGCCGAGAGCCTGCCCGGCGGCGAGCTGCGGACCGGCGACGTCGGCTTCATGGACGAGCGCGGCTGGTTCTACATCGTCGACCGCAAGAAGGACATGATCAACGCGGCCGGCTACAAGGTCTGGCCCCGCGAGGTCGAGGACGTGCTCTACGGCCACCCCGCCGTGCGCGAGGCCGCGGTCGTCGGCGTCCCCGACGCCTACCGCGGCGAGTCGGTGAAGGCGTTCGTCTCGCTCAAGCCCGGGGTGGAGGTCACCGCCGAGGAGGTCGTGGCGTTCTGCAAGGAGCGGATGGCGGCGTACAAGTACCCCCGCACCGTGGAGCTCGTCGCGGAGCTGCCCAAGACCACGACGGGCAAGATCCTGCGCCGCGAGCTGCGCGACCGGGAGGGCTGAGGCCGGCTCCCCGGGGGCTCACGCGAGCGGCAGCGTCACCGTCACCCGGGTGCCGCGGTCGATCGCCGAGGTCACCCGGACGGTGCCGCCGTGGCGGGTGACGATGGCGTCCACGATCGACAGGCCCAGGCCGGTGCCCTGGATCGCCTCCTCGACCACCCGCGAGGAGCGGAAGAAGCGGGTGAACAGCTGCGCCTGCTCCTCCTCGGAGATGCCGATCCCGGTGTCGCTGACCAGGAGCAGGGCGTCGCGTCCCGACCGGGACACGGTCACCGTCACCCGGCCGCCGTCGGGGGTGAACTTGATCGCGTTGCCGGTCAGGTTGGTCACCACCCGCTCCAGCGCGTCGGGGTCGCCCAGCACGGTGACGGGAGCGTCGGGCACGTCCAGGTCCAGCTGCAGGTCGCGCTGGGCCACGGTGGGGGAGACGAGGTCGTAGGACTCCTGGGCGACGTGGCGCAGGTCGGTCGGGCGGCGCTCGAGCTGGAGGTGCCCGGCCTCCGCGCGGGAGAGCAGCAGCAGGTCCTCCACCAGCAGCCCGAGGCGGGTGGTGTTGCGCTCGATCCGCGCGAGCGCGTCGAGCTGCTGCCGGTTGAGCTCGCCGAGGCTGCCGTCGGAGAGCAGCTCGGAGTAGCCCGAGATGCTCGTGATCGGGGTGCGCAGCTCGTGGCTGACGTTGGAGACCAGCTCCTGCTTGACGTGGTCGACCTCCTGCAGCCGCAGCACCGACTCGCGCTCGCGCTCGAGGGCCGCCTCGAGGGTCCGCTGGGTCTCGATGCGCTCGGTGGCGTCCTCGCCCGAGGCGATGTAGCCCGCCACCCGTCCCGACGGCTCGGTGATCTGGCTGATCGTCAGCGAGACCATCACGGTGCCGCCGTCGCGGTGCCGGTAGGCCCAGTCGCGGCGCTCGCCGGTGTCGACCATGGCGTGGAGCGCCGCCGCGTGGGTGGGTGGGACCCCGAAGTACGCCGCGTGGCGGTCGACCTCCTCCTGGGGGTTGAGCTCCGCGGGGCTGCGGCCGAGCATCTCCGCCGAGGTCCACCCCAGCGTCCGTGCGGCGCCCGCGCTCCAGTGCGTGGTGCGACCGGTCTCGTCGACCGCGATGAACAGCGTGCCGGTCGCCGACTCGAGCATCAGCTCGATCGCGCTGCTCGAGCGCTCGGCGTACGTCGTCATCGACGACAGCCGGCTGACCACGAGCGCCAGCGGGACCGTGCCGAAGCAGACGGCGAGGACGAAGGCGTAGACGAGCGAGGCACTCGCCGCCGCGGCCAGGCCGTCCGGGGCCGGGTCGGCGTAGGGGCCGCGGCCGAGCAGGTTGAGGGCGAAGGCGCCCACGCAGACCAGGAAGGTCTGGACGTGGGTCTCGCGCTGCGTCGCGCGCACGGCGGCCCAGCCGATGGCGGGCAGCACCAGGAAGGCGAGCCCGACGGCGCTGCGCGGCCAGAACACCGCCAGGAAGACCACCGTGAGGACCAGGCGCTGCGACCAGAGCTCCAGAGTGCCGGCGGACGGGGGCCGGTCGCTGGTCAGCACGAGCTGGGGCAGCACCACGAGCTGGGCGGTGGTCGCAGCCACGAAGCTGACGACCAGGGCCTCGAGGCCGGAAGGGATGCCGTCCCCGATGCCCACCACCGTCGGCAGCACGCTGTTGAGGGCCGCCCCCGACAGGACGACGACGAGGAAGCGGAGCGAGTCGACCTCGACCAGCGCGCCGGGGCGGGTGTGCTCGCCCCGCAGCAGGTGGGTCGCGACGAGCAGGGCGGGCAGCGCGAGCGCCAGGGCGCCCACCGCGCCCAGGAGGAGCGGGGCGCCATAGCTGAAGGAGATCGGCAGGGCGCTCAGCACGACCAGCGCGGTCGCCGCCCACCGGCGTCGGCCCCGCGGCACGTCGAGCAGCACCGCCACGGCCAGCCCGAAGGCCGGCCACCCGGCGTAGGCGCGGGAGAGGTCGAAGACCCCGGGCGCGGCGAGCAGCACGAGCAGCACCACGGTCAGCACGACCGTGCGCGCGGGCACCCCGTGGACGCGCATCCACCGCTCCTCCCCGTGACCGGCAGCAGGAGGTCGCTGCCGTGGGGGACATGGTGCCCTGAGGCGTCCCTCCCGTGGCAACCTCGTCGCCCGAGGGGCAGGAGCGGGGTGCCACAGTGGGGGCATGCTCGTCGCCATCAGCATCAGTCCCTCCGGCACGCCCCTCGCGGGCAGCCCGGCCCCCGACGGCGGCGTCAGCGACGCCGTCGCCGCCGCCCTGCAGGTGGTCCGCGACTCCGGCCTCCCGCACGAGCTCAACGCGATGTTCACCAACATCGAGGGCGAGTGGGACGAGGTGATGGCCGTGGTCAAGCGCGCCGTCGAGGTCGTCGGCGAGCGCTACCCCCGCGTCGGGCTCGTGCTCAAGGCCGACGTGCGACCGGGATGGGACGGCCAGCTCACCGCCAAGGTCGAGCGGGTGGAGGAGCGGCTGCGATGAGGTCCGAGGAACGCACCTACCGCACCGGCGACACCGACGTGGTGCTCGACCTGACCGACGACTGCGTGGACTTCGTCGCGGGCGAGGGCGACGGACTGCTGCACCTGTTCGTGCCGCACGCCACCGCCGGGCTCGCCGTGCTCGAGACCGGCGCCGGGTCCGACGACGACCTGCTGGCCGCACTGGCCGACCTGCTGCCGGCCGACGACCGCTGGCGGCACCGCCACGGCACGCCCGGCCACGGTCGGTCGCACGTGATGCCGGCCCTGGTGCCGCCGTACGCCAGCCTCCCGGTCGTCGGCGGCCGGCTGGCGCTGGGCACCTGGCAGAGCGTCTGCCTGGTCGACCTCAACGTGGACAACGCGGTCCGCACCGTGCGGTTCTCGTTCCTGGCAGGGTGAGGCCATGAGCACCCCGACGCCCCGCCCGCCCGGACGCGAGCAGTCCTGGACCGACGACGGCGCCGGCCCCGGCCGTGTCCTGGTGCTCACCCGCAACCCCGTCTCCGAGGCGATCGCCGCCATCGTCACCGCGGTCGGCCGCGAGGCCGTGGTGGTCGACGAGGACGCCGACGGCCGCGGGGCCGAGGCGGTCGCCGCGCTGACGCCCGCCGCGGGCGACGCCGTCGTGCTGTGCGACCACGACGCGCCGGACGCGCCCCGGGTGCTGCGCGAGGCGCTGGCCTCGCCCGCGTCGTACGTCGCGATGATGGCCAGCCGTCGACGGGCCGAGGGGCTGCTCGCCGAGCTCGAGGCCGAGGGCGCACCCGGGCTGGACAAGCTGCACGTGCCGGCCGGCCTCGACACCGGTGGCCGGGCACCGGGGGAGATCGCCCTGTCGGTGGTCGCCGAGATCGTGGCCGAGTCCCACGGCCGCCGCGGTGGGCCGATGCGCGAGGGCCGCCCAGGCTGACGGTGCCACCGGCTGCTCGAACAGGTGTTCGAACGACCGGCTAGGGTGGAGCCATGACGTCGCTCGTGACCCCGCCGGGGTGGCCGGCCGAGGTGAGGCCGCCCGACGCCCCCGACTGGGAGGCGACCGCCGCGGCCTGGCTGCTCGACCTGTGCCCGCCGGAGTACCGCTCCTACCCCGCGCTGCGCCGTCACGTGGTGGTGCTGGCGCGGTTCGCCGTGCTGCACGTGGAGGCCTCGCGCCAGGCCGTCGAGCGCGGGTTGAGCGAGGCCCGCGGCGGGCTGCGCGACGTCGCCCCGCCCGACGTGGTCGAGGCCGCGGTGCAGACCTGGCACCGTGAGGGCGCGCGCCTGCTGGGCGTACGACGAGCGGTGGGCCTGGTCGAGGAGGCGCTGCGCGGCCGGCGGTTCCGGGCCCGGCTGTGAGTGGTCCCTAGGCTGGGCCGCATGCCCCGCCTCGCCGTCGTCCTGCTCCTCGACCGCCCGGGGGCGACCGCATGAGCGCCCCCGCCCCCGCCGCCCGCCGCGCGCTGCTGCGCCGCCTCGCGGTGCCCGGCCACGGTGCCGAGGACGTGGTGGTCGACGAGCAGGGCCACGGCATCACCGGCACCGAGGACGGCGCCCTGCTGCGCGTCGCGCCCGACGGGTCGGTGACGCGCGTGGGCCACACCCGCGGTCGGCCGCTCGGCATCGAGCTGCTGGACGAGGACCGGCTGCTCGTCGCCGATGCCGAGCGCGGGCTGCTGACCGTGCACCGCCGCACCGGCGCGGTCGAGGTGCTGGTGACCGAGGTGGCGGGCCGCCCGCTGCGGGTGTGCAACAACGCCGCCGTGGCCGCCGACGGGTCGATCTGGTTCAGCGACTCCAGCGCCGTCCACCCGCTGTCGCGGTGGCGCGCCGACCTCCTCGAGGCGACCTGCACCGGGCGGCTGCTGCGCCGGGCCCCCGACGGCGCGGTCGAGGAGCACCTCACCGGTCTCGACTTCGCCAACGGGGTCGCCCTCTCGCCCGACGGGTCGGCGGTCCACGTCGCCGAGTCGGGTGCGCGGACCGTCGTGCGGCTGTGGCTGACGGGGCCGCGCGCCGGGACCCGCGACCTGTTCGCCGCCGACCTCCCGGGCTATCCCGACAACCTGTCCACCGGCAGCGACGGCCTGGTCTGGGTGACCATCGCCTCCCCGCCGGTGGCCGCGCTGGAGCGGCTGCGTGCCCACGCCCCGGCCGCCGTGCGCCGCCTGGGCCGCCGCGTGCCGCCGGCCCTGCTGCCCGGGCCGGTGCGCAGCGTCCACGTGCAGGCCTACCGGCCCGACGGCACGCTGGTGCACGACCTGCGCCTGCCCGCGACCGACTTCCACATGGTCACCGGGGTGCGCGAGCACGAGGGCCGGCTGTGGCTGTCGAGCCTCGAGGAGGCCGCGCTCGCCACGGTCGAGCTCGCCACGGGCCGCGTCCCGGGCGCCCCCGTCTAGACTCGGTGCGTCCGGAACCCCCGCCCGACCGCACCACGAAGGAGGCCACGCCGCCCATGGGTCACCTGCAGCAGCTCACCGGCCCCGCCGACCTCCACGACCTCGACGACCGCGAGCTCGACGAGCTCGCCTCGGAGATCCGCGACGAGCTGATCCGCACCTGCGCCCCGCGCGGCGGTCACCTCGGCCCCAACCTGGGCGTGGTCGAGCTCACCATGGCGGTGCACCGCGTCTTCGAGTCGCCGCGCGACCGCGTCGTCTTCGACACCGGCCACCAGGCCTACGTCCACAAGATGCTCACGGGCCGCGCCCCCGCGTTCGACACGCTGCGCCAGGAGGGCGGCCTCAGCGGCTACCCGAGCAGCAAGGAGTCGGCCCACGACGTGGTCGAGAACTCCCACGCCTCCACCTCGCTGTCCTACGCCGACGGGCTGGCCAAGGCCTACGCCCTGCGCGGCGAGGACCGTCACGTGGTCGCGGTGATCGGCGACGGCGCGCTGACCGGCGGCATGGCCTGGGAGGCGCTCAACAACATCGCCGAGACGCCCCGCCACGGTGCGGACAAGCGACTGGTGATCATCGTCAACGACAACGGTCGCTCCTACATGCCGACCGTCGGCGGCCTGGCCAACCACCTGACCGCGCTGCGCACCAGCCCGCGCTACGAGCAGCTCCTCGACGTGGTCAAGCGCAAGCTCAACGGCGTCCGCGGGGTCGGCCCGGCCGTCTACGACGCGCTGCACGCGATGAAGAAGGGCATGAAGGACGCCCTCGCGCCGCAGGGCCTCTTCGAGGACCTCGGCCTGAAGTACGTCGGGCCGGTCGACGGCCACGACCGGGCCGCGATGGAGATCGCGCTGACCCAGGCCAAGCGGTTCGGCGGCCCGGTGATCGTGCACGCCATCACCCGCAAGGGCTTCGGCTACGACCCGGCGGAGCGCAACGAGGCCGACCAGTTCCACCAGATCGGGCCGTTCGACGTCGAGACCGGCGTGGGCACCCCCAAGGGCCGGATCTGGACCGACTACTTCGCCGAGGAGATGGTCGCGCTCGGCGCGGACCGCAGCGACGTCGTCGGCATCACCGCCGCGATGCTCTACCCCGTCGGGCTCGACCGCTTCGCCGCGGCGTACCCCGAGCGCACCTTCGACGTGGGCATCGCCGAGCAGCACGCGGTGACCAGCGCCGCCGGCCTCGCGCTGGGTGGCTTCCACCCTGTCGTCGCGATCTACGCCACCTTCCTCAACCGTGCCTTCGACCAGGTGCTGATGGACGTCGCGCTGCACGGGTGCGGCGTCACCTTCGTCCTTGACCGGGCCGGGGTGACCGGCGACGACGGTGCCAGCCACAACGGCATGTGGGACATGTCGGTGCTCCAGGTCGTGCCGTCGCTGCGGATGTGCTCGCCCCGCGACGGCGCCCGCGTGGCCGAGCTGCTGCGCGAGTGCGTCGAGGTCGACGACGCCCCCACGGTGCTGCGGCTGCCCAAGGGTGCGCCGCCGGCGACCGACCTCGAGGCGGTCGACCGGGTCGGGTCGATGGACGTCCTGGTCCGTGACGGCGCGCGCGACGTGCTCATCGTCGGCGTCGGCTCGATGGCGGCGGTCGGCGTCGACGTCGCCGCCCGGCTGGCCGACCAGGGCATCGGCGTCACCGTTGTCGACCCGCGCTGGGTCAAGCCGTGGGATCCTGCGATCGTCCCGCTCGCCCGCGAGCACCGCCTGGTGGTCTGCGTGGAGGACAACGGCAGGGTCGGTGGCTGCGGCTCGACGCTGCTGCAGCTGCTGAACGACGAGCGGGTCCCGACCCCGTTCCGCCAGCACGGCATCCCCCAGGAGTTCCTCGACCATGCCAAGCGCGACGTCATCCTCGAGCGGATCGGGCTCACCGCCCAGTCGCTCGCACGAGGCATCGTGGAGGAGGTCACCGCGCTCGACGGGGAGCACGCCACCCGCGACGCCGACCTCCACGACCCGGCCGCGGGCCGCGGTCCGCGCGACTGACCCCTCGCCGAGCACGGGACGGGACGCGCAGGTGCGACGCCGGTCCCGCGCCCGGGTGGCGGCCGTGCTCCTCGCCCTGCTGCTGCCGCTGACGGCCTGCTCCGACGACGGGCCGTCCCAGGACGTCGTCGGCGCCCCGGCCGCACCCTCGGACCCGGCGCTCACCCGGGAGCAGCAGCGCGCGCAGGAGCAGCGCATCCTCGACCAGCGGGCGCGCGCGGTGCGCGAGGGCGACCTGGGCCTGTTCCTGCGCCGGGTCGACCGCAGCGACCCCGAGCTGGTCGCGCGGCAGACGCGCTACTTCCGCAACCTGGTGCAGCTGCCGCTCGCGCGGTTCGAGTACGTCGTCCAGGACCGTGACTGGGACGCGCGGCTGCTGCCCCGCTGGGGGCGCGACGCGCAGGTCCCGCAGGTGCGGCTGCGGATGCAGCTGCAGGACTTCGACACCCGCCCCGTCGACCGCACCGTCGGGTTCGTCTTCGCCTGGCGAGGCGACCGCGCCCGCATCGTCTCCGACCGCGACGGCACCGGCCGGCCGCTGTTCGACGGCGCGCCCGCCCCGTGGGACCTCACCTCGATCCGGGTGCGCGAGCGGCCCGGCGTGCTCGGCGTCTTCGACACCAGCACCGTTGACGTCGCCCCCACGGTGATGGGGGCGGTCAGCCGGGGGATCGGCGAGGTCGACGCGACGGTGCCGTTCACGTGGCCCGGCCAGGTGGTCGTCTACCACGTGCGCGACGCCGCGGTGCTCGACTCCTTCACCGACGTCCCCGGCGGCTCGATCGACCTGCTCGGGGCGATGACCTTCCCGACGTACTCCCAGCCGACGGTCTCGCCCGTGGCCTCGACCCGGATGCTCGTGCTCGAGGGCTCCGTCGCGGCCGGCCAGCCGTTCCTGGGCCGGATCGTGCGCCACGAGCTGACCCACGTCGCCCTCGGCACCCGCGACGACGGGGCGCCGGTGTGGCTCTCCGAGGGCCTGGCGGAGTACGTCGGGGCGCGCACCATCCCGATCGACCAGCGCATCATCCCCACCAGCGCGGTCGACCGGGCCCGGAGCGCCGACGCCGCGCTGCCCGCCTCGCGCGAGTTCAACGGCCCCGAGCAGGAGTGGCACTACGCGCTGAGCTGGATGGCCTGCGACTACCTCGCCGCCGCCCAGGGCGAGGAGGTGCTGTGGCGGCTGGTGGAGGCGATGCACGACGCGGGCCGCGGCACCACCGACGACGAGCAGGACGCCGTGCTGCGGCGGGTGGTCGGCATGGACGCCGCCGAGCTGGCCCGGCGGGCGGCTGCCCGCATCCGCAACCTCTACGGGTGAGCCACGGGCGGCCGCCGGTCGGCGCGGCGTAGGTTGGCTCCTCGTGAACCTCTCGCGCACCAAGTCCGTCGAGCAGTCGCTCGAGGACACCCAGGACCCCGAGTTCAAGCTCAAGCGCAGCCTCAGCGCGCTCGACCTCACCGTGTTCGGCATCGGCGTCATCATCGGCGCCGGCATCTTCACGCTCACCGGCCGTGCCGCCGCGGAGTACGCCGGACCGGCCATCGTCTTCTCGTTCGTGATCGCCGCGATCTGCTGCGGGCTGGCGGCGCTGTGCTATGCCGAGTTCGCCTCGACGCTGCCGGTCAGCGGGTCGGCGTACACCTTCTCCTACGCGACGCTGGGCGAGCTGGTGGCCTGGATCATCGGCTGGGACCTGATCCTGGAGCTGATGCTCGGGGCGAGCGTGGTCGCGCAGGGGTGGAGCCAGTACTTCGTCAGCCTGCTCGACGCGATCGGCCTGGGGTGGCCCGAGGCCATCGGCCCGGCCTCCGGCGCCGGCTGGGGCCACGTCGACCTCGCCGCGTTCCTACTGGTCGCCGTGCTCACCGCGCTGGTCGCCTTCGGCATCAAGGAGTCGCTGCGGGTCAACCTGGTGCTGGTCGGGCTGAAGCTGTTCGTGGTCCTCTTCGTCATCGTCGCCGGGCTGTTCTTCATCGACGGCGCCAACTACGTGCCGTTCGTGCCGGAGTCCGCCGGGTCGGCGGGGGCCAGCGGCATCACCCAGCCGCTGCTGCAGTGGATGTTCGGGATCGAGGCGCAGACCTACGGCGTGCTCGGCATCGTCTCCGGCGCCTCGATCGTGTTCTTCGCCTACATCGGCTTCGACGTCGTCGCCACCACCGCCGAGGAGGCGCGCGACCCGCAGAAGGACCTGCCCCGCGGCATCATCGGCTCGCTGGTGATCTGCACGGTCCTCTACGTCGCCGTCGCGCTCGTCATCACCGGCATGGTGCGCTACGACCGCATCAACCCCGAGGCGGCGCTGGCCTCGGCCTTCACCGACGTGGGCAGGCAGGGCTTCGCCACGCTGATCTCCGCGGGCGCGGTCGCCGGTCTCACCACGGTTGTGATGACGCTGATGATCGGCGCCATCCGGGTGCTGTTCGCGATGAGCCGCGACGGGCTGCTGCCGCGCGGCTTCGCCAAGGTCGCGCCCCGCACCGGCACCCCGATCCGGATCACGGTCACGATCGGCGCCGTCGTGGCGGTCGTGGCGGCGGTGACGCCGATCGGCGACCTCGAGGAGATGGTCAACATCGGCACGCTGACCGCCTTCGCGCTCGTCTCGCTCGCGGTGCCGGTGCTGCGCCGCACCCGCCCGGACCTGCCGCGCTCGTTCAAGGTGCCGTTCAGCCCGGTGCTCCCGGTCCTGGCCGCGCTGGTCTGCCTCTACCTCGCGCTCAACCTCTCCATCGAGACCTGGCTGCGGTTCGTGGTCTGGATGGCACTCGGCTTCGCGGTCTACTTCCTCTACGGCTACCGCCACAGCCGGGTGGGCCTCGCCCAGCGGGCGGGTGACGAGGCGGCCCGCGGGACGGCCGACCGCGCGCACTAGGCTGGTGGTCCGGCACGGCGAGGACGCACGGCGAGGCGCGACGAGGAGCACAGGGTGAGCGACGCACGGTTCGTGCACATCGTCGACGAGGTCCCGGAGCTCGAGGGACGCAGCGACGGGCCCGTGCTGCTCGTGGCGCTCGAGGGGTTCCTCGACGCCGGCAACGCCTCCGCGACGGCGGTCGAGCACCTGCTCGGCGAGGACCGCGGTCGCGTCGTGGCCAGCTTCGAGGTCGACGAGCTCTACGACTACCGGGCCCGTCGGCCCCCGATGACGTTCTCCGAGGACCACTACTCCGACTACGTCGCCCCGCGCCTGGTGGTGCGGCTGCTCGAGGACGAGCTCGGTGCGCCGTACCTGCTGCTGAGCGGGCCCGAGCCCGACACCCGCTGGGAGGGCTTCGCCCGCGCGGTGCGGCTGGTGGTGCAGCACTTCGACGTACGCCTGGTGGTCTCGCTGGGCTCGGTGCCGATGGCGGTGCCGCACACCCGCCCGGTGCAGCTGACCAACCACGCGACCTCGTCGCGGCTGCTGGTGCAGGAGAACGTCTGGAAGGGCGAGATCCGGGTGCCGGCCAGCGCCCAGTCGCTGCTCGAGCTGCGGCTGGGGGAGTGGGGCCACGACGCCATGGGCTTCGTCGCCCACATCCCCCACTACGTCGCGCAGTTCCCCTACCCGCAGGCCTCGCTCGCGCTGCTCGAGGGCGTCGAGGACGTCACCGGCCTGCAGTGGGACAGCGAGCCGCTGCGCCTGGCCGGCGAGGCCCGGCAGGTCGAGCTGGCCACCCAGATCGCCGACTCCGACGAGGTCCGCGAGGTGGTCACCGGCCTGGAGCAGCAGTACGACGCGTTCCACACCGCCTCGGCCAACCTGCTGGCCGAGGACCAGCCCCTGCCCAGCGGCGAGGAGCTCGGCGAGCAGTTCGAGCAGTTCCTCGCCCGCCTCGAGGACCCGGAGGACTAGCCGTGCCACGTTCGGTGGAGGAGCTCGTCGAGCTCCTGGAGCTCGAGGCCATCGAGGACAACCTGTTCCGTGGGCAGCAGCCCAGCACCGGGCTGCAGCGCGTCTTCGGCGGCCAGGTCGCCGCGCAGGCGCTGGCCGCCTCGACGCGCACCGTGCCCGAGCAGTACGTCGTGCACAGCCTGCACTCCTACTTCCTGCGCCCGGGCGACACCTCCGTCCCGATCGTCTACGACGTCGACACGCTGCGCGAGGGCCGCAGCTTCGCCACCCGGCGGATCCTCGCCCGCCAGCACGGTCGGCCGATCTTCGCGATGACGGCCAACTACCAGATCCCCGAGGAGGGACTGGACCACCAGGACCCGGCGCCGGTGGTGCCGCGGCCCGAGGACTGCCCGACGCTGCTCGAGGCCACCCCCGGCTCGGAGAAGATCGCCGACCACTGGAAGCGCGAGTGGGACGCCCTGGAGATCCGCCACGCCGGCGACTCCCGCTCCGGCGGGAGCGTCGAGGCCGGTGACGTCGCGGCCCGGTCCCGGCTGTGGATCCGCACCAGCGGCGAGCTGCCCGACGACCCGCTGACGCAGGTGGTCGCGTTCACCTACGCCAGCGACCTGACCCTGCTCGCCGCCTCGCTCGTCCCGCACGACCTCCAGATCGCCAGCCCGGGGATGCAGGCGGCCTCGCTGGACCACAGCATCTGGTTCCACCGGCCGTTCCGGGCGGACCGCTGGTGGCTCTACGACCAGGTCTCGCCGTCGGCGTCCGGGGGCCGCGGACTGGCCACCGCGCGGGTGTTCACCGAGGACGGCACCCTCGTCGCCTCGGTGGCACAGGAAGGCCTGATCCGCCTCCGCCGCGACTGACGTCGTTGTTGAATGACATCAATTCGGTCACAGGCAAGACGACACGCCGTGACGTGAGTTACTTTCTGGGCCTCCATGCGGCTCGAGTGACGGATGTGGTTCCCGATGTCAGACCCCCGACGTAGCCGTCAGGCTGCCCGTCGCCTCCTGGGCCTCGGCCTGGTGACGGCCCTGGCGCTGGGGAGCGGCCTCGCCGCCACCCCGGCCGCGGTCGGAGCCGACGGCGCCACCGACGCCCGCGCCCACGGCGAGGGCCGGATGGGGCCGAGCTCGGCGCGCACGGTCAGCGCGTCGCCCTCGAGCGGGCCCGACTTCGAGATGCCGTTCCCGTGCGGCCAGACCTGGACCGGCGGCACCCGCTCCTCGCACTCGCCGAGCTCGTGGACGGTCGACTTCAACACCCCCGACGACCTCGGCAAGCCCGCGCTCGCGTCGGCGCCCGGGGTGGTCACCCTGACCCGGTCGCTCACCACGAGCTACGGCCGCTACGTCGTCGTCGACCACGGGGGCGGCTACACCACGCTCTACGCCCACCTCAACTCCATCGCGGCCACCGTCGGCCAGGTGGTCGACCAGGGCGACCTGATCGGCTACGTCGGCACCAGCGGCGGCTCGACCGGCCCGCACCTGCACTTCGAGGAGCGGCGCGACGGGGGCTACTTCCACCCGTGGTTCTCCCGCACCCTGTTCGCCTTCGGGTCGACCAGCGCCTCGAAGAGCTGTGGTGACCGGCCGCTCGCCGGCGACTTCGACGGCGACGGTCGCGACGACATGGCCGTCTGGCGACCCGGTGCGACCACCGGCCGCTTCTACCTGCGGACCCTGCCGACGCGGCAGGTCGTCGACTGGGGCCGGGCGGGCGACACCCCGCTGGCCGCCGACTTCAACGGTGACGGGATCAGCCAGGTCGCGACCAAGGGGCTCGGCTCGTCGACCTGGAAGCTGCGCGGCGGCACGGGAGCGACGGCCACCGTCACGGCGGGCGGCGCGACCGACGTGCCGCTCGCGGGCGACTGGGACGGCAACCGGCTGGCCGAGCTGGGCTGGTACCGCTGGTCCAACCGCACCTTCTACCTCCGCGCCGCCGACCTCTCGGTGCGCAGCGTCGTGTGGGGCACCACCGGTGAGCAGCCGGTCGTGGGCGACTGGAACGGCAACCGCGCGAGCGACGTGGGGGCCTTCCGGTCCAGCACCGCGACCTGGCGCCTGCGGGTGCCCAGCGGCTCGTCGTACGTCACCCGCACGGTCACCTTCGGTGCCCCCGGTGACGTCCCGGTCGTCGGCGACTGGGACGGGGACGGCACCGACGACCTCGGCACCTGGCGACCCAGCACCCGGACCTTCCACCAGCGCGTGCCGGAGGGCGCGGGCTTCGTCACCCGGGCGTCAAGGTACGGGCTGGCCCGCGGCTGATCAGCCGCGGCGGGCCCGGCCGACCAGGTGCGGCTTGTCGCTGCGCGGGTCGGTGAGGGAGAAGTCGAGCCCCCCGTCGACGGTGCGCGAGCCGAAGGCGACCGTGCCGGGCAGGAAGACCGGCTTCTTGAACTCCACCTCGACCGTGCCGGCGTCACCCAGCCGGTTGGCGAAGGCCGCGACGCAGCGCGCCTTGGTCCACATGCCGTGGGCGATCTGGCGCTTGAACCCGAAGGCCTTGGCCGTCAGCGGGTAGAGGTGGATCGGGTTGTGGTCGCCCGAGACCGCGGCGTACCGACGGCCCAGGTCACCGGGGAGCCTCCAGACCAGGCCGGTGCCGCGCACCACGTCGAACGGCTCGCCCGTGGGCCTCGCCGTGTCGTCACCGCGGCCGACGCGCAGGTAGGTCGAGGTCGAGTCCCAGACCACCTCGCCGCCGGAGCTGACGGTGGTGACCAGGTCGAAGACGCGGCCCTTGGGGTGGGGCCGCAGGTCGCGGGCCTCGGCGTCGACGTCGAGCCGCTCGGTCGGTGCCAGCGGCCGGTGGGCGGTGATCCGGTTGCCCAGGTGCACGGTGCCGATCGCGGGGAACGGGAACGAGGCGTCGGTCATGATCCCCATGTGCAGGCCGAAGGCCAGCATGTGCGGGTAGGTGAACGGCAGCGCCTGGCGCGGCTCGAACCCGCAGACCCGGGCGTACGCCGCCACGTGCGCGGGGTCGACGGCCACGTCGCGCCGGTGCAGCCGCAGGTCCGGCAGCGCGCCGCCCTTCTTGGCCACGCCGGGCACCAGGTTGACCCCGGGCAGCACCGGCAGTGCCGCCTTGAGCATGGTGCCGAGCCCGCCGGGCTGGCCCTGGATCGTCCGGTCCGTCATCAGGCGCCCAGCATCATCTGGCCGCAGACGCGCACGACGTTGCCGTTGACGCCCGTCGAGCCGGGGGAGAGGTACCACGCGATCGCCTCGGCGACGTCGACCGGCAGCCCGCCCTGCGACATCGCGTTCATGCGCTGACCGACCTCGCGGGTCGCGAACGGCACGGCCGCGGTCATCTGGGTGACGATGAAGCCGGGGGCGACGGCGTTGACGGTGATGCCGCCCTCGAGCTCGGGGGCGAGGCTGTCGACCAGGCCGATCACGCCGGCCTTGGAGGCGGCGTAGTTGGTCTGGCCCACGTTGCCCGCGATGCCGGCGATCGAGGAGACCCCGACGATGCGGCCGTTGGCCGCCACCAGGCCCTGCTCGAGCAGCTCGCGCGAGATCCGCTCGGGTGCGGTGAGGTTGACCGCGATCACCGAGGACCAGCGGTCCTCGGCCATGTTGGCCAGCTTCTTGTCGCGCGTGATGCCGGCGTTGTGCACCACGCCGTTGACCTGGCCGTAGGTGTTCTTGACGTGCTGGGCGATGCGCTGCGGCGCGTCCTTGGCGGTGATGTCGAGGACGAGGTGGTCGCCGTCGATCTCGCGCATCACGCCCTGCAGCTCGCTCGCCGCCTGGGGCACGTCGATGCCGAGGACCTTCGCGCCGTCGCGGTGCAGCACCCGGGCGATCTGCTCGCCGATGCCGCGCGAGGCGCCGGTCACGATCGCGACCTGGCCGGCCAGCGGCCGGGCCTGGTCGGCGACGGGCTCGGCCTCGACGGCACCCGTCGCGCCGATCCGGACGACCTGGCCCGAGACGTAGGCGCTCTTGGGGGAGAGGAAGAAGGCCAGCGTCGACTCCAGCGCCTGCTCCGCACCCGGGGCGACGTAGACCAGGTTGACGGTGCTGCCCTTGCCGATCTCCTTGCCGAGCGAGCGGGTGAAGCCCTCGAGCGCGCGCTGGGCGATCCGCTCGCCGGCGCCGGAGGTCTGGTCCGGGACGGTGCCGAGCACCACGACGCGGGCGCAGCTGGTGAGGCTGCGCATCAGCGGGGTGAAGAACTGCTGCAGCGCGACCAGCTGGTCGGCCGAGGTGAGGCCGGTGGCGTCGAAGACCAGACCCTTGTAGCGCTGACCCTCCGCGCTCACGCCGACGTTGGTGATGCCCAGGTCGTCCAGGGCCACGACGAGGGCCTTGGACAGCCGGCCCTCCCCGCCGGTGACGACGGTGCCGTCCACCAGGGGCGCACCTTCGCTCCACCGCTCGAGCGGGGTGGGGGCGGGCAGGCCGAGGTTCTTGACGACCAGCTTGCCGATGGGGGTGGAGGTGAAGAACTGGTACCGGTCCGACATCACGATCCTCTAGGGTGGGAGGGCTTACTACTCGTCAGTACGGCACAAATGTAACGACGGGTGTAACTCGCCGTCCACTTTTCGTGACGTGGCACTCACGACGTTCATCCTGACTCACCGGGAGGGCAGGATGAAGGCGTTCGCCTCGACCTAGGAGCACACCTGATGCAGTCCCAGACGCGCCGCGTCGCCGTTCTCGGCGGCAACCGGATCCCCTTCGCCCGCTCGAACTCGGTCTACGCCTCGGCCTCCAACCAGGAGATGCTGACCGCGGCCATTGACGGTCTGGTCACGCGCTACGGCCTGCAGGGCCAGCGCCTGGGCGAGGTGGTCGCCGGAGCCGTGCTCAAGCACAGCCGCGACTTCAACCTCACCCGGGAGTCGGTGCTCGGCTCGCGGCTGGCCCCCGAGACCGCCGCCGACGACCTCCAGCAGGCCTGCGGCACCGGGCTCCAGGCCGCGATCTACGTCGCCAACAAGATCGCCCTGGGCCAGATCGACTCCGGCATCGCCGGCGGCACCGACACCACCTCCGACGCCCCGATCGCGATCTCGGAGAAGCTGCGCAAGAAGCTGATCAAGGTCAACCAGCAGAAGGACAACGTCGGTCGCGTCAAGGCGCTCGGCGCCATCCGTCCCGGTGACATCGGCATCGAGGTCCCGCAGAACGGCGAGCCCCGGACCCGGCTGTCGATGGGCGAGCACGCCGCCCTGACCGCGCTGGAGTGGCAGGTCACCCGCGAGTCGCAGGACGAGCTCGCGGCCACCTCGCACCACCGGCTCGCGGCGTCCTACGACTCGGGCTTCCAGGACGACCTGATCACCCCCTTCAACGGCCTCGAGCGCGACCAGAACCTGCGTCCCGACTCCTCGCTGGAGAAGCTCGCGAAGCTCAAGCCGGTCTTCGGCAAGGGGGAGGCGGCCACGATGACGGCCGCCAACTCCACCCCGCTCACCGACGGCGCCTCCGCGGTGCTGCTCGGCACCGAGGAGTGGGCCGCCGAGCACGGCCTGACCGTGCAGGCGTACTTCGTCGACGCCGAGACCGCGGCCGTCGACTTCGTGCACGGCGGCGAGGGCCTGCTCATGGCCCCGGCGTACGCCGTGCCGCGGCTGCTCGAGCGCAACGGCCTGACCCTGCAGGACTTCGACTTCTACGAGGTCCACGAGGCGTTCGCCTCGCAGGTGCTCTCCACCCTCAAGGCGTGGGAGGACCCGGTGTTCTGCAAGGAGCGTCTCGGCCTGGACGCCCCGCTGGGCTCCATCGACCGCGCCAAGCTGAACGTCAACGGCTCCTCGCTCGCCGCGGGCCACCCGTTCGCCGCGACCGGCGGCCGGATCGTGGCCAACCTGGCCAAGCTGCTGCACCAGAAGGGCTCGGGCCGCGGCCTGATCTCGATCTGCGCCGCGGGCGGCCAGGGCGTCACCGCCATCCTGGAGAAGTAGGGCCCGCGGGGACCGATGTTCCCGCTCCGCAGCAGCGTCCTCGCCGTCCGTCCCGTCAGGGGCGGGCGGCGAGTGCCTGTGCGGTGGCCACGACGTAGGCCTTGACGTCGTCGGTCGAGACCGGGGCGATGGCGGGCACCCCGGGGGCGGACTCGCGCACCAGCATCCCGACCCGTGCGAGCTGCAGGGCGCCGAGGCCGCTGGCGTACATGTGGTTGGCGAGCAGCGTCGGGTCCTCGACCGCGAACGCGCCCGACGCGGTGCCCTCGGCGAGCACCTCGCGCAGCACCGACAGGCACGAGGAGATGCCCCGGCCGAGCCGGAACAGTGCGCTCTCGCTGATCTCCTCGAGCAGCTCCGGCCCGCGGCGACGCATCAGCGTCTGCGCGCAGTCCACGAAGGCGGGGAACTCGACCCCGAAGTCGACGAACGCCTCGACCGCCGCGACCAGCCGGGTCTCGGCCGTGCTCCGGGCCTCGACCGCCTCGCGCAGGCGGGCCTCGAGGTCCTCGAGGTAGCTGACCAGGGTGAGCGCGAAGAGCTCCTCCTTGCCGCTGAAGTGGCGGTAGATGATCGCCCGGTTGACCCCGACCGCCCGGGCGATGTCCTCGATCTGGGCGTCACGGACGCCGGACTCGTCGAAGAGCTCGCGCGTGGCGGCCAGGATCTCCCGCTCGCGGGCCCGGCGCCGCGCAGCAGCCGGCTGCCGCGTCGAGGTGCGGGAGGTGGTCATCCGGCGATGGTAGTGCAACTGTTGTTTACACAGCTGTTCACGCAGCGGCAGCGCGTCGCCGGCGTACGTCGCGGGGGAGCATCGCCACCCGGAAGGTCACGAACCGCACCAGTCCGCAGCCGAGGTTGGCCGCCACCAGCACCGCCGCCTCGGCCGTCTGCGACGGCTCGTCCACCAGTGCCTCCAGCAGCGCCAGGGAACCTGCGGTCACCGCGAGGCTGAACCCGAGCAATGCCAGCCCGAGCGCCTGGTGGCGCACGGCGTGGGCGGGGTCGCGGACCCCGAAGCTGATCCGCCGGTGGCCCCACGTGCCGGCCAGCGTGGAGAGCACCAGCGCGACCGCGTTGGCCGGTTGCGCCTCCCAGACCTGGCGCAGCAGCAGGTAGAGGCCGGCGTACAGGACGTTGAAGGCGCCGCCGACGCAGGCGAACACCACCAGCTGCACGAGCGGGTGGCGTCGCTGCTGCCTCGACCCGTCGTCCACCCGGAGGAGCGTAGTGACCGACCCGCGGGCGGGTGTGTCCGGTGCACGGCCCGGGGCCCGCGATACCCTCGGGCGCCATCAGGGCCGACCGAGGAGACGTGTGAACGCCACGCAGCACGACCATCACGCGGCGCGTCCGGGACCCGGCGCGGTCGCCGCGGCCTGGTCCGTGCACGTCTACACGATGTCGGGCGTCGCCTTCGCGCTGCTGACCGTCATCGCGGTGATCGAGGGCGACACCGTCCGCGCGCTGTGGCTGGGCCTGGTCGCGATGGTCATCGACGGCACCGACGGCATGCTGGCGCGCCACGTGCGGGTCAAGGAGGTGGTGCCGTGGTTCGACGGCGCCCTGCTCGACAACATCGTCGACTACCTGACCTACGCCTTCACCCCGATGGTGCTGCTCTGGAGCGCGGGCTATCTCGGCGCCGGCCCCTGGGCCCAGGTCCTGGCGATCGTGCCGCTGGTGGCCTCGGCCTTCCAGTTCTGCCGCACCGACGCCAAGACCGAGGACCACCTGTTCACCGGCTTCCCCAGCTACTGGAACATCCTGGCCTTCTACGTCGTCGTCATGGACCTCGGCCTCACCGCCGTGACCGTGCTCATCCTGGTCTGCACGGTGCTGGTGTTCGTGCCCGTCGGCTACGTCTACCCCTCCCGCACCGGCACCCTCCAGGCCCTGACGCTGCTCCTCACCACGATCTGGCTGGTGGCCTACGCCGTCCTGCTGGCCCAGCTCCCCGATCCCTCGCCGATCTGGCTCGCGGTCTCGCTCGTCTACGTCGCCTACTACGTCGTGCTGAGCATCTACCTGACGCTGCAGCGCCGCCGCTCGGTGGCGGCCTCGGCGACGGTCGGCGCCTGACGCGCCCCTCGTCGCCGCCGGACCACGTCGGCGTTGCTGGAACGTGCCGACAACGGGCGCGTTGCTGGAACGGTCGTTCCACCAACGGGGGCGTTGCTGGAGCGTTCCAGCAACGGGTCCGGGGTGCAATGAAAGGGCTCGGCCCAGCCCGCCGCCGGGTGCCAGACTCCGGCCATGAGCGGGAGCGACGCAGGGCGGGTCCACCTCCGGTTGATGAACGAGTTCGGGTGCGACCCGCCGCTGTGGGACGAGCTCGGCGGCACCGACGGTGAGGGGCTAGACCTGAGCGACGGGCTGTTGGCTGACCTCTCGGCCTTCGCCGACCGGTGGGAGGCGGCGGTGCCCGCGGAGGTCTTCGACGACCGCTGGGACGGTGTCCCGGTCATGCAGCAGCTGGTCAGCCTCCGGTACACGCTCCTGGGGCTCCGCCCTGCTACGCGGCGTCGGACCAGGGCGGAGGACCGGACGCTCCGGGAGCTCGGCGAGTCGCTCCGGCAACGGCTGCAGGACGAGCTCGGTGACGGCTACCGGGTGACCTACCAGCACTGACCCCGCGACAGCCCGGGACCGTCCGGCTCAGCCGTCGCGCAGCTCGAGCAGCCGCGAGAGCGGGTCGACCTCGGCGGCCGGCTTGTCGTCGCGGTAGCGCAGCACCCGGGCGAACCGCAGCGCCACGCCGCCGGGGTAGCGGGTGGAGCGCTGCACGCCGTCGAAGGCGATCTCGACGACCTGGACCGGGTCGACGAAGACCGTGCCGCGCGTGCGTCGGGTCTCCAGGCCGAGGAAGCGCTCGGTCTGCCAGGCCAGCATCTCGTCGGTCATGCCCTTGAAGGTCTTGCCGAGCATCACGAAGCCGTCGTGGCCGGGGCGGTCGTCGCGGGCGCCGAGGTGGAGGTTGGACAGCCAGCCCTCGCGACGGCCGCTGCCCCACTCGACGCCGAGCACGACGAGGTCGAGGGTGTGGCGGGGCTTGACCTTGACCCAGGCCGAGCCACGGCGGCCGGCGTCGTACGGCGCGTCGAGGCGCTTGAGGATCACGCCCTCCTGGCCCGCGGCGACGGCCTCGTCGAAGAACCGCTGCGCCTCGTCGGGGGAGTCGGTCACCAGGCGGGCGACGCGGTGCTCCTCGGGGACCACCTCGTCGAGGCGGGCGAGGCGCTCGTGGGTGGGGCGCTCGATGAACGAGTCGGACCCCTCGAGCAGCAGGTCGAAGAAGAACGGGCGGATGCCGGTCGCTCCGGTGTGCGTGGCCGTCGTCGAGGCGGTCTCCTGGAAGGGGCGGGGCCGGCCCTGCTCGTCGAGGGTCAGCGCCTCGCCGTCGAGGACGAGGTCGCCCCCGGGCAGCGACCGCGCGACCTCGACGACCTCCGGCAGCCGCTCGCCGATCTCGTCGAGGCTGCGGGTGAAGACCGCCACGTCGTCGCCCCGGCGGTGGACCTGGATCCGGATGCCGTCGAGCTTGGTGTCGACCGCGACCGCCTCCCCGGCGGCGACCTTCTCGACCCCGGCGGTGACGTCGGGGGCGGTACCGGCCAGCATCGGGCGGACCGGCCGGCCGACGAGCAGCTCGAAGCGCCGCAGCGCCGCCGGGCCACCGGTCAGCGCCGCCGCGGCGATCGGGCCGGTGGGGGCGCTGAACATCGCGGCGCGACGCACCTCCTCCAGGGGGACCTCGGCCGCCGCCGCGACGGCGTCGAGCATCACCGAGTCGAGGGCGCCCTGGCGCACGTTGCCCGTCATCACCGCCCGCAGGAACTCCTGCTCGGGCGCGGTCAGCCGGGCGAAGAGCGCCGCGGCGGCCGCGCGTCGGGCGGTGCTGGAGCCGCTGCCGGCCAAGGAGGACAGCTCCTCCAGTGTCGCGTCGACCTCGGTCACCTCGACCGAGGGCGCGGCGGCGGGATCGGGCAGGTCGGTCAGCGCGCGCCAGCCGAGCCCGGTGCGCCGCTGCCGGAGCGTGCCGGAGAGGTAGGTCGCCGCCAGCTCGACCTCGTCGGCCGCCCCGGCCTCGTCGGTGCCGGCGTCGTGGTCGGTACCCCGGGCCTCGCGCAGCAGGTCCGCGATCAGGCGGCGCTTCTCCAGCCGGGACCGGGTGGCGGCGACGGCGGTCGAGACCTCGACGATCCGGGCGAGCAGCATGGGGCCATCGTGGCAGTCGGTCCTGACAGCGGCCCGGCATACGCTCCTCCCATGGCTCCCGGCACCGCGGTCCCGCACCCGGGGCAGACCCGGGTCTGGCGCCCGGGGTGGCCCTGCCCGGTGCCGCTGGTGCTCTCGACGCACCGGCGCGGCTCGGGCGACCCGACCTTCCGCACCACCGGCGACGGCGCGACCTGGCGCGGGGTGCGCACGCCCGAGGGCCCGGCCACGCTGCGGCTGCTGCCCCGGCCACGGGACGGCGAGGTGCACGCGACGGCGTGGGGGAGCGGCAGCGACTGGGTGCTCGACTCCGTGCCCCGGATGCTCGGCGCCGACGACGACCCGACCGGCTTCGTGCCGCCGGAGCCGCTGGCCCACGCCTGGCGTCGCTACGGCCACTGGCGGCTCGGGGCGACCGGGCTGGTGATGGAGTCGCTGGTGCCGGCCGTGATCGAGCAGAAGGTGACCGGGCAGGAGGCGTTCGCGGGCTTCCGGCGCCTGGTCCACCGGTTCGGCGAGCGGGCGCCGGGGCCGCCGTCGATGCCCGAGCCCGAGGTGCGGCTGTGGGTGCAGCCCTCGCCCGCGCAGCTGCGCGCGGTGCCCTCGTGGGAGTGGCTGGCCTGCCACGTCGACGGAGCGCGGTCACGGCCGCTGATGCACGCCGCCCGGGTCGCGACGGCGCTGGAGCGGGCCGGCCGCGAGCACCCGACGGAGTTCGACCGGCGGCTGCGCACCCTGCCGGGCATCGGGGTGTGGACCAGTGCCGAGGTGCGCTCGCGGGCGCTCGGCGACGCCGACTCGGTCAGCTTCGGCGACTACCACGTGGCCGAGAACGTCGGCTGGGCGCTGACCGGTGAGGACGGCACCACCGACGAGCGCCTGGCCGAGCTCCTGGAGCCGTACGCCGGCCACCGGCACCGCGTGCAGCGCCTCGTCGAGCTGGCCGGTCTGGTGCGCCCGCGCCGTGGGGCCAGGATGGCCCCGCGCCGCCACCTGCCCGTACGCCGCTAGGGGGGCCCGATCGACTAGGCGCCGACCGCCCGCGCACCGTCGGGTCCGGCGATCTCACCGGAGCCGCGGCGGATCAGCGAGGTGGGCACCACCTCGGTGGTGCGGGTCGAGGTGTCGCCGTCCAGGCGACGCAGCAGCAGGTCGATCGCCCGGGTGCCGATCTCGTGCGGGTTCTGCGTGACCACGGTGATGCCGGGGTCGAGCATCTCCGCCACCGGCAGGTCGTCGAAGCCGACAAGCGCGACACGGTGCGTGAGGCCGCGCTGCTGCAGCGCGAGCACCGCGCCCTCGCAGATGACGTTGCGGGCCGCGAACAGCGCGGTGGGCGGGTCGGGGAGGTCGAGCAGCGCGAGCACCGCGTCGCGGGCCGCCTCGCGCGAGCGCAGCCCGGTGAGCTCCAGGGCGGGGTCGGGCACCACGCCGGTGGCGCGGAGCGCGGAGCGGTAGCCGTCCAGCCGCTCCGCGGCGGTGATGATGGTCGAGTCGTCGCCGAGGTGGGCCACGCGGCGGTGGCCGTGGGCCACGAGGTGCCCGACCGCCTCCGCGCTGGCGCCCCGGTTGTCGACCACCACAGCGTCGATCTCGGGCACGGCCGGGCGGCGGTCGACGGCGACCACGGGGAGGCCGGCGTCGATCTCGGCGGCCAGCCAGCCGAGGTCGGGCGAGGTGGGCATCAGCAGCAGGCCGTCCACGCGGCGGGCCACTAGCCCGGCGACGACCTCGCGCTCGCGGGGGCCGTCCTCGTCGCTACTGGCCGCCATCACCACGATGCCGCGCTCGCGGGCCCGGTCCTCCACGGCCCGCAGTGCCTCGGCGCAGAACCCGTTGGAGACGTCCTGCACGAGCATCCCGATGGCGCCGGTGGCCCGCCCCCGGCGCAGGTTGCTCGCGGCGAGGTTGTGCCGGTAGCCGAGCTCGGCGACCGCGCGGCGTACGCGCTCGCCCAACGCCGCGGAGACCCCCGGCTCGTCGTTGACGACGCGGGAGACCGACTTGAGCGACACCCCGGCGTGGGTCGCGACGTCGTGCATCGTGGCGCGCCCGGAGGCGGGGGGCGTGCTGGGGGTCACGGTGGCTCCAGGGGCTAGGGGGCCGTTGTCCGGGAGTAGACAACTTTGTCAGACGCGGTTGTGACGCTTGACACAACGTCGCGACAGGCGCAATGTAACCCCTCGTAGACAACGTTGTCATCGGTTGGACGGCACGCAGCGGGCGTAGCGCCACCGAGGACCACCCGAAAGGACTTCTCGCGATGCTCAACTCCCTGCGTCACCGCCGCACCCTCGTCTCCGCCGTGGTCGGGGCCTCGTGCCTCGCGATGGCCGCCTGCGGCAGCGGGGGTGGCAGCGGCTCCGGCGGCGGGGACGACGTCGGCGTCACCCTGATCACCAAGAACTCCTCCAACCCCTTCTTCGTCACGATGCAGGAGGGTGCGAAGAAGGCCGGCGAGGCCGACGGCGTCAAGATCACCACCGCCGCGGGCAAGGAGGACGGCGACGAGCAGACCCAGATCGCCGCCATCGAGGACGCCATCGCCCGCGGTGACCAGGGCATCCTGATCACCCCCAACGGCCCCGGCGTGAACCCCGCCATCGAGAAGGCCCGCGACCAGGGCCTCTACGTGATCGCGCTCGACACCCCGCCCGACCCGGCCGACACCGTCGACGTCACCTTCGCCACCGACAACTTCAAGGCCGGCGAGCTGATCGGCGAGTGGACCAAGTCGCAGCTCGAGGGCGAGAAGGCCACCATCGCCATGCTCGACCTGTTCAACGACAAGATCATCTCGGTCGACTACGACCGCGACCAGGGCTTCCTCACCGGCATGGGGATCGACACCAAGGACGAGAAGAAGAACGGCGACGAGGACCCCACCGGCTCCTACGACGGCGGCGACTACGAGATCGTCTGCAACGAGCCCACGACGGGTGCCGAGGACGGCGGTCGCACCGCGATGGAGAACTGCCTGACCAAGAACCCCGACATCAACGTCGTCTACACGATCAACGAGCCCGCGGCCGTCGGGGCGTACGGCGCGCTGCAGCAGGCCGGCTCCGAGGACGGCGTGCTCATCGTCTCGATCGACGGCGGCTGCGACGGCGTGAAGTCGGTCAAGGACGGCGTCATCGGCGCGACCTCGCAGCAGTACCCCGTGCAGATGGCCGAGCTGGGCGTGAAGGCGATCAAGAAGATCGCCGACGGTGGCAAGGCGCCCGAGCCCACCGAGGGCCTGGACTTCTACGACACCGGCGTGCAGCTGGTGACCGACAACCCGGCCGAGGGCCTGGACTCCATCGACACCACCAAGGGCACGGAGCTCTGCTGGGGCTGAGCCCTGGCACCGACCATCACCCCCACTCGGCCAGGGAGGCCACGTGAGCACCACCAGTCCCGCCACACCCGGCGCGGAGACCCCCGCACCGCCCGCCAACACCGCGGCGGAGCAGTTCGCCAAGCGCCGGCGCTCGCCGGCCCAGCGGGTGCAGCACGTGCTGCACGCCTACCCCGCGATCAGCCCGCTCCTGGTGCTCGTCGTGTCCTTCCTGGTCTTCACCTACCTGAACCCCAACTTCGGCACGCTGCGCACGCAGTCGCTGATCCTGCAGCAGGTCGCGGTCGTCGCCGCCCTGGCGGTGGGGCAGACCCTGATCATCCTCACCGCCGGCATCGACCTCTCGGTCGGCGCCATCGCGATCCTGGCCATGCTGTTCAGCGCCAAGCTGAGCGCCGACAGCGGCCTTCCCGGGCCGCTGGCGGTGCTGGTCGGCATCGCGGTCGGGACGGCAGCGGGTGCGATCAACGGCCTGCTGGTGACGCGGCTGCGGCTGCCACCCTTCATCGTCACGCTCGGCACGCTGTCGGTGTTCACCGCGATGGCGCTGCTCTACTCCGGCGGCCAGAGCGTCCAGGCCGGCGCCATGCCCGACCTGATGGTCTGGACGGGCGAGATCGTCAACCTGGGCGGCCTGCGCATCACCACCGGCGTCTTCATGGTCGTGCTTCTCTACGTCGTGATCGGGTTCGTGCTCAAGCAGACCACCTGGGGCCGTCACCTGTACGCCGTCGGCAACGACGCCGAGTCCGCCCGCCTGGTCGGCATCTCGGTCAACCGGGTGCTGCTGAGCGTCTACACGATCGCCGGCCTGATCTACGGCATCACCGCGTGGATCCTGATCGGGCGAGCCGGGGCGGCCAGCCCCAACGCCGCGGCCGACGCCAACCTGGAGTCCATCACCGCCGTCGTCATCGGCGGCACCAGCCTGTTCGGTGGCCGCGGTGCCCTGCTGGGGACGCTGCTCGGCGCCCTCATCGTCGGCTACTTCCGCACCGGGCTCTCGCTGGCCGGCGTGGACGACCAGTGGCGGGTGCTGTCCATCGGCCTGCTCGTCATCATCGCCGTCTCGATCGACCAGTGGATCCGCAAGGTGCGCGCATGAGCGCCCGCCCCGCGTCCGCACCCGTCACCCCCACCCCGGAGGCCCTGTCATGACCGCCACCACCCCCGAGACCGGCACCACCTCGCACGACGGCCGCGCCCCGGTGCTCTCCGCCCGAGGCCTGGTCAAGACCTTCGGTCGCGTCGTCGGCCTCGACGGGGTCGACTTCGACCTCTACCCCGGTGAGGTGCTGGCCATCATCGGCGACAACGGCGCCGGCAAGTCGACGCTGATCAAGGCCGCGACCGGGGCGATCGTGCCCGACGCGGGCGAGGTGCGCCTCGACGGCGAGCTGGTCAACTTCAAGCGTCCCCAGGACGCCCGCGAGGCCGGCATCGAGACCGTCTACCAGACGCTCGCGGTCGCCCCCGCGCTCGACATCGCGGCCAACATGTTCCTGGGGCGCGAGATGCGTCGCTCCGGGCCGCTCGGCTCGGTGTTCCGGATGCTCGACCACAAGGGCATGCGCGAGAGCGCCGGCAAGTCGATGGCCGACCTGGGCATCGGCACCCTGCAGAACATGGCGCAGCCCGTCGAGACGCTCTCGGGCGGTCAGCGCCAGGCGGTGGCCGTGGCCCGCGCCGCGGCGTTCGCGACCAAGCTGATCGTGCTCGACGAGCCGACCGCCGCGCTGGGCGTCAAGGAGACCAACCAGGTGCTGCAGATGATCGAGCGCGTCCGCGACAGCGGGCTGCCGGTCATCCTGATCAGCCACAACATGCCCAACGTGTTCGAGGTGGCCGACCGGATCCACATCCAGCGGCTGGGCCGGTGCGCCGGCATCATCACGCCCAAGACCCACACCCCGAGCGAGGCGGTGGCGATCATGACCGGCGCGACCACCCTCGAGGACACCCCCGGCAGCGTCCGGGGCTGACCTCCGGGGCCGACCTCAGGAGCTGGCCTCCGGAGGTGGCCGCCCCTGCTGCGTCGGGCTAGCGGCCGACGGCGTACCCCTGCATCCCGCGGGGGTTCGCCGCGGCCGTCAGCAGCCCCGTGCGGGGGTCGCGGGCGACCGCGCACATCCGGCCCAGCGACCACGGACCCTCGCGGGTGACGACGTGGCCGCGTCGTTCCAGCGCCTCGAGCGTCGCGGGGTCGACGCGGTCCTCGACCGACAGCGACGCCGGCGCCATCGTGCGCGGGTGGAAGGAGCCGGGGAAGCCGTCGGTGTGGAACATCGGCGCGTCGATGGCCTCCTGCAGCTCCCGGCCGCCGACGACGTGGCGCAGCAGGAACAGCGACTGCCACTGGTCCTGCTGGTCGCCGCCGGGCGAGCCGCACGCCAGCACCGGCACGCCGTCGCGCAGCACCAGCGTCGGCGTCAGCGTGGTGCGCGGCCGGGCGCCGGGGGCGAGCGAGGCGGGCAGGCCCTCGTCGAGCCAGAACATCTGTGACCGGCTGCCCAGGCAGAACCCGAGCTCGGGGATGGTCGGGGAGGACTGCAGCCAGCCGCCGCTCGGGGTCGCCGAGATCATGTTGCCCCAGCGGTCGACGACGTCGAGGTGGCAGGTGTCGCCGCGGGTGGTGCCGTCGCGCTCGACCGTCGGCTCCCCGGTGGTGACGTCCGCGGCGCGGTCGGTGGCCTCGCCCGCCAGCAGCCGGCGTACGTGCTCGGCCAGGCGCGGCTCCAGGCCGCCGGGGGAGCCGGGTCGGAGCCCGGCCTCGGCGCGCGTGCCCACCAGGGCGGCCCGCTCGGCGACGTACGCCGGGTCGAGGAGCTGCGCGACCGTGACCGGCGCCGCCTCGCCGAACCACGCCTCGCGGTCGGCCATGGCCAGCTTCCAGGCCTCCACCACGGCGTGCATGCCGAGCTCGGTGTCGGGGTCGAGGACGTCGGGCCCGTGGGTCTCGGCCAGCCGGTCGAGCACGGCCAGCACCTGCAGCAGCGCGGGGCCCTGGCCCCAGAGCCCGGTCTTGGCGACCTGCACGCCGTGCCACTCCATCACCGCCGCCGGCTCCCAGGTGGCGCTGTACGCCGCCAGGTCCGAGCCCCGCACCAGACCGGGGAGCAGCCGCCCGTCGGCGGCGGGGAACTCGCGGTCGGCGAACGCCTCGACGGCCTCGGCGACGAAGCCCTCGCCCCACTCCCTGCGCGCGGCCTGCGCCTGCACGGCGACCTCGTCGCCGGCCGCGGTGGCGACGTCGGCGAGCCGCTGCAGCACCGCGGCGTACGCCGGGTTGGCGAACAGCTCGCCCGCCACCGGCACCTCCCCGCCGGGCAGCCAGACCTCGGCCGAGGTCGGCCAGTCCCGTTCGAACAGCTCGCGCACCCGCTCGATGGTGGCGGCGACGCGGGGGAGCAGCGGGTGGCCGTCGCGGGCGTAGCCGATGGCCGGCTCCAGCACGGTGGCCAGGGGCAACGAGCCGTGGTCGCGCAGCAGCAGCAGCCAGGCGTCGACCGCCCCGGGCACCGCCGAGGCGACCGGGCCCGACCCGGGCACGTGGTCCAGGCCCATCCGCGCGAACGCCTCGGGCGTGGCCGCGGCGGGCGCCGGGCCCTGTCCGCACAGCACCTGCGGTCGCGGGTCGGCGGCGGTCGCGACGATGGCGGGCAGGTCGCCGCCGGGTCCGTTGAGGTGCGGCTCCACGACGTGCAGCACGAAGCCGCCGGCGACCGCGGCGTCGAAGGCGTTGCCGCCGAGCTCGAGCATCCGCATCGCGGCCTGGGAGGCCAGCCAGTGGGTGGAGGAGACCATGCCGAAGCTGCCGGACAGGGTGGGGCGCGTGGTGAAGGGGGTCACCCGCACGACCCTAGGAGACGGGGTCTGGTCATCGGGTCGCCGGTGGGACAGGCTTCGCTCCACCCCTCCCGCCCACCGTTCCCCGGAAGGACCCACGATGCGCAGCACCATGCAGGACGTCCAGCTCACCATCGGCATGATCACCCGCCACGGCACCACCGTGCACCGGGACTCCGAGGTGGTGACCGCGACGGCCGACGGCACCCGCTCGATGTCGTACGCCGAGCTCGGCACGCGCGTCGCGCAGCTGGCCGGGGCGCTGCGCGGCCTGGGCATCGACGGTGACCAGCGCGTGGGCACCTTTATGTGGAACAACGCCGAGCACCTGCAGGCCTACCTCGCGGTGCCCTCGATGGGCGCGGTGCTGCACACCCTCAACATCCGGCTCCCCGCCGACCAGCTCGTCTACATCGCCAACCACGCCGAGGACCGCGTCGTCATCGTCGACGGCTCGCTGGTCCCGCTGCTCGCGCCTCACCTGGGGGAGATGACCACCGTCGAGCACGTGCTGGTCGCCGGCCCCGAGGCGGCCGAGGCCGACCTCGAGTCGCTGCGCGCGTCCGGCAAGCAGGTGCACGTGTACGACGCGCTGCTGGACGCCCAGCCGGACACCTTCGACTGGCCCGAGATCGACGAGCGTGACGCGGCGGCGATGTGCTACACGAGCGGCACGACGGGCAACCCCAAGGGCGTGGTCTACAGCCACCGGTCGGCGTACCTGCACTCGATGGCGATCTGGACCGGCACCGTCGCCGGGCTCGACGCCCACTCCCGCGTGCTGCCGATCGTGCCGCAGTTCCACGCCAACGCCTGGGGCCTGGTCTACGCCGCCCTGATGAGCGGCGCCTCGTTGTGCATGCCCGACCGGTGGCTGCAGGCCGAGCCGTTGTGCCGGTTCATGGCGGCCTCGAGGCCGACGGTGTCGGGCGCCGTGCCGACGGTGTGGAACGACGTGCTCGGCTACCTCGACGCCCACCCCGAGGCCAAGCCGGACTCGCTGGGGTTGATCCTGTGCGGCGGCTCGGCGGTGCCGCTGTCGCTGCAGAAGGGGCTGTGGGAGAAGCACGGCATCGAGGTGCGCCAGGCGTGGGGCATGACCGAGACCTCGCCCGTCGCCTCCGCCGGACGTCCGCCGCTCGGCGTCGAGGAGGAGACCGACGCGGCGTGGCACTACCGCGGCACCCAGGGCCGACTGCTGTGCGGCGTGGAGGGTCGGATCGTCTCCGACGCCGGCGAGGTGATGGCCACCGACGGCGCCGCGGTCGGCGAGCTGGAGGTCCGCGGGCCGTGGGTGACGGGCGCCTACTACGCGTCCGACGACCCGGAGGCGGAGGCGAAGTTCCACGACGGCTGGCTGCGCACCGGCGACGTCGGCAAGCTCGACGAGCTCGGCTTCATCACGCTCACCGACCGCTCCAAGGACGTCATCAAGTCGGGCGGGGAGTGGATCAGCTCGGTCGACCTCGAGAACGCGCTGATGGCGCACGAGGACGTCGTCGAGGCCGCCGTGGTGGCGATCCCTGACGAGAGGTGGGACGAGCGCCCGCTCGCCTCGGTCGTGGTGCGCGAGGGCGCGTCGCTGACGCCGGAGCAGTTGCGGGACTTCCTGGCCAAGGACTTCGCCAAGTGGCAGCTGCCCGACTCCTGGGCCTTCATTGACCAGGTGCCGCGCACCAGCGTCGGCAAGTTCGACAAGAAGGTCATCCGCAAGTGGTACGCCGACGGCGAGGTCGAGGTGAAGCAGGTCTGAGCCCAGGACGTGCTCAGCGCACGCCCCACGTGTAGGTCTGCTTGTGCAGCTCGAGGTAGAGGAAGGGCTGGACCGCGGTCACGCCCTCGAGGGGCTTGATCCGGGTGACCAGCTCGAGCAGGTGGGCGTCGCTGGTGCCGATCACCTCGACCAGCAGGTCGAACCCGCCGGCGGTGAGCACGACGTAGGAGACCTCGGGGATCTGCGAGACCGCCTGCGCCACGACCTTGGGAGGCACCCCGCTCACGGTGACGCCGAGCATCGCCTGGCGGGCGAACCCCATCTGCAGCGGGTCGGTGACGGCGGTGATCTGGAGCAGCCCGGCGTCCTCGAGGCGGGCCACGCGCTGCTCGACCTCGGCCTCGGTCAGCCCGAGCTCGTCGGCGATCTCGTCGTACGGTCGCCGGCCGTCACGCTGGAGCAGCCCGATGATCGCCTTGGTCGCGGGGTCCATCCGGGCCTGCGTCGGTCGCGTCGTCGTCGCCACGGCTGCTCCCTCGTGCACGAGCTCGCCCTTGATCACCTGGCGATGATCGCACCCGCCGGGCCCGGCCGACGAGGTTTCCGGGCGGTCAGTGCCCGCCGGTGAGGGGCGCCATCAGCCGGGCCAGTCGGCTGCTGCGTCCGGTGCGCTCCTCCTCGGCGTCGGCCAGCGTCATCGCCATCAGCCCGGCGTTGATGCCCAGCCAGCGCAACGGCTCGGGCTCCCAGCGACGGCTGCGGTGCTGCACCCACGGCAGGTCGACCAGGTCGCTGGCGGTGCCGGTGATCAGGTCGGCCAGCGTGCGGCCGGCCAGGTTGGTGGTCGAGACGCCGTCGCCGACGTACCCGCCCGCCCAGGCCAGCCCGGTCGCCCGGTCCAGCCCGACCGAGGCGGCCCAGTCGCGGGCGATGGCCAGCGGTCCGCCCCAGCGGTGCGTGAACCGCACCCCGGTCGCGGCGTCGCCGAGCTGGGGGAGGAGCTCGCGCAGGGTGCGCTCGAGGTCGTCGAAGACCCGCGGCTCCGCGTCGTACGACGGGTGGACGCGGCTGCCGAAGTGGTACGGCGCCCCGCGGCCGCCGAAGGCCAGCCGACCGTCGGCGGTGCGCTGGCCGTAGATGATGCGGTGCCGGCCGTCGGTGAAGGTGGGCCGGTCGTGGAGCCCGATCCGGGCCCAGGCGGCCTCGTCGAGCGGCTCGGTGGCGACCATGAGGGAGTACACCGGCACCACGGCGCGCGGCGCGAGCCGGTCGGTCCAGCCCTCGGTGGCCCGCACCACGTGGGCGGCGCGGACGGTGCCGTGGTCGGTCTCGACCCGCCCGGGGGCGATCCGGGTGGCGCGGGTCCGTTCGTGGACGCGGACACCGGCGGCCTCGACGACGCGGGCCAGCCCACGCACCAGCCGGGCCGGGTGCACGGCGGCGGTGTGCGGCGTGAAGGTGCCGCCGAGGACGCCGTCGGCGTCGAGCAGCGACCGCGCCTCACCGGCGTCCAGCAGCCGCTCGTCGTCCTCGGTGAACCCGCGCGCGTGGGCCGTGCCGACCGCCTCGCGGAGCCGCTCCAGCTGCACCGCCGAGCGGGCCAGGGTGACCGTGCCACCCCGGACGTAGTCGGCCCCGATGCCCTCCGCGGCGGCGACCCGGCCCACCTCACGGACCGTCTCCTGCATCGCCCGGTGCTGCCGCAGCGCGCCGTCGTGCCCGCCCGCGGCCACGAGCGCGTCCCAGGAGGTGGGGAACAGCGCGCTGCACCAGCCGCCGTTGCGGCCCGACGCGCCGAAGCCGGCGATCTCCTGCTCCAGCACCACCACGCGCAGCGTCGGGTCGGCCCGCACGAGGTAGTAGGCGGTCCACAGCCCGGTCAGGCCGGCGCCGACCACCACGACGTCGGCCTCGCCGCTGCCGGGGAGGGAGGCCCGGGGCACCAGCGGCTCGCCCAGGGTCGCGTGCCACAGCGAGAGGTCGGCGTAGGACGACGGGGTCGTCGGCACCTCAGCGGACGCCCCACGAGTAGGTCTGCTTGGCCAGCTTGAGATACATGAAGGTCTCCGTCGAGCGCACCCCCGGCACCGCCCGCATCCGGCGCGCGACGAGGTCGAGCAGCTCCTCGTCGCTGGCGCTGACCACCTCGCACAGCACGTCGTAGCCGCCGGCGGTCATCACCACGTAGATGATCTCGTCCATCTCCGCGAGCGCGTCCGCGACCGGCTGCACCGGTCCGTCGGTGTGGATGCCGACCATGGCCTGGCGGCCGAAGCCGAGCTGGAGCGGGTCGGTGACGGCGACGATCTGCATCACGCCGGCGTCGGTGAGCCGCTGCACCCGCTGCCGCACGGCGGCCTCGGAGAGCCCCACGGCCTTGCCGATGGCGGCGTACGAGCGCCTGCCGTCCTGCTGCAGCTGCTCGATGATCGACTTGGAGACGTCGTCGATGAGACCGTTCCCCCGGGTCACGGGCCTGTCCGTCATGGGGCCATGGTGTCGTCCGGTCGCGCCGACGGCAAGCACGTGACGCCTCATTCCGTGCTCGGAGCGCCTCGAATGTGACGTTTCCGTGGCAATCATGTGTCGCCACGACGGAATCCCTTGTCACTGGGCCTGCTGTCGTGTGAAGGTGTGCCGCGGACGACGAGGAGGACCGGGTGGCAGGCAACCGACTGGCAGGCGGTGGGGCCCAGGGCCCGCTGTCGCGTCGTACGTTCCTCAAGGGGGCGGGGGCGAGCGCCTTCGCGCTGGGCAGCGTCGCGGTGCTGCCGCTGTTCGGCACGCCCTCGGCGGTGCAGGACCCCCGCACGTGCAAGGCGGCCGACATGTCGGCCCGGGCCAAGGACCTGATCGTGTCCAACTGGCCAGCCTACATCGACCCGCCGGAGAAGGACTACGTCAGCACGCTGCAGCTGTTCGAGAAGCAGACCGGGATCACGGTCGACTACACCGACGACGTCAGCGACAACGCGGAGTTCTTCGCCAAGGTCCGCAACCAGCTCGGCGACTGCCAGGCGATCGACCGCGACATCATGGTGCTCACCGACTGGATGGCCGCCCGCGTGATCGACCTGGGCTGGGTGCAGCCGCTGGAGCGCAGCAAGGTCCAGAACCTCCACGACAACCTGATCCCCGCGCTGCGCGACCGGGCCTGGGACCCCGAGCGCACCTACTCCGCGCCGTGGCAGAGCGGTCTGACCGGCATCGCCTACAACGCCAAGCTGACCAAGGAGGTCGGCAGCTTCGAGGCGCTGCTCACCCGGCCCGACCTCAAGGGCAAGGTCACGCTGCTCTCGGAGATGCGCGACACGATGGCCTTCGTCATCAAGGTGACCGGCGGCAACCCCGACGACTTCACCGAGGACCAGTGGCAGGACGGGCTGGACTACCTGCGCAAGGTCGTGCGCGGCGGCCACGTCCGGGCCTTCACCGGCAACGAGTACATCCAGGACCTCACGGCCGGCAACATCGTGGCCTGCGAGGCGTGGTCCGGCGACGTCATCCAGGCCCAGTTCGAGAACCCCGACATCAAGTTCGTGGTGCCGGAGGAGGGGCTGAACCTCTGGAGCGACAACATGCTGGTGCCCAACAAGGCCCAGCACCAGGAGAACGCCGAGTCCTGGATCGACTTCTACTACGACCCCAAGAACGCCGCCCAGCTCGCCGCGTGGGTCAACTACATCTGTCCGGTCGAGGGGGCCCGCGAGGAGATGGAGAAGATCGACGACTCGCTGGTCGACAACCGGCTGATCTTCCCCACCGAGGAGGAGCTCGAGGACACCTTCGACTTCATGGCCCTCGACGAGCGACAGAACCAGCAGTACGAAGGAGAGTGGTCCGATGTCACAGGCGGTTGAGGCCCGGGAGGCAGACGCGAGCGACGACCGCGGGACGGGCGGCGGGCTGCACCTGCGCAGCCTGACCAAGGAGTTCGCCAGCTTCACCGCGGTGAAGTCGCTCGACCTCGACATCCCCAGCGGCTCGTTCTTCGCGCTGCTCGGTCCCTCGGGCTGCGGCAAGACCACCACGCTGCGGATGGTGGCGGGGCTGGAGACCCCGACCTCGGGCACCATCACGCTGGGGGACCGCGACATCACCTGGGAGAAGCCCTACCGGCGCCCGGTCAACACCGTGTTCCAGAACTACGCGCTCTTCCCCCACCTCGACATCTTCGAGAACATCGCCTTCGGGCTGCGGCGCCGCAAGCGCTCGGACGTGAAGCCGGCCGTGGAGCAGATGCTCGCCCTGGTCGAGCTGGAGTCGCAGGCCCGCAAGAAGCCGGCGCAGCTCTCCGGCGGCCAGCAGCAGCGCGTCGCGCTGGCCCGGGCGCTGATCAACAACCCTGAGGTGCTGCTGCTCGACGAGCCGCTCGGTGCGCTCGACCTCAAGCTGCGCCGCTCGATGCAGATCGAGATCAAGCGGATCCAGACCGAGGTCGGGCTGACCTTCGTCCACGTCACCCACGACCAGGAGGAGGCCATGACCATGGCCGACACCGTCGCGGTGATGAACGCCGGCGTGATCGAGCAGATGGGCGCCCCGGCCGAGCTCTACGAGAACCCCCGCACCACCTTCGTGGCCAACTTCCTGGGCCAGTCCAACCTCATCGAGGGCACCGTGGTCGGCCGCGAGGGCGACGTGGTCACGGTCGACATGCAGGGCACCGTCGTCTCGGTGCCGACCGCACGGGCGCACCTCGAGACCACCGCCGGCCACCGCGCGTGGGTCGGCATCCGGCCCGAGAAGGTGCTGATCGCCGAGGTCGGCGAGGTCATCGACGCCCCGGGCAACAGCATCCCGGGCGGCGTGATCAGTGACGTCAGCTTCGTGGGCGTCTCCACGCAGTACCTCGTCCGGATGCCCTGGGGCCAGGAGCTGCAGGTCTTCGAGCAGAACACCGGCCGCCGCCGGCTGTTCCGCACCGGTGAGTCGGTCGACGTCTCGTGGCGACCCGACTACGCCTTCCTGCTCGACCACGAGCAGGACGCCTCGGCGGGGATCGACCGGTCGGACCTGCCGTCGTGACCGCGACCGCGACGCGGCCCGCCGGGTCGTCGGCCGCCGCCCCCGAGCCGGCCCCGCCCGCCAAGCCGCCCCGCCGCAACCTGACCGGCTACTGGCTGCTGCTGCCGGGCGCGCTGTGGCTCGCCGTCTTCTTCGTGGTGCCGTTCTACTCGCTGCTCGCCACCAGCCTCTACGACCCCGGCGGCTCGGTGCTCGAGGGCTACGACATGTCGTGGGCGTTCGGCAACTACGTCACCGCCGTCCAGGAGTACTGGCGCCCGCTGGTCCGCTCGCTCTGGTACGGCGCGGTGGCGACCGCCATCTGCCTCGTGCTCGGCTACGTCCTGGCCTACGCCATCGCCTTCAAGGCGGGCCGCTGGAAGAACCTGATGCTGATCCTGGTGATCGCGCCGTTCTTCACCAGCTTCCTGGTGCGGACGCTGTCGTGGAAGCTGCTGCTGCGCGACGACGGCTTCGTGGTGGACACGCTCCAGTTCCTGCACGTGCTGGGCGCCGACGGCCGGCTGCTCGCCACCCCGGTCGCGGTCATCGCCGGCCTGGTCTACAACTTCCTGCCCTTCATGGTGCTGCCGCTCTACGCCAGCATCGACAAGATCGACCCGCGCCTGGTGGAGGCGGCCGGCGACCTCTACGCCCGCCCGTTCGTCGGCTTCTTCAAGGTCACCTGGCCGCTGTCGCTGCCCGGCGTCGTGTCGGGCACGCTGCTCACCTTCATCCCGGCGGTGGGCGACTACATCAACGCCCAGCTGCTCGGCAGCCCCGGCCAGCGGATGATCGGCAACGTCATCCAGAACCTGTTCACCGACGCCGGTGACTACCCCGTCGCGGGGGCGCTGTCGGTGATGCTGATGCTGCTCATCCTGGTGCTGGTCCTGGTCTACGTACGCCGCGCGGGGACGGAGGAGCTGCTGTGAACGGACCCCTCCAGCGACTCGGTCGGTGGGTCGGCTCGCACCTCGTGCTCGCCGGCGGCCTGCTCGTGCTGCTCTACATGTTCGTCCCGATCTTCGTCGTGGTCCTGATGAGCTTCAACGACCCCGACAGCCGGCTGATCTACCGCTTCGACGGCTTCACGCTGAAGAACTGGGCCGACCCGTGCGCTCCCGACGGCATGTGCGGCGCGCTGAGCCGCAGCATCCAGATCGGGTTGCTGGCCACCGTCGTGGCGACGCTGCTCGGCACGCTGATGGCCTTCGCCCTGGTGCGCCACCGCTTCCACGGCCGCAGCGCCGCCAACCTCGGCATCTTCCTGCCGATGGCCTCGCCCGAGATCGTGATGGGCTCCTCGCTGCTGGCGCTGTTCGTCGCGGCGGGCTTCGGCGGCCGGCTCGGCTTCTGGACGATCCTGATCGCCCACATCATGTTCTGCCTGTCCTTCGTGGTGGTCACCGTGCGAGCCCGGCTGGCCGGGCTCGACGACAACCTCGAGCAGGCGGCGATGGACCTCTACGCCACCGAGGTGCAGACCTTCCGGCGGGTGACGCTGCCGCTGGTGTTCCCGGGCATCCTGGGCGCCGCGCTGCTGTCGTTCTCGCTGTCCTTCGACGACTTCATCATCACCAACCTCAACGCCGGCAACACGACCACGTTCCCGATGTACGTCTGGGGCGTGGCGCAGCGCGGCGTACCGATGCAGGTCAACGTGGTGGGCACGGTGATGTTCCTGGTCTCGGTCGTCATCGTCGTGGCGGTGGAGGTACGCCGCCGCCGCCAGGAGCGGGTGCTCGCCGGGTGACCCACCACGCGGTGATCACCGACGCGCTGCGGGACGCGCGGCCGGGGGCCTACTGGCTCGACGACCCCGCCCGCCCCGAGCAGCTGCCCGGCCTCGACGGCCCGGCGGCGGCCGACCTCGTCGTCGTCGGCGGCGGCTACCTCGGCCTGTGGACCGCGCTGCGGGCCGTCGAGCGCGACCCGGGCCGCTCGGTGCTGGTGCTGGAGGCCGAGACCTGCGGCCACGCGGCGAGCGGCCGCAACGGCGGCTTCTGCGAGGCCAGCCTGACCCACGGCTTCGGCAACGGCACGTCGCGGTGGCCCGGGGAGATGTCGGAGCTGCTCGAGCTGGGCCACGAGAACCTCGACGGCATCGAGCGCACCGTGGCGGCGTACGGCATCGACTGCGACTTCGTCCGCACCGGCTCGCTCGCCATCGCGAACGAGCCCCACCAGGTGGAGTGGGCGCAGGGCGAGCACGCCGCGATGCAGTCGATGGGACTCGACGTCGCCTGGCTCGACCAGGACGCCCTGCGGGCCCGGGTGGCCACGGCCACCGGCCTGGCGGCCTTCCACGACCCGGGGTCGGCCATGCTCGAGCCGGCCCGGCTGGCGTGGGGCCTGCGCGCGGCCTGCCTGGCGCGCGGCGTACGCATCTGCGAGGGCACCCGCGTCGACGGCATCGCCTCCGCCGGCTCCGGCGTCACCCTGACGACCGCCGCCGGCCCGGTCGCGGCGCGCCACGTGGTGCTGGCGACCAACGCCTACCCGTCGCTGCTGCGGCGGCTGCGGCTGATGACGGTGCCGGTCTACGACTACGTGCTGATGACCGAGCCGCTCACGACCGCCCAGCGCGACGCCATCGGCTGGCACGGGCGCGAGGGCTACTCCGACGCGGGCAACCAGTTCATCTACGCCCGCACCACCCGCGACGGCCGGATCCTGTGGGGCGGCTACGACGCGGTCTACCACTACGGGAGCGGCATCCGGCCGGCGTACGAGCACCGCGCGGCGACGTACGAGACCCTCGCGGAGCGGTTCTTCACCGTCTTCCCCCAGCTCGCCGGCCGCGACGCCGTCGACGGGGGAGTGCGCTTCAGCCACCGCTGGGGCGGCGTCATCGACACCTGCACCCGCTTCGCGGCGTTCTACGGCACCGCGATGAAGGGCCGGGTCGCGTACGCCGCCGGCTTCACCGGACTCGGCGTCGGTGCCACCCGCTTCGCCGGCGACGTCGTCCTCGACCTCCTCGGCGACCTCGACACCCCCCGCACCCGCCTCGAGATGGTCCGCACCAAGCCCGTCCCGTTCCCTCCAGAGCCCATCCGCTGGGCCGGCATCGAGGCCACCCGCCGCTCGCTCGCTGCCGCCGACGCCAACGGCGGCCGGGAGAACCTGTGGCTCAGGGCCACGGGGGCGTTGGGGCTGGGCTTCGACAGCTGAGGTCGCACGGGCGCGAGGAACCTCTGCAGTTGATAGTCCGCCCTCACGGGCGGGTTACGGTCAGCGGAATCGCAAGTCCTCGCCGTAGGCTGCCTTCGTGAGTAACGCACCCATCGAGCATCGCGAGCCACGTCTGACTTTCGTAGCGCTAGAAATCACGAACTTCTTGTCGTACAAGCACGCCCGATTTGAGTTTGGCGAGTTGGTCGCGCTGGTTGGGCCGAACGCAAGCGGAAAGTCCAACCTTGTGTCGGCGATCAAACTGCTGCGGGAGATCCCGATTCATGGTCTTCCCATCGCGCTAGTGCGTCGAGGCGGGTTCGATCAACTGCGTCACCGTAGCCAGGGGCGACCTAACGATCCGTCGCTCCGCGTTGAATTCCGCTTAACCGACAAGTCGGAAGTATCTTTCTACGAAATTCGCCTTGGAGCCGTCAGTCCTCGTTCATATAGGGTGAAGAAAGAATCGGCGGAACTCTACGGCGTGGATGGCGGCAAGTACTCTTTCGAGAGCGACGGCAAACGTGTCTTGTTCACCGAGCCTGAATTCTTGCTCGATGGTCCATCCAATGTGAGAGAGTTTCCTGTCCCGCCTGGTCAAAGCGCACTAGCGTCAGGCGGGTACGCGGGCTACATCGTGTACGAAACGCTGCAGCGTATGCAAACGGTTGAGATAAACCCAGCCGTAGTCGGCGATCTGCAAGATCCTTCGTCAACCGCTGAGTTCGAGCCTGATGGTTCGAACGCGACCAGCGTGTTTGAACTGCTGACGCCAGCGGTTCGTTCCGACCTGGTCGACGAGCTGGCAGCAATCGTTCCTGGGATCGCCAAAATTGACGTTCAGCGTCTGGCGGATAAACAAACCTTCCGCTTCGCTCAGACCAGTCAGGGCAAGGACCGCCTGTTCTCGGCCAAGCAGATGTCAGACGGGACTCTGCGTGCATTCAGCATCTTGCTTGCGCTTAAGCAGCCGCGACATCCCGCCCTCTTTGTGATCGAGGAGCCGGAGGTAGCAATTCATCTCGGCGCTCTACGTACCATGATCGATATCTTCACCCAGGAGAGTGAGGGATCACAAATTGTAATCACAACCCATAGCGCCGATATTGTCGACGCAGTACCCATTGAATCGCTACGGGTGGTTTGGAGTGAGAACGGCGAGTCCCATGTCGGGCATGTTGCGGATCACTCAGTGACAACGGTCCGCAGTGGGCTGATAACGCAGGGGGAGTTGCTTCGAACCGACTCGCTCGATGTCGCGGAAACCTCGTGACCGCGAAACCTACTGACCCGCACATTGGGCTGGTCGTGGAAGGGGCGGGTGATCGTGGCGCACTGCCGGTGTTGCTGCGTATGCATCTGGCTAGCGCCGCAGATTTCCGAGACATCCTTGGGAAGCCTGTTCCGGCTCACGGACGCGAGAAGGCGATCGCTGAAGGTGGGTTAGAAGGATACGTTGTCACGGCCGGGCTGCGGCCAGGTTGCGTCGGCGTGCTGGTGGTTCTCGATGGTGAGGGTGATTGCGTTGCCGAATTGGGCCCCAATTTGCTCAGCCGAGCGGCCGAGGTGATCGGCAAGCCTGTGAGAATCGCTCTCGCTGACGTCGATTTTGAGTCGTGGATCTATGCGTCAGCTGAATCGTTGCAACTAGACCTAACGTATTCTGAGGGTGTCAATGGGCAGGGCGCTATCAAGGGTGCCCTCAAGCCGCAAAAGTACGTAAAGCCAACATGGCAGCCGCGGTTGGCAAGTCGTATCGACCTCGCGCTTGCAAGGGAGCGCAGTGCCAGCCTTGCTCGGGTGCTGGATCGGTTCGATGAGTTGCTGTCGCTCCTGCCGCAGTCTTGACTTGAAATGGCAACGTACTCGGGTGAGGGGCCTGTCGGGCGAGGTGTTGTCGCGCCGGGGAGGGGGGCCGCTTCTCGGGTCGCAGGGGCCCGCGCGTACGACGTAGGAGCACGGGTGGGGTGCGATGGGGCCCCACCCGGCGCGACGATGCCGGTCCAGCGACAAGACAGGCTTGTGGTTCGTCGGGTTTGGGTGGCATCCCTTGCTCACCGACCTGCGGGGTCGAGTCTTTGACTCGGCTGGCACTCCTGGGCCTGGTGGGCCGTCCTACTTGGCAAGACACGAAGTTCCGCACGGGCCAGAGGCGCCTTACCAGTAGATACACGAGATGAATTTCCCTCTGAACTGCTGGGGAAGACGGCTAGGGCCCCGTCCGGTGTATTGGGTCTAGGCGTTCGATCACCTACCGACGCGGCACACCGATACCCCGGGCGGCGCGACGTTCCAGGTCGGCGTCCGTTCCACGGTGTTCCTGATGTCGCGCACCATCGATCCCACACGTGTCCTCCTCGCTGGGTGCGTGGGCTTTGCTGAACGGACCCGTCCCGATGCGGGCTGGTCCCTCTCGCTCTGCCCGGGGGGCCCCGTTCGTGCCGTCCTACTGTCCGCAGCGCACCTAAGTGCCGTGCACTGCCCTGCGCCTCTCACTCCCGCCGGTGGAACCTGACCGACCCGTCGGGCATCCGTTCGTGACGGAATGCCGGGTCGTGGACGCGACGGTGGTGGTGGCCGCAGAGGAGGCGGAGGTTGTGCTGGTCGGTGGCGCCGCCCTCGGACCAGGGGACGTCGTGGTGGAGGTGGCACAGCGCAGGTGGGGCGTCGCAGCCCTGGGCGGTGCAGTGGCCGTCGCGCAGCTGGGCGGCGATGCGCTGGTGCTTGCTGGCGTAGCGGCGCTCGCGGCCGAGGTCGAGCGGGACCGAGGTGCCGCCCAGCACCGCCGGGACGATGCCCGCGCCACAGGCCAGGCGGCGGGCCTCGGCGGCGGTGATGCGGCCACCGGTGTCCAGGGTGGCGACGCCGGCGTCCTCGAGGCGACCCAGCAGCTGGTCCAGCGTCATCGTCACCACGACGGTGGCGCCGACCCCGCCGGCGGTGGGCAGGGAGTCGGCGGGGATGCGCTCGATCAGCTCGGTGAACGCCACGCCGTGGCGGACCGACAGCGGGGCGTCGTCGACGTCGGCTGCGGGTGGGTCGGGCCGGACCGGCGAGGCGAGGGTGTGGATCATCTTGGCGAGCATCTGGCCGTGACGGGCGGGGATGCGGAACCGGCCGTGGCAGGTGCCCTGGTCGTCCTCGCGCATCGTCAACGTCGTACGCCGGGCCGCAGCCTGCTCCTCGGCCTCGAGCAGCCGGCCCTCGATCTCCTCGGCCCGGTCGGGCGCGACGACCTCGAACAGCCGCCGCCCGAGCACCCGCAGCATCGTGGCGTCGTGCTCCTGGGCCTGCATGATCAACCACACCTCGGCGTCGATGCGGTCCTCGACGGTCACGGCGAGGTCGCCGGTGGTGGGCAGCAGGTCCACCGCCGCGACGATGACGCGGGCCTGCTCGGTGGTGACCCAGCCGTGGCCGTAGGCGTCGCGCAGCGGGCCGTGCTCCTCCAGCGCGCGGGCGAGCCGCAGCTCGGAGCGTGCCCCGGCGCGGGTCTGCCGGGTCTCGGTCGCGACCCAGTCGGCGGCCGAGCGGGCGCCGGTGTCCGCGGTGACGCCGGAGCGGTCGGCCTCGGCCAGGACGGCCAGCCGCAGCGAGTCGAGCTGGGCCTGGGCGACGGCGAGCTCGGTGAGGACGTTGCGCTGCTCGACCGGGGTCATTGCCCACACCGGCCGGGCGGTGGGCCGGTCGAGGTCGTCGAGCCGCGAGCGCAACCGGTCGACGAAGTCGGCGACCGGGTGGGCCGTCGTCGTCTCGCCGCCGGAGGTGCTCATGGATCCATCCAAGCACCGACCACCGACAACCCGCGGAGGTCAGGAACCGCCCTGACCTGCGGTTTCGTCCACAGGAGGGGGCCGGGACAACACCGGCGAACCGGGGCAGTGGTCAGCCCTCAGGGCTGAGCCGGAGTCGGGCCTACAGACCCGTCAGCTTGGGGTACGGGCTGGTGATCCGCAGCCGACGCCCCGCGAAGTCGACCGTGACGGCCTCCGCCTCGACGCTCACGATGCGACCCAGGCCGTAGGTGTCGTGGGTGACCCGGTCGTCGAGCTCGAAGACCTCGATCACCGGCTCCACGGGAGCGGCGAAGGGGCTGTTGGGCAGGTGGCGGCGACGTGCGGGCGAAGGAGACATCCCCTCCAGTATGCGGGTCGGACGCCTGTCACACCGCATCGTGCAGGGCTTACGGCGTACGGGCTCAACCCGGCAGCTCGAACTGGATCCGCTGGATCGAGGTGGGGATCGGGGCGAACCGCTCGAGCAGCCCGAGGTCCTGCCCCGCCACGACGCCGACCCGACGACCGTCGATCTCGAAGGAGCGCAGCGCGCCGAGCGTCGCCTCCACCTGCTCCGGGGAGACACCTTCACGGACCACCCGACGACGACGTCCCGGATCATGGCGCGAGTCTGCCCCCTGACCGCTCTTCCGTGGGAGCATCCCGAGGTGCGCCGACTCGCCGTGTCCACCCTCGCCCTGTTCGTGGCGCTCGGCGCCGGGAGCCTCGTCTTCGGGCTGGTCGCCCCTGACGACGACCTGGACATCGGGGACGAGGTGGTCCAGGTGATCAGCACCAACCAGGACGAGGACCGCGAGACGGTCTGGGTCAGCCCGGCCCGAGCGGACCGGTGGGTCGGGGGCGAGGCCCCCACCCGCCGGGAGGCAGACCAGCGCTACGGCGTCGGCAACGACGACCTCGCCCCCATCGTCCGCCGCTACGACGCCCGGGCGGCTGAGGCGCTCGGCGAGGAGGACTCGACGCGGGACGCGGCCGACGGGGACTGCCGCTACTGGCCGGTCGTGGAGGCGGGCGGGTCCGCCGAGGACCTCGAGGGCGTGGTGCGCCTGTGCTACGGGAGCGACCGTCCGGGGTCGCGGCCGAAGGACGTCGCCTACCGCGGCGTCGACCCAGGCTGAGGGGCCCCTCGTCGCCCCTCAGCAGCAGCGCTGCTGCGTGCCGTTCTCGCGGTGGTCGTCGCGGTGACGCTCGAAGGCCCGGCGGCTCATCGGCTCGGTGCCCTCGCGGGCGCAGCGGGCGACGTACTGGTCCCACTTGGCCTCGCCGCTGAGCTCGCGGGCGTACCACCGCACCCCGGCCAGGGCCCGCCGGAGCGGACCCTGACCGGACGGTGCGAGGGGTGCGGTCACCGGTGGTGGCCTCCGCCGACCGGCTCGCCGCGGGAGGCCTCCCAGTCGGCGACGGCCTTCTTCTCCTCCGCCGTGGCGAAGAAGTCGGCGGGCGCGACGACCTCGGAGGGCGTGTGCGGCACCTCGGTGGTCGGCAGCGTGCCGGCCCGGGCCGCCTTGACCCAGATGACGACCGCGTTGGCCAGGATCACCAGCACCAGCAGGGCGAAGCTCGCCTGCAGGACGCCGTTGACCGTGGAGTTGGTGATGACGGTGTTCATCTGCGCGACGTCGGTGGCCGGGGCCAGGACCTCGCCCGCCTCGCGGGCGGTGCGGTAGCGGTCGGCCTGGGCGAAGTAGCCGATGGCGGGGTTGTCGGAGAACACCTTCTGGTAGCTCGCGGTCATCGTGACCACGAGGTCCCAGGCCAGCGGGACGGCCGGAACCCAGACGTACTTCCACCAGCCGTGCTTGCAGAACAGCGTCACGCACAGGATCAGCGCGATCGCCGCGAGCAGCTGGTTGGCGATGCCGAACAGCGGGAACAGCTGGTTGATGCCGCCGAGCGGGTCGGTGACGCCGACGTAGAGCATGTAGCCCCAGGCGCCGACCGTGATGGCCGAGGCGATCCAGGCGGCGGGACGCCACGAGGTGTCACCGAACTTGGGCCACACGTTGCCGATGGTGTCCTGCAGCATGAAGCGGCCCACGCGGGTGCCGGCGTCGACGGCGGTGAGGATGAACAGCGCCTCGAACATGATCGCGAAGTGGTACCAGAACGCTGCCAGGCCGCCGCCGAAGGCGCTGCTGAAGATCTGCGAGATGCCGAAGGCCAGGGTCGGGGCGCCACCGGTGCGCGAGACCAGCTCCTCCTCGACGCTCGCCGAGAAGGCGGTGAGCTGGTCGGGGGTGATCGAGTAGCCGAGGGTGCCGACGAACTCGGCTGCGCCCTCGACGGTGCCGCCGGTGACGCCGGCGGGGGAGTTCATCGCGAAGTAGAGGCCCTGGTCGATGACGCAGGCCGCGATCAGCGCGGAGATGGCGACGAACGACTCCATCAGCATGCCGCCGTAGCCGACCATCCGGACGTGGCTCTCCTTGGCCAGCATCTTGGGCGTGGTGCCCGAGGAGATCAGCGCGTGGAAGCCCGACAGCGCGCCGCAGGCGATGGTGATGAACAGGAACGGGAACAGCGAGCCGGCGAAGACCGGGCCGTTGCCCTCGATCGCGAACGACGTCACGGCGTCGGTCTGCAGCACCGGGCGGGCCAGGATCATGCCCACGGCGAGCAGCACGATGACGCCGACCTTCATGAAGGTCGAGAGGTAGTCACGCGGGGTGAGCAGCATCCACACGGGCAGGATCGAGGCGACGAAGCCGTAGGCCACCAGCAGGATCGTCAGGGTCTCCTTGGACAGCGTCAGGGTCTCGCCCAGCGCGGAGCCGTCGACGACGCCGCCCAGGATGATCGCGGCCAGGAGCAGCACGACGCCGACGGCGGTGACCTCCATGACGCGGCCGGGGCGGATGAAGCGCAGGTAGAAGCCCATGAACAGCGCGATCGGGATGGTGAGGCCGATCGAGGTGACCGCCCAGGGCGACTCGGCCATCGCGTTGACCACGACCAGGGCGAGCACCGCCAGCAGGATGATCATGATCGCGAAGACCGCGATCAGGGCGGCGACGCCGCCGACCAGGCCGATCTCCTCGCGGATCATCTGACCCAGGCTCTTGGCGTCGCGACGCATCGAGAAGAACATCGTGACCATGTCCTGGACGCAGCCGGCGAAGATGACGCCGACGATGATCCACACCGTGCCGGGCAGGTAGCCCATCTGCGCCGCGAGGACCGGGCCGACGAGCGGACCGGCGCCGGCGATGGCCGCGAAGTGGTGGCCGTAGAGCACCCGACGGTCGGTCACCTCGAAGTCGGTGCCGTTCTCGAGCCGCTCGGCCGGCGTGGCGCGGGTGTCGTCGAGCCGCAGCACCCGGCGGGCGATGAACCGCGAGTAGAAGCGGTAGGCGATGGCGTACGACGACAGGGCCGCGAACAGGATCCAGAGCGCCGACACCTCCTCGCCCCGGCTCAGGGCCAGGACCGCCCAGCAGGTGGCGCCGACGAGGGCGACGACCGTCCAGATCGCGATCGACTTGGGCGAGGGTCGGCGGCTGCGCTCGGGCGGTGGCCCGTCGGCGCGACGCGTGGTGGTGGACGTGGACATGGGGTGCCTCCCGGTGGCGGACCGCTGTGAGCGGGGCCAGGGTAACGCCGGGTGACCGTCGTCACGTCGTACGCCGGCCGGGGCGGCCGGATCGTTGGGCGACCGAGACCTAGAGCCGGCTCCAGGCCTCGGTCAGCACCGAGCGCAGCGTCGACTCGATCTCGTCGAAGTGCGACTGGTCGCAGACCAGCGGGGGAGCGAGCTGCACGACCGGGTCGCCGCGGTCGTCGGCGCGGCAGTAGAGCCCGGCCTCGAACAGCGCTCCGGAGAGGAACCCGCGGAGCAGGCGCTCGGACTCGGCGTCGGTGAAGGTCTCCTTGGTCGCCTTGTCCTTGACCAGCTCGATGCCGTAGAAGAACCCGTCGCCGCGGACGTCGCCCACGATCGGCAGGTCGTTCAGCTTCTCCAGCGTCGCGCGCAGGTCGCCCTCGGTGGCGAGGACGTGCTCGTTGAGCTGCTCGCGCTCGAAGATGTCGAGGTTGGCCATCGCGACCGCGGTCGAGACGGGGTGGCCCCCGAAGGTGTAGCCGTGGGCGAAGGAGGTGTCGCCCTTGCCGAACGGCTCGAACAGCCGGTCGGTGGCGATCATCGCGCCGAGCGGGGAGTAGCCCGAGGTGAGGCCCTTGGCGCAGGTGATGATGTCGGGCTGGTAGCCGTAGCGCTCGGCCGCGAACATGTGGCCGAGGCGGCCGAAGGCGCAGATCACCTCGTCGCTGACCAGCAGCACGTCGTACTCGTCGCAGATCTCGCGCACCCGCTGGAAGTAGCCGGGCGGGGGCGGGAAGCAGCCGCCGGAGTTCTGCACCGGCTCCAGGAACACCGCGGCCACGGTGTCGGGGCCCTCGAACTCGATCGCCTCGGCGATCCGGTCGGCGCACCAGCGGCCGAACCGCTCGGCGTCGTGCGGGTCGCCGAGGTAGGAGGTCTCCTCGGCGCGGTAGAGGTTGGTGTTGGGCACCCGGAAGGTCGAGGGCACCAGCGGCTCGAAGGGCGCCTTCATGCCCGGCAGGCCGGTGATCGACAGCGCGCCCTGCGGGGTGCCGTGGTAGGCGATGGCCCGGCTGATCACCTTGTGCTTGGTGGGCTTGCCGGTCAGCTTGAAGTACTGCTTGGCCAGCTTCCACGCCGACTCCACGGCTTCGCCGCCGCCGGTGGTGAAGAAGACGCGGTTGAGGTCGCCCGGGGCGTACGCCGCCACGCGCGCCGCCAGGTCGATGGCGCTGGGGTGGGCGTAGGACCAGAGCGGGAAGAAGGCCAGCTCGGCCGCCTGCTTGGCCGCGGCCTCCGCGAGCTCGGTGCGGCCGTGGCCGGCCTGCACGACGAAGAGGCCGGCGAGGCCGTCGAGGTACTTCTTGCCGTGGGCGTCCCAGACGTAGGCGCCGTCACCGCGGACGATCGTCGGCACCTCGTGGGTGTCGTAGGTCGAGTGGCGCGTGAAGTGCATCCACAGGTGGTCCTTGGCAGCCTGCTGGCGCGCCGCGTCGGTCAGGGGCTGGTCCATCGCTCCAGTCTGCCTCCCGTACGCCGGTGCTGGCAATCGAAATCACGGTGAACGCCTGTATTTTCGACCGGATCCATGCCCAAGATGCCTCCAGACCTACCGAATCCGTTGTCCCGTCACTACTCTGCCTCCATGGCTGACACCCACCCCGGCACCCGATTCCGCAACGTCGTGAACGGCGAGCTCGTCGACGCCGCGTCCGGCGAGACCTACGACGTCGTCGACCCGACCACGGGCGAGACCTACGCGACCGCACCGAGGTCGGGTGCGGAGGACCTCGACCGGGCGTACGCCGCGGCGGACGCGGCCTTCGAGGGCTGGGGGTACGCCACCCCGCAGGAGCGCTCCCACCGGCTGCTCGACCTCGCCCGCGCCATCGAGGACCGGATCGAGGAGATCAACGCCGTCGAGTGCAAGGACACCGGCAAGCCGCTCCAGGTCACGATGGAGGAGGAGATGCCCTACGCCTCGGACCACTTCAAGTTCTTCGCCGGGGCCGCGCGGACGCTCAACGGCATCTCCGCCGGCGAGTACCTCCCCGACCACACCTCCTGGGTGCGCCGCGAGCCGATCGGCGTCGTCGGCCAGGTCACCCCGTGGAACTACCCGCTGCTGATGATGATCTGGAAGGTCGCCCCCGCGCTGGCCGCCGGCAACACCGTCGTGCTCAAGCCCTCGGACACCACCCCGGCCTCCTCCACGCTGCTCGCCGAGATCGCGGCCGGGATCCTGCCGCCCGGCGTCCTCAACGTGGTCTGCGGCGACCGCGACACCGGCCGCGCGCTGGTGGAGCACCCGACCCCGCAGATGGTCGCCATCACCGGCTCCGTGCGAGCCGGCATGCAGGTCGCGGAGTCCGCCTCGCGCGACCTCAAGCGGGTGCACCTCGAGCTCGGCGGCAAGGCCCCGGTCGTGGTCTTCGACGACGCCGACGTCACCGCGGCCGCCGAGGGCATCGCCGGCGCCGGACTCTTCAACGCCGGCCAGGACTGCACCGCCGCCACCCGCGTGCTGGTGCAGGCCGGCATCCACGACGAGTTCGTGGCCGCGCTGGCCGAGGCCGCGCAGGGGATGCCGACCGGTCAGCCCGACGCCGAGGGCACCTACTACGGCCCGCTCAACAACGAGAACCAGCTGGCCCACGTCACCGGCATGGTCGACCGGCTGCCCGACCACGCCCGCGTCGTCACCGGCGGCACCCGCCACGGCGACCGCGGCTACTTCTACGACCCGACCGTGCTCTCGGGGCTGCAACAGACCGACGAGCAGGTGCAGAGCGAGATCTTCGGGCCCGTGATGACCGTGCAGCGGTTCTCCGACGAGGCCGAGGCGCTGCGGTGGGCCAACGACGTGAAGTACGGCCTGGCCTCCTCGGTCTGGACCCGCGACCACGCCCGCGCGCTGCGCGTCTCGCGCCGCCTCGACTTCGGGGCGGTCTGGATCAACACCCACATCCCGTTCGTCAGCGAGATGCCGCACGGCGGCTTCAAGCACTCCGGCTACGGCAAGGACCTCTCGATGTACGGCTTCGAGGACTACACCCGGATCAAGCACGTCATGAGCTACACCGGTGAGTGAGCGCGCGCCGATGCGGATCCTGCTCGTCGGAGCGGGGGGAGTGGGGTCGGCGTTCACCGCGATCGCGGCCCGGCGCGACTTCTTCGAGCTGTGCGTGGTCAGCGACCACGCCGCCGAGCGGGCCGAGAAGGCGGTGGCCGCGCTGGGGGACGCGCGCTTCGTGGCCGACCGGGTGGACGCCTCGGACCCCGCCGAGGTCGCCGAGCTCGTACGCCGGCACGCGATCACCCACGTGATGAACGCCGTCGACCCGGTCTTCACCATGCCGGTCTTCGAGGGGGCGGCCGCCGCCGGCGCCGACTACCTCGACATGGCGATGAGCCTGTCGCGCCCCCATCCGCAGCACCCCCACGAGCAGACCGGGATCAAGCTCGGCGACGAGCAGTTCGCCGTGGCCGACCAGTGGGAGCGCGACGGCCGGCTGGCCCTGGTCGGGATCGGGGTCGAGCCCGGTCTCTCCGACGTGTTCGCGCGCTACGCCGCGGACCACCTGTTCCGCGAGATCGACGAGCTCGGCACCCGCGACGGCGCCAACCTGGTGGTGACCGACGACGAGGGTCGGGAGGTCTTCGCGCCGTCGTTCTCGATGTGGACCACGATCGAGGAGTGCCTCAACCCGCCGGTGGTGTGGGAGCGCGACCGCGGCTGGTTCACCACGCCGCCGTTCAGCGAGCCGGAGGTCTTCGACTTCCCCGAGGGCATCGGTCCCGTCGAGTGCGTCAACGTCGAGCACGAGGAGGTGCTGCTGATGCCGCGCTGGGTCGAGGCCCAGCGGGTGACGTTCAAGTACGGCCTCGGCGAGGAGTTCATCTCGATCCTGCGCGCGCTGCACACCCTCGGGCTGGACCGCACCGAGCCGGTCCGGGTCAAGGGCGTCACGGTCTCCCCGCGCGACGTCGTGGCCGCGGTGCTGCCCGACCCGGCCACGATCGGGCCCCGGATGACCGGCAAGACCTGCGCCGGGCTGCACGTGACCGGCACCGGTCTCGACGGCCGGCCGCGGTCGACGTACCTCTACCAGGTCGTGGACAACGCCTGGTCGATGCAGGAGTACGGCCACCAGTGCGTGGTCTGGCAGACCGCGGTCAACCCCGTGGTGGCGCTCGAGCTGCTCAGCCGCGGCACCTGGCAGGGCACCGGGGTGCTCGGTCCCGAGGCCTTCGACGCGGTGCCGTTCCTCGACCTGCTCACCGAGTACGGCGCCCCGTGGGGCCAGCGCGACGACGAGCTCGAGGAGACCGACGCCCCGGCGCAGGCGGTCTGAGCGGCGTCGCCGACGGACGCCGGGGCTCCCGGTCGGTGGGGCAAAGTACGGTTGCCGGGTGCACAAACTCCGGTTCGTCCTGCTGCTGGTCGCGATGGCGGTGCTGGCCCCCCTGGCGGTGCTGGTCGGCTCCGGCCCCGCGTCGGCCGCCGACGGGTCCGGCGAGGGCCGGGTGGTGCGTGTCGGCACCGAGGGCACCTACCCGCCGTTCACCTTCGAGGACCCGGACACCGGCGACCTCACCGGCTACGACGTCGACGTCGTCAAGGCGGTGGCCCAGGAGGCCGGCTGGCGGCTGGAGTTCGCGACCTCGCCGTTCGACGCGATCTTCGGCTCCCTCGACAGCGGCCGCATCGACGTCGTCGCCAACCAGATCACCATCAACCCCGAGCGCGAGGCGCGTTACCGCTTCTCCGAGCCCTACACCTACTCCCGCGGCGTCATCGTCACCGCCGCGGACGACGACAGCATCACCACGCTGGCCGACCTGGAGGGCAGGACCACCGCACAGTCCGAGACCAGCAACTGGTCGCAGGTCGCCAAGGACGCGGGCGCGAAGGTCGAGAACGTCGAGCAGTTCTCCCAGGCCGCCACCCTGCTCGCGCAGGGCCGCGTCGACGCGATCGTCAACGACAACATCGCGGTGCTCGACTACCTCGAGACCAGCGGCTCGGACGAGGTCAAGATCGCGGGGTACGCCGGCGAGGACGTCGGCGAGCAGGCCCTCACCTTCCGCAAGGACGGCGCCCAGCTGCAGCGCGAGGCCGACCGGGCGCTGGAGACGCTGCGGGAGGACGGCACCCTGGAGCGGCTCTCCGAGAAGTACTTCGGCACCGACGTCTCCTCGGAGGCCTCGACCGAGGTCGACCTGCAGGGCGACCGCCGGCAGAGCCGGTGGGAGGTCGTGCGCGGCGCGGCCGGGCCGATGCTCTGGGGCGCGGTCAAGGGCACCATCCCGCTGACGGCGATCAGCTTCGTGCTGGGCCTGGCCCTCGCGCTCGTGGTGGCCCTCGGCCGGCTCTCGTCCTCGCCGCTGGCCAGCGTCCCGGCCCGGGTCTTCGTCTCGGTCATCCGGGGCACGCCGCTACTGGTGCAGCTGTTCATCGTCTTCTTCGGCCTCGGCCAGATCGGGCTCAAGCTCGACCCGTTCGTGGCGGCCACGGTGGCCTTCACCCTCAACGTCGCGGGCTACGCCGCCGAGATCATCCGGGGCGCGATCCTCTCGGTGCCGCGCGGCCAGTTCGAGGCCGCGAGCTCCATCGGCATGGACCGCCGGCTGACGATGCGCCGGGTCGTGCTCCCGCAGGCGGCCCGGATCGCGGTGCCGCCGCTGGGCAACACGCTGCTGTCGTTGGTCAAGGACACCTCGCTCGCCGCGGTCGTGCTCGTCCCCGACCTCTTCCGCGCGGCGGTGTCCGCGGCCTCGACCAGCTTCGAGTACCTCCCGCTCTACCTGCTGGCCGCGCTCTACTACTGGATCATCTGCTTCCTCGTCTCCCTGGCGCAGGAGCCGCTCGAACGCCGACTCGGGAGGTACGTCGCATGACCGGTCCACTGATCGAGGTCCAGGGCCTGCGCAAGGCCTTCGACGGCACCGAGGTGCTGCGCGACGTCTCCTTCGCCGCCGACGAGGGCACGGTCACCGCCGTGCTCGGCCCGTCGGGGTCGGGCAAGTCGACGCTGCTGCGCTCGCTCAACGTGCTCGAGCAGCCCGACGCGGGCGTGGTCCGGATCGCCGACGCGAGCATCGACTTCGCGACCTTCGACGACCTCGGCAAGGGCGAGCAGAAGCGCGAGCTGGCAGCGCTGCGGGGTCGCAGCGGCATGGTCTTCCAGTCCCACCACCTGTTCCCGCACATGACCGTGCTGCAGAACCTCACCGAGGGCCCGGTCCGGGTGCAGGGGCGCCCCGCCGACGAGGCGGAGGCCGACGCCCACCGGCTGCTCGAGCAGGTGGGGCTGGGCGACCGCGCCTCGGCGTACCCCTCACAGCTCTCGGGCGGTCAGCAGCAGCGCGTGGGGATCGCCCGCGCCCTGGCGCTGAACCCCCAGGTGGTGCTGCTCGACGAGCCCACCTCGGCGCTCGACCCCGAGCTCGTCGGCGAGGTGCTGGCCGTCGTACGAGACCTGGCGGGGGAGGGGTGGACGCTCGTCATCGTCACCCACGAGGTGCGGTTCGCGCGCGACGTCGCCGACCAGGTGCTCTTCCTCGACGGCGGCGTGATCGCCGAGCAGGGCGGACCCGCCGTGCTCAGCGACCCGCAGCACGAACGCACCCGACAGTTCCTGCGGCGGGTGCTCGAGGCGCGCTAGGTCCGGTCAGGCAGCGACGAGGTCGTGGGCCTTGCGACCGGTGAGGACGTGGCCCTCGGCGCCGCACCAGCAGCGGAAGCTGACGAAGATGCCTTGGTCGGTGTTGTCGATCGAGGTCACCTGGCTGGGGGCGATGAGCTGACGCTGCTCGCAGGCGCTGCAGTAGTGGTCGAACATGGGGGCCTCCCTCTCAGGGACTCGGCGGATCGAGCTCGTTCCCCCAGTATGACGACATTCAACTGATAGAGGTAGCCTCGCTTTCCTTCACTTCCTATAGGCTCAGCCTGTGATGACGCTGCACCAGCTCCGCTGCTTCCTCGCCGCCTACGAGGAGGGGTCGCTGACCGCCGCCGCCGAGCGGCTCGGCTACGCCCAGCCCTCGGTCTCCGAGCAGATCCGCAACCTGGAGAAGACGCTGGGCGCCCCGCTGTTCCGTCGCGTGGGGCGCGGCGTCGTGGCCACCACGGTGGCCGACGACCTGCGTCCGCACGCCGAGCGCGTGCTGGCCGCGGTCGAGGACGCGCAGTCCTCGGTGGCCAGCCAGGTGCGGCTGGAGACCGGCACGATCCGGTTCGGGATGTTCGGCATCGCGCGCCTGTACGCCGGTGCGGACCTGGTCGCCGACGTGCTGCGCCGCCACCCCGGCGTACGTGTGGAGCTGATCGGCACCAACAGCACCGAGGTGACCGACGAGCTGCGGCGCGGCCGGCTCGAGGCGGCGATGATCGCGGTCCCGCAGCTGGAGAGCGAGGGGCTGACCATCACGCCGGTGGCCAGGGACGAGCTCGTCTACATCAGCAACGACCCCGAGCGGCTGCGCCAGCCCGTGACCGCCAAGCGCCTGTCCGAGGCGACCCTGGTGATGCCCGAGACGACCTTCCGGGCGGTCGACTCGGTGCGGATCATCCTGCGGCAGATGCTCCACGAGACCGGCCGCAACCCGCAGAGCCGGATCGAGGTCGAGGACGTCGAGAGCGCCGTCGAGCTGGTCGGGATGGGCCTGGCCGACACGGTGATCCCGCGGGGGGCCGCGGAGCAGCTGCTGCCGCGGCTCGCGCCCGACGCCGGCTGGGTCTCGCTGCGCCCCGCCCAGCACGACACCCTCGCGATCGTGCACCGCCGCGACGCGATCCTCTCCCCGGCGGCGCAGCTGATGATCGAGCTGGCCACCGCCCGGATCCAGGCCATCGCCGAGCCGATCCGGACCACCCGCCCCCGCTGAGCCGCCGACCGGGCAGTCGTGCGCACCCAGGAGCCGCCGACCGGGCAGTTGTGCGCACCCAGGAGACGCCGACCGGGCAGTTGTGCGCACCCGGGAGACGCCGACCGGGCAGTTGCGTGCACCCGCGTCGCGCAGACGTGCCCGCTCGGCGTACGCCAGGTGAGCAGAAGTGCCCGGTCGGCGTACCCCAGGTCAGCAGAAGTGCCCGGTCGGGCTAGAGGGTGCGGAGGACCTCCTCGAGGACGTCGAGCGCCTCGTGGAGCAGGTGGTCGGGCATCACCAGGGGCGGGAGGAACCGCAGCACGTTGCCGTAGGTGCCGCAGGTCAGGGTGAGGACGCCGCGCTGGTGGCAGCCGGCGGCGAGACGTCCGGCGAGGGCGGCGTCGGGCTCGGTCGTCCCGGGGCGGACCAGCTCGATCGCGAGCATCGCGCCGCGCCCGCGCACCTCGCCGATGGCCGGGACGTCGGCGGCCAGCGCGCGCAGCCGGGTGGTCATCAGCTCCTCGATGTGCCGGGCGGCGGCTCGCAGGTCGAGCTGCTCCATGGTGGCGATGGCGCCGAGGGCCGCGGCGCAGGCGACCGGGTTGCCGCCGTAGGTGCCGCCCAGGCCGCCGCCGTGGACGGCGTCCATGAGCTCGGCCCGGCCCACGACCGCCGCGAGCGGGAAGCCGCCGGCGACGCCCTTGGCCACTGTGACCAGGTCGGGTACGACGCCCTCGTGCTCGCTCGCGAACCAGGTGCCGGTGCGGCACATGCCCGACTGGATCTCGTCGGCGACGAAGACCACGCCGTTCTCGCGGCACCACGCGGCGACGGCGGGTAGGAAGCCCTCGGCGGGCACGACGAAGCCGCCCTCGCCCAGCACCGGCTCGATGACGACGCAGGCGAGGTTGTCGGCGCCGACCTGCTTCTCGATGACGTCGATCGCCCGGGCGGCGGCCTGCGCCCCGGTGACCTGCGAGGCCTCGCGGAACGGGTAGGACATCGGCGCCCGGTAGACCTCGCCCGCGAACGGCCCGAAGCCGTGCTTGTAGGGCATGTTCTTCGACGTCATCGCCATGGTGAGGTTGGTGCGGCCGTGGTAGGCGTGGTCGAAGACGACCACCGCGTCGCGGCCGGTCGCGGCGCGCGCCACCTTGACGGCGTTCTCGACCGCCTCTGCGCCGGAGTTGAACAGCGCCGCCTTCTTGGCGTGGTCTCCGGGGGTGAGCTCCGCGAGCTTCTCGCAGACCTCCACGTAGCCCTCGTAGGGCGCGACCATGAAGCACGTGTGGGTGTACGCCGCGACCTGCTCGGTCACGCGCGTCACGACCTCGGGGGCGCTGTTGCCGACGCCGGTGACCGCGATGCCGCTGGCGAGGTCGATCAGGCTGTTGCCGTCGACGTCGACCACGACACCGCCGCCGGCGGCCGCGACGTAGACCGGGAGCGTGCTGCCGACGCCCGCGGCGACGGCCGCCTGCCGGCGGGCGTGGAGCTCGCGCGAGCGGGGTCCGGGGATCTCCGTGACGAGCCGGCGCTCCTGGGGGAGGTCGGGCCCGCCGGTGCGGGGAACGGTCGGTGCGACTGCGGAGTCGGTCGTCATGGGGGCCTCCGGCAACGGAATCAGTGATGGGACGGTCGTCCGGCCACCAGTGTCCGTCGCCGAGCGGTCACTCGGCAAGCGAGCCCAGGCGACCGGGCAGTACCCCCGAGTCGAGCACGGAACGACGCACCGGCGCCACCAGCTCGCCCAGCCGCACCGTGTCGTCGAGGCCGAGGGCCTCCCAGCCGGCCAGCGCGGCCCGGTCGGTGGCGGTCTCGAGGTCCTCGCGCTGCTCGCGGCCGAGGTCGGTGAGGGCGGCGGCGTCGTCGAGCCAGCCCCGCGCGCGCAGCCGGTCCTCGGCAGCGGCCAGCTCGTCGTCGCTCCAGCCGCGGGTGGAGCGCAGGAAGCGCTCCTTGCCGGCCCAGGCGCCGTCGAGCACGGTCGCCTCGACCGGGTCCAGGCCCCGGGAGACGAGCAGGGCGACGTGGCCGTCGCCGCGGTGCTCGCGCACCAGCGTCGCGGCGTGCCACAGGGCGAGCAGCGGCTCCTCGGGCCAGGGGAGCTGGAGGTGCGCGGCGTACAGGGGGCGGCCGGCGGCGCTGCCCGGCGTCGCCGCGAGCCCGTCGGTGAGTCGCCGGGCCAGCGCGAGCGCCTCGGTGATGTCGGGGTCGCCGACCGTGCGGGCCAGGGCGCGGGCCATGCCGCGCCGGCGGGCCGCGACCAGCTCGGCGGGCGTGGTGCGGTCCCACGCCGCCGGCAGCGCGGCGTCGTGCAGCCAGGGGGCGAAGACGTAGAAGGTCGCCTCGGTGACGCGCGGGCCGACCGGCCCGAGCGCGGCCCCCCGGGCGGCGAAGTAGGAGAGCCGCTGGTGCAGCCCGAGGGCGACGTACTCCTCGGGGAGCTCCTCGGCGAAGTAGCCGACGACGTGCAGCGTCTCCAGCGCTCCCCAGGTGCGGCGCGAGGCGCGCAGCAGGTCGGCCGAGGCGCCCGCGGGGGCGCTCACAGCAGTGGCCGCAGCGGTCGCAGGACGAACTCGGTGAACCGGGCGTAGACGTCGCGCGCCTGCCACTCGTGCAACGTCAGCTCCAGGCTGTTGGTGAGGTCGGTGGAGAAGATCCGCTCCATCTCCCGCGCCAGGGAGTCGTCGATGATCTCGACGTTGATCTCGTAGTTGCCGGTCATCGAGAGCCGGTCGACGTTGGCGGTGCCGATCGTGCTCCAGCTGCCGTCGACGGTCGCGGTCTTGGCGTGCACCATCGCGTCGCGGAAGCGGTGGATCTTGATGCCGGCCTCGAGCAGCTGGCGGAAGTAGCCGCGGGAGATCCAGTCCACCACGATGTGGTTGGACTTGGCGGGGAGCAGGACGCGCACGTCGACGCCGCGGCGGGCGGCGTGGACGAGCGTGGCGACGAAGTCCTCGTCGGGGATGAAGTAGGCGCTGGTGAGCCACACGTTGCGCTGCGCGCGGTTGATCGCCTCGAGGTACATCGACCGGATCGGGAACATCCACAGCCGCGGCACGTTGCGGTGCACCCGGATCTTGGGCTCCCACTGCGAGGGTGCCGAGATCAGCATCGGCGACTCCGAGCGGCGGAACCGCTTCTCCCGGTGGAGGTTCCAGAAGTCGGCGAAGGCACGCGTCAGGTCGGCGACGCCGGGGCCGGTGATGCGGCAGTGGGTGTCGCGCCACTCCGTGGCGTACGCCGCCCCGAGGTTGTAGCCGCCCACGAACCCGACCTCGTCGTCGACCACGAGGATCTTGCGGTGGTCGCGGCCGTAGCGACGCAGGTCGAAGAACCGCCAGCCGGCCGAGTAGACGGGGAAGGCGAGCACCTTGACGTGGGGCGGGAAGTGCTTGAACGGCAGCCGCACCACGAGGTTGGCGAACTGGTCGTAGATCACCCGCACCTCCACGCCCCGGTCGGCCGCGTCGACGAGCGCCTTCTTGAACCGCGCGCCGAGGGCGTCGCCCTTGAAGATGTAGGTCTCCAGGAGCACCTGCGACCGGGCGCCCTCGATGGCGCGCAGCATGTCGTCGTAGAGGTCCTGCCCGAAGGAGTACGTCGTGACGGTGCCGCCGCCGACCGGGGTCTGCGCGGCCGTCCGCGTCGGGAACGGCTTGGGCTTCTTGCCGCGCCGCCGGTAGGAGTCGACCAGGCTCATCGCCACCGCCACCAGGACCGGGATCCCGAACGTGACCATGACGAACCGGCGGGCCAGCATGGCCACGGGGTGGGACATGTTCACGAGGGGGAGGTGTCGGCGCTGCACGGGCGCAGTCTCCCAGACGACCGACGGGGTTGTCGGTGGGCGGCCGTAGGCTCCTGGCATGCGTCCCGTGACCGATCTCGAGCGCCGGGTGGCGCCGTTCGACGTGCAGTCCGACTACCAGCCCGCCGGCGACCAGCCCGCGGCCATCGCCGAGATCACCGAGCGCATCCGCGGCGGGGAGAAGGACGTCGTCCTGCTGGGTGCCACCGGCACCGGCAAGACGGCCACGGTGGCGTGGGTGGCCGAGCAGGTGCAGCGCCCGGTGCTGGTGATGCAGCCCAACAAGACGCTGGCCGCCCAGTTCGCCAACGAGCTGCGCCAGCTGTTCCCCGACAACGCGGTCGAGTACTTCGTCTCCTACTACGACTACTACCAGCCCGAGGCCTACGTCCCCCAGACCGACACCTACATCGAGAAGGACTCCTCCATCAACGAGGAGGTCGAGCGGCTGCGCCACTCGGCGACCAACTCGCTGCTGACCCGGCGCGACGTCATCGTGGTCTCGACGGTGTCCTGCATCTACGGCCTCGGCACCCCGCAGGAGTACGTCGACCGCATGCTCCGGCTCAAGGTCGGCAAGGAGATGGACCGCGACGGCGTGCTGCGCCGGCTGGTCGAGATCCAGTACACCCGCAACGACCTGTCCTTCACCCGCGGCACCTTCCGGGTGCGCGGCGACACCCTGGAGATCTTCCCGGTCTACGAGGAGCACGCCGTGCGCGTGGAGTTCTTCGGCGACGAGATCGAGCGGCTGATGACGCTGCACCCGGTCACCGGCGAGGTGATCACCGACGACCAGGAGATCTACGTCTTCCCCGCCACCCACTACGTCGCCGGCCCGCAGCGCATGGAGCGCGCCATCGCCAGCATCGAGAAGGAGCTGGAGGAGCAGGTCGCGCTGTTCGAGCGCCAGGGCAAGCTGCTGGAGGCCCAGCGGCTGCGGATGCGCACCTCCTACGACATCGAGATGATGCGCCAGGTCGGGTCGTGCTCGGGCATCGAGAACTACTCGATGCACATCGACGGCCGCCCGCGCGGCAGCGCCCCCAACTGCCTGCTCGACTACTTCGCCGAGGACTTCGTGCTCGTCGTCGACGAGTCCCACGTCGCGGTGCCCCAGATCGGCGGCATGTACGAGGGCGACATGTCGCGCAAGCGCAACCTCGTCGACCACGGGTTCCGGCTGCCGAGCGCGATGGACAACCGGCCGCTGCGGTGGGAGGAGTTCCTGGACCGCATCGGCCAGACGATCTACCTCTCCGCGACCCCGGGCGACTACGAGATCGCCAAGGGCGGCGGCATCGACAACGTGGTCGAGCAGATCATCCGCCCGACCGGCCTGATCGACCCCGAGGTCGTCGTCAAGCCGACCAAGGGCCAGATCGACGACCTGATGTCGGAGATCAACGCCCGTGTCGACCGCAACGAGCGGGTGCTGGTCACGACGCTGACCAAGAAGATGTCCGAGGACCTCACCGACTACCTCCTCGAGAACGGCGTGCGGTGCCGCTACCTCCACTCCGAGGTCGACACGCTGCGCCGCATCGAGCTGCTGCGCGAGCTCCGGATGGGGGAGTACGACGTCCTCGTCGGCATCAACCTGCTCCGTGAGGGCCTCGACCTGCCCGAGGTGTCGCTGGTCGCGATCCTCGACGCCGACAAGGAGGGCTTCCTGCGCTCCGACAAGTCGCTGATCCAGACCATCGGCCGCGCCGCGCGCAACGTCTCCGGGCAGGTCGTGATGTACGCCGACCGCGTGACGCCCTCGATGGAGAAGGCCATCGACGAGACCAACCGCCGCCGTGCCAAGCAGGTGGCCTACAACACCGCGCACGGCGTAGACCCGCAGCCGCTGCGCAAGAAGATCGCCGACATCACCGAGATGCTGGCGCGCGACGACGAGGACACCGCCGAGCTGCTGGCGACCTGGCAGGGCACCGGCGCCCGGGGCGACAAGTCGCGCAAGGCCCCGGTCCCGGGCCTGTCCCGGATGGACAAGGTCCACGAGAAGGCCCCCGACACCGCCGGCATCCCGTCCTCCGACCTCGCCGAGCTGGTGCAGCAGCTGACCGAGCAGATGCACAACGCCGCCGCCGAGCTGCAGTTCGAGGTCGCGGCCCGGATCCGCGACGAGGTCCAGGACCTCAAGAAGGAGCTGCGCCAGATGATGGAGGCCACGCGATGAGCACGGACGACCATGACACGGGCAACCAGGACACGGGCAACGCGAGGGGCCGGGCCGTCGTCGACCGGATCGAGGCGGCGCGGTTCACGCCCGTCCGGCTCCGGCAGGGCTACGACATGTCGGAGGTCGACGCGCTGCTCGACGCGGTGCAGCAGGCAGCGACGGCGGGCCGACGGATCCGGCCGCTGATCGACGGCGCCACCCTGCGGCGGGTCCGACTGCGCGAGGGCTACGCCATCGACGAGGTCGACCGCTTCCTGGCCGACCTGGTGCTCGCGCTGCCCTAGGCCGGGCCGACCCCCGGCGCGGCGTACGATCCGACCGGTGAGCACGACCGCCCTGCGCAGCCCCTGGACCGTGTGGGGCGTCGGCCTCGCGGTCTACGTGCTGGCGGTGTTCCACCGTTCCTCGCTCGGCGTCGCCGGGCTCGTCGCCACCGACCGCTTCGGCATCTCCGCCGCCCAGCTGGCGACCTTCACCATGCTCCAGCTGCTGGTGTACGCCGGCATGCAGATCCCCGTCGGCCTGCTGGTCGACCGCTTCGGCTCGCGCAGCGTGATGCTGTCCGGGCTGGTGCTGATGACCGTCGGGCAGACGGTGTTCGCGTTCGCCGAGAGCTACCCGCTGGCCCTGGTCGCCCGCGCCGGGGTCGGCATGGGGGACGCGATGACCTTCATCTGCCTGCTGCGCCTGGTGAGCAGCTGGTTCCCGCTGCGGCGGATCCCGTTCGTCACCCAGGTGACCGGCACGCTCGGCCAGACCGGCGCCGTGGCCGCCGCCGTCCCGATGACGTGGGCCCTGGCCAACCTCGGCTGGACCCGCGCCTACCTGGTCGCCGGCGGCGTCGGGATCGTGCTGGCCGTGGCGCTGCTCGTGGTGCTGCACGACACCCCGGCGGGCCGCAACCTGCGTGGCGCCCCGATGTCGCTCGCCTCGGTCCGGGCCAGCCTGGCGGCGTCGTGGCGCCACCCCGGCACCCGGCTGGGGTTCTGGATGCACTTCTGCACCCAGTTCAGCGCCACGACGATGAGCCTGCTCTGGGGCTACCCGTTCTTCGTGCGCGGCGAGGAGCAGTCCTCGGCCGCCGCCGGCCTCCTGCTCACCCTGATGGTGGTGACCATGATGTTCTCCGGCCCGGTCCTGGGCTGGCTGGTCAGCGTCCACCCCTGGCACCGCTCGACGGTGGTGCTCGTGATCGTCTCCTCCATCGTCGCCGTGTGGACCGTGGTGCTCGCCTGGCCGGGGCCGGCACCGTTCGCCGTGCTGGTGGTGCTCGTGCTGGTGACCGGTGTCGGCGGTCCGGCCTCGGTGATCGGCTTCGACGTCGGCCGCACCTCCAACCCCGCACACCGGCTGGCCAGCGCCACCGGGATCATCAACCAGGGCGGCTTCTACGCCAGCCTGGTGATGGTCGTGGTGATCGGGCTCGTCCTCGACTGGCGCACGCCGGGCGCCAGCACGGCCTACACGCCCGAGGCGTTCCGCTGGGCGATGTCGGCGCAGTTCCCGCTCTGGCTGCTCGGCCTGGTGCAGGTCTGGCGCTACCGGGGCCGGGCCCGCGCCCGGGTGCTCCAGGACCGTGAGGCGTCGTTGACCGGCTGAGACCTCGGGGGGAGGGTGGGCCGCATGAGCACCCTGCGCGAGGTCCAGGTCACCTTCGACGCCGCCGACCCCGGTGCGCTCGCCGCGTTCTGGTGCGAGGCGCTCGGCTACGAGGTCGAGCCGCCGCCCTCGGGCTTCGGGTCCTGGGAGGACGCGCTGCGGTCGTGGGGCGTGCCCGAGGAGCTGTGGAACAGCCGGTCGGCGGCCCGGCCCGTGGGCGGGTCCGGACCCCGGCTGTTCTTCCAACGCGTCCCGGAGGGGAAGGCGGCCAAGAACCGGCTCCACCTCGACGTGCGCTCGGCGCCCGGCCTGGCCGGCGACGAGCGGATGGCGGCCCTGGAGGCGGAGTGCGAGCGGCTGGTGGCGCTCGGGGCGACGCGCGACCACCGCGTGGAGCCCGACGGCCGGATGGAGCTGGGGTTCATCGTGATGGCCGACCCCGAGGGCAACGAGTTCTGCCTGGACTGACCCCGGGTCCGCCGAGCGCGGTCAGCGGTTGCGGACGGTCATCGCGACCAGGCGCGAGATGACCATCGCGACGTACAGCACCCCGGCCACCTGCTCGAGGATCACCAGCGACCGGGCGTGGTCGCCGACGGGCAGGATGTCGGAGAGCCCGACGCTGGTCAGGTTGGTGAAGGAGAAGAAGAGCATGTCGAAGAAGCGCCCCGCCCCCGAGGCGGCGACCGGCTCGATGGAGCCCGGGAAGACGATCTCGACGGCGACGTAGAGGTAGGCGAAGCCCCACGCCACCACCGTGAAGGCGGCCCCGATGGCGTAGAGCTCGTCGGTGGTGACGCGGTCGTCGTGGAAGAGGTACTTGATGGTGCTGTAGGCGACGTAGAAGTAGAACGGCGCGTGCAGGAGCGCACTGACCAGCGCCACCCACTGGGTGTCGGGAGTCGCCGCTTCCACGAGGGTCAGCACCACGGCGGGCAGGCCGACCGCGACCGCGACCACCGAGAGCGCGGGCGTGCTGCGCACCACGCCGATGGCCAGGCCCACCGCCACCATCGAGATCACGCCGAGCACGGCGGCCCCGACCCGGGTCTGGTCCAGGAAGGGGTAGGCCACGACCGCGGTCAGCTGGGCGGTGAGCAGCAGCGCCGAGGGGTGGCGCGAGGCACGTCGCGCCAGCGAGTCGGCGGTCGGGGCGTGGGGCACCCGCGGCAGTCTAGGGGCGGGACGTCCGGCGACCGGCCGGAACCGGGGAGTCGCTGAGACGCAGCGCACGGGGTACGACCTGGCTACGATGCGCCCCAGCAGCCTCACCGGTCGGCCCGGCCGCGTGGCGGGGACTGCGTCGGTCGGCCAGGCACCGAGGGAGGCGACGTGGCGCAGGACAGGCGTGTGCCGTGGGGGTGGCTCAACCTCGCACTGGGCCTCCTCGCCCTCGCCCTGGTGGCGACCGCGGTCGTGGTGTGGACCCGGCCGGCGACCGGCGGCACCGGCGACGGCGCTGCCCGCGAGCTGTCGCGGCAGCAGTGGGAGGTGACCGAGGCCGCCTCGGCGGAGGTCGAGGCCTTCCTCACCGTCGACCACGAGGCGATGACCGAGGTGGTCGCGCAGGTGATGGACGGCGCGACCGGCACCTTCCGGGACGAGTACGACGCCGGCCGCGCCCGGCTCGTGGCCCGCACCGCGGCGTCGGACGTCACCGCTCGCGCGGTCGTGCGCGCGGTCGCCCTCGGCCGGGTCACCTCGAGCACCGCCGAGGTGCTGGTGGCCGCCGACGCACGGGTCACCAACGACCAGTCGCGGGGACGCGAGCAGCTGCGCCAGCACCGGCTGCGCCTGGTGATGGTCGAGCGCGACGGCCGCTGGCTCACCGAGCAGCTGGAGTTCGTCCGGTGACGCGCCCCGACGAGCAGGCGCCCGCGGCGCCACGCGGCCGGGGCCCCGGCCGCGGCCCCGGCACGAGCGTCGTCCTGGTGCTGCTGTGCGCGGTGCTGGCCCTGGCGACCGGGCTGGGCTGGTGGTGGCAGCACGGCGCCGGTCGCACCGCGGACCTGCCGACCGCCGAGCGCGCCATCAGCTCGGTCCCCGCCCGCGAGTCGGGGGGCCGTGCGGTGGCCAGGCTCGCCGAGGAGGTGCTCGGCTACGACGCCCGCGGCTTCGACGCCGAGGTGAGGGCGACCCGGACGCTGCTCGCCCCCAGCTTCCGCAGCCAGTACGACGCCCAGATGGCGCAGGTGAAGAGCGAGACGCTCGCCGAGCGGGTGCGCCTGGAGGCCCGGGTCCGGGAGACCGCGGTGTCCTCGGCGTCGCCGGACCGCGTCGTGGCCCTGGTCTTCGTCGACCAGGTCACCAGCAGCCCGCTGACGCCGACCCGCCGCGTCGACCAGGTGCGGGTGCTGGTCACCGTCACGCGCGATGGGGGAGAGTGGCGCGTGTCCCGGATGGACGCCTTCTAGGCGACCCGGACCCCCGACGACGGCGAGGAGGAGCCCGATGGAGCACCCCGGTGGTGGCGGCCGCGAGATCGACACCGACGTGCTGATCGTGGGCGCGGGCCCGGCCGGGTTGTTCGGCGTCTACTACGCCGGCTTCCGCGGGCTCGACGTCACCGTCGTCGACTCGCTGCCCGAGCTCGGCGGCCAGGTCTCGGCGATGTATCCCGAGAAGACCATCCTCGACGTCGCCGGCTTCCCGGCGGTGAAGGGACGCGAGCTGGTCGAGCAGCTGGTGGAGCAGGCGGCGAGCGCGCGACCGACGTACCTCCTGGGCCGGACGGCGACGGTGCTCAAGACCGACGACGCCGGCGCGGTCATGGAGCTCGACGACGGCACCACGATCACCGCCAAGGTCGTCGTCGTGACCGCCGGCATCGGCAAGTTCACGCCCCGGCCGCTGCCGGCCGGCGAGGGCTGGGAGGACCGGGGGCTGGTGTTCTTCGTGCCGTCCTTCGCCGAGTACGCCGGCCGCGACGTCGTCATCGTCGGCGGCGGCGACAGCGCCTTCGACTGGGCCCACCACCTCGAGCCGATCGCGGCCTCGGTGACCCTCGTGCACCGCCGCGACCAGTTCCGCGCCCACCGGGCCACCGTCGACGCGGTGCTGGCCTCGCGCGTGGAGGTGGTGACCAGGGCCCAGGTGACCAGGCTGCTGGGGGAGCACCACGTCGAGGCGGTCGAGATCACCACCCAGGACGGCGAGGTCAGCACCCGACCGGCGCAGTCGGTGGTCGCCTCGCTCGGCTTCGTGGCCGACCTGAGCGCGATGAAGGAGTGGGGCCTGGAGTTCTCCGGTCGTCACGTCGCCGTCGACACCTCGATGCGGACCAACCTGCCGCGGGTGCTGGCCGCCGGTGACATCACGGACTACCCGGGCAAGGTCCGGCTGATCGCGGTCGGCTTCGGCGAGGTCGCCACGGCGGTCAACAACGCCGCCGTCCTCATCGACCCCGACGCCCACGTCTTCCCCGGGCACAGCAGCGAGGACTCCTAGGTCTCGACGCGCTCGGCCGGCGGGGACCCGGGCTCGACGGGCCCGAGACCGCCGTCCGGCTATCGACACGCGTTCAGTTACGCTCGCCCCGCCCTCACCGCCCAAGGAGGCTCCCTTCGTGCGCATCGCGTTGACGTCCTACCGCAGCAAGCCGCACGTCGGCGGCCAGGGGGTCTACGTCCGGCACCTCAGCCGTGAGCTGGTCGCCCTGGGCCACAGCGTGGAGGTCTTCTCCGGCCAGCCCTACCCCGAGCTCGACCCGGGGGTGCGGCTGACCGCGGTGCCCAGCCTGGACCTCTACCGCGAGCCCGACCCGTTCCGCACGCCGCGGCCCTCGGAGCTGCGCGACCTGGTCGACGTCAGCGAGGTGCTGGAGATGTGGACGGCCGGGTTCCCCGAGCCGCGCACCTTCAGCCGCCGGGTGGCACGGGTGCTGGCCGAGCGCGTCGCCGACTTCGACGTCGTGCACGACAACCAGACGCTCGGCCACGGCATGCTCGACGTGCAGCGGCTGCTGCCGATGGTGACGAGCATCCACCACCCGATCACCGTCGACCGCGAGGTCGACCTCGCCGCGGCCCCCAGCCGTCGGCGCCGGCTGACGCTGCGCCGGTGGTACTCCTTCCTGCGGATGCAGGGAGCGGTGGCCCGGGCCTGCGAGCGCATCGTGACCGTCTCGGAGTCCAGCCGCCGCGACATCGTGCGCGACTTCGGCGTGGACGGCGACGACGTGACGGTGATCCCGCTGGGCGTCGACGCCGGCTTCGTGCCGCCGACCGCCCCCCGGGTGCCGGGACGGATCCTGGCCATGGCCAGCGCCGACGCCCCGATGAAGGGCATCGCGACGCTGCTCGAGGCCTTCGCCAAGCTCCGCGTCGAGCGCGAGGTGCACCTGCTGCTGGTCACCCGCCCGGTGCCGGGCGGCCGCACCGAGCAGCTGCTGGAGAGCCTCGGGATCGCCGAGCACGTGTCGTTCGTCCACGGGCTGAGCGACGCCGAGCTGGTCGAGGTGATGGGCTCGGCCGAGCTGGCCTGCGTGCCCTCGCTCTACGAGGGTTTCTCGCTGCCGACGGCCGAGCTGATGGCCTGCGAGACGCCGCTGGTGGTCAGCCGCGCCGGGGCCATCCCCGAGGTCGTCGGCCCCGACGGGGAGTGTGCCGACCTGGTCGCCCCCGGTGACGTGGGCGAGCTGGAGCTGGCGCTCGCCGCGCTGCTCGACGACCCCGACCGCCGGACCCGGATGGGTGCCGCGGGGCGCCGCCGGGTGCTGGAGCGGTTCAGCTGGCGGGCGGTCGCCGAGGCGACCGTCGCGGCGTACGAGGACGTGGTGCGGGCGCGGACGCCCGGACCGGAGCACGCACAGGAGGACGCAGGATGCTGACCGTCGACTTCGACCGGCTCGGGCTCCGGCCCGGGGAGCGGGTCATCGACATGGGCTGCGGCGCAGGACGCCACGCCTACGAGATGTACCGCCGCGGCGCCGACGTGATCGCGCTCGACCAGGATGCCGACGAGCTGTCGGGCGTCTCGGAGATCTTCGCCGCGATGCGCGAGGCCGGCGAGGTGCCGGCCGGCGCGGAGGCCGACACCAAGCAGGGCGACGCGTTGGGCCTGCCGTTCGCCGACGGCGAGTTCGACCGGGTGGTGGCCTCCGAGGTGCTCGAGCACATCCCCGACGACGTGACCGCCATCCGCGAGCTGGTGCGCGTGCTGCGCCCCGGCGGCACCATGGCCGTCACGGTGCCCCGGTGGCTGCCCGAGCGGATCTGCTGGGCGCTCTCCGACGAGTACCACGCCAACGAGGGCGGGCACATCCGGATCTACACCGGCACCGAGCTGGTCGGCAAGCTCGAGGCCGCCGGCATGGTCCACGAGGGCACCGACCACGCCCACGCGCTGCACGCGCCGTACTGGTGGATCAAGTGCGCCGTCGGCACCACCAAGGAGCGCCACCCGCTCGTGCGCGGCTACCACCAGCTCCTGGTCTGGGACATCATGCGGACCCGCGGCGTCAGCGTGCTGACCCGGGCCGCCGAGCGGGCGCTGAACCCGCTGATCGGCAAGAGCATGGTCCTCTACCTCCGCAAGCCGGCATGAGCGGGACGCACCCGGTCCCGGAGCTGCCCGGGCTGCTGAGCGCCGCGCAGGTCGTGGCCACCGCCCGCTCGATCACCCGCACCCAGGAGCCCGACGGCGCGATCCCGTGGAGCCCCGGCGCCCAGACCGACGTCTGGAACCACGTCGAGGCGGCAATGGGCGCGCTGGTCGGCGGCGAGGTGGCGACCGCCGAGGCGGCGTACGACTGGTGCGCGCGGTGGCAGCGCGCCGACGGCTCGTGGCCGATGCGGATCGTGCAGGGCCGCGTCGAGGACGCGAGCGGAGAGACCAACATGTGCGCCTACCTCGCCGTGGGGCTGTGGCACCACTGGCGGCTGCGCCGCGACCTGGACTACGTCGAGCGGCTGTGGCCGGTCGTCCGCGCCGGGCTGGACTACGTCGTGGGCCTGCAGCTGCCCTGGGGCGGCATCGCCTGGTCGCAGGAGTACGACGGGGACCGACCCGCCCGCGTCAACCGTGACGCCCTCGTCGCCGGGTCGTCGAGCATCTACCAGGCGCTGCGCGCCGGGGTGGCGCTCGCCGAGCTGGTGGGGGAGCCGCAGCCCGACTGGGAGCTGGCCGGTGGGCGCCTGGGCCACGCGCTGCGCGAGCACCGCGACCTGTTCCTGGACAAGCGCACCTTCGCCATGGACTGGTACTACCCGGTGCTCGGCGGCGCGGTCCGCGGGGCCCCCGGCCGCGCGCTCGTCGACGCCCGCTGGGACGACTTCGTGGTGCCCGGGCTGGGCATCCGCTGCGTCGACACCAACCCGTGGGTGACCGGCGCGGAGACCTGCGAGCTGGTGCTGTCGCTGGACTGCCTCGACGACCACGAGCGCGCCACCCGGCTGCTGGCCGACGTGCAGCACCTGCGCAACGACGAGGGCGGCTACTGGACCGGCTACGTCTACGAGGACGAGGTGGTCTGGCCGCGCGAGGAGACGACCTACACCGCGGCCGCGGTGGTGCTGGCCGTCGACGCGCTGTCGCGGACCACGCCCGGCTCGGGGATCATGCGCGGCGAGGACCTGGCGCCGCCGTTCGACGAGCTGGCCCTGGAGTGCGGGTGCGCCGAGGGCGCCTCAGCCGACGTCCTCGCCCGCTGAGCCGGCGCTGCGCCGCAGCACCCGCATCGACCCGACCGTCTCCACCGGCGTGAAGCAGCCGCCGGCGACCGCCCGCTCCCAGACGTGGAACGGTGCCTGGCCGCCGTCCTCGGGGTGCTCGAAGACGTCGTGGACGACGAGCGCGCCGCCCGGCTGCACCCAGCGCGCGAACCCGCTGTAGTCGGCCTGCGCGTGCTCCTCGGCGTGCCCGCCGTCGACGAACAGCAGCGCCAGCGGGGTGCGCCAGTGCGCCGAGACGGTGGTGGAGCGGCCGATCACGGCGACCACCTCGGCCTCCAGCCCGGCGTCGTGCAGGGTCCGCCGGAAGCGGGGCAGCGTGTCCATCAGACCCGTGCGGGGGTCGACCAGGGAGGTGTCGTGGTGCTCCCAGCCGGCCTGGTTCTCCTCCGAGCCGCGGTGGTGGTCGACGGTGAACACCACGCTGCCGCTCGCCCGGGCGGCGGCGCCGAGGTAGATCGCGGACTTGCCGCAGTAGGTCCCGACCTCGAGGCCGGGGCCGTCGGCGAGGTGGGCCACCGCCGTGCGGTGCAGCAGGTCGCCCTCGTCCTCGGGCATGAACCCCGTGGCGGCACGGGCGTGCTCCAGGAGGTCCGCGTCCATCGGCGATCCGGTGCTCACGCGCTCGCCGAGGTGGTGCCGGGACCCTGCTCGGTCCGCTCGCGGCTCCACACGGCGCGGTGGTGCAGCAGCCACCGCTCGACGGCCCGCACGGTGTGCTGGCTGCGGATCGAGCTGAAGACCTCGAAGGCGTGGTGGGCGCCCGGCAGCTCGGCGTAGGTCACGCTGGCGCGGGAGACCTCGCGCAGCCGGGCGACGAACGCGCGGGCCTGCCGGACGTCGACGAGGGTGTCGGCGTCGCCGTGGAGCACGAAGAAGTCCGGCGCCTCGGGGGTGACCCGTGCCAGCGGCGAGGCCTGCTCGAAGATCTCGTGGTCCTCGGCCGGGTCGCGCTGGAACACCTTCGGTCCGAGGAACTTGTCGCGCATGGCGACGGCCGGCCGGTCCCCGGTCAGCCCGCCCACGTCGTAGACGCCGTAGAAGGGGACGCAGGCCGCGACGCTGGTGTCGGCGTCCTCGAACCCGGGCTGCCACTGCGTCTCGTGGGGCGTGAGCGCGGCCAGGGAGGCGAGGTGACCGCCGGCGGAGCCGCCGGTGAGGACGAGGTAGTCGGGGTCGCCGCCGTACTCCCCGATGTGCTCGCGCACCCAGGCCAGGGCGTGCTTGACGTCGACGACCTGCGCCGGGAAGGGGTGCTTGGGGGCCAGCCGGTAGTTCACCGCGACGCAGACCCACCCGCGCCGGGCCATCCGGTTCATCAGCAGCAGGCCCTGGGTCTCCTTGCTGCCGAGCGTCCAGGCGCCGCCGTGCACCTGCACCAGGACGGGCGCCCGGTCGAGGTCGACGCCGACGGGGCGGTGGACGTCCAGCCGCGCGCGACGGGCCTCGACCCCGGGCACGTAGGAGACGTCGCGGACCACCTCGACCCCCGGGTCGTCGAGGCGGAAGGGGTGCGCGAGCTCGCGCAGGTGCAGCCGCAGGTCCTCGCGGGTCGGCGGCTCGTCGAGCACGTCGAGGTAGTCGGTGCCCAGGCCGTCGTCGAGCGTGGACTCGATGCGGCGTGCCGCGCTCAGCGACTCGCGCACCATCAGCCCCAGGCCGGCGGCCGTGACCGCGGCCAGGGCCAGGCCCGCCCGGTCGGTGCGGCCGCGCCGGCCGCGCCGCAGCGTCAGCTCGGCCGCGGCGTCGAGCGCCGTCGTCGCGAGCAGCTGGGGGGCCAGCTCGCTGGTCATCCAGCCGGCGACGAAGGCCGGGACCCCGGCCCCGACGCGGCGCAGCGGGCGCAGCGCGTTGGCGGTCAGGGCGAGGGCGAGCAGCTGCCGGTGGCGGAGCGACATGCCCCCACGCTACCGAACGTGGTTCAGTAGCGTGGGAGGCGTCTCGTCAGCCCCGCTGGCGCTCGATGAACGCGGCGTACCACTGCATCGGCAGCGGGTAGGGCGAGTCGGCGATCTCGTCCTCGTCGCGGGAGACGTCTTGCATCCGCAGCACGGTCAGGCCGAGGTAGCCCCACCGGTCGAAGGCCTCCTGGATGTTGGCCCAGCCCTGCTCGGAGTAGAGCCCGCCGTTGAGGGCGTTCTCGCCCTTGAGGTCGGTGCCGACGCGCGCGGCGTAGTCCCCGATCCAGCCGACCAGGGTCTTGGCCAGGGAGTAGGGGCGCTGACCGTTGAACGGCTCCCCGGGGTCGTTGTCGTCCATCTCGAGCGCGGTGAAGTGCATCTTGACGTCGCGACGGGTGGGGACGCGGCCGGCGAGCTCGATGATGCGGGCGTAGCCGTGCCCGGTGGACCAGGCCTGCTCGTCGACGCTGGTCCGGATCAGCCCGGTGGTGACCTCCGTGGCGCGGGGGTACGGCGAGCCCTGGCCCATCTGCCAGTGGATGCCGGGCACCTTGTAGCCGATGTCGGCGTAGCGGAAGCCGTCTCCCAGCGCCCGGGTGACGGTGGTCAGCATCCGCCGGCCGTGGTCCACGAGCGAGGCGTTGTACCAGTCGACGAAGTCGGTGCCGTAGCGCTGCTTCGCGTAGGTGCCGTCCTCGAAGAAGGCGTCGGCGTCGCGCGGCGGGGCGATCTGGGTGCGGGTGCGGAAGCTCGTGCCCCACGCCCGGTTGACCTTGCGCAGGTTGTCGTACTTGCGCAACGTCCAGCGGCGGAAGTCCTGCTTGGCCAGTGGCGAGTAGGACTGCAGCGCGCCACGCGTCGGGTAGCCCGAGCCGGTGTCGTGGCTGTTGTAGGAGGGGTAGCGCAGCTCGCCGGAGGGGCCGAGGGAGACGTTGACCTCGGTCACGTCCCGCCCGAACCTGCCGTCGAAGTGGCGGGTGAAGGCCTTGGTGAAGTCGCGGTACTCCCCGGCGACCAGGTTGTCGGCCCAGCCGGAGACGGTCTCGGGGGAGTAGTTGCCCTGCTCGCTGCGGTGCTGCAGGCCGTTCGGCCCGATCTTGACGCCCCGGTAGGAGCGGCCGGCGTACTTCGGCCACAGCCACGACGGCAGCAGGCTGGTGTAGTCGTCGCCGACGTTGCCGCCGCACTGGTGGAAGGACAGGATCGGCGCGATGTCGAGGCCCGCCCGCGTGATCTCGGCGAAGACGCGGTCGTAGTAGGCCCAGTCGAAGCGGTTGTCGCGCTTCTCCACGTCACCCCACCAGACGTCGACGCTGACCGCGTCGACGCCGTAGGAGTCGACGACGTCGAGGTCGTGACGGAAGTCGGCCCAGTCGGTGACCTTCAGGGGCGCCATCACGTTGGCGGTGAAGTCGGGGTTGCCCTGCGCGACGTTGCCGGGCGGGCGGGGACCATCGGGGGCCGCGTCCGCGGGGGCCGCGAACAGGGTCGTGGTGAGGGCGGCGGCGGTGAGCCCGGCCAGGAGCCGGGGGACCGTCCGTGAGAACGGGGCGATGCGCATCGCGCCACCCTAAGTCGCGGAGCGGGCACGGGCTAGACTCGGCCGCTGTGCCTGTGCGACCCCAGGTCGGGCCGGCGCCCCCACGACCCCTCGAAGAGACGCGAGATCCTCCGCATGGCGACGACGAACGACCTCAAGAACGGCATGGTGCTCAAGCTGGACGGCCAGCTCTGGCAGGTCATGTGGTTCCAGCACCACAAGCCCGGCAAGGGCGGCGCGGTCGTGCGCACCAAGATCAAGAACATCGAGTCGGGCAAGACGGTCGACAAGACCTTCAACGCCGACGTCAAGGTCGAGGTCGCCTCCGTCGACAAGCGGACGATGCAGTACCTCTACAACGACGGCACGTCCTACGTCTTCATGGACACCGGCACCTACGACCAGCTCGAGGTCGCCCCCGAGATCGTGGGCGGCGCAGCCGACTTCATGCTCGAGAACCAGGAGGCGATCGTCGCCACCAACGACGGCCGCGTCCTCTACATCGAGCTGCCGGCCTCGGTCGAGCTCGAGGTCACCTACACCGAGCCCGGCCTGCAGGGCGACCGCTCCACCGGCGGCACCAAGCCCGCCACCGTGGAGACCGGTGCCCAGGTCAGCGTCCCGCTGTTCATCACCACCGGCGAGCGGATCAAGGTCGACACCCGCGACTCCTCCTACCTGGGTCGCGTCAGCTCCTGATGGCAGCCCGCTCCAAGGCCCGCAAGCGGGCGCTCGACGCGGTGTACGCCGCGGACATGCGCTCCCGCCCGGCGGCCGAGCTGCTCGCGGAGCAGGCCGAGAACGGCCCCGTCAACGAGTACACCCAGCGGCTGGTCGACGGCGTCTACGAGCACCGGCACCGCCTCGACGAGGTGATCACCGACTACGCCCAGGGCTGGACGCTGCGGCGGATGCCGGCCGTGGACCGCAACGTGCTGCGCCTGGCCGTCTTCGAGATCCTCTTCGTCGACGACGTGCCCGACGCGGTCGCGGTCTCCGAGGCCCTGAAGCTGGTCGGCGACCTGTCCACCGACGAGTCGCCCGCCTTCGTCAACGGTGTCCTGGGCAACATCGTCCGCGACCGCGAGCAGCTGGTCGGCCAGGCCTAGCCGGTGCACGGTCGGGCGGCGCGGCCGAGGCCGCTGCCGGCCGCGCTCGTGGCCGCGCTCGTGGTGGCGCTGCTGACCGGGCTGCTCGGGTGTGCCGGCACCGACCGGCCCGGGGAGGGGCCGACCGACCCGGCGTCCTCCTCGTCCTCCCCGTCGGGCACCGTCGCCGCCTGCGCGGTCGCCGGGTTCGAGCCCACCGAGCGGACCGACGTACGCCGGGGGACGCGGGTGGTCCTCTACGCGCTGCCGCTCACCCTCGGGCCGGGCCGACGGGGTCGTGTGCCCGTGACGCTGCGGCGGGTGCTCGACCTGCGCCCCGGGGTGCGGGCCCCCGACGGCGGCCGCGTCGACGCGGACGTGCTGCGTCGGGTGGCAGCGGCCCTCCCGGGCGGGTCGACCGGCCCGCTGTCGGAGACCTTCGCGACGCGGCTGCAGGTGTCCCGGGCGGCGCAGCGCCCCCGTCGGGTGGTGGCGTACGCCGCGACGCGGGCCCGCCCCTTCGACTGGACCGCCCGGGTCTGCGGGCCGCCGAGCACGACCGACGGCTCGGCCGCCGACGTCGTGGGCACCGGGCTGCTCGTGGAGCGCTTCACCACCGGCCGGGTGGCCTGCGACGCGACGGGCAGGGCGGCCGCCCGCCGCGACCCGGTCGCCCGTCAGCTCCTCGCGCTGTGCGGCTGAACGCGCCGCCGGGGCCCCGAGTCGCGCGCGGCCGGGCACCACTCCGGCACAATGCCCCGGTGACCTCGCCGCAGCCCGCCGACCCCACCTCGTCCCCGCGCTCGTTGGCCGGTCTCCCCGACGGCTGGACGGCCCGGCTGCCGCAGCTCGACGACCTCGGTGCGCTGGTCGACCTCCGCGCCGCCGACAAGCGGCCCTGGACCGGCTCGGCCTCGGTGGACCGCGAGGCGGTGGAGTCCGAGGTCGCCGGGCCCGCGTCCTGGACCCGTCGGCAGGTCGTGCTGGTCGACCCCGAGGGCGGCGTGCGCGGCTGGGTAGTGGTCCACGACCGGGCGGCGGGCCGCACCATGCTGCACGTCTACCTCGACCGCGGGCTCGACCGGGCCACGCAGGACCGGGTCGCCGGGGCGGCGTACGCCTTCGTCGCGGAGCAGGCGACGGAGATCTGCCGGCTGCGCGCTACCACCGCGACCCGGCTCGACGCGAGCCCCTTCGCCGAGGACGAGGTGCAGCGCCGCTGGCTCGGCGACGCCGGCTACGAGCTGCGCCGCACCTGGCTGCAGATGTCGCGACCGGTGCTGCCCTCGGAGGCCGAGGAGCTGCCCGCGCCGCGCGAGGGCGTCACCATCCGCCGGGTCGACAGCCACGAGAACGACCTGCCGGTGGCCGGCGACCTGCAGATCGTGCACGAGATGCTGGAGAGCTCCTTCGAGGACCACTTCAACTCCTACCGCGAGAGCTTCCCCGAGTTCGTGCAGCGGCTGCGCGAGGACCCCGGCCACCGCTGGGACCACTGGTGGCTGGCCTTCGTCGAGGTCGACGGGCGCCAGCTCGCCGCCGGCGCCGTGGTGAGCACCGTGCTGCCGGAGGGCCCGGCGGGGCACGAGGGCAGCTACGTCGACTACATCGGCGTCCACCGCGACGCCCGGGGCCGGGGCGTGGCCAAGGCGCTGCTCCACACCGTGATCGCCGACGCCGCGCGCCGCGGCCGCGACCGGGTCGGGCTCGAGGTCGACGACGACTCCCCGACGGGCGCCGACGGCCTCTACACCTCGATGGGGTGGACCACCGACTACGTCACCGAGTCGTGGTTCCGCGACCTGGAGATCGAGCAGCCGGACGGCGCGACGTCGTGAACGACGACGTCCAGGCCCTGGGGGAGCAGGCCGAGCGCAGCACCTCGATGGACCACCTGGTCCGGGCCGGGATGGTCGCGTACGGCGTGGTGCACCTGCTGCTGGGCTGGCTCTGCGTCCAGCTCGCCCTCGGCGGCCCCAACGAGGACGCCAGCACCGACGGCGCGTTCCACACCCTGGCCCGCCAGCCGTTCGGCCGCACCATGGTGTGGGCGGTCGCCCTGGGCATGCTGCTGCTCGTCGTCTGGCGTGTGGTCGAGGCCGGGTTCGGCCACCGGCACGAGGGCGACCAGCGGACCAGGAAGCGGGTCGTCTCGATCGGCAAGGCCGTCGTCTACGCCGTCATCGGGTTCACCGCGGTCAAGGTGGCCCTCGGGTCCGGATCGGGGAGGTCGGGCGGTTGGACCGCCACCGTGATGGGCTGGCCGGGAGGGCAGTGGCTGGTCGCGCTCGCGGGCCTCGGGGTCCTGGCGTACGCCGCGACGCTGCTGCGCAAGGGCTGGACCCGCGCCTTCACCGACGAGATCACCGCCCGCGGCCAGGCCGGTGACCTCGGCACCGCCTTCGTGAGGGTCGGCCAGGTCGGCCACGTCGGCAAGGGGCTCTCCCTGGTGCTGGTCGGCCTGCTCACGGTGGTCGCCGGCGTCACCCACCGCTCCGGCAAGGGCGGTGGCCTCGACCAGGCGCTGCAGCAGGTGCTCCAGGAGCCCTACGGCGCCGTGCTGATCGCGCTCGTGGGCGTGGGCCTGTGGTGCTTCGGCGCCTGGTGCCTGGTCCTCGCCCGCCACCACGACCGGTGAGCCGGGCAGGGCGCACCCGCCACCGGTTCGCCGGCCAGATCGCCGGGGTCGGCTCGAGCAGCGGCGTCCGGGTCGTGGTGGGCCACTGGCCGTGCAGCCCGCTGGGACCGTTCGCCGACGTGATGGTGGCCGAGGCCGACGGCACCCGCGTGCTGCTGGCTCCCGACCCCGCCGTCGCCGACTTCGTGGCGCTGACCTACCGCTTCGACCGCGTGGTGATCGGGCCGGTGGCGGTGCAGGTCTCCGGTGGGGCGTGGCGCGTCGAGGGCCCCGAGCTCTCGCTGCAGCTCGACCTCGGCCGTCGTACGCCGCTGGGCCGGCTGCTGCGGCTCGTCCCGCGCCGCCTCGCCACCGCCCCGTGGTGGTCGGGCCTGACCGACCCCGTCGCTCGGGTCGCGCTGCGCGGCGTGCGCACGCGGGGGAGCGCCGGCCACGGCCGCCGCGAGTTCTACGGCGCCACCGACCTGCACGCCGTGACCGGGCTGGTCGGCCGCTGGCGCGGCCACGAGCTGGGGACGCTGGCGCCGGTCGCCCCCGAGCCCGGGTTCGGCTTCGGCTCGACGCCCGAACGGCCCTCGGTCACCGCGGTGACGACCACCGTCGAGGTGCCAGACTCACGGGCATGACGACGACGTGCGACGTGGTGGTGGTGGGGCTCGGCCCCGGTGGCGAGGCGACGGCGACACAGCTGGCGGGTGCGGGTCTCGACGTGGTCGGGATCGACGAGCGTCTCGTGGGCGGCGAGTGCCCCTACTACGGCTGCATCCCGAGCAAGATGATCATCCGGGCGGCCGACGCGCTCGCCGAGGCCGGACGGGTGCCCGACCTCGCCGGCACCGTCGAGGTGCGCCCCGACTTCGCGGTGGTGGCCCGCCGGATCAGCGAGGAGGCCACCGACGGCTGGGACGACCAGGTCGCCGTCGACCGGCTCGTGGACGCCGGCGTGCGGTTCGTCCGTGGCCACGCCCGTCTCAGCGGTCCGCGCACCGTCGAGGTGGGCGGCGAGGTGTTCGAGGCGCGGCGCGGGGTGGTGCTCAACCCCGGCACGTCGCCGAGCGCACCCCCGGTCGACGGGTTGGCGGACACGCCGTACTGGACCAACCGCGAGGTGCTGCGCGCCGAGTCGGCCCCGGCGTCGATGGTCGTCATCGGTGGCGGTCCCATCGGAGCCGAGCTCGCCCAGGCGTTCTCCCGGTTCGGCACGCGGATCACCGTGCTCGAGCGGGGCCCCCGGCTGCTGGGCCCCGAGGAGCCGGAGACCGGGGACCTGCTCGGCTCGGTCTTCGCCGCCGAGGGCATCCAGGTGCTCACCGACGTCGACATCCAGCAGGTGTCCTACGCCGAGGGTCGCTTCAGCGTCCGGCTGGCCGACCAGACCGTCGAGGCCGAGAAGCTGCTCGTCGCCGCCGGTCGCCGTCCCAACTTCGACGACCTCGGCCTGGAGACCGTCGGGCTCGACCCGGCCGCTCACAGCATCGAGGTCGACGACCGGATGCGGGCCGGTGAGGGCCTGTGGGCCATCGGCGACGTGGCCGGCCACGGCGCCTGGACCCACCTGTCGATGTACCAGTCGGCGATCTGCGTCGCCGACGTCCTCGCGCAGGACGACGCGCCGCGCGCGGACTACCGCGCGGTGCCGCACGTGACCTTCACCGACCCCGAGGTCGGCGGCGTCGGCATGACCGAGCAGCAGGCCCGCGACGCCGGCCTCCGCGTCCGCGTCGGCACCCAGGACATGGCGGCCAACTCCCGCGGCTGGATCAACCGCGCGCAGGGCCTGGTCAAGGTGGTCGAGGACGCCGACCGCGGCGTGCTCGTCGGGGCCACCGTGATGGGCCCGACCGGCGGCGACGTCCTGGGCATGCTCACCACCGCGGTGCACGCCGAGATCCCGACGGCGACGCTGCGCTCGATGATCTACGCCTACCCCACGATGCACCGCGCCGTGGAGGAAGCCCTCAAGGACCTCGACGCGTGAGCGCCCTCGGAGCCACCCCCGGTCCGCCCGACGGCCCCCAGGAGCCGGGGCCGCAGAACGCGCTCGAGCAGCTCCTCGTCCACGCGGCCGACCACCCCGAGGACCGCGAGGCGGGCCCCGCCTTCGTGGCGGCGTTCATGGACGCCTCGGTCGGCGTGCCCGGCACCGTGCAGGACGGCGGGTTCGTGCCGCTCGTGACCGAGCTGGCCGAGCGCCGTCGCGCCGGCCTGGCCTTCACCCACCCCGTGCGTGGGGCCTGGTGGGGCCGGCAGTGGACCCAGACCCAGGGCGAGATGCCGCCCGGCTTCGAGGTGCGGGGCACGACCGGGCGCGACCTGATGCGCCAGCTGGTCGGCCACAACCTGGGCCTGGTGCTCAACCCGGCCAACCGGCACGGCAAGGAGTTCTTCGTCGCCGAGATGTCCGACCTGCTCGCCGGGGTCGACCCGGGCACGACCCACCGGGTCGCGCAGCAGGGCTCCTCGGTCGAGGTCGGCGAGCCGGCGTACGTCCCCGAGGGGCTGGTGGAGCGCCTGCGTGACGGGTTCACCGCCCTCGGTGGGGTCGCGACGGCGTCGCTGGGGTGGATCCGCTACGAGGACGGCATGCAGGGCTACCTGCTCGGCGTCACGACCGCCCGACCCCGCGAGGAGGTGCTGCCGGTGGTCGAGGCGTGCGTCGGCGCCCTGGAGGGCCGCACCCTCGACGTCACCGTCGGTCCGCCCGGCGCCACCCTGCTCACCGCGCACGTGCCGCCCTTCCTCACCGGCTGAGGCCCCTCAGACCAGGCGCAGCCGACGCTCCCGGAGCCGGTCGTACGCCGGCCGGCAGGCCTCGGCGACGGCGCGGTCGTGCGCCCCGAGCCCGACCTCGCGCGGCCGCCAGGGCTCGAACCCGGTCGAGCGCAGCACCGCGTCGTACCAGTGCGGCGCCCAGACGCCGTCGGAGTCGCGCGGACCGGCGGGCCAGCGCAGCATCCGCTCGGTGAAGGGGATGCCCAGCCAGCCGCACAGCCACCGCAGGTGCACCTCCGGGTCGCGCAGGAAGTCGCCGGCGTCGACCACCGGGACGTCGTCGGGCAGCACCTCGAGCAGCCGCTCCTGCTGCAGCAGCCCGATGTCCTCGGGCTCGCAGCTCTCCCGCGAGCGGACGTAGGAGGCGACCACCTCGGCCGGGTCGCGCACCAGCAGCACGTTGCGGAACCCGGCGACCCAGTCGAGCTCCATGTCGGGCAGCAGGTGGTGCGTCATGTGCTTGGCGTAGTGCACCGGGGCACCGACGGGCCGGCCGAGGTCGGCCACGACGCGGCGCCAGTCGGTGGGCTGGGAGGCGATCACCTCCTCGCGGCCGGGGTGGTCGAGCCCGGTCGCGAGGAGGTACGCCGCGTAGAGCGGCTCGTCGACCACGACGGTGTCGGGCCGGTTCTCCCAGGAGCGCATCATCGCGGTCGAGAGGTTGCGCGGGCCGCTCCACATCGCGACCCGGACGGTGGGCCGCCCCGCGCCGGTGGTGGTCACCGGGCCCCCCGGGAGGCCACGTCCTCGGCGACGAGCTCCTGGTAGAGCCCCTGCAGCCGCTCCACGACCGGGCCGCGGACGCCGGTGCCGATGGTGCGGCCGTCGACGGTGCGCACCGGGACGACGCCGGCGAAGGTGCCGGTCACGAACGCCTCGGCGGCGTTGTAGACGTCGGTGAGGCTGAAGGTCCGCTCGCGCGCGGGCAGGTCGTGGCGGCGGCAGACCTCGAGCACGTTGGCGCGGGTGATGCCGCCCAGGCAGTAGCGGCCGTCGGAGGTCCAGACCTCCCCGGCCCGGGTGACGAGGAAGAAGTGGGTGCTGTTGCAGGTGGCCACGAAGCCGTCGGGGTCGAGCATCAGCGCCTCGTCGGCCCCGGCGGTGTAGGCCTGGATGCAGGCCGTGACGTCGTTGAGCTTGCTGTGGGCGTTGAGCCGCGGGTCGAGGGTGTCCGGGTGGGCGCGCCGCACGTGGGTGGTGAACAGCGTGATGCCGTCGGTCACGGTGGCCGGGAGCGGCTCCTTGTGCTCGGCGATCGCCACCACGGTCGCGGGGCCGACGGTGACGCGCGGGTCCTGGTAGGGCGTCGACTTCACCCCGCGGGTGACCATCAGCCGCACGTGGACGCCGTCGACCATGTCGTTGGCCCGCAGCGTCGCGTAGACCGCCTCGGTCAGCTGCTCGCGGCTCGGCAGGTCGATGAGCAGCGCCCGCGCGCCCTCCTCGAGCCGGTCGAGGTGCTGCTCGAGGAAGACCGGGTGGCCGCCGCTGACCCGCAGGCCCTCCCAGACCCCGTCGCCCAGCACGAACCCGGAGTCGAAGACCGAGACGACCGCCCGCGCGCGGGGGAGCAGCTCGCCGTCGACCCACACCAGGACGTCGTCGTTGCGGGGGTCGCCGGAGGAGTGCTGGGTGCCGGTGGTGCTGCCGGTCGTGCTGCCGGTCGGCGTCGGGGTGCTCGTCATGGCGTCACCCTAGGAGTCGGGGCGCCCCGGGCGGCCCGGGTGGCCGCCGCCGAGCTGGGCGCGGCGTACGCCGGCCACCAGGAGCGCGGCGAGCGCGAGCACGAGCGCCGGGAGCCGGGTGCCGGCGACCGGCTGCAGCGAGGTCAGCAGGAGCGGGAGCCCGAAGCCGACGTAGGTCGCGACGTAGAACGTGCCGGTCAGCGTGCCCCGGCGCGCCGGCGGAGCCAGCGTCTCGACGTCGAGCAGGCCCTCGCGCAGGCACAGCCCGTACGCCGTGCCCAGCACCACGCAGCTGAGCGCGAACAGCGGCAGCGAGACCCGCTCCCCGCCGAGCGCCACCAGCGCGAAGCCGACCGCCGCCGCGAGCGCGCCGGCGACCCCGGCGCCGGGTCCCCACGACCGGGTGCGCGCGACGGTCTGCACGACGATGCCGCTGCCCAGCGCGAGCGCGGCGGCCACGCCGACCAGCAGGGGCCCGTCGACGGCGGGCGGCAGCCGGGTCGGCAGCGTGACGATGCTCAGCGCCACGCTCGCGAAGACCAGCACGCCCACGGGCAGCGACCAGGCCAGCGCGGTGCGGGCGTCGTGGTGCTCCAGGGTGGGCACCGGTCCGCCCCCGGCGTTGCGCAGCCGCCGTGACGCGGGCGCGCTGGTGGTCGCGGCCCAGCCGATGGCGGCCAGCGAGAGCGCGACCGAGAGCACGAACGGCGTCACCAGCGGGGCGGGTGCGAGCTGGGCCAGCGCGCCCGACAAGAGCGGGCCGACGGCGAAGCCGGTCGTCAGGAACACCCCGGCCAGCACGGTGCCGGTGGTCGCGCCGAGGTCGCCGGCCCATGCGGTGCCGGCGCCGAAGGTCAGTCCCGCCCCGAGGCCGACCACCAGCCGACCCAGGAGCAGTCCGGCGGGATCGTGGAACGCCATCAGCACCAGCGTCCCGGCGACGACGAGCCCGGCGCCCGGCAGCACCACCCACGCCCGGCCGACCCGGTCCGAGAGCGCCCCGCCGCCGAAGAGGCCGGGCAGCAGGGCGACCGCGTAGGCGCCGAACGCCGCGTCGAGCAGCGCGGTCGAGAACCCCTCCTGCTCGGCCAGCACCGGGATCACCGAGGCGAACAGGTTGGCGGCCCAGCCCGCCGTCATCAGCACGGCGAGCACGCCGGGGAGGCCGCGGGCCAGGTCGCGGTACAGGTCGCGGTACAGGTCGCGGTAGAGGCCGCGGGGGAGTCGCACCGGGCGATCGTGCCAGGTCGTCGCGACGGCGGGGGCCGGGGTCGGCCGGCTGCTAGAGTCCCTCGCGATCGACATCCTTTAACGAGCCGTCCCGTGAGGCGGAGAAGGAGGTCCGGCCCCTGTGGCGCACCCCCCGGCCGACGTGCCCGACCCCGCTGCCGAGGTCCCCGAGGCGCCCGAGGGCTCCCGCACCGTCCTCGACGCCCACGACATCGCCCGGGCGCTGACCCGGATCTCCCACGAGCTGCTGGAGCGCAACAAGGGGTCGCGCGACCTCGTGCTGCTCGGCATCCCGACCCGCGGCACCCACCTCGCCACCCGGCTCGCGGAGCGGATCGCTCGCGTCGAGGGCGTCGCGGTGCCCACCGGCACGCTCGACGTGACGATGTACCGCGACGACCTGCGGCGCCAGCCCGCCCGCGGGCCGCAGCCCACCGCGCTCCCGCCCGGCGGCATCGACGGCAAGACCGTGGTCCTCGTCGACGACGTCCTCTACTCCGGCCGCACCGTGCGGGCGGCGCTGGACGCGATGAACGACCTCGGCCGCCCGGCGACCGTGCGGCTGGCGGTGCTGGTCGACCGCGGCCACCGCGAGCTGCCGATCCGCGCCGACCACGTCGGCAAGAACCTGCCCAGCGCGCGCAGCGAGCGTGTGATGGTGCGGCTCGAGGAGTCCGACGGCTACGACGTGGTGCGGATCGCCCCGAGCCCGGGCGACGCCCTGCTGCACCCGGGGGAGGGCTCGTGAGGAAGCACCTGCTCTCGGTCGACGACGTCACGCCCGACGACGTCGCCGAGCTGTTCGCCACGGCCGCGGAGATGCACGACGTGCAGCGCCGCTCGGTCAAGAAGCTGCCCGCGCTGCGGGGCCGCACGGTCGTCAACCTGTTCTTCGAGGACTCCACCCGCACCCGCTCGTCGTTCGAGATCGCCGGCAAGTGGCTCTCCGCCGACGTCATCAACGTCTCGGCCAAGGGATCGAGCGTCAGCAAGGGCGAGAGCCTGCGCGACACCGTGCTCACCGTCGCGGCGATGGGCGTGGACGGGCTGGTGATCCGCCACATGGCCAGCGGCGCGGCGCAGCAGGTCTCGCAGTGGACCGACGCGGTCGTCGTCAACGCCGGCGACGGCACCCACGAGCACCCCACCCAGGCGCTGCTCGACGCCTACACGCTCACCCGGCGGCTCGGCGCCCTCGAGGGTCGCCACGTCGCCATCGTCGGCGACCTGACCCACAGCCGCGTCTTCCGCAGCAACGTCGCGCTGCTCACCAAGCTGGGTGCGCGGGTCACCGTGGTGGCGCCCCCGACGCTGATGCCGGCCGGTGTCACGGCGTGGTCGGAGGCGACCGGCTTCGCCACGTCGTACGACCTGGACGCGGTGCTGCCGACCGCCGACGCCGTGATGATGCTGCGCGTGCAGCGCGAGCGGATGAGCGGCGGCTTCTTCCCCACCGCGCGGGAGTACACCGTCGGCTACGGCCTGACCCGCGACCGTCTCGGCCTGCTGCGCGAGGACACGCCGATCCTGCACCCTGGTCCCATGAACCGCGGCCTCGAGATCGCCGCGGACGCCGCCGACGCCGCCGGCTCGGCCGTGCTCGACCAGGTCTCGGCCGGTGTCGCGATCCGGATGTCCGTGCTCTACCACCTGCTCGCAGGGGAAGGGAGCGTCGCGTGAGCGAGCCGCTCGTCATCACCGGCGCCGCCGTCCTGGGGGGCGAGCCGCGTGACCTGTACGTCGCCGACGGGGTGCTCGTCGACGAGGCGCCCGCCGGCGCCCGCACCCTCGACGCCGACGGCCTGGTGGCCCTCCCCGGGCTGGTCGACCTGCACACCCACCTGCGCGAGCCGGGCCGCGAGGACGCCGAGACGGTGCTCACCGGCTCCCGGGCCGCGGCCGTCGGCGGCTTCACGGCCGTCCTGGCGATGGCCAACACCAGCCCGGTCACCGACACCGCCGAGGCCGCCGAGCGGGTGCTCGACCTCGGCCGTGCCGCCGGCCTGGTCGACGTGCAGCCCGTCGGTGCGGTCACCCGCGGCCTGGAGGGCCACGAGCTGGCCGAGCTCGGGCTGATGGCCCGCTCGCGCGCCCGGGTCCGGGTGTTCAGCGACGACGGCCGCTGCGTGCACGACCCGCGCGTGATGCGCCGGGCGCTGGAGTACGTCCGCGCCTTCGGCGGCGTCGTCTCGCAGCACTCGCAGGACCCCGACCTGGCCGGTCCCTCCGCGTGCTGCCACGAGGGCGAGCTGTCCGGTCGCCTCGGCCTCACCGGCTGGCCCGGCATCGCCGAGGAGACGATCGTCGCGCGCGACGTCATGCTCGCCCGGCACACCCGCAGCCGGCTGCACGTCGCCCACGTCTCCACGGCCGGTTCGGTCGAGGTGCTGCGGTGGGCCAAGGCCCAGGGCGTGGACGTCACCGCCGAGGTGACGCCCCACCACCTGCTGCTGACCACCGACCTGCTGAGCGGCTACGACCCGGTCTACAAGGTCAACCCGCCGCTGCGTCCCGACGAGGACGTGCACGCCCTGCGCGAGGCGCTGGCCGACGGCACGGTCGACGCGGTCGCCACCGACCACGCCCCGCACGCGCGCCACGACAAGGAGCACGCCTTCGGCGACGCCGCCTTCGGCATGCTCGGCCTGGAGACGGCGCTGTCGGTCGTCAGCGAGGTCATGGTCGCCGCGGGCCGGATGGGCTGGGCCGACGTGGCCCGCGTGATGTCGCAGACCCCCGCCCGGATCGCCGGCCTGGAGGGCCACGGCGGCTCCCTGGCCGTCGGCTCACCGGCCCACCTCACCCTGGTCGACCCGACCGCGGCCGTGACCGTCGACCGCGACGCCTCGGTGTCGCTGTCGCGCAACAACCCGTGGCACGGTCGCAGCCTCACCGGCGCCGTCGTGGCGACCGTCTTCGGTGGTCGGCCGACGGTGCTGGACGGTGCCCTGGTCTGACGGCGCCGCCGGTCACGTCCGCGTGGCGGTGACCAGCAGGTACTCCCAGCCCATCGCGCCGTCCGGGCCGGTGCTGGAGCGCCGCGCGAGGTCGACCAGGTCGGCGTCGAGGGCCGCGGTGCGGTCGGGGTCGTCCGCGAGCCCGCGGTACGCCGCGATGGTCGGCCCGTAGCAGCGCTTGAAGAACTCCCGGAAGCCGGCGGCGTCCCCGAAGGCGTCGACCTCCAGGGTGCGTCGCTCGGTGCGGAGGTCGGTGACCCGGTCGCCGAGCAGCTCGGTGACGTGGTCCTCGCGGCCCCACAGCGGCGGCGACTGGACGCCGGCCGGCGGCGGGGCGACGTAGGGCTTCATGGTGGCGAAGAGCTGACCCACGAACCCCTCGGGCGTCCAGCTCACCAGGCCGATCCGGCCGCCCGGGCGGCAGACCCGGACCAGCTCGTCCGCAGCGGCGTGGTGGTGCGGGGCGAACATCACGCCGACGCAGGAGAGCACGACGTCGAACTCGGCGGCGGCGTACGGCAGCGCCTCGGCGTCGGCCTCCTCCCAGTCGAGCACCAGGCCCTCGGCCTCGGCCTGACGCCTGCCCACCTCCAGCAGCTCGGGCGTCAGGTCCGAGGCGACGACGCGGGCTCCGGTCCGGGCCGCCGGGACCGCGACGTTGCCGGAGCCGGCCGCGACGTCGAGCACGCGGTCGCCGGGCCCGACCCCGGTGGCCTCCACGAGCACGGGGCCGAGCCCGGCGATGACCTCGCGGGCCACGGCCGGGTAGTCGCCGAGCGCCCACATCGAGCGGTGCCGGGCCTTGAGGGCCCGATCTGCGGGGTCGGCGGGGTCGGCGACGGGTGAGGGACGGGTCTGCTGGCTCATGGGGGCCTCCGGGTCGTGGTGCCGCGGAGCTCGCGGCCCTGCCACGCTCGCAGCGGCGCGGACCGGGGGATACCGGAGAACTACGGGGTCGGGTGCCCGTGCACGTCGTCGCGCGCCAGCCGCATCGCCGCCTCGGTGCGGGTGCGGCAGTCGAGCTTGGTCATCGCGTGGCGCACGTGCATCTCGACGGTCCGGACGCTGAGGAACAGCCGGGCGGCGATCTCGCGGCTCGTCAGCCCGCTGCCGACCAGGCCGAGCACCTCGCGCTCGCGGGCGCTGAGCGCGTCGTCACCGGCACCGGCCGGGCTCCCGCCCAGTGCCGCCAGCTCGCGGCCGAGCGGCTCGAGCAGCAGCCGGGCCTTGAGGCGTCGGGCGGTCCGCTGCGCCTGCCGGAGCAACTCGACGGCCTCGTCCCGGTCGCGACCGGGGAGCAGGGCGGCGAGCCGGCGGCGTACGGCCACGTCGGCCAGCGGCAGCTCCTCGGCTGCGCCCAGGGTGAGCGCCTGCCGCAGGTGCGGCACGGCGGCCGGGACGTCGCCCTCGAGCGCCGCCGTCTCGGCGAGGGCCACGCCCAGCGCGATCCGGGCGTCGGGCTGGTGCCCGAGGTCGGCCTGGGCCAGCAGCGCGGTCGCGCGCGCCACCTCGCGCACCAGGCCGAGCCGGGCGAACAGGCCGACCGCGTCCTGGAGCACCGGCACGCAGTAGTGCCGCTCCTCGCTGTCCTCGCAGCGCTGCAGGACCCGCTGCAGCCCGGCGACGGCCCCGGCGTCGTCACCCGCGTGCCGGTCGAGCAGCGACAGCCCCCACGAGGCCAGCAGGTCGACGGGCAACAGGTCGATGCGCACCCCGGTGAGACGCGCGCCGAGCAGCGCCGCCCGCGGCCCGCGGACCCGGCCCCGGAAGGTCTCGACCAGGCCCACGACCACCTCGGCGGCGGCCCGGGCCGGCGGTGGCGAGGCGGGGTCGTGGGACACCTCGGCGCACACCTCGAGCGCGGTGTCCCAGCGACCGCCGTGCAGCATCACGACCGCGGCGCAGGCCCGGCAGACCTGGGCGGTGACGTCCTGGTCCCCGTGCCGGCAGAAGGCGTACGCCGCGTCGTACGCCTGGCCCGCGGAGCGGTAGTCGCCGGTGTGCTCCAGCGCGTCCGCCAGCCTCTGGTAGGCCTCGGCCGCGGGGGCGACCAGCCCCGCCGACAGCGCCCGGTCGAGCGCGGCCCGCACCTGCGCCACCCCCTCCGCGCCGTGCTCGGTCCGGGCGAGCAGGTTGCCGTGCAGCGCCTGCGCGCGGCACACCAGGTCCAACCGGTCGGCCCGCAGGGCGTCGCGCTCGGCGAGCCGGGTGACCTCCAGTGCGGCGCGGAGGCTCGCGGCCGAGCGCAGGTGGACCGCCACGGCGAGCCGCTCCACCGCGGCCTCCGCGGGGCGCCCGGCGTCCTCGTGCAGGCGGGCGCAGGACTCGCGCTCGGCCACCGCGACCGACCACTGGCCCAGCAGCTCGTGCTGCGTGGCGAGGTGGGACAGCAACCCCGCCCGGGCCCCGGTGGCCCCGGTGGCCCCGGTGGCCCCAGTGGCCCCGGTGCCCGGCGCCTGCTCCAGCAGCTCGACGAGGGCGGCCACGGCGGTCCGGTGCTCGCCGCAGCCCTCGGCCGCGCCGGCCAGCGCGGTCAGCGCCCGGACCCGCCCGGGTTCGTGGCCGGGTTCGTGGGCGGGCCAGGAGGCGACCAGCGGGTCCAGCAGCGCGAGCGCCTCGCGGTGCGACCCGGTCGCGAGCAGCCGGTCGGCGAGCCGCGACGCGCAGGCGCGCCGCCGGGCCGGCGGCACCTGGTCGCGCACCGCCTCGCGGACCACGTCGTGCCGGAACCGCAGCACGCCGTCCACGTCGCGCGCGAGGTGCTCCCCGGCCTCGAGCTCCTCGGGCCAGCCGCCCGGGAGCAGCGCAGCGAGGTGGCGCGGCTCGACGACCGGACCGGTGACGGCCGCCAGCAGCACGGCCTCCCGGCCCGCGTCGTCGAGCCGCTCGAGCTCCAGGGCGACGAGGTCGCGGACGGTCTCGGGCAGGGCGTCGTCCTCCTGAGCCAGCGCCAGGAGCAGGAACGGCAGCCCGTCGGCGCGGCGCACCACGTCCTCCACCCGTCCGGGGTCGGCAGCCTCACCCAGCCGGTCGGCGACCAGGCGCCGGGCGTCGGCGTCGGCCAGCGGCCCCAGCCGCAGCTCGGTCACCAGCCCCGCGTGCCGCAGCGCGGCCCGGACGGGACGGAGGGGATGGTCGCGCGCCAGGGCGGCGGGCCGGTACGTCGCCACCACCGCCGCCGGCCCGTGGTTCGGCCCGTGATCCGGGCCGCCGGCCAGCCCGCGGGCCAGGTCCGGCAGTCCGCGCACGGTCTCCTCGTCGGCCAGGTGGAGGTCGTCCAGGCGCACCACCAGCGAGGGGTCGTACGCCGCCACCGCCGCGTCGACCAGCGCGGTCGTGCCGACCCAGGCGTCGCCGCTCACGAGCAGCAGCGGGGGAGCGGCGCCGGAGCGCGGTCCACCCGGCGGGCCCGGGTCCGCCGAGCGCTGGTCGAGCCAGGCCCGGAGCCGGGCCAGCTCCTCGGTGCGTCCCACGAGCACCCCGCCCACCGGGCCAGCATCCCCTCCGGACGGGCGGCTGACAACGCCTCCGGCGCTGGTAGGGTCGTCCGCGATCGGCATCCTTTAACGATCCGTCCCGTGAGGCGGAGAAGGAGGTACGGCGTGCCACTGCATGCCCCCACCCGTCCGGGCCCCGCGATCCTCGTGCTCGAGGACGGCCGGACCTTCCACGGCGAGGCCTACGGCGCCCCCGGGGAGACCTTCGGCGAAGCGGTGTTCTCCACCGGCATGACCGGCTACCAGGAGACGCTGACCGACCCGTCCTACCACCGCCAGGTGGTCGTGATGACCGCCCCGCACGTCGGCAACACCGGCGTCAACGACGACGACCCCGAGTCGCGCCGGATCTGGGTGAGCGGCTACGTCGTGCGCGACCCCGCCCGGGTGCCCTCCAACTGGCAGTCGGTGCGCAGCCTCGACGACGAGCTGCGCGAGCAGGGCGTCGTGGGCATCAGCGGCATCGACACCCGCGCGCTGACCCGCCACCTGCGCGAGCGCGGGGCGATGCGCGTCGGCATCTCCACCGAGACCTCCGACAGCGCCGCCCTGCTGGAGCGGGTCCTCGCCTCTGCGCAGATGGCCGGCAGCGAGCTCGCCGACGAGGTCACCACCGCGGAGGCCTACGTCGTGCCCGCGGTCGGCGAGAAGCGGTTCACCGTCGCCGCCCTCGACCTCGGCATCAAGGCCAACACCCCGCGGATGCTGGCCGCCCGCGGCGTCGAGGTCCACGTGCTGCCCGCGACCTCGACCCTCGACGACGTCCTCGCGGTGCAGCCCGACGGCCTGTTCTTCTCCAACGGCCCGGGTGACCCCGCGGCGACGACCGACCAGGTCGAGCTGCTCCAGGGGGCGCTCGAGCGCGGCCTGCCCTACTTCGGGATCTGCTTCGGCAACCAGCTCTTCGGCCGGGCCCTGGGCTTCGGCACCTACAAGCTGACCTACGGCCACCGCGGCATCAACCAGCCGGTGATGGACCGCACCACCGGCAAGGTCGAGGTCACCGCCCACAACCACGGGTTCGCCGTCGACGCCCCGCTCGAGGGCTCGACCGCGACGCCGTACGGCGAGGCCACCGTCTCCCACGTCTGCCTCAACGACGACGTGGTCGAGGGCCTGGAGCTGCGCGGGGAGGACGGCCGGTTGCGGAGCTTCTCGGTGCAGTACCACCCCGAGGCCGCCGCGGGCCCCCACGACGCCGCCTACCTCTTCGACCGGTTCACCGACCTGATGTCCGACGGGAAGGACGCCTGATGCCCAAGCGCACCGACATCCAGAGCGTGCTGGTCATCGGGTCCGGCCCGATCGTGATCGGCCAGGCCTGCGAGTTCGACTACTCCGGCACCCAGGCCTGCCGCGTGCTGCGGGCCGAGGGCCTGCGGGTGGTCCTGGTCAACTCCAACCCGGCCACGATCATGACCGACCCGGAGTTCGCCGACGCGACCTACGTCGAGCCGATCACGGCCGAGTTCGTCGAGAAGGTCATCGAGAAGGAGCGCCCCGACGCGCTGCTCGCGACGCTCGGCGGCCAGACCGCGCTCAACACCGCGATGGCGCTCGACGCCGCCGGCGTCCTGGAGAAGTACGGCGTGGAGCTGATCGGCGCCAGCATCGAGGCCATCAACCGCGGCGAGAACCGCGAGTCCTTCAAGCGGATCGTCGAGGAGCTCGGCGGCGAGGTCGCCCGGTCGGTGGTCTGCCACACCCTCGAGGAGTGCTTCGAGGCCTCGGCGGACCTCGGGTGGCCGATGGTGGTGCGACCCAGCTTCACCATGGGCGGCACCGGCTCCGGCATGGCGTACGACGAGAAGGACCTGCGGCGCATCGCCGGGTCCGGCCTGGCCGCCAGCCCGACCACCGAGGTGCTCCTCGAGGAGTCGATCATCGGCTGGAAGGAGTACGAGCTCGAGGTGATGCGCGACACCGCCGACAACGTGGTGATCGTCTGCTCGATCGAGAACCTCGACCCGATGGGCGTCCACACCGGCGACTCGATCACCGTCGCCCCGGCGATGACGCTGACCGACCGCGAGTACCAGCACCTGCGCGACCTCTCGATCGGCATCATCCGCTCGGTCGGCGTCGACACCGGCGGCTGCAACATCCAGTTCGCCGTCAACCCCGCCGACGGCCGGGTCGTGGTGATCGAGATGAACCCCCGCGTCTCGCGCTCCTCCGCGCTGGCCTCGAAGGCCACCGGCTTCCCGATCGCCAAGATCGCGGCCAAGGTCGCGATCGGCTACACCCTCGACGAGATCCCCAACGACATCACCCGGGAGACCCCGGCCTCCTTCGAGCCGTCGCTGGACTACGTCGTGGTCAAGGTGCCGCGGTTCGCGTTCGAGAAGTTCCCGGCCGCCGACCCGACGCTGACCACCCACATGAAGTCCGTGGGCGAGGCGATGGCGATCGGTCGCAACTTCACCGAGGCGCTGCAGAAGGCACTGCGCTCGCTGGAGGACAAGAAGGCCGTCTTCGACTGGAGCCACCGCACCGTCGCCCTCGACAAGGACGCGCTGCTGGCCGAGGTGGCGACCCCCCACGACGGCCGGCTGCGCAAGGTGATGGACGCGCTGCGCGCCGAGGCGACGCCGCAGGAGGTCCACGAGGCCACCGGCATCGACCCGTGGTTCGTCGACCAGCTGGTGCTGATCAACGAGGTCGCGCAGCAGGTCATCGAGGCTCCCGAGCTGACCCCGGGCCTGCTGCGGCTGGCCAAGCGCCACGGCTTCTCCGACGCCCAGCTGGGCCGGATCCGCGACATGAAGGAGCCGGTCGTGCGCGGCGTGCGCCACGCGCTCGGCGTCCGGCCGGTCTACAAGACCGTCGACACCTGCGCCGCCGAGTTCGCCGCCAGGACGCCCTACCACTACTCCTCCTACGACGAGGAGACCGAGGTCGCGCCGCGCGAGCGCGAGGCCGTGATCATCCTCGGCTCGGGCCCCAACCGGATCGGCCAGGGCATCGAGTTCGACTACTCCTGCGTCCACGCCAGCCTCGCGCTGCACGACGCCGGCTACGAGACCGTGATGGTCAACTGCAACCCCGAGACGGTCTCCACCGACTACGACACCTCCGACCGGCTCTACTTCGAGCCGCTCACCCTGGAGGACGTGCTCGAGGTGGTCCACGCCGAGCGCGCCGCCGGACCCGTCGCGGGCGTCATCTGCCAGCTCGGCGGCCAGACGCCGCTCGGCCTCGCGCAGGGCCTCGAGGACGCCGGGGTGCCGATCGTGGGCACGCCGCCGGCCGCCATCGACCTGGCCGAGGAGCGCGGTGCCTTCGGGCGGGTGCTGGCCGAGGCCGGGCTGCCGGCCCCCAAGCACGGCATGGCCACGACGTACGCCGAGGCGCGCGACATCGCCGCCACGATCGGCTACCCGGTGCTGGTGCGGCCGTCGTACGTGCTCGGTGGCCGCGGCATGGAGATCGTCTACGACGACGGCGCACTGGCCGGCTACATCCAGCGGGCGACCGAGATCAGCCCGGAGCACCCGGTGCTCGTCGACCGGTTCATCGACGACGCGGTCGAGATCGATGTCGACGCGCTCTACGACGGCACCGACCTCTACCTCGGCGGCGTGATGGAGCACATCGAGGAGGCCGGCATCCACTCCGGCGACTCCTCGTGCGCGCTGCCGCCGATCACCCTGGGCAAGGAGGAGATCGACCGGATCCGCACCGCCACCGAGGCCATCGCCAAGGGCGTCGGGGTCCGTGGGCTGCTCAACATCCAGTTCGCGCTCGGCTCCGACGTGCTCTACGTCCTCGAGGCCAACCCGCGCGCCAGCCGGACGGTGCCGTTCGTCTCCAAGGCGACCGCCACACCGCTGGCCAAGGCCGCCGCCCGCATCATGCTGGGCGAGACCGTGGCGGGGCTGCGTGCCGAGGGCCTGCTCAAGGCCGAGGGCGACGGTGGCGACCTGCCCGGCGACGCGCCGATCGCGGTCAAGGAGGCGGTGATGCCCTTCAACCGCTTCAAGACGCTCGAGGGCCACAACGTCGACACCGTGCTCGGTCCCGAGATGCGCTCGACCGGCGAGGTGATGGGTTTCGACGGCCACTTCGGCACCGCCTTCGCCAAGGCGCAGACGGCCGCCTACGGCTCGCTGCCGCTCTCGGGCCGGGTCTTCGTCTCGATGGCCAACCGCGACAAGCGCACGATGGTGTTCCCGGTGAAGCGCCTGGCCGACCTCGGCTACGAGATCCTCGCCACCCAGGGCACGGCGGAGGTGCTGCGACGCAACGGCGTCTCGGCGACCGTGGTCCGCAAGTACAGCGAGGGCGACGCGGCGTCGGGGGAGAGGACCATCGTCGGGCGGATCCTCGACGGCGAGGTCGACCTGATCGTCAACACCCCGCACGGCACCTCGGTCGGTGGCGGGTCGCCGCGGCTGGACGGCTACGAGATCCGCACCGCAGCGATCCTGGGCAACATCCCGTGCATCACCACGGTGCAGGGGCTCGGGGCCGCGGTGCAGGGCATCGAGGCGATGCGGGCGGCCGACATCGGCGTCCGGTCGCTGCAGGACTGGGCGCGACGGGCCGCCGGGGAGCCGGAGACCCCGGGAGCCGCGGGGTGACGCTGTACCACCGGCTCTTCGACCGGGTGCTGGTCCGCACCGACGCCGAGCGGGCCCACGAGCTCGCGTTCACGGCGATCCGTCGGGCCCGCCCGGTCACCCACGCGCTGCAGTCGGGGGCCCGTCGCGCCGGCCGCGCCGGCGGCGAGGTCGAGGCGATGGGGCTGGTGTTCCCCGGCGTCCTGGGCCTGGCCGCGGGCTTCGACAAGAACGGCGTCGGCATCGACGCGCTGGCCAACCTCGGCTTCGGCTCGGTCGAGATCGGCACCGTGACCGCGCAGCCCCAGCCCGGCAACCCGCGGCCGCGGCTGGCCCGGCTGCCCCGCGACCGCGCCATCGTCAACCGGATGGGCTTCAACAACGACGGGGCGGTGGCGGTGGCCCGGCGGCTGGCCGAGCGCCGCCTCGACATGACGGGTCGCCGGTCCGGCGTACCCCTGGGCGTCAACATCGGCAAGACCAAGGTCGTGCCCGAGGACGAGGCCGTCGCCGACTACGAGACCAGCGCCGGGCTGCTCACGCCGTACGCCGACTACCTGGTCGTCAACGTCTCCTCGCCCAACACCCCCGGGCTGCGCCACCTGCAGGCGGTGGAGCGGCTGGAGCCGCTGCTGCGCGCCGTACGCCGCCGCGCCGACGACGTCTCGAGCACCCACGTGCCGCTGCTGGTCAAGATCGCCCCCGACCTCGCCGACGACGACGTGCTCGCCGTGGCCGACCTCGCGCTGGCCGTGGGCCTGGACGGCGTCGTGGCCACCAACACCACCGTCTCCCGCGACGGGCTGGCCAGCCCCGGGGGCGCGGTCGAGGCCGCCGGGGGAGGCGGGCTCTCCGGACCGCCGCTGCGCGCGCGTGCCCAGGAGGTCACCCGCCTGCTCCGTGACCGGCTCGGTCCCGAGCCCACGATCATCGGGGTCGGCGGCATCACCACCGTCGCGGACGCCCTGGCCCGGCTCGACGCGGGTGCCGACCTGCTGCAGGGCTACACCGGCTTCGTCTACGAGGGCCCGGGGTGGGCGCGCCGGATCAACCGCGGCGTCGCCCGGGCGCGGGCCGAGGTGGCCGCATGACGCCGTTCGGCGCCCGGCTCGCCGCGGCGGTCGACGTCCACGGACCGCTGTGCGCCGGCGTCGACCCCCACCCGGCGCTGCTGGAGGCCTGGGGCCTGCCCGACACCGTCGCCGGGCTCGAGCGGTTCGCCCTCGGCGCCACCGAGGCCCTCGCCCCCGTCGTGGCCGCGCTGAAGCCGCAGTCCGCGTTCTTCGAGCGGTTCGGGTCCGCCGGCGTCGCCGTGCTGGAGCGGGTCCTCGCCACCGCGCGGGAGGCGGGCGCCCTCACCGTCGTCGACGTCAAGCGCGGCGACATCGGCTCCACCGCCCAGGGGTACGCCGAGGCCTACCTCGACCCCGGCTCGCCCCTGGCCGCCGACGCCCTCACGGTCTCGCCCTACCTGGGCACGGGCAGCCTGCAGCCGTTCTTCGACACCGCCCGGGCCCACGGGGCGGGCGTCTTCGTCCTGGCCCTGACCTCCAACCCCGAGGCGCCGCCGTTCCAGCAGGCCGTCACCGCGGCCGGCCAGACGGTGGCGGGCAGCGTGCTGGACCACCTCCGCGGCCTCAACGCCGGCGAGGAGGGTCCGCTGGGCAGCTTCGGCGCGGTCGTCGGCGCCACCATCGGCCGCACCGAGGAGGACCTCGACGTCGGCGGCCCGCTGCTCGTGCCCGGCCTGGGTGCCCAGGGCGGGACCGTGGCCGACGTACGCCGCATCTTCGGGCCGGCCTCGCGCCTGGTGCTCGCCTCGAGCTCCCGGGAGATCCTGCGCGCGGGCCCCGACCCGGCCGCCCTGGCCGCCGCCGCCCGGGCCGTGGCCGAGGACCTGGCCGCGCTGCGGGACGTCGCGTGAGGACGCCCGTGGGACGGGTCGCCGCCGTGGTGGCCGGCCTGCTCCTGGCGCTGCCGCTGGCGGGCTGCGGCGAGCCCACCACCGAGGACTACTGCGCCCAGCTGCGCCTGGACCGCGAGCAGCTCTCCGCCATGGTCTCGGCGAGCTCCCCGACCGCGCTGCTGGACAACCTCGAGCTGCTGCAGGGGCTGGGGGAGAAGGCACCCTCGGACCTCACCGACGAGTGGCAGACGTTCCTGGGTGCCCTGGAGGACCTCGACCGCGCACTGCGCTCCGCCGACGTCTCCGCGGAGGACTTCCAGGGAGGCGAGCCGCCCGCCGGCCTGAGCCCCTCGGAGCGCCGGGACGTCGTCGCGGCGGCCGACCAGATCCGCTCCGAGGAGGTCGTCTCGGCCGCCTCCGGCATCGAGCAGCAGGGCCGTGACGTGTGCAAGGTCAACCTCGGGCTGTGAGCACCGGGGCCGCGTTGCAGCCCGTCGAAGGACGTGACTACTGTGCAACGCACTCCCCGCGCGCCGTCCGTGCCGCGCCCCCACACCACGTGCCCGCCCCCGCCGGGCAGGAAGAACGAGGAACCCTCCGTGGCCCTGCCGCCCCTCACGCCCGAACAGCGCCAGGCAGCACTCGACAAGGCCGCCGCCTCACGCCGTGAGCGCGCCGAGGTCAAGAACCGGCTCAAGAACTCCGGCTACACCGTGGCCGACGTGATCGAGGAGAGCCGCCACAACGAGGTCATCGGCAAGATGCGGGTCAGCGAGCTGCTGCAGTCGATGCCCGGCATCGGCAAGGTCCGTGCCCGCCAGGTGATGGAGCGGCTGCAGATCTCCGAGAGCCGTCGCGTGCGCGGCCTGGGCGCCAAGCAGGTGGCGGCGCTCGTCGAGGAGTTCTCCGGCGCGTGACGCAGGACCCGCCCTCGCGCCTGACCGTCCTGGCCGGCCCCACCGCCGTGGGGAAGGGCAGCGTGACCGCCTGGGTCCGCGAGCACCACCCCGAGGTCTGGATCTCGGTCTCCGCCACCACCCGGCAACGCCGGCCCGGTGAGCAGGACGGCGTCCACTACCACTTCGTCGACGACCAGGAGTTCGACCGCCTCGTCGCCGAGGACGCGCTCCTGGAGTGGGCCGTGGTCCACCGCGGCTCCCGCTACGGCACCCCGCGCGGCCCCGTCGAGGACGCCCTGGCCCAGGCCCGGCCGGCGCTGCTCGAGATCGACCTCCAGGGCGCCCGGCAGGTCCGCGAGCGCATGCCCGAGGCCCGGTTCGTGTTCCTCGCTCCGCCGTCGTGGGAGGAGCTGGTCAACCGGCTCGTCGGCCGCGGGACCGAGGACGCCGCCGAGCGCGAGCGACGCCTGGACAGCGCCCGCGAGGAGCTGGCGGCCGAGCCGGAGTTCGACGAGACGGTCGTCAACCGGCGGATTCCGGATGCCGGCCGACGATTGGTAGAGTTGATGGGGTTGGGCGGCCGCTGAGGCCTGCCCTGCTCCACCTTGCGTCTACGTGAATGAGGCTTTGATGACTGCGTCCGGACCTGTCGCCGAGGGGATCACCAACCCCCCGATCGACGACCTGCTGACGAAGACCGACTCCAAGTACAAGCTGGTCCTCTACAGCGCCAAGCGGGCTCGCCAGATCAACGCCTACTACTCCCAGCTCGGCGAGGGCCTGCTGGAGTACGTCGGCCCGCTCGTGGACACCCACGTGCAGGAGAAGCCGCTCTCGATCGCGCTGCGCGAGATCAACGACGACCTGCTGACCTGCGAGGACATCGACCCCGAGGAGGCCGCGGCCGAGGCGCTCGCCGTCGACCAGGCCGCCGCCGCCGGCTCCAGCGACGAGCCCGTCTCCTGATGAGCTGCTGCCGGTGACCACCACCGGTGGATCCCGCCCTCGTGTCGTCCTCGGCGTGAGCGGCGGGATCGCTGCGTATAAGGCCTGCGAGCTGCTTCGCCGGTTCACCGAGTCCGGCCACGACGTCACCGTCGTGCCGACCGCCTCGGCGCTGGAGTTCGTGGGTGCCCCCACCTGGGCGGCGTTGTCGGGCAAGCCCGTCAGTGCCGACGTGTGGACCCAGGTCCACGAGGTGCCGCACGTGCGGATCGGCCAGGAGGCCGACCTCGTCGTCGTCGCGCCCGCCACGGCCGACCTGATGGCGCGCGCCGCCCACGGGCTGGCCGACGACCTGCTCACCAACACGCTGCTGACCGCCCGCTGCCCGGTCGTGCTCGCCCCGGCGATGCACACCGAGATGTGGGAGAACGCGGCGACCCGGGCCAACGTCGCCACGCTGCGCGAGCGGGGCGTGGTCGTCGTCGAGCCGGCCGAGGGCCGGCTGACCGGCGCCGACACCGGCAAGGGACGGCTGCCCGACCCGGCCGAGATCTTCGCCCTCGCCACCGAGGTGCTGGCCCGCCACACCGCCGGGGGCGCCGCGCTCGACCTCGCCGGCACCCGGGTGGTGGTCTCCGCCGGTGGCACCCGCGAGTACCTCGACCCGGTCCGCTTCATCGGCAACCGGTCCTCGGGCCGCCAGGGCTACGCCCTGGCCCGCGCCGCCGCCGTCCGCGGCGCCGAGGTCACGCTCGTGGCCGCCAACGTCACCCTGCCCGACCCGGCCGGGGTCGAGGTCCGTCACGTCGAGACGACCGCCGAGCTGCGCGACGCCGTGCTGGAGGCGGCCGCGGCCGCCGACGCGGTGGTGATGGCCGCCGCCCCGGCCGACTTCCGTCCCGCCGAGGCGTCGGCGACCAAGATCAAGAAGTCCGAGGACGGGTCGTCCCCGCGCATCGACCTGGTGCAGAACCCCGACATCCTCGCCGGGCTGGTGACCCACCGGCCGCGCCCCGACACGGTCGTCGTGGGCTTCGCCGCCGAGACCGGCGACGCCGCCGGCTCGGTGATGGACCACGCCCGCGCCAAGCTGGCCCGCAAGGGCTGCGACCTGCTGGTCGTCAACGACGTGGGCGGCGGCGCGGTCTTCGGCAGCGACGACAACGAGGCCGTCGTGCTCGACCGCGACGGGGGAGCGGCCCCCGTGCCGCGCGGCTCCAAGTCGGCCCTGGCGCACGTCGTGTGGGACCGCGTCGTCGCCCTCCGCGAGGCGGCCCGCCCGGGCCCGACACGCACCGAGACGCCGTAAGCCCACCAGGCCGGTTCGGTTAGGCTCAACCGTTCGCTGCCGAACCCCGATCTTCCACCACCAGGAGCTACCCGTGACCGGACGTCTCTTCACCTCCGAGTCGGTGACCGAGGGTCACCCCGACAAGATCGCCGACGCGATCAGCGACACCGTCCTGGACTACCTCCTCGCGCACGACGAGGACACCCGCACCCTGCGCGTGGCCGTCGAGACGCTGCTGACGACCGGCCTGGTCGTCGTGGCCGGCGAGGTGCGCACCACCGCCTACGCCCCCGTCGCCGAGCTGGTCCGCCAGAAGGTGCTCGACATCGGCTACGACTCCTCCGACAAGGGCTTCGACGGCGCCTCGTGCGGTGTCCAGGTCGCCATCGGCGGCCAGTCCGCCGACATCGCCGCCGGCGTCGACCACGGCCACGAGTCGCGGGTCGGCTCCTCGGCCGACGAGATCGACAAGCAGGGCGCGGGCGACCAGGGCCTGATGTTCGGCTACGCCTCGGACGACACCCCCGAGCTGATGCCGCTGCCGATCACCATCGCCCACCGGCTCTCCGAGCGGCTGACCGCCGTGCGCAAGGACGGGACGCTGCCCTACCTGCGCCCCGACGGCAAGACCCAGGTCACCATCGAGTACGACGACCAGGACCGTCCCGTCCGCGTCGACACCGTGGTGCTCTCCACCCAGCACGCCGCCGAGGTCTCGCTCGAGCAGCTCGAGGCCGACATCGTCGAGCACGTCATCGACCCGGTGCTCGCGAGCTTCGACATCCCGTCCGAGGACCACCGCGTCCTGGTCAACCCGACCGGCATCTTCGTGGTCGGTGGCCCGATGGGCGACGCCGGCCTCACCGGTCGCAAGATCATCGTCGACACCTACGGCGGCATGGCCCGCCACGGCGGCGGTGCCTTCTCCGGCAAGGACCCCTCCAAGGTCGACCGCTCCGCGGCGTACGCCATGCGCTGGGTGGCCAAGAACATCGTCGCCGCCGGACTCGCCCGCCGTGCCGAGGTCCAGGTCGCCTACGCCATCGGCAAGGCCCAGCCCGTCGGCGTGTTCGTGCAGACCTTCGGCACCGGCGTGGTCTCCGACGAGGTCATCCAGAAGGCCGTGCTCGAGGTCTTCGACCTGCGTCCCGCGGCGATCATCCGCGACCTCGACCTGCTGCGCCCGATCTACGCCATGACCGCGGCCTACGGTCACTTCGGTCGCGAGCTGCCCGAGTTCACCTGGGAGCGCACCGACCGCGCCGAGGCGCTGAAGAAGGTCGCCGGCGTCTGACGACGCCGCCCCGCTCGGAGCCCGGGCTCGTCGAGGGCCTGTCGGTCGCGGCTGCGAGCATGCAGCCGTGACCGACCCCTCGCCCCCTCCCGACCCGGCCGAGGAGCAGCTCGCGCTGCTGCCCGCGCCGGCCCGGGTCCGCGAGGTGGTGCGCCGCACCAAGCCCCCCCAGGAGCGCACCCCCGACCCGGTGGCCGAGGTCGACCCGGTCGCCCGCGTCCTGGTCGACGTGCCGCTGGCGCACCTCGACCGGCCCTTCGACTACGCCGTGCCCGCGCCGCTGGCCGCGTCGGCGCAGCCCGGCGTGCGGGTCAAGGTGCGCTTCGCCGGTCAGGACGTCGACGGCTTCGTCCTCGAGCGGGCCGCGACCACCACCCACACCGGGCGGCTGCAGCCGCTGCGCCGGGTGGTCTCCGCCGAGCCGGTGCTGCTGCCGGAGGTGGCCGCGCTGACCGGCGACGTGGCTGCGCGCTACGCCGGCACCCGCTCCGACGTGCTGCGCCTCGCGGTTCCCGCGCGCCACGCGAGCGTGGAGAAGGAGCCGCCCCGCGAGGCCGCACCCGTCCCCGACGCGCCGGAGCCGCGGGCCTGGTCGGCCTACGCCGGGGGAGCGGACCTCGTCGCCGGGCTGGCGGCCGCTGAGTCGCCCCGCGCGGTGTGGACCGTGCTGCCGGGCGACGACGGCGCGGCCCTGCTCGCCGACGCGGCCGTCGCGACCGCCGCGTCGGGCCGCGGCGCGCTCGTCTGCGTGCCCGACCGGCGTGACCTCGACCGGCTCGACGCCGCCCTGACCGCACGGCTGGGCGCGGGTGGCCACGTGGTGCTGGCCGCCGACGCCGGCCCCGCCAAGCGCTACCGCGCCTTCCTGGCCGTGAGCCGGGGCGCGGTGCCGATCGTGGTGGGCACCCGGGCGGCCGCCTTCGCGCCGGTCCGCGACCTTGGGCTGGTGGCCATCTGGGACGACGGCGACGACCTCCACGACGAGCCGCGGGCGCCGTACCCCCACGCTCGCGAGGTGCTGCTGCTGCGCGCCCAGGCCACGGGGTGCGCGGCGGTGCTGGCCAGCCACGCGCGCAGCGTCGAGGCGGAGTACCTCCTGCGCACCGGCTGGGCCCGCGAGGTCGCCGCACCCCGTGAGACGGTGCGCGAGCGGATCGCCGTCGACGTGGCGGGCGCCGACCCGCTGGCGGAGTCGCGTGACCCGGGCGCCCGCACCCGGCTGCCCTCGCAGGCGCTGCGGCTGCTGCGCGAGGCCGTCGCCGACGGCCCGGTGCTGGTGCAGGCGCCGCGGGTCGGCTACGCCACCCGCCTGGTCTGCGAGCGCTGCTTCACGTCGGCGACGTGCACCGTGTGCCGCGGGCCCCTGCGCCAGCGTGGTCCCGGCCGGCCGCTGGAGTGCGCGTGGTGCGCGACGGCGGCGCCCGGGTGGCGGTGCGAGGAGTGCGGCCACGCCGGCCTGCGCGCGCCCGTGCTGGGCGACGCCCGCACGGCGGAGGAGATCGGCCGCGCGCTGCCGGGCGTCGCCGTGCGGCAGTCGTCCTCGGGCGAGCGGGTGCTCGACCAGGTGTCCTCGGCACCGGCCGTCGTCGTCGCCACGCCGGGCGCGGAGCCGCCCGCCGAGGGCGGCTACGCCGCGGTGCTGCTGCTCGACACCTGGCTGCTCCTGGGGCGGGCCGACCTCCGCGCCACCGAGGAGGCCGTACGCCGCTGGGCCAACGCCGCTGCCCTGGTCCGACCCGCCTCCGAGGGCGGGCGCGTGATGGCCGTCGGCGACCCCGCCCACCCCGGGCTGCAGGCGCTGGTGCGCTGGGACCCCGGCGGCCTGGCCCGCCGGGAGATCGACGAGCGCCACTCCGCCCACCTCCCGCCGGCCTCGCGCGTCGCGACGCTGACCGGCACCGCCGCCGACCTCGAGCAGGGCCTCGCCGCACTCGAGCTCCCGCCCGGTGCCGAGGTGCTCGGCCCGGTGCCGGTCCCGCCGCCGCGCGACAGCACCGCCGACGTCGACCAGGAGCGCTACGTGCTGCGGGTGCCGCGCTCGGGCGGCGCGGCACTGTCGCGGGCGCTGCAGGACCTGCAGGCCCGGCGGTCGACCCGCAAGCTGCCCCACCTGCGCGTCGAGGTCGACCCGGCCGAGCTGGGCTAGCGCCCCGACCGAGCGGGAGCGGCCGGCACGGCGGGCGGGAGCCAGCGGGCGACCAGCACGCCGAGCACGACCGTGACGGCCGCCAGCACGAGCACCGGTCGGGCGACCCCGTCGGCGGGGGCGAGCGCGAAGCCGACGTACGCCGCCACGGAGAGCAGCTCGGCCAGCACGTTGGACGTCGAGACCACCGTGGCGCGGGCGTCGTGCTCGATGCTGTCCTGGAGCCGCACCTCGGCGAGCACCACCGAGAGCTGCACCAGGCCGTAGCCCACGGTCAGCGCCAGCGCGGCGACGAGGGCGTCGCCCGCCAGGGCCGCCGCTCCGACCAGGATCCCGGCCACCGCCACCACCGAGCCCGCACGGCGGGGGGACCAGCCGGTCGCGCGCGTGGCGACCAGCGCCCCCACCGCTTCGCCCGCCCCGACCAGGCCCACCAGCAGCGGCACCACCACCAGTGCGGCGCCCTGCTCGCGGAAGAGCAGCCCGAAGTACTCGTCCAGCACCTGCAGGGCCAGCACGGTCGCGCTGGCCAGCACCGCCCCCCGCACCAGGGCCGACGTGGTCGCCTCGCCCAGGCCCGTCCGCAGGGCCGTGCGCCACCGGGTCCAGGCGCCGTCCTGCCGGGGTGGCCCGAGGGGTTCGAGCTCGACGTCGTCGGGGTCGTCCGCGTCCTCCAGCGCGACCGCCGAGACCACCGGGGGAGCCGCGGGCAACCGCGCCACCACGGCGAGCTGGACGAGGCACACGCCGACGCTGGCCCAGCCGACGAGGTCGTAGCCGCCCACGGCGAGCAGCGGCGCGGCCAGCAGGGTGGTCACCGTCATCGCGGCCACCGCCAGCGCCTGCCCGACCCCGATCACGTGTGCGTAGCGGTGCCGCGCGCCCCGGGCGGCGAGCTCGTCGTAGGCCAGCGCCTGGAAGGTGCCCGAGGTCAGTGCTCCCGAGAGCCCCCAGAGCGCGAAGCCCGCCGCGAAGCCGGTGAAGGTCGGGAGGAGCACCCACGTCGCGAACGCCGCGGCGTACACCACCGCGCCGAGGGCCAGCAGCCCCCGCCGGGACACGGTGTCGGCCCAGGCGCCCGACGGGACCTCCAGGACGATCCCCACCACCGACCACAGCGCCAGCAGCACCGAGATCTGGCCCACCGAGAGCCCGGCGTCGGCGAAGAGGAGCGCGTAGACGGGGAAGACCGGCATCGCCTCGTCGAGCGCCTGCCACGCCAGCAGCCGCCGCTCCAGACCGCGGCTCGCCCCGGACCCCATGGCGGGCACCGTGCCCGCACCCGCGCCCCGCGTCAACCGGGTCCGGGGGTCCCTAGACTCGGGGGGTCCGTCGTCACCGTCCCCTGCGAGGAGACCGCTCGTGCCCGTCCGGCCCATCCGCCTGTTCGGCGACCCGGTGCTGCGCACCCCGGCCACCGAGGTCGTCGACTTCGACAAGGAGCTGCGCACCCTGGTCGACGACCTGACCGCGACGATGCTCGACGCGCCCGGCGCGGGGCTCGCCGCACCGCAGATCGGGGTCGGCCTGCGGGTCTTCACCTGGCACGTCGACGGCGAGCTGGGCCACCTGGTCAACCCGCGGCTGACGCTGTCCGAGGACACCCAGGACGGCGAGGAGGGCTGCCTGTCGATCCCCGGCTTCTCGATCGACTGCCGTCGTGCCGCCCAGGTCGTGGCCCACGGCTTCGACCTCCACGGCGAGCCGCTGCTGGTCGAGGGCACCGCCAAGCTGGCCCGGGCGATCCAGCACGAGACCGACCACCTCGACGGGATCCTCTTCGTCGACCGGCTCGACCGCGAGGCCCGCCGGGAGGCGATGCGCTGGATCCGCGAGGCCGAGTGGTTCGGTGAGGACCGCCCGCAGGTCAGGCTCTCGCCCCACGCCACGAACGGTCTGGGCATCTAGGTGCGCGTCGTCTTCGCCGGCACCCCCGTGGTCGCCCTCCCGGCGCTGGAGGCGGTGGCCGCCAGCCGCCACGAGCTGGTCGGCGTGGTCACCCGTCCCGACGCCCCCGCCGGTCGCGGCCGCCGGCTGGTCGCCTCGCCCGTCGGGCGGCGGGCCGAGGAGCTCGGCGTCCCCGTGCTCAAGCCCGCGCACCCGCGTGAGCCCGACTTCCAGGCCGAGCTGCGGGCGCTGGCCCCCGACTGCTGCCCCGTGGTGGCGTACGGCGCGCTGCTGCCCGCCTCCGCGCTCGAGATCCCGCCCCACGGCTGGGTCAACCTGCACTTCTCGGTGCTGCCCTCGTGGCGGGGGGCCGCTCCCGTGCAGCACGCGATCTGGGCCGGCGACGAGGTGACCGGGGCGACCACGTTCCGGATCGTCCCGGCGCTGGACGCCGGGCCGACGTACGGCCTGATGACGCAGACCGTCCGTCCCGACGACACCGCCGGCGCGCTGCTCGACCGGCTCGCCGAGGGCGGCAGCGGCCTGCTGGTGCAGACCCTCGACGGCATCGAGGACGGCACGCTGGAGGAGCGCGAGCAGCCCGCCGACGGCGTCAGCCTGGCGCCCAAGATCACCCCCGCGGACGCCGAGGTGGTGTGGGCCGAGCCCGCGGTGGCCGTCGACCGCCGCGTGCGCGCCTGCACGCCGTTCCCGGGAGCCTGGACGACGGTGGCGGGCGAGCGGCTCAAGCTCGGACCCGTCCGTCCCGTCGGCCCGCCCGGTGGGGAGACCGGTGGGCGGCCCGGCCTGGAGCCGGGCGTGCTCGAGGTCGGCAAGCGCGACGTCCTCGTCGGCACCGGCACAGGCCCGGTCCGCTTGGGGCGGGTCCGGCCGTTCGGCAAGCAGGAGATGGACGCGGCCGACTGGGCCCGCGGCGTACGCCTCGAGCCCGGCACCCGGCTCGGGGGGCCGGTCGCGTGAGCCGCGCGGCCCGTCCCGAGGACGTCGACGAGATCTGCGAGGCGCTGCCCGGCACCTGGTTCGGCACCTCGTGGGGCGACGTCCCGACCTGGCTGGTGCAGTCCCACGCCACGCGTCGCGAGGACGACCGGGGCCGCGGCTTCGTGCTCTACCGCCGCCCGCACGCCACCGCCACCGACCCCGACACCGGCGAGGAGTGGGACGACCTGCTCGTGCTGCGCACCCCCGACGCCGGCGCCAAGGCCGCGCTGGTCGAGGACGACGGGCCGTTCTTCGACATCGACCACTTCCGGAGCAGCACCTCGGTGCTGGTGCGGCTGTCCCGGATCGGCGAGGTCACCCGGGACGAGCTGGCCGAGCTGCTCACCGACGCGTGGCGCACTGCGGCGCCGCCCCGGCTCGTCCGCGAGCACGACGCGTGACGCGGAGCAGCCCCCGGGCCAAGGTCGACGCACCCCGGCTCGCGGCGTACGACGTGCTGGTGGCGGTCCGCGAGGACGACGCCTACGCCAACCTGGTGCTGCCCCGGCTGCTGCGCGAGCGTGCGATCACCGGCCGCGACGCGGCGTTCACGACCGAGCTGGTCGGTGGCACGCTCCGCGGCCAGGGGACGTACGACGCGCTGCTGGACCACCTGACGGGGAGGCCGCCCGACCCCGCGGTGCGCGACGCGCTGCGCCTGGGCGCCCACCAGCTGCTGGCGATGCGGGTGCCCGACCACGCGGCCGTGGCCTCCACCGTCGAGCTGGTCCGCACCCGGGTGGGACACAAGCCGGCCGGCTTCACCAACGCGGTGCTGCGGCGGCTCTCGACCCGCTCCCTGGAGGCCTGGCTCGACGAGCTCGACGCCCCGCTGGACGTCCGCACCTCGCACCCCTCCTGGATCGTCGTCGAGCTGGCGCGGGCGCTGGGCCGGCCCGAGGAGCTCGAGGCGCTGCTCACCGCCGACAACGAGCGCCCGGCGGTGACGCTGGTGGCGCGTCCTGGTCTCGCCTCCGTCGAGGAGCTGCTCGGGACGGTGGCGGGCGGCACCCCGCTCGCGACCTCGCCGCTGGCCGTCGCGATGGACGGCGGCGACCCCGGCGAGGTGCCGGCCGTGCGCGACGGGCGTGCCGGCGTGCAGGACGCTGGGTCGCAGCTCGTCGGACTCGCGCTGGCCCGGGCCGAGGTCGCGGGCCGCGACGAGCGCTGGCTCGACCTCTGCGCCGGCCCCGGCGGCAAGGCCGCGCTGCTGGCCGCGCTGGCCGACCGGCGCGGCGCGCGCCTGCTGGCCCACGAGCGGCTCCCGCACCGCGCCCTCCTGGTGCGGCAGGCGTTGCGGGCCACGACCGGCGACGTGGTCGTCGGCGACGGCACCCGGCCCGCGTGGGCCGAGGGGTCCTTCGACCGGGTGCTCGTCGACGCGCCCTGCTCCGGGCTCGGGGCGCTGCGCCGCCGCCCGGAGAGCCGGTGGCGCCGGCAACCCTCCGACCTCGACGCGCTGGTGCCGCTGCAGCGGGCGCTGCTCGACGCGGCGCTCGACTCGGTGCGGCCGGGCGGGGTGGTCGTCTACGCCACCTGCTCGCCGGTGGTGCAGGAGACGGCCGGGGTCGTCTCCGAGGTGCTGGCCGACCGGTCCGACGTACGCCTGGAGGAGGCGGCGCCGCTGCTGCCCGAGGTCTCCGACGCCGCCAGCGCCCACCTGCCCGGCGCGGTCCAGCTCTGGCCCCACCGCCACGGCACCGACGCGATGTTCCTCGCGGTGCTGCGGCGACGGGAGCCCGACCAGCCGACCTGACCCGCTAGCAGACCGAGTCGGTCGGCCGGGGGTTGCTCATCCCCAGCAGCGGGCGCAGCCGCAGCCCGGCCACGGTGCCGAGCAGCGCCATCGCACCCCAGAGCCAGCCGTGCAGGCTGAAGGACGCGATGCCGCCGAAGTAGGCGCCGATGTTGCAGCCGAAGGCGATCCGCGCGCCGTACCCCATCATGATCCCGCCGACGACCGCGCCGAGCGCGAGCCGACCGGGGATGCGACGGTGCACCACGAAGGCGCCGGCCAGCGCCGAGGCGACGAGGGCGCCGAGGATGATGCCGAGGTCCATCACCGAGGTCTTCTCGGCCAGGAAGCCGGCCTGGTACTTCGCGGCGTTGGCGGGGTCCTGCCAGAACGTCCACGACATCACGTCGACCCCGAGGGCGTCGAGCAGCTTGGAGCCCCAGAGGCTGAAGGCGAAGGTCACGCCCCACGCGCCCCCGGACACCCACAGGGTCAGTGCGTTGAGCCCGGCCAGCAGCAGCGCGCCCACCCACAACGGCCACGAGCCGCGCACGGCCCGGGCCGCGCCGCGGGCGACGGGGGCGCGGTCGACCGGGGGCACCGGCCGAGCCCCCCGGCCACCCCGGCCGCGGGCCAGGGCGTAGGTCAGCCCGACGATCGCGCCGACGACCGCCATGGTGAGGACCCAGGCGCCGAGGTGGCCGAACGGCTGCACCGTGGTGAGCGAGACGGGCGGGTGGCTGGGCAGGTCGTCGGTCCAGAAGGGGGAGTGCAGCGCCCCGAGGGTGGAGCCGGCGACGAAGCCGCCCAGCGTGATCAGGATCGCGGTCTGGCCGCTGCCCACGGCGAACAGCGTGCCCGAGGCGCAGGAGCCGCCGAGCTGCATGCCGACGCCGAACAGGAATGCGCCGACCACGACGCCGAAGCCCAGCGGGGCCAGCGACGGGGCGGCCGGGACGTCGTTCCAGGCGACGCCGTTGGCCAGGATCGGGGCGAACAGCGTCGCCGCGACCGCGATCATCAGCATGTGGGCGCGCAGGCCGGCGCCCTGGCGCACCGAGACCAGCTGCCGCCAGGCCGAGGTGAAGCCGAAGCGGCTGTGGAACAGCACGAACCCGAGCGCGGCGCCGATCCCGAAGAGCACGGCGGGCACCTGGCCCGAGCGCTGCCAGACCAGCGTGCCCAGGGCGAGCGCGCCCACGAGGCCGGCGAGCGCGATGCCGAGCTGGGGTGGTCCTGCGGTGGGCGCCTGGGACGCCGGACGGACCGGAGGCGTGCGGTCGAGGGTGGAGGTCACCCCGCCAGCCTAGGATCGGCGTCACCATGGGCATCCAGATCACCCCCAGCGTCCTGAACGCCGACCTGTCCCGACTCGCCGACGAGGTGGCACGCATCCCGAGCGCCGACTGGGTGCACGTCGACGTGATGGACAACCACTTCGTGCCCAACCTCACCCTGGGGCTGCCGGTCGTCGAGGCGCTGGCGCAGCACAGCACGCTGCCGATCGACGTGCACCTGATGATCGAGGACCCCGACCGCTGGGCGCCGGCGTACGCCGAGGCCGGCGTCGGCTCGGTGACCTTCCACCTCGAGGCGGCCGCGGCCCCGGTGCGGCTGGCCCGCGAGCTGCGCGCCCAGGGGGCCCGGGCCTCGATGGCGCTGAAGCCCGCCACGCCGCTGGAGGCGGCCGAGGGGATGCTCGGCGAGCTCGACATGCTGCTGCTGATGACCGTCGAGCCGGGCTTCGGCGGCCAGAAGTTCCTCGACCTCGTGCTGCCGAAGATCCGCCGCGCCCGCGAGCTGGTCTCGGCCGCGGGGCTGGAGCTGTGGCTGCAGGTCGACGGCGGCGTGTCGGCCGAGACCGTGGAGCGCGCCGCGGAGGCCGGGGCGGACGTCTTCGTGGCGGGGTCGGCCGTCTACTCCGCCGAGGACCCCGACGCGGTGGTGCGCGAGCTGCGTGACCTGGCGCACGCTGCCTCGTTGGGGGAGTAAGCCACCCGGGCCTCCGACCGTTCGGGGATCGTGCTCGACGGTGGCCGACCCGAGGGAGAAACCGTGCGTCGTCGCTCCACCACGACTCTCGCCGGCGCTGCAGCAGCGGTGCTCGCGTTCGGCCTGTCCGCCCCCACCGCAGCCTCGGCGGCCGACCCCGCGTCGTCGGCCGACGTCTCGCCGTACCTCGCGACGACGCTGCCGAGCCTGACCGGCGCGAGCACCGTGCTCGTGCACGGCACCGAGCTCGCCGCCGCGCGGTCCGCGGTCGCCGACGCCGGCCTGAGCCGCGTCGGCTCGTTCGACAAGATCGGCGTCGTCGCCGCCCGCGGCACCAAGGCCCAGATCGAGGACGTCCGCAGCCGGCCCGGCGTGGAGTACGTCGAGGCCGGCGAGCAGCCGATCCGGTTCTTCGACGAGACCTCCCACACCGCCACCCGCGGCATCGAGGCGCAGCAGACCCAGACCGGCGCCGACGGCAGCCCGCTGACCGGCAAGGGCGTCTCGGTCGGGGTCATCGACTCCGGCGTCGACCCGACCCACCCGTACTTCGAGGAGGCCGACGGCTCCAGCGCCGTCGTGGCCAACCTCAAGACGCTGTGCGACCCCACCGAGTCGCTGTGCACCGTGCAGCGCGTGCCCGGCTTCGTCGACACCGACACCCTCTCGGTCGGCGGTCACGGCACCCACGTCAACGGCATCGTGGCCGGGCGTCCCACCACGCTCAGCTCGGGCGAGAAGCTCCAGGGCGCGGCCAAGGACGCCAAGCTGGTCTCGATCTCGACCGGTGCCGCCCTGGTCATCCTCGGTGCCGACGCGGCGCTGAACTGGGTGCTGGAGAACCACGAGGCGCCCTGCGGCGCCGGCGTCCCCGCCGCGACCTGCCCGCCGATCAAGGTCACCAACAACTCCTACGGCCCGACCGGCGGCGGCACCTTCGACCCGCAGTCGGCCACGGTCAAGCTGCAGCGCGCGCTCGCGGCCGAAGGTGTCCTCACCGTCTGGGCCAACGGCAACGACGGCGGCGACGGCTCGGAGAACCTCTCCAACCCGCCCGGCCAGGACCCGACCCCCGGCGTGCTCTCGGTCGCGTCGTACTTCGACCTCGACAACGGCACCCGCGACGGCACGGTCTCGGAGTACTCCTCGCGCGGCCGCACCGGTGACCAGGCGACCTACCCCGACATCTCGGCGCCCGGTGAGAACATCACCTCCTCCTGCCGCCCCTACCTGCCGATCTGCTCGACCGGGTTCGACCCCGGGAACGGTCCCGGCCTGACCGACATCGGCACCTTCAACACGATCAGCGGCACCTCCATGGCCGCCCCGCACGTCGCCGGCATCGTGGCCCAGCTGTTCCAGGCCAACCCGCAGGCGACCCCGGCCCAGGTCGAGGAGGCGCTCAAGACCACGGCGTACAAGTACGCCGACGGCGCCGCCTACGAGAACGGTGCGCTCGGCACGACCAGCGTCGACAAGGGCTACGGCCTGGTCGACGTCGTCGCCGCGGCGCAGGCGGTGCGCTAGGGAGTCACCGCAGTCCGGCGAGCCGGGAGGCCACCTGCTCCAGGGTGGCCTCCCGGCCTGCGTACGGCGCCTGCGCCCGCGGCCAGTGCGTGATCACGTCGGTGAACCCGAGCTCCGCCGCGCGACCGGTCATCTCCTCGAACAGCTCCGCGCTCTCCAGCGAGAACCGGGGCGAGGAGTCCAGGTTGAGGTAGCGCGGGTACGCCGCCCCGTGGCGCGGGTCCCGCCCCACCCGCTCGAGCTCGGCCTCGAGCGTCGCACGGGCCGCGGCCAGGCCGTCGAACCACTCGTCCAGCGTCTGGGCCCGACCTCCGGTGGTGATCCAGCCGTCGCCGGTGCGCGCGGCGTACCGCAGCGACCGGGGTCCGTTGGCGGCCACCAGGAGCGGCACGTGACGCAGCGGCGGCAACGTGCGCGCGTCGCGCGCGCTGAACCAGCGGCCGTCGGCGTCGACGTGGTCCTCGCTGCGCAGCCGCACCAGCAGGTCGGTGAACTCCTGGAACCGGTCGACGCGCTCCCGCACGCTCAGGTCCTCGGCGCCCAGGATCCGCGAGTCCAGGTCGCCCCCGGTGCCGACGCCCAGCAGGAAGCGACCCCCCGAGACGTCGTCCAGCGACTGCACGTCGCGGTGCAGCGCGACGGGGTGCCGGAAGTTGGGCGAGGCCACGAACGTCCCCAGCCCGATCCGGCTGGTCACCAGTGCGGCGGCCGTCAGCGTGGGGGTGGTCCCGAACCACGGCGACTCCGGCAGCCCGCCCCACACCAGGTGGTCGTAGGTCCAGGCGTGGTCGAACCCCAGCTCCTCGGCGGCCCGCCACCGCGGCGCTGCCTCCGCCCACGGGAGGTCCGGCAGGATCGTCAGCCCGAATCGCATGGGGCTGAGCCTAGGAGTCCACGAAGTACGGCGACACCCGTCGCTCCCCGGGCACGTAGGGGAACGCCCAGTCCTCCCGGGCCACCCACGGCCGCCCCGGCTCGACGACGGAGCCGGTCAGCTCGAGGAGACGATCGGCGAGGCACGCCTGCGCCGCGTCCACGTCGAGCGTGCTGCCGGGCAGGCACAGCGAGACCCGCAGCCCCTCGACGAGGGCCTCCAGCCCGACCAGCGAGCTGGGCGGAACCCGGTGGTCGAGCGACCGCGCGAGCACGGCCAGCTGCTGCCGCCGCGGACCCTGCAACCACCGACCGACGGAGGGATCGGTCCGTCCCACCTCCAGCCAGCCCAGCCAGGTGCGGGTGGCCGGGAGGTCGTGGTGGTCGCGAGGCAGCACGCCCAGCGGACCGTGCTCGATGACCGCAGCCGTCAGCACCGTCGTGCGTGCCGTGGCCGAGACGTGGGCGCAGACGCGGACCAGTCGCTCTCGGTCCTGCAGGTGGTGCGTGATCGACGACGTGCTGATGCCGCTGGCCCGCGAGATCGCCCGCACGGTGAGCCCGGCCGGGCCCTGCTGCTCCAGGATCCGGTCGCACGCGGCGGCGAGCACGGCGGCGCGTTCGTCGCCGTCGATGAGGTGTGGCACGGGCTCGATGATGCCGCGCACCACCGACAGCTCTCCGCGGCACCTGGACGCCGGCGCAGCGACCCAGGACGGGAGCTCGCCGGCCGTCGATTGCGTTGGTGGGACGATCGTTCCAGCAAGCATCCTTGTCGGAACGGTCGTTCCGACAACGGAACGGACCCCTTGGAGGGTCGGCCGGTGAGCGGGGTGGTGAGGCTCACGACGAACCGCGGCACGGCCTGTGGCAGGCTTGCGGTCGAGCGATACCAGCTCGCGTGCTCTGGGGGCGGTGGAAATCCGCACCGGCGGTGAAAGTCCGCGACCCGGTCGTCTCCAGCGGCCGGTTGACCAGGTGGAACTCCTGGACCGACGGTCACAGTCCGGATGAGAAGCAGCACGCGGCGCCGCCCCGTCGGGGTGCGGTGCCGGGATTCCCCACGGCCGCGGGCACGACCCCGGAGGACCCCCGTCGTGAGATCCGAGCAGCAGGCCGGCGCCGAGCAGCGCGCGATGCGCCGTGCGCTCGACCTCGCGCAGTCGCCGGGCGTGCCGCTCGGGCCCAACCCACGCGTCGGGTGCGTGCTCCTCGACGACGAGGGTCAGGTCGTGGCCGAGGGCCACCACCGTGGTGCGGGCACCCCGCACGCCGAGGCCGCGGCGCTGACCGAGGCCGGCGCCGCCGCGGCCGGGACGACCGCGGTCGTGACCCTGGAGCCGTGCAACCACACCGGCCGTACCGGCCCGTGCACCGAGGCGCTGATCGCGGCCGGGGTGTGCCGGGTCGTGTTCGCCCAGCCCGACCCGAACCCGGTCGCGGCGGGCGGGGAGCGCCGGCTGCGCGACGCGGGGATCGAGGTCGACCTCGGGCTGCTGGAACGCGAGGCGCGGGCGGTCAACCGGGCGTGGACCTTCGCGCTGGAGCACCGCCGGCCGTTCGTCACCTGGAAGCTCGCCACCACGCTCGACGGCCGGAGCGCCGCGGCCGACGGCACCTCGCGATGGATCACCTCGAGGGCGTCGCGCGTGGACACCCACCGGCTGCGGTCGCGCTGCGACGTGGTGCTCGTCGGGACGGGAACCATCGAGGTGGACGACCCGCGGCTGACCGTCCGCGACGAGTACGACGAGGCGCTGGCCCACCAGCCGCTGCGCGCCGTCATGGGCCTGCGCGACGTCGCTGCGGGTGCGACGGTGCTCGACGGCGCGGCCGAGACGGTGCTGCTGCGCACCCGTGACCCCCGGGAGGCGCTGGCGGAGCTCCACGCCCGCGACCGGCGTCACGTCTTCCTCGAGGGCGGTCCGACCCTGGCGGCGGCGTTCCTCGCCGCGGGGCTGGTCGACGAGGTGGTGGCCTACGTCGCGCCGACCTTCCTGGGGGCCGGCCGCAGCGCGGTGGGCGACCTGGGCATCACCACGATCGGCGATGCGTTGCACCTGCGGGTCGAGGACGTGACCGTCCTCGGCTCGGGCGAGCAGACCGACGTACGGCTCACCCTGACTCCCGCCCACCGCGGCGGACCTACCGAGAAGAGGGACTAGATGTTCACCGGCATCGTCGAGGAGCTCGGCTCCGTCGTCGCCCTGGAGGACCAGGGCGACGCCGTGCGCCTGACCGTCCACGGACCCGTCGTCACCGACGACGCGGGGCTGGGGGACTCCATCTCGGTCAACGGCTGCTGCCTGACGGTGGTGAGCAACCAGGACGGCGCGTTCACCGCCGACGTGATGCGCGAGACCCTGGACAAGACCTCGCTCGGGGCCCTCGAGCCGGGTGCCCGCGTCAACCTGGAGCGCGCGGTCACCCCGGCCACGCGGCTCGGCGGCCACATCGTGCAGGGCCACGTGGACGGCACCGGGACGATCGTGTCCCGCACTCCGAGCGAGCACTGGGAGGTCGTGGAGGTCTCGCTCCCCGCCGACCTCGAGCGCTACCTCGTGCCCAAGGGCTCCATCACCGTCGACGGCATCTCGTTGACCGTGGTCGAGGTCCGCGCGGAGTCCTTCACCGTGAGCCTGATCCCCGAGACCCTCGCCCGCACCACCCTCGGTGCGCGGCAGCCCGGCGAGACCGTCAACCTCGAGGTGGACGTGATCGCGAAGTACGTCGAGAAGATGGTGAAGCAGTGAGCGACACGCCTGTGGGCAACAAGATCAGGCTCGACAGCATCGAGGAGGCGATCGCCGACATCGCCGCGGGCAAGGCGGTCGTGGTCGTCGACGACGAGGACCGCGAGAACGAGGGCGACATCATCTTCGCCGCGTCCAAGGCGACGCCCGAGCTGATGGCCTTCACCATCCGTCACTCCAGCGGGGTGATCTGCGTGCCGATGCCGGCCGAGATGCTCGACCGGCTCGAGATCCCGCTGATGACGCCGCACAACAAGGACAAGCTGCGCACGGCGTACACGATCAGCGTGGACGCCCGCGACGGCGTCTCGACCGGCATCTCGGCCGCCGACCGGGCGCACACCGCGCGGGTGCTGGCCGACTCCGCGACCGAGCCGTGGGAGCTGACCCGCCCGGGCCACGTGTTCCCGCTGCGCTACCGCGAGGGCGGGGTGCTGAACCGCCGCGGTCACACCGAGGCCGCGGTCGACCTCGCGCGGATGGCCGGCCTGACGCCGGCCGGCGTGCTGGTCGAGATCGTCAACGACGACGGCACCATGAAGCGCGCCCCCGAGATCCGCGAGTTCTGCGACGAGCACGGCCTGAAGATGATCTCGATCGAGCAGATGGTCCACCACCGGCGTCGCACGGAGACGCACGTGGTCCGCGAGGCGGTCACCCGGCTGCCCACCAGCCACGGCGACTTCACCGCCTACGGCTACCGGATCACCGTCGACGGGAGCGAGCACGTCGCGCTGGTGCACGGCGACCCCGCGTCCCTGGGGGACGGGCCGGTGCTGACCCGCGTGCACAGCGAGTGCCTGACCGGCGACGTCTTCGGCTCCGAGCGCTGCGACTGCGGTCCGCAGCTGGCCGAGGCGATGGACAAGATCGTCGCCGAGGGCCGGGGCGTGGTCGTCTACCTCCGCGGCCACGAGGGACGGGGGATCGGCCTGCTGGCCAAGCTGCAGGCCTACCAGCTGCAGGATGGCGGCCGGGACACCGTCGACGCCAACCTCGACCTCGGGCTGCCGGCCGACGCCCGCCACTACGGCGCGGCGACCCAGATCCTGCGCGACCTCGGGGTCAGCGAGGTGCGGCTGCTGACCAACAACCCGGACAAGACCTCGGGCCTGGAGTCGTACGGCGTGCACGTCGCCGAGCGGGTGGCGCTCACGCCCCACCCCAACGACCACAACCTGGCCTACCTGATGACCAAGCGCGACCGGATGGGCCACCAGCTCGACGGCCTCGACCTCGGCCCCACCCCCACCGACGAAGGAGCGCACCTGTGAGCGGACACGGCAGCCCCACCGACCAGCCCGTCGACTGCAGCGACCTCCGCGTCGCAGTGGTGGCGAGCAGCTGGCACGACCAGGTCATGGGCGGGCTCGTCGCCGGGGCGGAGCGTGCCCTGGTGGCCTACGCCGTCACCGACTACCGCCTCGTGCACGTGCCCGGCTCCTTCGAGCTCCCGGTGGTCGCCCAGGCGCTGGCGGCGGGAGGCTACGACGCGGTGGTCGCCCTCGGCGTGGTGATCCGTGGCGGCACCCCCCACTTCGACTTCGTCTGCACCGCCGCGACCGACGGGCTCAACCGCGTGGCGCTGGACACCGGTGTCCCCGTCGGCTTCGGCCTGCTGACCTGCGACACCGAGCAGCAGGCCCTCGACCGCGCGGGCCTGGAGGGCAGCGCCGAGGACAAGGGCTACGAGGCCACCGCTGCTGCGCTGCACACCGCCCGCACGCTGCGCTCCCTGGCCGGCTGACGGGAACCCGCCGCCAAGGCGGAAACGGGCACCCGAGGGGTGCGGTTCTCCTACCCTGGTCGCATGACCGAGGGAACGCAGGCGGAGGTCGGACCGACCCGCGGAGCGGACGGCGACGACGCAGCCGAGAGGCGACGGGCCGGTGCGGTCGCGGCCGCCCGGGCCGAGCGGTGGCAGCTGCTCATCCGGGTGGCCCCGTTCTTCGTCCTGTTCTACGGCTTCGTGCCGTTCCAGATCTACCTGCTCAGCCTGGGTGACGCCTGGGGCGAGATGGGCTGGGGCGTGCCGCTGACCGTGGTCGGGGCGGTGCTGTTCACGCTCGGCTTCCGCAAGCGGCTCCAGCGCGTGAACCACGTGCTGCGTGGCGGGGAGCAGCGCACGGGGGGCTGGGGCCTGATCAGCCTGGCGCTGGTCTGCACGCTCGTCGGCTTCGCGGGACCGTTCTGGGTCAACGGCGCGGTCAACGGCTGAGCCGCAGCGGCTCACGACACGGGGGGACTTGGTGGGGGACCACTTCGACGTGGACGACGCCGGACTGGCGAACGTCCAGAACGCGATCGACCTGCAGGCGCAGGAGCTGGGGAGCATCGGCTCGTTCGTCGACGGCAACTGCAGCCACCTGGATGCCTTCAGCGGCTTCCTGTCGCTCTTCGCCGGGTCCTACGGCGAGGCGCTGGCGACGATGAGGCAGAGCCTCGACGACTCCGTGGAGGCCGCCACCGCCCGGGCGCAGGCGATGGCCGCGACGCGCGGCGACTACTCCACGGTGGACTCGCGGGTGCACGGCTCGCTCCACACCCTCGGGGCCCAGGTCGGGCCGGCCACCCAGGACCTCGGCGGCGGGGACACACCGACCATGCCGGCGCCGTACGGTGCGACCAGCTCGGGGGTCTCGGGCGTCTTCGGCACCGGGCTGCTGGACGGCGACGGCATCCCGCTCCCGCGCGACCCCTCCACAGGTCTGCCCGGCATCCCCGACAACGGGAGCCCGCTCTCCCCCCTCGACGTCGTGGACCAGGGCCTCAACGTCGTCGAGTCCGGCAACGACCTCGGCGAGGCCCAGGACACCCGCGACGACATCGGCGACTTCCTCGAGGAGAACGCGTCGTGACCATCACCCTGACCCACCGTTCGCCCGACCTGTACGCCGCCGAGATGAGCGGCGCCGAGGGTGAGCTGATCGAGTCGCTCCGCGACAAGTGCGGCATCGTCATCGGGGCCATCGACTGGGTGGCGCGCAAGGTCGGCTTCGACCTGATCGGGTCGATCTTCGACCCCATCGCCGGCGGCTTCGGCACGGTCGACTCGATGGCGGCCTCGTGGGCCACCACCGGGCGGGCACTGGAGGACATCGCGGCCAACTACGAGCAGATGGTGCAGCAGATCCCCGGGGGCTGGACGGGTGACGCCGCGGAGGCCTGCTGCGCCAACCTGGCCGCCGTCGCGGAGGCGCACGGGGTCCAGGGCGAGGCGTGCGTCCTGATGGCGCAGCAGCTGCAGAGCATGCTCGAGGCGACCCGGGTCACCTGCGAGCTGATCGCGGAGACGCTCAGCCTGGTCGACGAGATCGTCCTCTCCTTCGGGGTCACCAAGCTGCTCAAGGAGGTCGTGACCGGCGGGGCCACCATCCGCCGCGTGGCCACCCTGCTGATGAAGGCCATCGACTACGTGCAGGACCTGCAGAAGCTGATCCCGAACCTGCTGCGGGCCGCGGCGCTGCTGTCCTCGATGCTCAAGGCGCTCCACCTCTCCTTCAGCTTCGCCGCCGGCGCCACCGAGTACAGCAACGCCCAGCAGGTCGACGAGGTCGCGGAAGCAGGTGCCGGATGAGCAGCAGGGAGACGAGCCGTCAGGAGCTGGAGCGGCTGCGCGCGCTCGTGGCCGACTCGCGCGAGCAGGTCGAGCAGCTGCGCACGCGTGCCGCCGCGGAGCGGGAGCAGCTCGCCCAGCTGCGCGACCAGGTGCGGCGCGAGAACAAGGAGGCCGAGGAGGAGGCGGCCCGCGCCGACCGCGACGGGGAGAACGGCAAGGCCCGGGCCGAGCTGCGGCGTCGCCTCGACGCGCGGCAGACGGACTGGCACCGCGTCATGACCGGTCAGGACACCCACTGGAGCGCGGTCCAGGTCCGCGCCGAGATCGTGAAGGACGTGGACCGCGGCGTCGCCACGGCCCGGGCGCAGGACCCGGTCTTCGCCCAGGAGATGGACGACCGGCTCGCTCGTCGGCAGCGCTGAGCCGCCGCCCCGGGTCGCCGGTCGACGAGGCGGGGAGGGGGGCCGCGCCGCGACCTCGTAGGCTGGAGCGTGATGAAGACGTTCGAGGAGCTCTGGACCGAGCTCAGTGACAAGGCAGCCCAGCGACCCGAGGGGTCCGGCACCGTCGCCGCCCTCGACGCCGGGGTCCACACCATCGGCAAGAAGCTGGTGGAGGAGGCGGCGGAGTCGTGGATGGCGGCCGAGCACGAGGGCCCCGAGCGGACCGCCGAGGAGCTGAGCCAGCTGCTCTACCACGCCCAGGTGCTGATGCTCGCGAGCGGGCTCACCCTCGACGACGTCTACGCCCACCTGTGAGCGCCCCCACGAACGGCACGCCGCCGCTGCGGATCGCCATCCCCAACAAGGGCTCGCTGTCGCAGTCGGCGACCGAGATGCTGCGCGAGGCGGGCTACCGCCAGCGCAGCGACACCAAGCAGCTGACCGTCCTGGACGCCGAGAACAACGTCGAGTTCTTCTACCTCCGGCCGCGCGACATCGCGCTCTACGTCGGCGAGGGCACCCTCGACGTCGGCATCACCGGCCGCGACCTCCTGCTCGACTCGGGGGCCGACGCCGACGAGGTGCGCGAGCTCGGGTTCGGCCGCTCCCGCTTCCGGTTCGCCGCCCGTCCGGGCACGCTGACCTCGGTGCAGGACCTCGGCGGGAAGCGCATCGCCACGTCCTACGTCGGGGTGGTACGCCGCCACCTCGAGGCCCACGGGCTCGAGGCCGAGGTGATCCGCCTCGACGGGGCCGTCGAGACCAGCATCCAGCTCGGCGTCGCCGACGTCATCGCCGACGTCGTGGAGACCGGGAGCACGCTGCGTGCCGCCGGGCTCGAGGTCTTCGGCGAGGTGATCCTGGAGTCCGAGGCGGTGATGATCACCCAGGCCGGCAAGCCGTCGCTGCCGGCCGGCTTCGAGGTGTTCACGCGTCGCCTCGACGGCGTCCTGGTGGCCCGCGGCTACGTGATGATGGACTACGACATCGACCGCGAGCACCTGCAGGACGCGGTCGCGCTCACCCCCGGGCTGGAGGGGCCGACGATCTCGCCGCTCCACCGCGAGGACTGGGTCGCCGTGCGGGCCATGGTGCCGCGCGACGGGGCGCAGCTGCTGATGGACGAGCTCTGGGCCATCGGGGCCCGGGCGATCCTGCTGACCGACATCCATGCCTGCCGGCTCTAGGGCCCCCGCCCTCCCGCACACCTGGCGCCCGCTCGGCGCCCGGGTGGCGGTCTACGTCTTCGGCGGGCTGCTGCTCGTCGTGCTGGCGGTGACCTGGTTCGCGTTGGGCGAGGAGGTCCGGGCCACCTTCTCGGTGCTCCAGCGGATCACGCTGGTGATCCTCGGGCTGATGCTCTTCGCCTGCTACCACGCGCTGATCCGCTCGCGGGTCGTCGCGACCGACGTCGGGCTGACCGTGGTCAACGGCTACCGCACCCGGCGCTACGAGTGGTCGCAGATCCTCGCCGTCCAGCTCGGGCGGGGCGCCCCGTGGGGCACCCTCGACCTCTCCGACGGCGAGACGGTCTCGATGATCGGCGTCCAGGGGAGCGACGGCGACCGCGCCCGCCGGGCGGTGCGGGAGATCCGCGCCTGCGTCGACGAGCACACCCCCGCCGCCTGAGTAGGGTCGCCGGGTGGACGACCTGACGACCCGGCCGATGACCGTCGACGACGCCCCCGCGGTGCAGCGCCTGCTGGTCGCGCTCGAGGCCGCGGACCGGACCGAGGAGCACTACTCGGTCGAGGACGTCCTGGAGGAGCTCGCGAACCCGATGACCGGGCCCGAGGACTGGCTGCTGGTCGAGCGGGCCGGGGAGCTGGTCGCGATGTCGCGGCTGCTGCCCCGCGCGCCCACGGGCTACCAGCTGCTGGTCTCGGTCGACGGCGGCGTCCACCCCGACCACCGGCGGCAGGGCATCGGCGGTCGTCTCTTCGCGCAGTTGGTCCGACGGGCCGAGGACCACGTCGCCGAGCGGGGCTCGTTCGAGCCCGTGCTGAGCGCGACCGCGCCCTCGGACCAGCCCGGGTTCGCCGAGCTGGTCGGCGCCTCGGGGTTCGTCCCCGACCGCTACGAGTTCCTGATGCGCGCCGAGCTGGACGCCGAACCGGCCGAGCCGGTGCTGCCCGAGGGCTACACCGTCTCCAGCTGGGAGGGCGTCGACCCCGAGGAGCTGCGGGCGGCGCACAACGTCGCCTTCGTCGGCCACCCCGGCTCGTCACCGTGGAGCGCCCCGATGTGGGCGCAGTGGGTCAGCGGCAGCCGGTCGCACCGCCCCGGCCTCAGCGTTCTGGTGCGCGACGCGTCCGGCGCGGTCGCGGCGTACCTCCAGACCAACGAGTGGGACGCGGTGGCCGAGCTCACCGGGCGGCGGGAGACCTACGTCGCCAAGGTCGGCACGCTGCCCGACCACCGTCGCCGCGGGCTGGCCGCGGCGATGCTGCTCACGGCGCTGCGCCGCCACCGCGAGGACGGCGTGGCGACGGTCGGGCTCGACGTCGACAGCCAGAACCCCACCGGGGCGCTGGGCGTCTACGAGGCCGTCGGGTTCGAGGTACGCCGGCGCTGGACGACCTACCGACGCCCCTGAGGCGCCGCGGCTCAGACGTGGCCGGAGAGCTGCGCCATCCGCGCCTCGAGGGTGCGCAGGTAGGTGTCGCGCTGCTTGGCCGAGACCGGTGACCCCTTCTCGAGGTGGCTGCACACCGGCAGCACGTCGATCGAGAGCCGGGCCGCGCCGGCCAGGGCCCGCAGCTCGTCGAGCCGGTCACCGAACGGGGTGCCGCTGCCCGGCGAGTAGGACCGCACGACCTCCTCGACGTCGTCGTGGAACAGGTCGACCTTGGTCACCACGACCACCAGCCAGGTCGGCCGGTCGCGGCGTACGGCCATGGACGCGATCCGGTGCGCGGTGACGGTCCAGTCCTCCAGCTCGCGGGCGAGCTGCTCGTCGCGGTGCACGGTGGCCGCGCCGGTGGTCCCGGCCGTACGCCGCCCCGTGGCGTGACCGTGCGCCACCACGTGCAGCACCCCGTCGACCGGCTCGTCGTGGAAGACCTCGTCGAGGGCGCCGAGCCGGGTCGCGGCGTTCTCGCCCGGGACGACGCGGAACCGGAACCCGGTGAGCCGACGACCGCGGCGCACCCGGTGCTCCATCACCGCCGACCCCGACTCGGCCAGCGCCTCGGGCGTGCGCGGCCCCGAGTGGCCGGTCAGGGTGTCGACCAGCTCGGTCTTGCCGACGCCGGTCATGCCGGTGACCGCGACCGTGGGGAAGCGGCGCTTGAGCACGCCCGTGACCCGCTCGCGGCCGCGGGACAGGGCGTGGGGGAGGGCGCGCACGCCGCGGGGTCGTCGCTCAGCCATCGGGCCAGCCTAGGGAGTCGGCCGGCACGCTGCCGTCCCGCCCGTCGACCCGGAGGTCGGCCCGCTCCCGGGTGCGGTCGCGCGCGAACAGCGTTGCCTCCTGGCGGGCCCAGCGCTCCCAGTGCGGGGCGAAGGCGTCGCCGTCGCGGTCCAGGCCACGGCGCAGCCGCAGGTCGTGCGGCGCCTCGACCCACACCAGCAGGGTCGTCAGGTCCGCGCAGCGCGGGGCTCCGCTGCCGACGCCCTCGACGACCAGCAGCGGCGACGGGGGCACCTCGACCGTCCCGCCCCAGCGGTCGGCGTGCCAGTCCCAGCGCCGGTGCCGGCCCGCCCCGCCGTCGGCCATCGGGCGCAGCAGCGCCTCGAGGTGGTCGGCGACGCGGGCCAGCCCGTCCCAGCCCTCCAGCAGGTCGTCGAGGTGCACGACCGCGGCTCCCGGCGTCGCGGCCGCCACCGCCGTCGCCAGCGTGGTCTTGCCCGACCCGGCGGGCCCGTCGACGCACAGCAGCCGACCGGGGCCCAGGGTCGGGTCGCGCTCGGCGAGCGCCACCAGCACCCGGGGGACGGCGGCGCCCGTCACGGCACCGCCCGCCGGACCCGTCACCAGGCCAGCCCGAGCCCGCGGTAGGACGGCGCCGACTCCTCGACCACCTCGCCGCGCACCAGGTGGACGACGTCGGTGTGCTCCATCAGCTCCCCGGACTTGGCGTGCCGGAACCACACCCGGTCGCCGATCCGCAGCGCGTCGGCCGCGGGACCGGTCAGCGGGGTCTGCACCTCGCCGGCGCCCTCGGCGGCGCTCAGCGCCAGCCCGGGGGGTGCCCAGGGCAGGGGGGCGCGGTCGCGTCCGGTGGCCCCGCTGGCGACGAAGCCGCCGCCGGCCACGGTGACGGTCCCGGGGGCGGGGCGGCGTACGACGGGGACGGCGAAGAACGCCGCCGGGCGGGGCTCGAAGGACCGGTAGTGGTCGAACAGGCCCGGCACCAGCAGCCCGGAGCCCGCGGCCACCTCGGTGACGACCGGGTCGGCGGCCGCCTCCGCCACGTCGCCGGAGCCGCCGGCGTTCCACAGCTCGAGCGGTCCGCCGACGGCCTCCCGCAGCGCGTCGGCGAGGGCGGCACGGCGGGAGGCGAGCTGGTCGAGCGAGACCCGCTTGACCCGGCGTACGACGGCCGAGCGGAGCCGCTGACCGGGCACGTCGTCGGGAAGCCCCGCCACCTGGCCCTCGTAGGTCATCGCCCCGACGACGGTGAGCCCACGCCCGACCGCCTCGTGGGCCAGCGCGACCACGTCGGCGACCTCGCGCAGCGGCGAGCGGCGCGGCCCCAGGTGCACCGGGTGCACCCGGTCCAGCCGGGGCGGGTGGTAGGCCGCGTCGACGTCGAGCGCCACCCGCACCGGCCGGTCGGCGGCGGCACCCGCGGCCCGCAGCAGGTCGAGGTGGGCGCGGTCGTCGACCACGAGCGTGATCGACGCCCGGGCGCGCTCGTCGGCGACCAGCCGTGCCAGCGCGCCACGGTCGACGGTGGGGTAGGCGAGCAGCACGTCGTCGGTGACGCCCTCGCCCACCAGCCACAGCGCCTCGCGCAACGTGTAGGCCATCACCCCGGCGAAGCCCGGCCGGGCCAGCACGCGAGTGAGCAGCGCGGGCACGCGGACGCTCTTGGAGGCCACCCGCAGCGGCGTGCCGTCGGCGCGGTGCACCAGGTCGTCGGCGTTGGCCTCGAGGGCGTCGAGGTCGACCACCACGAGCGGCGAGCGCGGGTCGTCGAGACCGTCGAGGGCCCGGTCGAGCCGTCGGCCCAGCCGGGCCCGTGCCGCACGGGTCGCGTCGGCCGGGGCCACGCTCAGATGCCGTGCTTCTTCAGGATCGCCTCGATGTCGTCCATGTCGTCGAGGTCGCTCTCGTGCCTGGCCGTCCCACGCCTCGGGGCCTTCGGGGCCTTCGAGGCCTTCGAGGCCCTCGCGGGCGTCGCCGCCGGCGGGTACACGGTGGTCGGCGCCGGCTCGGTCGCTCCGACGGCCCGTCGGTCGCGGGTCCCGACGCCGCGGTCGCGGGTCCCGACGCCGCGCGAGCGCATCGCGCCCGAGACCACGAAGAGCAGCACCGCGACGCCGGCCACGACGATGCCGGTCCAGACGGTGGGGGAGAGCACGAGCCGGGTGGCCCACCGGGTGACGTCCTCGACGATCGCCACGGCCAGCCGCAGCGTCCCGGTCAGCCAGGCGGCGACCGGCAGCAGCGTCCAGGCCAGCCCGCGCAGCCCCGCGGCCGCGCCGCGACGGCGCCAGGCCACCCACGACAGCACCGCGCCGAGGACCGTCAGCGTCAGCGCGAGGGCGGCCCAGGTCGTGGAGTCGAGGGTGCCGGCGGGGTCCATGGGGCCCAGCCTACGAGCCGGGCCGGGAGGGCTGGGAGGATCCAGGCGTGCGAGAGATCCCCGATCCCGGCTTCGCGGGCGACGACGGTGCGGTCGACGTCGAGGTGGCGGCCGCCCTCACGTCGTACGACGCGGCGCCCGGCGACCGCACCCGCGCGCTGGCCGCCACCGCCGCCCTCCAGGACTCCCGGGTGCTGGTGCCCGTCGTGGCCGTGCTCGGCGAGGTCGAGCACGACGACCGGGGACTGGCCCACGACAAGAGCAGCGACATGGCCGCGGTGCTGATGACCGGGCGCGACGGCCGCACCGCGCTGCTGGCCTTCACCGGCAGCGCCCCGATGGCGCGGTGGGACCCCGCGGCCCGACCGGTGCCGGTGAGCCTGGCCGACGCCGCCGCGTCCGCCGTCCAGGACGGCGCCGCCGCCCTGCTGGTCGACGTGGCGGGCCCCGTGCTGTTCGCCGTGGAGGGCGACGACCTGGCCCGGCTGGCCGCTGGTGAGCGGCTGCTGCGGCTCGCCGACGGTGGCTGGGGCTGGGCCGGCACGGCCTGATGTGCATCTGGGGCGCCGGGACGGTATCCTCGTTTCCGACCGATCACGTCTGCCTGCTGTGAGGCGTGGTCCGACAAGCGGAGGCCTCCTCCCACCCGCACCGACCGTGCACCACCCCAGCTCCACCAGGTCGTCGGGTCCCGGTCACGAGCAGGGCCCATCCGTCGGTCGACGGCACGGGTCCTGGCCGTTCCCGTCCGAGGCTTCCGCGTGTCACGCGGGAGCCTCTCGTCGTCCCGGGCAGTTTTCGCCCGGCCAGCGCGTTCTCCTCGGGTCACACCACCAGACCGTCCCCAGGAGGACCTATCAGCACCGAGCTGCGCATCAACGACCGGATCCGCGTACCCGAGGTCCGGCTCGTGGGACCCAACGGCGAGACCGTGGGCATCGTCTCCACCGGCGACGCCCTGCGGCTGGCCCAGGAGGCCGACCTCGACCTGGTCGAGATCGCGCCGATGGGCCGACCCCCGGTCTGCAAGCTCATGGACTACGGCAAGTTCAAGTACGAGAACGCCCAGAAGGCCCGTGAAGCCCGCCGCAACCAGACCAACACCGTGATCAAGGAGATGAAGCTCCGGCCGAAGATCGACTCGCACGACTACGAGACCAAGAAGGGTCACGTCGTGCGGTTCCTCCGCCAGGGCGACAAGGTCAAGATCACGATCATGTTCCGCGGTCGCGAGCAGCACCGCCCCGAGCTCGGGTTCCGGCTGCTGCAGAAGCTGGCCGAGGACGTCACCGACCTCGGGTTCGTGGAGTCCTCGCCCAAGCAGGACGGCCGCAACATGACCATGGTCATCGGGCCCCACAAGAAGAAGTCCGAGGCCAAGGCCGAGGTCAAGGCCGAGAAGGTCGAGCGCGCCGCCGCGCTCGAGGCCGAGCGGGCCGAGGAGCACGCCGAGCGGAGCGCAGGTCGCGCCGCGCCGGGACCCAAGAAGGCGCGTGGTCGTTCGGAGAACCTCGACCCCGAGATCGAGGCCTGAGCACCGCCGCTCCACCCCCACGCTCCACCCCCAGCACGAGAGAAGGAAGAGACATGCCGAAGAACAAGACGCACTCCGGTGCCTCCAAGCGCTTCCGCGTCACCGGGACGGGCAAGATCCGCCGCGAGAAGGCGGGCCTGCGCCACAACCTGGAGAAGAAGGCCTCCAAGAAGACCCGTCGTCTGTCGGGCACCACCGAGGTGGCCAAGGCCGACGTCAAGACGGCCAAGAAGCTGCTCGGTCTCTGACTCGTCCGACCATCCCCGGGTGACGGTCCCACCGCCGCACCCACGCGTCGTACGACGACGCACCACGATCCACCGAAGGAGCAACACACATGGCACGCGTCAAGCGGGCGGTCAACGCCCAGAAGAAGCGTCGGGTCACTCTCGAGCGGGCCTCGGGCTACCGCGGGCAGCGCTCGCGCCTCTACCGCAAGGCCAAGGAGCAGGTCACCCACTCCCTGGTCTACAGCTACAACGACCGCCGCAAGAAGAAGGGCGACTTCCGCAAGCTGTGGATCCAGCGGATCAACGCTGCGGCGCGCGCCCAGGGCATGACCTACAACCGCTTCATCCAGGGCCTCAAGGCCGCTGAGGTCGAGGTGGACCGCAAGATCCTGGCCGACCTGGCCGTCAACGACGCGCCGGCCTTCGCCGCCCTCGTCGCGACCGCCAAGGCCGCCCTCCCCGAGGACGTCAACGCCCCGGCCTCGGCCTGAGCGTCCCCGCCCCACCGCAGCACCCCGACGTGGCGAGCTTCCAGCCCGACCGTGCACTGGCACGCAGCAGTGGACGCGTCAAGGCGGCCCGGAAGCTCGCCCGTCGTGCGTCCCGGGCCGAGCACGGGCTCTTCCTCGCCGAGGGCGAGAAGGCGCTGACCGAGGCGCTGCAGCGTGACCCCCGTGGCCCCGGCGGCGTGGCCGAGGTGTTCGCCACCCCGGCCGTGTCGGAGGCGCTGGCGCCGCTGCGCTCGGTCGCCGAGGCGGCCGGCGTGCGGTGGCTGCAGGCCGACGAGGACGCGGTCGCCTCGCTGAGCGGCGCCGTCAGCCCCCAGGGCGTGGTCGCGGTGTGCCGCGTGCTCGACGTCGGGCTCGACGAGGTCGTCGCCACCAGCGGCACCGTGGTGCTCTGCGCCGACGTGCGCGACCCGGGCAACGCCGGCACGGTGGTCCGCACCGCCGACGCCGCCGGGGCCACCGGCGTGGTGCTCGCCGGGTCGAGCGTCGACCCCTACAACGACAAGACCGTGCGGGCCACCGTCGGCTCGCTGTGGCACCTGCCGCTGGCGCTCGAGCCCGACCCCGCGGCCGCCGTGGCACGCCTGCAGGCCTCCGGGCGGCTGGTGCTGGCCGCCGACGGCGGCGGCGAGACCGACCTCTTCGACGCCGAGGACGCCGGCCTGCTCGACCACCCCGTCGCCTGGCTGCTCGGCAACGAGGCGTGGGGGCTGCCCGACGACCTGGCCGCGCTGGCCGACCACCGGGTCGCGATCCCGATCCTGGGTCGCGCCGAGAGCCTCAACCTCGCCACCGCCGCCGCCGTGTGCCTCTACGCCAGCGCCCGTCGCGCCTGAGCGACCGGACCCGCCCCCGCACCTGCACAGGACCTGCACACCGGCCACACCCGATCCGCGGCCCCACGCTCCTACGCTCGCCCCATGAGCAGCCGCCCCGCCACCGTTCTCGTCGTCGAGGACGAGCCGCTCATCAACGAGTCGGTGTGCCAGCGGCTGCGGGCCGAGGGACACCAGGTCGTCGCGGCGTACGACGGGCCGGGTGCCGTCGCCGCGCACGCGGAGCACCGGCCCGACCTGGTCGTGCTCGACGTGATGCTCCCCGGCTTCGACGGGCTGGAGGTGTGCCGGCGGATCCAGGCCACCACCCCGGTCCCGGTCCTGATGCTGACCGCCCGCGACGACGAGGCCGACGTGCTGGTCGGGCTCGGGGTCGGCGCCGACGACTACCTGACCAAGCCGTTCCGGATGCGCGAGCTGGTGGCCCGGGTGGCCGCGCTGCTGCGCCGGGTCGAGCGCGCCGCCGAGATCGCGTCCACGCCGAGCGACACCCTGGTCGTCGGCGGGCTGCGGCTGGACCCGGCGTCGCGCCGCGTGCAGGTCGAGGGCCACGAGGTCCACCTGACCCCGACCGAGTTCGACCTGCTGCAGGCGCTGGCCGCCGCGCCCGGCCACGTGCTGACCCGCGAACGCCTGCTGGCCGGCGTCTGGGGCTGGGAGGGGGGCGCCGGCGCCACCCGCACGGTGGACAGCCACGTCCGCTCGCTGCGGGCCAAGGTCGGCGCCGAGCGCGTGCGGACCGTCCACGGCGTGGGCTACGCCCTGGAGCCCCGATGAGCCGCGGGGGCTCGATCAAGCTCAAGCTGGGCCTGGTGGTGGTCGGCAGCGTCCTGGTGGCGGCCGTGCTCGCCACCCTGGGTGCCGGCTCCGTGCCGGCGTGGCTGTCGATCCCGGTGACCGTGGCGCTCGCCCTCGGGGTCAGCCAGCTGCTGGCGGCCGGGATGACCTCGCCGCTGCGGGCCATGACCGAGGCGGCCGGCCGGATGGCCGCGGGCGACTACACCGCGCGGGTCGGCTCCACCGCGACCGACGAGGTCGGCCGCCTGGCCCGTGCCTTCGACGCGATGGCCGGCGACCTCGCCACCCTCGACCGGCAGCGTCGCGACCTGGTGGCCAGCGTCTCCCACGAGCTGCGCACGCCGCTCACCGCGCTCGTCGCGGTCCTGGAGAACCTCGCCGACGGGGTGGTCGATCCCGACCCGCGGACCGTCCGCGGCGCGCTGCGCCAGGCCGAGCGGCTCTCCGACCTCGTCACCGACCTGCTCGACCTGTCGCGGGTCGACGCGGGCGTCGCGCCCCTGCGCCGCGAGACGCTGGCCTGGCGACCCCTGCTCGACGAGGCGGTCGCAGGCGCCGGCACCGCGTCGCTGGCCGCGTCCCGCGGCGTCCGGTTCGACGTCGTCGTCGAGCCCCCCGACCTCACCGCCCACGTCGACCCGCGTCGGCTGCACCAGCTGCTGACCAACCTGCTCGACAACGCCGCCCGGCACTCGCCGGCCGGGGGAGCGGTGCGGGTGCACGCGACGGCGCGGCCGGGCGGCGTACGCCTCGAGGTCTCCGACCGGGGCCCCGGCATCGCCGCCCAGGACCGCGACCGCGTCTTCGAGCGCTTCGGCACCGTCGCGGGCGACGCCACCGGCGGCACCGGCCTCGGGCTCGCGATCGCGCGCTGGGTGACCGACCTGCACGGCGGCCGGATCGCCGTGGTCGACCCCGAGCCGGGCGGGTCGGTCGGGTCGGGCCCGTCGGGACCCCCCGACCCCGTCGGTGCCCGCTTCCGGGTCGACCTGCCCACCGATCTCCCTGCGCCCCGCCGCCCCGTCGAGAGGACCTCCGTCATGCCCGCCCCCACGCCCTCGGCGCCCGTGCCGCACCCGCCCGCCCCCCGCCCCCCGGGGCCCGTCGCCGGAGCCCCGGTCGTCGGCGCCCCGGCCCCCGCTGTCCCGGGCGGCGGCCCGGGCGGCGGCTCGGGTGGCTCCGTCGCCGACGAGGTCTTCGGCGAGCTGTGGCGCGACCGCGGTGTCCCCGGCCGGTCCGGCGTCCTGCTCGCCGGGCTCGGCGTGGGCCTGCTCGCCGCCGTCTCGATGCCGTTGGCCGCGGTCGGCATCGGCGCCACCCTGGTGCTGCTCGCCTCCGGCCTGCTCGTGCTGCGGGTCGCGCCGCCCGGCCGGGACGCCTTCCGGTGGGGCTGCGCGCTGCTGTGTGTGGGCTTCGCCCTCGTGCTCGTGGTGCGCGACGCGCTGTGGGTCGGCACGCTGGGGCTGCTGGTCGCGGTGGTGCTCGTGACGGCCGCGTGCGTCGACGCCCGCAGCGTGCGGGGGCTGCTGCTGGGCGTGGTCGCGTGGCCGCTCGCCGGGCTGCGCGGGCTGCCGTGGCTGGGCCGGTGCGTCCGGACGCTGTCGGGCGCCGGGCAGGGGCTCGCGCTGGCCCGCACCGCGGTGCTCTCCCTCGCCGGGGTGCTCGTCTTCGGCCTGCTGTTCGCCAGCGCCGACGCGGTCTTCTCGTCGTGGTTCGACGCGCTGGTGCCCGACCTGGGCGGCAACCTGGTGCTGCGGATCTTCACCGGCGTGGCCGTCGCCGGCATCGTGCTCGCCGCGGCGTACCTCGGCCTCAACCCGCCGCGCGTCGAGCCGGTCGGACCCGCCCACCGGCGGCCGGTGGCCCGACGCTGGGAGTGGCTGGCCCCGGTGCTGCTCGTCGACGCCGTCTTCCTCGCCTTCCTGGCCGCCCAGGCGGCGGCCGTCCTCGGGGGCCACGACTTCGTGCAGCGCACCACCGGCCTGACCTACGCCGAGTACGTCCACCAGGGCTTCGCCCAGCTCACCGTCGCGACCGCGCTGACCCTCGTCGTGGTCGCGCTGGCCGCCCGCAAGGCGCCGCTGCTCGACCGTGCCGACCGGACCTGGCTGCGGGCCTCGACCGGCGCGCTGTGCGTGCTCACCCTGGTCGTGGTGGCCAGCGCGCTGCAGCGGATGTCGCTCTACACCGACGCCTACGGCCTGACCCGGCTGCGGCTGGTGGTCGTCGTGTTCGAGGTGTGGCTGGGCCTGGTGGTCCTCGGGGTGCTGGTGGCCGGGCTGCGGCTGCGCGGGGCCTGGCTGCCGCGGGCCGCGGTGCTGACCGGGGCCGCGCTCCTGCTCGGGCTCGCCGTGGCCAACCCCGACGCCGTGGTGGCGCGCACCAACCTCGACCGGTACGACGCGACCGGCAAGGTCGACGACCGCTACCTGCTCGGCCTCAGCGACGACGCCGTGCCCGTGCTGCTCGACCGGCGCCCCGAGCTGCTGCGGTGCGACGCGGACGCCGGCGCCCGCTGGGAGGACGACGCCGCCGACGTGAGCGTCTGGTCGGCCTGGAACCTCGGTCGTGCGCGGGCCGACCTGGCCCGCCTCGACCTCGACAGCCGCGCGGTCGGCGCGTGCCCGGTCGGGAGCACCTCCATCCCCTAGGGTCGGCGGCGTGCCCCCAGACCAGCACGACGGCCCGCACGACGCGCTGCTCGACCTGCTCCCCGACGGCGTGGTGGTCGCGGACGCCGCCGGCACGGTGACGGTCGTCAACGCCGCTGCCCGCCGGCTGCTCGGCCCCACCGCGGTGACCGGCAGCCACCTGCGCGAGGTGATGGCGCTGCAGGACCAGGAGAGCGTCGACTGGTGGACCAGCACCGAGCCCTACGACGGCCTCGGCAGCCGGGTGGGCCTGACCGAGCAGAGCTGGCTGACCCGCGACGGCACCGAGGTGCTGGTCACCGGACGGATGACCCGCCCGGTCCGGTTCGGTCCCGTGCAGCACGTGGCGCTGGTGGTCCGCTCGGGCCGCGGCCGGGCGCGGCTCGACCGCGACCGGTCCGACCTCGTGGCCACCGTCGCCCACGAGCTGCGCTCGCCGCTCACCGGCGTCAAGGGCTTCGTCACCACGCTGCTCGACAAGTGGGACCGGCTCAACGACGACCAGAAGCGGCTGATGCTGACCACGGTGCACGCCGATGCCGAGCGGCTCTCGCGGCTGATCACCGAGCTGCTCGACGTGGCCCGCATCGACACCGGTCGGCTCCCGCTCTACCCCCGCGAGGTCGACGTCCGCGCCGCGGTCGAGCGGTGCGTGCGCTCGGCGGCGCAGGGAACCCACCGCCAGGTCGTCGCGTCGTACGCCGAGGAGCTGCCCGTCGTCTTCGCCGACCCCGACAAGCTCACCCAGGTGGTGACCAACCTGGTCGACAACGGCGTGCGGCACGGCGAGGGCACCGTCCGCGTGAGCGTCGAGCCGGTCAGCACGCCGTTCGCCGGCGTGCTGCTGCGCGTGGAGGACGACGGCGAGGGCATCGCCGAGGCCATCCGCTCGCGGGTGTTCACCAAGTTCTGGAAGCACGGCGTCCGCGGCGGCACCGGCCTGGGGATGTACATCGTCGGCGGGCTCGTCCGCGTCCACGGCGGCGAGGTCGAGATCGGGGACAGCGACGCCGGCGGCGCCCGCGTCGACGTCCGCTGGCCCTCCACCGACCGCCGCTGAGCCACACCTAGACTGGCCCGCGCACCTGCGCGCCCGACCCGGTGCGCACGCTCGACGAAAGGCACCCATGTCCGGCCCCAACTCCGAGTACGACCCGGTCCAGGTGACCCCGCTCGACGAGGAGCACGTCGAGGCGATGCGCGTCGCCGCCCTCGAGGCGGTCGCGGGCGCCACCGACCTGGCCGACCTCAAGCGGGTGCGCACCGAGCACGCCGGTGACCGCTCGCCGCTGGCGCTGGCCAACCGCGAGATCGGCGCGCTGCCGCCGCAGGCCCGCAAGGACGCGGGCCGCCGCGTGGGCCAGGCCCGCGGCGCCGTCACGCAGGCGCTCGCCGCGCGCCAGGCCGAGCTCGAGGTCGAGGCCGAGGCGCGGATGCTCGACGAGGAGACCGTCGACGTCACGCTGCCCTGGGACCGCCGCCCGACCGGCGCCCGCCACCCGATCACGATGCTGTCCGAGCGGATCGCCGACGTCTTCGTCGCGATGGGCTGGGAGGTGGCCGAGGGGCCGCTGGTGGAGGCCGAGTGGCTGAACTTCGACGCCCTCAACCTCGGCCCCGACCACCCGGCCCGCACCATGCAGGACACCTTCTGGACCGAGCCGGCCGAGCACCACCTCGTGCTGCGCACCCAGACCAGCCCGGTGCAGGCGCGCGCGATGCTGACGCGCACGCCCCCGATCTACGTCGTCTCGCCCGGTCGGGTGTTCCGCACCGACGAGTACGACGCGACGCACAGCCCGATGTTCCACCAGGTCGAGGGCCTGGTCATCGACTCCGGGATCACCATGGCCCACCTCCGGGGCTCGCTGGACCACATGCTCGGCGTGCTCTTCGGCGAGGGCATCCGGACGCGGTTCCGGCCGTCGTACTTCCCCTTCACCGAGCCGTCCGCCGAGATGGACATGGTCTGCTTCGTCTGCCGGGGGCTCGCCCCGGCCGTCGAGGACTGCCGCACCTGCAAGGGCGAGGGCTGGATCGAGCTCGGCGGCTGCGGCGTGGTCAACCCGCGCGTGCTGGTCGCGTGCGGCGTCGACCCCGACCGCTACACCGGCTTCGCGTTCGGCTTCGGCATCGACCGGATGCTGATGTTCCGCCACGGCGTCTCGGACATGCGCGACATGTTCGAGGGCGACGTCCGCTTCTCCACCGCGTTCAGGAGTGATCTGTGAAGGCCCCGCTGTCCTGGATCCGCGAGCACGCCGCCCTGCCGGACGACGTCACCGCCGACGACCTGGCGGCCCGGCTGACCGCCCTCGGGCTCAAGCTCGAGGCGATCGAGCGTCCCGGCCACGACCTCACCGGCCCGCTCGTGGTCGGCCGGGTGCTCACGATGGAGCCCGAGCCGCAGAAGAACGGCAAGACGATCAACTGGTGCTCCGTCGACGTCGGCGACGCCAACGGCACCGGCGAGCCGCAGGGCATCGTCTGCGGCGCCCACAACTTCGGCGTCGGCGACCTCGTCGTCGTGGTGCTGCCGGGCGGCGTGCTGCCCGGCGGGTTCGAGATCGCCGCCCGCACGACCTACGGACACGTCTCGGCCGGGATGATCTGCTCCACCCGTGAGCTCGGCCTGGGTGAGGATCACGACGGCATCCTGGTGCTTCCCGCCGACGCGGGGGAGCCCGGCGACGACGTGGTGGAGCTGCTCGACCTGCGCGACGAGGTGCTCGAGCTCGAGGTCAACCCCGACCGCGCCTACGCGCTGTCGCTGCGCGGCGTGGCCCGCGAGGCCGCGCTCGGCCTCGGTGTCGCCTTCCACGACCCCGCCGAGCGCGAGCTGCCCCCGGCCGACGGGGCCGGTCCCGCGGTCGCGATCGAGGACCCGGAGGGCTGCCCGGTCTTCGTGGCCCGCACCGTCTCCGGCTTCGACCCCACCGCCCCCACGCCGGACTGGATGGCGCGCCGGCTGGCCCTGGTGGGTCAGCGCTCGATCTCGCTGGCCGTCGACGTCACCAACTACGTGATGTTCGAGCTGGGGCGTCCGATCCACGGCTACGACGCCGACAAGCTCACCGGCACCGTCGGGGTGCGTCGTGCCCGCGCGGGCGAGCGGCTGACGACGCTCGACGGCACCGACCGGGCGCTCTCGACCGAGGACCTCGTCGTCACCGACGACAGCGGCATCATCGGGCTCGGCGGCGTCATGGGTGGCCAGACCACCGAGATGTCCGCGACCACCACCCGCGTGCTCGTCGAGTCGGCCCACTGGGACGGTCCGTCGATGTTCCGCACGGGCCGCCGGCACAAGCTCACCTCCGAGGCCGGCCGCCGCAACGAGCGCGGCGTCGACCCCGAGATCTGCGAGGCGGCCGCCGACCGGGTGGTCACGCTGCTGGCCGAGCTGGGCGGCGGCACCGTCGATCCGGGCGTCACCGTGGTGGGCGAGCCACCGGAGCGTCGTACGGTCACGATCGCGCTGGACCTGCCCGCCCGCGTCACCGGCATGGACATCGCCTCCCACACCGTGGTCGCCGACCTCGAGGCCGTGGGCTGTCGGGTCGAGGCGGGTCCCGACACGCTGACCGCGGAGCTGCCGAGCTGGCGCCCGGACCTCGCCGACCCCTTCGACCTGGTCGAGGAGGTGGCGCGCGTCGTGGGCTACGAGCACGTCCCGAGCGTGCTGCCGCCCGCGCCGTCGGGTCGCGGGCTGACCCCCGCGCAGACGATGCGCCGTCGGGTCGGACGCACGCTGGCCGGCGACGGCTACGTCGAGGTGCTGACCTTCCCGTTCGTCGGCGAGGCCGACCTCGACCGGCTCGGGCTGGCGGCCGACGACCCCCGTCGTACGACGCTGCGGCTGGCCAACCCGCTCAGCGCCGAGGAACCCCTGATGACCACCACGCTGCTCCCGGGGCTGCTGGCCACCGTGGCCCGCAACGTCGGTCGCGGCGCGGGCGACCTGGCGCTGTTCGAGGTCGCCCCGGTGACCCGGCCCCGCGGGGACGGCGCGCCGATCCTGGGCGTCGACCGCCGGCCCGACGCGGCCGAGTGGGAGGCGCTCAACGCCGCCGTTCCCGAGCAGCCGCTGCACCTCGCGCTGGCCGTGGCCGGCGAGCGCGACCGCTCCGGCTGGTGGGGCGAGGGCCGCACCGCCACCTGGGCCGACGCCGTCGAGACCGCGCGCGTCGTGGCGCGGGCGCTCGGGCTCGAGCTCACCGTGCGCCGCGCGGTGCTCGCGCCCTGGCACCCCGGCCGCTGTGCCGAGCTGGTGCTCTCGTCGGGCCCGGCCGGCGGTGACGTCGTGGTGGGTCACGCGGGCGAGCTGCACCCCCGGGTCTGCCGCGACCTCGGCGTGCCGGCCCGCACGGCCGTCGCCGAGCTCGACCTCGACGCGCTGCTGTCCCGCGCGGTCCCGGCGCAGGCCCCGGAGTTCTCCACCTTCCCGGTGGCCAAGGAGGACGTCGCGCTCGTGGTCGACGCCGACCTGCCCGCCGCCGAGCTGGCCGCCACCCTGCGCGAGGGGGCGGGTCCGCTGCTGGAGGGCCTGCGCCTCTTCGACGTGTGGACCGGCCCGCCCGTGCCCGAGGGACGCAAGTCGCTGGCCTTCGCGCTGCGGTTCCGGTCACCCGACCGCACCCTGACCGAGCAGGACACCGCCGCCGCACGCGAGGCGGCGGTCGCCCTGGCGGCGCAGCGGCACGGGGCCGAGCAGCGCGCCTGACCCGCTCCGGACGGTGACGCGACCACTCCTGCGCCCTGCTGCGCACCCGGTCGTGACCGCCCGGGCACCCCGGGCACCCCGGGCACGCCGGAGGGCCTAGCGGGGCCGGGTGGCCTCCTCCAGCACCTCGACCACGTGGCGGTAGGTCGCCCCGGTCGCCCGTGACATGCCGATCTCGCACGTGCGGTTGCCCGAGACGTACGCCGCTCCGGCCGGCAGGTCCATGGTCGCGACCTCCGCCGACTCCGGTGCCGTCGCCGAGGCGGTCAGCTCGGGGTGCAGCAGCCCGCGGTCGCCCGCGAAGGCGCAGCAGCCCCAGGCGCCCGGCACCCGGACGTCGCCGGCCTCGCCCGCGCAGGCCCGGGCCAGCGCGACGAGGTCGTCGGTGACCCCCAGCGCGGTGCTCGAGCAGGTGGGGTGGACCACGACCGCCGGCAGCGGGGAGGTGATGCTCAGCCGGGGCAGCAGGTGCTCGCGCACGAAGCTGGTGGCGTCGAGGACGGTCATGCCCTCGAGCACCTCGGTCAGCCCCTCGGTGCACGAGCTCGCGTCGACCACGACCGGGAGCCGACCGCCGTCGGTGGCGCGGTGCAACGACTCGCGCACCGTCGAGGCCATCCGCTGGTAGCCGTCGTGGTGCCCCTTGGACTTCCAAGGCGTGCCGCAGCACAGCGAGGCCAGGTCGTCCGGTGTCCGCAGGCGTACGCCGGCCCGCTCGGCCAGCGTGCGCAGCGCGGCGTCGACACCACCGCCGAACATGGTGCCGACGCAGGCGCTGAACAGCACCGCCTCGGCCGCGGGGTCGGCCAGGGGGCGGCGCACCTCGCCGCCGGGCCCGAGCGCAGGGTCGTAGAGCGGCACCGCGTCCGTGCCGGCCACCCGGCGCCCGGCGCGCGACAGCGCCACCGGCACCGGGCCGGGAAGCCGGTCGGCCACCGACAGCGCGGCCGAGGCGGCGCGCGTGGCGGTGCCCCAGTGGCCCGCGGCGGTCGTCCACGCGCGCTCGGCCGTGCGCGAGGAGCCCTCGGCCCGGAGCCGCTTGACCAGGTCGCCGGTGTTGATCAGGACCGGGCAGGCGGTGGCGCACATGCCGTCGGCGGCGCAGGTCTCCAGGCCGTCGTAGTCGTAGTCCTCGTCCAGCGACGCGACCAGCGCGTGGTCCCCGCGGGCCAGCGCGGACTCGCGCTCACGGCGCAGCACGATGCGCTGCCGCGGGGTCAGCGTCAGTGACCGCGAGGGGCAGACCGGCTCGCAGAAGCCGCACTCCACACAGCGGTCGACCTCCTCCTCCACGACGGGCGCGGTCTTGAGGTCGCGCAGCCACAGCCCGGGGTCGTCGGTGAGCACCGAGCCGGGGTTGAGCGTGCCGTGGGGGTCGGCGAGCTGCTTGAGCTCGCGCATCACGCCGGTCAGCTCCGCGCCGTACTGCCGCTCCACGAAGGGCGCCATGATCCGGCCGGTGCCGTGCTCGGCCTTGAGGGTGCCACCGAGGTCCAGGACCAGGTCGATCATGTCGGTGGTGAAGTCCTCGTAGCGGCGCAGCATCGCGGCGTCGTCGAAGCGCTCGTTGAGCAGGAAGTGCAGGTTGCCGTCGCGGGCGTGGCCGAAGATCACCGGCGCCTCGTAGGCGTGGGTGTCGAACAGCCCGGTCAGGCCGCGGCAGATCTCGCCGAGCCGGTCGACGGGCACGGCGACGTCCTCGAGCAGCGCGTTGGAGCCCTGGGGCCGGGCCGCGGCGACGGCGCTGTAGAGGCCCTTGCGGGTGCGCCACAGCGAGGCCCGCTCGCCCGCGTCGGAGGTGAGCTCGGCCAGCGAGGTCAGCGGCAGCCTCTCCAGCCCGGGCTCGGCGTCGCCGCGCAGCCCGGCCAGCGCGTCCGGGGAGTCGGCCTGCAGCTCGACGAGGAGCGCCGCGTGGCGGCGTACGTCGAGCCGCCGGATCTGCGCCGGGCAGCCCGGGTCGGCCTGGGCCACCCGCAGCGACTCGGCGTCGAGCAGCTCGGCGGTGGCCACGCCGGTCGCCAGCACGTCGGGCACCGAGGAGGAGGCGGTCGCGAGGTCGTCGAAGACCAGCAGGCCGGTGGCGGCGTGGGGGAGGACCTCGACGGTGCGGAACACCGCGGAGGCGATGAAGCCCAGCGTGCCCTCGCTGCCCACCATCAGGTGGACCAGCACGTCGAGCGGGTCGTCGTGGTCGAGCAGGCTGTTCAGGCCGTAGCCCATGGTGTTCTTGAGCGCGAAGAGCCGCTCCAGCGTCGCGACCGACGTGGGGTCCTCGCGCACGCGCCGCTGCAGCCGGAGCAACCCGGCGTGGAGCTCCGGCTCCTGCTCGGCGAGCCGGCGGGAGGCGCCGGGGGCGGCGGAGTCGACGACGGTGCCGCTGGGCAGCACCAGCACCATCGACTCGACGGTGTGGTAGCTGTTGAGCTCGGTGCCGCACTGCATGCCCGAGGAGTTGTTGGCCAGCACACCGCCGACGGTGCAGGCGACCTCGCTGGCCGGGTCGGGGCCGAGCTTGCGGCCGAACGGGGCCAGCCGGGTGTTGACGGCGCGGATGGTGGCCCCGGGCTGGACGCGCACCCGGTGGCCGCCGTCGAGCACCTCGACGCCGGTGAAGCCGGTGCGGGTGTCGACGAGCACCGAGTCGCTCAGCGCCTGGCCCGAGAGCGAGGTGCCGCCGCTGCGGAAGGTCATCGGCACGCGGAGACGGGTGCAGGCCCGCATCACCTCGGCCACCGCTGCGGTGTCCCGCGCGGTCACCACGGTCTCGGGGTGGAGCAGGTAGTGGGACGCGTCGTGGGCCCGGGCGAGCAGGTCCAGGGGTCGGTCGGAGACGGTGCACCCGTCCCCGACCGACCCGCGGAGCCGGTGGGCGAGGGTGCTCAGGACGCTCCCTTGCCCAGCTGCGAGGCGATGTGCTCGGCCTGGCGGATCGCCAGCGCCACGATGGTCAGCGTCGGGTTGGCCGCGGCGCCGGTGGTCATCACCGAGCCGTCGCTGACGTAGAGGCCCGGCACGTCGTGGGCCTGCCCGAACGCGTCGACGACGCCGTCCTCCGGCCGCGCGCTCATCCGGCAGGTGCCCAGGTTGTGGGTCGCCGGGTAGGGCGGCGTGTGGTGGGTGCCGTTGGCACCGACGGCTTCGTAGAGCATGTCCGCGCGACCGTAGCCGTGCTCGCGCATCGCCACGTCGTTGGGGTGGTCCTCGAAGTGGACGTCGGGGGCGGGCAGGCCCCACTGGTCCTGGTGGGCCGGGCTCAGGGTGACCCGGTTGGTCTCCTGCGGCATGTCCTCGCCCACCACCCACATGCCGGCGGTGTTCTGGTAGGCGTCGAGGATCTCGGTGAACTCCGGGCCCCAGGAGCCGGGCTCGGCGAAGGCGGCCAGGAAGGCCGGGCCGAGCGAGAGGGTCTCCATGTAGTAGCCGCCCGCGAAGCCGCGCGAGGTGTCCAGGCGCGCCTCGTCGGCGATGATGCCGGCCATGGTCTCGCCGCGGTACATACGCACCGGCTGGTCGAAGCGGGCGTAGACCGAGCCCGTGGTGTGGCGCATGTAGTTGCGACCCACCTGGCCCGAGGAGTTGGCCAGCCCGTCGGGGTGCAGCGCGCTGGCGCTCATCAGCAGCAGCCGCGGCGACTCGATCGAGTTGCCCGCGACGCAGACGACCTTGGCCGCCTGCCGGTGCAGGTTGCCCTCGGAGTCGAGGTAGAGCACCGCGTCGGCGCGCCCGGAGGCGTCGTGGGTGACCTGGACGGCCTGGCTGGAGGGGCGCACCTCGCACGTGCCGGTCGCGATCGCCCGGGGGATCTCGCGGACGGCGGTGCTCCACTTGGCGGTGGACTTGTCGCCCTGGAAGTTGAACCCGTCCTGGATCGAGGCCGGGCGGCCGTCGTACGGCTCGGCGTTGGTGCCGTAGGGGCCGGTCGCGTAGAACTTGTAGCCGACCTTCTCGGCGCCGTTGGCCAGCACCTTGTAGTTGTTGTTGGCGGGCAGCGCCGGCCGCCCGTGGCGGTGGGTGGAGCCGATGGCCTTCTCGGCGCGGTCGTAGAACGGCGCGAGGTCGGCCAGCGTGATCGGCCAGTCGAGCAGGTTGGCGCCCTCGACCCGGCCGTAGTGGCTGCGGGTCTTGAACTCGTACTCGCGGAAGCGCGGCGTCGCTCCGGACCAGTGGGTCGTGGTGCCGCCGACGGCCTTGACGATCCAGGCCGGGAGGTTCGGGAAGTCGGTGGCGACGCGGTAGGGGCCGGACGCGGTGCGGTTGTCCAGCCACGCCATCTGGTTGAAGGCGGCCCACTCGTCGTTCTCGTAGTCCTCGGGCAGCAGCCAGGGGCCGGCCTCGAGCACCACGCAGGGGATGCCCTTCCGGGTCAGCTCGTAGGCCACGGTGCCGCCGCCGGCGCCCGAGCCGACGATGACCACGACCTCCTCGTCGTGCGGGATCGGGTTGCCCAGGTGCGGGGCGTTCTCGGCCATCAGTGCGTCCCTCCGGTGGTGGTGAGCTGGTCGTCGGGGGCCACCTCGACGATCCGCTCGGGTCCGTCGTACTCCTCGATGCGGGGGTTGGGCAGCCAGTCGAGGTCGTCGAAGCCGCGGTGGAGGTAGCCGCCCTTGGAGTAGGACTCGCCCTCGTAGCCGAGCAGGTCCCAGACCTCGTGGTCGTTGTAGAGCGTCACGACGGTGACGCCGCGGACGAAGGCGAAGAACTGGGCGTCCTCGATGCCGCGCAGCAGGGCGAGCGCCTGTTCGTCGTCGAGGTCGGCGAAGCCGGTGCCCCGGCTGTGCTGCGCCGCGGCGTCGAGGGACTCCAGGCCCTGCACCAGGGCCAGGCGGTGCCACAGCGACTCGTCGACCTGCTCGATGATCGTGTCGGCGGTCCGCTCGTAGGGACCGTCGGGGAAGCGCGGGTGGGGGTAGGCCGCCCGGAGCAGCCGCACCAGGTTGGTGCGGGCCGCCGGGCTGACGGTGTCGGGGGTGGTGTCGACCATGGGGGCTCCCGGCTCCGGCCCGGCAGTCGTGCCGGACCTCAGGTGTGGTGGGGGTGTGACGGGGCCCACGTTAGGCGGGCGGTACGACAGCGACCACAGTCCTTATCGCCCCCTGAGAAGCCGGAGGGCTAGCGCTGCTGGGTGCGCCCCGAGCGGTAGAACCGGCTGACGCGGGACGCGGTCGCGCGCAGGGCCGCCTCGACCGCGCCGGGGTCCTGGGCCATCCGCTCGTCGGTGCCCGAGACGGCGACGGAGCCGACCAGCAGCCCGTTGCCGGCGCGCACGGCGGCGGCGACGCAGGTGGCGCCGGCCTGGAACTCGCCGTGCTCCCACGCCAACCCGCGGTCGGCGACGACGTCGAGCTGCCGGTCGAGGTCGTCGTGACCGGTGATGGTGCCGGGACCGAAGCGGGGCATCGGCTCGGGGTCGAGGTGGAGGATGCGCTGCTCCGGCTCCATGCTGGCCAGCAGGATCTTGCCGAGCGCCGTGGCGTGCGCGGCCTCGTGGAAGCCGAAGTCGATCGGCCGCAGGCGGGGGCAGGTGGGGGAGTCGGCGGTGGCGACGACCGCGATCTGGGACCCCCGGTGGACCGCGAAGTACGCCGCGAGGCCGAGCTGCTCGTGGAGGGCCTGCACCTCGAGCCGGACCGCCCGGGGGACCCCGATCTGCTGGTGCAGCGAGACGCCGAGCTGGTGCAGCTTGTAGCCGAGCTCGAAGCGCTTCTCCTCGCGGATGTGGACGAGGTAGTCGCTGTCGAGCAGCTCGCGGGCGAGCCGGTAGACCGTGGGCAGCGGCAGGCCGGTGGCATCCGAGATGTCCTTGGCCGACGCGCCGCCCTGGGTGGCGACGACCTCGAGGATCTCCAGGGTGCGGTGCACCGAGCCGGCGCGGGGTGCGGCGTCAGCGGGCGGCACGGGGACGGCGCCGGGGGAGTCGTGGAGCGGCGTACCCGTGACCATGACCACAGGGTAGGAGGTCGGCCAACCGTTCTCAGCCGACGACAAGGGTGGTGGTGGGCCGTCGGTGGCACCTGGCAGGCTCACCCGTCGTACGCCGTGACCCGATCTCGAAGGAGACTGCGCCCATGATCTTCATCTGCGTCAAGTGGAAGGTGAAGCCCGAGCACGCCGACGCGTGGCCCGAGCTGGCCAAGGACTTCACCGCGGCCACCCGCGCCGAGGAGGGCAACATCTTCTTCGAGTGGTCGCGCAGCGTCGAGGACCCGAACCAGTACGTCCTCATCGAGGCCTTCCGCGACGACGCCGCCGAGGCCCACGTCGGCAGCGACCACTTCAAGCAGGCGCAGGTCGACCTGCCGCAGTACGTCCAGGAGACGCCCCTGGTCCGCAACGTCCTCATGGAGGGCGACCACTGGGACCGCCTGGGCGAGTTCGAGATCAGCTGAGGTCGTCGTGCAGCACCCGCCCGCCGGCCACCACGAGCCGGCGCGGCGGGGTGCGCACCAGCGCGTCCATCGGGTTCTCCGCCTCCAGGAGCACCACGTCGGCCCGTGACCCCGCGACGAGGTCGTGGGTCGGGCCGCCGACGAAGCGGCCCCCGTCGCTCGTCGCGAGTTCCACCACCCGGCGCAGGTCCGCGTCGCGCGCCAGGCCCGAGGCCCGGGCCAGTTGCCAGGCGATCCCGAGCACGTCGCCGGTGCCGTAGGGGCTCCACAGGTCGCGGATGCCGTCGGTGCCCAGGCCGAGCCCCACGCCCGCCGCGTCGAGCTCGGCGACGGGCAGCTGCGGCGACCCGAGCGGCGCCACCGTCGTCATCGTGATCCCCAGCGCGCCCATCGCCTGCAGCAGGTCGCGGCGGCGCACCTGGTCGACCTGCGCGACCGCGAAGCCGTGGGCAAGGGTGACGCGGCCCTGGAGTCCGAACCGCTCGGTGCGCTCCACCACGAGCTCCACCTGGAAGGCACCCAGCTCGCCACCGTCGTGCAGGTGCAGGTCGATGCCGCAGCCGTGCCGGGCCGCGACGTCGAAGATCCCGTCGAGCTGGCCCACCGGGTCGCGGTCGATCGAGGCGGGGTCGAGGCCGCCGACGTGCTCGACCCCCGCGGCCGCGGCGCGGTCGAGCAGCTCCATCACGCCGGGTCGGCGCAGCACCCCGTCCTGGGGGAAGGCGACGAGCTCGACCCGCAGCCCGTCGTACGCCGCGGCGGCCTCGCGGACCACCTCGATCCCGCGCAGCCCCAGGCCGAGGTCGACGTCGACGTGGCTGCGCACGGCCGTCGTGCCGTGGCGCACCAGCTGGTCGAGCACGGCCCGGGTGGTGGCCACCGAGGGGATGCCCAGGTCGTCGCGCCGGGCGCGCTCGTGGGCGATCCGGCCCTGCACACCGGGCGCGCCCTCGTAGGACTCCCAGGGTCGTCCCCACCACGACTTGTCGACGTGGGCGTGCGCGTTGACCAGCCCGGGCAGGGCGAGCAGCCCGTGGCCGGCGATCCGGCGGGCGGCCGGGGCACCGCGCGGCGCGGTGCCGGTCGGCACCACCTCGGCCAGCACGCCGTCCGCGACGAGCAGGTCGACGGGGTCCGCGCCCCAGGGGCGCACGTCGCTGATGAGCAGGTCGGTCACCCGGCGCAGTCTAGGGACCCGGGTCGCGGATGCATGCACCGGAGTGTATGGTCATGCATATGACGAAGGTGCTTGTGGCCGTGGCCGGAGCGAGCGGGTACGCCGGGGGAGAGGTCCTCCGGCTGCTGCTGGCGCACCCCGACGTCGAGATCGGCGCCCTCACCGGGGGCTCCAACGCGGGCCAGCCGCTGGGCGCGCTGCAGCCCCACCTCGTGCCGCTGGCCGACCGGGTGCTCGAGGAGACGACCCCGGAGACGCTGGCCGGCCACGACGTCGTCTTCCTGGCGCTCCCGCACGGCCAGTCCGGCCCCGTCGCCGCCCAGCTGGGCGAGGACACCGTGGTCGTCGACTGCGGCGCCGACTTCCGGCTCACCGACGCGGCGCTGTGGGAGAAGTTCTACGGCTCCGAGCACGCCGGCTCCTGGCCCTACGGCCTGCCCGAGCTCCCGGGCCAGCGTGAGCTGCTCGCCGGCGCCCGCCGGATCGCCGTCCCCGGGTGCTACCCGACCGTGTCCACGCTGGCGCTGGCCCCGGCGGTGGCGGCCGGCGTCGTGGCGGCCGACGACCTCGTCGTGGTGGCGGCCAGCGGCACCAGCGGGGCGGGCAAGGCGGCCAAGCCGCACCTGCTCGGCAGCGAGGTGATGGGTTCGGCCTCGGCGTACGGCGTGGGCGGGACGCACCGCCACACCCCCGAGATCCTGCAGAACCTCGGCGCCCTGACCGAGGAGACCGTCCGGCTCTCCTTCACGCCCGTGCTGGTGCCGATGCCGCGCGGCATCCTCGCCACCGCGAGCGCCTCGGTGCGCGAGGGGGTCGGTGCCGACGACCTGCGCGCGGTCTACGTATCCGCCTACGCCGACGAGCCGTTCGTCCACCTGCTGCCCGAGGGCCAGTGGCCCACCACCAAGGCGGTGCTCGGCTCCAACAGCGTGCACCTGCAGGTGGCGCTCGACGAGGACGCCGGTCGGGCCGTGGTCGTCGGCGCCGTCGACAACCTGGCCAAGGGCACCGGCGGTGCCGCCGTGCAGTGCATGAACCTCGCCCTCGGGCTCTCCGAGGCCACCGGCCTCACCACCGTCGGGCTGGCGCCGTGAGCACCCCCAGCGAGCCCACCGACCCCTCGGTCGACCCGTCCTCCTCGGTCGGGCCCGTCGAGACCTTCACCCTCGAGCGCTTCCCCGAGAAGCTGGCCGTCGTCCGGCTCGGCGCCGGTGCCGAGATCCCGGCGTGGGCCGAGTCGTCCTCGCTGTTCTCGGTGACGGCCACCGCCACCGAGACCAGCGTCGTCTGCGCCACCCGCAGCGTGCCCCGCAAGGCCCGGTCGCAGGGCCCCTTCACCGCGTTCGCGGTGCAGGGCGAGCTCGACTTCGCCCTGACCGGCGTCCTGGTCGCGCTGCTCACCCCCCTGGCCGAGGCCAGGATCAGCGTGTTCACCGTCTCGACGTACGACACCGACTGGGTGCTGGTGCCCAAGGACGACGCCGACCGGGCGGTGGAGGAGTGGGAGCGACGAGGCCACACCGTGGTCACCGCCGTGCCCGTCACCCCGTCGAAGCAGTCCTCCTCGAAGCAGCCCCAGGAGAAGAAGTGAGCGTCACCCACCCCGCCGGCTTCACCGCCGCCGGCATCGCGGCCGGCATCAAGTCCCCCCGCGAGGACGGTCCCCCCAAGGACCTCGCCCTGGTCGTCAACGCCGGGCCCCGCTTCGACTCGGCGTCGGTCTTCACCGCCAACCGGTGCAAGGCCAACCCGGTGCTGTGGAGCCAGGAGGTCGTCAAGGACGGCACCGTGAAGGCCGTCGTGCTGAACTCCGGTGGCGCCAACTGCTACACCGGCGCCGACGGCTTCCAGACCACCCACGCGGTGGCCGAGCGCGTCGCCGAGCGGGTGGGCGTCGGCGCGGTCGACGTGGTGGTCTGCTCGACCGGGCTGATCGGCCTGACCAACGACCGCGACGTGCTGCTCGACGGGGTCGACGTCGTGGCGCAGGCCCTCTCCGCCGACGGCGGGGTGGATGCCGCGACCGCGATCATGACCACCGACTCGGTCAGCAAGCAGGTCGTCGTGGACGGCGGTGGCTGGACCATCGGCGGCATGGCCAAGGGCGCGGGCATGCTCGCCCCGCAGCTGGCCACGATGCTGGTCGTGCTCACCACCGACGCCGTCGTGCCCGCGGCCGACCTCGACGCCGCGCTGCGGGCCGCCACCGGAGCCAGCTTCGACCGGCTCGACTCCGACGGGTGCATGTCGACCAACGACACGGTCACCGTGATGGCCAGCGGGGCCAGCGGCGTCACCCCGTCGCTGCCCGACTTCACCGAGGCGCTCACCCAGGCGTGCACCGACCTGGCGATGCAGCTGCTCAAGGACGCCGAGGGCGCCGACCACGAGATCGCGATCACCGTGCTGCACGCCGCGTCCGAGGCCGACGCGGTCGAGGTGGGGCGCAGCATCGCCCGCAGCAACCTGTTCAAGGCCGCCGTGTTCGGCCGCGACCCCAACTGGGGTCGCGTGCTGGCCAGCATCGGCACCACGCAGGCCGCCTTCGACCCGGCCGACCTCGACGTCGCGATGAACGGCGTCTGGGTGTGCCGGACGTCCACCCCCGCGGAGGACCCCGCGGGCGTCGACCTGTCCGGACGGGAGGTGAGCGTGACCGTCGACCTCAAGGCCGGCGACGCGCGCGCCACCGTCTGGACCAACGACCTGACCCATGCCTACGTCCACGAGAACAGCGCGTACTCCTCATGACCAAGCCCCCCTCCGCCCGTCCCGCCCAGGTGCTCGCCGGCGCCCTCCCGTGGTTGATGAAGTACCACGGCCAGGTCGTGGTGGTGAAGTACGGCGGCAACGCGATGACCGACGACGCCCTCAAGGTGGCCTTCGCCGAGGACATCGCCTTCCTGCGGTACGCCGGGTTCAAGCCGGTCGTCGTCCACGGCGGCGGCCCCCAGATCTCCCGCATGCTCGACAAGCTCGGCATCGAGTCGGAGTTCCGCGGCGGCCTGCGCGTCACGACCCCCGAGGCGATGGACGTCGTCCGGATGGTGCTGGTGGGCCAGGTGCAGCGCGAGCTGGTCGGCCTGATCAACCACCACGGCCACATCGCCGTCGGGCTCTCCGGGGAGGACGCCGGCCTGTTCACCGCCGAGGCGACCAACACGGTCGTCGACGGGGAGGAGGTCGACCTCGGCCTGGTCGGCGAGGTCGCCCGGGTCCGCCCCGAGGCGGTGCTCGACCTGATCGAGGCCGGCCGCGTCCCGGTGATCAGCAGCGTCGCGCCCGACGAGGACGGCGTGGTCCACAACGTCAACGCCGACACCGCGGCCGCCGCGCTCGCGGTGGCGCTGGGCGCCCAGAAGATGCTGGTGCTCACCGACGTGGAGGGCCTCTACCGTGACTGGCCCGACAGCGACGACGTGATCCAGGAGATCGGTCCCGACGCGCTGGCCGAGCTGATGCCGAGCCTCGACAGCGGCATGGTGCCCAAGATGAAGGCCTGCCACGTCGCCGTCACCGGCGGCGTGCCCCGGGCCACCGTGGTCGACGGCCGGGTGCCGCACGCGGTGCTGCTCGAGCTGTTCACCGACGAGGGCGTCGGCACCCAGGTGCTGCCCGGCGTCGAGACCAAGCTGCGCAAGGCCTACTCCTACGAGGAGACCGAGGGCGCCGAGGACACCGAGCAGACGGGGGAGCAGTCGTGAGCGAGCTGCTGGAGCGCTACGGCGCGTCGCTGATGAACGCCTTCGGCCCGCCCAAGCTGGCGCTGGTCCGGGGCGAGGGCGCCCACGTGTGGGACGACCAGGGCCGGGAGTACGTCGACTTCCTCGGCGGCATCGCCGTCAACACCCTCGGCCACGCCCACCCTGCGCTGGTCGAGGCGCTCAGCACCCAGGTGCGGACCCTCGGCCACGTCTCCAACTTCTTCACCAGCCCGCAGCAGGTCGCGCTGGCCGAGCGGCTGGTCGCGCTGATGACGCCGGCCGACGTCGAGGCCCGGGTGTTCTTCTCCAACTCCGGCGCCGAGGCCAACGAGGCCGCGCTGAAGCTGACCCGGCTGACCGGGCGCAGCCACGTGGTGGCGATGCAGGACGCCTTCCACGGCCGCACCATGGGCAGCCTCGCGCTCACCTCCAAGGCTGCCTACCGCGAGCCCTTCGAGCCGCTGCCCGGACACGTCACCTGGGTGCCGTTCGGTGACGTGGAGGCGCTGGCCGCGGCCGTCACCGACGAGACGGCGGCCGTCGTGATCGAGCCGCTGCAGGGCGAGGCGGGCGTCAACGAGGCGCCCGCGGCCTACCTCGCGGCGGCACGCGAGGTCACCGAGCGCCACGGGGCGCTGCTGTGGTTCGACGAGGTGCAGAGCGGCATGGGACGCACCGGCACGTGGCTGGCCAGCCAGGCCTCGGGCGTCGTGCCCGACCTGGTGACGCTGGCCAAGGGGCTCGGCGGCGGCATGCCCATCGGCGCCACCCTCGGCCTCGGCCGCGCCGCCACGCTCTTCGAGCCCGGCAACCACGGCACCACCTTCGGCGGCAACCCGCTGTCGTGCGCCACCGCGCTGGCGGTCCTGGACACCATCGAGCGCGACGGGCTGCTGGCCCGCGCCGTCGAGGTGGGGGAGCGGCTGCGCTCGGGACTCGCGGAGGACCCGCGCGTCACCGACGTCCGCGGCCTGGGCGTGCTCGTCGGGCTGACCCTGGCCGAGGAGAAGGCGTCGGCCGTCGTCGCCGCGGCCCAGGAGGCGGGCTGGATCATCAACGCCACCGGGCCCGACCGGGTGCGGCTCGCGCCGCCGCTGGTGGTCACCGACGACGACGTCGCGGGCTTCCTCGCGGCCTGGCCCGGGCTGCTCGACGCCGCGGGCCTGGCGGGCGGGGTGGGCTCGCCGTGAGGCACTTCCTCCGCGACGACGACCTCACCCCCGAGCAGCAGCGCCACGTGCTCGACCTCGCCGTCCACCTCAAGGCGGCGCCGTACGACGCGCGCCCGCTGGCCGGCCCGCAGACCGTCGCGGTGCTCTTCGACAAGCCGACGCTGCGCACCCAGGCGTCCTTCGCCTCCGGGATCGCCGAGCTCGGCGGCTTCCCCATGATCATCGACGGCTCGCTGGCCCAGGTGGGCGTGCGGGAGTCGGTGCCCGACGTGGCCCGGGTGCTGGGCCGGCAGGCCGCGATGGTCGTGTGGCGCACCCACGACCAGTCCCGCCTGGAGGACATGGCCGCCTTCTCCGGCGTACCCGTCGTCAACGCCTTGACCGACCAGTTCCACCCCTGCCAGGTGCTGGCCGACCTGCTCACGCTGCGCGAGCACCACGGCCAGCTCGCCGGGCAGGTGCTGGCCTTCGTCGGCGACGCGGCGTGCAACATGGGCCACAGCTACCTGCTCGGCGGCGCGACCGCCGGGATGCACGTGCGGGTCAGCGGCCCCGAGGGCTTCGAGCCCGACCCCGAGGTGCTGCTGCAGGCCCAGGTCGTGGCGCAGGCGACCGGCGGCTCGGTGGCCTTCGTCGCGGACCCGGTCGAGGCCGTCTCCGGCGCCGACGCCGTGGCCACCGACACCTGGGTCTCGATGGGCCGCGAGGCCGAGGCCGAGGCGCGCGCCGCGGCGTTCGCCCCCTGGTCCCTCGACGAGGAGCTGCTCTCCCACGCCGACGACGAGGCCGTGGTGCTGCACTGCCTCCCGGCCTACCGCGGCAAGGAGATCAGCGCCGCCGTCCTCGACGGCCCCCGCAGCGTGGTGTGGGACGAGGCCGAGAACCGTCGTCACGCGCAGAAGGCCGTGATGGCGTGGCTGCTGGAGTCCCGGTCGGGGGAGTGCTCGTGAGCGAGCACGGCCACATCCCCGAGACCAAGGGCGCCCGGCAGCAGCGCATCATCGACATCCTCTCCACCGGCCACGTGCGCTCGCAGACCGAGCTCGCCGACCGGCTGCACGCCGACGGCATCGCGGTCACCCAGGCCACGCTGTCGCGCGACCTCGTCGAGCTCGACGCCGTCAAGGTCCGCAGCTCCACCGGGGCCCTGGTGTACGCCGTGCCGGGCGAGGGCGGCGACCGCACCCCGGTCGCCAACCGCGACAGCGCCGCCAGCCAGGCGCGGCTGTCCCGCCTGTGCGCCGAGCTGCTCGTCTCCACCGAGTCCTCGGCCAACCTGGTGGTGCTGCGCACCCCGCCCGGCGCCGCCAACTTCCTGGCCTCGGCCATGGACAAGTCCGAGCTCTCCGACGTGCTCGGCACCATCGCCGGCGACGACACCGTGCTGGTGATCGCCCGCGACCCGGCCGGCGGCGAGGCGCTCGAACGGCGCTTCCTCGGCCTGGCCAACGGTGCCCACCGCCCCTCCGGCACCACACCTGACGACACCCCGAACCCCTCGAAGGGACACCCATGAGCAAGGTCCTCACCTCCCTGCCCACCGGCGAGCGCGTCGGCATCGCCTTCTCCGGCGGCCTCGACACCTCCGTCGCCGTCGCCTGGATGCGCGACAAGGGTGCGGTGCCCTGCACCTACACCGCCGACATCGGGCAGTACGACGAGCCCGACATCTCCGGCGTGCCCGACCGTGCCCTGGCGTACGGCGCCGAGATCGCCCGCGCCGTCGACTGCCGCCCGCAGCTCGTCGAGGAGGGCCTGGCCGCGATCGCCTGCGGCGCCTTCCACATCCGCTCCGGCGGCCGCACCTACTTCAACACCACGCCGCTGGGCCGAGCCGTCACCGGCACCATGCTGGTCCGCGCGATGCACGAGGACGGCGTCGACATCTGGGGCGACGGCTCGACCTTCAAGGGCAACGACATCGAGCGGTTCTACCGCTACGGCCTGATGGCCAACCCCGAGCTGCGCATCTACAAGCCCTGGCTCGACGCCGACTTCGTCTCCGAGCTGGGCGGTCGGGCGGAGATGAGCCAGTGGCTGACCGAGCACGACCTGCCCTACCGCGACAGCAAGGAGAAGGCGTACTCCACCGACGCCAACATCTGGGGCGCCACCCACGAGGCCAAGACCCTCGAGCACCTCGACGTCTCGCTGGAGACCGTGGAGCCGATCATGGGCGTGAAGTTCTGGGACGCCGACGTCGCCATCGAGACCGAGGACGTCACCGTCCGCTTCGAGCAGGGCCGCCCCGTCGCGATCGGCGGGGTCCGCTTCGACGACGCCGTCGCGCTGGTGATGGAGGCCAACGCGGTCGGCGGTCGCCACGGCCTCGGCATGAGCGACCAGATCGAGAACCGGATCATCGAGGCCAAGTCGCGCGGCATCTACGAGGCGCCCGGCATGGCGCTGCTGTGGATCGCCTACGAGCGGCTGCTCAACGCGATCCACAACGAGGACACCATCGCGCAGTTCCACAACGAGGGTCGCAAGCTCGGCCGGCTGCTCTACGAGGGCCGCTGGCTGGACCCCCAGGCGCTGATGATCCGCGAGTCGATCCAGCGCTGGATCGCCTCGCTCGTCACCGGCGAGGTCACGCTGCGGCTGCGTCGCGGCGAGGACTACACCGTGCTCGCGACGTCGGGGGAGAACTTCTCCTACCACCCCGACAAGCTCTCGATGGAGCGCACCGAGAACGCCGCCTTCGGCCCGGTCGACCGCATCGGCCAGCTCACGATGCGCAACCTCGACATCGCCGACTCCCGCGACAAGCTCGAGCAGTACGCCGCCCAGCCGCTCGACCAGGGCCAGGTCCTGGTGGAGAACGGCACCCTCTACGGCGCCATCGAGCCCGGCGGCTACGACCGCATCACCCGCAACCCCTCCGCCGAGGGCGACGACTCCGACCGCGTCCTCGACGACGTCGCCATGGAGGTCGGCACCGACTAGCTGCCCGGTCGACGATGGGCCTTACCTCGCACGGCAGACCGCCTCCTCACACACCACGCATGGTGTGTGAGGAGGCGGTAGGGGTTCATCACCTGGGAAACCGGGCCCCGGGAGGGCCTACTGCTCGACGTCGTCGTCGACCCAGTCGAGGGTCTTGGTGACGGCCTTCTTCCAGTTTCGGTAGAGGCGCTCGCGCTCGGCCTCGTCCATGTTCGGGGTCCAGCGCTTGTCCTCGCCCCAGTTCTCGGTGATCTCGTCGGTGCTGGACCAGTAGCCGACGGCCAGGCCCGCGGCGTACGCCGCCCCGAGCGCGGTGGTCTCGGCGACCTTCGGCCGGACCACGTCGACGCCGAGGATGTCGGCCTGGAACTGCATCAGCGTCTCGTTGACGACCATGCCGCCGTCGACGCGCAGCTCCGTGAGGGGCACGCCGGAGTCGGCGTTCATCGCGTCGAGGACCTCGCGGGTCTGGAACGCGGTGGACTCCAGCACCGCGCGGGCGATGTGGTGGCGGTTGACGAAGCGGGTCAGGCCGACCAGCGCACCGCGGGCGTCGGGACGCCAGTGCGGGGCGAACAGGCCGGAGAACGCCGGCACGAAGTAGGCGCCGCCGTTGTCGTCGACCTTCTTGGCCGACTCCTCGATCTCGGGGGCCGAGGAGATCATCCCGAGGTTGTCGCGGACCCACTGCACGAGCGAGCCGGTGACCGCGATCGAGCCCTCGAGGGCGTAGACGGTCGGCTCGTCGCCCAGCTTGTAGCAGGTGGTGGTCAGCAGGCCGTTCTCGCTGGGGACCTGCTCGGTGCCGGTGTTAAGGAGCATGAAGTTGCCGGTGCCGTAGGTGTTCTTGGCGGTGCCCTTCTCCAGGCAGGCCTGGCCGAAGGTGGCGGCCTGCTGGTCGCCGAGGATGCCGGCGATCGGGGTGCCGTTGAGGACGCCGGGCTTGCACTCGCCGTACACCTCGGAGCAGGAGCGGATCTCCGGGAGCATCGAGACCGGGATCCCCATGTCCTCGGCGATGGAGGAGTCCCAGGTCAGGTCGGCGAGGTTCATCAGCATGGTGCGGCTGGCGTTGGTGACGTCGGTGACGTGCACGCCGTCGTTCTCGGCGCCGCCGGTGAGGTTCCACAGCAGCCAGGTGTCGGTGTTGCCGAAGAGCAGCTCGCCCGCCTCGGCCTTCTCCCGCGCACCGTCGACGTTGTCGAGGATCCACGTGACCTTGGGTCCGGAGAAGTACGTCGCCAGCGGCAGCCCGCAGACCGCCTTGTAGCGCTCCACGCCCTCCTCGCCGGCCAGCTCGTCGACGATCTTCTGGGTGCGGGTGTCCTGCCACACGATGGCGTTGTAGACCGGCTTGCCCGTGGCCTTCTCCCACACCACCGCGGTCTCGCGCTGGTTGGTGATGCCGACCGCCTCGATGTTCTTGCTGTTCAGGTTGGCCTTGCCGAGCGCCCCGCCGATGACCTCGCGGGTGTTGTTCCAGATCTCCACCGGGTCGTGCTCGACCCAGCCGGCGCGCGGGAAGATCTGCTCGTGCTCGATCTGGTCGACCGAGACGATGGAGCCGGAGTGGTCGAAGACCATCGCGCGGGTGCTGGTCGTGCCCTGGTCGATGGACAGGATGTAGGTGTTCTTCGCCATGTGGAGAGCCTTACCTGGTTGCGGTGTCGGACGGGTGGAGGTGGGACGGGAGGGAGTCGGTCGTTCAGACGAAGCCGACGGCGTTGCCGGCGAAGCCGCCGAGGACGCCGCCGATGATCGGCGCGACGACGGGGACCCAGGCGTAGTGCCAGCCGCTCGAGCCCTTGCGCGGGATCGGCAGCAGCGCGTGCATGATGCGGGGGCCCAGGTCACGCGCGGGGTTGATGGCGTAGCCGGTCGGGCCGCCGAGGCTGGCGCCGATCGCGACGACGAGCAGGGCCACGGCGAGCGGGCCCACCTCGGTGGGGGTCTTGCCGAAGGCCAGGATCACGAAGATCAGCACGAAGGTGCCGATCACCTCGGTGACGACGTTCCAGATCGGCGCGTGGATGGTGGGCATGGTGCTGAAGACGCCGAGCTTGGAGCCCTCGTCGGCCTCGGGGTCGTCGAAGTGCTTCTTGTACGCCGCCCACGCCAGCGTCGCGCCCAGCATCGCTCCCAGCACCTGGGCCACGACGTAGACCACGACCTCGACGAACGACAGCCCCGAGTTGCCGGCCGCCACGAGGCCGAGGGTGACGGCCGGGTTGAGGTGGGCCCCGGACTTGTAGGCGACGTAGACGCCGGCGTACACGCCGAGGCCCCAGCCGAAGTTGATCAGCAGCGTCCCGCCCCCGAAGCCGCCGGTCTTGGGGAGCACCACGTTGGCGACCACCCCGCAGCCGAGCAGGATCAGGATGGCGGTGCCCATGACCTCGGGCAGGAAGATGTCGGTGAACACGCACGGTCCTCTCGTCGGACGGCGGAGCTGGGCTCCCGAGTCGCTCTGTGACGCACGACACAGCGGTCGGCGCCCGAGCATGGTTGCACACCCGGGGCCCTGGTGGCCCGTCCCTAGAGTGGGGGCGGGGGACGACCCCCGCACCGCAGCACACGACGGAGGAGAGCAGATGCTCGCACCGGCCAGGTTGGGACCCGACGAGCGCGCCGAGGCGTGGCGCGCTCTCCAGGACGACGCCGACATCGACGTGCTGGTCGTCGGCGGAGGCGTGACCGGGGCGGGCGTGGCGCTCGACGCCGCCACGCGCGGCCTCAAGGTCGTGCTCGTCGAGCAGCGCGACTTCGGCTCCGGCACGTCCTCGCGCAGCTCCAAGCTGTTCCACGGCGGCCTGCGCTACCTCGAGCAGCTCAACTTCTCGCTCGTCCGCGAGGCGCTGCGCGAGCGCGAGCTGATGCTGACCCTGCTGGCGCCGCACCTGGTCAAGCCGGTCTCGTTCCTCTACCCGCTCAAGCACCGGTTCTGGGAGCGGCCCTACGTCACCGCCGGCCTGACGCTCTACGACACGATGGGCGGCAAGAGCTCGCTGCCGCGCCACCAGCAGCTGAGCCGCCGCAAGGCGCTGCGGATGGCGCCGGGGCTGCGCAAGGACGCGCTGGCCGGCGCGCTGCGCTACTACGACGCCCAGGCCGACGACGCCCGCCACACGATGATGCTGGCGCGCACAGCCGCGACGTACGGCGCCTCGGTGCTGGCCTCGGCCAAGGTGACCGGGTTCGTCCACGCGGGTGAGCGCGTCGTCGGCGCGACCGTCGAGGACGTCGAGAGCGGCGAGTCCGCCACGCTCTCGGCCAAGGTCGTCATCAACTGCACCGGCGTGTGGACCGACGACATCCAGAAGCTCGCCGGCGGCCGCGGCCAGTTCAACGTGCGTGCCTCCAAGGGCGTGCACATCGTGGTGCCGCGCGACCGGCTGAACTCCGAGACCGGCATGATCCTGCGCACCGAGAAGTCCGTGCTGTTCGTGATCCCGTGGGGCACCCACTGGATCATCGGCACCACCGACACCGAGTGGGACCTCGACCGGGCCCACCCGGCCGCCAGCCGCGCCGACATCGACTACATCCTCGAGCACATCAACACCGTGCTGACCACGCCGCTGACCCACGACGACATCGAGGGCGTGTACGCCGGCCTCCGCCCGTTGCTCGCCGGCGAGAGCGAGGCGACGTCCAACCTGTCCCGCGAGCACGCCGTCGCGCGGCCCCAGCCCGGGCTGATCTCGATCGCGGGCGGGAAGTACACCACCTACCGCGTCATGGCTGCCGACGCCGTAGACGCCGCGCGGGCCGACCTGTCGGCCCACGTGCCCGACAGCGTCACCGACCACATCCCGCTGGTGGGTGCCGAGGGCTACCAGGCGCTGACCAACCAGGTCGAGCTGATCGCCCGCAACCGCGACCTGCCGCCGTGGCGGATCACCCACCTGCTCGACCGCTACGGCGCCCTGATGCAGGAGGTGCTCACCCTCGCCGACGACGACCCGTCCCTGCTCGAGCCGCTGCCGGGTGCCGAGGAGTACCTCAAGGTCGAGATCGTGTACGCCGCGTCGCACGAGGGCGCGCTGCACCTCGACGACCTCCTCTCGCGCCGCACGAGGATCTCCATCGAGGCCCACGACCGCGGCGTGGACTGCGCCGACGACGCCGCCGCGCTCGTCGCGCCGGTGCTGGGCTGGGACGAGCGCCGGGTCGAGGACGAGGTCGCGGCCTACCGCGCCCGCGTCGCCGCCGAGCGCGAGTCACAGGCCGAGGGCGACGACCTGGCCGCCAACGCCGACCGGCTGGCCGCACCCGACATCCGGGCCCGAGCGGTCGGTCGCGCGCTGGACTGACCGGGCTGCCAAACTGGCGCCCGTGGACCACCAGGACGACCAGGAGCAGCAGGCCGGGAGCGGCGCGACCAACGAGGGCAGCCTGTGGGGCGGCCGGTTCGCCGGCGGTCCGAGCCCGGCGCTCGAGGCGCTATCGCGGAGCACGCACTTCGACTGGCGGCTGGCGCCCTACGACCTCGACGGGTCGCGGGCGCACGCCCGGGTGCTGCGCGGCGCCGGCCTGCTGACCGACAGCGAGCTCGACGGCCTCCTGGCCGGGCTCGACGAGCTCCACGAGCTGTTCGCCTCCGGGGAGCTGCGCCCGCGGCCCCAGGACGAGGACGTCCACGGCGCGCTCGAGGGCGCGCTGCTCGAGGTGGTCGGGCCCGAGCTGGGCGGCCGGCTGCGAGCCGGCCGCAGCCGCAACGACCAGATCGCCACGCTGTTCAAGGTGTTCCTGCGCGACCACGCCCGGGTGATCGCCGGGCTGCTGCTCGACCTCGTGGAGGCCGACGCCGACCAGGCCGAGCGCCACCTCGGCGCGATCATGCCGGGGCGCACCCACCTCCAGCACGCCCAGCCGGTGCTGCTGAGCCACCACCTGCTGGCCCACGCCTGGCCGCTGCTCCGCGACGTCGCCCGGCTGCGCGACTGGGACGCCCGGGTGGCCGCGGAGTCGCCGTACGGCTCGGGCGCACTGGCCGGCTCCAGCCTGGGCCTCGACCCCGAGGCCGTGGCGCGTGACCTGGGGTTCACCGGGTCGGTCGCCAACTCCATCGACGGGACCGCGGCCCGTGACTTCGTCGCCGAGCTGGCCTTCGTGCTGGCCATGGTCGGGGTCGACGTGAGCCGCCAGGCGGAGGAGGTGATCCTCTGGGCGACCCGCGAGTTCGGCTTCGTGACGCTCGACGACGGCTACTCCACCGGGTCGAGCATCATGCCGCAGAAGAAGAACCCCGACGTCGCCGAGCTGGCGCGCGGCAAGGCGGGCCGGCTCGTCGGCAACCTCGCCGGGCTGCTGGCCACGCTCAAGGCCCTGCCGCTGGCCTACAACCGCGACCTGCAGGAGGACAAGGAGCCGGTCTTCGACTCCGTGGACACCCTCGAGGTGCTGCTGCCGGCCTTCACCGGCCAGGTCGCGACGCTGCGCTTCCACACCGAGCGGATGGCCGACCTCGCGCCGCAGGGCTTCAGCCTGGCGACCGACGTGGCCGAGTGGCTGGTGCGCGAGGGGGTGCCGTTCCGCGAGGCCCACGAGGTCTCCGGAGCGTGCGTACGCCGCTGCGAGGAGCTCGGCGTCGACCTGCCCGACCTCACCGACGACCAGTTCGCCGAGCTCGACCCCCGACTGACCCCGGGGGTGCGCGAGGTGCTGACCGTCGAGGGCTCGGTGGCCTCCCGCGACTCCCGTGGCGGCACCGCCCCGGCCCGCGTGGCCGAGCAGCTGGCCGAGCTGCGGACGGTCGTGGCGGAGCACCGGGCGTGGCTGGGCTGAGCCTCCCCGAGGTGCTGGCGCTGCCGGTGCTCGAGGCCGCGCCGCGGCTGCTGGGTGCGCACCTGACCCTGGGAGGCGTCACGCTGCGCCTCACCGAGGTCGAGGCGTACGCCGGCGCCGACGACCCCGGCTCCCACGCCTTCCGCGGCCGCACGCCGCGCACGGCCACCATGTTCGGCCCGGCGGGGCACCTCTACGTCTACTTCACCTACGGGATGCACCACTGCGCCAACGTGGTCTGCGGCCCGGAGGGCGAGGCCGCCGCGGTGCTGCTGCGGGCCGGCGAGGTGGTCCACGGGCTCGAGGTCGCCCGCGCCCGCCGGCCCGGGGTGCGTGACCGCGACCTGGCCCGCGGACCGGCCCGGCTCTGCCGCACCCTCGAGCTCGACCGGTCCCACGACGGGCTCGACGTGCGCGGCGAGCTCCGGCTCGCCGGCGTCCCGGTCGCCGACGTCGCGACCGGGCCCCGGGTGGGCCTGCGGGCCGCCGCCGACCGACCCTGGCGGTTCTGGGCGGCCCACGACCCGACCGTGAGCCGCTACGTCGCCGCCAGGCCGCGTCCACCTGGTCGAGGGGGTCTTGACCCGGGGGCCGCGGTCCGGTCTGCTCACCGGACACGTCCGCCGACCTCACCCCGAGGAGCCCCATGACCACCCGCGAGCACCTGCACGGCCTCGTCGCCAGCCTCCAGCCGGTCGTCCAGGGGGTACCGACGGCGTCGCTGGACGCGAAGACCCCCTGCCACGACTGGGACGTGCGCGGGCTGACCTCGCACCTGCTCGGCACCACCGAGGCCATGCGGCGCGTGGGGGCCGGGGAGCCGCTGGACCGCGACGATCCCTGGGGGACGAGCGGCCAGGAGCTGGGGGAGGCCTGGCGCGACCAGCTGTCCGACCGGCTGGTCGCCGTGGCCGACGCGTGGGCGCAGCCGGAGGCGTGGGAGGGCGAGGCGCTCGACGGGGCGATGGCGCGCAAGGACGTGGGCGACATGGCCTTCCTCGAGGTGCTGCTCCACGGCTGGGACCTCGCCCGCGCCACGGGCCAGGAGCTCGAGCTCGACGACGCCGTCGCCGAGCAGGCGCAGCAGCTCCTCGACGAGCACGGCGAGTCCGGCCGCTCGCTGGGCGCGTTCGGCGCCGAGGCCGACGCCGGGGAGGACCCGTCGGCGCTCGACCGGGCGCTCGCCGCGTCGGGCCGCGACCCGGCCTGGGGCCGCTGACCCCACGTGGGAGGCTGGTGGCCCACCGTCCGCGCACGAGGAGACACGCACGTTGACCACCGACCCGCACCTGCTCGACGACCTGGAGTGGCGGGGGCTGATCGCGCACGCGACCGACCGTGACGCCCTCCGCGAGGCGCTCACGGCGGACAGCGTCCGGTTCTACGTCGGCTTCGACCCGACCGCGCCGAGCCTCCACATGGGCAACCTGGTGCAGCTGCTGACGGCCCGCAGGCTCCAGCAGGCCGGCCACACGCCGTACGCCCTCGTCGGGGGTGCGACCGGCATGATCGGCGACCCCCGGGACTCCGGCGAACGCACCCTCAACAGCCGCGACACGGTCAAGGAGTGGGTGGGTCGCGTCCGCTCCCAGATCGAGCCGTTCCTGGACTTCGACGGACCGACCGGCGCCACGATGGTCGACAACTACGACTGGACCGCGAGCCTCTCCACGATCGACTTCCTGCGCGACATCGGCAAGCACTTCCCGGTCAACCGCATGCTGGCCCGCGACGTCGTGCGGAGCCGGCTGGAGGCCGGCATCAGCTACACCGAGTTCAGCTACGTGCTGCTCCAGTCGATGGACTTCCTCAACCTCCACCGCGACCACGGGGTGACGCTGCAGTTCGGCGGCAGCGACCAGTGGGGCAACCTCACCGGAGGCGTCGAGCTGATCCGCCGGGCCGAGGGCGGCCACGCGCACGCCTTCGCCACGCCGCTGGTGACCAAGGCCGACGGCACCAAGTACGGCAAGACCGAGGGCGGGGCGCTGTGGCTGGACCCGCAGATGCTCTCGCCGTACGCCTTCCACCAGTTCTGGCTCAACGTGGAGGACGAGAAGGTCGGCGAGCTGCTGCGGATCTTCACCTTCCTGACCCGGGAGGAGATCGAGGAGCTCGACGCGGCCACCGCCGAGCAGCCCTTCCGGAGGGCCGCGCAGAAGCGGCTGGCCGACGAGGTGACCACGCTGGTGCACGGTGCTGCCGAGACCGAGCAGGCCAAGGCGGCAGCCGCAGCACTGTTCGGCGGGGGCGAGCTGCGAGAGCTCCACCCCGGCACGTTGGCGGCCGCGCTGCGCGAGGCCGGGACCTCCAGGGCGCCCGCGGGGACGCCGACGGTGGACCTGCTCGTCGCCTCCGGGCTGGTCAGGAGCAAGGGCGAGGCGCGCCGCACCATCAGCGAGGGCGGGGCCTACCTCAACAACGAGCGTGTCACCGACGTCGACCACGTGCCCGGCCCCCAGGACCTCCTGGGGGGTTCCTGGCTGGTGCTGCGGCGGGGCAAGAAGAACCTCGCCGGCGTCGAGGTGGGCTGAGCCCGTGCACGGGGACGCGACGGGGTGGCTCGCCGACCTGGAGAGCCGAGCCCGTGCCGTCCTGCCCGCCCCGGTGCTGCGCTACGTCAGCGAGGGCGCCCGCGACGAGGTGACCCTGGCCGAGGCGACCGCGGCCTGGCGCGAGGTCAGGCTGCTGCCCCGGGTGCTGCGCGACGTCCGCGAGGTGCGCCTGGGCGGTGCGCTGCTCGGCAGCCCCACCCGGTCGCCCCTGGGCGTCGCCCCGATGACGCTGCAGCGTGCGGCCCACGCCCGCGGCGAGGTCGCGATGGCGGAGGCGGCTGCGGTGGCCGGCGTCCCGATGGTGCTCTCCAGCAACGCCGGGAGCACCTTCGCCGACGTCGGGGCCACGGGGGCGACGTGGTGGCTCCAGCTCTACATGACCCCGGAGCGGGAGGTCGCCGCCCGGCTGCTCGACGAGGCGGTGCGCCACGGCGCGGCCGCCGTCGTCCTCACGGTCGACACCCCGGTCGTCGGCACGCGGCACGCCGCCCCGGACGAGGAGCGCGTCTGGGACGTGGCCGACCCGGCGTGGGTGGGCGCCAACCTGCCCGAGTCCGGCCGGGAGCCCGACCCGGCTGGTCGTGCCAAGGCCATGGACCTCGCGCCGGCCGACCTGGGCTGGCTGCGCGAGCGGTCGGGCGTGCCGCTCGTGGTCAAGGGCGTGCTGCGGGGGGACGACGCGGCCGACGCCGTCCAGGCGGGCGCAGACGGGGTCTGGGTCTCCAACCACGGGGGACGCCAGCTCGACCAGGCCCAGGCCACGGCCCGCTGCGTCGGCCGCGTCCGGGAGGCCGTCGGAGACCGGGCGACGGTGCTCGTCGACGGGGGAGTGCGCAGCGGGCTCCACGCGGCCGTGGGCCTGGCGCTCGGCGCCGATGCCGTGCTGCTCGGGCGCCCGCTGTTCATGGCCCTGGCCGCCGAGGGGCCCGACGGTGTACGCCGCGCCCTGGGGCTGCTCCACGACGAGCTCGAGGAGGCGATGCGCCTGGCCGGGTGCCCCGACGTCGCCGCGCTGCGGGGCGTGGTCGACAGCGGAGCCACAGGCCCTCGGTGACCCTGCCGACGGCCCCGCACGAGCCCCGAAGCGGGCCTGACCAGCGTTACGAGCCCGTGTGACCGGGGCCACGACGGCTCGATTTGACCGGGCCCGCCGGGGGTCCTAATGTTTCACCTCGTTGGCCCGGAGGAAGCGGGACGCGGGTCCGGATCAGGACCTCGCGGCCGGACCGGGACAACCACCCCCACCAAGCACCTCAGCCGAGGTCTTCGAGTGTGCGCCACGGCGGCCTCGAGGTCACTCATGGCGGAGCTCCCAAGTGGGGAGGACGGATCGGAGCGGGTTTGACTCGCTCAGGTGAGTCCGGTAAGTTTGACTGTCGCCCCGCGATGCGGCCGAAAGGCCAGTAATCGGGTGCGCGCTTGATTCTTGAGAACTCAACAGTGTGTCAAAAGTCGACGAATTAATTTACCTGTCGGCTGTTTTCTGTGGCTCTCGTTTGTGGGGGTTGTGGGGGATGGTTGATGGTTCCTTTGGTAGAACGACGATGATTCTGGCAATTTGATTTGTCAGTGTTGCGTTTTTTTGCCGGGGTTTGGATTTTCTGTTTTTCAATGGAGAGTTTGATCCTGGCTCAGGACGAACGCTGGCGGCGTGCTTAACACATGCAAGTCGAGCGGTAAGGCCCTTCGGGGTACACGAGCGGCGAACGGGTGAGTAACACGTGAGCAATCTGCCCTGCACTTTGGGATAACCACCGGAAACGGTGGCTAATACCGGATATGACCTGGCGCGGCATCGCGTTGGGTGGAAAGTTCTGGCGGTGCAGGATGAGCTCGCGGCCTATCAGCTTGTTGGTGAGGTAATGGCTCACCAAGGCTTCGACGGGTAGCCGGCCTGAGAGGGTGACCGGCCACACTGGGACTGAGACACGGCCCAGACTCCTACGGGAGGCAGCAGTGGGGAATATTGGACAATGGGCGAAAGCCTGATCCAGCAACGCCGCGTGAGGGATGACGGCCTTCGGGTTGTAAACCTCTTTCAGCGCAGACGAAGCGAAAGTGACGGTATGCGCAGAAGAAGCACCGGCCAACTACGTGCCAGCAGCCGCGGTAATACGTAGGGTGCGAGCGTTGTCCGGAATTATTGGGCGTAAAGGGCTCGTAGGCGGTTTGTTGCGTCGGGAGTGAAAACTCAGGGCTTAACCCTGAGCCTGCTTCCGATACGGGCAGACTAGAGGTATGCAGGGGAGAACGGAATTCCTGGTGTAGCGGTGAAATGCGCAGATATCAGGAGGAACACCGGTGGCGAAGGCGGTTCTCTGGGCATTACCTGACGCTGAGGAGCGAAAGTGTGGGGAGCGAACAGGATTAGATACCCTGGTAGTCCACACCGTAAACGTTGGGCGCTAGGTGTGGGACTCATTCCACGAGTTCCGTGCCGCAGCTAACGCATTAAGCGCCCCGCCTGGGGAGTACGGCCGCAAGGCTAAAACTCAAAGGAATTGACGGGGGCCCGCACAAGCGGCGGAGCATGCGGATTAATTCGATGCAACGCGAAGAACCTTACCTAGGTTTGACATACACCAGAAGCCCCTGGAGACAGGGGTCTCTTTGGACACTGGTGTACAGGTGGTGCATGGCTGTCGTCAGCTCGTGTCGTGAGATGTTGGGTTAAGTCCCGCAACGAGCGCAACCCTCGTCTTATGTTGCCAGCACGTCATGGTGGGGACTCATAAGAGACTGCCGGGGTCAACTCGGAGGAAGGTGGGGATGACGTCAAGTCATCATGCCCCTTATGCCTAGGGCTTCACGCATGCTACAATGGCCGGTACAAAGGGCTGCGATACCGTAAGGTGGAGCGAATCCCAAAAAGCCGGTCTCAGTTCGGATTGGGGTCTGCAACTCGACCCCATGAAGTCGGAGTCGCTAGTAATCGCAGATCAGCAACGCTGCGGTGAATACGTTCCCGGGCCTTGTACACACCGCCCGTCACGTCACGAAAGTTGGCAACACCCGAAGCCAGTGGCCCAACCGTTTACGGAGGGAGCTGTCGAAGGTGGGGCGAGCGATTGGGACGAAGTCGTAACAAGGTAGCCGTACCGGAAGGTGCGGCTGGATCACCTCCTTTCTAAGGAGCATCTTGGCGCTGCCCCGTAGGGGTGGTGTCCATGGCAGTCGTTCGGGGCCGTTCGTGTCTCGCGTCTGTCAGCTGCTTGGTGGAACGTCGATTAGTTGGTGCAGGCCGCAGGCGCGGTCCTGGTCAGTACTGTCCGTCACTGGTTCGCTGGTGGTGGGCGTGGAAAAACTGGGGTCGTGTGCGTCGGTTAGTGCTTGACACACTGTTGGGTCCTGAGGGATCGAGTGGAATGACTCGGTTACCTTTGCGGCGCCTGATGCCTCGAACTGCCCGTGTGTTGGGTCTCCACTGTTGGTGGGGGTCTGGTGCGGGGGTCAGCGGGGGTTTTGTCAGGTGTTCCGCCCGCAGTTTGAGAACTACACAGTGGACGCGAGCATCTTTGTAGCAAGACAAGCTACTAAGGGCACATGGTGGATGCCTTGGCACCAAGAGCCGATGAAGGACGTAGGAGCCTGCGATAAGCCCCGGGAAGTTGGCAACCGAGCGTTGATCCGGGGATGTCCGAATGGGGAAACCCAGCTGGAGTCATGTCCAGTTACGCCCACCTGAACACATAGGGTGTGGTGAGGGAACACCGGGAAGTGAAACATCTCAGTACCGGTAGGAAGAGAAAACAACAGTGATTCCGAGAGTAGTGGCGAGCGAAATCGGATGAGGCCAAACTCAGGTCGTGTGATAGCCGGCAGGCGTTGCGGTTTGAGGGTTGTGGGGCCGCCTGGCTGGTTCTGCCGAACCAGCGCAGAGTAAGAAACTGATCGTGAAGTGGAAGTGGACTGGAAAGTCCCGGCGTAGAGGGTGATACCCCCGTATACGTAAGCGTTCAGCTCTGTGGCGTTACCCCAAGTAACACGGAACCCCTGAAATTCCGTGTGAATCTGGCGGGACCACCCGTTAAGCCTAAATACTCCTTGGTGACCGATAGCGGACAAGTACCGTGAGGGAAAGGTGAAAAGTACCCCTGGCGGGGAGTGAAATAGTACCTGAAACCATGTGCCTACAATCCGTCGGAGCTGAAGTCCATTTATGGACCAGGTGACGGCGTGCCTTTTGAAGAATGAGCCTGCGAGTTTGCGTTGTGTCGCGAGGTTAACCCGTGTGGGGTAGCCGTAGCGAAAGCGAGTCCTAATAGGGCGTTTGAGTGGCACGATCAAGACCCGAAGCGAAGTGATCTATCCATGGGCAGGTTGAAGCGCGGGTAAGACCGCGTGGAGGACCGAACCCACTTAGGTTGAAAACTGAGGGGATGACCTGTGGATAGGGGTGAAAGGCCAATCAAACTTCGTGATAGCTGGTTCTCCCCGAAATGCATTTAGGTGCAGCGTCGCGTGTTTCTTCCCGGAGGTAGAGCACTGGATGGTCTAGGGGGCCCACAAGCTTACCGAAATCAACCAAACTCCGAATGCCGGGAAGTGAGAGCGCGGCAGTGAGACAGTGGGGGATAAGCTCCATTGTCGAGAGGGAAACAGCCCAGACCATCAGCTAAGGCCCCTAAGCGGTGACTAAGTGGAAAAGGATGTGGAGTCGCACAGACAACCAGGAGGTTGGCTTAGAAGCAGCCACCCTTGAAAGAGTGCGTAATAGCTCACTGGTCAAGTGATTCCGCGCCGACAATGTAGCGGGGCTCAAGTCATCCGCCGAAGCTATGGCATTCATGCGTTATCCAGGCCCACTTTGGTGGGTCCAGGTGTGTGGATGGGTAGGGGAGCGTCGTGTGGCGAGTGAAGCGGCGGTGTGAACCAGTCGTGGATGCCACACGAGTGAGAATGCAGGCATGAGTAGCGAATGAAGAGTGAGAAACTCTTCCGCCGAATGATCAAGGGTTCCAGGGTCAAGCTAATCTGCCCTGGGTAAGTCGGGACCTAAGGCGAGGCCGACAGGCGTAGTCGATGGACAACGGGTTGATATTCCCGTACCGGCAAAACAGCGCCCCTGACGAGGCTGGTGATGCTAAGTGCCCGAAACCACCGGGACCCTTCGGGGCGATGGTGGCAGAGCGCATGACCCGATCCAGTAGTAGTCAAGCGATGGGGTGACGCAGGAAGGTAGTCCAACCAACGCGATGGTTGTCGTTGGCTAAGGGTGTAGGACGAGAGATAGGCAAATCCGTCTCTCATATAGTCTGAGACCTGATGGGGAGCCCGTATGGGTGAAGTGGATGATCCTATGCTGTCGAGAAAAACCTCTAGCGAGCTGTGCGCCGCCCGTACCCCAAACCGACTCAGGTGATCAGGTAGAGAATACCAAGGCGATCGAGTGAACCATGGTTAAGGAACTCGGCAAAATGCCCCCGTAACTTCGGGAGAAGGGGGGCCGGATCCGTTATCACACTTGCTGTGAGACGCGGTGATGGCCGCAGAGACCAGGCCCAAGCGACTGTTTACTAAAAACACAGGTCCGTGCGAAGTTGTAAGACGATGTATACGGACTGACTCCTGCCCGGTGCTGGAAGGTTAAGGGGACCTGTTAGACACATTCGTGTGTCGAAGCGGAGAACTTAAGCCCCAGTAAACGGCGGTGGTAACTATAACCATCCTAAGGTAGCGAAATTCCTTGTCGGGTAAGTTCCGACCTGCACGAATGGAGTAACGACTTGGGCGCTGTCTCAACCGTGGACTCGGCGAAATTGCACTACGAGTAAAGATGCTCGTTACGCGCGGCAGGACGGAAAGACCCCGGGACCTTTACTATAGTTTGGTATTGGTGTTTGGTTCGACTTGTGTAGGATAGGTGGGAGACTGTGAAGCGCTCACGCCAGTGGGTGTGGAGTCATCGTTGAAATACCACTCTGGTCGTATTAGATATCTAACCTAGGTCCGTTATCCGGATCAGGGACAGTGCCTGATGGGTAGTTTAACTGGGGCGGTTGCCTCCTAAAATGTAACGGAGGCGCTCAAAGGTTCCCTCAGCCTGGTTGGCAATCAGGTTTCGAGTGTAAGTGCACAAGGGAGCTTGACTGTGAGAGTGACAGCTCGAGCAGGGACGAAAGTCGGAACTAGTGATCCGGCGCTGGCATGTGGAAGCGGCGTCGCTCAACGGATAAAAGGTACCCCGGGGATAACAGGCTGATCTTCCCCAAGAGTCCATATCGACGGGATGGTTTGGCACCTCGATGTCGGCTCGTCGCATCCTGGGGCTGGAGTAGGTCCCAAGGGTTGGGCTGTTCGCCCATTAAAGCGGCACGCGAGCTGGGTTTAGAACGTCGTGAGACAGTTCGGTCCCTATCCGCCGCGCGCGCAGGAAACTTGAGAAAGGCTGTCCCTAGTACGAGAGGACCGGGATGGACGAACCTCTGGTGTGCCAGTTGTTCTGCCAAGAGCACGGCTGGTTGGCTACGTTCGGAAGTGATAACCGCTGAAAGCATCTAAGCGGGAAGCACGTTTCAAGATGAGGTTTCCCACCGGGTTAACCGGGTAAGGCCCCCAGTAGACGACTGGGTTGATAGGCCGGAGGTGTACAGCAGTAATGCCTAGCCGACCGGTACTAATAGGCCGAGGGCTTGTCCCTCAAAGATGTTGCGCGTCCACTGTGTGGTTCCCGAGTTACGGACGGGAACACGAGAAGTTTTTGTGTCCACTGTGTAGATAACTCCATAGAGTTACGGCGGCCATAGCGTCAGGGAAATACCCGGTCCCATTCCGAACCCGGAAGTCAAGCCTGACAGCGCCGATGGTACTGCGACCGGGAGGTCGTGGGAGAGTAGGACGTCGCCGGACAACACTTCACTGAGGGCCGCCCCCGACACCCGGGGGCGGCCCTCAGCTGTTTGTCGTCCCCGCCGAACAGCCGCGTAGGTGCACTACGCTCGTCAGCCCCGCGTCACCAGGAGATCCCGTGCCCCAAGACCGTTCCCCCCGAGGCCCCCGCGCAGGTGGGAGCAGCAGCTCCCGAGGTGGCGGTGAGGGTCGGCCCTCCCGCGGGCGCCCCGACAGCGGGCCCCGTGGCGACTCCAAGCCCCGTGGCGACGGCAAGCCCCGCAGCAGCGACGGCAAGCCCCGCGGGGGTGCGGACAGCCGTGGCGGTCCTCCCGCCGGCCGCGGTCCGCGGCGCAGCGGCGACAGCAGCCGCGAGTTCAGTCGGCCCCGCCGGGACGACCGTCGGGACGACCGTCGGAGGTCCGACGAGGACCGGTCGGAGACCCAGGCGAAGTACGACGGCCCGCCCATCCCCGAGGAGATCACCGGTCGCGAGCTCGACCGCAGCATCGCCGCGCAGCTGAAGTCGCTGCCGGACAAGCTGGCGCTGCGCGTGTCCCGCCACCTGGTGGCCGCGGGCGAGCTGATCGAGACCGAGCCGCGGACGGCGTACGAGCACACGCTCGCCGCCCGTGCGCGCGCCAGCCGGTTGGCCGTGGTGCGCGAGGCCGTCGGCGAGGCGGCCTACGCCGCGGGCGAGTACGCCGAGGCGCTCGCCGAGCTGAAGGCCGCGAAGCGGATGAACGGTGCTCAGGACTACGTCGCCATCATCGCCGACTGCGAGCGCGCCCTCGGTCGGCCCGACCGGGCGCTGGCCGTGGTGAAGAACGCACCCAAGGACAAGCTCGCGCCGGCACTGCTGGCCGAGCTGACGATCGTGGAGGCCGGTGCCCGTCGTGACCGGGGCGAGCTGGACGCCGCGCTGCGGACGCTGGAGCTGTCCCCGCTGATGTCCAAGGCGCGCGACACGTGGGTGGCGCGACTGCGCTACGCCTACGCCGATGCGCTCGTGGCGGCCGAGCGGCCGCAGGACGCACTGACCTGGTTCCACCGCGCCGACGCCGTCGACGCCGAGCGGGCCACCGACGCCGCGGCACGGGCCACCGAGGTGGAGAGGTCGCTGGAGGGGTGAGCCTGCTCGGTGCCTGCGAGACCCCGTTGCGGGAGGCCTACGACGTGGCGGTGCTCGACCTCGACGGGGTCGTCTACCGCGGTCGTGACGCCGTCGCCGGTGCGCCGGAGGCGCTCAACGCGGCGCAGTCCGCCGGCATGCACCTCGCCTTCGTCACCAACAACGCCTCGCGCCCGCCGGCCACGGTGGGGGAGCACCTGCGCTCGCTCGGGGTGGAGGCCCGCGACGAGGACGTCGTCAACAGCGCCCAGGCCGCCGCACGGCTGCTCGCGGCCCAGCTCGAGCCCGGCAGCAAGGTGTTCCTGATCGGCGGCGAGGGCCTCGAGCTCGCGCTGCGGGAGCGTGACCTGGTGCCGGTCTCGACGGTCGGCGAGGAGCCGGTGGCCGTCGTGCAGGGCTACGGGCCCGACCTGCCCTGGAAGCAGGTCATGGCCGGCGCCACGCTGGTCCACGACGGGCTGCCCTGGGTCGTCAGCAACACCGACATGACGATCCCCACGGCGTCGGGCGTCGCGCCGGGCAACGGGGCGCTGGTCCGGCTGATCGCGGACTTCGCCGACCGGGAGCCCGAGGTCGCGGGCAAGCCGCAGCGGGCCCTGTTCGAGGAGACCCTCGACCGGGTGGGCGGGGAGCGGCCCCTGGTGGTCGGTGACCGGCTCGACACCGACATCGAGGGCGGGGTCGCCATCGGGTGGGACACCCTGCTGGTGCTCACCGGCGTCACCGGGCTCGAGGAGCTGGTGGCGGCCGACCCGAGCTGTCGTCCGACGTACGTCGCACCGGACCTGGCCACGCTGGCCGAGCCGCAGCCCGAGGTGACCCACGAGGGCGACGCCGCGGCGGTGGGCGGCTGGACCGCTCGTGTCGTCGACGGGGCGCTGCAGGTCCAGGGCGACGGGGCGACGGCCGACTGGTGGCGCGCGGTCGCCGAGGCGGCGTGGACCCATCTCGACGCCGAGGGCCAGCCTGTCGCGACCGACGGCGTCCGTCCGCCCGAGTAGCCTCCCCGCATGGACGAGCAGAGCATCCCCGCGCCCGTCGCACCCGACGTGCACCCCGCCGAGGCCGGTGGCGACCGGGTCCAGGCCGTGCTGCGGTCGGTGGAGGGCCTCGACGACCGTCCGCTCGAGGAGCACGTGGCCGTCTTCGAGGCGGCCCACGACTCGCTGCGCCGCGCGCTGGCCGGCGACGGCGCGCGCGGCTGAGGCGTGCCCCCACGGCGGCTGCGCCTCGACGCCGAGCTGGTGCGACGCGGCCTGGCGCGCTCGCGCGAGCACGCCTCGGAGCTGATCGCCGCCGGTCGGGTGACGGTCAACCGGGCCCCGGCGACCAAGCCCGCGACCGGCGTGACCACCGACGCCGACCTCGTGGTCCGCGAGGACCCGGACAGCCCGGACTACGCCAGCCGGGGCGGGCACAAGCTGGCCGGGGCACTGGCCGCCTTCGTCCCGCTGGGGCTGGCGGTCGAGGGACGACGCTGCCTCGACGCCGGCGCCTCGACCGGCGGGTTCACCGACGTGCTGCTGCGCGCCGGCGCCGCGCAGGTGGTCGCCGTCGACGTGGGCTACGGCCAGCTGGTCTGGGCCCTGCAGAGCGACTCCCGGGTGCTGGTGCACGACCGGACCAACGTCCGTGACCTCACCCCGGAGCTGATCGGCGGTTCGGTCGACCTCGTGGTCGGCGACCTGTCCTTCATCTCGCTGCGGCTCGTCCTCGACGCGCTGCTGGGAGTCACGGCCGACGACGGCGACCTCGCGGTCATGGTCAAGCCGCAGTTCGAGGTCGGCCGCTCGCGGCTGGGCAAGGGCGGAGTCGTCCGCGAGCCGGCGCTGCGGGCCGAGGTGGTCCGCGACGTGGCGGACGCCGCGGCGGCCCGGGGCTGGGGCGCCCGCGCGGTGACCACCAGCCCGCTCCCGGGGCCGTCGGGCAACGTGGAGTACTTCCTGTGGCTGCGCCGCGGGCCGGAGCGGCTGGCGCCCGACGCGATCGAGGCCGAGGTGGCGAGCTCGGCAGGACTGTCGGGACCGGGTGAGAGGGTGGATCCGTGACCGTCCCCCAGCGCGACCTCGAGAGCGACCCCGCCGCCGGCTCCGCTCGTCGCATCCTGGTGGTGGCCCACACCGGCCGCGAGGAGGCCCGTGCGGTGACCCGGGCGATCGTCGGCGCGCTGCTCGGCCACGGCCTGGTGGTGCGGATGCTCGAGGACGAGGCCAAGGAGTCCGAGCTGCCTGCCGGCGTCGAGGTCGAGTCGGTGCCGTGCGAGGCCGCCGGCGCCGACGAGTGCGAGCTGGTGCTCGTGATCGGCGGTGACGGCACGATCCTGCGGGCCTGCGAGCTCACCCACGGCACGACCACCCCGCTCCTCGGGGTCAACCTCGGTCACGTCGGCTTCCTGGCCGAGGCCGAGAGCGAGGAGGTCGACACCATGATCGAGCGGGTCGTGGCCCGCCGCTGGTCGGTCGACGAGCGCCTCACCCTCGACGTGCAGGTCTTCCAGGGCAAGGAGAAGGTCGCCAGCACCTGGGCGCTCAACGAGGCCAGCGTCGAGAAGGCCGTCCGGTCGCGGATGCTCGAGGTCGTCGTCGAGGTCGACGGTCGGCCGCTGAGCCGGTTCGGCTGCGACGGCATCGTCTGTGCGACGCCGACCGGCTCCACGGCCTACAACTTCAGCGCGGGGGGACCCGTGGTCTGGCCCGAGGTCGAGGCGCTGCTGATGGTGCCGATCAGCGCCCACGCGCTCTTCGCCCGACCCATGGTGGTCGGCCCGACCTCGACCCTCGCCGTCGAGGTCCTGGCCCGCACCGAGGGCGCCGGGGTGCTGTGGTGCGACGGTCGTCGCACGGTCGACCTGCCGCCTGGGGCCCGCATCGAGGTGCGTCGCGGGGCCTCCCCGGTGCGGCTGGTGCGGCTCCACGAGGCGCCCTTCACCGACCGGCTGGTGGCCAAGTTCGGCCTCCCGGTCGCGGGATGGCGGGGGGCGGCCGAGCGCCGTCGCCGCCAGGCCGACCACGTGCACCAGGACCAGCCGTGATCGAGGAGATCCGGATCAGCTCGCTGGGCGTCATCGACGAGTCCGTGCTCGAGCTGGGTGAGGGCCTGAGCGTCATCACCGGCGAGACCGGGGCCGGCAAGACCATGCTCGTGACCGCCCTGGGCCTGCTGCTGGGCGGTCGGGCCGACAGCGGTGCGGTGCGCACGGGTCGCCGCGGTGCCCGGGTCGAAGGCCTGGTGACCGCAGGACCTGCGGTGGCCGCGGCCGTCGAGGAGCACGGCGGCGAGATCGAGGACGAGCGGGTGCTGCTGGCCCGCCAGGTCTCCGCGGAGGGCCGCTCGCGCGCCTTCCTCGGCGGCGCGTCGGTGCCGGCGTCCGCGCTGGGACGCGTCGGCAGCGCGCTGGTCGCGGTGCACGGCCAGTCCGACCAGCACCGGCTGCTGCGCCCCGAGGCGCAGCGCGAGGCGCTCGACGCCTACACCGGGGCCCCGTTGGCGCAGGTGCTGCAGCGCTACCAGGGCGACCACGCCCGGCTGCGGTCGGTCGTGCAGGAGCTGCGGGAGGTCCTGGGCTCTGCTCGCGAGCGGGCGCGCGAGGCCGACGTGCTGCGCCTCGGGCTGGAGGAGGTCGAGGCCCTCGACCCCGTCGCCGGTGAGGAGTCCGACCTGGCGGCCGAGGAGGCACGCCTGGGCTACGCCGACACGCTGCGCGAGGGCGCGGAGACGGCACGCGAGGCGCTGTCGTCGGACCAGGACGCCCCCGACGCGCTCGGGGCCGTCGCCGCGGCACGGCGTGCCCTGGAGGGCGTCCGCGAGCACGACCCGGAGGCGGCGTCCCTGGCCGGCCGGGTGGCCGAGGTCAGCTACCTGCTGGCCGACGTGGCGGCCGACGTCGCGTCGTACGCCACGGGGCTGGAGACCGACCCGGCGCGCCTGTCCGTGGTCTCCGAGCGGCGGGCCGCGCTGACCGGCCTCACCCGCAAGTACGGCGAGACCATCGCCGAGGTCCTGGAGTGGGCCCGTGACGCCTCCCAGCGGCTGCTGCTGCTCGACGGGTCCGACGACCGCGTCGAGGAGCTGCGTGCCGAGCGGCTCGAGCTGCGACGCCGGCTCGCCGCCGACGCGGCCACGATGTCGGCCCACCGCACCGAGGCGGCCGCCCGCCTGGGCGCCACCGTCACCACCGAGCTCGGCGCGCTGTCGATGCCCCACGCGCGGCTGCAGGTCACCTTGGACCGCACGCCCGACGAGCGCGGCCTGGAGCTCGACGGCGGCACCTGGCGCTTCGGGCCCCACGGCGTGGACGACGTCGAGCTGCTGCTGGCGGCCAACACCGGCTCGGAGCCGCGTCCCCTGGGCAAGGGTGCCTCGGGCGGCGAGCTGTCCCGGGTGATGCTGGCGCTCGAGGTCACCCTGGCCGCGACCCGGCCCGTGCCGACCTTCGTCTTCGACGAGGTCGACGCCGGGGTCGGCGGCAAGGCGGCCGTCGAGATCGGGCGCCGGCTCGCGGCCCTGGCGCGCACCTCCCAGGTGCTGGTGGTGACCCACCTGCCCCAGGTCGCCGCCTTCGCCGACCGCCACGTCGTGGTGCGCAAGAGCAGCGACGGCAGCGTCACCACCTCCGGGCTCGAGGTCCTCGACGACGCGGGCCGGGTGCAGGAGCTCTCCCGCATGCTCGCCGGCATGGAGTCCTCCGACACCGCCCTGGCCCACGCCCAGGAGCTGCTCGACGTGGCCCAGGAGTTCGCCCACGACGGCGGACCGACATCGAGCCGGTGACGCACGAGGCGCCCGACCCTTGCTAGGGTCGAACCCCGTGGACGACCGCACGCACCAGAGCCCCGGGGGACCCACGTGGTGACCTCCCAGCAGACCAAGCACGTCTTCGTGACCGGCGGCGTGGCCTCGTCGCTGGGCAAGGGGCTGACCGCCTCGAGCCTGGGCCGCCTGCTCCGCTCGCGCGGGTTGCGCGTGACGATGCAGAAGCTCGACCCCTACCTCAACGTCGACCCCGGGACGATGAACCCGTTCCAGCACGGCGAGGTCTTCGTGACCGACGACGGGGCCGAGACCGACCTCGACATCGGCCACTACGAGCGGTTCCTGGACACCGAGCTCAACCAGATCGCCAACGTCACCACCGGGCAGGTCTACAGCTCGGTGATCGCCAAGGAGCGACGCGGCGACTACCTGGGCGACACGGTCCAGGTGATCCCGCACATCACCAACGAGATCAAGGACCGCGTCCTGGCCATGGGCGGTGACGACATCGACGTCGTCATCACCGAGGTCGGCGGCACCGTCGGCGACATCGAGTCGCTCCCGTTCCTCGAGGCGGCCCGCCAGGTGCGCCACGAGATCGGTCGCGACAACGTCTTCTTCCTCCACGTCTCGCTGGTGCCGTGGATCGGCCCGTCCGGCGAGCTCAAGACCAAGCCGACGCAGCACTCCGTGGCCGCGCTCCGCTCGATCGGCATCCAGCCCGACGCGATCGTGTGCCGCGCCGACCGCGAGATCCCGGCCTCGGTGAAGCGCAAGATCTCGCTGATGTGCGACGTCGACCAGGAGGCCGTGGTCACCGCGGCGGACGCCCCGTCGATCTACGACATCCCCAAGGTGCTGCACCGCGAGGGGCTCGACGCCTACCTCGTGCGCCGCCTCAACCTGCCCTTCCGTGACGTCGACTGGACGCTGTGGGACGACCTGCTGCGGCGCGTGCACCACCCCAACGAGGAGGTGACGGTCGCCCTCGTCGGCAAGTACGTCGACCTGCCCGACGCCTACCTCTCCGTGGTCGAGGCGCTGCGCGCCGGCGGCTTCGCCCACGAGGCGAAGGTGACCATCGAGTGGGTCCCCTCCGACGAGTGCGCCACCCCCGAGGGCGCGGCCCGCCGGCTCGGCGAGGTCGACGCGATCTGCGTGCCCGGCGGCTTCGGCATCCGCGGCATCGAGGGCAAGCTCGGCGCCCTGACCTACGCCCGCACCCACAAGGTCCCGACCCTCGGCCTGTGCCTGGGGCTGCAGTGCATGGTCATCGAGTACGCCCGCTCGGTCGCCGGCCTCACCCAGGCCGCCTCGACCGAGTTCGACCCCGGGGTGAGCGAGCCGGTGATCGCCACCATGGCCGAGCAGCACGCCTTCGTCGACGGTGCCGGCGACCTCGGCGGCACGATGCGCCTGGGCCGCTACCCGGCAGACCTGGCCGAGGGCAGCGTCGTGCGGGCGACGTACGGCGAGGCCCAGGTGCACGAGCGCCACCGCCACCGCTACGAGGTCAACAACGCCTACCGCGAGCAGCTGGAGACCGCCGGCCTGGTGTTCTCGGGCACCTCGCCCGACCGCACCCTGGTCGAGTTCGTCGAGCTGCCCGCCGAGACGCACCCGTTCTACGTCTCCACCCAGGCCCACCCGGAACTGAAGTCGCGCCCGACCCGGCCGCACCCCCTCTTCGCCGGGCTGGTCGGTGCCGCGATCCAGCGTCAGCGCGAGCTGCTCATCCCGATCGACGAGAGCGCGCTGCGCCGCCGGTGGGTCGCGGACCCGACCGACGAGGTCGGAGCCGCGGCGACGGCCCCCGAGACCCACGGCACGACCGAGGCCGACGCCGTGGCCCCGGCGTCGGCCGAGGCCTGAGGTGCAGCCCGACGCCCCGGAGGTCGCCGCCGACGCGCTGGCGGACCGTTCCGGCAGCTGGCCGGTGGTGGGCAGCGAGCAGGCGTGGCAGAGCGACTGGATCGTCGCGCTGCGCGAGGACCGGGTCCACCGCCCCGACCACGTCGACGACGCGCACACCCGGGTGGTCCTCGAGCACCCCGGCGCGGTGGTCGTGCTGGCCGTCGACGACCGGGAGCGGGTGGCGTGCCTGCGGCAGTACCGCCACGCCGGGCCCGGCTGGTTCGTCGAGCTCCCGGCCGGGGTGCTCGACAGCGACGAGCCGCCGCTGGAGACCGCGCAGCGCGAGCTGCGCGAGGAGGTCGAGCTGGCCGCGACCGACTGGCGTCCGCTGGCCACGCTGCGACCCAGCGTCGGCATCAGTGCGGAGACCCAGCACGTCTTCCTGGCCCGTGGGCTCTCGCACGCCGACCGCGGTGACTTCGAGCTCCACGCCGAGGAGGCCGACATGGAGGTCTTCTGGGCCCCGGTCGAGGACATGGTCGAGGCGGTCCTGGACGGTCGGCTCACCACGAGCGCCCTGGTGACCGCGGTGCTCGCCTACGACGCCCTGCGTCGCCGGGACCGGGCGTGACCGCGGCCCCCGACGTGCAGGGCGCGCGCGGCGTCACGGAGCGGGTGGCGCGGCTGCTGGCCGAGCACCCGGTCCTGGACGGCCACAACGACCTGCTGTGGGCCGCGCGCGAGGCCGTGGCCTACGACTTCGACCGCCTGGACCTGCGCGACAGCGACACCTGCCGCCGCTTCGGCACCCACACCGACCTCCCGCGCCTGGCGCAGGGCGGCGTCGGCGCGCAGTTCTGGTCGGTGTTCGTGCCCTCGACCCTGAGCCCCGCCGACACGCTCACCGCCACCCTCGAGCAGGTCGACGCCGGCCACGCCATGATCGAGCGGTACGCCGACCGGCTGGCGCTCGCCACGACCGTCGAGGACGTCCACCGGGCCTGGGACCAGGGCCGGGTGGCCAGCCTGATGGGTGCCGAGGGCGGCCACCAGATCGGGGGCTCGCTCGGCACGCGTGCGCTGCACCGGCTGGGCGTGCGCTACCTGACGCTGACCCACAACGACAACGTCGCGTGGGCCGACTCGGCCACCGACGAGCGCGTGCTCGGCGGCCTGTCCGACTTCGGACGCGAGGTCGTGGCCGAGATGAACCGCATCGGGATGCTCGTCGACCTCAGCCACGTCAGCGCCGACACCATGCGCGACGCCCTGGACACCACCACCCGCCCGGTGGTGTTCAGCCACTCCTCGGCCCGCGCGCTGTGCGACCACCCCCGCAACGTGCCCGACGACGTGCTGGGTCGGCTCGCCGGCAACGGTGGCCTGTGCATGGTGACCTTCGTGCCGAAGTTCGTCGACGAGGCCAGCCGCGACTGGTTCGCCGAGGTCGACGCCCTGGTCGCCGAGGCGGGCGTGGAGCCGTTCACGGCCGCGGAGAGCGAGCTGGTCGCCCGGCACGCCGAGCGTCACCCCGCGCCCGTCGCCACGCTGGAGGACGTGGTCGCCCACGTCGAGCACGTCCGCGAGGTCGCGGGTCTCGAGCACGTCGGGCTCGGTGGCGACTACGACGGGGTCGGCGCGCTGCCGGCCGGGCTCGAGGACGTCACCGGCTACCCCCGCCTGCTGGCCGCGCTGGCCGATCGGGGCTGGTCCGACGCCGACCTCGCGGCGCTCACCTCGGGCAACGTGCTGCGCGTGATGCACGACGCCGGGTTGACCGACGCGGGGGAGCGGCGGGCCGGCGCCGTACCACTCTGAGCGCGGCTGCCTAGACTCAGGCCTCCAGGAGGGCCCAGCACGGGACAGGGGAGGTCACGACGTGCGGATCGGCGTACCGAAGGAAGTCAAGAACCACGAGTACCGGGTGGCCATCACCCCGGTCGGCGTGCACGAGCTGGTCGCCCACGGCCACGAGGTCGCGGTCGAGAAGGACGCGGGCACCGGGTCGGCGATCCCCGACTCCGACTACGAGGCCGCCGGCGCCCGGATCGTCGAGGCCGCCGACGACGTGTGGGGCGAGGCCGAGATGGTGCTCAAGGTCAAGGAGCCGGTGGCCGAGGAGTACCACCGGCTGCGCGAGGACCTGACGCTGTTCACCTACCTCCACCTCGCCGCCGACCAGCCGCTGACCCAGGAGCTGGTGGACCGCAAGGTCACCGGCATCGCCTACGAGACCGTCCAGCTCCGCTCGGGCTCGCTGCCGCTGCTCTACCCGATGTCGGAGGTCGCCGGCTGCCTGGCGCCCCAGGTCGGCGCGCACGCGCTGCTCAAGGCCCAGGGCGGTCGGGGAGTGCTGCTGGGCGGTGTCGGGGGCGTGGCCAACGCCAAGGTCGTCGTGATCGGCGCGGGCGTCTCGGGCCAGAACGCCGCCAACATCGCGCTCGGCATGGGCGCCGATGTCACCCTGCTGGACACCGACCTGGACAAGCTGCGGATGTCCTTCTGGCGCTACGACAACCGGGTCCGGGGCCTGGCCTCCTCCAAGCTCGCCATCGAGCAGCAGGTGACCGAGGCCGACCTGGTCATCGGCGCGGTGCTGATCCCGGGAGCCAAGGCGCCGAAGCTGGTCAGCAACGAGCTGGTCTCGCGGATGAAGCCCGGCTCGGTGCTGGTCGACATCGCCGTGGACCAGGGCGGCTGCTTCGAGGACACCCGGCCCACGACCCACGCCGACCCGACGTACGCCGTGCACGACTCGGTCTTCTACTGCGTGGCCAACATGCCGGGCGCGGTGCCGAACACCTCGACCTACGCGCTGACCAACGCCACGCTGCCCTACACCGTCGCGCTGGCCGACCGCGGCTGGCGCGAGGCGCTGCGTCGCGACGGCTCGCTCGCGCTGGGGCTCAACACTTGGGCCGGGCACGTCACCAACGCCCCGGTCGCCGAGGCGCACGGGATGGAGTCGCTCGCCCTCGACGAGGCGCTGGCCGCGGACGCGTGAGCGCGGGCCCGCTGGTCACCGCGGTCCGGACCTACCTGGACCACCTGGTGGTCGAGCGCGGCCTGGCGCCGAACTCGGTGTCGTCCTACCGCCGTGACCTGCGGCGCTACCTCGACCACCTCGACCGGCTCGGTGTGACCACCTTGGACGAGGTCACCGAGCAGACGATCAGCGGCTTCCTGATGGCGCTGCGCGAGGGCGACCCCGACCACCAGCCGCTGAGCGCGGCCTCCGCCGGTCGGACCGTGGTGGCGGTGCGGGGCTTCCACAGGTTCGCGCTCGCCGACGGGCTGGCGCTCGCCGACCCGTCGGCCGGCGTACGCCCTCCGCCGCCGGCGAAGCGGCTGCCCAAGGCGGTCTCGCTCGGCGACGTCGAGCGGCTGCTGGACGCGGCCGGGGCGCCGGGCACACCGCTGGCGCTGCGCGACCGGGCGTTGCTGGAGGTGCTCTACGGCACCGGCGCCCGGATCTCCGAGGCGGTGGGCCTCGACGTCGACGACCTCGAGCTCGATTCCGACGACCCGGCCTCGCACACCGTGCTGCTGCGCGGCAAGGGCTCCAAGGAGCGGGTGGTGCCGGTCGGGAGCTATGCCCGCGAGGCGGTCCGGGCCTACCTCACCCGCGGCCGTCCGGCGCTGCTTGCCGACGCCGCGCGCACCGGGGGCGCGGCCACCGAGCGGGCGGGTGCGATGTTCCTCAACGCCCGCGGGGGCCGGCTGTCGCGGCAGAGCGCCTGGTCGGTGATCGTCCGGGCCGCCGACCGCGCCGGGCTCTCGGTCGAGGTCTCGCCGCACACCCTGCGCCACTCCTTCGCGACCCACCTGCTGGAGGGCGGTGCCGACGTCCGGGTGGTGCAGGAGCTGCTGGGGCACGCCTCGGTGACCACCACGCAGGTCTACACGCTGGTGACCGTCGACAGCCTCCGCGAGGTGTACGCCGCGGCGCACCCGCGCGCCCTGGGCTGATCGCCGGAAAACCCGTCGCGACACGGCGAGGCGTGGCCGGATCCCGGGACGCTTTGTCGACAATGGTGGGGACAAGGTCGCGGTGGCCGGGGGACCGGCTCGGTGCTCCAGCCGCCCGACGCTCGGTGGGGAAGCCGAGCCACGACGCGTGGACGGATCCGTCCGTCCGCAGGAGCAGGGGAGCACGCATGAGCGGACACGACGGATTCGGATCGACCGGGAGCTCGGCGTCGTCGATGCCCCCGCTGGTGCGTCAGCCCCAGCCGCAGCAGCCGGGCCGACCGGAGGGCGAGCAGCTCGCCGAGACGCTGCCGTTCCGCGCCCGCGAGGCCCAACCGGCCGTGCAGCCGGCCCCCGTGGCGGCCCCGGTCGAGGAGCCCGAGGTGGTCCTCGGCCCGACCGGTCGCCCGATGCCCGAGCTCCCCGAGCCCGGCCCCCGGACCACCCACGGTCACGCCCGCGTGATCTCGATGTGCAACCAGAAGGGTGGCGTCGGCAAGACGACCACCACGATCAACCTCGGCGCGTCGCTCGCCGAGCTGGGCCGCAAGGTCCTGCTCGTCGACTTCGACCCGCAGGGCTCGCTGTCGGTCGGCCTGGGGCTCAACCCCCACCAGATGGACCTGACGATCTACAACCTGCTGATGCAGCGCGACGTCGTCCTCGACGAGGTCGTGGTGCCCAGCGGCGTGCCCGGCATGGACCTGCTGCCCTCCAACATCGACCTCTCGGCCGCCGAGGTGCAGCTGGTCCACGAGGTGGCCCGCGAGCAGACCCTGAGCCGCGTCCTGGCCCCGGCCCTCGAGCAGTACGACGTGATCCTCATCGACTGCCAGCCCTCGCTCGGCCTGCTGACCGTCAACGCGCTGACCGCGTCCGACGGGGTGATCGTGCCGCTGGAGTGCGAGTACTTCGCGCTGCGCGGCGTCGCCCTGCTCAAGACCACCATCGACAAGGTGCGCGAGCGGCTCAACCCGCGCCTGGAGGTCGACGGCGTCCTCGGCACGATGTACGACGGCCGCACCCTGCACGGCCGCGAGGTGATGGAGCGCCTGGTCGAGGCCTGGGGCGACACCGTCTTCCACACCGTCATCCGGCGCACCGTGAAGTTCTCCGACTCCACCGTGGCGGGCGAGCCGATCACGGCGTACGCCTCCAGCAGCCCGGGCGCCGCGGCGTACCGCCAGCTCGCCAAGGAGGTGCTGGTCCGGTGCCCCGACGCGTGAGCCTGCCGGCGGCCGACGACCTGTTCCGCCCGGGTCCCGGGGGCACGGGGCCGCAGGCCCAGAAGGCCGCTCGCGCCGTCGCGTCGGTGCCCGACCCGGAGCCGGGGGTCGAGGTCGCCCCGGTGGCGGTCGAGGAGCCGGCCGCCGCGGTCAAGAAGCCGAGCGGACGGGTGCGCCACGACGAGAAGATGACCGTCTACGTCACCTCCGACGAGCTGCTCGACCTCGAGCACGCCCGGCTCTCGTTGCGCCGTCACCAGGGCCTGGCCGTCGACCGGGGCCGCCTGGTCCGCGAGGCGATCGCCCTGGTGCTGGCCGACCTCGAGGAGCGTGGCGAGGACAGCGACCTGGTGCAGCGCCTGCGGGGACGATGAGCGAGGCCGCGGGCGTCGTGGACCCGCCGGAGGGCGGCCCGTCAGGACCGGCGTCCGAACCGGCGTCCGAACCGGCGTCCGAGCCTGGCCAGGGGCCGTTCGCGGTCCGGCTGGCCAACTTCGAGGGTCCGTTCGACCTGCTGCTCAGCCTGATCAGCCGGCACAAGCTCGACGTCACCGAGGTGGCGCTCTCCCGGGTCACCGACGAGTTCATCGCGCACATCAAGGCCCACCAGGCCGCCGGCCCCGAGGGCGAGGGCTGGGACCTGGAGCAGACGACGTCGTTCCTGCTCGTCGCCTCGACGCTGCTCGACCTCAAGGCCGCCCGGCTGCTGCCGCAGGCCGAGGTGGAGGACGAGGAGGACCTCGCGCTGCTGGAGGCGCGCGACCTGCTCTTCGCACGGCTGCTGCAGTACCGCGCCTTCAAGCAGGTGGCCTCGCTGCTGGAGCAGCGGATGTCGGTGGAGGAGCGGCGTCACCCCCGGGCCGTGGGTCTCGACGAGCGCTTCGCCCGGCTGCTGCCCGAGGTGCTGATCGGGCTCGGCCTGGAGGAGTTCGCCGGACTGGCCGCCCGCGCCATGGCGCCGGCCCCCGCACCCGAGCAGGTCGGGCTCGGCCACATCCACGCCCCGGCCGTCAGCGTCCGGGAGCAGGCCGTGGTCGTCGTCGACCGGCTCCGGGCGAGCGGGCAGACGACCTTCCGGGCCCTGGCCGCCGACGCACCCGACACCATGACGCGCGTGGCACGCTTCCTGGCGCTGCTCGAGCTGTTCCGCGAGGGGGTCGTGGCCTTCGACCAGGTCACGCCCCTGGGGGAGCTCAGCATCCGCTGGACCGGCGCCGACGACGCCGAGGTCGAGATCGACGACGAGTTCGACGGGCCCCCCGTCCCCGACGCTCCCGAGGAGCCGCATGACCCAGCAGACTGACCAAAGTCCGGAGGGGGACGACACGCTCGACGTCCCCCTGGCGCCGGTGCGACCCGCCCTGGAGGCGGTGCTGATGGTCGCCGACCAGCCGCTGGACGAGACCACGCTGGCCAGCGCGGTGGGCCACCCCGTGGCCGAGGTGAGCGCGGCGCTCACCGCCCTGGCCCGGGAGTACGACGCCGACGGTCGCGGGTTCGAGCTGCGCCAGGTCGCCGGCGGCTGGCGCTACTACACCCGCGAGGACTTCGCGAGGGTCGTCGAGCGCTTCGTCCTCGACGGCCAGCAGGCGCGGCTGACGCAGGCCGCGCTGGAGACCCTGGCGGTGGTGGCCTACCAGCAGCCGGTGAGCCGCAGCCGCGTCTCGGCCATCCGCGGCGTCAACGTCGACGGCGTGATGCGCACCCTGCTGGCCCGCGGCCTGGTCGCCGAGGCCGGCCACGACGCCGAGACCGGGGCCCACCTCTACGCCACCACGCGCTACTTCCTGGAGCGGATCGGGATCGAGTCGCTGGCCGAGCTGCCCGAGCTGGCGCCCCTGCTGCCGGGCATGGAGGACCTCGAGGACGAGCAGGAGGTCGCCGCGGTGGCCGGGGACGGGGTCATGACGGGATCGCACGACGGGACGGGCTCGACCGACGACGGGGTCCCGACCGACGACGAGGGCGAGGTGTCCCGATGAGGCAGGTCGAGACCGACGACGAGGGGCTGGTGCGACTGCAGAAGCTGCTGGCGCAGTCGGGGGTCGCCAGTCGGCGCAAGTGCGAGGAGCTGATGCTCGCGGGGCTGGTCGAGGTCGACGGCGAGGTCGTCACCCGGCTCGGCACCAAGGTCGACCCGCGGACGGCGCGGATCCTGGTCGACGGCAGGCGGCTGCCGCCGGTCAGCGACCACGTCTACCTCGTGCTCAACAAGCCGCGGGGCGTGGTCTCGACGATGTCGGACCCCGAGGGGCGACGCTCGCTCGGCGAGGTGGTGGCGGACCGGCCGGAGCGGCTCTTCCACGTCGGCCGCCTCGACACCGACACCGACGGGCTGATCCTGCTGACCAACGACGGTGACTTCGCCCAGCGGCTCGCCCACCCGTCGTACGAGATGGACAAGACCTACGTCGCCGAGGTCGACGGGCGCGTCGAGAAGGCCGTCGTGCGCCAGCTGCTCGCCGGGGTCGAGCTCGACGACGGGCCGGTGACGGTCTCGCGCGCCAAGGTGGTCTCGATGACCGCCGAGCGATCGATCGTCGAGCTCGTCATCCACGAGGGCCGCAACCGGATCGTGCGACGGCTGCTCGACCACGTCGGCCACCCGGTGCGGAGGTTGACCCGCACCGCGATCGGACCGGTCGTGCTGCGCGGGCTGCGGCAGGGCCAGCTGCGCGAGCTGACCGAGGACGAGCTCGGGGCGCTGCTGGAGGCCGGGCAGCTCTGAGGCGGGACGGCGGTAGGCTCGCCGCGCGCAGCGACGCCCACCCAGAACGCGACCAGGACCCTCAGGAGGAGCCGTGCACGTCCGTGCCGTGCGGGGAGCCACCCAGCTGGACACCGACACCCGCGAGCACATGCTCGACCGGGTCGCCGAGCTGGTGCGCACCGTGACCGAGGTCAACGGCCTCGAGGTCCACGACTACATCAGCATCATCTTCACCGCGACCTCCGACCTGAACAGCGAGTTCCCGGCGTACGCCGCCCGCCAGCTCGGCTTCGACGACGTGCCGCTGATCTGCGCCCGCGAGCTCGAGATCGAGGGCTCGATGCCCCGCGTGGTCCGGCTGATGGCGCACGTCGAGACCCAGCTGCAGCGCGACGAGGTGACCCACGTCTACCTCCACGGCGCCGCGGCGCTCCGACGCGACCTGGCCCGGGTGCGCGCGGTCCCGGATGAGTGAGGCGCCCGAGCTGGACGACGCGACCCGCCGGTCGCTCGTGGCCGCGGTCGGCGGCCCCGTGCACGTGGTCGGCGCCGGCCTGCTGGGCACCTCGGTCGGCCTCGCGGCGCGGCGCGCCGGCCTCGAGGTGTGGCTGAGCGACACCAGCCCCGAGCACGTCCGGACCGCCACGGGCCTGGGGGCCGGGGTGCCGGTCCCCGACGAGGGCGCCGCCGCGCTCACCGTCGTGGCCGTCCCGCCCGACCACGTCGCCGAGGTGGTCCGCGCCGCGCTGGAGCGCGGCGGGGTGGTCACCGACGTGGCCAGCGTGAAGAGCCGCCCCCTGGCCGACCTGGAGCGACGGGCGCCGGGGGAGGTGGCGCGCTACGTCGGCAGCCACCCCATGGCCGGCAGCGAGCGCTCCGGCCCGCTCGCCGCGACGGCGGCGCTCTTCGACGGCCGCCCCTGGGCGGTGACGCCCCACGCCGCCTCGGAGCCGGGGGCGGTGGCCGCGGTCGAGGCCCTGGCGCGGCTGTGCGGCGCCGAGACGGTGCGGCTCACCCCGCTGGAGCACGACCGGGCGGTCGCCCGCACCTCCCACCTGCCCCACCTGCTGGCCGCGCTGACCGCGGGCCAGCTCGCCGACGCCGCGCCCGAGCACCTGTCGCTCTCGGGCCAGGGCGTCCGCGACGTGACCCGCATCGCCGCCGGCGACCCGGCGCTGTGGCGCCAGATCCTGCGCGCCAACCAGCCGGCCGTCAGCGAGGTGCTGCGCGAGGTGGAGGCCTCGCTGCACCGCCTGGTCGGCGTCATCGAGAGCGGCGACGACACCGCGCTGGGCGAGATCCTGGGCCGCGGCGTCGCCGGCACCCGGGTGATCCCCGGCAAGCACGGCGGGCCGGCACTGCCGACGGAGGCGGTCTACGTCGCGGTGCCCGACCACCCGGGCGAGCTGGCCCGGCTGTTCGCCGACGTGGGGGAGATCGGGGTCAACATCGAGGACCTCCGCATCGACCACGACCCGGGCCGTCCCGTCGGTCTCGTGGAGCTGCTGGTGGCCGAGGACGCCGCGTCCGGCCTGCGCGAGGCGCTGGGCGGCAGGAGCTGGGTCACCCACCGGTAGGATCGGCGCTTGCCGCGAGCCGCGACGCCCCGTCGCCGGCCGCTGCGTCCGGCGGTGACGTCGGGGACGAGAGGAGCCGCCGGGTGGGCAGCACGGTCGTGGTCGCGATGGACGGACCCTCGGGTTCGGGCAAGTCGAGCACCTCGCGTGCGGTGGCGCACCGGCTCGGGCTGCGCTACCTCGACACCGGAGCCCAGTTCCGGGCGCTGACGGCCGCCGTCCTCGACGCCGGGGCGGACCTCGAGGACCCCGACGCGATCGCGGCCGCCGCGGCCACCACCCGGGTCGAGTCCGGCACCGACCCGCAGCACCCGACCATCACCGTCGACGGCGTCGACGTGGCGGCGCGGATCCGCACCCAGGAGGTCACCGACCACGTCAGCGCGGTCGCGTCGGTCCCGCAGGTGCGCCAGCGGCTGCTCGACCTGCAGCGCGCCATCATCGGCGACGGCGGCATCGTCGTCGAGGGGCGCGACATCGGCTCGGTGGTGGCGCCCGACGCCGAGGTCAAGCTCTACCTCACGGCCGACCCCGCGGCCCGCGCGCAGCGGCGTACGGCCGAGAACGGCGCCGCCGACGTCGACGCCACCCGCGCCGACCTGCTGCGCCGCGACTCGATCGACTCCGGCCGCGCCACCGCGCCCGCCGTGGCCCCGGACGGGGCGGTCCACCTCGACACCACGCCGTACACCCTCGACGAGGTGGTCGAGCAGGTCATCGCCCTGGTGCGCCAGCAGACGGACCAGCACACGGACCAGGCGGCGGGTCGGGCGACGGGAGCCGGGAGCGCCCCGTGACGGCGTCGCCCGACCTGAGCGACCCCGGGGGCGACCTCCTCGAGGTGCCCCGGACCGCCCTGCTGGCCCGGGGGCGTCCCGCGGCGCAGCGGGCGGTGCGCACCTGGTGGGACTTCGAGCTGCACGGCGCCGAGCAGATGCCCGCGAGCGGAGGGGTCGTCGTCGCGGCCAACCACGTCGGCTGGCTCGACGGGCCGCTGCTGGCGATCTGCGCCCCGCGGCCGGTGCACGCGCTGACCAAGCAGGAGATGTTCGTCGGCCCGATCGGCACCCTGCTGACCGCGGCCGGGCAGGTGCCGATCGACCGGTACGCCGTCGACCGGCACGCGCTCCACGTCGCGCGGCGGGCCCTGGAACAAGACCAGGTGGTCGGGGTGTTCCCCGAGGGCGTGCGCGGCAGCGGGGACATGGCGACCTCGCGACCGGGTGCGGCGTACCTCGCGCTGGTGACCGGCGCGCCGGTCGTGCCCGTGTCGTTCCTCGGCACGCGCACACCGGGTGGGCACGCCGACTCCCTGCCGCCGCGCGGCAGCCGCCTCGTGATGACCCTCGGAGCCCCGCTCCGGCTCGGTCGACGCGAGTGGCCGCGCACGCAGGCCGAAGTGGCCGGGGCAGCAGCCCGGGTCACCGCCGCGATCGTGGAGACGACGCGGCAGGCCGAGAGGACCACCGGGCTGCGCCTGCCCGGCCCGCTCGGCCCGACCCCACGAACCGACGACACGAAGTAGCTGAGACGCGATGAGCACCCCTGAGACCCCCCGCACCCCCGCCTCGGAGGCGGAGCCCAACGCCCCCGTGCTGGCAGTGGTCGGCCGGCCCAACGTGGGCAAGTCCACCCTGGTCAACCGCATCATCGGCCGCCGCGAGGCAGTCGTGGAGGACAAGCCCGGCGTGACCCGCGACCGGGTGTCCTACGACGCGGTCTGGAACGGCCGGGCGTTCACCGTCGTCGACACCGGCGGGTGGGACCCCGACGCCCGCGGCCTCGCCAAGTCGATCGCGGCCCAGGCCGAGATCGCCGTGCAGGTGGCCGACGCGGTCCTGTTCGTCGTCGACGCCGGGGTCGGCATCACCGACTCCGACGAGGCGGTCGTCCGGATCCTCCGCAAGTCGGGCAAGCCCGTCGTGCTGGCCGCCAACAAGGTCGACGACCAGCGCACCGAGGCCGAGGCCTACGGGCTGTGGCACCTCGGGCTCGGCGAGCCCATCCCGGTCTCCGCGCTGCACGGGCGCGGCTCGGGCGACCTGCTCGACGCCTGCCTGGCGGCGCTCCCCGAGACGCCGCCGGAGTCCTTCACCGAGCTCGGCGGCCCCCGCCGGATCGCCATCGTGGGTCGGCCCAACGTCGGCAAGTCCTCGCTGCTCAACCAGCTGGCCCAGGAGGACCGCGTCGTCGTCGACGACGCCTCCGGCACCACCGTCGACCCCGTCGACGAGCTGATCCAGCTCGGCGGCCGCGAGTGGCGTTTCATCGACACCGCCGGCATCCGCAAGCGAGTCAAGACCGCGTCGGGCCACGAGTACTACGCCTCGCTGCGCACCGAGACCGCCATCGAGCGGGCCGAGGTCGCCGTCCTGGTCATCGACGGCTCGCAGTCGGTCTCCGAGCAGGACATGCGGATCATCCAGACCATCCGCGAGTCGGGCCGCGCCCTGGTCATCGCCTTCAACAAGTGGGACCTCGTCGACGACGAGCGCCGCTACTACCTCGACCGCGAGATCGAGCGCGACCTCGTGCAGGTGCAGTGGGCGCCGCGGATCAACGTCACCGCCCGCACCGGCTGGCACATCGACCGGCTGGTCCCGGCACTCGAGCGGGCGCTGGAGGGGTGGGAGACCCGCATCGGCACCGGCCAGCTCAACAGCTTCCTCGGCCGGCTCGTCGCCGAGCACCCGCACCCCGTGCGCAGCGGCAAGCAGCCCAAGGTGCTCTTCGGCACCCAGGCCGCCACCGCACCCCCGACCTTCGTGCTGTTCACCAGCGGCAAGCTCGACGCCGGCTACGAGCGATTCATCGAGCGCCGGCTGCGCGAGGAGTTCGGGTTCGTCGGCACCCCGATCAGCCTCGAGGTGCGGCCCCGGGAGAAGCGCAAGCGCTGACGGGCGTCCCCAGTTCCCCGGACGTCCGGGGAACTGGGGACTCGTCTGCCGTCGTGACGGCGGACAAGTGCCCAGAACGGCTGACATGTCGTACGACGCCGCAACGCGCCGCGTCAGGCGACCGGGCCCTCGGTCAGCTCGACGGTGGCGCTGCGGGTCGTCCCCGAGGCGTCGGTCCAGCTGATCTCGACGCTGTCGCCGGGCTCGTGGGCCGATACGGCCGCGCGCAGCCGCTCGGCGGTGCCCACGGCCTCGCCGTCGACGGCGGTGATCGTGTCGCCCTCGGCCAGCCCCGCGTCGGCGGCCGGCGTGGCGTCGTACACCCCGGCCAGCGTCGTGCCGGTGCCGTCGAGCGCGACGCCGAGGAACGCCGGCCGGCCGTAGGCGTACGCCGCGTCCTGCACGCCCTGCTCGAGGTCGCCGGCGATCCGGAGCACGGTGGCGACCGGGACGGCGTACCCGACGACGTCGGTGGTGCCGCTGGAGGCGGCCGTGGTCATGCCGACGACCTCGCCGTCCTCGTCGTACGTCGCCCCGCCGCTGTAGCCCGAGACGACGTCGGAGCTGATCTGGACGAGGTCGCTCAGGCGCTCGACCGACGCGCCGGCGCCCGACCGCGTGGTGATCTGCTGGTCGGTGGCGAGCACCGAGCCGGTCGCCGCCGAGAGGTGGTCCTCGGCGCCCTCGCCGTCACCGACCGCCGTGACGGCGTCGCCGACGGCCACCCCGTCGGAGTCGGTGGTGACGGTGGCCAGGCCCGAGGCGTCGTCGAGCCGCAGCAGGGCGACGTCGGCCGCGGCGTCGGAGCCGACCACGTCCGCGGCGTACGTCGTCCCGGTCGCCATCACCGTCACCTCGATGTCGGTCGCACCCTCGACGACGTGGTGGTTCGTGACGACCTCCCCGTCGGCCGTCAGCACCATGCCGGTGCCGGCGGCCTCCGCGCCGGCGTACGACTGGGTGGTGGCGATGCGGACCAGGCCGGTCAGCTGGTCGCCGGACGCCGTGCCGCTGGTGTCGCCGCTCGTGTCGACCCCGGCCCCGTCGCCGGTCTGGGGCGAGGGGGCCGACGGCAGCGACCAGCCGGGCGGCTGCGTCCCCTGCGTCGCCCCCGACCCGTCCTGCGGCCCGCGGGTGAGCGACGGGGCGGTGCTGGTGCCACCCACGCCCGGGGGCGTGCCGGGCCGGCCCAGCGCGTAGCCGACGCCCCCGGCGCCGACCAGCAGCGTCAGCGCCATCGCGGGCACCCCCGCCCGTCGCAGCACCCGGCGGCGACGCTCCCGGCCCGAGGGCCGGGGCTCCGTGGTCACGGCAGCGGGGTCGAGCGGGTACGCCGGCGGGGCGTCGTACGACGGGGAAGGGGTGCGGTCGTCCATGGTGTCCTCCGAGCTGGGGTGGCGGTGAGGACAGCAGACCGCGCGAGCCGGAGAGGAACCTGTGACCGGCCCGGGCGCTGGCTGTGACGTACGACGGCCCGGCCGGTGCCACCCCGAGTTGCCCCCGCGGCCGACCCCTGCGGTAAGGTCGTCCTCGCTTCCGGGCCGGTCGTCAGGCCGGGTCATGCCGGGGGCATCGGGCTGTGGCGCAGCTTGGTAGCGCACTTGACTGGGGGTCAAGGGGTCGCAGGTTCAAATCCTGTCAGCCCGACCGATGCACCGCCCCTGACCTGCAGAGATGCAGGTCAGGGGCGTTCTGCAATTTGACCCCCACCCCCCAGATGACGCACTTATTCACCATTTATTCGCTGCGTCCCGGCCTGGGCCGCATGGCACAAACGCCGTCATGTGGGGTCGTGACTCAGCGCGGCGATCCCTCGTCGTGGGCGCTGTCGGCGAGCTCTTGGAGCAGGTCGGAGACGTCCGCAGCGAGGGCGGGCTTGGCGATGTAGAACTCGCGCGTGATGGCAGACGATGAGTGCCCGAGCTGTTTGGATGCCGCTTCGGCGTCCACGCGTTCGGAGATCAGCGTCGCTACGGTCTTGCGCAGGATGTGCGGCGTCACCCACTCCAGGCCAGCCGACTCGCGGACCCGCCGCCAACGCCGTTCCATGTTGACGACCTGGTGCCAGGTGCCGTTGCGCGTGACGAATACGGCGTCGAGGTCGTTTGGATCCTGTTCGCGCTGTCGCCCACGGAGCATGGCGACCGCGAAGCGCGGCAGCGCCAGGGTCCGGACGCCGGAGTCGGTCTTGGGGGAGTCCTTGCGGTAGGTCGCTCGACCCGGTTCGGACTTGATGGTGCCGGTGATCGTCAGGGTGGGGGGTGCCGAGTCGAGGTCAATGTCGGACCACCGGAGTGCCAGGACCTCCCCGATGCGCGCACCGGTGGCGAGCATCAGTTCGAACACGTCGGTCAGGTCGGGGGACTCTCGGGGGCCGGACCTGTCGCTCGTCATGGAATCACGCAGCGCCGCCCTGAGACGGCGGACCTCGCCGAGTGTCAACGCGCGGGTCTCGGTCTTGGGCCGGCGTAGTCGGGATGTCTGGCGGACGGGGTTGACCACCAGGGCGTCGTGTCGGACGGCCATGTCCAGCATGGCGCCAAGCACGACCTTGGCCTTGCGCTGACGGCTCGCGCTCGTGGCGGCCAGGTCGACGATGAAGGCCTCCACCCGGCTGGTCGACAGCTCGCGGAGCCGCAGGTCACCAAGCTGGGGCAGCACCGCTCGGTGTAGCAGGCGCTCGTACTCGTTGATGGTCGTGGCTTCCAGTCGTCCTTCCGACCGGAGGAACGCGAGCCAGAGTGCGGCAAGGTCTCGTAGGGGGAGCTGGTGCGACATGCTCGCGGTGGTGGGCGGAGATCGTCGGACGAGCTTCTCGCGGAGCGCTCGCTCAGCGGCGGCCTTGGTGGTCCCCATGGCGGTTACCTGTCGGGTCATCCCGTCGTCGTCTCGGACACGGGTGCGCGCTCTGAACGCTCCCGGCCGCACCTGCGACGTGTGAAGACTGCCCCAGGTCTGCAGTGGCGTCGGGGGTCTGCCCCGGCCCATCAGGACCCCCTAACGTCGTCCACCTGGCGTCAGCGCGACGCCGCCGGCCAGGTGCGGTGTGCGGCCCCGGGAGGACTCGAGGTCGGCTCCGGCGATCGGCGCCTCGGTGTGAGCGACAATCCACCGGTCGAGCTCTGACCGGCGGTAGCGAAGACACCCGCCGACCTTGACCGCGCAGGGACCGAAGCCCGGACGACGGCTGCGCCAGGTGTAGAGCGTGGCCTTCGTGATGGACAGGTAGCCGGCTGCGTCCTCGATCGCCAGGAGGGGGTCGTCGCCTGGGTCGGTGGGCACTCGCTCGGGTGATGGCATGGTCATGGCTTCTCCTTGTCGGCCGATGCTGCTTCGTGATCTGCAGGTGAGCGGGCTGGTCTCACGGGGACCGAGAGTGCCAGTCCGGCACCCGGCCAGCTCAGACGGCGCCGTCAGCTGTGGACAGGGGGTCCTCTCTGCGCCGTTGTGCGTCATTGCCGTCAGGTGACGGTGTCTCGTGCCGTCCCCTCGTGCTGCACAGCGGGCAGAAGCACGCGCCGAATCCACAGGATCGGCTAGATGCCGGGAGACCGATCACGGTCGGGCGCAGCCTGATGTCCGGAAGACAACCCCACGTGTGCCTGTCTCCGAAGAGCGAGAGGAGCGCCTTGTATGGCCATGCGAGCGTCGCTGACGTCGTCCGCTTTGCCTCTTGCCACCCCGCTGATCAGGCGTAACGTGCCAAGGGCAGCACGGGCCCACTCGGAGGTTCTCGGGATGCCGCGACTCTGGATTCCAGCACTAGCCATCGTTCTGTTGGCCTGCGCGGGTTGCGATGGAACCTCCGAACAGCCCACTGCTTCGGCTCCAAGTCGGGCGGAGTCGTCGACACCCCAGCAGAGCACTCCTGCGCTGCCGGACGAGTTAGCGCCCTACTCAGCTGCCGAGCGGAAGGCGTACGAGGGCGCACGGACGGCGTACGCGAAGTTCACAGCTCGGAACAACCAGTTTTTAGCGCAGGGGCGGACAACCGAACCCGCCAGCAAGTTCTATCGCCGCTACTCGATCAAGTGGGTCGACGCTTGGGCCAACCTGGCCCAGCTGGCAAACAACGACGTGACCATCGCCGGCAAGCCGCGGGAGTTGTGGGTGCGCCCTGCCGACATCTCCGTCGAAGAAAGCGGGGCGGCCTCCGTTCGGATTCGCCGCTGTCTCGACGAGTCCAGCTTGGTTGTGCGCCAAGCCGGCAAGGTGGTGGCGCAGCCTCAGCTTCGTAGGCCGCACGTTTACTCCGTACGAGTTGTCCGTAGGGCCGCCGATGACCACTGGCGCTCAGGGACGGCAAGCCAGGGGCGAACGTGCTGAGCGCGCGTGGGGCGACGGCGTCAATCCTGACTCTTTCGTTGCTCTTCATCGGGCTAGGTGCTGTTGCCGCACCAGCGCTCGCGGGCGGCCGCTGCTCTGGAGATACATCTGCCGTTGGCACCAATGGGGGCAGCGTATGCATCGTCGTGCGCGATCCGGGGTCGTCAGCAAACGGTGGCCGCAGCACATCTACCCCATCGCGCAGTCAAGCGGCTGGCTGCGTCAAGACCGGCGGAGCGCAAGTGCCGTGCTCGTCGCACCTGGGGGTGTGGTCGGGGAGCAACCAGTGCTACGCCGCGCCGTACGACGCTCCGGCGGGTTCGGCCGCTTGGCAGGGGCACTCGACGGGGAGCCTGTCGCTGTGCAGTGCCTGCACGATGTCGGGTCGAGCCAACACGTGTGACGCCCGTGTGCTGTGGTCCGCGCCGGGACAGGTTGTCGTGCCGCCGGATCCGGGCGAGCTCGCTGCGGAGGCGCTCGGGCTGCTGCAGCTGCGGACGGCCGATGTCCGCACGGCGCCGCAGGCGCCCGCTCACAGCTACGTGGGCGTCGAGAACTGGTTGTGGGTGCCCCGCTCGCAGTGGGGCAGTCTGACTAAGACCGTCACTGCGGGGGGTACCCAGGTCACGGTGAGAGCCGCGCCGAGTCGGGTCATGTGGGACACAGGTCCGGCCGTCAAGACGTGTTTCGGTCCGGGCGACGAGTGGCGCACCGGAATGACCGACGCCGCACGCACCACGTGCTCGTACACCTATGACGCGACGTCAGGACATGAATCCGGTGGGGTCTACGTGTTGTCGGCCTCGATCGGCTACGAGGTCACGTGGGTCTGTAGCGGGGCATGCACCAGCGGCTCGGGGAGCCTGGGCCTGGTCGATGCACCCGTGGGCACGGGTGAGCTGCAGGTGCTGCAGCGGCAGACGGTGGTCGTCGGATGACCACCGATGCGCCGCAGAAGACTTCGCCGGACCGGCCCGGACGCAACGGGTCGCGTCCGGGAAGCGTCGTCACCAGCGACCCCGACTCGCGCCATGTGCCCGGCCGCGGGGTGCCACGGGTGCCGCGTCGGTACGGCCAGTGGGCTGGCGCGGTGCTGCTCGTGCTGGTCTCGGTGCTGCTAGCGGGCTGGTTGTGGCAGCAGAAGAGCGACCGGGTCGAGGTGCTGGCGGTGTCCAGGCAGGTGCCGGCTGGTTCGGTGATCGGGAGCGGTGATTTGGCGGTCGTTGAGGTGGCTGGTGTCGGTGGTGCTGTTCCGTCGGCCCGGGTTGGCGAGGTGTTGGGCCGTACGACGGTGGTGGGCCTGGTGCCCGGGCAACTGCTGGACGCCGCGGTGCTGACGTCCGATCCGGTGCCAGCGGCTGGGGAGCGGGTGGTGGGGGTGCAGGTCGATGGCACCCGTGCGCCCGGTGGGCTTGCGGCAGGTGACCGGGTCAGTGTGGTGGCGGTGCCTCCGACGGGCGATGCGAGCTCGCCAAGCGAGCTGGACGACCCCACGACGCTGGCGGCATCGGCGGTCGTGCGGTCCGTCGACGTCGTAGAGGGGGCGGGCAGCCGGATCGCGCTGGTGGTACCGGATGAGGTGGCGGACACGGTCGCGTCGTTCGGTGCAGCTGGCCGGGTCGCGCTGGTCCAGGCGCCGCTGGGTGGTGATGACTGATGTTGGTTGCGCTGTCTTCGGACAAGGGGTCACCTGGTACGACGACGTCGGCCCTCGCGCTGGCGTCGGCTTGGTCGGGGTCGACTCTGTTGGTGGAGTCCGACCTGTTCGGTGGTGATCTCGGGGTGAGGCTGCGGCGACGGCGTGAGGGGGCTCTGCCCGAGGCGCCGACGGTCCTGACCGTTGCGGCGGCGTCGCGCACCAGCAGCGCATCGGACTTGGCGTCGCGGCATGCGCATCAGTTCACCCGCGATCTGGCGGTGGTTCCGGGTCACCTGTGTGCGGAGCAAGCCGCTGGCGGGGTCGATTGGCAGGCGTTGGGCGTGGCTCTAGCTGCGTCGTCGGTCCCGGTGTTCGTGGACCTGGGCCGGGTGCAGGCGGCATCACCGCTGGTGGGTGTGGCGGCGCTGGCCGATCTGGTCGTGGTGGTGGGTCGCGCGTCCCCGGGGTCGGTCGTCCGTCTGCGTGAACGGCTCAACCGCCTCATTCCGGCGGTGGCTTCACATCGCGCCGCCCCGGCCGGTCGGCGAGTGCGGGTCTATCCGCTGCTGGTTTCGTCCGCGCGCCACGGCCGCGCCGATGTGGCTGACGTGTGCCGCGTGCTCGACGACTCCCCAGCGCACCCGTTCCTCGCAGGGGCAGGTTTCGTGGCGTGGGACCCGAAGGCCGTGGCGCGCCTCGAGGCCGGCGAAGATCCGCGGGGCCGGCTGTCTCGGACCGAGCTGATGTGCTCCGCCGATGTGGTGTGGAAGGAGATCGGTGGCCTGGTCAAGCATGCGACCGAAGCGAGTCTCCGCGCAGCCGAGGTGCCAAGTGCCGATGACCGGCGAAGCAGCAAGCAGCGGTCCGTCAGGAGTCTGACGTGAGCGGCTTGGACTACCAGTTGGTGAAGCGGTTGCAGGCCGAGCTCGGTCGGCTCCGTCAGGCCGATCTGCTGCGTCGGCGTGCGGCGAACGTGCCGGCGCTGGTGGGGGAGGACGCGCATCAGCATGGTCGGTCGCTGGTGCAGCGCGTCGTGGGGGACTACGAGTCGCAGGTCGCTGAGCTGGGTCAGGGCGGGCTGGCGTGGAAGACCAGGCAGGACCTGGTCGATGCTCTGGAGGCGCGGCTGTTCGGAGCCGGCAGCCTGCAGCTGTTGCTGGACGACGACCGGGTCGAAAACATTGACATCAACGGCTACAGCAACGTCTTCGTGGAGTACGCCGACGGCACCACCGCCAGGGTGCGACCGGTCGCGGCCTCCAACGAGGAGCTGATCGAGACCGTCCAGACGCTCGCGGCCCACGAAGGTCTATCCGCTCGTGCGTTCGACGTCGCCAACGTCCGGGTCAACCTGCGGCTCCCCGACGGGTCCCGGCTGTACGCGGTCCAGTCGGTCTCGCGGCAGCCGGTGGTCTCGATCCGCAAGCACCGCTACGCCCGAATTACCCTGAGGGATCTGATCGCGCTCGACACCCTGGCCGACGAGCTGGCTGAGTTCCTGTCCGCTGCGGTCACCGCGCGGAAGAACATCATGGTCGCGGGTGGCACCAGCGCTGGAAAGACGACGCTCCTGCGTGCCCTGGCAGCCGAGATCGCGCCCGAGGAACGCATCCTCACCGTGGAGCGCTCCCTCGAGCTCGGCCTGGACGAGGACACCGACGCACACCCGAACGCGATCGCGTTCGAGGAACGCCTGGCCAACGCCGAGTCGGCCGGTGCCGTCACGATGGCCGAACTGGTACGGGACACGCTGCGGATGAACCCCTCGCGGGTGATCGTCGGTGAGGTCCTGGGCGACGAGGTGGTCACCATGCTGAACGCGATGACGCAGGGCAACGACGGATCCCTGTCCACCATTCACGCCAACTCCTCGGCCGACGTGGTCAACAAGGTCGCCACCTACGCCATCCAGGCCCCGGAGCGGCTCCCGTGGGAGGCCACCGTCCGACTCGTCGCCTCGGGTCTCGACTTCATCGTCTTCGTTCGCCGCCGCCGTCACGGCGACTCCCAACAGCGGGTCGTGGAGTCGGTCCGCGAGGTTGCCGGCGTGACCGAGGACGGCCAGCTAGCCACCAACGAGCTGTGGGGGCTCGATGAGGTGGGCCAGGTGCGTCGCCGTCACGGTGTCCAGGCCCGCAGCCAGGACGACCTCCTCGCCGCCGGCTGGAACCCGGCTGACAGCTTCGAAGGCCCCCATAGCTCGGCCGGGTCGGGCGGGTCGGACAGGCGTGGCATCACCGGCGGGGCATGGTCGTGATGACGCCTACCGTGATGCTGGTCGGGTTCATGCTGGCGACCGCCGCTGCCGCTCTTGGTGTAGCGGTGATGCTGCGGCTCGCGCAGGGCCAGCCGGTGCTGCCGCACCGCTCATCGAAGGTACGGAGCGGGGCGACCCGGTGGAGCCGACAGCAGCGGCTGACGCTGCTCGCGGCTTTGGTTGCTGGTCTGGCGGTGGCTGCGTTGACGCGGTGGCCGCTGGCGGCGGTGGCGACCGTGGTGGTGGTGCTGCTGTGGCCGCGCGTGGCGGGCGGGTCCGCGGCGGGCCGGCGTCAGCTCGAGACGATCGAGGCAATCGCGTCGTGGACCGAATCGCTGCGCGACACGGCGGGCGCAGCTGCTGGTCTCGAGCAGGCGCTACCCGCGACGGTGTCGGCAGCCCACCCGCTGCTACGCACCCCGCTGCGTGACCTGGCCGCCCGGTTGGACGGCCGGGTGCCCTTGCCCGAGGCCCTGGCGCGGTTCGCCGCCGACGTCGACGACCCGGCAGCAGACCTCGTGGTGGCGGCACTGACCCTGAACGCCCGCCAGCGCGCTGGCGGCTTGGACCGCATCCTGACCTCGCTGGCAGCCTCGTCCCGGGCGGAGCTGGAGATGCGCCGCAAGGTGGAGCTCGAGCGACGCGCACTGCGCCGCCAGGCCCAACGCATCGCCGGCGCCGTGGCCGGTTTCGCCGCCCTCCAGGCCGTGTTCGCCCGAGACTGGTTGACGCCGTACTCGACCCTGCTCGGTCAGCTGGTGCTTGGGCTGTTGACCGCGGTATTCCTGGGCGCGTTCGTCCGGATGCGGTCGCTGGCTGCCAGCGAACCCGGGCCTCGGTTCCTGACCTCGCCGGAGACCCTGACCGAGATCGCGTCCTACCGACCCGGCTGGTCGACCGGGCCCACGGTGGTGAGGTAGATGGTCGCGTTCATGATCGCCGCCGGGTTCCTCGCCGCTGCGCTGCTGCACGTCTACCGCCTCGCAGTGCCGGCACGCACCGACCTGGCCACGGCGGTCGGGCGGTGGGACCACGCCCGCGCGCGCGCCACCCAGGTGCAGCGCATCGGCACCCCCAGCGACCCCAGCCTGGGCGGTCGGGCCGGGACCTGGCTCGCCGATCAGCTCCGGCGACGTACGCGGGACCTGACCGCACTGCAGCAGGACCTCGTCATCACCGGCACCACCCTCGAGGCCCACCTGACCAAGACCCTCACCCTGGCGGTCGCCGGGCTGTTGGGACCCACGGCGATCGTGGCCGTCTTGAACGCAGCCGACCTCGCCGTACCACTTCAGTTCGGCCCGGCCCTGGGCGTGGCGCTGGCTGCCGCGATGGGTCTGCTGACGACCCGGGAGCTGCGCGAGGGCGCCAAGCAGCGGCGGGCTGATTTCCGGCGTGGCCTGTCGATCTACCTGGACCTGGTCGCGATGTCGATGCAGGCCGGGCGCGGTCACGGCGAGGCGCTACCTGCCGCCGCAGCCATCGGCGCCGGCTGGCCCTTCACTGAGCTTCAAGACGCCATCGAAGGCGCCCGGTTCTCCGGCCTCACGGCGTGGGCCGCACTGGGCGCCCTGGGGCAACGCGTCGGGATGCGCGAGCTGACCGACCTCGACGGAGCCCTCCAGCTGGCCAACGACGACGGCGCCAAGGTCCGCGCCACCCTCGTCGCACGCGCGGAGACCCTTCGTGAGCAGCGCATCGCCGACGCCGAGGCCGCCTCCGCGCAAGCCACCGAGTCCATGAAGTTCGCCCTCATCGTCATGGTCTTCGCCTTCCTGAGCTACGAGCTCTACCCCTCCGTCGCCCGCCTCATGGCCGGGTGATCCCCCGACACCAACCCACAGGAGGACCCCGTGGACCACCTCAACCTCGCCCTGCTCTGGCTGCAGGCACGCTGGGCCACCGCCCGCGACAACCGCGATGAAGCCGGCTTCACCGCCCTCGAATGGCTCGTGGTCGCCCTGGGCGTCATCGCCATCGCCGGCATCGCCGTCGCCGCGGTCAAGGCCTACGTCACAGGCCAGACCAACAAGCTCGGGTCCCCCTAACGCGGCCCGGGATGACACAGCGATGACACTGCGGCGGCACCGACCGCGCGACGAGCAGGGAACCATGGCCATCGAGTTCCTGCTCGTCATCAGCATGCTCGTCGTGGTGTTCCTGCTGATGCTCCAGTACGCCGTGAAGGCACACGCGGAACGTATCGCCACCGCTGCCGCCCACGAGGGCCTCGCCGCCGCCTCCAGCTACGGCGGCACCGGCACCGCCGGGCAGCGCACCGCCCAACAGGCACTAGCGGCCATCGGCCCAGGCCTGAGCTCGGCGCACGTCGTCGCAAGCCGCACCCCGACGACAGCGCAGGTGACCATCACCGGCCAGGTCGACCAGCTCGTGCCGTTCCTCGAGCCCACCGTCCACGTACATGTCGAGGGACCGGTCGAACGCTTTGTCCCCGGTACCAGCGAGCAGGCACCATGACCAGCTGCCTCTGGTACGCGAAGCGCGTCCGCCAACGGCGCCCGTCGGCACACGAACGTCGCAAGTATCGGGGCCGCACGAAGGACGAGCGCGGGTCGATGTCGGTCGAGCTGGTCCTGCTCACCCCAGCGCTGGTCGCGTGCATCCTGCTCATAGCCGCCGGAACCCGCTACGTCGCGGCACGCGGCGAAGCCACCGACGCGGCCTACGCGGCAGCACGAGCCGGATCCCTCACGACCAGCCAGGACGTTGCGTCAGCGGCGGCGCGGACGGCCGCCTACCGGTCGTTAGCCGACGGCGGCCGCTCGTGCACGAACCTCTCGGTGACCGTTCAGGCGGGTGCGTTCCGGCCGGGTGGCCAGATCCGCGCCACCGTCACCTGCACCGCCGACCTCGCCGACCTGACAGGTCTCGGACTGCCCGGGCACCGCGCATTCACGGCCTCGGCCACGGTGCCCCTCGAGCGCTACCGGGAGTTCTCGTGAACACCGCCGATCCGGACCAAACGCCTCGGTTCCCTGCCATGCGGCCGGCGGCTCCTGAACGTCCGGCTTTGTGCCGGCGACAGGGTGTGATGGGGGAGCAGGGCAGCGCATCGATCTGGGCACTGCTGGTGACCGCCACCGCGTTCACCCTGTTGCTTGGTTTGGTCGTCGATGGCGGCAACGTCATCGACGCCCGCCTCGAGTCGTCCCGGGCCGCTGCCCAAGCAGCCCGCTTCGGCGCCGATGCCCTCTCACAACCAGATCTGCGCAGCGGCCGCGACCAGGTCGATGCCGCACGAGCCTCCGCGCAGGCCAACTCCTACCTCGCCGCGGCCGGCCTGCAGGGACGCACCAGCGTCCAGGGACAGACCGTGACCGTCACCGTCGTCGGCCGCTCACCCACCCAGATCCTCGGCGTCATCGGCATCGGCTCCTTCCCCGTCCGCGAGACGAGCACCGCGCGCGCCATCACCGAGCAGGGGGCTCCATGAACACCCGAGACTCTCGTCGACCAGGCCCGGTACCAGTCATTCGCGCCGCGCTCGCGCTGCTGCTAACGCTCGCGCTGACTGCCGGGGTACCGATCCTGCTGCTCGGCACGGTCGGCAGCCCGTTCCCGGGCACGTGGATCTGGGGAACACCGGTCACGAACCAAGCCCTGCTCGGTCTGGTCGCCATCCTCGCCTGGATCTTCTGGGCCCAGTTCGTCCTCTGCCTGGTGGTCGAGATCGGCGCTGAGATCAGGCTCGCAACCGGTCGCTCCGCTGACTGGCTCAGCCGCCTGCCGGGCACCTTCTCTAGCCAACAAGCCCTGGCCCGCACCCTGGTCCGAGCCGTCGTCGTCGTAGGCCTCGGATCAGCAGCGATCTCCACGGTCGTCATCCCACACGCCGCGCGCGTAGACACGCACGTCACGGCGCAGACCGACGAGCACTTCGCCGCGACACCCAGCCAGGGCGCTACCACCGTTCCGGCGGACTCGGAGGCGCTCCGTGACAGGGCTTCGTCGTCACCCCAGGGGCGCACGCGCCACGTGACCGTCGTCAAGGGTGACTCGCTATGGACGCTGGCCGAGCGTCACCTGGGCTCGGGGCAGGACTGGCGCAACATCGCCGAGCTCAACCGCGGACGCACCATGACCGACGGTCAGTCGTTCCGCGACAGCGCCGCGCTGCAACCCGGCTGGAGCCTGCTGCTGCCCGCCGGACATGAAGCGTCTGCTGGTTCGCAGATTGCAGACGAGGTCGTCGTCGAACCCGGCGACACCCTCTGGTCCCTCTCCGAGAACGCCTACGGCGACGGCGACCGATGGGACCAGATCTACCGCGCCAACCGCGACCACATCGACGACCCCGACCTCATCTACCCCGGCCAAGAGCTCGACGTCCCGCATGTAGAGGAGAAGCCACCGACGTCGTCCCGGCACGAATCGTCGCCCGAGCGATCCGACCCACCTAGGCCTGTCCCAAGCGACTCAGACAAACGCTCCGGCGCGCCCACGGCACTCCCTGGCAGCGCCCCCGAGGCCGGCGCCAGGTCGCAGCCAGACACACGTGCCAGCGCTGATCGCACGATATCGTCAGAGGACGACGCCCCCGATAAGGCCACCATGATGCGCGCCCTAGGCGGAGGGGCGCTCCTGCTCGCCAGCGGACTCTTCACAGCACTTCTCGCCCGCCGGCGTCGCCAGTTCCGCAATCGCAGGTCCGGACGCACCATCACACCGACCCCACCCCACCTGAGGCCCACCGAGCACGCCGTCCGAGCCCGCGGTTCCTCAGGCGGAGAAGCGGCAGACTTCCTCGATCAAGCCTTACGCGACCTCGCCGCACGCGCCCGACGAGGCGAGTGCCAGCTGCCCGAGGTAGCAGCAGCGAGGCTGTCCGACTCCTCCCTGGAGCTGGTTGCCACCGACGACACCGAGCCGCCCTCACCTTGGCAACCAGGGGAGCGGGCCAATCGGTGGCGCCTCGACAGGAACACCGATCTGGAACCGACCGACGCCATGGCGCCCTATCCGACCCTGGTCGCCGTCGGCCTAGACGACGCAGGCGGGACGTGGCTCGTCGACCTAGAGGCAGCCGGCATCGTCCAGCTGGTCGGCGACGAAGCCAGCAGCCGCGGGATGTTGCGATTCATGGCGGCCGAGCTCGCGACCAACGCGTGGTCCGACAGCGTCGACGTACTGGTCGACGCAGTAGGTCGCGACCTCGTGCCCATCAACCCCAACCGCCTCGAACACACACCCCAGATCGACCTCCGCCGATTGGCCAAGACAGCCCGCCGAGTAAACGAAGCCGCAGAAGCCACCGGCCTTAACGTCCTAACGGGACGCGCCGACGGCCGCGGGGGAGACACCTGGCTACCCACCGTGCTGCTCACCGATGGGCAGAACGGCGACGAGGTCGCGGCCAAAAACAACCTCAAAAGTGTCGACGAGCTTCGCGACGAACTCAGTCGAGACAGCCGGCGCAACACCGTGGCGTTCGTCAGTAGCACCGCTCGACCACTACCCGCGGCCGTTGTCCTCACCATCGACGCAGTCGGACACCTCAACACCCCATGGTCGCCCCCGCTGAGGCCCAATGCCCTCAGCGCGACCGAAGGGGCATCCCTCGGCCAACTCTTCGCTTCCGCCGACGACGGAGACGACACCGACGAACCCATGCCAGACGCAGCCACCGGGACCACGCCCGCAGCGGAACTAAGCGACGCGGCAGGCGCCGTACGACACGACCTGACCGGACCGCGGGGTGGTGAGACGACTACGGCCAGCTCGCTGCTCCCCATGGCGGACCACTTCTACACCGACCAAGCCGCCACCACCCCGGAGGACCTCGACGCCCTCGCGCCCACCGTGCCACCCGAAATCGCCCACGAGATCCTCGCCCTCGACCCCGCACTAGACGCCGATCTCGAGGAATGGCACAGCACCCGTGCGGCCCGTCCGCGTCTCCGCCTCCTGGGCCCTATCGAGCTGCGCGTCAACGGCGAGCGGCCACACGACGTACAACGCAGACTCGCCTACTACACCGAGCTCGCCACGTACTTAGTGATGCGGCCTCATGGCTCGACGCCAGCGCAGATGGCCGAAGCATTCGACATCCAGACCAACACCCTGCACAGCCGCATCAACATGCTCCGGAAATGGCTCGGCACCCACGGGACCACAGGCGACTGGTTCCTCCCAGAATCGACGCTGTCGCCTGCCGCCCGGGCACGAGGCGTCCCCGTCTACCAACTGACCGACGTGGTCTGCGACGCAGACCTCTTCAGGAGACTTCGCACCCGTGGACACTCACGAGGTGAACGCGGAATCGAGGATCTCGGCCTTGCACTGGAGCTAGTCGACGGGCCGCCCTTCGACCAGCAGCGAGCCGGAGGCTACGGCTGGCTCGCCGAGACGCCCCACGACCACTACCTCAACGCAGCCATCGTCGACGTAGCCCACCTCGTCGCGACTCACGCCTTGGCCGCTGGGCAACCCGAGCGCGCAGCTTGGGCCGCGGGGGTAGGAACCTCCGCGGTCCCGTCTGACGACAAACCACGACTGGACCTTGCCCGGGCGCTCAGGGAGAGTCCACACGAGAGTGAGGAGCATGCACGCACGGTCGACGCGATCATCAACCGAACCGACGACGACAGTCCGCCTCCCGCAATTGGGAGGCGAACAAAGACGTTGATCGGCAGGCAGTTCGCCGACCAGCGCCGTGCGGAATAGGACTTCTGAGCTGGCCCGTTCGGAATCGGGGCTGCGGCCTCGGCGCCGGGAAAGATTCATCGGTGTCATGCGTCCGACAGGCGGCGACGAGAGAGAGGTGTCGGTTCACAAGCCTCACTGGCTCGCAGCGCCATGCAGCCCGTCAGGTACGCAATCGCGTAGTAGCGACGGCCCTTGTGCTCTTCCTGCCGCTAGAACGCCTGCAACTGGTTCCTGTCCAGCCCGAAGGTGTCGCGGGGAGCGTTGATTAGGCGGGGACGGCGGGCCATCGCACCACCCAACCCTCGTGGCAGGCGGACCGGTAGAAGCCACGCACGGGGGTCATCGCCGTATAGACGCTTGGGATGGCCTGTCCGCAATCGACCAGGAGCTGCTGTACGAATCGCTCGACGTTCACTCGCCGCGCCCCACCTAGGTCGAGTCCCTGGTCCTCGCACCAGCCGAGATAGCGACGTAGCTGGAAGGTGTAGATATCGCGGGTGTGGCCGGCGTAAGGGCAGAGGTGGGTGTGTCTCGAACGGCGACAAGGGTTGTCAGTTCAGTCATGCCGGCCGTGTAGCCGCAGCGGGCACGACAAGGCAGCGGGGTAGACCAGTGCCGCCGCATCGCGGACAGTCGTGACGCCAAGGTCGCCCGGACTGCACTCTTGCTGCACCTCACGCCATCGATGAGGTCTCACTAACCTCGGGAGTCCAGATGTCGTTTCGCGCTCTAGTCGTCGCAGGCGTAGCCGGTCTTGTCGGCGCGGCGGTGCTTCCCGCAGCGCCCGCGTCGGCCCACGACCCGGACTCTCGAAGCTGCGTCACCCAGCATGGGTGGAGCCACGTCAAGCGGGGGATGAAGAAGAAGACGGTGCACGCGATCTTTGACACGCGCGGCACGTTCTCTGACGGCCACGCAGGGGGCTACACCCGCCGATACCGGCCGTGTAATTGGAACGGGGGGACTGACGTGCGGCTGTACGTGGGCTTCAGCGGAGAGACCAACAGGGTTGTCGAGAAGCGGCTCGTCTAGTCGGGCGGCTCTACGATCCTGCCATGCGCTATTGGTCGTGTGTTCTGACCACAGCCCTGCTGGCGCTCACTGGATGCGCTTCTGATCCTGAGGGAACGGGCAATAAGTTCGAGGAGGCGCCCCAGATAGCGGAGTCGCTGGGCTGCACCGGCTCCGACATGGAAGTCGCACCGAACGTGGCCCCATCGAAGTTCGCGGCACAGACTGTGCGATGTAACGCTCGTGGCGACATCGGGTACGTGACCGTCGACTATTTCGAGGACGCCGAATCCCGGGACAAGCACGTCGATCTGGGTGTCAGCCGAGGACAGCTGTTCGTCGTCGGGGAACCGTGGACGGTCAATGTCGACACCGAGAGGCAACTCAAGGCCGTAGTGAAGATAGTTGGCGGCAAGGCCACGATCGACGAGTCAGGCGAGGTCGTCATCCCCTAGGTACGTCATCGCCCGTGGGAGTGCAAATCGCACTAGTCGAAGTTGAGACCCAGGGCAAAACTCGAACGTACGTTCTAACGTGGCGACTATGTCGCGCTAGCCCGTTCCACGTCTGGGTGGAATTGACTGGGAAGTGGGCCCTCCCTGTGCCGGGCGTGCTGCTGGCCTGGAGGCGCACCGACCGCCGTGGCTGGGAGGCGTGGGTCGTCCGAGTCGAGTCGTACTCCACGGGGACGGGCTCCGAGGTGCTCGTGTCGCAATCGTGGGTTCCGACGGCGTTGGTGCGGCCGGCCGACGGGTCGTAGTGGCGCGTTGCCGCACCGTGGGGCGGGCCGTGCGTGCCGTCGAGCTCATTCTGAATTGCGCACCGCGGCCGGCGACACTATGTGAGACGGCAACTATTTCTCGCCTCTCGTCTTCTCGGGGGTGTCGCCCCATACGCGCGTGACCAGGGCAATTGTCCGGTGTGTTGAACGCGGTCAGGCTGTGACGAGAGTTGTCGAAGTGCTCGGCGTGACCGAAGTGAGGCAAACCGCATAAACCACATACTCGTCGGCAAGTACATGGCGATACCGGGTCATGGCACCGCCAGTCGGACCATCCCTAACTTCAGCCAGGTCGGACCGCAGGGGTCCGACAGAGAGTGGAGGAGTCAACAAATGAGCCGTCGAATCCGTGCAGGTTTGCTCGCCGTCGTCGTGGTCGCCTCGGTGGCCGCGGTCCCGGCCGCTGGTGGCGCCGCCGACGCGGGGGGCAAGTCGGGGAACCGCGCCATCCTGAGGGCCATCCTCTGAGGTAGGCCGCTTGATCGACCTGGGGGCGCAGCAATCAGTTGGGAAGGTCGCTGCGCCCCTGGGCATGTGTGAACCATCACGACGCCGCGGTTGGGACGCTCCTCGTTCCACGAGCACCTCGCCCGTACCGTCAACATCGGAGATTTCACCCCCCCTTACGGACTCCGAGGCGGCCGGGGTTGCCCCTCCAGGAATCACTGCAACCCTGGCCGCCGCTCTCCGTCTACTAAGCCCTTGGGTCGCCAGACACGTCGCCCGCGTGCCGAACGGCGCGGGCGCTACTCCACACCTCGAGGTAATCGGCGCGGACCCAGATCCGCTTCCTGTGCCAAACGTGGGGGACCGTCTCGCGCCCTGTGCGTCTCGCCAGAACAAAGCGCGTTCCAGCCCTAGGCGGCAAGCGCGATAACAACTGCGACCACGGCAACGATCGCGTTGATCACAGCCAGCACCAAGCCAGCCACTGCGAGCCGATGGCTGGCCTGTATCGACCGTTCTACCTGGCGCCGCTGAAGTTCCTCCATGTAGTAGCTGGTGCCGACAGTGGTGTTAACTGCGACCTGGTCACGTTCGGCGATCAGTACATCGTCAGGCGTGGCCCGGAGCTCATGGATCTTGCGCACCATGGAAGCAACCTAGTGCGGTCTGGTTGACGTACAGGTGTTTCAGAACTGCCAAGTCACCGGCCGCGGGGCCGAGTCGCTCGTGTAGGTGACTGACTTCAACTTCGCCCCAGGCGCGACGTTAAAGGTGATCCATCCCTTTACGCACTGCCCCTTGACGACTCGCTGGCCCGGATCGGTTGGGTAAGTGGGAACCGGATAGCTGACCCCGCCGGTTACGCCGGTGATCTGGTACACGCCGTCCTGTCGGTCGTTGACGGTCCACGGGAACCATGTGAGGACCAAGGGTTCTCCTTCGACCTTGTCGGCGGTGGCACAGGTTCGGACGAGGACTGATGACCATCGCTTCTGCTGGTCGTAGTCGACGGGAACATCGGGTCGAACCTCGAGCGCAGTGATCTGCGCAAACCCCACGTCCGCTGTCTGTCCGAGCTTCAGCACACCCGATTGCTTCGGCTGAGGCTTAGCCTTCGGGGATGCCGTGACTGTCACAGTCGCCAATGGCGCCGAGCCCGCAGATTCAGTGGACCCACCGCAGCCCGAGAGCGCCGTCGTCAGGACCCCGGCCGCGACAAAGGTGGTCGTCACTCGTAGTGGTCTCATGGACGGACCGTAGGCGGGCATTAGTAGGTGCACCTCACCTTGCGTGGTTCTGTTCGCGATGTGGTCGGCGGGGCGACTCTTCAGGCTTGTTGCTGACGTAGCAAGCATTCGCGCTTACCGTCGCGGCATGAGTTTGCCTCCTGCCGGTTGGTACAACGATCCTGAGTTGGTCGACACGCGCCGATACTGGGACGGCGAGGCTTGGACGGATCATCGCGTCGAGACACCGGGGGCGGGTCGCCAGCAGGGTCCACGCCGCCCCTGCCCTTATTGCGCAACTCAGATGCCGCTTTCCGCATCCAGATGCCCCGCGTGCAGTGGCCAGTTGTTCTACTGCCACAAGGATCAGGAGTGGGTCGGCGCGCACCACAGGCAGAAGTGGGTGGGCGTGGCGCGAGGAGGCACCCTGACGCAGTCGCGGTGCATGAAGTGCAGCAAAGTGGTGGCGGGGCCGCGCTTTTAGCCACAGGCGACTAAACGGTGCAGCACAGCAGAGCGGCCATCGAACACGTGTTCTAACCTGCTACCCATGCCGCGCCAGCCCCCCTTCCACGTCTGGGTGGACATGACGGGGAAATGGTCCCTCCCGGCGCCTGGAGTGCTGCTGGCGTGGCGTCGTACTGATCGCCGCGGCTGAGAGGCGTGGGTCGTCCGCGTCGAGTTGTACTCAACAGGGACGGGCTCCGAGGTTCTTGTGTCGCAGTCGTGGGTTCCGACGGCGCTGGTGCGGCCGGCGGACGGGACCTAGCTCAACACTCTTGGGACCGGTCGAGTCGTCGGGCGGGGCACACCGGGGGCGTGACAGGTCAGGGCCGACGGCCCACCTCGTTCGCCTTCGCGCTGCGCCGCCTTGGTTGTCGGTGGTGACGGTTTGACTTAAGGCAAGTGGTCAATCCAGGAGGCCGATCGTGAAGATTGCTGAGTTTCATCAGTACATGCGCAAGCTGCAGGATGGCTACGACTTTCCTGTCCACGTGTCCCGACGCCTACACGCCTTCCTTGGCAACGAGGAGCAACCGGTCTTCGCGGATGCCTCCGTCCAGCGGACTGGCTGGCACGCACTCAACGGTCAGGTCGTCGTCTTCACCCAGGGGCGTGTGCTGCTCGCCACTCTGAGCGAGACGTCGAACCGAGACGTTTTTCGCGATGACCCCGGCTTCACGGTGGTGGTTCAGGTTTGGCCCCGGCGTTTCCTCATGCAGATGGCCATGACTGCCAACGAAGACAAGTATGAGAACTCGGACTACGAGTGGACGCGCGACTATGAGGATCACTGGCCGAGGGGCGCCCGGGTTGCTCTGACCTACCGAGACCACGGGATTGTCACGGTGCCGCTGGGCGACCCGAACGACGACGTGGCGAAGGGGATTCGCTCACATCTGCACAGCCTGGGTCTGGACCTGGACGGCGCTTAGCTTGAGTTGAGGCCGCGGCTGACCGCGATGTCCTTCCGAGCGTTGATCCACACCTCTAGGTGGTCGGCACGGATCCAAATCCGCTTGCCGACGCGGGTGTGGGGAATGGTCCCGCGGGCTGCACGGAACCGGACCGATGTGCCCGTGATTCCGAGTCGCTGCCCGACCTGGTCGGGTGTTAGCCACTCGAAGTCCCCCAGCTCGGCCGGCGGACCCTGAGGTCGCGGGTCGATGCGGTCGTAGCGCCACCGGCGTTGCTGCTCGGCCTTGATGCGTTCCTCGCGAAGCTGCACGACCTCGACCAGGTCGAGAGTGCCAACGCCGGGCCCGCGCATGCCGGTTGAGGTGAGCTGGCCCTTCTCCACGAGCTTGGCGATGTTGCTGGGGTGGCAGCCGAGTAGCGCGGCTGCCTGGCGATGAGTGATCCGTTCCTCCACAGTCATCGCGTGGACCTAAAGAGTCCAAACGGCGGGTTCGCGTCAACCAGTCGGACGCAGGCGACGCGGTTCAGACTTCCATGCTGTGCCACTGGATCCGCGATCCGCAGAATCAGGGTCGCGGTAGAAGTGGCGCCAGCCCCACTAGCCCCCGGTCTGCGACCGCTGGTACAGCGTCAAGGGTGATGCTCTCCACCGCGGCCAGGAACTCGTCTATGTCTATCTCCCCAGACGCCAGTCGCTCGAACAACTCGGCGTACACGTCGTTTTGCATGGGCGTTTCTCCAATCTGGGTCCAGTCAGTGGCTGGAGTAGTCAAGAGTCAAGATTGCCACTACCGGGTGTTCGTCACCACCCGAATGGGTGCGAAAGGCGTTGTGGAACTGGAAGTTCGCTCGTGCCTTCGAAGACAACTCGTAGTGAATGGTTCGAGACCACCCCGGGCCGAGTGGCTTGCCCGCCTTTCCCTTCAGGACAGTCGTAGATGCCGTCGGGGGTGTGCTTCCAGGGGCCGTCGCCAGGTGGTCCCAAAACTCCTGCGCCTGCTGCAACCCAACCCGTTCAGCTACCTCGCTCCAGTGCCGTCCGAACTTCCTGTGCACGAGCACCCGGTATTGGGGCTTCTCGAAGGGCTTGCCGCCCGGCCGCGGTGCCGGCTGATTGGGCTTATAGGCGCTGTCAGCCATTCGGGCGATGCGCAGTCGCGAGGTCCCGATCTGGGTCCATCGTGCCAGTGAGGATTGATCGGCGCAGCGGGTCGCTCAACTGTGCGGCGGTGACGCGCCACTCGTGGACTAGAGCTTCGATTACCTCGAGATTGTCGTCAGCACGGGCGGCCACCAAGGCGTCGTGAAGGTCGGACACGAACTCGTTTAGGTCGTCACTGTCGAAAGCGCGAAGCCAGGCCAGCTCGCCAAAGTCGGAGACCGTTGGGGTCTCGCCCCGCCGGATGAGTTGTTCAAGGCGCAGATACGCGCTGTTCCAAAGAGATAGTCCCTCAAGCACCAGAACGCGACTCTCGGGGAGCATCACGAGGCTTGTTCCATCCTTGTCCCGAAGTCGGGCCCCACCGCGCCGGGCGGCTTCCACGAACTCGGTGCGCCGTTGTGCCAAGTCGGTGAGCTGGAAGATGGTCTCGGTGGTCATATCCATATTTGTACACGGGATCATGTTGCAAAGCAACACAGGATCATGCATGCTATCCCACCTAGCCGAGGTGGTGACCAGTGTTCGATCAACCGTTCGACGCGCGCCTCGAACTCCTGCAGGACCGCAGCCGCGAAGCGCCACACTGGAGGACGACCTCGCTAGTGACTGCGCTTCGGGACTACGCCGCCTGCGGACCGTCGAGCGTCCTGCATCCATGCCCAGAACACGACGAACTGGTAAAGGAGTGCGCAAGTCCCTGACCGAACGCGGCATGGATGCGGAGTGCCTGGTTCGTTACGGTCTGCTCCCCGAGACCTGTGTCGGCGTGATGGCCGTAGTCATGAACGCGCTCCTGGACGGCAAGGCTCGCGTCTACATCGATCTCGCGCCGGTCCCACTTGAGCCGTCGCCGCCTCCGGCCCCATCTCGCGATGCCGGCGGCTGGATGCGGCTCATCGGACCGGCAATCGAGGCCAGGGGTATCTCGCACGCTCAAGTCGAGGGCCTCGAGCCCGCAGCACTCAAGGTGCTCACTCGTGTGGTGTTGGAGATCGCAACTCCTTGGGTCTTGTGTGGGCCGCTAGACGATGTGATGTGCCTCCAAGCGCCGAGCGCGGAGCAGCTTGCGGGCTACGAGACAACGGCGTTCGACAAGTCACTGATGGACGACTACCGCTGGGCAGTCGAACGGTTCTCGATCACTCGCGTCCAAGAGTGGGCCACCGCTTCGCTGCACCGAGAGATCCGGTGGCTCGAAGCCCACGGGCCGAGCGACCCACCTCACGGCTCGCGACCACCTCCAGGCCGTACTTGCGCTCCAGGCGAGCAGCCGCCGCCGAGGCGGTGCGGTAGTCGTTGTGCGTCGAGGCTCGGGTGCCGTCCTCACGGACCAGCACCACCGCGATGTGGATGTGGTCCCCGCCCTGGGCCGTGAAGCCGTGGTGCACCGCGGCCCATCGGCACGGGCTCTTCCCGGTCTGCTCACTGAACCCCATCTCGTCGACGAACTCCGTCGCGATCTGCTCCCACGTCCGGTCGTCGAGGACCTGACGCCCCTGCCCCTCCCCGGTGCGCTCCGCGAGCCGGGCCGCCGACTGACCACCCGCCGCCGACGCTTCGAGATTCGCCGGGCTCCGACTAGCGTGGACCATGTCACTCGTCAGCTGCGACATGGCAATCGGAGGGCATCATGGCCACCACTACTGGGCCGAGCACCTCAACGAGCCATGAAGACGTGCCGTTCTGGCCGATGCCACGCGACGCGCGATGCCCGCTGGATCCAGCACCCCAACTCGCCGAGCTGCAGACCCAGGCGCCCCTGGTGCGGGTTCGACTCTGGGACGGCAGCACGCCCTGGCTGGTGACCCGCCACGCCGAACATTGTGCGTTGCTCAACGACCGTCGGGTGAGCGCCGACTGGGCGCGCGACGGCTATCCGTTCTTCGACCGTTTCTCGCGCGACCACCATCAGGAGGCCCGCTTCCTGACGGTTATGGACGATCCCGAGCACCTGCGGGTCCGACGGATGGTGGCCTCGTCGATGCGTTACCGAACCATCGAGGCATCGCGTCCCAAGGTTCAGCGCATCGTCGATGGATTGATCGACACAATTCTCGATGGCCCCCAGCCATGTGATCTCGTCACCTCGCTGGCGCTCCCCGTGCCATTGATGGTCATCTGCGAGAAACTCGGCATTCCCTACGAGGATCACAGTTTCTTCCGGCACGCCGTGACCACGATCACCGATCGCACCACCGCTCCAGAGGTCGCGAGTGACCTGGAAGCCCAGCTGTACCACTACCTCGTCGGCCTGATCGAGCGAAAGCTCGCCGACCCGCGCGACGACCTCCTGTCCGAGCTCGTAACCGAACAGCTCGTTCCCGGGCATCTGGACCGACACGACCTGGTGATGCTGGTGCTGTTCCTGCTGGTCTCGGGCCACGAGACCACAGCCAGCATGATCGCCCTCGGCACGCTGGCCCTGCTCACGCATCCGGATCAGATCGACGTCTTGAAGGGCCTCGACGCGGACGGCGTCGCCGGCGCAGTCGACGAGTTGCTCCGCTACCTGACCACTGTGCAGCCCGGTCGACGACGAGTCGCGATCGACGATATCGAGATCGGCGGACAGATCATCAAGGCCGGCGAGGGCATCGTGCTTCCCGAGGAGATCGGCAACCGCGACGATCGAGTGTTCGACAACGCCCACACCCTCGACCTGACGCAGGACTCGCATAAGCAACTCGCCTTCGGATTCGGTGGCCACCAGTGCGTGGGTCAGACGCTCGCGCGAATGGAGCTGCAAGTGGTGTTCGGCAACCTGTTCCGGCGGATCCCGACCCTGCGACTGGCTGTCGATCTGGAGCAGGTTCCGTTCATGAATGACGGCATCGGGCATGGCGTCAATGCCCTCCCCGTCACCTGGTGACAGGGGAGTAGGTCCGCCCACATTTCAAGAATGAAACCGGCTATACAGGTACACATCCATTGACTTCGACCCGGGGCCGACATAGCGTCATTGAAGCCAGGTCAAGCAGACGAATATGGAGGCGGGGACATGCTGCAGAACGATCTTCTTGAAGCGACCGACGAGGGCACGACCGCGGACGAGCCCTCGCTGATCATGTTCACGGACGAGGACGGGGTCGACGTTGCCGACGATGTCGAGCTCCTGAAGCTTACCTCGGCTTCGCTCGGGGCAATCGTTGCCCGGCGCTGCTGATTCGCTTCGCGCAGCCGGCCGAAAGCAACTGGCCCTCTCCGTCTCCGGACAGGGCCAGTTGCCTTTCCAAAAGTCCTCGGCATCTCTTCGGCTGACACTGGGTCGCCCGCTCATCAATGCTGACATCAACTCTCCGTTCTTCGTCCCGCTCGGGTTGCTGTGCATCGCTTCGCCGCTGGTGGAGCGCGGTCACGACACGCTGATCGTCGACCTCGAATACGAGCACCGGATCGGTCAATTTAATCCTGGCGACGATGACTGGCTTCAGGCCACCTGTGCGCGACTGCTCGAATCCGAGCCGCACCTTGTCGGGCTGACCTGCTTGGCTGACACGCTGCCAAGCTGTCTGTTGATCGGGCGGCACCTCAAAGCGCTGCGTCCTGACGTTACGGTGGTCTTCGGCGGCCCCGGCACGTTCGGGATCTTCCCGGGCGCGCTGAATCGCTTTGCCGACTGCGTCGACTTCGTGTGCCGTAGCGAGGGCGAGTTGGCGCTGGCCGCTCTGGTCGACGCGATCGCCGACGGACTCGACCCGCACGCGGTGCCGGGCTTCTGGTCGTGGCGCGACGGCGCGCTCGTATCTCCCGGACCACAGCCCACCACGAACCTCAACCTGATCCCGATGCCTGCCTACGGCCTGGTGCCCATGCACGACTACATCGTGCAGTCGACGCCGCACATCTTCGACGTGCACATCGGCTCGGGCTGCACCTACTCGTGCAAGTTCTGCATGACGTCGACGTTCTGGGATCGTGACTTCCGAATCAAGGATCCTGCAGTCATCCTCGAGGAGTTGCGGTTCCTAAAGCGCACCTACGGCGTCACCCAGTTCAACTTCCTGCACGACAACTTCGGCAACAACCGACGCTATCTCGACGAGTTCCTCACCTACTTCGCCGAACACAACGATTCCTTCGAATGGGGTTGCGCCATCCGACCGGACAACGTCAACCCCGAGTTGTTGCGCCGCATGCGAGAGGCTGGCTGCTTCAACATCTTCTGCGGCACCGACGCCGGCTCGGAGAAAATCCTCAAGGCAATGCTCAAGATGCCGTCGACCAAGCGGACCTACCAATTCTTCTCGTCGGCTCAGGAAGAAGGACTGCAGTTCGAGACCAACACGATCATCGGCTACCCGGACGAGGCCGACGACGACCTGGAGAGCGCCCTGGAGGTCGTGTTCGACGCGATCTCCTACGGTGCCAGCAGCAGCGATCTGAGTGTGCTGCAGCCACTGCCGGGCGCCGTCGTTACTAGCGAGTATCGCGACCGGCTCGAGCCCCTCGACATCGGCCAGGACGGCATGGGCACCTTCCTGCCCAGTGACGTTCGAGACCTGGTCGAGGCGGAGCGGGATGTCTTCACGGGATTCAGTTTCATCCAAGACGGCAACCGGTCATACGACTTCTACGTCGATGTACTGCGGCTGGCCCGCTATTTTACCCGCCGCTATTATCACCTTCTGCGGTTCCTCAAACAGGTCGCGGGAATGACGTACGTGCAGGTTTTCGACCAGCTGCTGAAGCAGAGTGATCGGCCGATCCGCGACGTGCTGGCCGACATCGTGTCCGACCTCGACGGCGACGCGGCTCTGGCGGCATCGGAGTTGCTGACCTACGAGGCCATGCTGGTGGAGTTCCGTGGCGACGAGGTCGAAGAAGAGCTGGTCAACGTCTATCGACAACCGATTGTCGACACCGCCAAGCCGCCGTTCCTCAAGGAACGACTCCACGTGGACGTCCTCTCGCTGATCTCCGATCCGGTCGAACTGGTCTGGCGAGCCGACTATCTACGGCCAGTGTTCTGCGTGGCGTTCCGGCCGACCGAAGCCGAAGTCGCAACAGTTCGACTCACCGCGGTGCAGGCGACCATGTTCGACGCTCTGCAGCCGCTGAGCCCCGAAGATCGTGACCGTCTCGTCGAGCATCAGCCGGCCGGAGGAGTTCAGAACGCAGCGCGGGCGGTGGCGTCGATCTGTGCGCAGATCGACGACTCTCCGGACGCCCGGCCGATCGCCGTCGTCGGCGGGAGCAGTTCGACCCGATGACATCGGCGCGTGAGGTGGTCGTCGAGATCGACGATCACCCGCTGGTGTGGGCCGGTCCGACCAGCGGTGACTACCTGAGTCGTTGGATGGCTTCGGCTAGCCAACGCAGTCTCGTCGACCTGATCGAAGTGTCTGCCGACGGTTGCCAGCAGCAGTATCGCGTCGCGCGTGGCTCGTCCTTCAGCGACGGCAGTCCGGTCCGGGCGCGTGACCACGCGCGGGCGATCCGTCGGGCACTGGCGGTGCCGGCCCTGCAACGATTCTTGCTCGACGCGCGCGGCGTCCACGCCGATGCCGACCACCTGACGATCGACCTTCGCCGACCCGCGCCGCACCTGCCGGCGTTACTGCGTAGCGTCGATCTGGCACCGATCTCGGCGTGCGGTGAACTGTCAACGGGTCCCTACCTGCCGGCCGAGCTGGTGGCCGACGACGAGTACATGCTCTCGCCGGCACACGCGTCCGCTCCGCCGGTGCGGGTCGTGGTGCGGCGCGATCCGCACGAGGCCCCCGAACGGTACGACCGCGGCGACGTCGACGTCACCTGCGCGACGGCCTTCCCGCTGTATCGAATCCCCGACTACGCCGAACGTGCCGACTTTCGCACGAACGATGTGGCCATTCAGTTCTGCCTCGAGTTCGTGCCGGGGTCGAGCTTCGCCGCCGATCCCGAGGCACGCCGCCGCGTGCTCGGAGCGCTGCGCTACCCCGATGTGGTGGCGGCCTGCGGTCACGGTGTCACGTCGGCCGCGCCGCCGTTCCACCGCGAACTGCGGCCAGCCACCATCGGTCGCAGGATCAGCGTGCGGCTCGGCTACTGGCACTACTACCCCAATCGTCAGGTAGCCGACGAGATCGCCGATCAACTCCACCGAAACCTTGGCTATGACGTCATCGTGCGGCGGCTCGACTTCGTATCGGGATCGGCTGAAACCTGTGACCTGCTCCTCGCGTTGCGAGGCCCGCATTTCGACGCGCCCCTCGCATCGATCGATCTGCTCGATCCGACCAGAGCAGACCCGCAACTCGGTCCGCTAATCGAGCGATTGTCCGAAGACCCCGACGATCTCGACGCGAAGCGAGCGCTTGAGACCGCACGACGCCAACGGTGCCCTGTGATCCCCCTGCTCGATCTGCAGGGACACTGGTTGCAGCGACCGGGCCTTACCGGTAATCCGTGGCCGCCTATGCACGCCATCGACTTCGGCCGTCTCGTCTGGTCGCAAGGAGGATCGAACTGATGCAGTCGTCACAACGCTACGTCCTGTCGCCCGCCGCCCGCTGGTCCTTCCAGGGCCGGGATCTGCGCCTACACACGGATTCGATGTTACTGGTACGCAATTGCCCCGACTCGGTCAAGGCCTGGGTCGAGGCGATCAGCAGCAATGCCAACGGACTGCCCGCTCCCACCGACTCCGACAGCGTCGACATCGTCGGTCACTTGATCCGGCTCGGGTTCGCGGTCGAGGCTTTTGACCGTTCCTGGCAGGACTCGGCGTGGGTCAATCAGGTCGAATACTTCGCGGCACTGGGGCTCGACGCCGGATCGGCGCAGCGGCGTCTCCAGAGCATGCCCGTGACCGTCCTCGGCGTGGGCGGTATCGGCGCAGCCGTGCTGAGCGAACTCGTCGGCGCCGGGGTGAGTTCGCTGACCCTGGTTGATCAGGACGAGGTCGCGCTTCGCAATCTGAATCGCCAGTACCTCTACCGTCGCTGCGACATCGGCCGCCCCAAGGTCGACGTCGCCCGCGACTGGGTCCTGGACCGGATTCCCGAGGCCGACGTCAGGACCGCCATCGCGTCGATCACCTCGCCGATCGATCTTCGACCGTGGGTCCACCCGGAGGGTTACCTGGTGGTGGCCGCAGACACCCCCGGCGACCTCCCACAGATTTGCGCCCAGGTTTGCCGCGATGTTTCGGCCACCATGATCCTCGGTGGCTGTGGCCTGAAGGTGGGGGCGAGCGGACCAGTGGTCACTCCGCCGCACCTGGACAGCTTCGTAGCCTCAAGACAGGCGGCTCAGTCCATCGCCATGACCGCCGCCGCACCCATGACCGCGTCATTCGGGCCGGCCAACACGATCGTCGGCGCGACCATGGGGCGCGACCTGGTGTTATCGATCGCGGGCGTTGAGGCCGGTGTCGACGAACGACGAATCGACCTGGTGTGATGGGCCGCGCAATGGGCAGCGTGGCCTTCGCGCCCAGCCCACCGCCACCCGGGGGCACTATCGCCACCAGACACCCAACTCTTGAACATCCACGAGGCGCTGGACGGTAAGCCTGTGATTTCCTCGCGACTGCGACCCACGCCGGTCAACGCCAAGCTGTACCTCTACGTCGCCCTGTCGAACACCCTGCTGCATCAGGGCATCTTCATCCTGTACCTGATCGATCTCGGATTCTCGGCGTTCGAAGTCAGCGTGCTGCAGGCGTTGCTGTTCGTGTCGGTGTCGGTGGCCAGCGTGCCGGTCGGTCTGCTGGTCGACCGCATCGGAGCGCGCGCGGCAGCGGCTCTGGGCCAGGTCATCATCGCGACCATCTTGTTCTCGCAGGTGTTCGGACCGTCGTCGTTCTGGTTCTTTCTGATCCTGTTCTTCGCCCACGGTGTCGGATTGACGTTCCGCGACAACTCCGAACTGGTCATCCTTTACGAGACTGCCGAGCGATCGGGCCAGGGCGCCGAGACCGCGTTTCCCGTGCTCCGGTCACGCTGCACGGCGATCCGGGCGGCCACGGTGTCGATCGCGATCATCATCGGCGGATTCATCCAGCCGTTCAGTTGGACCCTGGTCTACGTCATCTCGGGCACTGCTGCGGCGTTGGCCGGCGTGCTGGCGACGGTGCTGCTGCCGGCCCCGTCCGCGGCCGCTGAGAAGGCCGCTGGCAAGGGCGACACCGATGATGAGGTGGCGGTCTCGCGCTGGCAGGTCCTGGAGTCCATGGGCGGCGGCTGGGCCCTGCTGCTCGTCGTGTCTTCGTTGATGCACGGCACACTCACGCCGTTCCTGATCTTCAGCCAGACCATCCTGAAGGACCAGAGCGTCTCGACCCCGGCGATCGCCGTCACCATGGCCGGGGTCTACACGCTAGGGGTGATCGCACCTCTGCTCGCTCCGCGCGCCATGCGCAGATTCCCGACGATGTTCTTGGCCGGATCGACCCTCACCCTCCTAACCGCAGGGCTGATCCTGGCCAGCCTCGGAGTCGGGCCGATCACGATCGCGGTGGTGCTGATCGCAGCATCGGTGCCCGAGGTCACTGCCATCGCTCTGGACTTCTCCATTCAGGACGAGATGCCCGCCGACAACCGGGGCACGCTGACCGGCGTGGTCACGCTCCTGGAGTCCACGGTCATCGGCGCGGCCTACCTGGGCTTCGGAGCCGTGGCCGTCGCGCTCGGCTCGACCGGATCAGCGGGCGCCTTCGCCGCTCTGCCGTTCCTTGCTCTGCTCATCGTGGTGGTGGCCTGGCTGGTCAAGCCCGCGATGGTGCGAAAGCTCGACACGGATGGGGAGTCCGACGAGACCATTCATCACGATAGTGTCGTGGAAACGAAGCTCTGACGGGTCGATCGTGAGAGACACCCCAGCGGTGCGCTGCACGAAGGTCCTGATCGCCTGCGTGACGACCAGCCGGGTCACCGGTATGCCCAGACAAGAGTGGCGGCCACGACCGAACGTTAGTTGTTCGAACCCACGATGGGCCTCGACATCGAACTCGTGTCCTGCGGCCAGGGCGGCGGCGTCGCGGTTGCAGCGGTCGACGCCAATGGCCAAAAGAGTCCCGGCAGGCACGGTGTAGGGCCCGATCGTCGACGTCTGCTTGGTCATCCGGTAGACACCGCGCGCGATCGGGCTGGCGAATCGCTGCACCTCGCGAATCAGGTCGGGCAGCAACGCCTCATCGCGGCGAACGGCGTCCTGCGTCGCCGGGTCTTGCGCCAGACACACGATGGCATTGGTGACGAGGGCTCCCAGGACCTCAACGCCGGACAACGCCAGGAGTCGCGTGTTGGCGGCCACCATGCGGTCGTCCAGCGAAGGCAACTCGGCCATCAGGTCCGACACCAGGTCGTCGGTCGGTTGGGCTCGCCGCTGGGCGACCCAGTCGACCAACGTCCCATCGAGTTGGGAGACCGGGTGGCCGCCGTAGACGGCCGCCCTCAGCGACTCGACCAGACGGTCGTCGAGGCCGAGCAGGCGTGACATGACCGCGTTGGCGATGGGGGTACCGATCTCATCGACTGCATCGAAGGTGCCAAGTCCCAGGGCCCGATCGACCGTGGTGTCGACGTCGTCGATCAAGTCGCGCGCGATCGCGCGGACCCGCTTGTCGATGACGCGACGCAAGGCCTGCCTGACGCGGCGATGGTGCTCGCCGTCGGTCTGATTGACCGAGTAGACGGCGTCCTCGCCACCGACGCACGAGTTCGAGGGTTCGTCATCAAAGACGCTGTCCGTCAGCTCCCCGGCGCTGCCGTAGACGTCGACGTCGGACAGGATTCGGCTGGCTTCGTGGTAGTCATCGACCAGGAGGCCCACGCCCGCGGCGCCCATCCGAACCCGAGTGATCGTTCGCCGTGGCTCGGGTTCGGTAGCGGTCTGCGGCGCGGCCAGGGTGGGACGAAACTGCAGGTTGCGCTCAGGCACACCAAACTCCTTGCCGAACCGCGACGCCCACCACGAAGTCGCCGGAGCGGAACAGCAGGCGGTCTGCGTCGTGGTCGTGGTCGTGGTCGTGAGGATCAGCACCGATGTCGCCTAGTCGGCGAGACCACGACAGACCGTCCAGAACCGCACCCAGTGCGCTGCGGCGCTCCACCTCGAATCGGCGGTGATCGGGACCGCGAGTGTCGTCGATCGACAGCATGGCCGGACCGCGGCGCACCGACAACGATCGTGTCGTCGGAGGCTCCCAACCGAACGATCCGTCCTGACGGCGTGGCGGATCGAGGTGACAGAGCATCACCGGATCGAGCTCGTTGGTGGTTCCCTTCCACGAGACTCTGAGTCCTACTCCGCGCGCATCGCGCAGCAGACCGACCAGTCGGACGCGATCGAGATCGCTGAGCACCGCCGGATCGATCCATCCATGCAGACGCAGTCCGGCGTATCCGGCTTGCGCAAGATCCACCAGGTGGCAGCGGCCATCGACCTGCGCAAGGTCGACATCGGCAAAGAGTCGACGTCGCGCATCGACCCGATCGCCGACCTGACCGGTCACCACCGCAACCCTGTCGCCAGGGCTACGTACGCGTCGTCCTCGCAGAAGACGATGCCCGCGCGGGTCCATTCGGTCAGCAAGTCGACCGCCGTGGCCTCCGATACCTCGATGCCCTGCTCGGACAGACGCTTGGTCAGGCCCGTCACGGTGCGACCCTTGGCTAGCAGGCGGTAGGCGCGCGCCTCGAAGTCCGACTCCAACACGAATTCACCCGACGGCCACGCGGGCCGGTCGTCGATAACCGTCAGGGTCTGCCCGGCGCCCTCGAGCGCAACCAGGCGAGAGGTTGGAGCGTAGGAGCGCCACTGCGCAACGGCGTCGCGGAGCTGATCGAACCTGGCGGGACCGATGCCGGCGGGCTCGGAGTCGAACACGTAGATGAAGTCGTCTAATCCCTCCTGTACGCCCTCGTAGGCCCGCACCAGATGGTCGGCCGGGCCGATCATCGTCAGACCAAGGTCTGGGTCGTCGAAATAGGGACTGAACCTCTCCAACTTGATCGGGAACACCCCCGCCGGCGCGGTCAAATGGTGCAGCGAGGGCAGCGATTCGATCACCGAGACGTAGTCGGCGTCGGACTCGGCGGGAAATCCGGTCAGGATGTTCCAGGACGGATAGATCCGGCTCGTGGCGCAGTCCCGAAGGAACCGCACGTTCTGCCACCCGGTGACGCCCTTGCGCATGATCTTCAGGACAGAGGAACTGAGACTCTCGATACCTGGCTGTAGCTGCGTGAAACCACCCTGGGCCAGCGCCTCGAGTTGGCTGAAGCTTAGATTCGACTTGACCTCGGCGAACAGTCGAACGTCCCACTCCTCGGGCAGGGACAGGTCGGTGACGAGTCGGGTCACGTGGTCGGGTGCCAAGATGTTGTCGCTGAAGACTAGGTCCAGCACGTTGTGTTCGAGGACGGCCCTCGACGCTTCGGCCTGAACCCGTTCGGCCGGTTTCGCACGGTGGGTCATCGCCGACCCGTTGAGCCCGCAAAACGTGCAGTGGTGCTTGGCGCCCCACCAGCAGCCGCGACTGGCTTCGAGCGGAAGCTTGACGTCGATGGTGCCGTCGATCGACGAGCGGCCCAGGTCGCGGAAGTAGTGCCGGTAGTCGGGCTCGGGGACCAGGTTCATCGAAACCGGCATCGGTCCGGGCGGATTGCTGACCGACTCACCATCGGATGAACGCCAGCACAGTCCTGCAATGGTGTTGACGCGGGCGCTTGGTCCCTCCTGATCGTCGGCGAGGGACGCCGCGATGTGCTGGACCAACGGCCCGATGGCACGTTCGGCTTCGCCGCGGATCACGTAGTCCAGCTCGCGGCGGGCCTGATGGACCGCTGTTCCCTGGACTCCGTCACAGTTGGCGCCGCCCAGGACGGTGACGATGTGCGGCGCCAACGCCTTGATCCGGTGAGCCAACGCGAACGAGGCGATGTTCTGGTCGAAGGTTGAGGTCAGACCGACAACATCGGGAGCCGAGGCGATGATCTGCCGGGCCATCTGGTCGATAAAGTCGGGCGCTGCAGCGAACATCGCCTCGTACGCTGCTACGTGTTTGCTGGAGGTGATCAGATCGTGGAACCGCGTCTCGTCCGCACGCACCTCTGGCCGAAAGTAGCTGGAGAAGACCCACTCACCGATGCCGAAAATCTCAGCGTCGACGATGAGCTCGTAGTATGCCGGGTCCAGGTCCGCCTCGCGGCGCAGGTGGTCGAGCCAGGCGATGTTGGCGTAGACGACGTCGAGCTCGGCAACCTCGGGGCAGTCGGCGAACACCGGCCCGACGGTGCTGAGCGCCAGCGACGGCATGTCCACCACCGCCCACGGCATGCACACCAGTCCGACGGACAGCGAGTCGAGATGACGCGCCTGCGTTCGCTCGGTGTCGAGCGTCGCTGAGCGTCCGATCTGCATCAGTTCCACGATTGCTCCATCGAAGACCGGTTCGGTCCCAGCTATATTCGACCTGATTTCGCGCAGTGTTTACGCCTTCAAACTAACTGGAGCCGTTCCTGATGCCAACGGTCTGAAGCAGAGCAAATCAGGGACAACCCGTTGCCGTTGACGGCTCATGTTATCTGCGGTGGGGCAGTGAGCAACACGACCTGAGCGCGTGACCCGAATTCGAGTCGAGACCTTCCAGAGTTCGGTGCGACCAAGCGACCCAACCGGAAGGCCTCAACACTGCCTGAACTATCGCCTCTCAACACTAGGCCGGCTCGGCGGGCCTCGGTGTGGGACCGGCCGACTTCGACGGACTTACTTCCGGCTCGGCATCACCACCGCACGCGCTGAACAGCAGCAGCGCCGTGACAACTCCAAGCAGCCTCATGCGCTGGATCGTCACACGAAAGTGGGTGATCCGTCTTGGCTACTCGACGCGGGTACCCGGGCCAGCCCAGCTGATCGCTCGGCGGGTCAGACGCTGCCGAGGACCGAGGCCAGAGTGATGCGCAGGGCGACGCGGGCCAGCCGGGAGAGCCGGGGCTCATCGCTGGACCCCGTGTCCGCGACGTTGCTCCGTGGCCCTCGCATGCTCCGCGCTCGCACCCGCCGCCCCGCCTGGAGCCGCCGAACTCGACGCCTTGCCGATCGCCTCGCCCACCGGTGCGGTCTGCGCCGTGGCTGACAGCACCCGACCTGCTGCGACCTCCTCATCAGCCCCCGCAGCGACCGCGCGTTGGTACAGCTCGGCGCGCCGGGCCGGGGTGTCGTACGCCGGCCGGCTCGTGTCCCCGCCGACCGCGGCCGACTCGACCTCCGCGGCCGCGGCTACATCGGCGGCCGCGTCCGCTCCAATGCCGGCGCTCACCACGGCGGCACCGCGCTGGTCAGCGGTCTCGGCCTCACGCCGGCGTCGCGACGCGTCGGCGTCCACCACACCAGCGGGGCCAGCCGCTGCGCCGAGGACCAGGTCGGCGTCGTCGCGGGTGCGTTCAACCTGCTCGCGCAGCTGCTCCATGCATGGGCCGAACTCGGCCGGCTCGAGCTCGACCCAAGCCGCCGTGACGGCTGTCAGCCGCACGACCTCGTCGAGGTCGGCGCTGCGCACCCACCCGTCGTCGGCGCCGACCAGGGCGGCCCGCGCGAGCTCCCGCTCGGCGGCGTAGCGGTGCTCGAGCTGCGCTCCACGCTGCGTGCTCTGCAGCCGCGCGCGTTCCCGCTCGGCGCGCACCAGGGACAGCAGGCGCCCCCCTGCGACATCTCACTGATGGACGAGCGCACGCTTGACCGTCAGGAGATCGATAGCGAGATCGCCCGGCGCGTTGTCTTCCCGCAGGACGACCAGGACCTCCACGAGGTTAAGGCAAGTCTTGCCTCACGGATGCAGGCTGAGGCAATCCGATTGCTCAACGACCTGCGCTATGAGGAAGCTGCGGCACTCTTCCGGTATGCCCTGAGTGAGAACCCGCGAGACGCCGTCGCGATGAATAACCTCGGCTTCTGCCTCATCCCGACCGACCCTCGTGAAGCGCGAGATCTCCTGCGGCAAGCTTCTGGGGCGGGGGAGCGTCGCAGTGATATCCACGTAGCGAATCTGGTGGTCTGCGAGGCGTTGATCTCGGGCCGTAGGGCCGCGCTGGCTCTGGCTGAGAGTGCCTGGAATGAACTGCCGGCCGGGCCCGGGACGCTGTCAACCATGTGGTCGACCGAGGGTGCCGATCATGTGTTCTTGGTGCGGCGGGTCGACGCAAAGGCCCACCTGGCCGGCATCGCGGCGCAGTGGGCCGACGAGCTGAACGATGCAGATGCCGCGGCTCGGTGGCTTGAGCGAAGGGTTGCTTAACGGGGCTCCGGGAAGTTCTCAGCGGTCAGCCCACCTCGGGGCAGCTGCAACTTGCTTCGCGTCTCGCCAGACCGCCGCGCGTTCCACGCCATCACAACCAGTGCCAGCGCCTCGGTCTCGTTGACGCGCCCGCCCCCGACGCGCATCTTCACTACGCGATTCCGGAGCGCCGCGATCGGGTCGTCGGCCGCAAGCCCGTCACCGTCCGCTAGTCGCGACAGGAACTCGCCGGCCTCGTCGGGATCTAGATCGGCGAACAACCAGTGACACAGGCAGATGATGCTGGCCGGCAGCAGCGTCTTGGAGGCGATCTTGCTGGCGACCTCGGCGGAGCCGCGTAGCCGTGTGTGCTGCTCGAGGAACGCGGTGAGCTCGGTGGCGGTGGGGGAGAGGCTGCCGGTCTTCGTTGGATAGCCGCGCTCCCAGAGGAGTGCCCTGCGAGCCACTGCGGCCAGGACTGAGGTGTTCCCCTCGCCGGCCATCCTGAGCGCGTCTGCGTACGTCCTGCGGGCTCCTGCGTCGACGGTGGGCATGACCTCGGGGGCAATGTCACGGACCACGATCATGGGGACCGTCACGCCGGCACCCACGACCGCATTGAGGCGGTGCTGACCGTCGAGCAGCTGTCCGGCCGAGGAGATCTTGACGGTTTCCCCGTTGAGAACCCACGAGCCGTTTGTCATATTGCGGGCGTAGGAGGCGATCACCTGGCCGCGCAGGTTGCGGTTGTTGCTGTTGCGTGACAACCACTGCTCGGCCATCTCGGGCGTGACATTGACGATCTCGACGACGGGTTGGTCAGGCATCAGGGTTCTTGGTGTTCGAGTTCAGTTGACTGAACTAGTGGGTGGCGATCGAGAACCAGTGCGAAGGTGCGGCAGCCGTGAGCCGGCCGCACGCCCTCGCGCACCTGCCCGCCGTCATGGGCGGGCGGGATGGTGGGGACCGGCCAGGCGGATAGTTGTGGTTCACGAGGCGTCCTTGACGGGCTCGCGTCGTCCCTCGAGGACGTCGAGTATGTAGGTCAGGGCGGTCCGGAGCTCGTGGGCGTCCGGCAGGGCCAGCTCCAGGATGCCGTTCTCGCCAGCTCGCTCCAGCACGGTCATGGGGAGGCTGACACGCACGATGGGGTCCTCGGACCCGCTTTGCGACGCGCTCAACTCGAGGCTCGCACAGGAGTACCAGTTCGTGTCTCCATCCGTTCCCGCCAGGCGCACTGTCGGGTACCGAGACAGCGCGACATCCGGGCCAGCGCCGAGTACGTGCAGCACGTCGAACGGCCGCCTGGGTTCGATGTCGTGCTTCTCGCCCATCTCTCCGTAGAGGTACCAGGACGGGCACGGTCGGGGGTCGATGACGGGGTCACCCCACTCGTAGGCCGTCGGCCGTAGGCCCAGCGCGATGCGGAGTGCGGCCTCGTGGGGCTCCTCGAGCTCGGTGGGTGAGGTCATGGCCGCGTGCGTCGGCGTGGTCATGCGCGTGCCGTCGCAACCGCGTTGACGAGCTTCTGGGCGAGCTGGAGCGCCTAGTCCGCGGTCAGGGCGGTGTCGTCTAGGTAGATCAGATCGGCCGGCCCGTCGGCGCTGTTGCGGACACCGTCCACGTAGGTGAGCCGGGTGACGCGGACCTCGGCCTGCCCCGCGCCCTCTGCGTGGTCGACGAGCACGGAGGCGGACCAGTGGATGGCCACGCCCTCGTTGCCGGGAAGGTCCGCGACGTGTTCGGCCTCGGGGATCTGGCACTACGAGGGGCAGATGATGGCTGGGGCTTCGCTTACGGCGACGACGGTCATCCGGGGCTCCTTTTGAGGCTGTCTGCCTCAGGCCCTAGCCGACTCGCGTTCTGCACCTACCCTGCACGGATACGAAAAAGGGCCCCCGTAGGAGCCTCTGACCTGCACGAATGCTGGTGGGCGATACTGGGTTTGAACCAGTAACGCACCCAACTGAGCGACGTCGCCCGATGTGCGCCTGCGTCGTGATGGGCACGGCAAGTCAGCTGGTTGTGCCAAAGCTGCGGTTGAAGATCGGCGAGCACCTACCTCCCCCCGGGTGGTGAGTCATGTGGTGAGCCGTGTGGTGAACCGCGGACTTGAGCCTGCTTGGCATGAGCCAGCGCGACCGAGCAACGACGTCACTACTCAGCGTGGGAATGACCGCCTGCCAGCTGGAGAGAGCGGTGGCGGGGCCCGTATGGGCGCGATGGGCTGCTGCGGAGCCCGCGCTCGCCGGTGTGGGCTCGTTGCAGCGCCTCGAGAACATGCGTGGTGCAGCGTGTGATCCAGGGCTAGGTGCGCTCGTTCGGATAGCTGCTGGTGACGGTCGGGGCGCGGAGCTGGCTGCGATCGCGGTGGTGCACCAGCTCGAGGGTGGTCTGCGCCGGCTGTGCTGGCGTCTGCGGGATCTCTCAGATGACATCGAGGCGGTGGTGGTGGGGGAGTTGTGGCGGCAGATCCGGACCTTCCCGTGGCAGCGGCGGACGAGGGCGTACGCAGCGAACCTGTTGCTGGACACGCGCGCGGCTGTGCTTAGGGAGCTCCATCCTGATCGTGATCGGGATGGCCAGCAGCGAGTGGTGCTTGTCGAGGGGGACTCGACCAAGCTGGACCTTCTGATCGGCGCTCAGCCCGCCGAGGCCCATTCCGCATCAGGCTCTGAGGCGACGGACCGCGAGTTCGTGCAGTTGGTGCGGTGGGCGCGTTCCTGTCGTGCCATCTCTGGCGATGACGTCGACCTGCTGGTGGACCTTCTGGAGGCCGGTCACCAGGTCGACAGCTCAGATCGGTGCACCCGGGGCGTCTCGTCTGATGCGGCGTTGCGACTGGTGGCCGAGCGTCGTGGCGTCTGCACGAAGACCGTGGTGCGCCACCGCAATCGCGTCCTGGACGCGTTGAGGGCTGCCGCGCCGCGTTACCTCAGTGAGGTGGCCTGAGGTGTCTGCGACCCGATGCGGGCAGGACCTGTCATGCGCATGAGAGCTGAGCGGATTCGGCCGGCTCAGGTGGCCGCAGCGGACGTGGCTGCCGGCGTTGCATGGCCCGACGCGCCGGCAACAAACAATCGTTTGGAGCGGTGGCAGTGACTGCGACGTGCGCGGTCACGGTGTCCGACCTTGTCCTAGCGCTGCGCGAACAGCAAGGAATCCCTCATCCGGTACGGCGCCCCACGGACCTTCCGACGGATGGGGGACGCCACACAGCTGGGGTCGGAACGCAGTGGGTCGTGGTGGGTGCGCACCCTGGTGCCGGGGCCTCCACGGTCGCGGTGGCGATTAGTGAAGTTGCGGACGCGGCCTGCGGGGGTGATGGCCGCGTGGTCCTGGTGGACCTGGCCGATCCCGAGGCCTCCGGTCTCGACGCTACGGCTGGTGTCGAGGTGGCGAGTCCGGCGGACGGGTGGCGTGCCGGTCGACGTGGGCAGGTGACCGTGCTCCGACCGGCTGAGTGCGCGTCCCGAATGGAAGGGGTTCCTACTGACGGCTGGCCTGAGATCGGGTGGGCGGTGGTGGACGTCGGCCGTCCGTGGCCCTGGTGCGTCGGTTTGATCGAGACGCAGAACCTACTGACGGATCGGTCTCAGGTGGTGCTCGTCTGCCGGGCGTCGGTTCCTGGGGTGCGGTCCGCTGAGCGGGCGTTGGCGGGGCTTCCTGAGGGCGCTCGACTCGTGGCAGTGGGTGCGTCGAGGTGGCCGCGTGTCGTCGCCTCATCCTTCGGTCCCTACGTGACGCGTGCGATTGAGGACGGGCGTACGGCGCTCGTGCCGTCCGACCGTCAGCTGGCGGTCGAGGGCATCGATGAGAGACCGATGCCGCGGGCGGTGGTTGCCGCGGTGGCGCGCCTTGCGCGGGTCCCTGCCGCCATCTCTGGCTCACGACTGAGTGAACGGCTACAACGAAGGGTGCTTCGATGATCGGGAAGCTGATCGTGCTGGACATCAAGAACGTCTGCGCCCAGGCGCCGGCGGGGATCGAGCCGTACACCGACCTGCTGATGGGGTGGGTGAAGTACGGCGTCGCAGCGGTCATCATCGCGGCCGGCTTCATCTCGGTGGGTGCCATCGTGGTGGGACGCCTGGGCGCGATGTCGCGTGCGAGCCAGATGGGCGCCTCGGGGCTGGTGTACGTCGTCCTGGCCGCAATCGGCTACGTGACGATCTACGGCATCTTGTGGGCCATCGTCGGCAAGGGCTGCTGATGTTCCGGCGTTACCGCCGACCCACGCACCCAGCTCCGGAGCCGTGGGGTCGCCGTCGCGTCCAGCTCCTGCTCGCGGTGTCGGTCATGGCCGGCCTCGTCGTCGCCGGGTTCGGTGTCTGGTCCGTTGTCACCGGGACCCAAGGGCCTCCGAGTGCCGGTGCAAGGCCTGGATCGGGGCACGTAGAGCGCGAGCTGTCGGAGGAGGACGCGGTCGCGGACTCGCCGATGCAGCCGGCCGATCTGCAGCAGGCGCTCGCGGGTCCGCTCGAGGCCGCCTCGCATGCGTCCATCGCGCTGCCTGCAGCGACGAGGGCGGGTGAGGTGGGGGTTCCGACCGGTTTCCCTAAGACACCGGAAGGCGCACTGGCGCAGCTGGTCGAGGTCGACCGCCGCGCCATCGAGTCCGTGTCTGTCGTCACGGCGCAGAAGGTGGTCACGGCCTGGGCAGAGCCAGGGGGACCGACCGCGCGGACGTGGTCCGGGGTGGGGGCGGTGGCGCAGTTGCTGTCGTCTGCCGGCCTACCCGCAGACGGGGCCGATGACCTCGTCGTCGAGCTGCGGCCGGCGATGGGGCGCATCAAGGGTCGCGTTGGAGACGGCTACGTGATCCCGTGCGTGGACTTCGTCCTCACCGTCAGCGTTACGGGAGAGGCGCCGCAGCGGGTCGCGGTGGCCGACTGCCAACGGATGCGCTGGGTGGGGGAGCGGTGGGTCATCGGGGCCGGTGCCGAGCCGGCTCCGGCCCCGTCGATCTGGCCAGGTACCGCGGCGTCGTATGCCGCCGGCTACCGGTGGCTCGAGGGTGACGGATGAAGACCGCCGTCGTGGGCGGGCCGGGCCTGCCGCTGGTCGACCTGGACCCGTTCGACTGGGCGGGCGACGCGGTCCAGCAGGGTGTGGCTGACACCTTCACCGCAATGATGATGGCGCTGTGGTCGGCCGGGCTGTGGCTGATCGAGATGGTCTTCGGTGTCATCGACCGGTTCGTCACTCCCGATGTCGCCGACCCTGGCCTGGGGCGGCTGTACGGGACCACGCTGTGGCTGTCGTTCGTCGTGGCACTCGTGGTCGGCCTCGCGCAGGTCGGGCTCGCGGCGGTACGCCGGGACGGTCGCACGCTCGGTGCGCTGGTCGTGGGGGTGGTGCAGTACGGCGCGGTCGTGACGATGTGGGTCAGTGTCTGCGCCGTGCTTGTGCTGGGCTGCGCCGGGCTCACCACGGGGCTGCTGCACCAGCTGTTGGGCGTCGACGGCTTCGCCGGGTACGCCGTGTCAGCGGGACTCCCTGACCGGGTGACCGGCACTGTCCAGTCGGCGGTCCTCGGTCTGTGCTCCATGCTGCTGCTGGTGCCGGCCGCGTTCGGCTACCTGCTGATCACCCTGGTGCGCGAGGCAGCGCTGCTGATCCTGACCGCCACCATGCCCCTCGCTGCCGCAGGTGCGCTGGGCGAGGGCACCCGTGCCTGGCTGTGGAAGTCGATTCGCTGGTTTGCCGCTGCCTGCCTGACCGCGCCGTTGCTCGCCCTCGTCGTCGGGTTGGGTGTCCAGATCTCCCGAGCCGCCTTCCCGGACGCTGCCCAGACGCAGCGGGCCCAGGCCAGCGGTGCGCTCGCCTCGGGCGGCAGCCAGGCGGCGGCCCAGCTCGGTGCCGTAGCCGACACTGCTCAACAGTCCGGCAGCAGTGCAGGGAACGTGGGCATGGCGGTGGTCGGGTGCGTCATTCTGCTCGTGGCCTGCTTCTGCCCGATGGCGTTGTTCCGGCTCTTGGCGTTCGTCGACCCGGGCACCGCGTCCGGGGCCTCGTTCAGGTCGACGATGGCTGCCAACGGCGGGGTATCCGGTCTGCTGTCTGGTCGCCGAGCGGGCGCCGACCAGGGCTCGGGCGCCGCCACTCAGTCTGTGGCGGACGGCAGATCGTCGAGCGAGGACTCGGCGGACGCCGAGACCGCGAGCCGGTTCGGGTCCACGCTCACCCATGCCTTCGGCGCAGCAGGCAAGGCGGTCGGGGGAGCGATGGACAAGGCCGGCAGCGTCGCCGCAAGCGGCGCCTCGATGACCGTCGATGTCATGGGCCAGGCCGGGGTCGGCCACCAGGGCTACTACGACACCACACCTCAACCGCGGCGCCGCAGCGGCGGCACCGGCGCGCCGCGCACCCGGGTCGGTCACGGCTGGGACGCCCACGGTGGCGCAGTGGGCGAGCACGGCAGCGGGCACCACGGGCACGACTCCGACCCTGGGGCCGGGGTGGCGCACGACCCAGCTCACATCGACCACCACCCCGGTGCGGGACCGGTGGCCGATGGTGGCGGCGACGGCGAGGCAGCTGGCGGAGCTGCTGATGGGGCGTTCATCGCATGAGCACCGTCTACGGAGCCTCGGCAGCCCGTGACAGGCAGGGCTGGTTCTTCGGCCTCACGGGCCCGCAGCTGTTCCTGGTCGTCGGGTCGGCGATCCCGGCCTGGCTGGCCATGGCGGTCGGGGAGTGGAAGGCACTCTTCGGGCTGCTCCCGCTGTGGGGCGTGTCCTCGGCCCTGATCTGCATCCCAGTGCGAGGGTGGTCCGCTGCACAGTGGATCGGCGTGCTCGTGCGCCACCTCGTCGCACGAGCTCTTGGCTGGAGCCGATGGCAGTCCCGCGCCGCCGTCGGCGACGTCGACGACCCGAGAGAGGCCGACCTGCCCGGCGTCCTGGCCGGCGTGAGGATCCACGACGGCCCACCGTTCTCAGGACAGCTGACCCGGCCCGCACTCATCCAGGACCGATCCGCGAGGACCTGGGCCGCGACGGCCCGGATCACCCACCCTGGGGTCGGAATGAGCGACACCCTCGATCGCCGCCTGATGGGATCAGGGCTCGCGGAGCTCGTTGAGGCCGCCTCCGCGGCGGGCCAGATCAGCCTGATCGCCCTGCAGGTCCGCACCGTGCCCGATGACGGCACCCGCCGCGCGGCCTGGGTCCGACAGCACGCCCGTGTCACCGAACCTGAGCTCAGCGCCGAGATCCACCACCAGCTCGACGCTGCCATCAGCGGCGCTGCCGTTCGCACCGAGGCGTTCGTGACCGTCGTTGTTCGGGAGGACACGATCGCTCGAGATGCCCGCCGAGCCGGCCGTGGGGTGACCGGCCGCGCCCGCATCCTGCACGGCCTCCTGGCGGAGGTGGAGGCCCGGTTGGTCGGGGTCATCGGCTGCACCGAGGTGGCGTGGCTGGGCGCCGCTGACCTGGCGACCGTCATCAGGACGGGCTTCGAGCCGGGCGATGCCGCGGCCCTGGCCGACGCCTCCCTCCAACGCGACCGCGACGGCGTCGCGACCGGCGTCGCGACCGGGGTGCCGGTGGCTGCCGCCGGCCCGACCACCGCGTCGACGAGCCTTCGGTCGTACCGCCACGGCGAGTGGCTGTCGGTGTCGACCAGCATCTTGCTGCCCCGCAACGGCGCCGTGTTGGGCGCCCTCGCGCGGGCGCTGGTGCCATCCGAGATGGGGGAGCGCCGCGCGATCACGGTGTTCTACCGGCCGGTGGGGCAACGCAGCGCCGACCGCTCGACCGGGCGGGCCGAGATGTCGGCGGCGATGGCTGCGGAGATGCGCCACAAGGTCGGACGGGTCGAGCGCGCCCGTGACCGACGCGCCAGCGACCAGGTCCGCGAGACCGACGAAAAGCTGGCCGCGGGCCGGTCGCTGGTCCGAGTGTCATCGGTCCTCTCGGTCACCGTGCCCGCGTCCTGGGGCAGCCAGGACTACGGCCGACGGCTCGACGCCACCGTCCGGCTGTGCGGGTTCAGCCCACTGCCGCTCGACGGAGCGCACGACGCTGCTTTCGCGGCAGCGACCATCCCACTCGGCATCGGCGTGCCCCGACAACGCCGCGACCGATGAGACGGCGACCCGACTCAGCCCGAAGCGTCGACACCCTGCTCGCGGACTTCGGCACCGACCTGCCCCGACAGCCTGCCCCCACACCGGAGCCAGGTCCAGAACGGTTGTTCCCGCGTGTGGTCAAGCCGGGGGGAGTACGCCGCGCGGGTCACGGCTGGGCACCCACGATGCCACCGTTGGCCGGGTACTCGATGACCTCGGAGCAGACCCCGGTGCTGTGGCCGCTCATTGCCGGCGACGACCCGCCCCCCACCGGCGCACCCATGGGGTTCAACACGCTGTCGGGCGGCTCGTTCTACTGCGACCCGCTCGGCTGGGTCAACGACGACACCATCCAGGTCACCAACCCCAACGTGTTCGTCTTCGGCAAACCCGGCCGCGGCAAGTCCGCCCTAGTCAAGGCCCTCATGCTGCGCATGATCCGCTTCGGCTACCGATCGCTGGTCCTCGGCGACGTCAAGGACGAGTACGAGGACATCTCCCGAGCCCTCGGCGTCACCCCGTACCAGATCGGACCCGGCATGCCCGGACGCATCAACCCCCTCGACCACGGCCCACTCGCCCAGGACTGGCAGACGCTGGACCGTGCCGAGACCGCACGCCGCGGCGCCGTCCTGTTCAACCGGTGGCACGCCCTCATCCGCGGTCTCGTCGGGTCCCAGGCCGTCCCGTTCACACCGACCGAGAGCCGCGTCGTGAACCGTGTGCTGCGCGACCTGACCGGCTGGACGACCGGTCAAACCGTCCTGAGCGAGATCACGATCCCCACCGTGTGGGCGGCCCTAAACACACCCACAGAAAATTTGGTCAGCGAGTGCCGCTACGACTCGCGCCGGGACTTCCTCGACAGCACCCGCGGCCTTCGGGACGCGCTCGGTTCGTTGTGCGAGGGCGAGCTCGAGGGCCTCTTCGACACCAAGTCGACCTTCGAACCCAACTGGCGCGCCCCGATCCAGACCCTGTCGCTGAGCGCGCTGCATGCCAGTGGCAACGAAGCCGCCGTCGGCATCGCGCTGATGTGCCTGAACTCCTGGGGCCAGGGGATGCGGGAGATGGCCACGCCCGGCGACCAGCGCATCGTGCTGCGTGACGAGGCCTGGATGCAGACCCGGCTCGGCGTCGAGGCCGTCAAGACGCTCGACTCCAACCTGCGGCTGTCCCGCAACGACGGCGACATCCAGGTCGTGACCTACCACAAGCCCTCCGACCCGCTCTCGGCCGGCGACCAGGGCAGCCAGGCCGCCCAGATTGCCAAGGACCTGCTCCACCTCGCCGACATCCGCATCCTGATGGGCCAGGACCACGAAGTCGCTGCCGAGCTCGGACACCTCCTCGGCCTCACCCCGATGCACCGCGACATCGTCACCGGATGGGCCATGCAGGACAAAGGCCGCGCCCTGTGGATGGTCGGCGACCGGCGCTACAAGGTGCAGACCATCCTCACCCCGCTCGAACGCCGCCTCACCTACACCAACGACGCCATCGCCACTCCGGCCGCGGACCCGCCATGAGGCGAACCGCAGTCCTCTGGGCGCCTGCCCTCGCCCTCTTCCTGCTGGGCCCCGCACTGATGCTCGGTCTCGGTATCACTCTCGCCGGTATGACTGACCGATGCCGCACGAACGCCAAGATCGCGCTAGGGCAATCCGCCGTAGTGACGCAGGCTGGCCGGGCAGCTCTGCCGCCTGGCTCGTTGGGCCTCACGACCACGCAGTGGCAGCGAGCCTCGATCGTCGTCGCGGTGGGACAGGCGATGCGGGTGCCGCCGCGGGGCATCGTCGTGGCGCTGGCTGTCGCGCGGCAGGAGAGCGGCTTCAAGAACTACGCCAACGACGGCCGGGGCGGCGACCTGGCGCCCGACCAGCTCGGTCTCGCGCGCTCGCTCCGGCTGCCGCACGACGCCGTTGGCACCGACCACGGCTCCGTCGGGGTGTTCCAGCAGCAGTGGCCCTGGTGGGGCAGCCTGACCGAGCTCATGACACCGGCTACCGCCGCCCGCAAGTTCTACCGGGCCCTGCTCCAGTTGCGCGGCTGGCGGGACCTGCCGCTGACGGTGGCGGCCCAACGGGTGCAGCGATCCGCCTATCCCGATGCCTACGCCGACGATGCCGACACCGCCGGACGCATCCTCGAGCAGATCGGGGGCAGCAGCGAGCTCGCGGCTGCGGCCTACGACACTGACTGCGCCGACGACGCAGCCGCCGCCGTCAGCGGGGGACCGGTGGGGTGGCCCGTGCCAGCCCGCGTCGTCGGCAGCGACCGCCGCAACTGGGGCGGCCGCGGCAGCCACTGGAGCAGCTGGCACACCGGCACCGACTTCAGCGTCGCTTGCGGCACCCCCGTGCTCGCCGCCCACGCCGGCACCGCACGGATCGACCGCACCCAACCCTGGGCCGGGCCCCAGCTGCTCCGCATCAGCACCGGCCCCGGCCGCCTCACGACCTGGTACGCCCACATGCGCGTGGTCGACGTCGCCGACGGCCAGAGGGTGACCGTCGGCCAACGTGTCGGCGAGGTGGGCCAGGAGGGCAACGCCACCGGCTGCCACCTGCACTTCGAGGTCCACACCAAGGGCGGCAGCATCTACGGCCCCGACAACACCAACCCCACGACCTGGCTGAAGCAGGACGTCGGACGCCACCTGCCTGGCCAGTCCCCGGGCAGAGCCGGCGCCCAGCTGTCGCTGATGCAGTACAACGTCAAGAACCGCCAGGCCGCCGTCGACCGAGCACTCCTAGCACGGCCCACGCTGCTCGGACTGAACGAGACCCACCGCCTCGCCCGCAGCTGGCGCACAAGAGGAACCGTCCCCGCTGGCTACACGCTGGTCAACGCCGGAACCGGGTCGCCGGGCCGGCGACAGAACTCGCTTCTTGTCGCCCCCGGCGTCCGGGTCCTCGCGACCGAGGTAGTGCCGCTGTCAGCGGCCGTGCCGGGGGACAAGTTCGGACACGACCGCTGGGCCCTGGTCGTACAACTCGACGTCCCCAGAATCGGCCGGCACGTACACATTCAGACCCACCTCAACGCCGGCGTCCGCCACCTCAGGGTCGGCGCACCCCGCTCCCGCGAGTACGCCGCCAGCGTGCAGAACCTAGGTCGGCTGCTAGACCGCTACCGCGCAGCCCCAACCCTCACCCTGGCCGGAGACATGAACCTCAACCGGCACTCCGACCGTCCGTTCGCCTGGGCGCCGCTGCTAGCCCAGCACGGTCTCAAGGTCCGATCAGTCGGTGTCGATCTCGTCGCCACACGGGGTCTGGCCGAGGTCGGCAGCAACCGAATCGCTCGCGGACTGTCGGACCATCCGGCCCTCGGTGTGGTGCTCTCGCCTCGAGACTGACCACGCGACGGGGTTCGCGCCGCGGAGACGGACCAATAGTGTCCTCGAGGAGCTGTGGGCGCGACCTGCAGAGGTGTGCGTGTCACCACGATCGAGGTCCCTTCCAGTGCGCCCTGACTCCACGCGGGTCGACTCGGTGCCGCTGACCTGGGAGCCATTCGCGATGGTCGCCGCGCTGTGGGGGCTGGGTTCCGCACTGTCGCTACCCCTCGGGCAGGGCCTTGCTCTCTGCGCCGTGGGACAGGGGTTCCAGTGGCCCGAGGGGCAGGTCTTGGACAGCCTCGTCGGGTTGGCGAACGGAGACCCCGGCGTCGGACTGCGGTCACCACCACCGACGACGCTGACCTACGCCAGCGCACTCAGCGTGTGGCTGATCGGGACCGGCGTCCTTCTCGTACTCGCAACGGTGGGCGCGCGAGCCCTCGGTCTGTCGACGGCAGGGCGCGGTCTGGCCGGCCGAGCCGAGATCGCCGCCACGCTCGGCCCGGCCGCGCTGCGTCGTAGAGCGCGAGTGATCCGCCCCGACCTGTTCGGCCGCCGCCGGAACCCGAGAGGAACGCGGGAGTGAGGCGGGCGGATAGGCCCGCCGCCGGGTGGCACCTGGGACGGGCCGGCTCGCTGCCGCGGGTCCAGCTATGGGTGCCCTACGACCGGACCACGGGCGTCTACGGGCCACAAGGATCAGGCAAGACCCTCGACCTGCTGACCCCCGCCCTGCTGGGCGCACCAGGTGCTGCGCTCGTAACGCTGACCAAACCTGACGACCTCTTCCTGACCATCGACCGCCGCGCCGAGAACAATCGGCCCGTAGCGGCGCTCGACCCGTTCGACCTCGCACCCGGCGTGCCCGCGCTGGTCTGGGACCCCGTCGCCGGATGTCGCGACCCCATGCTCGCCGAGCGGCGTGCCAAGGCCTTCACCGCAGGCACCGTCCGCGGCGCCGTCAACCGCGGCGCCGGCGACGACGCCGCCCGGTTCTACGCCGCCGAGGGCGCCAAGGTACTGCAGGCCTACCTTCACGCAGCCGCCCTCGCTGACGCCACCGTCCAGGACGTGCTGGGTTGGCTCGCCGATCCGCACAACGCGGTACAGCCCGAGGAGGTGCTCCGTACCCACCCCGATGCCGCACCGTTCTGGGATGGTCTGCTGCGCGGAGCGCTCCACGGAGATGACCGCACCGCGGGTAACACCATCACCACTGTGCAACAGTCCATGGCGCTCTTCTTCCAGCAGTCGATCCGGCGCCGCTGCACCCCCAGCCGTGGACGCCCTGCGACCGACCTGGTTGACCTCATCCGACGACGGGGCACTCTCTACCTCCTGGGCCGAGACGACCCCTACGCCTCAACCTCACCACTCATGACAGCCGTGGCCGAGCACGCACTCGACACCGCACTCACCCTGGCCATGACCTCAACCCATGGACGACTCTGTCCGCCCCTGCTGGCCTGCCTCGACGAACTGCCCTCCACCACACCGCTGCCCACCCTGCGCACCCGCATGGCCAACGAACGCGCCCTGGGCCTTTCCTTCATCTACGCCGCCCAGACCTGGCGACAGCTCGTCATCTGCTACGGCGAAGACGAAGCCCGCGCCATGTTCGGCCTCACCAACAACCTCGTCGTCTTCGGCGGCGGCAAAGACATCGCGTTCTACAAAGAGCTCTCCGACCTCCTCGGCACCACCCGCGTCACCCGCCGCAGCTACACACGCCAGAGCGGCACCTGGGGGAGCAGCACCTACGGAGAAGACGTCGCGGTTCTCCGGCCCGAGGAGCTGCGACGGCTGCCTGATGGTCAGGCACTCGTCGTCGCTGAGAGCGCTCGCCCCGTGGTGGCGCGGCTACAGCGCTGCATCGACGGCCGGCGAGGCCGGGTGCTCCTCGACCTGCAACGCAGAGCGCGAGAGCGCAGCCGGACCGCCGGGAGGACTACAGTATGAAGCGGCCGACGGGATTGCTTGCAGCTCCGTTCCCAGTGCCGTCACCCGTCTTGGTTGCCATGCTTGACGAGCTGCGCCTGGCTGCCGTGCAGCCGCCCGAGTCGCACGCCGAGCTCCAGAGACTGGCGACCCTGCCGAGGCCGTGGGACCCCGGTTCGTGCTCCGGCGACCTGAGAAGCCTTATCTACCTGTGGCTCGACGAAGTCGTCGAGTGGGTCAACACCGAGCACACGTGGCGGGTGGATCAGATGATCCCCATTTGCTGGATGCAGCACCCGCACATCGTCCACGAGCTCGCGCCAGCAGCCTGCGCGCGATGGGAGGCGTCGTACGCCGTCACGCCGCACCCACTCGAGGACTGGCACAAGTACACCCTCCCCGCCCTTCTCGACCGATCCGCGCGGCGGGTTGGGCCGACGGGCTGCCCTCCCGGTCGACACCAAGCGCACCCCGGCACGAGTCGCCACGCTCTCATGCACGAGCGCCAGCACGAGAGCGACCGCCGGAGCCGACGAGTCGCCGACGCTGAGAGCTAACGCGGAGTTCGACTCGGTCGCTTGAAGTGAAGCTGCTGCACCCCGCCCACAATGACGCGGCATCCCGCAGCCTCGTTGCATCCCGACCGGCGATTGTCAGCAACCGGTCGTCGAGGCGACGTTGTAGCGGTCCCGAGCTCCGAGCCGGGCGAACTACTTACGGCATCGTCCAAGGTGCAAGCGGGCCTGCCCAAGACGCCACTTGTCGGATCCGCCCGTTAGAGTTCGAGCCGTGACGTCACTGCAGTTCCACCCGGCGGATCACGCTCCAGCTCAGCCTACTGCGACCCAAGGGGCGTCGAAGGTGTCGGTCCGAGAGATGTCGCGGGTGACTGTACTCAGCGTCGGATACTTGGTTCTGGACGTTATAACGACGACCCGTGTTGTGGGCCGGAACGCGGGCGGGACTGCAGGCAACGTCGCCGCGAATTTGGCTTGGCTTGGGCACACCTCAGGATTATTGGCCCGTATTGGGAGTGATGCCGCGGGCGAAGCTCTGCGAGCAGACCTTTCATACGCGGGGGTTAATACCAGTCATGTACATCGCAGCGCAGACGTCGAGACGCCGATATTGATTCAGCGGCTGACGGAATCGGGGCCACAGTATCTATTCAGTTGCCCGGCTTGCAAATACAAGTTTGCTTCTCATCGACCGGCAACTCGCGAGCAGGCAGAGGAGGCGGCGGCCATGGCTCCCGAAATGCTCTTCGTCGACCGCGCGAGCAAGGCGTCGCTAGATCTGATGGTCAGGGTCAAGAGACAGGGCGGCATTGTGATGTTTGAGCCGAACGGACCTGGCCGACGTGGCTTGACGGCTGAAGCAATTGGCCTGGCGGACATACTCAAAGTCAGCGAGGACCGCGTAGATTCGCTCGGATCGCTCCTGAGCAATACGCCGGAGCAGCAGGTTCAGGTGCGAACCCGCGGCGCGAACGGGCTCGAGTTCCGAACTGGTCACGGCGCGTGGCACGCTCGGCGTGCTCGCAGGGCGCGGGTGAGCGATTCTGCAGGTGCCGGTGACTGGGTTACTGCCGGGCTCTTGGCTCATTTGACCGCGGATCAGCGGTTGACCCATCGCAACATTAGTGACGGCCTGCGCCTGGGACAGTCCTTGGCTGCGCTTTCGTGTTCGTTCTTAGGGGCACGCGGCATGAATAGCACCCTGTCTTGGGGCGAGGCCCGCGCGCTGTTGGATTCGCGTGGGCTCGGTTCTTGGAGTACTAACCCGGAACGCGGCGCTGCCATGCAACCCGAGGTTGACACTGTGACGCTTGGGAATGAAGGCTGTGTTGCTTGCGGCAGACGCCAATCTACTGTGGCAGGTCGTAGGGTTCGCCCTTGAGCCAGACACACGCCAGCTGATCGGCGTCACGAGCCTCGGGTTCCCAGTGCGCGCGGTTAAGGGTTCGCCGGGTGGCACGAACTGCGAGCACCTGTAGTTTCCGCTCATATGCCGCGAGTAGCGCACCGATCGAGAGCAGCTTGCTGCCGTGACTGCTGAGCGTGACGTCGGCGCCGCCGATGGGACCGAGAATGTGCTGGTAATCGATGTCGAACTTGACCAGGGTTCGATAGAGGTCGAACGGATTAGTTTCCGCGGCGTAGATGAAGCTTGTGGGCTGCACCTCGAACCGGTCCCTGATCAGGTCGCGATGCTCCAGGAGGAGCTGGTCGGCGATCCGGGGATCGCGCGCAGGGAACGGCAGCACAGGGCACACCTCCTGGGGATCCAGGACGTCTGCGATCTTCTTCATTGCTGGCCCGGCTCCCCGTCCCAGGACCGGCGCCCACACCCGGACGGCGATCGACCGTGCCCGCTGACTGCGTTTGCCGAAACCAGGAAGTTGGTGGGCTGCGCCGAGGCCGTCCTCGGTGATGTCCCCGTCTAGCTGCGGGTTCTGCGTTACAAGAACCAACAGTTCGGTCGGGAATCCGGCTGTCCCAGTTCGCTGAAGCAGCGCGTTGAGCATCGGGAAGGCCAATGTCGTCGGAAACGCGGAAAGGTCGAACATCACGGTGTCGATGTCCTTGAGGGCGCCCGGTGCTGTGAGATCTCGCGCAAGCTGCCGACCTGCACTCGCCTCGTCGTGTACGGCTGGGTAGCCCCAATCGTGGCGGGTGCGGGTGGCCAGGCCGACGATCGCCGCCTCGTTGACGGCGCGCCGGGCAGCGAGCTCGTCACCCGACGCCTCACTCCCTGGTTGCGGATTGATCGCCAACACGTGGGGGGCTGACCCGGTGGAGTCGATGAAACGCGCAAGCCCCGCGGTCGACCGGGGGTCGAACCCAGCTGAGAGTACGAACAAGGTGCGGTCGTTGTCGCGGCTGGCCGCGGTGAGCAGTTCGTCCACGACGGCCGCGCCGTTGGGTGTGCCATCGGTCGCCATCATCGGGTTGTCCCAGAACAAGGACGGTGAGGGAGCGGCAGTCTCAGTCATATGAGCGTCCCCTGTCGTGGGTCGGCGGCCTCGCCGTAGCGGCGAGGTGGTTCGATCATCCAGCCTGCCATCTGACTTAGCTTGCGTTCGCGGAAGGCTCCCAGCCCCAGGGGCATTCCGAACGTAGGGCACAGCAATCGGTTGAGATAAATGACCATGTAGTCGGCGTTCTTGACACGGTAATTGAGCTCGATCCAGACCACGTTGTGAGCTATTGCGGACTTGAGTCCGGAATAGAGTGCCGCCATTTCTGGCAGCTTCAGGCTGGCTGGTTCGCGGAGTTTCGCTCGGTCCGACATCAGGAGTGCAGTTCCGGTGACGCCGGGGGGATACGGGATCCGGGGCTTGGCGGCCTCTTCCCTACTGATGCGCGCAATTCCATCTACAAGCCTCTGGATGTAATTGCCGTACGGCAACTGCGGGAGGCTTAGATAATAGTTTCGACTCGCATCTCTGGCAATCTTGTCCTGGATCGCCGGGGTCAACACCAACTCACGCCCTGTTGCATCCTGCGTCTGTAGGCGGGCCATCAAATCGCCGCATAACTCAAGGAACTGCTCAATGTTTGCGCTTCCGAGACGGGCGTAAATTTCTGCGCCGACGTAGTAGGGGATGTCGTAATCAATCGCTGCGCGCAGGTATGCGGCTTCGCGCAGGGAGCTGCTGCCGCGGGCTACTAGCTGGTCGGCAGGAAGCGGGAAGTCGTCGAAGAGCTCCTGTTGGGCTCGACTTCGGTCGCGTTCGATCAGCACATCGACCTCGCACAAGCGAGCTAGGCCGTCGCGTCCGTCGAGCTGGTCGGTCTCCGCAAGCCAGGCGGCATATCGAGGGTCGTGTCCGCCCTTGTCAGCAATCCGGGTCCGGACCTTGGTGAAGGGATCCTCGGAGGCAAAATCCAGAGCAGCGTCGGGCTCGACTCCGAGCAGGTTCGTAAGCGAAGTGTCATCGGTGAGCATTCGGTCGAGCGTTGATGAGGCGCGCTTGTCAGCGATGTCGAGCAGCACCTTGCGGAAGCGGCTGGGGGTGAGCGTCTGGCCCGTGAGTCGGTTCAGAGCTGCGGCGCTGTTGGTGCGATCCCGTGCCAGGGCCTCAAGCTCGATCACGTCGAAGTCGCGGCCCTCGTCGCCAGCGCCGAAAAGCTCGTCGTCCTCGAGAGCCACGTTTCGGGTCGCCATCCACCGCCCCACGGTGTGGGATCGGCTTCGCAATGCCCCCAGAAGAGCCGTCCGCTGCTCCTCGGCGAGGGCGTGAGCGTCGTCGAACATGATCAGCGTGCTAGCCAACACGGGCACGCCTGCCACCTCAATCTTGGCGGCGGACAGGGCGGTCAGCGTGTGCAGTCTGCTGTGCCCGATCGGCATCTCTGCTGACGTTGCGATAATTTGGTCAAATAGGTCAAGCAGTTCGTCCTCAGCAGCCTCCGCGGCCGCGACGAGCTCCGCGCCGCTGGTCCCGCCGAGCCGCATGAACGCCCGCGTCGAGTCCGGGGTCTGCGGGTGGAACTGGACCAGGCCGGGATCCTCGTCTGGGGCCCGCCCCGCGAATTCCAGACAGGCTCGGACCAAGCCTTGGATGACGCGAGCGTCGAGCAACTTGAACAGCAGCCGACGCTGCAGGTCAGCGTCCTCGGCCACGTCGAGAAGACCGGCGTAGTTCTGGTCGAGATTCTCCAGCACCCCGATGACTAGCGGGCCGTTGGCGTCTAGCACCCCGAAGTCGGTTAGGAATGAGACGAGGCTGCCGGACTTGGAGCGATGTTGATGGATGTAGCTGAGCGTTCGGGCGGTTAGGCACTTCATTAGGCTGGTCTTACCCGCACCCGGGGCGCTACGCAGCACGTAGAATTGATCGAACGGTGGCGCCGGAAGAGCGTGCAGCACCTCGGGGGCAAAGGTGGCCGTGAAGAGTGCGAGATTGCGGGATGCGGCCTCGCTGTGCCGGGTTCGGAACGGGTTCGGGCGGGCCATCAGGGGCGATCCGAGTGATGGCGTTCGTAACGGGGGAACAAAGCTCGTCGTTCTTTGCTGGTGTAGCCCTCGCGGCGTCGGCCAGTGCTGTCCGCCCAAAGTGGGCTGACGCTGTTGTTCGGAGCGTTGTGGTGCAGGACGATGGGGAGCGCGCAATCCTTGTAGCCGCGTGCGGCGCGCTTCTTGTGTTCGTCCTCCAGGACTGGGTCCCAGAAGGTGTCGCAGTCCGCTAGCAGGTCGGCGTCGGTGACCTCGCAGCTGTCGTCAAAGACCTGGACCACCTCCAGCCTCCAACGATTGGCTAGCCCCGTCTTAATGAGTGCGTCTTCTATGTGGCGCTTAGCCCGTGCGCTCGCCATATAGACCAAAATGGTGGCGGTGTAGCCCTCGTGGAGTACCGGGGGGCTTTCGTTCTCAGAGACTGTGAGCGCGACGGCGTCGGTGAGGAACTTCTCGATCTTGCCACTACGAGAAACGCTTCCATCCCCGTTATCGACATAGTCGATGAGACTGGTCCCGCTGCCGTAGAAGTCATCGACCAGGAGGACGTGGTTGAAGGTGAGGTCGTCTGCCTCGCCACCGTGAACTTTCAGGGCCTCGACAAGTTTCTTACTGAGCTCCGAACGTCGGGTAGGGGGAACCGCGGGCTGGGGGATGAACTGCTCGTGAGATAGGTCGGAGTTGCGCCTAAGGACGTCAAGGCGGGCGCCGTCGGAGAGGGCAAAGACAAGGATGCGGCGCTGCTCGACTTTGAAGGCGGGCGTGCTCATGAGTTGAGCCTTGCGGTGCCATGCAATGCCACTGGCCACAGCGATCCGGTCAAGGATGGCCGGCCTGATGACGTCCGGATATGCCACGGCGATGAGGTGGTCGACTTCCGCGGCGCTGATGAAGACGAGTCGGGTGAGGAGGAAGTCGAGCCATCGTTTGCGAGTCGCTTGATTGAAACCTTGTAGCCACCGCGCAAGGCTTTCCATAAAGCGCTGGCCGGCCCGGAACCCTTCGTAGGTGTCCCATTTAAGTTCTGCCATGGTGGTCAACTTCGGGACGAGGTCGGCTTCGGCTGCTTCGTCCAGGTCGACGAGTTTGCCCAATAGTTGATTGGCAAGCGAGGTCTTCACCTTGTCCTCCTCACCGCTGGCTGCTTCCAAGAAAACCGGGCGCCCGCCCGCCCGCGCAGTTGGACAGCCCCAAGATACTTTGCCAAGAGAGCTGGCCCAGCGGTTCCGTCCTCAGACAGGTTCCAGCATCGACTCCGGTCTGCTGACACTCGATCGACCGACAGCGAGAGGTCTGAGTATGAGAGCAGTTCGAAATCGTTTCCACCGACCTCGCCTTGGTCGCCGATGAGAAGGACCTCTCCGACCTTCACGTCGAGATGATCGACCACCGCGCGCTTGCTGGTGGCGCGCGACACGATGTCGACGCTGTGACCGCTCTCGACAACTTTCAACCGCGCGCCCAGCGTCGGCTCGAGGATGGCGGCCACTGCTGCGCCTGCGTCAGCGATCTCCGTTCCGACTCGTTGCACTGTGACCTGCCAGCGCCGGGCCGACAGTTCCCATCCGTGCCCGACGAGCCCCTCGCGGAGGAGATCGGCCGCCGCTGCCAGGTCTTCTTCCGGTGCGGCGCCGCGCTCAACATCTGCGGCGAGCGGATTTAGGAGCCCGCCGTTGTAGATCCCGACGACCACGTCGTCCCAGAACGATTTTGGAATCCATCGGCGCAACTCTTCAATGACCGATGGGCCTCGCCCTGAGGCGAAGGCGATCCGAACGCCATGGTCCAGCAGCCGGTGGATTTCCTGTTGAACTTCCAGCGCTGGAGGCCTCGTCCGACTCTTGGTGGGGACGCACGTGCCATCGTAGTCGAGCACAACCGCCGAGACTGGACGTCCGGAAACGGACTGTCGCCACCTATGCCAAGCCTCCACCCAGGCGTCGAGGTCATCTTGACTCCTGTCGACCATCCCGGCCGCGGTCGCCTTGACACGTGCCGGGCGCGAGCCATCGGGACTCGAAGCGAGGCGCGCCCACGGTAAGTGGTAGAGCTTCCGTCCAGAGGGGCTCACCCGCGGTTGACCAGGATCCGCGCCGCGAGACACCCCGATCTCCCCGGTGAGCCGCATACAACCGACGAGGGTGTCAAGAACTCCGATAGGCCCCGGAATCGTAGTGGACAGGTCCACCACCTTTAGCGACGCCGGAAGCACTGCGACCGTCTTGTCGACTAAGGGCTGCACACCGGGGTCGCCCAGCGTGACAAGAACCGTCGACGTCGCTCGATTCAATAAGCCGACGTGACGACCGTGTGCCATGTTCCGGAGGTCGGCCAACTGCACGTCGACAAGCCCGGTCTCAGAGAGACGTGCCTCCAAGTCATAGGCGGCCGCAAGCTGATCGGGCCCGTAGAGGACCAGGGCACGCAGGGCTTCCTCGGGCCATGGAGGCATCGGCGCATAGAGCATCGGCAGCCTGTCGGGCAGGTCCAGCCCGGCAGCCTTCAACCACGCACTCCCCATCGCCAAGATGCTGTTGGTTGCCAAGAACCCATCCTTTACCGTTCGCGGCAAGGTCACGATCTCATCGACGACCGCGGCAAGCTCGGGGGTTACCTCCGCGGCGGGGAGCTGCGTTAGCAGGATTACCCGGTTACCAGGCCCGGCACGGGCCGCCCGAGCAGCCAGGCGCACGTCGGGGTGTCGCGCCCGCGCACTGAACAAGCCCACCGTTGAGTTCGTCGGGCGAAGCCCATCACCGACTGCCAACGACAACGGGGTAATGGCGCACGACGGATACGAGCTGCTAGACCCGTGAACGCGAGCGGCCAACTGCGCCATCGCCAGTGCTCCGCCACTCCCGACGAAGTAGGCACTCCGCCGCCGAAACTCGGATTGAACGAGACTAACTTCTGCTAGTGCCTCCGCTTCGAGCGACGTGACGGCCCGGTAGGTTTCTTGCAACTCTTGCAACTCATCTGCGTACCGTCGTCCCAAGATCCTCAACCTTCGAGTCGCCTAATCCCCGGCAAGTCCTACCAGACGTCACGGACACTCGGCCTATAGGAGGGTTGCTGTCGCTTACGTGCGTCGTCCGCCGCCTGCCGGAGGAGGCACTCGGGGTAGCGTCCTGACTTCGAGTGCCTCGTCGTGTCGGCGGCGGGCGCGGTCGGGCCCCGCGCTGGTTCGTCGCGTGAGGTGCTCCATGTTCAACCCAACGCGGATCCTGCCGTTCCAGCCCCTTTCTATGACGACCGCGCAGCTGGCTGCGGTCTCGTTCCTGGCCAGGTACGCCGGACACACCCACGAGCTCTACTCTTACCAACTGCGCCGCTGGTTCCAGTGGTGCGAGACCAATGGCCTGGACCCGCTGATCGGGATCCAGCGCGCGCACGTCGAGCTCTACATCCGCAGCCTGGGCGACGCTGGACTGATGGCGTCCTCGACCAACACGATGATGCACGGCGTCCGTGGGTTCTTCCGGTTCGCCCACATCGACGGCCTCATCCCTGCCGACCCGGCGGTGTACGCCCGACTTCCGAAGGTTCACCACGACGAGTCCAGGACCCAGGGCCTGGACCGGCTCGAACTGATCCGGTTCCTCCAGATCGCCCAAACCGTCACCGTCCACCACGGCGCCCTGGCCTACCTGCTGGGCATCAACGCCCTCCGAGCCTCAGAAGCAGCCTCAGTCCGGATCGAGGACTACGCCGAGACCCTGCGCGGCCACCGCGTCCTGCACCTGGTCGGCAAGGGCGACAAGCCCGCCACCATGCCTCTCACGGTCCCGGTCCTACGCGTACTCGAGGCCTGTCGCGGCGAACGCACCAGCGGACCACTGGTGCGGCGACCCGTGTCCGGTGCGCCGATCGACCGCCGGGACGTCTATCGGATGGTGCGGCGGGTCGCGAAGGCGGCCGGGATCCCGCGACACATCAGCCCGCACTCGTTGAGGGATGCGGCGATTACCAATGCCCTCGACGCAGGCGTCCCGTTACGGGACGTCCAGATCCTGGCCCGCCATGCCGACCCCCGCACCACCGAGCACTATGACCGCGCCCGAGGCAACCTTGATCGTCATGGCGTCCACTTCCTCACCGCCTACGTCGCTAGCGTCTGATATGGGCAGCGACCTGCACCGCCCGGGTGCCACAAGCTGAGGGGTATTCGTCCGACGCACGGGCGGCCGCCAGCAAATTGGATGCGCATACCTCCACGCCCACGGGCTCTCAACTCGAGGTAAGAGCCCTTTAGGCAGTGGCACTCGTTGGCCCTCGGGACAGTGTGGTTCGAAATTCAAGTGGCGCTAACTGTCAGCTGGATGTCATAGGCGCCGAGCCGTCGGTGTGCAACACGTCTGCACCTTCGGCCAGCGTGCGAAGGGGTCTGAGAACCATGATGCGGACGGCGCCTCCGCCGTATCTAGGCATGTACAAGATGCCCTGCTCCTCCAGGTGCCGGAGGAAGCTGTGGATGGCGGTGCGTCGTGTCGGGCCCTGGTCGATGCCGTGGGAGTCGAGCACCGCGAAGCAGTCGTCGTAAGTCAGGTATTGGAGGCGCCTCCCATGGATCAACGCCTGGTACAAGATGCATCGCCACATCTCTGGATACGCCTCGATCTGGTCTTGTTCGGCGTGCGTCTTGGAAAAAAGTTCGGGGATCTCTCCAAACATCCTGACAAACTGAGCCCGCACGTCAGAGGCCAACCAGACCTCGTGTTGCGCCAGGATTTTCTCTCTCTGAGCATTATCGGTTGATATCAGTTCTGCATTTACGCGCGGTGACGCTGGCGGGGGAAGCGGCCTGGTTGCGTCCTGAGCGAGCCGGTCGGCGAAGGCAGCACGAAGTCTTGCTAGGTGGTCCATCGCCGGGCTAATCAGCCCGCGGGTCGGGTCCAGGCGACAGGCGTCCAGGGGGTCGACGCGGATATGAGCGCGGCGGTCGCCGCCTGGGGACACGGATACCGCGAGCTTTCTGCCTGCTACTTGAGTACAGACCCACGGGGTCGCGATCGATTGGTCAAGCGGGTTCACCCACAAGACTGGCGCACCCGCCTCTGTCATCGCCTCGTGAAGGGCCTGAACCTGTACCTGCCCGGCCACCGACTCGGGCAGCTCGTACGAGCGAGGACGAGCACTCCGTAGGTACGGGCCGGAATGACCAAGAAGCCAGATGGGGGTGACGCCCTCGGCAAGGTACGACTCGTGCCGTCTCTCCCAGGCGGCCACGGTCAAGGCCGCGTACTGGACCTCAACCGCAGCGCGTCGCCCGTCTGGCCAGGTCAACATCACATCGGCGCGACGCTCACGTAAGGGTGTCGGCATCTCGGGAACCGCGTTGATGTGCGGGTACTGGCGATCGACCCATGCGATCAACATTGCTTTGGCTTGCTGGTGGAACAGACCCTCGCTGGCGTGACTCCCGGAACCCGACCGGTGTGCGAAGCCGTCCCTGCGGCCGGAGCGGCTCCTATGTACGAGGGAGAGACGCGGGTCGGGGCAATCGGAGATCAAACACTCTAGGTTCTCCGCGACCCACTTCCTGAGAGCCGGGTCACCGGCAGTCCCATTGACAAGGAAGTATGCGGGGGCGTTCGGCGAGTCGCGGTAGCGCGCGTAAACCAAACGGCGTTCGCCGTTCTGAAATGCGGCAAGTAGGTCCGCAGGATGTGGCTGGGCGACCATGGAGCAAGTGTCGGGTAGAACCCCGTCGTCTTGGAGACGATCAACGAAGCCGGCAACGTCGAACTCGCGTTCCACCGCCGCGTGCGACCGTTTCTCTGATTTTGACCCGCGGCGACATCAACCGTCGCATGATGCCCATCAGCCGGTACTCACGGCGTGGATGTAGGTAGCCACCCCTAACGCGCCCCTGAATGTTCAGCCTAGCGATATGGGAGCCAAGGAGCCGACGACGTGACTTCAGATGACACCGTCGGGCGCCGGCAAGGGGTCCTGGCCGAATGGAACGACGACCGGGGCTTCGGCTTCATCGAGCCGGCTGCTGGAGGCTCGCGGGTGTTCGCGCACGTAAGTGTGTTCCCGCGTGGCCGACGGCCCGTCACCGGTTGCGAAGTCACTTATGCCGAGCTGCGAGACGAGCGCAACCGGGCGCGCGCATCGGAGGTGCGATACCTGGGTGCTGAATCAGCCAGACGTGTCGGGTTCAGCAAGCTACCCCTGGCGATCGCTATCGCGCTCCTGTTCTTCATCCTCCTCGTGGGTCTTCTGATGCTGGACGCGCTGCCCGTCACGCTGTTAGCTGCTTACGGTCTTTTCAGTGGAGTTGCGTTGCTGATGTACGGCGCTGATAAAACCGCCGCGGAACAGGGCAGGTGGCGCACGCCGGAGTCCACTCTTCACACGATCGCCCTCATCGGGGGTTGGCCGGGTGCGCTGGTCGCGCGGATGGTCTTTCGACACAAGACGACCAAGCAACCGTTCCGTACTATCTTCTGGTTCACGGTCGTCGCGAACTGCGTGGCACTCGCATGGTTTGTGCTTGAGGCGCCTCTGCCGCTGCCCTGACAGGCGGTCATTCAGCCGCGTGTCAGCCACGCCGACGCCTCTCGGCCTAGGGGGGAGGCGGATACCCAGTGCCTCGCGCGTGGGCGCGAGGGCGTGACACATAGACCAGATGGTGCGATGCGCGGACGTTGGCCGCGGGTTCTGCCAGGCTGGAAGCGTGATGAAGGCCCGGGCTGCCGCGATCGTGTTCGCGACCGTCTCGGCCGCGCTGACCTCGTCGTGCAGTCTGACGAAGCCAGACACCACCGTGGTTCGAGTCTTTGCAGTTCCCTCGATGGCCGCAACTCTCACAACCATGGCCGGACAGTTCGAACAAGACCACCCGGGGACCCACGTGGAGTTCCGGTTCGGACGCGGCGCCTCGCTGGCTCGGCAACTAGAGCAAGGCGAGTCAGCCGACGTCTTCGTAGCGTCCACGCCACAGTCAATGGACCGCCTCGAGGCCCTGGCGGACATCGACACACCAACCTTCTTCATCACCAACCGCGCCGTGATCGTCGTACCTCGCGGAAACCCGCGCACGATCACTGGACCCGCCAGCCTCGTGCGCGAAGACTTGGACGTCGCTGTCTGCCCTCGCGGTCAGCACGATGCGTGCGGCGACCTGGCCAGGGACGCGTTTGGCCTACTGCGCCTCACCGTGAAGCCAACGCGCGCCTACGACGAGCAGGACGTCCTGGACCAGGTTGCGGGAGGGGCCGCGGACGCTGGCATCGTCTACGCCACTGACGTCCTGGCATCGCGCCAGCCCGTCGAAACAGTGGAGATCCCGCCTCGTTTCGCGATTGGGTCGTCGTACGGCATCGCCACCGTCAAGGACTCAGACCACGCGCGACTGGCACGCGACTTCGTGCAGATCGTGACGTCCCCAGCCAGCAGGACCTTGTTGCGGACAGCCGGTTTCGGAGCCCCACAAGAGACGGGTTGACGAGACCCCCGACCGGAGTACGACTCGGCGGTCACGCCACTTGCGTGAGACGCGTTGCCATTGATCTCCAGGCCCCTGCGTTGAGTCGATCCCGCGTCACACCGCCGCGTGCCGGAAGCATGATCCGCCGATGAGCGGGCCAAGTCAGTGCGACTATCGCTTCGTGCAGCACGGGCCGATCGAGCGACGGGGTCGCGGCGATGAGAGATGCGACGTGGTCCACGTACCGACCGTATCCATGGCACCGCACAACCATCCGCACATGTTTGCGATGCGGGTGTCCTCCCGCCGCGTGTCAGCCATACCGTCGCCCTGATCAGAACCTAGCGGTGAGGCAGATGCCTCGTGCCCCGCGCACGTGCGCGACCCGTAGCGCAAATGGATCGTCTAGCACTCTGCTGGCAGCCCACATGGGCAGCGACGCGCACGGTCTGACCACGTGCGTCGTGCGCGGCATATCGGGTGCGCGGGGGTACTCAGCTCGTTGGTTTGACACGGGTTGCCATCAGGCACGTTCGGCGGCGTGACGCACGTGTGGTTCCTGGCAGCGCCGATGTGCAGGGCCTGCTGTTCAGATGCGCGAACCGCCGGCCTCGCTGCATACTCGGCGTCGTGAGAGTGCACCCGCCGAGGGCTCGAGTCGCGCCTGCGTTGTGCGCCTTCTTCCTGCTAGTCGGAGGGTGCTCGGAGTCATCCTCACGGCCCACCCAGGGCTTCTCTCGTGACACCGCCGACACACGAGTTTTCACGGCCTCTCGTCAAGCTGGCACGAGCCGTCAGGATGAGGTCCAACTGGACGCAAATGCTCGGTACGTGCGAGTTCGCATCGAATGCAGCGGAGACAAGGGCTTTGTCTCGGTGGCCCTGGCCAACAGATCCGGAGCCATCGGCTGCGGCCGCCCGGTCGGCGGAGGCTCGTTCGCTTTCAAGAACGCCGCTGAAGTGTCAGGTCGCACCGGCATTGAGATCCGAGCGCCGAAGGATGCCACATGGTCCCTAGCCGTCGACACGCGCTCGCGGGCTTACGACGTCACCGATCCGTAGGTCCCCGCCACTGACCGTCCGTGTAGAGCAGCGCGCCCTGACGTCCACGAATTCGATGCCCCTGCTGCGGAGTTGTGTCACACCGCCGCCTGCCGAAGGTAGGCGCCAGCGGTAGCGTCCGAACTTCGAGTGCCTCGTCGTGTCGGCGGCGAGCGCGGCCAGGCCTCGCGCTGGGTCGTCGCATGAGGTGCCCCCATGTCGAACACCACGCGGCTCCTGCCGTTCCAGCCCATGTCCATGACGACTGCACAGCTGGCTGCGGTCTCGTTCCTGGCCAGGTACGCCGGCCACACTCACGAGCTCTACTCCTACCAACTACGCCGCTGGTTCCAGTGGTGCGAGACCAACGGCCTGGACCCCTTGATCGGCATCCAGCGAGCCCACGTCGAGCTCTACATCCGCAGCCTGGGCGAGGCCGGCTTGATGGCGTCCTCGACCAACACGATGATGCACGGCGTCCGCGGGTTCTTCCGTTTCGCCCACATCGATGGCCTCATCCCTGCCGACCCGGCGGTGTATGCCCGACTGCCCAAGGTCCACCACGACGAGTCCAGGACCCAGGGCCTAGACCGACTCGAGCTCATCCGGTTCCTCCAGATCGCCCAAACCATCACCGTCCACCACGGCGCCCTCGCCTACCTGCTGGGCATCAACGCCCTCCGAGCCTCAGAAGCAGCCTCGGTCCGCATCGAGGACTACGCCGAGACCCTGCGCGGCCACCGCGTCCTGCACCTGGTCGGCAAGGGCGACAAGCCCGCCACGATGCCGCTCACGGTCCCGGTACTGCGGGTACTCGAGGCCTGTCGCGGCGAACGCACCAGCGGACCTCTGGTGCGGCGGCCCATGTCTGGTGCGCCGATCGATCGCCGTGACGTCTATCGGATGGTGCTGCGGGTCGCGAAGGCAGCCGGCATCCCGCGACACATAAGCCCCCACTCGCTGAGGCACGCAGCAATCACCAACGCCCTCGACGCAGGCGTCCCGTTGCGGGACGCCCAGATCCTGGCCCGCCATGCCGACCCACGTACCACCGAGCACTACGACCGCGCCCGAGGCAACCTCGACCGTCACGGCGTCCACTTCCTCACCGCCTACGTGGCTGGCGTGTAGAACTATCGGCTGCTCCTCCGTCGACTTCCGCCTAACCGCGCCTCGTGAGGGTTTCGCGAAGCAAACTGTCGGGGTGGACCCCTCGCGCGAGTACCTATTCAAGATCGGCGAACTCGCTTACCAGGTGTCTCGTGTCGAGTGGCTGATCATTGACGACATTCGATTAGCGAGCACGTCCATCGACGCCGTCACCTTGCACGGGCTCCCGACCGGCGCCATCGCCCGCACGCTCCAGGGCGTGCTGCCGGAACTGTCGAGCCGTCCGAACGTCCAGCACTTCGTTGCCACCTCTGTCAGGGCGCTGCTCGACGTCGCGAGACGCAGAAACACGGTCCTCCATGCACGACCGGGCACAACGCGATCAGGTGACGTCAAGCTGGTGAAATTACGTGTGCAGGAACCTGGCGCCATCGAGACCGTGTGGATCGATGACGCCTTCCTGGACAAGCAACTCGCAGCCGTTCGCTATTGGGTGCGCCGGCTCGAGCGAGCGGTCGAACTCCCCCTGGACTGAGGCGCGGACCTGCTGAGCACGACGCTGGCAGGCCGGACCGGTTGGCCACTTGTTCATTCCGGTGCCCATCGGCGGAGACCAGCCGTCAGTCGCGACCAGCCAGGTAGGCCTTGAGCTGGGCCTCACCGACGGTCTCGAAGGCCAGCGCGAGCGGCACCAGCGCGATGTCCATGCAGAGGGCGTCTATCCGTGAGCGATGCCGCACAACTAGTTACCGGTTGCCTCTTGGCGCTGTCGGCATTCCCGGATCCGCGTCGCGGTACCGCCGGACGATCAGGATGACACCGACGACGACCGCGGCAAGCCAGATCATCAGTTCGACGGTACCCATGCCGAACCCCAGTGCGGCCAAGAGGATGACCATGAACGCCGAGAACGCCAATGACCTGAACAGCAGGTTCCAGGCGCCGGCTCGGTTCCGCATGCCGTGAAGGGTAAGCCGTCGCCCTAGCCGCAAACGGGACGTTCCCAACCGTGATCCCGGACTCCTCTCGGCAGCGGCTTGGTCCAGAGGATCTGGTGGTAATCGCGAAGCGTCGGACTGTAGGAGTCCGGGTCCCTGCCACCGGCGTCGGTCCTGACATCGAAGGCGGTGTCGATCGACATTCGGTCATGACCCCCAGATCGGGGACGTCAGGAAGAGGGCCTAGATGGACGGCATGTTGCCTCGCATGAGAATCGGCTTGCATGACGTCCCCGCGCGACCGTTCGCTACGCGAGCCATCCCGCCGCCAAAGCGACCGCGCGGCGGTTCGTGTGCCCTACTGTGCGAGAGATGTACGACCATCTCGCGGAGTCACTCCGACTGATCGAGGGCGGGGTGTCAGACGAGCCGGCACGCCTGAGCCGGCGTCGCCGTTATCAACCAATTGCGGTCGACGTGGACGGCGATATCGCGGTCACGGAGTTCCTGTGCCGTGTCCATGGTGGCGCACAATGGGATTCGCACGTACTCGCGCGAAAGGACGGGGTCTGGCGCATGCTCGGTGGTGGCAGCGGTTGTTGCTTCCCCTATGACGAACTGCTCTGGACCCCGCGCTGCGACCCGTCGCGCGAGCACGCTTACTCGACCGGCGGTGGCGGTAGCTCTTGGAATGGCGGGCGGGTGGGAAGCAGGTGGATCGGCTATGCCTCGGTGGCTGTGTGCGAGCACGTCGGCGCGATCGACGTGGGACGTGACAGACGTCCTGTCTCGATCCCGTGGCATCGAAGACCCGTCGTCGTGTGGCTGGGCCACCGAGCGCCCCGAGTCCGGCTCTTCGATCAAGCGGGCGCCGAGCTTGGATGGACGGCACTGGGTCAGTAACCACGGGTCAGCAGCCCGCGGGCGCGCCGCCAGTTCGGTTCGAGCACGCACGATGGGCGCTCGATTGAGTGTCCGGGGTATGCCAGGATCCGGCACGACGACAAGGGGCGTCTTACCGCCGCCTGTCGGTCTACTGTTGCTGGACGGCGCAAGCCTGAGTTAGACACCCTTCGGAGCCCGTAAGCCGGTCGGCGTCAGGAGGGCTCGTCCAGCCGCTCAATCTGGTCGGTCAGTAGCGAGACCTTCCAAACTGACCTTCCCCGTCGCGCGTCCGCCCCTCGCCCGCGTCCCGGGGCCGTTGGGACGACCAGGAACCACGTGCTCGGCCCTCTGACCCCGGTCCTGCGGTAAGCAGCGAGGTCTCTTGGCTTGATTTGGTCTGGGTCTCCCTCAACTACTCGAGCGTATGACGGGTTGCTGGCGAGTCCGCTTCGCAAGATGGACAGAGGGCGAAGAGGTATATCGGAGCCCCGGAATGGCTCAATCCCAGCAAGCTTCTCGTCAGAGACCCCGAGTGCTCGCAATGTCTTCGCCAACAGCAGCGTCTCGCTTGGTGCCTCAGTGCTGTCTACGTCTTCCTGGTCCCCCTGGTCGGCGTCATCCGGCGATTCTGCAATGGCGGCAAGATCGGCCTCAATCTCCGCGGATGAGTGCGCATGTGCCATCTCTGCAAGTTGATCCCGGAGACCAGCCAACTGCACCGACGTCACGATCGCCTGGTCTCGGCTGTCCTGGCGCTGCACCTGAAACACCAGCATCGCTACCGCTAGGGCGCCGCCAGTGAGCAGGAAACCCAGCACGGCGAGAACGGAAGCCGTTGTATCAAGCGGAGCTGAAACGGCGTCCGCGAGCGCCCAGACAAAGATGCCGATGACGAGAACAGCAACAGCAAGAGCGAGCTTCGTAATGGCAGTGTTTTCCACGCCGAGGTAAGTCCTCGCGCGCTCGTCTTGGTTGAGGAAGTTCTCAGTCACAGTGCCGAACTCTAGAGCCCATGTTGCGCCAATCGTCACACGCCGACGTAGTTGTCCGACCCCGATTCAGCTGCTCTGAGGGCCCACCTAACCCTGAGCGGGTCGAGCGCATACCGGGATGGGTTGAGCCCGTCTGCCACGGCGCACGCGCCTCGCCAGAGCGCGTCACATCGCCGCCTGCGGGACGCGGCTGCGCCGCGAGGTGGTGCAGCCCGAGCCATAAGCCATGCCAGTCCCGATAAGCATCGCGGACGGGCCTGGTGGAACCACCCGTGCGACGGCCGGCTCACGGCCCACGAAGTGTCCGTATGACGTTCTACTAATGGGACGATTTCGCGAGTAACCACCGCTGCAATAGCGCGGTCAGGTGCTCAGGTGCATCGAGCTGGATCAGGTGCCCGGCCCTGGGGACCACGTGAAATTCGGTGCTGGGGATGAGTTCAGCGAGCCGATGGGCGCGGTCCACGGGAATCCAGGCGTCTTCCGCTCCCCAAGCTATCAACACGGGAAGTTCTAGCGTCGCGTATAGCGTCTCTATCTCGTCTGTGTAGCGCTGGTCGGCCTGCGCGATCTGCCGGTAGAACGCGGGTTGCCCCTTTGCGCCGAGCCAGGGGGTGACGAGCGTGCTCAACTGTTCGACACTAAGAGGATTGTGGGCCGCGCCGCCGATGTAGGTGCGAACCAGTGCCTCGTGCAGGGGGGCCGGAACCTGGGCAAACACGTCTGCGTTGTCGGCAACGAGTCTGAAGAACTCCGAGCCCCATGGCGCCAAGGCAACGACGTCGACTAGGGCCAGGGAGCGATATTTGGCGCCGTGCAATAGGTGAGCGCGCAGCGACACCGCGCCGCCGTAGTCGTGCGCGATCACGTCCGGTTGGTCGAGTTCCCAGTACGCAAGCAAGGCAGCGAGCAGCCTTCCCTGCGTGGCCAGCGAGACATCCTGCCCGCTGGCCATCGTGGAGGTGCCGTAGCCGAGCATGTCCCACAGGTAGACGGTGAAGTCGGCGCTTAAGGCGTCAGCGATGGGTGCCCATAACGTCGAGGACCAAGGCGTGCCGTGGCAAAACACCAGCGCCGGGCCAGAACCCTGTCGCGACCACCGAACCTGCGAACCGTCTTGCCAGGTGAAAGTCTCCGTCAGCATCGCGCCATCTTTACAGCCAGCACCCGCGGCCGATCGCCGCGTCGGTGCTGGTTCCACGCGACGACCCTGGACTGTCAGGCTCCACGTAAGCCGTCATGCTCGCCAGGAGCCGAGATCGCTGAGCCCGGCGACGATGATATCGCCCAGCATCTTGGCCTGGGTGCCGTCCGGGTCGAGGTCGGGGTCGAACACGGTGATCTGGGCGCCGAGCGCCGCTGGGGCGAGCGCGGCCAGGAGGCCCACGAGGTCGTCTGGCGACAGCCCGCCGGGAGTCGGGCTGTCGACGGCTGCAAGGTAGAACGGATCGAGTACGTCGACATCGACGTGCAGCCAATAGCCGGCGAGGTCCGCGCGATCCACGACCGATTGTGCCCGTTTGGCCGCATTGCCGGCGTCGCGGAGCACGTCGTCCGCGGTGATGGTGTCGCCGAGGATGCGGCGCACCTCGCCAAGGTGTTCGTCGTCGCTTCGGCATCCGATGTGTACGACGTCAGCAGCGTCGACGTATGGCGCGAGCCCGTCAAGGCCCGACACGGCGGGCCAGTGCAAACCAACGAGTGCGGCGAGGTCCTCGCCCGCCAGGCTCGCGCAGGCGTCGTCGTTGCCCGGGTGACGGAAGTCGGTGTGGCCGTCGATGTGGACGACGCCGTGCCGGCCGCGTCGGCGCAGCGCGAGTCCGGTGCCGACTAGGAGGCTGCAGTCGCCGCCGAGGACGAGCGGTGCATGTCCGGTCTCCAGTATGCGGTCGAGCCGCCTCGCGAGCCGGCGGGCGTGGTCGAGGATTGCTTCCTGGTTCCGGATCCGCCGCGAGCCCGGGACGTGGTCGTCGACGTAGCGGCCTGCGAGTATGACACCGTCGTCGACTGCGCCGCGTGCTGCGAGTCGCATGTGGAGACCAGCCTCTCGCAGCGCTCCAGGCGCCTTCGACGTGCCCGGAACGCCGTGGGCCTCCGGCGGGCGGAGGCCCAGGTTGGTCGGGGCGGACAGCAGGCCGATCACCGTCATCGTGCACGTCGGTCGTCAGTGGTGAATCCGTCACGCGCTGATCGCTGATCCAGTGACTCGAGCTCCTGGAAGAAGGTCACCTGCCAGCCGGCCGGCCCCTGGACTCGCGCGTTGATCGTGCGGAAGGGCGTTTCGACAGGCTCCGCGATGCGCGTGGCTCCAGCGCCGTCGGTCGCCGCGAGCGTCGCTTCGGTGTTGTCCACCTCCAAGGCCAGGCGCAGCGTCGGGCCGCCTGCGTGTGGCGCGCCTTCGATGTTGTCGATGGTCCGGACGTGCTGCGGTGTGGCCACTTCGACGGTCGCCGTGCCTGCGTGAAGGATCGAAACGCGGTCCTCGCCGGTGGTGGCGAACGCGGGCTGCTCAGGCATGCCGAGGACGTCACGGTAGAACCGCACGGCCTCATCGAAGTCGTCGGTTTCGATGATCAGTCGGAGCTGGCGTGGGGGACTTGGGGTCGGGGCTGACGTCGTCATGCGAGCCAGTCTGTGGCCTCACATGCGTGTCAGGGGCAAGTCCGAGCCGTTCCTGCACCCCTGCGAGCACCTCGAGCTCCCGCTCCACTTCGCGCAGCTCCCGCTGGAGCCTGATGCGTGCCTCCTGCATGCGGGCACCCAGCCTCGCCAGGTCACCCGAGGCGGGGTCGAGCACACCTGGCAGGACCTCGCGGACGCCCGCGCTGCAGAACCCGGCCGCGAACAACTCCTGAATCTCGACGACCCTGTCGACGTCCGAGGCAACGTAGGTCCGGTGCCCGGCGCGGTTGCGGCGGGGGGAGAGAAGCCCGTGCTGCTCGTAGTAGCGCAGCGACCGGGCGCTGACGCCCGACCGTTCTGCCAGTTCGCCGATTCTCACGATGGCATCTAACGCCCACTGCTACCCAAGACTTCCCGTCGGCCGCACTATCGCAACCGTTCTGACCCGGTACCGGATCGGTCACCGGGTCGCTCCGCGAGCCCATCCCGTTCTGGGCAACAGCGCTCTCATTCGGCGAGACGGCTGCAACGAGGTTGGCGGGGGCCGTACGACCAATGTCACCGGTTCTGGGTAGTTGCGCCTAGAGGTGACGGGGACTTGATCCTCACACTGTGTGAGGTTCTACGGTTCTGAGTATGGATGCCGAGAAGCCCAGGACGCGGTCGTCGTCCTGGACGATCGGGCAGCTTGCGAAAGCGAGCGGGCTGTCGGTGCGGGTGCTGCGCCACTGGGAGGACAGGGGGTTGGTGAGCGCCGACCGCTCAGCAAACGGGCACCGACGGTACGGGTCGGACCAGGTAACAAGGCTGTACCGGGCGCTGGCGCTGCGGCGGACAGGGATCAGTCTGGGCCGGGTCGCTGCGTTGCTTGACGAGCAAGACCCCGATCCTGTCGAGACTTTTCGGGCCCACCTCCAGGACCTGGACCGCGACCTACGTCGACGCAGTCTGTTACGCGACCGGCTGGCAGCCCTCGTGGGCTCACTGGAGGATGCCGTACCCGGCGACACCACCGATGCCACCACTGACCGGCAGGCTCACGCGCTGATGAGAGTGATCGAATCCATGACCATGTTTGAGCAGTACGTCCACGGCTACCACAGCGTGGAGAACCAGCGACTGACCGATCAGGCCGGCTCACTGATTGACCTGCTCCACAACGACACCGGCTACCCGCCGGGAGTCTCTGTCCTCGAGGTCGGATGCGGCATCGGTGCTCAGACCGTCACCCTGGCTCAGAAGTCGCCCGGTGTAGCACTCACCTGCATCGACCTCTCGGCGTCGTCGCTCGACGAAGCGCGCCGACGCACCGCAGACGCGGGCATGCACGACATCACCTTCCTGCAAGCAGACGTCCTCGATCTGCCGGCCGGGGAGGGTCCTCTGTCGGCCGGGAGCTTCGACCACGTCTTCGTCTGCTTCCTGCTCGAGCACCTCGCCGACCCCTCAACGGCCCTGATGAACCTCCGGGCCATGCTCAAACCAGGCGGAACGATGACGGTCATCGAGGGCGACCACGGCTCGACGTACTTCCACCCCGACAGCCAAGCCGCACGCGAGGCCATCGCTTGTCAGGTCACTCTGCAGCACCTTGCCGGCGGTGACGCCCTCATCGGCCGCCGCCTCTATCCACTGCTGCACGCCGCCGGCTACCAGGACGTCGCGGTCTCCCCGCGCCAGGTGTACGTCGATGCCAGCCGGCCCGGACTCGTCGATGGATTCACCCGCAAGACCTTCACCGCCATGATCCAGGGCGTCCGTCAGGCCGCACTCTCCGCCGGGCTCATCGAGCCCCACCGCTTCGACGAAGGCATCGAGCACCTGCTCCGCACCACCAAGGACGATGGCGTCTTCTGCTACACCTTCTTCAAGGCCGTGGCGAGCAACTAAGAACTTTGACGACCGCACCGAAACACGATCGTCACGCGGTGAGCACCGCAAGGAGAGAGCTCGGCATAGGTTAAAGGAATGACGGTGGGCCGGCTGACGTAGTTGATCTTGGAGTGCCACGACGCCGAGCAACTGGCGCGCTTCTGGCAGGAGGTCCTCGGCCTGTCCGAGCCTGAGGGCAATTCCGACTGGCGGACTCCTCGATGAGAGCCCGTCGGCCCGCTTCTCCTTTCATCTTGTTGCTGACTGCCGGCCACCCTCGTGGCCGAGGGAGCACGGAAACCAACATGCACACTTCGACCTTCGCGTCGACGATCTACACGACGCCAGCCTCGCAGTGGAAAGGGCCGGTGCTCGTCCGCTGGCCGTTGTTGTAGGCCCTGGTTCTTAGCCTGGCGGGGCTACGCCGACCCCGCGGGACATCCCTTTCTGTCTCGTGTCTGTGCCCGAGTAGCTCGGCGCAATCCTGTCGTCGTCCCAACACGATCCTCACGCGAGGGTGACCATCCTCGGTGGTAGTTTCTGCGCACCAAGGGCGGCTCACGGCCAGGACGAAAGGCGCAGCGCATGGTGGAAGTCGGGTTGCTTCACCCATCGGACCGGAGCAGCTGGGAGGCACTGTTCCGCGCGTACATGGACTTCTATGGGCGCGATGAGCCGGACGAGGTGTATGAGCGGGCCTGGCGCGAATTCCAGGCTGGCGATCGGATGCACGCACGTGGGGCAACAGTCGACGGTCGGCTTGTTGGAATCACGCACTTCTTGACCCACCCGAGCACGTCCGCGCCGGACGTCTGCTATCTCCAGGATCTGTTCTCCGCGCCGGACGCGAGGGGTCAAGGCGTCGGCGCTGCGCTGATCTCCGCGGTGGCCGCTTGGGCATCTACGGCCGGGTGCAGCCGGGTCTACTGGCTTACCCACGAAAGCAATTCCACGGCTAGGCGGCTGTACGACAAGGTCGCCGTCAGCCCCGGGTTCATCAGGTACCAGATAGACCTTCCCCACGGCACCGGCAGCTAACCCCAGAAGGTAGGCGCCCGGTTGCAGCCCCGCTGGTGCCAGCGACCTGCGCGTCGTCCCGCGGAATGGGCTGGCGGAGCGACCCGGTGCGGGATCCCGCTGCGACACCCCGCGTGCCGATCCCTTCGGCGACGGTCCGTGAGGCAGGACATGCCGTTAGCGTTCGGTTCATGGCGCGCAGGCTGGAGCTGTGGCAGTCTTGCTGCCCGAGCGAGAGGAGGTGCGTCACCCGTGTCCATTCTGGTTTCCGCGCCTCCTGAGGCTGACTGACCGAGTGCAGCAGCAGGTGGCGCCTCCCTTTGAGAGGTGCCCTCATGAATGACTTCACCGAGCACGACCCCGCTGACCGAGTGATCCGCTGTGCCGTCGTGATACGCGTTCGAGAAGATGAATGCGAAGTACTTCGCGACGGACGGCTCATCACCGCCCGATTCGCGTCAATGTTTCCCGCACCGCGGACCGAGCGAGTGCAACCCGGCAATCTAGTGGCCATGACCGCCGCGTCCGACGGCACTGAGACCGTGCTGTGGCGTTGGTATGACGGCGTCGTTCTGGAAGACGGGCCGGAAGCCATCAGGCTCTGGGAGCCTGCTCACGGCGAGGTGCTAGCGCAGGCGCGCCCCGCCTACGTCCCTCGGGGGCCCGGTACCCGCGCGTACTTGTCCGCGGGACTTCTTGGCGCAGACTGGTGGGTCGCGGGCCCCGCCACCGCGAACGCACGAGACGCCGATGTCGAACTGGACGAGGTCGACAAACTGTTCACCGAGAACGGCCTGTGGGACGCCATCGAGTGAACCTGCTCATCGCGCCCTTGTGGTCACGCTCCACAAGCCGATCCCCGTCTGGTCACCCTCCGGGTGACGATCCCGTTCTGGTCACGCTCCGCGTGACGATCCCGTTCTGGTCACGCTCCGCGTGACGATCCCGTTCTGGTCACGCTCCGCGTGACGATCCCGTTCTGGTCACGCTCCGCGTGACGATCCCGTTCTGGTCACGCTCCGCGTGACGATCCCGTTCTGGTCACGCTCCGCGTGACGATCCCGTTCTGGTCACGTTCCGCGTATCCAGCCCGCTTACGGGGCGTGAGTCGTCCGGTTCAGGGCAGGAGATCCCAGTACTGCTTGCGGGCCGGCATGGCGTGGATGACCATCTCGTCGCCGCTCTCGAAGAGGAGGACGACGGTCTCGAGCAGGCGGGCTTGAGTGTCGAAGCCGAGTCGTAGTTCGCGGTGCGGCCAGTCCTCGTCATCAATCGGTTCGACCCAGAGCGGCCAGTCGGCTGCCTGAACTGCGTCCTCTGGGAGTACCCCGTGTCTGAGTGCGCTGTCGTGGATCCTCACGCCGCAGAGCCGGCCAGCGCCCTGCGGATCGCTTCGGATCTCGTGATGTGCTCTCGCTCGGCAATTGCGTCGACCGCAGCGAGCTCGTCCGCTGTGAGGCGTACTGCAACGACCTGCATCGGCTCGGAGCCACGCCCGGGCCGACCGCGTCCGCGGCGCTTCATCTCGTCGACGCCGTAGCCAGCTTCGGCCTCGTCCGCCCATTGCTGGATCTGCTCTTCGCTGACCATGGCCAAAATCGTATTACGAAAAACGGATCGGGGGAAGCGGCGGTAAGTGACGGTACTTGCGGATCGGGAAAGAAAGGCAGTCGCTGGTGGTATCGGGTTCAGCCTGATGCCCGAGCCGACCACATCCCGTGGCGTGGCCGGGCCAAACCTTTGGGAGGTGCGCCATGAGCGCACTACTTGTCGGGTACGCCCGATGCTCCACCGATGCACAAGACCTCACTGCCCAACGCGACGCTCTGCTCGGCCTCGGTGTTGAGGCCGAGCGCATCTATGTCGACCACGGCCTGACGGGCACCAACCGAGAACGGCCCGGGCTCCGCGAGGCACTCGCGGCCTGCCGTGCCGGTGACACCCTTGTGGTGACCAAGCTTGACCGCCTTGCCCGGTCGCTTCCAGACGCCCGAGCGATCGCGGACGAACTCACCTCTCGACAGATCAGCCTGAGCCTGGGCGGGTCGGTCTACGACCCCACCGATGCCGTCGGACGGCTGCTCTTCAACGTCCTGGCCATGGTTGCGGAGTTCGAGTCCGACCTGATCCGGCTCCGCACCGTCGAGGGCATGAAGGTCGCCAAGGCCAAAGGTCGGCTGAAGGGCAAGCAGCCCAAACTCAGCCGGAAGCAAGAGGCACACCTGGTTTCCCTGGTCCACAGCGGCGAATACAGCACCCTTGAGGTCGCCGAGCTATTCGGTGTCGGCCGCTCCACCGTCTATCGCGCCATCCAGCGCCAACGCCTGGCGGCGAAGGCAGAACTCGTCGACGCCTCCACAAGACGCTGACAGCATCTCGCTGGCGTCCCGCAACCGACACCCACGCGGGACGCTGGCGAGCGACGCACCCCAGAAGCCAACCACCGAGGACCTCGTCCGATAGCGGTTCCTCTTGCGGACATCCGTCACCGCCGCGGGATGGTGGACTCTTCGCTCCTCGGTCCTCTGCCTGTGGCCGCGTGGTAGCGGATGGCGAGTTGTTGGCAGGCGTGTGTGAGTTCGGGTGGGTCGAGGATGGTGAAGTCGGCGTCGAAGGTGGCGAGGAGGCCGGCGACGCCGGCCCAGGACCATGCCCCGAGGGTGAACCGGCAGGACGTGGCAGTGAGGTACTCGACGACGGCGCCGCTGGGTGCCCAGCGCGCCACGATGTCGGCGGGTAGGTCGATGAGCACAGTGCCCAGGCATGGCCAGGGGGCCAGTGTGTCTCCTCGGTCGTGGGAGGACATGACGTAGTCAGCGACGTTGCCAGCGGGTAGTTCGCGGCGCGTGAAGGGCGCCCCGGTGGGACTGCGGGGGTGTATCCGGTCGACGCGGTAGATGCCCCACCCGGCATCGCGTGTCTGGTAGGCGACCAGGTACCAGCGACCGGCCCACAGGACGAGGTGGTGTGGTTCGACCTCGAGTGGGGGTTCGAAGTCCCGGTCGGCGGGGTGTGGACGGTGTCCGGTCTGGGTGAGGTAGTCAAAACGCAGTCGGTGACTGGCGCGGACGGCGTTGCCGACGGCCTTGAGCGTGGCCGGTTCGACCGGTGGGGCGCCGAAGGCCCAGTAGTTGCGGATCGCGGTCAGGTATAGGGCGTCGACCTCTGCTTGTAGGTGGGCCGGCATCACTTGTTTGACGGTGGTCAGCGCGCGGGCGGCGGCGTCGGTGTGACCGGAGACGGTGGCGGGCGCGGTCTGCAGGGCGACCGCGAGTGCGATGGCCTGTTCGTCGTCGAACTGCAGGGGTGGGAGTTTGGTGCCGGGTGCGAGGCGGTAGCCGCCCTCGGGTCCCTTCATCGCGGCTACCGGGTAGCCGAGTGCTCGTAGCGTCTCAATGTCGCGGCGCAAGGTTCGGACGCTGACGTCGAGGCGTCTCGCGAGCTCGGATCCGGTCCAGCCGTCGCGGGCGACGAGGAGGGACAGGAGTTCGAGTGCCCGAGCTGATGTAGCGGCCATAGCGCCATTCTGATTCAGGTTGCGGTCATTCGGTGACCGCTACTGCTGTCACGGTCGGTCCATGACCACTTCTTCGAATCAAGAACCAACGACAACTCACGCTCCTCCCGGTGTGCCGGGCGCGGCTCTGACGGGGCGGGTAGCCGGCGTGGCGCTGCTCGTCGTGCTCTTCGCCTCCTTCATGGACCTATTGGACGCGACCATCGTCGTGGTGGCCGCGCCGGCGATTGCAACCGATCTGGGCGCGAGCCAGGCCCAGCTGCAGTGGATGCTGGCCGCCTACACGCTGGCGCTGGGCTCGGGTCTGATCACCGGCGGCCGGATCGGCGACGACTATGGCCGCCGCCGCGTGTTCCTCGCGTCGTTGGCGGTCTTCGCGTTGGCCTCGGCCGCGTGTGCGCTGGCCACCGGTCCGGGCGTGCTGATCGCGACTCGGGTGGTCCAGGGACTGGCGGGCGGGGTGATGGTGCCGCAGGTGTTCGGGATCATCAGGTCCTCCTTCCACCCCAAGGAGATGGCCAAGGCCTACGGCGCGTTCGGTGCCGTACAGGGGCTGGCGGCGGTCGCCGGTCCGCTGCTTGGCGGCCTGCTGGTCGATGCGGACGTGTTCGGGCTGGGGTGGCGCACCATCTTCTGGGTCAACGTGCCGGTGTGCGTGGTCGCGCTCCTGCTGGGGGCGCGGGCGCTGCCGGAGTCCGCTGAGGCCCGCCGCAGCGCCCTGGACGTGCTCGGCGCCGGCCTGGCCACGCTCGCGGTGGTGCTCGTGTTGTTGCCGCTGGTCCAGGGGCGCGACTGGGGCTGGCCCTGGTGGGGCTTTGCGATGATGGCCGGCGGCGTCGTGGTGTTCGCGCTGTTCATGGGCTACGAGCGCCGAGTACGCGACCGCGGTGCGCAACCGGTGCTGGACCCGGCTCTGCTGCGGGTGCGCAGCTTCACCGCGGGGTTGTTGGCCGCGATGGTCTTCTTCGGCGCGATCGGTGCGTTCTTCTTGACCCTGTCGCTGTACCTGCAGTCCGGCACCGGGCGTACCGCATGGGAAACCGGGCTGGTGATGCTGCCCTACGCCGTCGGCTCCATCATCACCTCCGGCGTCGGGGTGGCGCTGGCCGCCAAGGCCGGCCGCGCACTGTTGGTCACCGGCGCGCTGGTGCTGGCCGCGTCCCAGGCGCTGGTCTGGGTCCTGGTCAAGGACGGGACCGACCCGGGCTACTGGATGCTCGCCCTGGCCCTGTTCGTTGGCGGCCTCGGCCTCGGCCTGGCCGCACCCATCCTGGTCAACGTGGTGCTGGCCGGGGTGCCGGGCAGCGACGCGGGCGCTGCCGGCGGCGTGCTGTCCACGGTCAACCAGATCGGCGCCGCGGTCGGGATCGCCGCGCTCGGCACGATCTTCTTCACCAGCCTCGACGACCCGGCACCGGACGCCGACCGGCTGCAGGCATTCTCAGACGCCCTGGCCCGCGTGATGCCATGGGAGATCGGTCTCTACCTCCTGGCCGCGGCGCTGATGCTGCTCCTCCCGAGAACGGCGGCGCCCGCAGAGGCCCCGACGGCGGCTCAGCCAGTCGAGGAGGCGTCATCATGACGCTTCGATCAGCCGCTCAGGACCGTCTCATCCGGGTCCGCGGCGCCCGCACGAACAACCTCAAGGGAATCGACCTCGACATCCCGAAACGCTCGCTGGTGGTCTTCACCGGCGTGTCCGGGTCGGGCAAGTCCTCGCTGGCCTTCGACACCGTGGCCGCGGAGTCACAACGGCTCCTGGCCGCGACCTTCCCGGCATCGGTACAGAACCTCGTCCCGCAACCACCACGACCTGACGTCGTCCACCTCGAACACCTCACAGCGGCCATCGTGGTGAACCAGGCGCCGATGATCGGCAACAGCCGCTCGACCGTGGGCACCGCCACCGACGCCACCCCACGTCTACGTTCGCTGTTCGCCCACCACGGCACGCCCGCCGTCGCGGGCCCGCAGGCACTCTCGTTCAACGACCCGGCAGGGATGTGCCCCGAGTGCTCCGGCTCTGGCGAGCAGGCCGACCTCGACCTCGACCTGATCATCGACCGGTCCCGCTCCCTGAACCAGGGAGCCATCACCTTCCCCAACTTCGCCGTCGACTCGCTGTTCTGGAAGGTCTACGCGCGCTCAGGCCACTTCGCCAACGACCGGCCCGTCCAGGACTACACCGCCGCCGACCTCGCGATGCTGCTCACCGGCACCGGACCCAACGTCGAGACCGGGTCCTACCCGATGGCCTACGAGGGGGTGTTGACCAAGATCCGACGCCTCTACCTGAGCAGGAGTCTCGATGCCCTCCCAGCCCGGATACGTGACGCCCTGCAGCGATGCGCGCGGGTGCAGGACTGCGCGGCCTGCGGCGGCAGCCGCCTCAACAACGCCGCTCGCGGCTGCCACATCGCCGGCATGAGCATCGCCGACGTCACCGCCATGTCCGCCGTGGAGCTCGGCGCCTGGCTGACCCGGCTCGACCTCCCCCCGTCCACCCGGCCCGTGATGCAACAGCTGGTCTCGATCGGGGCCAACATGGAACGCCTGGGACTCGGCTACCTCCGTCTGGACCGACCCACCGCGACACTGTCCGGTGGCGAGGCCCAACGGATCCGGACCGTCACCCATCTGGACTCACCACTGTGCGAGCTCACCTACGTCTTCGACGAACCCACCGCCGGGCTGCACCCTCACGACACCGCCCGACTTATCGAGCTCCTCTGCCGTCTCCGCGACCGCGGGAACCATGTCCTGGTCGTCGAGCACCACCCCGACGTCATCGCCGCAGCCGACCACATCGTCGACCTCGGACCCGGTGCCGGACACCGCGGCGGCGAGATCGTGTTCGCCGGAACCCCGGCCCAGCTGATGCGTGCCGACACGGTGACCGCCCAGCACCTGAACCGGACCCGGTCCCTCAGGGAGAACGTCAGGACCCCAATCGGGCAGATCCGCGTCGAGCACACCACCCGCAACAACCTGCGCGGACTGAGCCTCGACATTCCCCTCGGCGTGCTGGTGGCCGTCACCGGGGTCGCCGGCGCCGGCAAGACCTCGCTGCTCGACTCACTGCCCCGCACCGAGGAGATCGCGCACCTCGACCAGACCCCGATCCGTGGCTCGCGCCGCTCTACCCCGGCGACCTACAGCGGCGTCATGGACCACATCCGCAAGCAGTTCGCCACCGCCAACCACGTCAGCCCCACGCTGTTCAGCCCCAACTCCACCGGTGGATGCCAGGACTGCACCGGCCTGGGAGTCACCTTCACCACCACCCCCACCGGGGAGACCCTCACCACCCGATGCCAGACCTGCGAGGGCCGCAGGTTCACAGCCGACGTGCTCACCCACACCCTGGACGGGCACACCATCGCCGATGTCCTCGACCTCAGCATCGACCAGGCCCGCGACCTCTTCACCGACGTCGCGGCGATCATCACCACGCTTGACCGGCTGCACCGGGTCGGCTTGGGCTACCTCACCCTCGGCCAACCCCTCTCCCAGCTCTCCGGAGGGGAACGGCAGCGACTCCGACTGGCCATCGAGATGGGCCGAACCGCCCCGATCTACGTCCTCGACGAACCCACCAACGGACTGCACCCCGCCGACATCGACACTCTGGTCGACCTGCTCGACGAACTCATCGATGACGGCACCACCGTCATCGTCGCCGAACACAACCGCGACCTCATCGCTCGAGCCGACTGGGTCATCGATCTAGGCCCCGACGCCGGCCAGAACGGCGGCGACATCGTCTTCCAAGGCACCCCTTGCGACCTGATGTCCGCCACCACCCACACCGGCCGTGCACTCAAGCACACCCACCAGACACCGACCACCCAAGACACCAACTAGGAGAAACTCATGACCGATCCCACTGGATCTCGCATCGACCACCTCAACATCGCCGTCCCCGACCTCAAGAACGCCCTCGCGTTCTACGAGCCGGTCCTCGCCTCCATCGGCATCACCAAGATGCTCCAGATCCCGGCCGACCACGAGCAGCAGCTCCCCGCGATGACAGGCTTCGGCTGGCCCGACCTCAAGCCCTACTTCTGGCTCGTCGACTCCGGCACCGTCGGCACCAACATGCACCTCGCGTTCTACGTCGACAACCGCGAAGCCGTGCACATCTTCTATGACAGCGCCCTCACCGCCGGCGCCACCTCGCTCCACGCACCCGCCGTCCACCCCGAATACCACCCCGACTACTACGGGGGTTTCGTCCGCGACCCTCACGGCATCAACCTCGAAGCCGTCTGTCACCACCCCGGCTGACCCGTCGCAAGACAGCACAGAATCGGGTCACGACAAGGGATTGGCAGAATCCTGACGAGCCACCCACCGCTGAGCGCGGTAGATTTCTTGGATGCAGTTGCGTTCAGCTCGTGTGCTGTGGGACATGGTGACCGGTCCGATGCCGAAGGGGCTTCTCGGTGTCGGCGCCGGGGACCTCCATCGAACTCACGACGGGTGGACATTCTTCCTCGGCGGCTACTCGACCTCCTTCCGTAACCGTCTCTACCAAGCCGTCACGAACGACCCGGACCCCGCCACAGCTCGATCGGGTATCGAGACCGCTTCGAGGCGTAGTGCCTTTTCCTATCCGGCGCTATGTGTCGGCCGACTTCATGCTGAGCCCGTCTGCCTCTTCATCGGCGAGCGTTCCGACGAGCTCGGCGACTTTCACGACGATGTCCCCCATAGACTCCTCCGCCGTGTTGAATCCACCACGTGACGCGAGCGTGGGGCTCACCTGGTCAAGCTCCTCGAACGTCACCCCGTGCATGACCGGCACCAGCAGGTTGCGGCGCAACAGAGCGCTGAGCTCAGCGTTCGCGACGCTTCGGTCGGTGCGTAGTTTGTCGAGCATCGCGGGCGTCACCAGGACGATCCCCATGCGCGAACTCACGAGCCCCCGTTCGATAGCCACTCGCATGTCCGTGCCGGGCCGAAGGCTCACCTCGCTGAACCACACCGAGACGCCCTCCCCGACGAGCAAGTCGTAGGCATCCTTCGCGTCATCCTGGCGGTCGGGCCAGGCGTGGCAGAGGAACACGTCGTGCTCCTGAGTTCGGACCACGGCCGCCGCGCGGACGGGCTCGAGGTCGCGCACCTGCTGCGGCGTGTACGAGACAGTCGACGTGCTCGGCTGCCAGGCCGGCCGGGCGGTGCGACGTCCCCCGCCCCCGCTGCTGCTCGACAGGCTCCCGCTCCTACGCACAGGCGCGGTCGGTGCTGGGTAGGACGGGTACGACCGCGGTGGCGCGTAGCCGTACCCTCCGCCGCGTCCGTGAACTGGGCAGTCGGCGCCGCCGCCCCTGATGTGGCCCAGTACGGGCGCAGTGCACTGAGACATGGGGCCAATGCTAGTGGCGACCTCCGACACGGCAGCGAGGGTCGTTCCGATCGGGGTTCGACTAAGGGGACGGGCTTCCTGTCAGTTGCACGTACAGAAGACGCGGAGTTGAGAAGACGCGGAGTTGATCCTCACACGGTGTGAGGTTCTACGGTTCTGAGCATGGACGCCCAGAAGGACAAGACGCGGCCGGCGTCCTGGACGGTCGGGCAGCTTGCGCAGTCAAGCGGGTTGTCGGTGCGGATGCTGCGCCACTGGGAGGACAAGGGGTTGGTGAGCGCCGACCGCTCAGCGAGTGGGCACCGACGGTATGGGCCGGACCAGGTGACGCGGCTGTACCGGGCGCTGGCGCTGCGGCGGACGGGGATCAGCCTGACCCGGGTCGCTGCTCTGCTTGACGAGCAAGACCCCGATCCCGTCGAGACCTTGCGGAACCACCTCCACGACCTGGACCACGACCTACGTAGACGCACTCTGCTACGCGACCGGCTCGCGGCCGTTCTGGGCTCCCTGGAGGACGCCGCACCAGGAGACACCACCAACGACACCAGTGACCGGCAGGCTCACGCGCTGATGAGAGTGATCGAATCCATGACGATGTTCGAGCAGTATGTCCACGGCTATCACAGCCTCGAGAACCAGCGGCTGACCGATCAGGCCGGCTCACTGATCGACCTGCTCCACAGCGACACCGGTTACCCGCCGGGAGTCTCGGTCCTCGAGGTCGGATGCGGCGTGGGCGCCCAGACCGTCACTCTGGCCGAGAAGTCCCCCGGCGCAGCGATTACCTGCCTCGACATCTCCACGACGTCACTCGACGAAGCCCGCAGAAGAACGACAGCCGCCGGCCTGGACGACATCACCTTCCTGCAAGCAGATGTCCTCGACCTGCCGGCTGGGGAGGGGCCGCTGTCGGCCGGGAGCTTTGACCACGTCTTCGTCTGTTTCCTGCTCGAGCACCTCGCAGACCCCCCAGCCGCCCTGATGAACCTCCGGTCCATGCTCAAATCAGGCGGAACAATCACCGTGATCGAGGGCGACCACGGCTCGACTTACTTCCACCCCGACAGCCAAGCCGCACGCGATGCCATCGCCTGTCAGGTGACTCTGCAACGCCTCGCCGGCGGTGACGCCCTCATCGGCCGCCGCCTCTACCCGCTGCTGGACGCCGCCGGCTACCAGAACGTCGCGGTGTCGCCGCGCCAGGTGTACGTCGATGCCAGCCGGCCCGGACTCGTCGATGGATTCACCCGCAAGACCTTCACCGCCATGATCCAGGGCGTGCGCCAGGCGGCACTCTCGGCCGGGCTCATCGAGCCCCACCGCTTCGACGAAGGCATTGAGCACCTGCTCCGCACCACCGAGGCCGATGGTGTCTTCTGCTACACCTTCTTCAAGGCCGTGGCGACCAGCTAAGGACGAAGAGGACTCACCGAAACACGATCGGTCCGCGACGCCGCCACGGATCCGAACAATGTCGATCAGGGATGGACAAACGGGATGGGCTGTTGGTGACCTGGGCGAGTTCGGCGTCGCTCGATGCCGCACCCGCCCAGTGCAACGCGCTAGCTAAGCGCGTGCGGCGACGGCCTCGACCTCGAACAGGATGTCCGGCATGGCCAGCCCGGCCACTCCGATGACGGTCTGCGTGGGTGGGGTGTCCCCGCAGCCACTGCCTACGGCCTGGCCAATCGCACCGAGCTTGTCGAAGTCAAGATTCACGACGTACGTCCTGAGCTGTACGACATCGCTGAGGTCGAGCCCGTGGGCCGCCAGGGCAACGCCGAGGTTGCCGAACGCCTTCCGCACCTGCTCGCCAAAGTCGGCCGAGACGACCGTGCCGTTCAAGTCCGATCCATATTGACCCGCGACGAGGATGAGTTCCGTGCCGGAAGGGATGGCCACAGTGTGGCTGTAACCGAACGGGGCTGGATCGTGCAATCCATCGGGATTGACGATGGTGTGGGACATGTGGGTGACCTCTCGTATAATGGGCGCGTTTCGTGCCCGGTTCGCTGGAGCCTGGACGGCCCAGCGGGCTGTTGAGGCTCATCGTGGGGCAGGAACCCTGACAGAGCGTGTCAGCGTTCATGGCTAGTCTTCTCAACGTGCGTGCGAGTCGGTTGGTCGAGCTGCTGGTTCGACTGCAGATCAGGGGCGGCGCCTCAGCGACCGAGCTGGCAGAGGCGCTCGAAGTCTCGGTGCGCACCATCTACCGCGACGTGGAGGCGCTGAGCGGCGCGGGCGTTCCGGTCTACACCGAGGTCGGGCGAAACGGCGGGATCCGGATCGATCCTTCCTATCGGATCGCTGGGCTGCCGCGACTCGACACCGCCGAGGCGCGCGGTGTGCTCTTCGCCGCTGTGCCGGCGATCGCCGCCCAACTCGGGTTCGACACAGCCGTCGCCGACCGCACCCTCTTGCCGGCGATGGAGAGGAGATCAGAGACCGCAGCGCGTGTCGTGCGTGACCGGTTGCTGGTGGAGCCGACCCACTGGATCGCCCCACCGGACGACCCCTCGGCGCTGGCTGACATCGCCCAGGCGGTCTGGGAGTCCCGCGAGGTCAGACTCACCTACCGCGGGAAGGATCTCGAGGTCCAGCCGCTCGGACTGATCCTGAAGGGCTACACCTGGTACCTCCTCGGACGGACGCGACACAGTGACGAACGCCCCTTCCGACTCTTCCGCCTTTCACGCATCGACAACGTCGAGGCGCTCGTCCACCGCTTCGACCGGCCGGTCGAATTCAACCTTGCCGCGACCTGGACTCAGCTCCGCGAGACGTTCCTCGAGTCGATCCCGGATTACTTCGTGACTGTGCGTATCGCTCCAGCGGCCGAGCCGTTGCTCCAGCTGCTCGACAAGGTGACCCGACCCGAGCTGCCACTGCCTGCGGACGTCGTACGCGACGAGCACGGATGGGCTCGACTGAGCCTGCGATTCGACCGCCTCGACAACGCCGCCCGCCATCTCCTACGACTCGGTGCAGAAGTCGAGGTCCTGGACCCGCCCGAGCTCCGCCAAGCCGTGGCCGACACCATGGTCCGGCTCGCCACCCTCTACGGTGCGAGCCCGTGATTGCAACTGCAGGTCGACTCGACACGCCCCCTGCTCTCGTACATGGATCGGTCACCGGGTCGCTCCGCGAGCCCATCGTCACGTGGAGCGTGACCACAAGCCGATGAGCTCGCGGAGCGCCCCGGTGCGGGATCCCGTACTGGCACGCTCCGCGAGCCAGTACGGGATCCCGCCACGGCGACATAGGCACGGTGGTCGGGTCCGTCCACTGTTGTCCCACAGGGGGATTGGCTCGCGACACTGCTGCCAATTCCCTGCCTGTGCCGTTCTGTGAGCCGCTGAACAGGGCCTCGGGCTCGGAGCCAGCAACGCCGGATCGTCGTTCGACGCGAGGCCGCGCCGCCTGCATCCTTGCCGGCGTCCTTGAGCCTCTGGAAGATGGCGACATGCGCGTGGCGGTGGCCGGTGGAACCGGACAGGTGGGCTCCCGGGTGGTCTCCCGGTTGCAGGCACGGGGCGACGAGGCGGTGGTCCTCAGCCGGTCCAGCGGTGTCGACCTCGTGACCGGGGAGGGTCTTGTCGGGGTCTTGGACGGTGTGCAGGCGGTGCTCGACTGCACCTCGACCACTTCGCAAGTGAGGCGGGTCTGCGTCGAGTTCTTCGCCGCCGTTGCCCGCACCCTGCAGCTGGCCGCGGCTGAAGCCGGCGTACACCGCCTGGTCACTCTCTCGATCGTTGGCATCGACGCGATGCCGGGGGTGGGTCACTACGCGGGCAAGCTGGCACAGAAGCGCGAGACCCGCGCTGGTGCCGTGCCTGCCACGATCCTGCGCGCGACGCAGTTCCACACCTTCCCGGCCCAACTCGCCGGGACGCTCGGGCTCGGACCTGTGCGGCTGTGTTTACGGCAACCGGTGCAGCCGGTCGATGTAGAGACGGTGGTCGAGCACTTGCTCCGGCTGATCGATGGCCAGGACGAGGGGCGGACGGTGGACCTGGGTGGGCCACAGCGGTTGGCGATGACGACGGCCTGCCGGCGCACCTTTCGGGCACGCGGCGCGCACCGCCTCGTGCTACCGCTCGTGCTGCCGGGCAGGTCGGGGCGCGCGGCCCGGCGGGGGGCCGCACTCGCTGGCCCCGACGCCATCCTGGCCGGCCGCAGCTTCGAGGAGTGGATCGAGGCCGGCGCCCCCGCCTGATCACCCGTGGGTGTGTCGACGCCGGGTTCCACAACGGGATCGGTGACTTCACCTGGGTCAGATGTGCCAGGTGCCGAGGGCGTCGATGGCGGCTTGGATGAGGTGCTCGTCGATGGGGGCGTGCTCGATGGTGGCGCGGTAGTACAGAGGCCCGATGGCCAAGGCCGCGGCGTGGTCGCCCGTAGACGACAATGTCACCTCGCCGCGCTCCTGTGCTACGTGCAAGGCGCTGCTCAGGCGCTGGGCGAGCAGGTGGGCGAAGCCGGATCGGCGGGCGTCCATGCCCATGTCCCACAAGGCGGCGTTGGCCAGGGTGGTGGTCACCGCGCGCACGTCAGGCAGGCCCAGCTGGCGGGCCAGGGACGTCAGCTCAGCACGCACCCACTCCACGGTGGGCGTACCACGGTCCGGGGGAGTGTCGAAGAACGGCATCGGGACGGCGGCCATGGCCTCGGCCAGCAGCTGATCGCTGCGGGGCCAGTGCCGGTAGACGGTCGCCCGCCCCACCCCGGAGGCCTCGGCGACACGCACGTGGGTGACCGCCGCGGGGCCGTGTTCGAGGAGCAGGCGTCGGGTGGCGGCCGTGATCGCCTTACGGCTGCGCGTGGTTCGGGGGTCAGTGTCAGGGGGCACCACCCCAGTCTATGAGACACCTTGACCCATCTTATTCATTGTGCAAACCTGCCACTATGAGACATGATGCCTCGAACAGGCTGGCCTTGGCGGTCCTGGGCGCGACCGGCGCCACGGGCAGGCACGTGGTGACCAACGCGCTCGCGCGGGGGCATCGAGTGGTGGCACTGGTGCGCCGCCCCGGTTCCCTGGCTCCTGCACCGGGACTACGCGAGCATCTGTGGGCCGACCTGGCCGACGCGGCCGGTCTGGGGGCTGCCCTGGCTGGGGTTGACGCTGTGATCAGCACCCTCGGCGGAGCAGAGAAGGGCCCCACCAGCGTCTGTACTGAGGCGATGCGTTCCACTGTGCCCGCGATGGCCGCCGCTGGCGTGAAGCGGCTCATCGTGGTCAGCGCCCACGGGGTGCTGGAGACGCATGACTCCTCGCTGTACTCCAAGGCGGTCTGGGCCGGTGTCGCTGACAGGATGCGCGACAAGGAGTCCATGGAGCCGTTGATCACCGCCTCCGGCCTGGACTGGACGATCGTGCGTCCCCCGAAGCTGTCCGAGCACGCCGCGAACGGGAAGTACGCCACCGGCACCGACACCTCGGTCCGGCTGTGGAGCTCCATCGGACGCGCCGATCTGGCCGACTTCCTGCTCGATGAGGCCGAGGTTCCCCGTTACACCCGCGCCCACCCCCGGATCACCCGATGAGCGCGCTGGAGGTTCCCGTGGCCGCACCGGCGGTGAACGTCAACCTGTCGGGACGGGTCGCAGTACTCACCGGCGCTACCGGCGGCATGGGCTCAGTCATCGCCTTGGAACTGGCCCGCGCCGGAGCCCACGTGGTCATCCTCGCGCGCACACCAGCGCGGGCCGACGCGCTGGGTCGGCGCATCCGAGCACAAGGGGTTGAGGGCGCCTTGGAGGTGATCGCCGCCGACATGACCCGACGTAGCGATGTCCTGAACGCCGCCGCGACCATCGCCGAGCGCCACCACCAGGTGCACCTGGTGGTCAACAACGCCGGCGCCCACTTCCGCGACCGCCAGCTCTCGCCCGACGGCGTCGAGATGCACATCGCCCTGGACTACCTCGCCGGGTACGGCCTGACCACGGCGCTGGCAGGGCAGCTCCGCCGCGGCCACGCCCGGGTGGTCAACGTCGCCAGCGACACCCTCAACGACACCCGCCAGCTCAAGCTGCTCGGCCCGGCCCGACCGGCGACCCTGGATCTGGACGGCGTCAGCACCCTGTCCCAGCTCAACCCCGCGGCGGGGTTCAAGGCCTTTGAGGCCTACGCACGCGCCAAGCTGATGAGCGTCACCGCCGGCCACGCCCTGGCCGAACGACTGGCTCCCGAGGGAGTCACCGTCAACGCCGTGCACCCCGGCATCGTGGCCACCGACATCATCGACGACCTCGTCCCAGCCCTGCTCAAGCCCTTCAGTGCGCTGATCCGCCGTAGCATGCTCACCCCCGAGCAAGGAGCCCACGCCGCACTGCGCCTTGCCACCGATCCCGCGCTCGAAGGCGTCACCGGCCGCTACTACAACCGAGACATGCCCACGACCACGCCCCCAGTCGCCTACGACCCCACAGTTCAGCAACAGCTGCTCGGCCTCAGCGACGCTCACTTCGGACGGTGAAGGCGCCACCGCATCGGCCGGCGTCCGGGGGTCCCCGCCTGCCGCGAGTCTGTGCCAAGGAGGGAACGGCCCACGGGCGCAGATTGGCCTCAGAGGGTGCCAAACCGTGATGCCCGGTTCGTCACCGATGGGGGATCGGCTCGCGGAGCGTGCCAGTACGGGATCGGCTCGCGGAGCGTGCCAGTACGGGATCGGCTCGCGGAGCGTGCCAGTACGGGATCGGCTCGCGGAGCGTGCCAGTAGCCGTTCGGCTTACGGAACGTCCGGGCATGCCGATGAGCGTGCTTCCGACAGCTACCAGGCCGCACCGTTCCACACCACGAACCAGTCGTCGTCTTCAGGCAGTAGCCGCACCCACATGTCCTGAAGCTCTGTGCGCACCACTTGGGATTGCCACACGAGCCATCCGAGCTCCTGAGGCGAGTACTCGACCGACGACTCCTTGCCCCGGTTGTAGGAGGTGATCTGGATGCGGTCGTTAGCGACCCTCTCGACGAAGCCGTGTGCGAGCCGGTTGCGCAAGCCGAAAACCTTACGCAGCACCGGTATCACGAACGGCCAGGAGTCTTCGAGGTCGTGGTCTTTCATAAGGGTCTCGAGCATGCCGACTCGAACGTCATTGGGGATTCGGGCGAAGATGTCGAAGGCCAGCAAGTTCGCGGCCGCCTGGTCGACGGCGAGCGGCAGAGCAATCAGTTCGTTGAGGGCGTAGTCGAGGATCGTGGCCTGTTCGAGGATGGCGGCCCGGGCGAGGTGACTGCTGCGGTCAGATCGGTCAATGCCGGCGACGCGCTCCAAGTACTGGTCGAGGTTGGGTTCGGAGGCGTCCACGTCGCGACAGTACGGCGGCGCAGGCCCACCAGGCAGCGAGGCGCTTGAGTACTTTCGTCTCAGCGGCGAGGGCTGCGTTTGCATCGGCGGAGCGAGTCCCGCCGCTCGATACGCAATCATCTACCGCACGTCACCCGACACGAACCGTTGAGGGACTCATCGACATCAAGCGGAGGATGGACGAGAGTGAGTTTCGACCAGCACGTATCGATAACCGACCACCGATACGGATCAATGATGGTGACGGTGGAGCCCCAGCGGAGTGTCGTCCTTGAGGGTGAAAACGTGCCGCTGGTCAGAATCGAACGCGTGGAGGGGTCGACCCTCAGTGAGACCGTTCCCGTGGGGACTCGGCGCTCGGACGACCTCACAATGACGCTCGACGGTCAGCCGGTGCGGTTGGCGCCGGCAGGTGGTCGGTTGAGTCGGCGGTCCTACCGAATCGACATCACGCATGCGGGTTCGCGCTATCGGCTGCAGCCCAACTCGTTCTCAGGCAGCCGTCTGACACGCGATGGGCGGCCTCTCGGCGAACTCTTCTGGCTGGACGACCATCGTTTCGCAGAGTGGGAGCAGCGCGCCGACCTCCGACCGTCCGACGCTGCCCTCGGTTACGCCCTTGCGGCGTCCTTCGGGACGGGCGCACAGCCGTTCTGGATGACCGCCCTCGACCTCGTCGCCGCGGGGACCCCTGGCTGAGACTGTTCTGCGTTCCGTGACTTCGTGTTGCCGTGTAGTGATTGCGGCACCCTTGGGCCTCCTCGCCGTCCAGAGGAGCAGCCGCTTCGCACCGGTTTGCGCCGCAGCCATCTTCTCCGCTGATGGCGTGACCCTCTTCGTGTCCCCGATCCGGACTCTGCGCTACGACCACGCAGACGACTCATCACCGTGACGGCGGGAACTGCTGCACGGGTAGGCGGGGACCCAACGGAGGTTGGCGTCCCAGTAGCCGATCCTTCAGTTCAGTGGAGCGCGGCGAAACGTGGGTCGACCTCGTAGTCGAGGCGCTTGTTCTCCAGTGCTGCGAATACCTGTGCAGGTGCGTCGTCGCCCACCAGGAGTCGCAACCTCGTGTCGGTCGAGTCGGCAACGTGGGCCAGGATTGCGGCTGCTGCGTCGCGTGGCGAAGTACCGCCACCGGTCCCGTCGGCAGGCCATGGCACCTCGGGGGTCCCGAAGAGACTGCTTCTGAGTTCGTCGTAGGCCGGGTGTGGGGCGCTGAACCGCATGCTGGTCGTGGCCCACTCTGTGTTGATTTCCCCCAACTCTGCCAGCGTCACACGTACGCCGAAGTCTCGAACCTCCGCCGCGAGAGCCTCACTGAACCCCTCGAGCGCCCACTTTGCGGCGTTGTAGAGCCCCATCGTGGGCATAGTCCCGACCGCTCCAACGGTGGATATTTGAACGATGTCGCCGGCGCCCTGTTCGCGCATGACCGAGACCGCTGCCTGGCTGAGCCACAACGCACCGAACAAATCGGTGTCCACGATCTCCCGAGCCTCGCGCTCGTCGACTTCCTCGATCGCACCAATGAGGCCGTAGCCAGCGTTGTTGACCAACACGTCCAAGCATCCGAACTGGGCGACGGCCCGGGCCACAACTTCTCGGGCTTGGTCGTGTTCGCGCACGTCGAGCTGGTGCACCACCAGGCGCTCGTGCTCGGCGAGGTTGTGGGCGCCCCGCACGGTGGCGAGCACCGAGTGACCGGCATCCAAGGCTGCCTCTGCCAACGCTCTCCCAAGCCCACGGTTTGCGCCGGTGACTAGCCAGGTCTGATTCGAGTTCATTGGCTCACCATAACTGAAACTGGACGGACCGTCTCGTTTGCACCAGCATGGCGACATGGCCCGCGACAGCACACGTACTCGCGTGCATGCGGCCGTGTTACAGCTTGTTGTCGACAACGGCTATGGACAGTTAACGATGGAGGGCATTGCCTACCAGGCCCGGGTGAGCAAGCAAACGCTCTACCGATCGTGGCCCTCGAAGTCCGCTGTCCTCTTCGACGCGTTGCTTGAGCGAAGCGGAGGCGCGGAAGTCGAAATTCCAGAGACCGGTGACCTTGCTGCTGATCTTGAGGTCTTGATGCTGGCCACGGTTGAAGAGATGACCAACCCGCCCATGGACAAGTTGCTCCGCGCGATCGCGACGGAGATCCAGAGCGACGATCGGCTCGCTTCCGAGATGTCGACCCGTCTTCTCGGCCCTCAGCTCAACGCAGTCACCGCCCGGTTAGCTCGCGGAGGCATCGCTGACCCGCAGGAGGCCGTCGAGCTGCTCTACGGCGCTGTGCTCCACCGCTGGCTTCTACGAACGCGACCATTCACCGCCGCTTGGGTGACGGCACATGTGGCTCGCACCCTCCGCGCCTTCGAAGCGCGCTGACGGACTCGCCCTCTCGATAGAAGCCTCCAGCCGATGGGGACGCGATCATTCCCAACCGTGTCTCAACGGTTGGTCGAGCAATCCCGCAAGCCGATCGACATCGAGGCCCCATCCGTGAGGGAGTGGCGCGCCGGACGGGTAAAGCACAAGACCGATCGAGCGGGGCGGCACGTCGTACGCCGCGTCGCGGATTGGACATGATCAGGCGCGAACTTGTCCGGCACAATCCAACCTGTGCCGCTTCCCATTCTCACGACGGCCCGACTCAGCCTGCGGCCGGTTACCGAGGACGACCTACCGCTCATGGTGGACCTCAACCGCGACACAGCCGTCATGATGCACATCCTCGGGAGACCCGCCAGCGCCGCGGAGACCGCTGAAGAGTGGGCCGAACGTCTCTCGCTACGAACAGATGCCGCCCGAGGCCCCGGCTACTGGGCTGGCTACGAAGAAGAGCAATTCGTCGGCTGGTGGGGAGCAAGCTCGTTCGTGGACAACCACGACACGAGCTCCATCGGCTACCGCCTTCGTCGCGCCGCGTGGGGACGCGGGCTGGCAACCGAAGGAGCGCAAAGGATGGCTGCGCAAGCCCTTTCGGCGCCAGGTGTCACTCGCGTCGTCGCCAGCACGATGATGGTGAACCACGCCTCGCGTCATGTGCTCCAGAAGGTTGGCCTTGTGCACGTCGGAACCAATGTGCAGGAGTGGGACCATCCGATTACCGGCTGGGAGCAAGGAGAGGCTGAATACGCGCTCGCGCACCCCGATCGACCTGACACCTCCAGATCCATCCCTGCTCGTTGAGCGTTGCCCGTCCGGGACAGACGCGAGCTACGACCCGTTGGGTTCGTCGGGTCTGGTGCGGGAGAGATTGATGTCGTCTCGGTGGTACCACTGCCCGGAGGGCGGTTGGTCGACCATGGGGTCTTTCCAGCGCAGGCGAAGCCGGTCGGGTTCGACCTCCACCAGGGTGGCCTCATGCCAGTTGCGGGCGTCGAGTGGCTGCACCCACCAGGTCTCAGCGAGGGCAGCGAGTCCCTGGCCGAGGACGGTGTCGAACGCTTCGTCGCGGGTGGTGATGGCGCCAAGTGCGGCTCCGAACGTGGTTGTGGCCTGCCATCCGCCGGAGGTCGGGATTAGTCGTCCGAGGAGTTCGCCGTCGTCGCGGTGGACGTCCTCGGGTGTGGGGAAGTCGGGCCAGGAGTCCTGGATGGCGGCAACGATCTTGTTCGTGGTCTCGCGGAGCGCGGTGATGGCCTCGCGTTCGGCGGTGCTGCCGGAGTAGGTCTCGGGTGCCGGGTCGCGTCCGGCGACCCAGATGGTGCGTAGGTGCTGGGTGGCGGTGATGTCTGCGGTGGGGTCGCCGTTGACGAGGACTATGTCGGCGCGTGAGCCGATACGCAGCCGGCCACGGTCCGGCATCTCGAATACGTCTGCAGGGGTTGCGGTCGCTGCGCGCAACGCCTCGGTGGGAGGCAGCCCAGCGTCCACCAGGTGCTGCAGCTCACGGTGCAGGCTCGCGCCAAAGACCAGGCCGGGATTGGGAGCATCGGTGCCGGCGAGCACACGCACCCCGGACTGGAACAGGGCAAGGGTGTTCTCGCGGGCCGCAGCACCGTCCGGTGGGGGTGGCATCCACCTCCGTGACTGCCCATCCAGGACCCGGCGCCAACGCGGACTCAGGCGGGCAGCCAGTCCCGGTTCGCCCAGCAGCGGCATGCCGCCGTCGGCGTTGGGGAATCCATCGACCAGGGACAGTGTCGCGATCAGCGCGACCCCCGTCTGCGCGACGTCACGGACTTCTGCCTCCCTCATTCGTTCGAACGGAACATGGGCCAAGACATCGACCCCGCAGCGCGCGACCGTGACCGCCCCGGCCGCTGTGGAGACATGCGCCACGACGGGCAGGCCGTGACGGTGCGCCGCAATCACCAGTGCTTCGATCGTGGCCGGGTCGAGGGAGGCGATGTTGAGCATCGCGCCCGAGCCGTCGTCGTAGATCACCTTCAGATGGGTCGCCCCCTCAGCGATCCGTGCCTCGACGAATCGCGGTGCGTCACCGGGACCGGTCACGTAGGGGATGGGGGCGTAGGCCATCGTGGGATGGCCGTTGGGAGCCGTGGCGCCGATGCTCGAGGTGCGCAGATCCGCTCTCGCAGGTCCTGCGCCCGCGAGAGCTGCAGCGATGGCGGCCCGCTCCGAGTCGATGACGTCGGGCTTGCTGAACTGGTCGATCACGGTCGTGACACCGAAGGTGGCGGCCAACTGGGTGCAGCCGGGCAGCAGGTGGACGTGGGCGTCGATGAGGCCGGGAAGCAGCGTGCCCCCGCTGATCAGAGCGTCGTCGTGACCGATGATCTCCGAGCCGCCGATCGCGTCGATGCGTCCCTCGGCGACCCGTAGGTGCGTGGCCGCCAGTACCTCGCTCCCATCGAACAGGCGAGCGGCGGTGACGGTGAACGGCTGGTGGACGGTCATGCCGGTGACGATAGAAGTTGACGTAACGAGAAGGTCCAGTCGATAGGGTTGCCGGGTGGAGCACTCGATCAGCGAGGTCGCCCGGCTGGCCGGTGTTTCTGCCCGGACCCTGCGGCACTACGACGACCTGGGCCTGCTCACGCCAGCGAGGGTCTCGGCCAACGGTTATCGGTGGTACGAGCGCCAGCAGCTGCTGAGGTTGCAACGGATCCTGCTGCTTCGCGAGCTGCGGATACCTCTCTCGGATGTCGCAGAGATCCTCGACGGCGAGACAGCCGAGCTAGCCGCGCTGCAACGTCACCGCGAACAGCTGCTTAACGAGCGGGCGCGGCTGGATCGGATCATCGACACCGTCGACCGCACGATGGCCGACCTCACCGGAGAGCAGCCGGCCACCGACGAGGAGTTCTTCACCGGGCTGGCCGAAGGCCGGTCCCGCCTGCGGCGAGACCTCATCGAGCGGTATGGGCCTGCCGTCGAGAACCACTTCGACGCCGCCGAACAGGTCACGGCCCGATGGGAACGGGAGGACCACGAGCGGGCCGCAGCCGAGGGCCGAGAGTTGTTGACCCGGATGTCGTACGCGCGTAGTCGCGGTGTCGCGCCCAGTGATGATGAGGCACTCGACCTCGTCGTCGAACACCACGAGGGTGTCGTTGCGCTGTGGCCGGCCGATCCCGCCGCGTACTACGCGCTCGGGGACCTCCTCATCGACAGCCCCGACCAGCACGCCATGGTCGCCGAGGTCGATCCGCAGCTCCCGCCTTGGCTTTCAGCAGCCATCAAGGCCTACTCCGTGCTTCGGCTAGGACACCGCCCAGGATGACGACTGGCACTCACCGCAGCCACCACCGTCCCCACTCACGGATGCCGCTACGGGAACCCGTCAAACCTGCGTCCTTCCGCCGCCTGTCAGCGCGCCTTAACGCCCACAACGCCAGGATGTGGTCGGGGACGTGCTGAGCATCCCCGAGAGAGGCGCGTGCCCTCGGCGTCGTTGCGGGCCTACGTAGACCGCGCCCCTCGGACTCCTCGGCCGAATCGGAAATCAGGGCTGTTGGAGCGAGTCGCGGAACGAGTGGCAGCCGTCGACCTGAATGCCGCTGAGCCTGGCTGCATTTCAATCAGGCTCAATGAGGAACCAGTTCCAGTAGCCAGTCACCGAGGAGGTGACCGCGCCCGGAAGTTTGGTGCGTCAATTCTGGGGTGTCTGGTGCCGTTCAGGCAGCCAACTGCGCTATCGGGCAGCACACCGAAGGGCTACCGTGACCCAATGACGGTGGAGAACGATGAGGAGCGTCGACTCGGCTTGGCCGAGTCCATTGAGTCATTGCGCCGGGAGTTGGCGGAGGCTATCGCCGTGGGCGCCGAGCGGGACCTGCAGTTCGAGGTCGGCGAGATTCAACTTCAACTGACGCTTACGGCCGAACGCTCCAAAGAGGGCTCGGGTGGGGTGAAGTTCTGGGTGGTCGACGCTCGGGGCGGCCTGAGCGCGACTGACACGGTGACCCATACGTTGACAGTCCCGCTGACCCCGCGGCCCAAGGGCGGCGGCGCCACCCTCACCGGTCGCTGACGCTGATGGCACCGACCGTCCAACACACGGCGGCGAGGGCGGTAGCCCTCCTAGAGGACGGCGTCCTACGCGCGAGCGGATATCTCATCGCCCCCACCGCGGTGATCACCTGCGCACACGTGCTTACTCAGACGGACTGGATTGGCACCCGGTGGGACGGCAGCACGGTCGAGTTCGACCTTGCAGCCACCCTGTCGTGGCCCGACGCCGACATCGCGATCCTTATTCCCCGAACACCGGTCGAGGTCGAACCCGTGACTGTTGGGGTCGTCGATTCGCTGTACCCGGAACGACTGCCCTTTCGGATGTATGGGTGGCCGCTCTGGGGCGCGGAAGCCGGCCCGGACGGCGGGGTGCGGGACGGCGGCCGGATGGTCCATGGCCTCATCGATCCGAGCGACACGTCGCCGGACAGCAACCTAGTCCTGCAGCCAGACCGCACCGGGGCAAGCCACCTGTTGGGGCGGTCGGACTGGAAGGGCATGTCGGGCGCCGCGGTGTTCTGCCTGGACCGCCTTGTCGGAGTGCAGCGGCGACACGTGGACGTAAGTCGGCCGGATTCGGTTGAGGCACGCCCGTTGCAGTTGCTTCTTGACCAACCCGGGTTCCCTGAGCTTCTGCAGGACTTGGGAGTAGTGGTAGACCGGGACTGGACCATAACCGGCACCCGCGCGCGCCGGACCCGCCTCGAACTGCACGGACCGGATGCTGTGCCGCTTTTCTCAGTCACCGACTTCGAATTGCGTTCGGACGGCTGGGACCGACTCTTCTGGCGAGCGACCGCGGTCGACAGGACCCGTCCGGAGGAGATCACCCCGGTGCGGCCCGTTGAGGTGCTGACGTGTGCTCCGCGGGACGTAGCCCACCTCGGTGGCACAGGCACCCTCACCGTGGAGACGTCCCGGGACACCGACGAAGCGTCGGAGTCGGTGAGCCGACCATTCATGGTCACAGCCCCCTCCGGTCTGGAGGTCGCCGCGTTGTACGAGATCGCGATGTGGCTCCTCAACGAGGCGCGGAGAGGTGGGCCGCCCCCGGAGAACGACCGCGCCGGCCGGCTCGCCGCAAGCACCGCTGACCTGGTCGAACACGCTGTCAATGTCGCGCAGCCGCATTCGCTCGTGACGTTGGCCGCGAGGGGTCTGCCCGCGCTGCGTCGGAGCATCGCATGGGCGCTCAACGAGAGCAGCCGGCGGCTGCGCGACGCAGACGACCGCCTTTCCGCGGAGGACCGCAAGGAAGCGAAGCACACCTACCACGGCGCTTACGTCGTGCAGCAGACACTTGCGAATCAGGCGTATGGGCGCTTCGACCCATCCGACCCGTTCTGGTCACACCGACTCCGCCTTCTGGGGTTTGCCAACCACACCGAACTCCTGGCGCACATCACGCCATCGTTGTCCCACCTGGCGATAGCGCCGGGCTCGTTCGAGGCTTCGGTGCTCGAGCTCCTGGTGACAGTCGGACAGGTGGACATCAGGAGCCCCGACTACACGCAAGCCACTGGGGAGATCCAGGGCCGCTTCAACGACCTGGTGAATGCACTACTCCGCGAGGGCATGACGCGATGGGATGGGGACAGCGTCCGCTACCTGGTGCCGACGGCTGTGGGTCAGCTGCGTCTTCCGCAAATGCTGGTCTCCAAACCCTGACACGCCATCATCGATCCATCACCGTGCGGTAGCGGGAACCTCATTCGCGCTCGACGAAGCCAGTCTTACCGCCGCGAAGGGGCCCGGTGCCGCAACGCGGCGTGTCATCCGATCTTCGACCCGTAGAGCTGAATGCTTGGGGATCGACGAGATTGACCTCGAACCTCAGACTCGCAGATAGCGAGCAGTAGAGGGTGGCCCGTCGGTGTTCGCCCCTACCGTCCTGTCTCCGGTCGAGCGACCGTCCCGTATCGCGGGTCAGGAGGGTGGGAACGGGGATTCGTAGATGGGCGTCTGTCGAGGACACTGGCGTGACGTTCGGTTCGACGACGGGGGTCGATGCTGGCCGGGCGCCCGCTTCGTGCGGCCGACTCGAGCAAGTGTGCACGCGCGTGAACGTCACGTCGTGACCGCAAGCGGTGCCATGTCGACGTAGGTTTAACGGCGCTTCTTCGGCTACGCGTCACCGACCGTTCCCGTTCTTGCTATTAGGAGGACGTCTTGCCCCGCCGCTTCTATGACATCGCTGTCGCCGTCGGTATCGGTGCCCTGGTCTGGCACCGCCGACCAACCGACCGTGCCGCTTCGCAGACACCCGCCGTGGCTGAAAGAACATTGCACGCGCCCCTAGCGGAGATCGAACTGATTGACTCTCAAGTGGCCGAGGTAACTGCGGAGGTTCGAGGGCGGCTTGTCTATTCCATTACTCCCGCGCTCCTGTTCCTGGCCTCACTGGCGCTGCTGCTCTACCCGCAGTACACCAATGCCTTAGAGTTCAGGCAGCTGATTGGCGGCAGCATCGGCTTGTCCGCCCAAGAGATCGTGGCCGTCAACCTTGCGCTCCTGGCGCTGGTCGCAACGCTCACGGTCGCGCTGGTGGTGGGCGGTTCGGCGAGCCGCGCCAGCGCGCAACATAGTGTGGGCGAGCAACTGCCTCAACGTAGCTACCGCGGTAGCGGTCACCTCTATCTTTCTTGCCGGTCTCGCCTTGCTCGGGGCGACCAAGCGCCACGACTTCCTGCAAGGGATCCTGGCGTTTGCCGTCGCCGCGCTGACGGCCATCCTGATCGCTTCCTGTAGCGAGTGGGACGGGAAGTCGGTGATACAACTGGCGGACCGTAAGCGCAGTTACATCAGGTGCCGGACTGTACTCAGCAGGTATGAGACCAGGCCCGATTCCAACCACTTTATTGGGCCCGTAGTGGGTTTTGTCTGTGTCGTCGGCGCTATTCCCGCGGTCACTCTGGTAGGTCTCCAATTTGCAGCCGCTCCGTCGGAGTTGCGCTTGGCGACCGCTACGACATTCGCCCTCGCGACGCTAGTCGGCTGGGCCGTGGCTGCCATACATCTAGCGGCGTTGCTATACGTCTTGAATGTAGAATTCCATAACCACCTGTTTGATCGCAGCGCGACGGTCTTTATCTTTAGTTTGGGTGAAGTAACTCTCGTGCTCAGTGCCATCACAGTGGCGATACAGCCCGCCTCAGCGGCGCAAACCGTTGGACTCCTGTCCTGCACTCTGGGCTGGGTCATCTTGCCGATCGGCTTCATTACCATTGGCTGGCGGAAAGGGTGGGGTTGGTCCGCGTCTATTACGGTTCACCAACTGCGACGCGGACGGGAGCGTGAAGCGGAGTTGGCTCGAGACATCGCGCGGCTGAACACGGCGGTCCGCGAACAGGCGTGGGTCGGGTAGCTGCCCGGATGCGACTCAGGTAACTGCACGCCGCAAGGTGCGGCATATCGCCGCCTGCCGGCGTGAGGGCTGGGTTGGGATGCGCCCGAGCGCTCCGCGGACCGCTCTCGCTGGCTGAAACCCCCAATGCTCGGCGGCGTCAAACTAGAAGCGGGCTCGCGCGTCGGGGACACTGACGGCATGGCCCCAACGCACACCGACTCCGAGGTTGTGCTCAACGGACTCGACTTCTTGGAACGAGCCGTCGCTGATCTTGGTCAGACACCGCCGGACGTCAAAGACGCGACCCTCCACTTATTCAGTGCTATCGAAGTACTGATTAAGGCCGGCCTGATCAGAGAGCACTGGACGTTGGTAGCCGTGAAGAGCGACGGCGCCACCCAGGCTAAGTACGACAGTGGCGACTTGCAGACAGTTGATCCGATGTCAGCAATCAAGCGGCTCCGTGACGTCCTGGGCATCGCGGTTTCGGTGCAGCGCGAGAAGGACGTCGACGCGGTTCGCATGCTTCGCAACCGGATTGCACACTTCGCCATGATCGGTGTGGCACCTGCATCAGCAGCTCCCCTCCTCGGCCGTGGGTTCGACTTCGCCTGGTGGTTTCTGGGCACTCACATCCGTCCCGGAGCCTCTGCGTCGGATGTTCACGCCATCGACAACGTGATGGCTGATGTCGCTGTCGCCGCCTCAAAGATTTCAGCGCTCGTCAGCGAGCGGATGGGTGCGCTCGAGCCCGAGCTCTCCGTACTCGAGTGGGCGTTGAACTGTCCACGTTGTTCCCAGTCGGCTCTGTGTGAGGGAGCTGAAGGGCCGCCCGTCTGCAAGTTCTGCTTCTGGAGCGTCTCAGGTGAGGAAGGTGCGGATGAGTACGTCGAAGAGTCGCTCGGGATCTCTTCCTACCTGACCTTCAAAGATGGTGGGGACTGGCCGATAATCGACTGCGTCGCAGGCGGTGATGCTGCACTCGTCGAGGGAGTCGAGGTGGTCCGCTCAGTAACCGCTGGCCGCAAGGGCAACGACTACATGGCGTGTTTCACCTGTGGGCTGTTCGAGCAAGGGGCTCACATTGAACGATGCGAGCGATGCGGTTATGCCTGCGGGGCAGCTATCTGCGAATCGTGCGTCGACTATCTGATGGCTGACTAACCATCGTCCCACTGGGCCATCGACGTTGGACGGCAGATCTCCTGTCGCGTACGCGGGCGTGGGCACGGGGATCGATCGACATTGTCCTCAGCTGCGTCACTTCGCCGCCTGTTGCACGAGACGTCGCCGGGCTGGACGTTCAGCTTCCACGGTCCATCTCAGCGCGGCAGTTGGAGATCACACAGGAGGCTCAGGCGGAGCCGACGTCCGAGTGCCGATCTGTCTAGCCGACCAGCGAAGATGGCCACATGGACCTCAGCCCCCGAGTTGCTCGATGGGTCCGGCGCGAGTTTTCCGAGGTCGATGCTGAGCGCGTGTTCTCTGCACTGGACGACCTCCCTGCCTCTGTCGTCGGCGGCCAGGATCCGGAGCGGACCCAGGCTGCGATCGTGATCCGGTCCGGAGGTGACTGGGCAAAGGTCGAGGGGATGATCCGCCTGGCCCACGAGGACTGGCGGGACCTTCTCGTCGCGGCGGACGTTGGTCACGCCGACTGGCCCGCTGTCCTGGACGACGTGCTGGGTCCAAGGAACACGTCGACCGAGGAAGCACGCCACGGAGACCGCAGATGGGCGGGCGCGCATGATCCTGACTCAGGTACGCCGGGCCAGCCGACGGAGCCGCACGGTTCACCGGGCCTCAGCCGTTGGTCCGGCGCACTGCCCCGGATACCGCTGCTAGCGCTGGTGGTGCTCTTCGTCTGAGAGCTCGTCGGGTTCGGGGCAACAGCATTCGGCGTGAACGAGGCCCGCGCCCGTACGGCGACGACGACCGGACAAGTCCTCGACTCGGGTGACACCATCCGCGATCGGTACGGGGCACTTGTCTGCAAGGGCGCCACCGTGACGTTCCCTCTCGAGCGGCCCCGCTTCAGGTACGTCGGGCTCGTGCGAGACCGGTGCCCGCAAGACGGTGGATTGGCTACTGCGTCACTGCGCTACGACCCGGACGCTCCGGCGAACGCCTCGACGTCAGAGGGCTGGATGGTGCTCGCGGGCTTCATGGCGCTAGCAGCGGTTGGCACGGTGCTTTGTGCCTTCCTGCTCGCCGTGCGCGGTTGGAGAGAGCTGAAACCGCGCCGGTGGACCCTGCGACGTTCTTGACGCCACGAAGCACATCCCTGCGGTCGGCGACGATCGCCCGACGACGTCACTCCGCCGCCTCTGGCGAAAGCCGTTTCGCCCGAACATGCCCATCTGAGGGCTCACTTGCGATGGCGGCTTGCCCGCTTGGCCACCGATGCTGGGGAGCTCACCGCTCGGACCACCTCGCCACCAGTTGGCTGGAGGTGTCTTGGTAAGAACCTCGAGCCGTCTGACGGGGGTCGGTCAACTTGCTATCAGCCGAGTGCACCAGGGGCGGTGAAACCGTCCCGCCAGCTTGGGTAGCGCGGCGCCCAGTCGAGTTCGGTACGCGCCTTGAAGCTTGAGGAGCCTCGTTGGTGCTCGGCCATCTTGGGCAGGAAGTTACCGGCCGCGAGGCGGGCGAGCCAGGTGGGGACGTGATGCGGTGATTTTCCGCCGGCTGCTGCCGCCAGGGCGGGCATCCATTCGCGCTTCGGGGCGGGCTCGTCGTCGACGATGTTGTAGACGCCCCGGGTTCCGTGGTCCAAGGCTTGGACGGTCGCGGCTGCAGCGTCGTCGACATGGACGAGCGAGAAGAGGCCTGCGCCCGTGCCGACGATGGGTAGCCGTCGTCGCCGCAGGTCCTCGTACTGCTGGCCACCGCGGCCGATGCTGGTGCCCGGGCCGTAGAAGTATCCGTAGCGCAGTACGAGCCCCTCGAGGCCAGCGTGGGCCGTGACTGCAGACTCCATTGCCAGGTTCGCTTGCACGACCGGACCGAACGGCGGCGGTTCGTGGCGGGCGTCCGGGCTCGTCTCGTCACCGACGGGTGGACCCTCGAAGGCAAGCATGAAGCTCACCGACTGCACGATGGCCCGATGTGCGCCTGCCTCGTACGCCGCATCGAGGAGGATCGGTGTGACCTCGGTGCGGAGCCGGTTGGTGGTCGCGATCCACTCGTCGTATCTGCGTGGTTTGAGCGTGCCGCCCAGCGATGTCAGTTGATGGACGACCACGTCTGGGGCAGCCGTGAGCACGGCTGCGCGGAGCGCGGCGGAGTCGAAAGCGTCGAGGACCACCGCTTCGGCCCCGGTGCTTCTCAGCGTCTCTGCGCGTGCTGGTGATCGGCTCGTGCCGACCACCTCGTGGCCGGCCTGTAACAGCTGTGCCACCAATGGGCGACCGATGGCTCCAGTCGCCCCGGCCAAGAAAACCCTCAATTGCTGGCCCTAACTCGTCCAGCGAACTGACCAGGCGCTGGCCGGAACGCGCCCATCTGTAGAGAAATCAACGTCAGTCTCAGGCGCACACGAGCAGGATCGCACGGACGTGCCCTAGAGCCTGAAAGCATGCCTGGTTCGGTTCTTGACGTCGGGCGAATCGGCGGCATCCGCTGATTGGCACCCAGCCAGCCCTGCATCCGCAGCCTCGGCGGGCACGAACCGATGGCGTCCGCGGCTTGCCAGGGTCTCGGCGTGAAGACAACCCGTCGCTGACGCCACGTTCACGGCTGACCGACGCAGCCCATCCATCGCGACGGCCTTCCCGCACGACAATCCGACCCGCCACGCCGCCTCGCGTCGCTGCGCGACGGAGCCTTGGCCCACGCCCCGGTCTGGCAGTCGGCAGAGCGGCTCGCAGTATGGACTCCCGCAACCGAGGCCTACAGGCTTCTTGCGCTTACCAAACAACTACTCCAGCCGGTTCTTGACCGATTCACCCGCCACGCCGATCCGTCCCACAAAGGTCACGTGCGATGCTCTTCACCTTGCGATTGTTGCCATTCGAGATCCGACGTAGCACATTCCAGGATTGGTCGGCGTTCAAGCCGAAACGCTCGATCAACATGGCCTTCGCTTGCTCAATGTCGGCGCCGGTCTCCATCGCCTCACGCAGGCCGGCAAGCTCAAAACGCAGCCCCCCGACAGATGCTCCACGCTGGGCGTCAGCGGGTCGGTTCCCGGCCTGGACGAGCAGGCGTTCCACGGCTTTCGAAGTGGCCGTCATTGCAATCCACAGCTTCGCTTTCTGAGCGGCGTCGAAATGACGCGCCCCTTCATAGTGCAGCGCCAGATACCCCATCACTATCGGCTCACTTGTCCGGATCAACGGTAGGCAGGCCGCGGCACCGAGATCAGTGCCTGCCAATATGCCCGCGGCCCGTGGGTAGCGGGCCAGTGTCATTGCCGCATCCTCGAAGAATTGCGGCTGCGCGGAGCGCATGGTTGCTGGTCCCGGCAAGGCCGTGTCCAGCGAGACGGTGGCAAACATGGCGCACGTGCGCTCAGAAAACCCCCTGTCGAAGGTGTGCACCCGCCCGCCACTGACCAGACCGAGAGACAGGCCGGTCGCGCCCAGTCCTGCGCAGCGCTGTTCGAGGTCCGTCATGAACGGGGCCCAACCTGCGGTTCCTTGGTGCGCCGAGGATCCTTCGTCAGGGTGCGTGTCGTTTAGGGCCATGCGAACTCCCAGGGGCTTCAGCGCCCGCTCAATGACAGAGGCTCCACAACGAACCAACTGTCGCTGTCATTGTCGCACCACCTGGCCGCCTGCGGCGAACTACTCAGCTTGCTGGAGACCCGCGCCAGGAACCCCATCATGAAGAAGGGCAGGACGTCCTCGCTGCGCATCTCTGGTGGTGGTGGCCGTCGCAGCCTTGCCCTCGGTGGCGCCGCCGTCGCGCCACCACCGGCTCTTACTCCTCGACCTGTGGCGAGGACGCCGCAACCTTCGAGCGGCGGGCGCGGCGCGCGGGAGAGACGCCCCGGGAGACCGACCGGCGGCGTCCGGGCAGGCGGGCAGGCGGGCAGGCGGGCAGGCGGGCCGGGTTACCCGTTGAGGCGCCTGAGATGTCCGTCCGTCGTACGGCCGCTCAGATCCAGCCGCGGTCCAGGGCTGCTCGGGCGGCTTCCACCCGGGTGCGGGTGCCGGTCTTGCCGATCGCGGCGGACAGGTGGTTGCGCACAGTGCCCGGGGAGAGGTGCAGCCGGGCGGCGATGCCCGCGACCGGGGCGCCCTCGAGCGCGAGGCGCAGCACCTCCGCCTCGCGCCCGGTCAGTGGGCTGGGCCCACCCAGCAACGACTCGGTGGCGAGCGTGGGGTCGACCACCCGCAGTCCCGCGTGAACGCGACGTACGGCCTCGACGAGCTGTGGGGCGGGGATGTCCTTGACGACGAACCCGGCCGCACCCGCGTCCAGGGCACGGCGCAGGTAGCCCGGGCGGCCGAACGTCGTCACCATCAGCACCCGAGTGGTGGGGCGGGCGGCCGTGACCTCGGCACAGGCGGCGATGCCGTCGCGCCCGGGCATCTCGACGTCGAGCAGGCAGACGTCCGGGTCGTGCTCCCGCACCGCTGCGAAGACCTCGTCGCCCCGGCCGACCTGGGCGACGACCTCCAGGTCGGTCTCCAGGTCGAGCAGCGCGGCCAGGGCGTGGCGTACCAGGGCTTGGTCGTCGGCGAGGAGCAACCGGATCGGGGTGCTCACCACGACGCCTCCAGACGGGTGCCCCGCCCGTCCTGTCCGGGCCCGACGGTGAAGTGTCCGCCTGCTCCGTGGACGCGCTCGCGCAGCCCCCGGAGGCCGTTGCCCTCCGGCGTGTCACCGAGGCCCCGGCCGTCGTCCTCGACGACGAGGGAGCTCTCGGTCAACCATGCGCTGCAGCGGTCGGCGCGGCTGTGGCGCACGACGTTGGTGACCGCCTCCCGCAGCACCCAGCCCAGCACCACGCGGTAGCGCGGGTCGAGCACCCGCTCGTCGGTCGGCAGGTCGGGCACCATTCCGGCACCGAGCAGGGCCTCCCGGGCGTGCTCGATCTCGGTGGAGAGTCGAGCCGCTCGAAGCCCGCCCACGGTGGCCCGGATCTCGCCCAGCGCCTCGCGACTCAGCCGCTGGATGTCGGCCAGCTCCTCCCGTGCCCGTGCGGGGTCGGCCTCGACGAGGCGGGCGGCCAGCTCGGCCTTGACGATGACGACGGTCAGGCTGTGGCCCAGCACGTCGTGCACGTCGCGGGCCAGCCGTTCCCGCTCGGTCGCCAGGTCCTGGCCCCGCACCGCCGACTCGTAGGCCTGGCCGTGCTCGCCCAGCAGCCGACCGGCCACGGCCGCCGCGGTGACGCCGACCAGGATGAATAGCAGCGACAGGTCCTCGGGTCCCAGCCACAGAACGGTCGCTAGCGCGGTGGCGGCCAGGAGTGCCCCGGCGTAGATCCAGCACAGCGGCCGCGGCAGCCCGAAGACGCCGAAGGACTGCAGGAACGGCACGAACGACAGTGCAGCCGCGCCGATGGTCGGGACGGTGGCCGCGGCCAGGGCGAAGAGGAGCACCAGCACGACGACCGGCTCGGGGACGGACCGCCGCCAGTGCCGGTCAGAGGTGAGCCGCAGCACCTCCCCGACGTACGCCGCGGCGAAGCCCAGGACCAGGGCCACGGCCAGCAGCCGGGGCGCCCACCCGCGGTCCGCCTGCAGTGCCGCCACCACCGGGAAGACCAGGAACACCACCCAGCCCGACCACATCAACCAGCCGAACCGCTCCCAGGGGTCGCGCGGAGCAACCTCCGTGCTCACTGCCGGGACCGCCCGCGGTGGACCAGCGAGGTCGCCACCGTCGCGAGCAGCAGGGACCATAGCGTCACGTTGGCGACCGCGATCCACAGCGGCTCGGTGGTCGTGGCCCCGTCGTTGCTGAGCAGCACGCCCTCGGTGACGGGGTAGCGCGCCAGCGTGACGTAGCCGTACAGAGGCGTCCAGCGCGCCACGTCGAGCATGGTCCCCGAGAGCGGGACGAAGATGTTGCCGAGGAACCCCAGCACGACGATGCTCCCGCTCGCCGCGCTCAGCGCCGCCTCTGACCGGAACGCCAGCCCGAAGCAGAGGCCGTAGAGGGCGAAGACGGAAGCGCCGAGCAGGATCACCAGGGCCGCGCCGCCCCAGGCCCACCAGGGAGCCCGAGCACCCGTGATCGCACCGAGGGCGAACACGAGCGCGATCGGCAGCCCGGCCACGAGCACGGCGACCACCGCCTTGGTGACTACGTACGTCGCGTCGCGGAGCGGGGTCAGCCCCAGCTGACGCCCCCAGCCCTGCATCCGCTCGACGGCGGCCGCGCCACCGATCGACACGGTCGCCGTGACCGCGCCGTACGCCGCCATGGACACCATGATCAGCATGGCCACGTTGCCGTTGCCGACGCTCTCGTCGGCGTACTGCTGCGTTGCGCCGAAGATCAGGTAGAAGAAGCCGGGGAGCACCGCGGTGAAGAAGATGGTGGCGCGGTCGCGGGAGAGCCGCCGCAGCTCCAGCCGCAGCAAGGTCGGGTTGAGCAGCCCGGCGGCCCGTGGGGTCGTGGTGGTGGTGGTGGTGGTGGTGGTCGTCATCGAGCTGCCTCCGGTGCTGCGGTGGCCGAGGTGGCTGGCGTGGACGCAGTGAGCTGCACGAAGGCGTCCTCGAGGCTGCCCGTGGCGACCTCGAGGTTGCGCCCCCCGAGCTCGGTCAGCAGCACCCGCGCCACGAGGTCGGAGTCGGCGCTGCGCACCTCGAGCCTCCCGGCCTGCAACCGCGCGCTGCCGACCCCGGGCAACCGCTCCAGACGTCGTACGACGTCCGCGGCCGCGACTGCGTCCAGGCCGGGTGGGAGGTCGGCGTGCACGACCCGACCCGTGGCCATGGCCCGGATCTCCGCGGTGGGCCCGTCGGCGACGACCCGGCCGGCCGCGACGAGGACGATCCGGTCGGCGAAGTCGTCGGCCTCCTCGAGGTAGTGCGTGGCGAAGACGACCGTGCGACCGCGGCCGCTGTCGGCGTGCATGGTGGCCCAGAACTCGCGTCGCCCGGTGACGTCCATCCCGGCCGTGGGCTCGTCCAGCACCAGCAGCTCGGGGTCGGGCAGCAGGGCGAGGGCGAAGCGGAGCCGTTGCTGCTCCCCGCCGCTGCACCGCGACACCAGCCGGCCGGCGAGGTCGGCCACGCCCGCCCGGGCCATGACCTCGGCGACGGGGGCGGGGCGGGCATACGTCGAGGCCACCAGCTCGACGGTCTCGCTCACGGTCAGGTCGCGGAGCAGGCCACCGGTCTGCAGGACCGCGGCGACCCGCCCGTCCAACACGGCCTGGCGCGGCGGCAGACCGAGCACCTCGGCGTGGCCGCTCGTCGGGGCCGCCAGCCCCAGCACCACGTCCAGGGTCGTGGTCTTGCCGGCGCCGTTCGGCCCGAGCAGGGCGACGACCTCGCCGGCCCCGATCTCCACGTCTACGCCGTCGACCGCGGTGACGGTCCCGCCCGACGCGGCAAAGGTCTTGCGGAGATCCTGCAGCAGGACAGCGGGGACGCTCATGAGGACCACCTTGCTCCACCCGCAGGCCGGGAGGATGCTCCCGCTGTCACGACCTGAGGATGACACCTGTCATGCCCTCGACGTCCCCAGGAGCCTCTGATTGACACCCTGCTGGCAAGCATGGCCTCGCTTGAACACCGACCTGGGACGCTGGCACCCAGTCCGTTGGTGCTGCGAACGGGGTGCACTGAGTCCTTCGCCCCGTGCGGCTCCGTCGATGATGGCGAGAGATCCCGGGCCTCGGCCTGGCCGCTGAGTCCGCTTCACTTGCCTGTTGTTGCCGTCGAGGTCGACGACCGCGCCCACATCCAGCGCCTTGGTCGCCGCGCCGGCGTGATCACGCCCCAGACCCAGACCCCATCGAGGCGGTCGCGATCGTGACCGCCAGCGCGCTCGTGGGGGCTGCCAGCGGCAGGTCTGGCTGGCGGCGACGTCCAGACCGGCCGGGATGTCTCGTCCGCGCCACCCCATAGCCTGCGACAATGGCTATGCATTGGACCCTGGGCGGGGATGCCACCGACCCTCACCGGCTGGCGGCCTTCTGGTCTGCGGCTCTCGCGTATGTCCCGGAGCCCGGCTACGAGGATCCTGATGGCGCATCGATCGTCGACCCTGAGGGTCGAGGGCCGGTCATCGGTTGGCTCCGTGTCCCGGAAGGGAAGTCCGCCAAGAACAGGCTCCACATCGATATCCGGGTCGCCGGTGAAGGTCCGTGGGACATGGCGGAACGCGAACGGCTGATTCGCAGCAAGGTGCCTGAGCTCGTGGCTATCGGCGCGACTCTCGTCCGCGAGGAGCATTACGGGGACGCGCTCGGACACATCGTCATGCTGGACCCGGAGGGCAACGAATTCTGCGTCGCGTGAGGTATCCAGCCGCCTCGCGTGACGATCCGACTGTGGTGATGCCCCGCATGACGATCCGACCCTGATCACAGCCCGCGCGACGATCCGTCGCCAGACGCAGAGCGTCCGTGTCTTACCGCCGCCTGTCGGACCCCTTCCGCGACCCGCGAGCCTCCCGGCGAATACTCAAGACGTGTCGCCGCTTCAGCCCTAGCGTTACGGGATGCCGCGATACGAGTACGACGCCGAAGCCAGCGAGCGGTTGCAAACGGACGTTGTACACGAGGTTCACACCAACCCCGCCCCGGTGCCCCGATGGGTAGATGCCATGCGCCGGTTCAACGCGATCGACGATCAGCTCGCGCGGAGGATCCTTGCTCTTCATCGAGATTGCGGCACCGGCGACGGAGAGTGCGACTCGGGAATGGACCGGGTCCCGATCACCCGAAGCGCGACGTGGGGTTGCGAAACGACCGCCGCGATTGCTGACCACTTCGGGGTGCAGTACACCCTCGGCCGCGAGAACTAAGACGAACGACCGGCGACGGGGCGCCCGGCCATCAAGGTGTAGGACCATTCCACCGCGATCGCCCAGGCGTCAGGCGCTGATCGTTCGGCGGCGAGTGAAGGCCATGCAGTGCGGACCGCATTGGCTACCTGCTCGAGCCGCGAAGGCGCGAGCTGCGCCGGGCGGTCTCGAAGCCACTGGACGAGGTCTTCACCTTGAACGTGAGTGCATCGCCCGGAGATCACTCGCTGCGGGAAGTCAGCCCACCAGACCATCACTGGGGTCACCCATACGTTGATCCGACTGGCCGCCAGTACCCGGTGGTGGGTCTCGCTCGCCAGGCGCAGGAGATGGCCAGTGCCCCGATGTTCGTAGCGCAGCTCTGGGTCATCGATTCGCCTGACTGTCACGATCCCGTCCTCCACGATCACGCGGCCATCGATTCGTTTGGTGTCGAGCACGAACACCCCGCCAGGTCCGATCAGCACGTGGTCGACATTGCCGTCGCCTCGAGGCAGGTCGTGTAGCACCACCCAGCCCTCGCGTTCCAGTTCTTTGAGCTGCTTGCCGGTTGCCTGCTCACCAAATGCGCCTTGTTGCCACTGCTCGATCCAAGCTGGGGGCGAGGTTCGAGCCGTCATCCAGAAGCACATCGACGCCCCGGCCCAGAGCCCGAACATGAACGTCCAGAACGGCCATACATGTGCTGCGATCCACGAAAAGATGAAGATGGATCCGCAGACCACAGTGACCACCGCGAACACCTTGCGCTTCCGTTTGCGCCAGGCTCGTGTGAGCGCTCGGAACTTGGCCTGCGCGCTGCCGCCCGCCTCCCCCTGTGACATAGCTAAAGCATCACCCGTGGCCCGCCTCAGAGTGCTGGAAACTGGGGAGATCACCGCGCTCATTCGGCAACAGGGCGGAACGCCAAACGACGCTTGGGCCGCGTCACACCGCCCCGGGCAGGCAGCGACACCCCTTGGCTCAGGGGCGCGGCACCGGGCGCGCACATCGATGGAGGTCGGCGGCCGACTCAACGGAGCGAGCCTGGTCGGGTGATAGGTGTCCGAGGGGGATGTTGGACGCACCCTGATTGCGTTCGGGCGGCGGTGTCGGCTGCTCGGCCGCTAGGCGGCGGAGCTGGCGACGTGCTGTGCCAGTCGGGTCCTGGTCCCAGGATTCTGCGGCCTCCAGGACTTCCATCGGTAGGACACCGGGTGGTAGCTGTGCCCGCGCTTCACAGGAGCTGATCAGGTCTGGCCATCCCTCAGGTGGCGTCGCCGCGATGATGGGAGCTGCGCTTCGAGACAGCCACAGTCTTGAGGCGACGTCTGGGAGTTCGCTCGTCTGGACGAGGTCGTCGAGTAGGGCAAACCCGAGGCTCGAAGACTCTTGCGCCAACGCTTCCAACAGGGCCGATCGGCTCGTCGCAGCCATTGCCGCGGGGTCGAGGCCGGCGCCGAGCCGGAGGTGTCGAGGATCGGCGCCGAGGGCGGCGAGTTGCCAGAATGCTTTTCGGGCGGCGAGCCACCCGGCTCTGTCTCCGTCGGTGGCTACAACGATGCGGGTGCGGTCTCGTCGAAAGTATGGGCGGAGGCTCTGCGCTTGACGTTCCGTGAACGCCGTACCGAGGGGCGCGACACCGATGTGACGTGGTGACGTGGTGGTGATGGCGATGGCGTCAAGCGGTCCTTCGACGAGCACGGGTACCGCTCCGGCGTCGAGAGACCGAGTGGCCTCGTCCATGCCAAAGAGGACCCTGCCCTTGCTGAAGGCGCGAGTCGCTCTGGTGTTGAGGTACTTCGGGCCGGCGTAGGAGGTGTCGTCCTTGGTCGGGTTGCGACGTGCGACGAAGCCGAGCAGTTGGTTGTGGGAGTAGATCGGGAAGACGAGACGGTCGCGGAACACGTCGGTGATCCGCCCGTCGTCGCGTCGCCGCGTGAGTCCTGCGTCCAGGAGTTCCGCCACGGTTGCACCTCTGCTGGTGAGGTGCCGGACGAGGTGGGTGGGACCGGGTGGCGCGTAGCCGACCCGGAAGCGGGTCTCCTCGAAGAGGTCGGTACCGAGCCTCTGAAGCATGTAGCCGGGTGCCCACGAGCGCGGGTAGAGGTCCTCGAAATGGTCCATCGCCCAGCTGTTCAGCTGAACGACTCGCTCGACCGGGGTCGCACACGCGGGCACGGTCATGCTCACATCAGCTGCCGGCAGTTCGGGGTTGGGCTGGGGTGGTTCGGGTGGCTCCGCGTCCTCGAGGTCGTCGGGCGGGTCGGTCATGAGAGCGGTTCGCCAGACGAGGGCGGCGCACAGCTCTTCGGCCGGGAGCATTGGTCCGGTGGTGTGGGTGACGGCGGTGATGAGTGCGTCTGCGGTCCAGTCGCTGGGGCGGGCTCCGATGGCGGCGACCAGCGCTGGCCAGTTCGGGTCGTCCATTACACGTTGTGCGATCTCGTCGCCTAGTGCCGAGACGAGGGCGGGGGCCCAGTCAGGGCGCAAGGTCCGCGCATTGTCGCCGCTGGCCTGAAGTGCAGCCGGTCCGAGGTGGCGGACGATGCGCCACCACAGCGCGTCGGCCGCGCAGTCGTCTGGCAACGGGCGTGTGTCGCGGGTGACTGTGTCGAGCAGGTCGGGCACGGGGACGCCCACGGCTTGGAGCCGAGACAGGCGTTCGACGAGCGCGCTCCGACCCACACCCATCGTGACCGCGGCGGGCAGCTCTGCGTCGATGTCGTGACGGTGGTCGCGTGCTCCGGGGTGGGCGCAGCGGACACGACGGTCGAGGTGTCGTTGGTGCTCCAGTGATCGAGCTGACTGCTGCAGGGGACCGGTGGGGCGTGGCACTGTGTCGGGGATGTTGTGGGCAGCTCGCCAGACGGCCAGATCGGCGAGGAGGTCGGGGTGCTCGGGGTCGGTCAGAGGGGTTGCCCAACGGGGTGCGGTGGTGGGCGTCCAGGAGTGGGTCTGTTCGCGGACGGCGGTGGCGAGGTTGGTAATGCGCGCGGTGCGGGCGGCGAGGTAGGTGCCCCAGGTGGGATCTGCGGCGAGGGTCTGAGGGATGTGGTCGAGCCAGGGGAGCGGGACCTCATCTCTGACAGCGAATGAGTCGTTCGCAAGCCGCGATTCCACCACGGCCTCGGGATCCTGGGCGCGGTCGGCGGGTTCGATGGCCAGGGAGGCGGCGACAGTCTCGATGGGGTCCCGGTGGTCGAGGGAGAGTAGAGCGATGCGACTGCGGAGTGCGGGGTAGGCGGGGCGGTCCGTGATCCCGGGGTGCAGCGCCTCAAGTTGCCCGTCGAGCGCCGTGAGGACGGTCGGTGTGAGCACCTGCTCGGCGGCGTGGTGGAGGGCGTCTCGGTAGCGGGCGACGGCGTCGCGAAGGAACGCCGCAGGGGATGTGGCCTGGTGTCGGGTGGTGGTGGCGGACTCCTGTGTGCCGTCGCGTTCGATGACCTGGGTCAGGACGTCGAGGGCGGTGAGTGGTCGCAGCGTCTCGGGGTGGACGGCGCTGTGGGGGTCGCCGTCGTGGCCGGTGGCGAGGTAGAGGTGGTTCGCCCGTCGGCCTCGGGTGAGGGCGACGTAGAGCAGCTGGCGGGCTTCGTCGCCGGTGACGACGGCGTGGGTGGTGTCGGTGGTCATGCCCTGGGCGCCGTGGACGGTGGTGGCGTAGCCGAGCTGGACGTGTTGGGCCACGTAGTCGGCGGGCAGGCGCCGGTGCCGGGCGAGGCCGTGGTGTCGGGCGGTGATGCTGTGGTCGGGGTGCACGGCGGTGACGGTCCAGCGGTCGCCGTTGGTGACCCAGTCCGTGGCGGACAGAGCCAGGGTGCGGTCATTGCGTCGGGTCACGATGACGTCGCCGACCGAGGCGTGGTTGCCGTCGCCCAGCACCACCTCGTCGATGTGCTCGAGCGATGGGCCTGAGGTGAGTCGGTCGTCGCGGGCGCGGCCGTTGAGCTGTGCGACGAGGTCGCGGGTGGGGGCGAGGAGGACGGTGTCGAGTCCGGCGGCGCGGTCACTGGTCCAGGCGGCGTACGCCTGGTCGGTGGCGGCGCCGCGGTCGCCGACGTGAATGCGGTCGTGGTCGGCGTAGAACCCGAGGGAGCTGGTGTCTCCGTCGCGAAGGGCGAGGGTGGCGGCAGCCTCGGCGGGGTCGTCGAAACGGCGTACCTGGGAAAGGGTGACGGCGCCGTGAGTCCGCTGGAGGTCGCGCAGCACGCCGCCGGCCGACACGGCGGCCAGCTGCTGGTCGTCGCCGATCAGCCTGACGACACCGCCGCGTCCGGTGACGTAAGCGATGGCAGAGGCAAGGTCGGTGGTGGCGGCCTGGCCGGCCTCGTCCAGGACGACCATGGTGTCGGGCCCGATGTCGTGGATCCACGGTGGCCACAGGGCGGGGGCCTGGTGGGTGATAGTCCAGGTCAGCTTGGCCAGGGTGTCGTTGTGGTGGCCGCCGGCCGGGTCGATGGCGCTGCGGAGTTCGTGGGCGGCTTGGGCGGACGGTGCAAGGCCGACGACCGTGCCGCCGACTTGTGACCAGGCGTGGGTCAGGGTGCGCATCGCGGTGGTCTTGCCGGTGCCGGCGGGCGCCAGGGCGAGCTGCAGCAGCGCCCCTGAGGTGGCGAGTTCGCGGACCATCGCCGCCTGGGCGTCGTTGAGGGTCACCCCGTCTGCTGCGGAGGCGGCGAGTGCGATCTCGACCCGGACGTCGGTGACGGCGCGCCGGCCCCGTCGCTCGGCGGTGGCGAGAATCTGCTGCTCTGCGGCGAGGATGCGGGCGGAGGTGTAGCGGGTCGAGCCGTGGACGTCGTACATGCTGCTGCCGTCGGGGCGTTGCAGTGTCGCGGGTTCTGGAACGGGGTCGGGTACGCCGAGACGGACTGACGAGGCGAGTGCTTGGTCGACGACGTCGTCAACGAGCATGTCGAGGTCGGTTCGGGGCAGGTTGGCGGCGCGGGCTTGGCGTTCGGCCTCGGCGCGGAGGTGCCAGACCTGCCAGGTGGCGCGGCGGCTCTCGACTGCCTCGATGACGGCCGCCGCTGCCTCGGTCGTCCACGCGTGGTCGGGCGTAGCCGGTCGTGGTCGTGTTCGCAGGACGCGGGCGAGCATGTGGTCGACCTCGGCGGGACCGCCGAGGACGTGGTCGGCCTCGTTCCGCCAGGTGGTGCGCTGGTCTCGCTCGCTGCGCGGCGCGTGCTTGGCGGCGCGGGTCTCGAGCGTGGCTTGCTGAGCGAGGCCGATGGCCTCGACGGCAGTGGGTGGTCGACCGTGTCGGGCCTGGAAGTCGCTGGCCAGCTGGGCGCGGCGGACGTCGATGGCGCGACGACGCCGTGACCACCAGCCGGTCAGGACGGTGTTGATGCCGTCGATTTCCCGGACGGGCCGCCGGTCGTCCGGCGTGGTCGGGGAGTCGGCGAACCGGACACCGAGTCGGGTGGTGAGCTCGGCCTCGAGGCGGGTGTTGTAGCGCTCGGAGGCGGCGACGTTGGCCTGGTAGAGCATCCGGCCGTCAAGGGCGAGCCACCGTGCCTCGCCGGTCGGCGACAGAAGGTCGGCGACGACCTGCACTTTGTTGCTGATCGCGACGTGGGTGTGGAGGTCGGGGTCGCCGGCGCGGCTGTCGCGGTGGGTGAAGGTCGCGGCAATGAGACCGCGTGTGGGCACCTGGCGGACGCCACCGCGCCCGAGCCGGGTGAAGACGGCCTCGTGCTCGAGCCACCGCAGCGTGTCGGCCACGGCGGCGTCGTGCGCGGCACGGACCTGGGCGGCGACCGGCGGAGCAGCCAGGGCCCAGAGCGTGGAGACGGACTTCACGGGGGAGAAGGTCAAGTCGTAGCCGGCGACCGCAGTGGTCGCGTGCCGGGAGGCGCGGGCTATGAACCCGGACAGCTCGCGGGCGTCCAGGGGTGGCCGGTCATGCTCCTCGGTGAACAGCCGGGTGCCCACCCGGGTCCGGATCTCGGCCCGGGCCTCGGCGGGTAGGGCGGTGTTCCAGGACTGACCGTGGTCGCGGTTGTGGTCGGAGAACGCCCGCGCGACCTCGGTGTTGAACCGCGATGCTGCTGCGAAGACCTGGAACGGTCGGCCCAGCGCGCCGGCGGCGTGCGATGCAGGGGCGTCGGCCCCGGCTTCGGCGGTCCTGGCTTCAAGAGCCAGTGCATCGGGGTGGCGGCCCTCGCCGAAGAGCGATCGCATCTGTTCGGCGCTGACTTGCTGCCCCGGGGCGAGGCCGAGTTCGGTGAGTCCGCTGCCGTGCCACTGACCAGGCGACTCGCCCCGCTCGTCGTAGTAGTCGCCGAGGCTGCGGTGGCCCTTCTCAGTCGCGTCGTGAGCAGCGACCTGGCGAGTCAAGTAGGCGTATCCGTCGCCCGCGGTCAACTTGTGCAGCCCCATCACCCCCACGTCAGGCGGCACCTTCGTGGCCGCCGAGACACCAGGACCGCTCACGCGGTGCATGAGGTGTGTGGCACTTCTCGGTCTGTCGGTGGTGAGACCGGTTCGGGGCGGTCGGGGTGTCCGTGGCGGACAGGTGTCGGGGCCTGTGGTGATGACGGTGCGAGCGATCGGAGTCATCGATGGGTGTGACAGCAGGGCGAGCGGTTGGTGCCAGACGCCGCGAGGCCGCGACCCGGGCGAGTCGCCTGGTGTCGCGGCAGGCCCAGGTCGATGAGGTGGCGGCCGGTGGGGCGGCGCGTCGGAATCGAGCGGTGCGGGAGGTCCGGCGCTGGCTGCGGTCGGGGGAGGCGGCTCTCCGGCGAGCCCAGGTTGCTGACGAGCGCGCGGGCGCGGCGCTGGTGCGGCTCGCGGCGCAGGGGACAGGGCTGGGTTCCGCGGCCGCGGCGGTCGGGTTGACCAGGGCGACCGCACGCCGGCTGGTGGCGGCCGCCTCGTCCACAGGACAGCCGACGGCCACTGCGGGCTCCGGGGCCGCGTCGGACCCTGAGCTGCGCCCGGTGACGAGTTCCCGGGCTGAGGGAGGAGTCGACCGATGATGCTGGCCCACGCGGTGCTGTTGGCCGAGGCGCGGACGTACTTGGGTGCGCTCGCAGACCGCGCCAGCACCCTGGACTCGTCCCTGGAGTACGAGCGAGTTCTGCTGCAGGTCGATTGGCTGCACGGCGGCCGGGTGCCGCCGACCACGGCGGTGCCGACGCGAGACCCCCGGGTGCTGTACACGATCGCGTGCACCGCGGTCAGCAACCTCGCAGCTCATGGCGTGGACGCCATGGAGATCGAGCTGTGCCTCGCGATGTTGGAGGAGGCCCACCGTCAGGACACCCAGCCGTGACGTACGGCGAGAATGCCGGCGCCATCCATGACGAGCTGGTCGCCCTGCTCCGTCACCATCGAGTCCAGCAACGCATTGGTGGCCGCGGGACCTACTCGGTTCCAGAGTCGACCACACGCGAGCAGCGCGAACAGCTGGGTCGGGTGATACGTCGCTACCGGCACGCGGTGCTGGTGTGGTGCTCCCAGGCCTTGCACGCGACCGGTGACAAGACCCGTCCCGCACGCGCACCATCCCGTCGGACTCCGGAAGAGCAGCTGGGATGCCTCCTGGGCGAGGTCGTCAGGGCAGGTCCCGGTGATCTGCGGTTGGTGGAGCTGCTCGCCACCCCGCACGAGTTCGAGCTGGTGACGCGGTGGCAGTCCGCTGCCAGAGCGGCGGCGCTGGGCGAGCATGACTTCCCTGCGGGTGTGAACCGCGGGCGGCTGTCTGAGGCTGAGAACCGGACGGTGGTCCGAGATGCCGCGCAGGTTGTCCGTGCCCTGGCCGTGCTGGACACCAGGTACGCGTTGATCCCTGGCTGGAAAGCCATGGCTCATCACAACCAGCTGGCGCGGGTCGCGTCTGAGGTGGCCGACACGTTGCGAACCTCGCGCGAAGCTCGCGGGGTGGACCGCCTCGGGCACCGGAAGCGTGCCGAACGTCTGCTCCCAGGCGGCGAGCGCGGCGTCGCTCTTGCACTGCTGGCGCAGCACAACCTGATCCTAGAACTCACCCAGCTGCCAACGGCCTTGAACCTGCGTCGGGTGATGAGGCTGCAGGCACTGGCTTCACAGGACGCCGGGCGTCTGGCTGGCGCGTCTGAGCCCGACCTTGCTGCTGCGTTCCTCGAACGATCTGCGGTCTACCGACAGCTGTTGTCCGATTGCCGCAACCTGGCGGGGACGCTAGGTGCGGGCGAGGGAGCTGTCATGGAGGGACACCGCGTGTTGGCCGCGTTGGATGCTGCCGAACCAGCCACTGGTCCGCAGGCCGGCCGCCTCGATGCTCTTCGCCGCCTCTTTTCTGCCACGGACGCGCGCATCTCTGTCTTGATCGAGGCCGGGATGACGAACCGCGACTACTTCGTCGGCGTCACCGTGCCCAGGCTGGGAACCACTCAGGTCGCGGGCGTCCGACAGGCCCGCGTGCGGTACATGCCAGCCGACACTCAGCCACGCAACACCATCTTGCCGCTGGTGCGCGAGCGGCTGCGGCCGCCGGCGGCGGTCGGAACAGATGCGACATCGGGGTTCGACCGAAGCGAGCTTGGCCAGGTCCTGTCCCTGCAGCCTCGTCCCGGTCCTCATCGCTGACGGGCGGGCTCTGATCCCCCGGCGCACCTGTCGCGGCGGATCCCGGTTCGCGCCGCTCTGGCTAGTGCTCGCCGATGGCCGGCCCATCGCAGATCTGATGACGCCCGCCAGCATGGTCGACCTCGCCCGGGAGGTGCAGCGCCCGCCGTACCGGTGACCGGCGCCGCCGGACGCGGCGAGCACCGAGAACGCTGACGCCGGCACGTGCGCGGGCAAGCACGCCTCTGCGCGCAACGCCTCGACGCGGTCGGCGTCCCCAGCGTCCCGTTGCTCCTCGTCGGCCCGCTCGAACCACCCCCGTGGCCCGACCTCGTCGCCGCGGCCGACGCCCTGGTCGAGGTCCACGAGTGCCTCACCGTCCTCACCAGTTGGGCGGGCCCGCTCGTCGTCGCCGTGACGCCCTGGCGACCGGACGGCGACGGCTCGCCCTCGTCACCTGGCGCCCGGCCGCGGTCGCCGCCGGGCTTCCCGGCCTTGCCCCCGATTGGGACGGTTGCAGCGATACCCCGACGGCCGTCACGGCCACCGTCCCCGGGTACGCGGTCGACCGTGCCCATCTGCGGGAACGCAAGTAGGCGCTGCGCGACAAGCTGTACGGCCCGCACTAGCTGGCACGGCGCGCCGAGGTCCTTAGCGAGGTCGCGCGCCGTGCAGGTGAGCTCTGAGGAAGCCGCACCGCAACGCGGAGCGGTGGCCGAGGGCCAGTGACGGGCACGATGGTGACGTGCCACGAGTTCCCAACGGTGTCGAGCCCTACCACCCGGTGCAGGACTTCGACCTGCGCGTTGCGGTGCTTCATGTCCCCGGCACCGCAGACCCGGTCGGGCACGCGGTCGTGCAAGCAGTCCTGTACTGGCGCCAGCTCAGCGGGCACCTGTGGTGGAAGCGGTGGGGCGACCCCTCTCAGACGGCCATCGTCGACCTGTTCCTGGGCGGCGAGGAGCTGGAGTGGTTCCTGGAGGCCCAGGAGCTCGAGGCGTGTATCGCGCAGTGGGCCCGTGGTCAGTGGGTCGAGGACGACGACGCCACGGGACATCGGGTCTACGACGCCACGTGGCTCTCGGCCCACGAATCTGATGTTGTCGCTCAACGCGACCTAAACTACGACCTCGCCGGGCTGCGACGGGCCCGTCACCTGAGGTAGCGAGAACAGCAGGGCGGTGGGGGCGTGCAGAAGCACGGCGTGCGGTGTCGTCCCCGAACATTTAAGGTGCGGTCCGTGATCCGCGCATTCGGTTGGTCCGACCTCTCCGCCCTGCACGACCTGTGGCGGGCTACCGGGCGCACCTCGCTCACCGAAGACGAACTGCGGGTCACATTAAACCAAGCGTCCAGCACCTTGCTCGTCGCCGAGGACGGCCAGGGCGGCATCGTCGGGGGAGTGCTGGGAACGTTCGACGGTCGACGGGGATGGATCCACCGTCTTGCCGTGCATCCCGACCACCGGCGTGATGGCCTAGGGACCGCCCTGGTCGCCGACATCGAGCGCTCGCTGACGTCACGTGGAGCACTTCGAGTCAACCTGCTCGTGATGCCAGCCAACGGCTCAGGTCTGGCGTTCTGGCAACGCCTGGGCTACATCCCGTTCCCCGACGTGTTGTGTTCCAAGGCCATGGTTGCGGGAGAAACAACCTGATGACCCGTAGAGCCCTGCACAGCAGCAGCCCGAGGGCCCGGTGACACCCCACGCCGGACCCGGTGACCTCGAAGTATTGGGCCGTAAAGGACAAACACGCCCTGCGCCGCGGTCCATTCCACCCGTCAGCCGGACGGTGCGCACCCCTGCCCGAGGAGGTGTCCTCGACGTGCTCGACCGGCGTCGAGAAGAGCGCGAACGCCGCACCCGCCACAAGGAGCACCACGGCACCCACCCTGGCCGCCGTCCACGCAATCGCCTTTACGTCCCATGAGGCACTCCGGGTTTGCGCAGGCGCCGTATCACCACTCCTTGAATGCGATGAACGCCAGCCCCAGCAGCGGGTTGCCTGAAACCACCGACGCGGCCCGAAACCGGTAATTGCACCCGGGCGGGCGGCCACGACCACGACGCCTCACCCACCCGCGACACCTGAGCCACCATCTCGGCGTCCGTCTGGGTTACTTGGCCCACCGAGGCCACGCTCCCGTAGCGTGCCTGCGCTTGCGGGTGGCGAGGACGCAGCAGTCCTTCGAGACCGGTCACTGCCCTATCCGGCACCGCATGTAGGTAGACGGGTGCTGTCTCGTCCCAGCCTCGCCGCGCCGCGCGTTTCGTGTGTCGGCGGGCGGCCTCTGGGCATCCTGGAGGGCGTGAGTATCAACCTCGATCTGAAGCGCCGTCTGGCCCGGAGTTCCAGCTGCCAAGGTGACAGCACCGATGGATGAGGGTCACCTGCACCTCAAGGGAGCTGAAAAGCCGGTTCTGCACGTGTCCGCGCAGGAGATCGGCGCCGAGGGCGCATTTGAGCTCGACCGCAATGACGATGTGACCGACGCCCGGGTGACGTACACGAGTCGCGAGTTCCCCGTCCGCACAGCCGGGCTCGCACTCACAGACGAGACGCTGGCCGTGCACTTCTTCATCGAGCGGAAACCCGACCTGCAGATCCTGCAGGCAGACGACTACGAGATCCGAGACGACGGGTACGCCGAGGGAGAGGTTCGCGAAGTCGTCCGACTCATCGCAGCCTTCCTCCGGGGCGAAGGATCGGTAGAGCCACGACGCACCATTTTGGGACGCCGACGGGTGCAGCTGCGGTTGCATCTCGACGATCGCCGGTGGATTGCGCGCTAGCGACCCTTGTCAGGCCGCTGCCCACGTCACAGCGCGGCGCGGTGACCACTTCACCTACGCAGCCCAGCCAGGTGACGGTCACGGGAGCAGCGAGCGGCTCGACCACGGCCCCCAGGAGCCCGCCCAGGGCAGCGCGATCTGATTGAACCCGGTGCGGGCGCGCGCGGGCCCGGCTCAATGCTGAGCATGGCGCCCGAATCAGTCGGCTCCCGGGCCGGAGTCATCGCCCCGTGCACCGCCCGACCCGGCCGTTCTCTCGTCGTAGCGCGTATCCCAGGTTTTCCGCGTAATTGGGTAAGCGTGCACACCATTGCCGGGGCGGGGTAGCCGGTCGGGTCGCGGTAGGCAGGCGCACGGGCTTACTCCTCGGGGTAGAGCCCCGCGGTCACCGCGTCGACCCTGTCCTGGAGAGAAGCGTCGGGGGTGGCGCCGGGCCAGGGCGTCGTACGCCGCAGGCGCCCGCCGAGGTGGTCCACACGTGTTCCAGTCAGCTCTCCAGCCCACCCCGGGTTGAGGTCAGTGTCGGGCTTTTCGGGGGTGTCGACCACGGAGACGTAGCTGCTGGACGTGAGCGGGAACCAGATGCGTTCGCGCACGAGGGGCACCAGGAGGTAGCCCGACAACGGGCGGTGGAAGAGGTCGGTGCCGACCACCGTGTCCGGTGGCTCTGGCGTGCCGGGCCGCTGCCAGAGGACCTCGCGTACACGTAGTCGGGTGATCCACGATGTGACGTCGCCGCCGTCCTCTTCGGACCCCTGCGCGGTCCGCCTTTCCTGGTCGAGGACCTCGCCCAGCACCACCGCGTCGGCGAGGCTCACCACCGCACGTAGGTCGCCGTCGTAGAAGCGGTTGTCTTCGGTCGCCGCCGGGACGAGGGTGCGTGCGCCGACGTACGCCCCGGGCGGCCCGTCCGGTGTCGGTGTCGCCGGGGGACCACTGCCGCACGCGCCCACCGCGCCCACCAAGAGGGCGACCACAACGACTGTTAGGCGCCGTCGAGGATGGGCTGGCACGGACGCTCCTCCTGCGGGGTGGTGGCGTACTCCGGTCCGACGCACGCCCGCACGAGACGGTTCCCCGCGTGGCCAAACGGTCCGGGCTCTGCGAGTCGAGGACCGAACGGTCGGGTCATGCGGCCGGGTGCCCGGTAGCGGCGGCGCAGTCCCGCCGGCGAGCGAGGGACACGACTTCGCGGTGACACCTGGCGCGCGGCTTCCCTCGCCGAGTCCCGTTACCAGTCCCAAGGACCACGCACCTCCCGCCGCCGAGCCAGAGACGACAAGGAGCTGCTTGAAAGATTCGAGCATGCGCGTCTTGCCGAAAACGTCGAGTCGGTCTCGCCGGAGGCAGCGACAGGCGGCATGTAGGGAGTCGCAATCGGACGACTTGACAGTGTGCGCGGAGTTTGGAGCGTGACGGCACTCGCTGTCGACATCGGGTGGGACGCATGCGGCGCGCGGTCACCTGCGCGAACGTCGGCCGCGAGCACCTAATCGCCAGAACCGCTCCACTCCGGACAACCTTCGGTCAGAGCGAAGTACGCGAGCTTCTCGCGGTCGTCTGCTGTGATGTCGGCGTACTCGACCTTGAGAAGACGCACGCCTGGTCCAGTCGCCATGTCGGCGCAGACCTTTTCGCCCATCTCGACGAGGTCGCTGTCGTCGTAGGCTTCCGAACTGGGGACGTCGGTGCGAATAGCCTTGAGGTACGTCGTCTCGTCCTCCAGCGACACGGACTCCGAGCCGCATCCCGCGAACATGATCGCGCCGCAAACGGCCAAGCACACACGGAGGCGCGGTCCCTTAAACATGCATGCACCCTATTCGGCCGAGCCCCCGAGATGGCCGGTTTCCGAGTTGCAACGAAGTACGACAGGCGTCGAACCCACCACGTTCCTCCCGTTGGACAGTCGTGCGCGCGCAGGCCTGTCCGCCCGCGCGTCAGTGCCTGCCGCCGACTCTGACGTTGAGTACGAGTACCCATGCGGTCACGCCGTCGCCACGGCATGCTTGGAGCGTGATTTTTGGAGTTGCAGCGGAGCCCCGCCCGATGCGAGAGCACGCCCGTGAGGACGTGTACTTCGTTGCCGTGGTGACCGTTCTCGCGTTGGCGGTGTCCACCCCATTTATCTTCTTCTGGACGTATGCGTTCAACGACTTCCCCACGTCGGCGGACCACCTGTCGTTCTTGTCCCGAACAGTCGTCGTGGCCGTTGCGGTCGGCGCGCTGTCGGGGTTCGGCGTCCACACCTTTCGCCCGATGCGGCTGCATAGTGCCGTTCTGGGGGCCATATCGGTGTCCGCAACGGTGTTGCTGGTCGCCGGCACCGGCTACGCGTTCTTGAGCATGTTCCCGGCTCTCGACCCGGCCGTCGGGTCCACAGCCTCCGACCTGTTGTGCGCCAACTACGCCGTCCTGCTGGCGTCGGGGGCCTTCGCTTGCGGACGGGGGGCTGGCGCTCAATCGGTCCTGCAGGCCTCTGAGCATCAGGGGCGGTGATGCAGTCCGCGCCGCGCCGCGCCGCGCGTGGTGAGCCCCGCACGCAATTCTCCCTCCTACCCGAATGCAAGGGAAAAACGGTTTGAGAACGGTGCGGACAATCGGTCTCTTGCGGCCGTGGTGAACACCTACATCTGAGAATAGAGGGGGTTCGATGTCGATCTTGAAACGCAAAAGACCCGCGCTTCTATTCGTAGTTATCTACGTGCTTGGTCTTGCCGTGAACGCTGTAGGCAACTTCGTGTGGAGTCCGGCTGAGACGCTCGCAATCGTGCTTGCCCTTGTTGGCAGCATCGGTGCCGCCACCGTGAGCGCGAATGTGCTTGTAACCAGACAAGCAACGGATCGGGGGTTCATGTGGTGCGGAATTGTCGGCGGGTCATTGGCGACTGCCTACCAGGTGCTGGTGCTATCCGACCCGGACTCCAATCCGATCCTGGCCTTCGCCGGTATTTTTGTCGGGTGGGCATTGCTCGCGATGGGGGCGTTTGCTCGAAGCGAGCGGTTGACGCCAGCGCCGCGCTCGTCCGCAGGATCGGGCTAATCGGCGTGCAGTACGTGCTTGGCACGCGCGTCTCATCCGGCGTAGGGGGCTGGATCGCGGTTCAAGCCCTTGTCGCAGACACAAGGCCACGGACGGGTGCATGCGAAGGTCGACCACCCCGTCGGGGGTACCCACGCGACTGCCCCGCTCTCGCTGCTCGTACGGGTATGCCGCCCACGACGTGGGCACCGCGTCTTGGGTGAGGAACACCTTGCTACGAGGTGCCGGCGGCTCGGGGTGGCGCCAATCGGGTGAATGAATGTCGCGATGAGCGATCTCGACAGGCAGTTGCAGCTCACCGCGGAGTTGGTCCGAAAGCGCGTTGAACTGGGCGACCGCGCTGAGGTGCCTCGGGTGGTCGACCATGTTGCAACGTTCCGGAGAAAGCAAGACGCAGCGGCCGCCGCTGGGCAGCTTGGCGAGATGGGCTTACGGGTCATGGCTCGCAAGAGGTTGCTCAGGACGACGTTGGAGTTCTCGCGCGGTTGCGGTCGACCACGAGTCGGCCGCAGCGTTCACCCGGCGGGCGGTGCCCATCGTTGAGCAACACGGTGGGGTCTACGACGGGTGGGGCGCGCTCCTCGTCGAGGCGTAGCCGAGACGCAGCCGACGCCCGCTGCCGAGCCGGTGCAACCCGAGGGGCGGTCGGAGCTTCTGCAGAACGCGGGCGAATGGACCACGCGATGGCGTTTATCCTGCGCACATGCCCGATGTCGACGCCGACGACGACACCATCAAGCGCTACGTCGTATGGCATTACCGCTACGACCCCGATCGCCACGAACGGCGCAACGTCACCCTGAAGGCTTTCGACCGCCGCAATGAGTACGACCAGTACCTCACAGCCCGTGTCGAGGAGCTTCGCGCCGCCAAGGCGGCCGGACGAGCCGAGGCAGACGAACAGATCGGCGGCACCACCCGCGAACCCGGCCATTTCCTGCTCCCGAGCGTCGGACAGGCAGACGGTCCGCTTCGACGAGCACCGCAACCAGATCGTCGCCGCCCACTTCACCGTGCTGAGCAGCGCCAACGACCGATCCACCGTTGGTGTGGGGGGTCGGGGCCGTAACGGCCTTCCCTTCCTCACGCCCGGAGTTCGAGCCGTCATCGGCCAGCGCATCGCGACGTACCGCGTCACAGATCGACACTGGCAGGGAGTCCTCGCTGGCACGCCCGTCCAGATTCGGTCGGTGGCGGGTGACCTGTTGCCCGACGGCAGCCTCGCCACCGACATCGAGGTCAGCGTCGGAATACCCCTCCTCATCGTGGAATGAGCCGCTCGGGATCCCCAGGCTGATACGAAACGCAACGCACGTCGTTCGGACGGTCACTATCTGAGGGCCTCCAGCGCGTAGGCGCCGCTATCGCAGTATTCGCACGCACCGCAGCTACTCTTCGATCAAGCCTCGGGGCACGAGAAGACGAGCTCTGTATTGGTCAACGTCCCTGGCCGAGCTACCTAGCAGGCAGACGCAGAGCCGTACGGTCTTCCTCTACGCACTCGGACAACCACCCGGTAAGGCCACCACTGCTCTCGGCTGGTTCTTGCATGCCACTGGACCCCCGGTCGGACGCGGCGGGGCTTGGATCCCATGTCCTACCCGTGGTCCCCTGGAGGTTCCAACAGAGCCCGGGGGATCCCTCGAATGTCGGAGGTAACCAGGAGATTGCGCTTATATCGTCGCCCTCAGGCGGGGAATCTGTGGTCGTCCAGGGTGTTGAAGTCCCCCCTCGGACACAACAGATGGGCCCCGCACTGCGGGGCCCATCGTCATATGGACAGACATTGGGCCCCGGGACCCAGACCTGTCAGCCGGTGCACTGACGCCATACCCCGGCGAGCCACCCTGCGTCCGCGCGCCACACATCGACCTGGATCAACCGTCGATCCTTGCGATCCAGCAAATCCACTACGCGGACGACGTCTTCGTCGCTCTGTTCGTTGTCCGCTGCGTCACCCAGCGCCTGAGTCCGCAGCGACGCAACTTGGCCCCAGTCGGTGTTCGCCAACATCGACCGGTTGAGACTGCCGAGAGTGCTCGCGGTCGCAACCAGGTCGTATCGGCTCGTGCATTCGTTGTCGCTACTACCACTGGAGACGTCCCCGTTGGTGCTTGAGCAGGAAGCAGAAAGCGCACAGGTCGCGACGGCGGCACTCAACCACAGACGTCTCTGCATGCTCATAGGACGTCACGGTGCCAGGACCGGTTCCAACTGACCCGCTATCTGGACGAGGGCGCGACCCCGTGGCCGCAGTAGCAGGACCCGTCAGCAGTAGACGCCCAGCACTTGCTTGCTGGTTCGACCGCCCACCTCGACCTCGGCCCAGGTGACGCGCACCGTGACGGTCCCGCGCCCTGTCGGCGGCAGGCACGCCGGCCGACCACCCTCGTGGAACGCCCCGTCCTGGGTCCATGCGACGTCGAGAGGCACGCCGTACTCCGCGTCTCCGGGAGAGTCGACGGGGCCACAGGAGATGGCGCCGGGCGCTGAGAGGCACGCAACGACGTCCTCGTGTTGGCCCGAGGTCGCGCCTGCGAGCACGTACCCGGCGATGGCGCCGACCAGGAGCAGTGCTGCAACGATGGCGGCCGACGCCCGTGTTGGCGTGGACCACCTGTCTCCGGGCGCGGTAGTCGCGTCTTCGGATGCTGGGTCGTGGCTTCGCGCCATCTCGAGGCCCTTCTCGGGTATGCCGTACCTGTGGTTTCCCACGGTGCGTTGGGCAGCGTAGGAGGCCGGCATCGTGGTGGAATGTACAGCGGTCGGGGCGTCGGTGTCTGCGGGTCGTGTTCGGGCCAAGCCCGGGTCGTGTCTGGTGGTGGCTGAGGCTGAAGTTGCCGCGGGGATCAGGGTGGGACACCGGGCGGGCCGACGGGGTCCGGTCGGGGGTCGACCGTGGGGTGGGCGGCGAGTTGCTTCAGTAGGGGGTGTGCAGCGAGGGCGCGGCGTGCCCGGTGAATCCGGACCCGGGCTGTGCCTGGGCGTATCCCGAGGACGAGGGCGGCCTCGTGGATGGTGAGCTGTTCCCACTCAGTGAGTCGGATGAGCTCCCTGTCGGGTTCGCGCAGTGACTCCAGCGCTTGACGCACGGCTGCGTGCCGGTTGGGTCGCTCGTCCGGACCCAGCGCCGTGGACACCTGGGCTCGAGCGTGCTGGGCCTCCGCGTCGCCGCGTCGCCTGCTCGTGCGGTGCGAGGCCAGGAGGAGGCGCCGGGCCGTGCCGAACAGCCAGGCTCGGCGCAGGGTGGGTTCGGGGAGGTCGGCAAGGCGTTGGAGAGCGACGACGAGTACGTCACCGAGCAGGTCAGCGCCGGCTGCTCCGCCTCTGCGTTGCAGGTATCCGTGCAGCTCGCCGGCGTGTTGCCGGTACAGCTGTTCAACGTCCGCGCGGGTCGCCGGTTGGCTCACGAGGGTCCCAGTCCGAGCTCGGGGGCGAGGCCAGGTAGACACGAGCTGTTGGCGACCAGGGCGGTTCTTGCGGCGTTGGGGTCGCTGGTGCGCACGGCTCGTTCGAGGCGGGGCAGCCACGCGAACTCGGACTCACCTGAGAGGTCCGGGTCGGTGTCACGGATCGAAGACCAGGTGCGAGCGCCCAGGATGACGGCGGCCGCACGCGACGCCCCTAGGTCGTCGTTGCGGCGCAGGGCCGCGGCCCAGGTGTTGCTCCAGGCGCACAGCGCGTGCCCAGAGGTCCACAGCCGCACTGCGCCGGTCGATACGAGCGCCGGTTGGGGGTCGGAGGAGAGGTCGTCGGTCTCCCACGCCAGGGCGCGGTCCCGGGATTGCTGGTCGGGGAACCTGATGTCGGCAGTAGTGGTCTCGAGGACGGTGGCGAAGTCGGGTGCGGCGGGGTCGAGCCGCTCACCGGGCCCGCCGAGCTCGATGCCCTCGGCGTCGGCTGCCTGCCGGCCGGTGTGTGCGCTCCACACGGCCGCGGCCGCTGTCCCTACGCCACCGAGGGTGAGGGCCGCGACGACACCGGCCGCAACCGTCCTCCAGCCGAACCGCTGGGCCTTCGGTCGTAAGACGGCTGCGTCGATCTGGAGCCAGAGCTCCGCCTGCGCGTGGGAGTCGATGTCGACGGTGGGAGGCGCAGCTCGGCGAACAGCTTGGCTGTACGGCCCCCACCAGGCGGCGTCGGGGTCGGTCTCGGATTCCACGGCTCCTCCTCGCAACATGCTGGCACCTAGAGGTGTTCGCGCGTTACACCCGGAGCCGCGACAGCGCCTCAGCCCAGCACTTCGGCTTCCCACTCGACGTCGAACACCACGAGCTCGTCCCACGCTCGCAGCGTCGGCATGTAGCCGGCCCACCACGCCTGGAAGCGGTCGGAGGAGAACGCGGTGTCCAGGTCGCCGCGGCTGCGCCACCGCTGCACGGCCAGCACCGTGCTCTCGTCGACCGCGTGCAGCTCGATGACGGCGTGCGGCGATAGGTCGCGGTACCGCGGCACGACGCGGGTTCGCACCAGGCCGACTACATCGTCGAGCCGGACCCCCGGACGCAGGACCCACCGCTTGTACAAGACCACTTCGCCGACCACAGGCCCACTTTCGCAGAACCCGAGCGACGGCGGTGGTGCCGCCGGGAGGTACGGAACTCGGTGCGTACCCCTCGGACTGTGAACCGTTCTCGGCTTCGGCGCCCTCGTGCTGCCTGTTCTTCGCGAGGGCCTCGAGCTCGAGAAGTGGGATATCTGCGGCGGCACGATGGGTCCATGCTGCCGTCCGAAGTCGAGCACCTGCTCGCTTGCAACCAGTGTCGGAACCGCGCCGCAGACGTTGTCAGTGCGAGTCGCCGGGGGTGGTGTTCGAGCACGCCGTCCCGCGACGGACGGGCCATCAACGTCGTGTCGGGCTCGTTCCACCCTGGCTAGGCTCGGGTTGGGCTGGGGTCGGGCTGTCAGCAGAAGCCACGTGCGAGCCAGTCCGTTCCTGGACGACCTGCCGCAGGGCGGACGGAACCTTCTCACAGCGGTTCGATGAGCTGCACCGCGCGGACGACCGCGGCGAGGGCTCGTTGGTCTCCGGTCCAGGTGTGGACCTCCAGTGCGGTGTCAGCGAGCTTGATGACGTGCTCGTCGCCGTGCTCGGCGGCCCGGTCGAAAACCTCGGCTGACGTGGCCCGCTCCAGCGAAGCCGGCGCGGCGGCGGTGGCTGGGGTGGATGGGGCGTAGGCCGCGTGGACAGCGGCGGAGGCCGACCAGGCCGCTGACGCGCTCGACGTCCACAGGTCGGGCGGCAAGGACGGCAGTGCCCGTCGGACCGCGTTCGGTGCGGTTGCGGCGTGGACGAGCATCACCGGATCGCCGTGGGCGTGCGTCGCGTACCGCACCACGGCAGCGCTCACGACATCACGTAGGAACCGGTCCCAGTCCTCGGAGGGCGCGAGGGCTCGCTGTGCGGAGTCCCAGCCGTCGACGTGCTCCAGCTGGGCCAGCCTCGCACTGATGCCACCGGCCTGGTGCAGGACTCTCGGCAGTGACGCCACCGCTGCGTCTGCGCGTAAGTGCCCTGCGGGGCCGGTGGCGCTGGGGACTGGCTGCCAGCGGGCTGCCCAGTAGCCCAGAGCCTGGGCGAGCTCGGCCACCCGTGCGTCGGTGCGGCCCTCCTCGCGCAGGACTCGGACGGCGTGCCCGACCCGTATGACGCCATGGGTCGCCCCGGCAGCTATCCCTGGAACCAAACGTGGCCACCAGCTGTGCAGCACTTCGAGCCAGGTCCGGTCACGCAGCTCGGCGGTGAAGAAGGTGAGCCAGTCACCGAGCCTGCGGGCGTCCCCCAGTGCTTCACGCCAGTCGTTGATCGTCCCGAACGAACTCGGTGCCGTCTCAAGACGTCGGCAGTAGTTGTCGAGCCAGGACGGTAGTCGGTCCTGGTGCCCGTGTCGCGCGAGTACCTCCGCGGCCATCGGCCCGTGGTTGCTCAGCCAGCCGTCGAACTCCGGGCCCGTTGACACGAGGCGGTCGTAGGCCTCATCTAGGGCGTCGTAGGTCATGCGACCATGGGATAACCTCAACCAAGGTTCAGGTCAAGGGAGGTGCGAAGCAGGATGTTGTCGCACGAGAATCTTCGGCGTCGCGATCTGACGCCCGGGCAAGTCGCTGAGCGTGCCGGGGTCAACGTCTCGACCCTCCACTTCTACGAGCGTGAAGGCCTCATCGCCAGCACGCGTACCGCGGGTAACCAGCGCCGATACCACCGCGACGTCTTACGACGCGTCGCGTTCATCCGTGTCTCCAGCAGCGTCGGCATCGCCTTGAGTGACATCGCCGAGGCGCTCACGTCCCTACCGGAGGGACGAACGCCCACCAAGGCTGACTGGGCGCGGCTGGCCCAGCGGTGGCGCACCGACCTCGATGCGCGGCTTGACCGGTTGCACCGGCTTCGGGACTCGCTCGACGGCTGTATTGGCTGCGGCTGCTTGTCCTTGGTCTCGTGCGAGTTGTACAACCTGGATGACGAGCTTGCCGGCATGGGTGCGGGTGCAGTTCGTTGGACCCGGTGAGCTGGGGAAGTGCAGACGCCGGGCGCACATCGGCCGCCCCTGCACCGGCCAGTCGGCGCGTGTGCGCAGCGCACCAAGGTGTTGCGCAGACCGCTGCGCCCAACAACGAGACCGAGACGCGTAGGTCTCAGAGCTCGCTGGCTCGGCGCGCGATCTCGGCCAGGATCTGGTCGCGACGTTCCCGCTGGCCGTCCCCGTACAACCTGCCGCGAAGCCGCTCCTTCCGTTCGCGCAGATGAAGACGGTCGACAGCCCACCCGGGGCCGTGGGGCGTGACCGCAGTGGGGGTGTCGCTGTGCCCGTCCCAGTCGGGGTCGAGGCCGGGGAGTCCGGCGGCGACCGCGGCCGGGTGCCAGGTCACGTCAACGATCAGCGGGCCTGCCCAGCTGGTGAGGACGGTGAGGCACTCGTGAACCTCCACCAGACCGCCGGCTGCGGCGACGAGATCGGGCCACAGGGGTGGTGCGAGCGGGCCGACGACGAGCAGCGGGACGCTGGAGATGCCGAGCGCGTCGAGGCGTTGCGCGAGGAGGGCGTGCTTGCCCGCGCATGTGCCTGCGCCGGCCCGCTCGGTGCTGGCCGCGTCTGGTGGCGCCGGCCACCGGTACGGCAGGCGTTGCACCTCCAGGGCGAGGTCGATCAGGCTTGTGGGTGTCATCGGGTCACTGTCGCACCCGCCGGCGCTGGGCAGCCCTGGGCTGGGCACGCTGTCGGCGGGTCGGTAGGAGCGTGTGCCCGGGGCGTGACCGGACGGACTGGGTCGTGTCCTGGTGGACGGGAGTTCGCGGGTCCTAGTGGCGGCGTCGGAGCCAGCCGCTGACGGCGTGGGTGAGGTACCCGACGACGCCGCCGACGACGGTGGCGGCGGCGGTGGCGATGGCGGCGAACCCGACCTCGACGCCTTGGGCGTACTGATTCAGGTAGCCCATCCATCAGCCGGTCGCGAGCACCGGCGATGCGGTCGAGGCCACGACCCCGGTGCGGTCGCTGAACCGGGCGGTGACGGTGGTCGTGGCGCCCGTTGCCGGGTGGGTCGCGGACAGCGCTGGTCTGGTGAGCACGTTGTAGGCGGCCGCAGCGGTGTTCGCGTGCGTGGCCCTCGGGATGGCGGCGAGCCCGTTCCGTCTGGAGCGGGAATGAGGGATGGAGCACCGAGTTGGTCGCGCGCCCAGGGTTTCGTATCCGGCGTGCGTCCGTCACAGTCGGGTTGTGAGCATGCGCCTGCACACCCGCTCGTGGGGTTCGGGAGATCAGGTGGCGGTGTTGCTCCACGGCATGTTCGGGGAATCGCGCCAGTTCTGGGAGGTCGGCCCCGCACTCGCCGAGCGCGGTTACCGGGCCGTAGCGGTCGACCTACCCGGGCACGGGTTGTCCGGCCCGTGCCTCGAGGGCGGCCTGCATGCGCTCGCGGATGCTGTGATCGCGTCGGTGCCGCATGCACCGGAGCTGGTGCTTGGACACTCCCTCGGTGCCCTGGTTGCCGCGGTGGGGCGCGAGGCTCTCGCGCCTCGTCGGGCGGTGTACGTGGACGTCGGGTTTCAGCGCACGGCTCCTTCAGGCGGCGGACTTGACGCGGCGTCGCTTCGCGCAGCGTTTGAGGACATGAAGCGAACGCGGACCGTGGAGTGGCTGAGCAGGACCCGGCCGTGGTGGAAGCCGATGGACTGGCAGGTGGAGGCGGAGGCGGCTCGGCGGTTCGACGTGGGCACGGCAGTGGCGGTAAATGTGCAGACGCCGCACTGGTCTGTTGGACCACCGGACGTATCGGTCCCGTCGTTGCTGATCCACGCCGACCCCAGCGACCACGTGTCAGATGAGGAGCTGCAGGCTCTGCGAATGCACGGGCTTTCAACCCGAGCTGTCCGCGGGGCTGGACACAGCGTCTGGTACGGATTCTTCGAGGAGTTCATGTCCGCGTTCGACGACTGGTCCGACGGCCTCGACGCCTGACGTCAATGCCCTGGGGCGGCACGTCGGCGCACACGGTGTTCGCTGCCCGTGGCGGAAGGTGGCCACTGCCCGGCGAACAGGATTAGCGGGTGCGGTGTCCGGGAAGAACAACGGCATCGTGATCCGGATCTCGGAGGGGATGACGTGCAGCAGTTCAACCTCACCTACGCGGCACTCGACAAAGCCAAGGCCGACGTCGATGCCGCTGCGGACCGCCTTCAGACCGACCGCACGAACATCGGCCGCCGCGTGTCCGGGTTCTTGGCCGGTGGTTGGTCGGGGGTCGCGGCTAACGCGTTTGTGGACGGCTGGGATGAGTGGAAGAACGCCGCGGGCGAGGTCCTGACCGGTCTGCGGTCGATGCGCGAACTCCTCGAGGCCACGCAGCGTGACTACGTCGCTGCCGACGACTCCTCTCAGCAGCATCTGAACACGGTCTCAGCCAAGCTGATCGACAGGTTGGGGTGAGTGGGCGATGACCGACGACGGACTGTTCGCGGTCGACCTCGCCGAACTCGACGCGGTCATCGCGGACGTGCAGGCGACCGAGACCGAGCTCGAGCAGCTAACCGCCGACTTGGAGCACCAGATCGCGGCGAGGACGAGCACGAGGATGGGTGCGGTGATGATGATGACGAGCCAGACCGCGAGGCCGATGAGGAGCCCGGCGATGTCTTCGGAGACGTCGGTCGGGTCGAGGTCGCGGAGCGTGTCGGCTTTCATGACGCGTGCTCGGGGGCGCCATGGGAGCGCACGCACGTCGAGGTAGGCAGTCTGGTGCGTCGCGGTGGGTCGGTTCGCTGTCATCGTGGTGGGTCCGCGGCGGTGAGTCGTCGGCGGCGGACGACCTTGGTGGCGAGCCAGAGCAGGAGTGCGGCACCGGTGACGACGCGGCTCAGCGTCAGCGCCTGGCTTTCGTTGAGCGCGACGAACCCGACGAGGCCGATGAGGGGTCCGGCGAGGGCCAGTCCGAGGCAGAGTCGGGCGATCAGGTCGGGCCCCTTCGCCGGGGGCGGTTCGGGTGCGTCGGCGATGGGGTGTCCGGGGCCGGGCGGGTGTCGCGGCCGTGGTTCGGGGGTGGGCACATCTGTCATTGTGCCGCCGTCGTTGTTCTCTGGCAGTGCGGTTTGGACGGTTCGGTCGGGCGGGGTTCGGTCGCGGAGCTGGCTAAGTGGGGCAGATGATGGGTGGGTGTCGTTGCGTCGGCTGCGTGCCTCGGACTCCGCCGAGGTCGAGGTGTTCTTGGGGGTTGCCGATCTCACGTTGGCGGGTCTTGATGCGCCGGGTCTTCACCTGTGGGTGGAGCGTGACGCGGAGGGTGGCGTCTGTGGGAGTACCGGATTCGAGCTGAGCCGCGACCGCCGGCATGCGCTGGTGAGGAGCGTCGCGGTGGCGCCGGGGCTGCGCGGTTCGGGTGTCGGGTCGCAGCTGGCGAGGTTCGCGATGGCGCAGGCGGCCGGCGCCGGCGCGTCTCGCGCATGGCTGTTCTCGCGGCGCTCGGGCGCGTTCTGGCAGCAACTGGGCTTCGAGCTGACCACCACCGAGCTTCTGACAGGGGCCCTGGGTGAGACGCACCAGGTTCGGCTGTTCACCCGCACTGGCCAGCTGGACCGTGAGGTGGCGTGGGCACGTTCGTTGGCGCACCTGTAGGGGGCCGGGTCGCTCCCAGCTTCCTTGCGCAGCCGACTCGCGGCTATTGGCGGCGGATGCGGTCGCGGACGGCGTGGGTGGCGTACCCGATGGCGCCGCCGACGACGGTGGCGGTGAACCCGACCTCGACGCCGGTGTCGTACTGCGTGAGGTTCCCGAGAAACAGCGCTGCCCCGAGTACCGGTGACGCGGTTACCGCGGCGATGCTGACTCGGCGTGCGACCGCAGCTACCTGCGGTGCTGCCGCCCCGGCGGGGGCGCCGCCTCGGGAAGGGGTGCGGGTCTGCGGCAGATCGGAGGTGAGCTGGAGCAGGTCGTACCTGGTGACGGCGCTCAGTGCGAGCGACTGGCGCCGGTCGAGCTCGTCGGCGGTCAGGCGCCCGTGGGCGTGGTGGCCGTTGAGGTCGGCGATGACGGTGTCGCGTTCGACGTCGCCTACGCGCTCAGACAGCGCGCTGAGGGCTGCTGCGTCCAGGGGCCTGCTCATCTGCCGATGGTGGCACTCGGTGGCCCGGCGGCGGGTGAGGCGTTGCGCGTGTCGCACCAGCCTGCGGGCCGGCTGCGGCGGGCGGCGGCGGGCGCCGGCTCTCGCGCTCAGGTTCTCTCAGGTCGATGGACGCCGAGCCATTGCGTGGCGTCGAACTCCTCGAACCGCCCGACCTCGACGAACCCCACGCGTTCGGCGACCCGCATCGAGGCTAGGTTCGCGGTCTGCGTGCACAGCACGACAGGTTCGCCCGGGAGGGCTCCCTCGACCCAGTCCAGGGCGGCGGTGACTGCCTCGGCGGCGTAGCCGTGGCCCCATTCGTCGGGGACTATGGCGTAGCTGACCTCGACCTCGAGCCCGCCGGTGCGCACATGTCCGGGGCGGCTTGCATCGCGACGGTCGAACGAGACCGTTCCGACGAAGCGCCCGTTCGCCTCGACGGTGAACACGCCAACTCTGCCGCTGGGGGTGCTGGGCATGGTGCGTTCGACGTCCGTGCGCGACTGAGGTCCTGCGAGGTATCGCGTCGCTACGGGTGAGCAGAGGAGCTCGATGACACCGTCGCGGTCGGCGGCAACGGGGGTGCGCAGGAGCAACCTCGTCGTCTGGATCGGGTCAGGTGGCCAGGGCACGCCGTTCAGGTCCGCCATTGCGGGAGCCTACGGCCGGCGCGTGCTCCCTGGTGAGCGCCTCGCGGCCGCGGGCACAGCCTGAACTGGGTCAGCCGGTCAGGTGGTTGAGTCGCCGTCGGGTGCGGGGGTTCGGTCACGCTCCCACGGAGCGTCCTGACCGTAGGTCACGCGATGCACCCGCCCGGGAAGCGCCTCCTCGAGTGCTGCTGCTGCGGTGTTCGAGCAGCCGATCGAGAACTCGATCTCCTCGTCGACCTCGCACGCCAGGCACCACGCGTAGTCGGCCGGCCACACCAGGTCTGGTTCGGCGTCGATGCCGGCGTCCGGCGTGCCGTCGGGGAAGGACCACACGCTCTGTTGGGCGTAACGCATCGTCGAGACGGGGCCGGTGTACAGGTACATCCACGCGTTCGGGAACGGCACCACCGGCACCGACGGGGCGGGGCTGTTGTCGAACCCGTACCCGTGCCAGACGCCGGCGTAGGCGACGTCGGGGGTCACGGTGTGCGCTGCGAGCACTTGGAGCGCGGCTTCCATCGGGTGGGCCTTGGCACCGGGCCCCATGGCGGTGGGGACATTTCCGTTGACCGTTAGGCGTAGGTAGGCGTCGAACCCGGGTGGGCCGTAGCGCAGCACAGTCGGTGCGTCGCCGGCCAGTGTGGTGTCGAGGATCCAGTCGGCAGGGGTGGTGTCGGCGGCGGGACGCAGGACGCTCATGTGCTCAGTGTGACCGGGCAAGGTCTATGCCCAGTCGCTGCGGCGCCCGTAGGCCTGTGACCATTCCCGCGTCGCGTCGTGGACTCCTTCGAGGTACTGATCGGCCTCGAAGGTGACGCTGGGTAGGTCCATCTGGGTCGGTAGCAGGTCTTCGTCGGCGTCAGGGTCGTGAACGGGGTCGGGCCATGTCGAGTCCTCGTGAAACGGTCCGTCGTACTCGCCGGCGTGGAAGTCGTAGAAGTCGCTCCAGGTAATCTGGTCGCCGGTGCGGCTGATGAGCGCGGTCAGGGCGCTGCAGCCGAAGGTGCCGCACCCGCATCCGTACAGCGCGACTCGGCGAGGCGGGTCGGTCGGCAGCAGGGCGCCGGTCTCGAACAGGTCCCGCGGATGGTTGCCGGTGGAGTGATCTTCGCCGAGCAGGTCCTTGCCGTTGATGAGCAGCCGGACCTGTGGGCCGGCTTCGTGGCCATGCTCGACCCGTATCTCGACCCGGGCGGCCGTGCCCTCGGGTGCGGTCTTGTCGAGGGCCTGACGGATCCTTCTGCCGCGGCGTGTGGAGGAGTTCACGAGCTCAACCGTACGCATCTGGGAGCGCCCGGCCACGCCCGAACAGCGACGGTCCTGACCGGGCTGTGTTGCGCTGCTTCTGCCGCCGACGCGACTCGCTTTGTGCGAGGCTCAGCGCCCTTCGTAGAGAGCTCACACGCGCACCCGACCCTCTCGCACCCGGCCGCCAGCGACTGGATGCACCGGGCAACCGGTCGCAGCTTTGCACCAGTCAGCGGAGCAGGGTGCGGTCGACCCACGCCAGTGCGTGTCCGCACGGGTGCTCGGGTGCCTGCTCGGTGCGGCTCAGGACGACCAGACGGCGTCCCGGCTTGCCCGCGACCTGGTAGCCGGCGTGGGGGTACACCTCGAGCACCTGCGTGAACTCGTCGTCGGTCCGGTTCACGAGGCACATGCCGGCCCCGTGCGGCCGCTGTGCAGGCGCCCAACCGTCTGACCTGGGGTAGGCGTCACGGTAGAAGTCCTCGAGCACGCCGTCAGCGACCGGCTGGGTGTCGAGGACGAGGACGCGGGCCGGATCGGGTCGTCGTCGTCCGCGCCGGTGTCTTCGACGACGACGCGGGTTTCGGTCGGGACCGGCGGCGGGCTCGGGTAGTCGAAGCTCGCCCCGTAGCCGGACCCGACGCAGCCACTCAGGAGCGCAGCCAGCACGACCGTCGCTGCCGTGACGGCACCGTCGCGGCTTCGGGTACGGCTGCGCTTCACGGCGCTCACAGTAGGTCTCATCGCGCTTGGGGAACGCCTGTTCGTGATGGTGCAGGCCCTGCGCGCGTCACGGTGGCGAACCAAGGCCGCGCTGCGGGACGGTCCCGCTCGACACCGTTGTGCCCGCCGGGACGTGCTGACCGAAGAGGATCTGGAACCGAAGGCGGAACGGCTGCGTCTAACCTGCGAGAACCCAGAGGCGAGAGGGGGCACGGATGGGCGGCATCCAACGGCGCACCACGCGGCGGCAGCGCCACGTCGCCACCGGGGTCGCGGCCGGGGTCGCGGCTGTGGTGCTCGTCGTGGGCGGCGGGTTCGTCGCCGTGGCGACCCTGAGCACTACAGAAGCCGCCGACGCGGGACCCGGACCGTCGCCAACTGGGCGAGCCTTCGTCGACGGCGGTGATGTTGGAAAGCCTGCCGCGGGCACCCGCCTGGTCGGTGTCGGCCGTGTCGCTGTCGCTGTTCCGGACGGCTGGGAAGACGGCGAGGCGAGGTGCAACGGCGTCCGCCGTGACGACGGCTGGCACCGCGTTGCGCAAGCCTGCGTCGGCCGAGGCCGCACAGCACCGGCAGTCGCGGTCAGCACAGGTGAAACCATCGACTTCGCCGGTCTGGAACCGGCCGGTCAGGTCGGCGGGCACCGGCTCGTCGCCACCCCAGCGACCTGCTCGACCGGAGACCCCGTGGTGTGCGGTCAGAGCTTCGGGGTCCCCGACCTCGACGCTTACTTCAGCGTGTCCATCCCGCATGGCCCCCAGGCTGGCCGCCGAGGCTACGGCGCCCCACTGAGGCAGGTCGATGCGATCCGGGGGTCGCTGAGGGTGTTGGCTGAGGACCGGGTGGCTGTCCCGTACCGGACTCCGGACCATGCGGCGACAAAGCTGCGCGCGGCGCTGACAGCACTCGGGCTGTCGGTGAAGATCAACCGGCTCACGTGCCCGCCGACAGCGAGCTGTTTCGGCGGTGCCGTCAACATCGAGCCCGAACCCGGGACCGTCGTGCCGGCCGGAAGCACTGTCACCCTCGACGTCATGTGAGACCCGACCGTAGCGCGACCGGAGATGTCCACAGCTCGGGGCTGTCCGGGAACGGCGCCCGCACCCCCGTGGTGTGTCGGAGTGCCCGCTCAGCTTCCCGGCCGGACCGGACTGTGTACGACACCGTCGGCCGGTGACGGACGGCGGTTCCGGTCACCGTGCGACCAGCTCCACGACGCGGCACCGTGGATGCATCGCTGCTAGACGCGACCTTGGTGGACTGGCTGGGAGCGGGGTGGCGGTATCCGGACGGAGAGGGGTGGCGCTTGGTACCCCTCGAATGCAAGCGGCCGCGCTCGGGCACCTTGACGTCGTGAACCTATGGCATCGTGCGAGCAGCAGCCGGTGCCGCAACCACCGCGGCTGCAACTGTCGCATCGTGCAGTCGGACGCATCGCAGGAGGCAGAGTTGAACGAACCGCACCTGTCACTCGGCGCCCGCTTGCAGGCGCACAGAACAGTCTCGAAGTCGTTGAAGTCCCGCAGCGACGCGGCCCTCGGTGAACTGCTTGCTGGGGCCGCACCGCTGGGCGGTGGCATCGGCGGCGCTACCGCGTTGGCGCGGCTGGAAGGGCACCCGGTCTTCGTGAAGCACGTGCGCCTCACCGACCTCGAGCTACAGACCGGCAACATGCGCTCGACCGCGAACTTGTTCAACCTGCCGAACTTCTGCCAATACGGCCTCGGCCGCATCGGCGCCCCCGGTTTCGGCGCCTGGCGCGAACTGGCCGTACATGTATTGACGACCGAGTGGGTGACCACGGGGGTCCATGAGGGGTTTCCTTTGCTGCACCACTGGCGCGTGCTCTCGGACCCGGGTCGACCTCCTCCTGAGGAACTGGCCGACGTGGAACATGCGGTCGCGTACTGGGGAGGAGGTCCGGCGATCCGCCGACGGCTCGAGGGACTGGATCGTTCTACGACGGGCCTCGTGCTCTTTCTGGAGTACATCCCGCAGAACCTCCACGACTGGCTCGGCGTCCAGGTCGGCGCAGACCCGGTCGCCGCGGCTAGGGCTGTGGACATGGTGGAACGCGAACTGAGCAGCGGCATCTCGTTCATGAACTCACGCGGGTTGCTGCACTTCGACGCCCACTTCGAGAACATCCTCACCGACGGGCGGCGGCTGTTCTTCGCCGACTACGGCCTTGCCATCTCCTCGAACTTCGCTCTCTCGCCTGCGGAGTCCGCCTTCTTCGACGACCACGCTAGCTACGACAGGTGCTACGCCGCGACGCACCTGGTCAACTGGTTGCTCGTAGAGCTGTTCGGGTGCGGACCACAAGAACGCGCAGAGCTGGTGCGTTCATGCGCTCAGGGGACGCTCCCAGACGGGACGCCACCGAGGCTGGAGAATATTCTGCTACGCCACGGCCCCATCGCCGCGGTCCTCGGAGACTTCTACCGCCGGTTCCAGGGGATCAGCCGAGCAACGCCGTACCCGCACCAGGCGGTACGTCGCCTGGAGCAGAGCCTCGATGGTGGCCTAGGCGCCTAACGCCCGGGGGTGCCGTCGAGGCTCAGCACAACGCTCGACGCTGGCACATGTGACTACTTCTGCTGCCCGGGCTTACCTGACTCCCGCCTACCCGGAGGCACCCTAGCGCCAACGTCGGCCATGAGCGCCGTCTCAGAGACCCGTCTCTGGCGGGCCGTGGGTCGCATGGTCGTGGCCCGTGACGAAGGCCCAGTACCGGTCGCCGTGCGACCAGTGCCACCACTCGGTCGGATAGTTCACGAACCCAGCCGCCGTCATCGCCTCGATCAACACCCGGCGGTGCGCGGCCGCAGGCCCGGTCACGGCGGGGTGGTAGGTGTAGCAGGTGCCGCCGCTGACTTCAGGGTTCGCATCGACCGGGCACCCGAGGTCCAGCTCGACGCCGGCGTCGTCAACGAGCGTGACGTCGACCGCAGCACCCGCGACGTGCGGCGCGAACGCCGGCGGAGCGACGAACCTGCTCGCCAGCCGGTCCAAGGTCTCCTCACCGTGCGTGGGGTCGGCCGCGCGAAGCTTTTCGCGGTAGGTGGTGAAGTACAGCTCCTGGCGTTCCGGCGGCCGGTACGCCTCGACCAGACGTAAATGCAGCCCTGCCGGGAGCGCGGCGGCTGCGAACTCGAGCCTGTCGGCTACCGGACGCCGGAGTAGCCGGAACGCGCCCGCCGGGTCGGCCTTGCGGGCGGCGAGGCGCACACCTGGGGGTGCGGGGACGAGGTCGGAGCCGTCGTCGCGGACCGCGATGCCGGTGACGCGCGGGTCACCCATGAGCACGATCCGAGACTCGTCGAACACGGGCAGCATGTTCGCACGCACCCGCTCAGACCAGCCACATGCAGACCCCTGCGATTGGCGTGGTCGCAGACCATGCCCCGGCTCGTCGTCGCTACCTTCCACGGCGAACATCGAACGGCCCCGCTGCGGCCGCCGTGCCGTGGCCTTAGGCGAGAAACACGAACCAGCGCCCGAACGCGCGCACCGAGTCGCCGAACGCACGCGGAACCGACCGCCCGGATCGGCGCGAGTCCCGCACCGTCAACCCCGCAGCGCCCACGCACGACACCACGACAAGGGCGACGCCCGCCGCTGCGAGCGGCGCGGCTGCCACCAGCTCGGCGAGCATCAACAGCACGCCGCCAGCCATGCCCACGACCAGCACCGCCGCAGCTGCTGCCGACGCAGACCGCCGCAACTCTGGAGCTCGCGTCGTGTCGTCCATGACCGAGATGGTGCCCCACCTGCCCGCCGCCGCACACTCACTCGCCCTCCTCCGGCAGCGGACGAGACACCGAGCGTCAGGTGGGCGACCGGTCGCCTGTCAGGAGCCCGGTGGCACCGTGGGCGAGGAAGGATCTGCGGCGCTCGGGTGTGCTCGAGGCGACCTCGCGGCACAGCACCATCACGGCGCCCGGAGCGTCCAGGGCCGCGACGGGGCGGCGAGCGTCGCCCGCGTCGGCCGGGGTTCGGTCGGCCAGATGCCGCCGACCGCGTAGACCTCTGTACCCCGACGCGTGGAACTCCGGCTCTTTGGGCCGGAGTCAGAGACGCCGGCTGGGGTCGTCGCAGGCTTCGGCCTCGAACGCGCTGCGGGTGACTGAGCGTGCGCCGGTCTCACCATCGATGCCGATGAGCACCTGACCGAGGCGCAGCGCCGCGACCTGGGCGCCCGTGGGACGCAAGCCCGAGACGAACCCGGTGCTGCCGGGGTCGGCCGCGTCGAGTGCGTACAGCTGGGCGGGGTCGTCGAAGCGCTGGATGCGTCCGATCTGCCATCCCGACGGCGGCCGGGCCGGGTTGATCTCGTGGATGCCGGCCTCCAGCGACCGGTTGGCGATGTAGTCGGTGATCGGCCAAGCGGCCATCTCGTCGTCGGGTATCGCGGCCGCGCTGATCGTGTTGATCGGCAGCGAGCACACGTGCAACACGAACACGGGCTCTCCTGCTTCGTTGATCGTGAGCCCGAGCCGCCCCGACTCGGCCGGGTCCGAGAGCGGCGCGACCGCACACCCAGAGGCGGCCCACATGGCTGCCGCAGCTAGCACCAGCAGGGGCCAACCCCACCTGAACGGGCTCGACGTCGTGGCGGCCCAGGTGTGGTCGCGTTCCATCACACCTCCAGGTTGCCGCCACGCCGGTGCGACGGACATCGGTGCTCGTATTCAGATCCAGGGTGGGCTGGGGGCAGTGTCGGCACCGCGAACCCGCGCGTGCTGTGACCTAGATGCTTTCGCGTAGCAGCGGTGCGGCCGCGACGGCCAGCATCACGAAGATCGCGACCACGGGCCCCCCGACCAGGAGCGCGACCCGCCAGAGGACCCCACGCACCGAGCCGCCATGCGCACGGGTCCGGCGCACGACACGCACGCACACCCAGACGGTGAAGGCGACGCACATCAGGGTGACCGCGGCGGCAGGTAGCGCGCGTACGTAGTCGTCGCCGTTGATGGCGCAGTACGCCGCGTTGTCCTCGATGGGTTCCGGGAGGGTGCATCCAGGCTCGGCCCAGTTTCCCAGCAGCACGACCAGCCAGAACAGGAACCCCAGCGTGCTCGCAGTTGCGCCAGCAAGGAGCGCCGAGACCGTCCCCGGCTCGGAGAGGTCGCACAGGCGTTGCTGCGTCGCGGTTGCATCGCCAGAGGTCTGGGCTGAGTTCATGTCGCGATGGTGCCCGAGGCCGCTGCCGGGTCACTCGTCCTACACGCATCGCGCGCCATCAACGTGCGCACCGAGGTGCGGCACCAGAGGTCCGCGACGCTCGACGGCTCTACCGCCGCTAGTCACCGCGTGCCTTTGTCAGAGGCCGGCGACAGCGGTTTGAGTGTAGTGGCCTGCACGCCGCCGTGCATGACTCGGCGGGTCCGGTGCTGGCAGCCAGCCGGTCGTCCGGTCAGCCGGTCAGCCGGTCAGCGAGTTGACCACGGTGACGCCGCCGATGGTGGCCAAGACCACGACCAAGACCACCATCGTCGCGGCCAGGAGGCTGCACCCGCTGCAGGAAGCCTTCTCCGCCGCGTCCAAGCCGTCCGCCCCGGTCGTCGGGTGCTCCATCGCGGCCCGCCGGAGCTCGCGGACCTGAGGTGAGGGCGGCGTCGTCCGCACCGGCCTGGGCAGGCTCCGCCGGCGCGCTTGCGCGTTCCCGTGCCGCTCGCGCCACGCCGCGACCGCCTCGCGCGACCGTTCGTCGTTGCGGCCGGTGACGAACCACAGGCCACCGGCCGCGGACAGGTCACCCATCTCGCAATTCGCCTGAGCGAGCAGGTTGAGCACCTCGTCGTCGATCCTGGTGAGCAGACCGGTGAGCCGGTCGCGTGCCTTCCACGCGCGACCGTCTACGAGGTCGGCGCGTGCACGGTCCAGGGCGTCGCTCACGCGCCGCATCGTCGCACCCGCGCCGGCATCTCGCGCGACTCTTCCGGGTTGGGCGACCGCGGGCAGGATCCGACCGGTTGGCTGGCCATCTCATGGTCGATTGCCCGCAACCAACCTCGGGCACCATGACGTCGTGACCCCCCGGCTCCGAATGCGCCAGCAGCGGCGGCCAACCATGCCGACCGTGCCGCTCGGCGGACGCCCCGCCGCCCCAACGTTTGTCGGTGCACTGCTCGCCGTCGTGCTCATGTCGGGCTGCGCCGGTCAGGGCCAGGCGTGCACCCAGGTCGGCGGCATCGACCTCATCGCGCTCGACGTCGCACCCGAGGTGCGCGCCGATCTGACCACGCTCCACGTCGAGCTGTGTCAGGCCGAGGTGTGCGGCGACATCACGTTCCCGACCGCCACCCCGAGCGGGCCCTACCTCTCCATCCAGCCCGGCCGTCACCCTCGACGCCGACACGTACACCGTCGCCCTGAGTTCTCTCGAGGAGGACTGGGACGCCGACGCCGCAACGCGCCTGAGGGTCACAGGTGAGTCGGGCACCGGCGCACAGGTCGTGCAGCGCCGCGAGTCGTTCGAGTTCGACAAGCGCTACCCGAATGGGAAGGGCTGTGACCCCGAGACCCTCAGCCACGGCACCCGTATCGGCGAGCGCGACAGAACCCGGTAGCGACCGGGTCGGGAGCGCGACGCCTTCCGCTCTCGGCCCCTGTTGAGGGATCCTGCCGATGTGCGCCCGGGTGCCCGCTTGAGACCACTGGCCCTGATGCCGCTGCATGCACTCGTTGCCGCCGCGGTCCTCACCGGGTGCAGCGCACAGCGGCCCGACCAGGCCTCGGCCGCTCTGAGCGGCGCAGGCGAGGATCCGGCGACTGGATCTGTCGCGGGCTCGATCATCGGCAAGGTCGTCTTCGTTAGAGGCCCCGCAGCGGACTCTGCGCGTTCACACGCAGGCGGGGCAGTCATGTTCCGCAGCGCCGGCAAGACGACCACTACCGCGTCCGAGGCAGGACGGTTCCGTGCCGACCTGGAACCGGGTGTCTACCTGGTCACAGCGACCAGCCCCGAGCACCAGCTCGACGGCGCAGTATGCGAAGCACCTCGACCTGTCCGCGTCACCGCAGGACACACGGCCTGGACCAAGGTCGTCTGCCAGCTCAGATGACATCCGCCGCGCGGCGAAGGGATGTCGGGCGCGGGAGCACTCGTCGGGCACGGGTTTAGTCGAACCGCCGGTAGGCGGCAACGTCCTTCATGGACTCGAACGGCCCCAGATGCACCGCCACGATCTGTTCGTCCACGACCAACGCTGTTGCTGGTACTCCGTTGGCAGGGATGACCGACTGGGCAGCACGGGTGAACTGGCCATCGGGGTCGAACCAGTTGGCGTAGGTCACCCCGGCTGTGCGTAGAGAGTCCCGTGCCACCGCTTCACGAACGTCGCGGCTGACACCCACAATCCTGACTTCGCCGCGCTCGGCGACGCGCTGAAGCAGCGGCAGCTCATCGACGCATGGTCCGCACCATCCGGCCCAGATGTTGATCAGGGTGGGTGCCGTCGCCCGGGTCTCGTTCGGCGGAAGGCGTTCGTCGCGGAGCCTCGCTCGCGTCGTTGATGCGAGTTCGGGCACGGGAACAGGACTGACCGTGCGCCACCCGAGCACGGGGGCCTGTCCGTCTGGTGGTGTGGATGTCCGCTCCGCCGGTGAGCAACTCTGGAGGGCACCGGCAGCAACCAGTAGGAAGACGACGACGAGGCTCTGGCGTCGTCGACAGGAAACCCCGGCGCCGACCGCTGACCCTCGCGTTCGGGGTCGACGCACGGACGGCAGACGAGCAGAAGCTCTCGCAGTTGAAGACGGAGTGAGGCCAAGCACGGTCACATCATGTCTCGCGAGTCCGTCAGCGGGCGGGCTGGTTCCGGGCGCCGATGGGAGGGCGTGGACCAGACCCGACGCGCGCCGTCGCTCCCGCGTCAGTCGCCTTCGCGCCAAAGCCGGGACGGCTAGACCGGTGCGGTGACCACCGGAAGCAGGGTGCGCATTGCATCTACGAGTTCGGGCCACAACCCCGTCATGAGCAGCACACCCACGGCAACAAGCATCGCGCCGCCGATGGCGGTGACGCTTCGCTGGTGCCGTCGGACCCACCCGACAGTGCCGAGCATGCGCCGGTACGCCAAGGCCGCGAGGATGAACGGCACCCCCAGGCCCAGGCAGTAGAAAGATGTGAGGAGAGCTCCACGGCCAGCTGTGGCCTCCTGCGCCGACAGCGACAGCACTGCCATCAGGGTCGGACCGATGCATGGGGTCCAGCCGAGGCCGAACAGGACACCAAGCAGAGGCGCCGCGGCCAGCCCCACGGCCGGGACCCGGTGCACGCGAACGTCGCGCTGGAACAAGGGCAGCGCGCCCAGGAAGACCAGGCCGAGCACGATGGTCAGCGCACCCAGCCCGAGCGTGATGGGGCGTTGGTAGTCGAACAAGAAGTCCCCGAGGCCACCGAAGATCGCGCCGAACGACACGAAGACGAACGAGAACCCAAGGACGAACAGGCTGGCCCCGGTCAGCATGCGCCCGCGCCGGCCCTCGGAGAGGTCGGCGAGGTCGGCGCCGCACATGCCGGTGGCATAGGACAGATAGCCGGGCAGCAGCGGAACCACACAGGGGGAGAAGAACGAGACCAGGCCGGCGACGGCGGCCACCGGAGCCGCCAACACCAGAGAGCCCGAGAACGCCTGATCGCGGAACCAGTCACCGAGTGCTAGCACCGTCACGAGCGAACGTCCTCGATGAGACCAGCCAGAGTGCGGCGGCCCCTGACCTCGCCGATGATGGTCGCCGCCACCTTGCCCTGCTCGTCGAGGATGACCGTGCTGGGGATGGCGGCAGGGTTCACCCTTCCGCGGAAGGCGAGCAGGGTGCGGCCCGAGGGGTCGAACAGCGAGGGGTAGGACACGTCGTAGCGGCGCTGGAACGCCAGAGCTTGCGCCTGGCCCGAGTCGCGGGTGTTGATGCCGACGAACGCGACGTCATCGCCTGCCAGATCGCGGGCCGCGTCCTGCAGCAGGGGGGCTTCGGCGCGGCAGTCAGCGCACCAGGAGCCCCACACGTTGATGACGACGACACGGCCGCGGTAGTCGTCGAGTGAGAGCGGCTGGCCCTCGAGCGTCTCCCCAGAGACGTCACCGGCCTGCGGGCGAGCGGCGGCGTCGAGGCGGGTGATCCCGTCGTCGGCGTCGACATACCCCTTGTCGCCGGTCGATGGCGACCCGGTGCACGCGCTCACGAGTATCAGAGCCGCGGCGCACGACGCGACCCGCGACCAACGAGATGCACGCGTGCTCACCCCGCGATGGTAGACCGCGACCCGACTGGGGCCGGAGCCCGCGAGAGAGACGAGAACTGCCGACGCAACTCTCGCCGGCGCGGGTGAAACGGCGCAACGGCAACGAGCTCATCGCCTCCGGCGCAGCGGTCGTCACCAACGTCTACCCCGACGGTGCTAGTCGCCGCGGCGGTCGTCGCGCGGGCGCGGTGAACGCCGCCACCGCCCGGAGTCGGGCCACCCACACGGCTCGAAGCGACGCGGACGCTCAGGTCGGCTGGTACGGCTGCAACACCGAGAACACGCGGACCGCGCCGCCCGGATACCGCTCGTCGAGCTCGCGCTGGAGCGTGCCGTCGTCGTAGACGACCAGCAGCTCCACGTAACCGTCCTCAGGCCCCGCGAGCAGCGCGCCCGGAAGCTCGACGACCGTGCGGGCGATGCGGTGGAGTTCAGCGATGTCGTAGCCCGACGGCTTCGGGACTGAGCTGGCCGTCCACGGCACCTCCTCCTCCTCCTCCTCGAGAACCTGGGGCCCCAGCGGCACCGGCGGGCGGGTCAGCGTGAACACGCCTTCGCTGTAGGTGCCGACAACCGTGTACTCGCCCCACGTCGAGCCTCTAGCCGTCTGCTTCTGCGGCACCTCCGACCAGTCCCAGTTCGCGACCTCCGGCCCGCCTCCTTGCGGTGGGCGCGACGACAGCACTGCCCCAAGGCACAGCTGCGGCCTGCGACCCGGCGACTCCAGCACGGTGCACGAAGCGATGAGCTCACCCGACATCACACCCACCCCGCTTCTGGCGTCTCGGCCCGGTAGGGTCCGCCACGCTTTCGTCACATTGGGAGCGCCAGCCGGCGCTGCCGGTCCAGTGTGCGCCGGGACCGGCGAACCGCACTGCCGAAATGGCACCGCGACTTGCCCTTCTCCCGAGGCTGATCGAGGAGGTCGCCGGACGCGCTCCGCACCCGCATCCGACCCGCTGCACATGCAGGGCATCGCACACCAGGTCCTTAACGAGTTCGTCCTCATCGTCCTGTCCGGCAGTCGGCACCAGGTCAACCCACCGTCGAGGGTCTGGAACAGAACCCAGGTCGGTGTGTCTTCATCCTGGTAGCAACAGCACAGCCACATCGCGCGCTCGGCCTGTGCGGGCTTCGCCAGCAGGTCGTTCGCATCTCGGGGCTTGGAGACGGCCGACAGCAGGTTCTCAGTCGGTGTCACCGCAGGGTCGAGGGCCGCCACGTACTGACTCTAGGGCTCGCGGCAGGTCGTCTTGGTTCAGCGACCTCTTGGGGTCGCATCCACGCCTCGAGGCGGTCGGGGCGTATCCAGATGCGCTCAACGCGCCGCACGTGGGGGATTGGCCTGCGAGCTGTGCAGAACCCGGCCTTGAGGTGCCCGTGATCCTGAGCCGCCGTCTGACTGGTCCGGGGTGAGCCAGCCATGGTCCCCGAGCTCGGCAGGCGGACTGCGGGCGTGGGTGCAATGCAGCACCTAACGTGCGGGCGCCACCACTACGTAGTTGGCCGGAAACGACGCCGACGCAGCGGGTGGAGGCTGACCCCCGTCCACCCACCACGCGAGATGGGGGAGTGGCTGTCGCATCGGCCGGTTCGGCTAGGGCTGCAGTGGGTCCGGCTGCAGACGACCGTGGGCCAACCTGAGTGCCGCTACGTCGCCGAAGCCGAAGTCCAGCTCGTCGCGGAGCCACGTGGGCAGGTCGTCGCCCTCGATCTCCCCGGCCGGGACGACGCCCCAGTCGGGGTCCTCGGCCTCGAGTGGTTCCACGTCGGTCACGTCGTTGAGGAGGGCCGCGAGCGACTCGGGCGTGACCCCGCGCAGGGTCAGGTGGCGGCCGCGGACCTGGTCGCCGTCCACCACCACCTCGCCTCCGTTGCTGCCGAGGTGGCGCAGTAGCGCCGCCCAGGCCTCGTCCGCTCCCCACCGACGCCGCACGACGGGGACGCCGGGCACCCAGTCGCCGTCAACGTGCAGCACGAAGACCCAGGCTGAGTCGAGCTGCACCTGACGCCAGACCTCCTCGTGGCTCCCGCGCACGGCGGTGGTGCCCACAAGCACCTCGCCGTCCTCGCTGAACGGGTCGTCGAATGTCCAGCTGACCCGCTGCTCCTCGCCTGGCGCGTCGTGGTGCCAGCCCAGTTTCAGGGTGAGCGGCGCACCGGGCACGGTTACCGTCGTGGCAACCGCCTGCAGCTCTTCGAACGTCATGTGGCCACGCTAGGGCGGCGGGCGAGGCCGCACGGGTCGACCGTGCTGCACGATCCATGAGTGCGCTGTGCTCCGGACCCCGTCGAAGTCTTCCGCGAGACGGCCGAGTCGTGCTGCCAGGTCATCGATCACGTGCACGAGCACGGAGCCGAGGACTTGATCGGTCGGATGCTGTCGCTGCTCCCACGGTTACTGCTCGGGGCGGCCGAGCTGCCGGCCCTTGAACCGCGGACGGACGTCGAGGCCTGGGACACGGGTCACGACGCGTGGTCCGAGCGGTTCGCGGCGATCAACGACGTCCTGGGGACCGAGGCCTACGGGTACTGGACGACGATCGCGGTCCAGGCTGCTCCGGAGCCTCCCGAGGTCGTGTATTGGTGGGTCGCGGACGACCTGGCTGACATCTGGCGCGGACCTGAGAGGCGGCTTGCAGATCCTTGCTTCGGGCGCGCCTATGGCCGATGTGGTGTGGGAGTGGCGCTTCACGTTCAAGAGTCACTGGGGTGTCCATGCGATCGAGGCCATCCGAGCCCTGCACGCGGCGCGTCATGACTGAGGACCGCCGTACGGCCGATGTCTCGCCGAGTCGGCCCCGGCGAGTGGATCGTGGCCAGGTCCCGACGAGGCGGACACGGGCACGCTCGACGCCGACCCTGCTCGCCATCACTGTCATGGCGGTCGCGCTGGTCGCCGCAGCGTCGGTGTGGACGGTGATGCGCACCGACGTCGTCAGCATGGGTGAGGGCCGGGTGCTCGTGCAGGGGCGGCACTATCCCCAACCCAGCGCCTTCCACGACGCCGACGGGGGCACCATCGTCCTGGACTCGTCGGGGTGTATCGGGGTTCTTGGCACAGACGGGACAGTGCGCACGGTGTTGTGGCCGCAGGCGACTCGCGTCGGTGTGGAGGGCCCTGCTCCGTGGTTGGAGGTCACCGAGGACGGCCAGCGGACGACCGAGCTGCACCTGGGAGACGACGTGTCCTTCGGCAAGTACACGGGCCTGTCGGCAATCGAACGGATGACCGTGCCCTCGTCGTGTAGGCGCGACGAGCTGATCCGCATCTTTGACGTCGACCACACGGGATAGCACCCGCTCGGACGTACGTCGCGACGCGGGGAGTGCACTCGCGACAGTGCCCGCGGCGTCAACTCCGGGAGCGCCGAGAAATGATCGCGCACCGGATCGCGGCCGTGTCAGGCTGCCGCTGTGGACTCCCGGCGCAACGTGACCCCGATGGGCGTTCAGGACGAGATCGACGAACTGTTCGCATCCGCGGTGGAGGAGGCGGTCCACTTCCTCGCCAGTAGTGGCGAGTTCCACCCCATGGGTTTCTACACGGGCCACGTCCGATTTCCGGTCCTTCGGCACGGACGTCACCTCGGCACCGACCAGCGGGCTTTTGAGGTGTGACGGGTGTAGGTATCGCCCGCGCTCGAGGACCGGAACGGCCTCCGCGACCTCCCCGGCATGCGAGCAGCGGCCCCGCGTCGCGTCCAGGTGTGCTTGGTTGGCAGCGGTGAACCGTTCGACATGTCCGGGTGCAGGTTTTGCAGCTCAGCAACGCCCAGCCCGGAGGCCGCTGACTAGCCGGTGCCGTTGATGCCGGCGACTGCCGCTGGTTCCGCGAGCTCGTCGACCGAGTCTGCGTGGCCGGGTGGCGTGTCACCGACCGCAGCTCACAAGCACGGAGCGGAGCTTGCGGTGGGGATGGCACCCGCCTCCGGAGGCCCGGTCGCCACCCACGCAACCCCGGGGAGAAGATTGCCGAGATGTCTGAGACGGGATTCGAAGCGCAGGTACGTGCAGCGACCACCACTCTCGCGGGCTGGGTCGAGAACCGCTGAACGACTTGAAAACCGCTTTGTCTGCCAGGTTCGGGAGGCCACTACCGAGGAACTGCAGCGTCCTGCCGATGGGGACCTCAGGTTTCCCAACCCCACGCCGGTCATGTCGTTTGCCGTACAACCCCGCTCACCTCAAGCTGCGACGCTCGTCGTGATCCGTCACGAGTTCTTCACCGGCACCGGCGTGACGCTGAAGTTCGGTGAGGTGGGTTCCGAGCGGGTTCCTTGCTGCGACGAGTGTGCTGTGGCGCCGCCCTCGGACTCTGACGTAGACGACTTCGTCCAGCAGGCGGAGTCCGCGGTGTGGGCCGCAACTCGCGGATTCGCAGAGTTCCGCAGGGAGAACGAGGACGCGTCCGTTTCAGGCCTGGCCTTCGAGGAAGGCTGGTTCTACACCGACGGCGGTTCGACCTGGTCCCCGGCCAGCCCGGGTCCTCCGTTCCAACAGATCTGGCGTCCCTGGGCGCGCCGGTAGGCCCCACACCCCCGGACGCCGCACCTGACCATGTGAACCGCACCTTCAACATCAACCGGCCGCACGGTGCTACTCAGTGACGATTTGGTGGCGCTCGGTGGCCACGTCTCGGGTCGTAGCCGGTTGGTGCTGCCCTGTGCAGAGTTGGGGCCGCGCGTGCGTCGCGGTCGTACACCGCTCGGTGGGTTGATTGCCGCTGACCACCGACTCGCCCTTATCGGCAAAGGTTGACGACAACTAGCGTGGGGTCTGTCGAGGTTGCAGCACGCGCTACCCGGCAGTGCGTGAACCCCCGGTCGGACGCCGCTCAGCCTGGATTCCATGTCCCACCTGTGGTCCCCTGGAGGTCCCGGCAGCACCCCGGGGATCCCTTGGATGTCGGAGGTAGTCACAAGATAGCGGCTATTTCGTCGCCCTCAGGCGGGGAATCTGTGGTGGTTCAGGGTGTTCAAGTCCCCCTCGGACACCACAGATGGGCCCCGCACTGCGGGGCCCATCGTCATTTTCCGGACACCTTTCTGGCTCTCTGAGCAGGCATGTCCAACTGATGTCCAACTCAGGTCGTCGACAAGGAGACCGTGCCGGTCGAGCGCGTGCGCGTCGGCAAGGAGACGGTCACCGAGGACGAGACGGTCACCGAGCAGGTCCGCAAGGAGCAGATTGACGCCGACACCGACGGCACCCCGGGCAGCACCGGTGAGCGTCGATGAGGGACGGCAACCGCGGTACGACGGGCCGCTCGTCCGACGACGGGGCACACGCCCTCGGCGCCGACCGGGACCCCGGCCACCCGGGTCGTGACGACCACGACCGTGGCGACCGCGACCGTGGCGACCGCGACCGTGGCGACCGCGACCGTGGCGACCGCGACCGTGGCGACCGCGACCGTGGCGACCGCGACCGTGGTGACCGTGACTACCGCGGCCGTGACGACCACGACCGTGGCGTCGCGCCCCCCGACCGCCGCGAGGTGGTCGCTCGCGAGAAGGCCGAGCACGGCGGCGTCAAGATCGGGTCGGCGTTCTTCGGCTTCCTGACCGCCGTCGGCGTGGGCGTGCTGCTCACGGCCATCGCGACGGCCGCCGGTGCTGCCGTCGGGCTCTCCACTGGAGCTACGAGCGCCAGCAGCGCGAAGGCTTCGGCGGACACGATCGGTATCGTCAGCGGCATCGTCCTGCTGGTCGTGCTGTTCGTGGCGTACTACTGCGGTGGCTACGTGGCCGCCCGCATGGCGCGCTTTGACGGCATCAAGCAGGGCATCGCCGTGTGGGTCTGGGCCATCGTGGTCGCGATCGTGGTGGCCGTGCTGGGGGCCGTGTTCGGAGCGAAGTACAACGTGCTCTCGCAGCTCAACAGCTTCCCGCGCATCCCGGTCAGCGAGGGCGACCTCACCACCGGCGGCATCATCGCCCTGGTCGCGGTCCTCGCGGCCACGCTCCTGGGCGCGATCGTGGGTGGCCTGGCCGGCATGCGGTTCCACCGCAAGGTCGACAAGACCGGGCTGGGTCGCTGATAGACCCGCCTGACCCGCAACCGCACGAGAGCCGCAGACCACGTGGTCTGCGGCTCTCATGCGCACGTCGCACCGACCGACGCGGCGGCGGAGGGGCGAGCGGTGAGGTGGCCATAGCCGTGACGCCGGGCCTCGCCGAGATGCCCCCACCACCAGTGATTCCGCGACCGGCGCCTCGAGCCGGTCAAGATGGCTGCGTCGCACACCGCGGCGGACGGCGTCTCCTCGTGGCCACGGATCCTGATGTCGGCTACGGCCGTCCTCGCGCTGGCGGCCGCCGGGGTGCTGTGGGGGCTGCAACCCGCACCGCCATCGTGGCGGCCGTTGGCGTCGCGTTGGTGGCTGCCCGGGGGGTGGGGCACCGGGACGTCACTCATGGTCTCGGCGGTGGTGGCGGGCGCGATGATCTTTTACAGCTTCCTGCAATTCCGCGACATCCTCCACGACGAGCACGTCGAGAAGACACGGCAGCCCGCCGGGCCCGGTCAGGAGTACGTCAACTGGTCACGACGGCCGGGGCGGCGGGGTCAGCTGAGACCCACCAGCCGCAGTCGAGGTGCGTGCTGCGGTAGTCGCCAGGCCGCGCGTGCGTTCTTGGTGAGGTGCCTCCTCGTGGGCTCACACCCGGAGCGACACGTGACTACCATCTTCGACGAGTCACGCCGATGACCCGCCGGTCCATCGCAGACCACGACAGCCTTCGGCCCGGTCCGACTTCCCCGGACCGCTGAGCTGCCCCTGGACGAGAGGAAATACCTTGAGTGCTCTGGCACTCAACGGCAGGAGCGTTGGACCTGGTCCGACGAGCTCTACTCCCTGCACGGCTATGAGCCGGGCGCGGTCGAGGCAGCGCTGGGCCGATGATCCAAGCACAAGCATCCCGAGGATGCCGCGCGGACCATCGACATGCTGGAGGAGGCCGTCAGCACGGGTGACCCCTTCAGTTGCTACCACCGCATCGTGGACGCGAAAAGCCGCGTCCACAGCGTGTTGTCGGTCGGTCGTGGGGTGAAGGACCATCGGGGCGAGGTGGTGCAGGTGACAGGGTTCTTCGTCGACCTGACCCAGGTACGGCGGGAGGAGACCCAGCAGGAGGTGGACGCCGCGCTACAGGCCATCGCGCGGACCCGGCTGGTGATCGAGCAGGCCAAGGGGATCGTGATGGCGGCGGCCGGGGTGTGAAGCCGACGATGCCTTTTGCGATCCTGCGGACCGCATCGTCGTTCAGGAACGTCAAGCTGAACGCGATCGCCCGTGGCCTTGTAGAGCTGGTTGCCAGCGAACAACCGCTGCAGAACGGGCGGGCCAACCTCCGCGATCCGCTGACCGCCTCAACCCCCGTCGGGAGCCCGACGTCGCCGCGCGACCACTGATCGCGACGGGCAGGCCTCTAGACTTCTACCCACCCCGCGCGCGTCCCGACGCGGGCGTTCCGAGGTCGCGCCAGGACGGCCACCCCTCTGCTGTTCAGGGCCGTTGCGGCTCAGGTGCCCATCGACTTGTCGGGTCCTGACGCGGCCCGTCCACCGCCTCGGAGCCAGGCCTCGACGCCCGCGGCGTCCCTCCGGCACAGCTCCGTCAGATAGCGCTCGCGACAGGCGACGACCCGACTGCGCTGGCCCGTTGTCTCGGCCCGTTGCAGCCACGTGTAGCTCTGACGCCAGGCGAGGCACAGCTCAGCATTCGTTAGGTACTCCAGGTACACCGCATCCACGAGGGTATCGAGACGGTCGACGTCCGGAGAGTCATCCGGGTGGTGGGGGTCGACCAACGACGCCGGCGTCTCCGCCGGGCTCGTGACCTTCGCAGTGGTCGTGGGTGGGCGGCGTCGCGTCAGGTGTTCGACGCGCGTGGGTCGCCGGTGGTGAGCCAGTAGGTACGACGCCACGGCCGGGTGGGTCGCACACGTCACGAGCCCCAAGGCAACCGTGAGCCAGGGCGAGAGGCGCATGGACGCGGCCACGGCCACCAGCAGGGCGCCGGACCAAGCGGCAACGCGAGCGGTGCCGACTCCGGCGACGTGCGCATGCGTGGCGTGGCTATTCCGGTGGCGGTGCCCAGGGAGAGGTGAGGGGGCATTGAGGAGGGCCGCGGCGCATGCACCCGTGACGAACAGGAAGGCGTACCAGACGATGGGCCCGGCTACGCCGGCCCCGGCGCACGACAGCGCGAGGACGAACCCGGCCACTGCAGACCACAGCCGTCGGTATCGGGGCATCGGTACACCTGTCTCTCGCTCGCCTTGGTCAGGATGGCGACATGGTCGGGGGCTGCGCCGTGCTCGAGGCGTGCGGTTGGCGATCGGGTCAGGTCGAAACACGTCGTCACGTTGAGAGGACCCGGTCCGGTTCTTCCCCAAGTCCGCGCCGGAGGTCGCGCAAGATACGTTCCAGGAGGCGCGAAACCTGCACCTGCGTCCCTCCGATATGGGTAGCGATCTCGCTCTGGGGCCACCCGGAGAAGAACCGCAGGCTCAGCACGTGGCGGTCGCGCTCGCTGAGCTCGCGGACCAGGGGGCCGAGGACGACGCGTGCCTCGACGGCCGGTTGCCCGGGATCGTCGACGCTGAGGAATTCGTAGAGAGTCGGGGTGTCGTCGCTCGAGGTGAGCAGGTCCAGGGAGCTGGGCGAGAAGCAACCACGGGCGCTGACCGCTTCAACGACGTCCTCGGTGCTGACGTCCAGGTGCGCGGCGAGCTCGCCGGGGCGGGGGGAGCGACCGAACAGCCGTTCAAGATCGGTCTGCGCGCTCCGCAGACTCTGTTGAAGCTCTTGGATGCGACGCGGCGGGCGCACCATCCAGCCGTGGTCCCGGAAGTAGCGTTGAATCTCTCCCCGGATGGTCGGGAGCGCGAAAGACATGAACTCGGGTCCTGCATGCACGTCGAAGCGCTGCACAGCCTTGAACAACCCCAAGGATGCGACCTGGTCGAGGTCGTCGGCGTCCACACCTCTGGAGCGGTAGCGAGAGGCAATGCTGGAGGCCACGTCTAGGTGGAGCTCGACGATCTGCTCAAGCAGGTCGCGGCGGACCGTTTCTTCCGCTGCGCTCTCGCGGCGCTCGAAGAGTCGCCGTGTCAGATCCGCGCGATCGAGACGCTCCTGCGTGACCGCCCGGGCCGGTGCAACACGACGGGTGGGCGTACGGGGGACTCGAAGGTGGGTCGGCATGCACGGTGCCTCTCGAAAGAAAGGTCCTGGAGGCCGGCTTCTGCAGCACAGGGGATGATGCGCCGGGTTGTTGCTTCCTAGCCGCCCACGCGGGCCGGTGATTGAGATCGGCGGCCCGCCGCGCACGATGAACTTACATCGTAAGCCACGGTGGAAGCAATGTCTGCTCGCCCTTTCACCTGTTCAGGTGAACATGCGACTTGGCAGGGGCGGCTGACCCAGCCCCCCACCGGCCGGGGGCTGGCCGCGGCTTTCGCAGCTACCAGCGCCCGTCCGCCGGGTGCTCCATCTGGCCCGCCCGGAGTTCGCCTAGAGCCCGCAGAACGAACGGGCGGGGCCCTCCTCGGCCAAACGTCGCTCAACTCCGAGCTGCCGGGTCAACCCGTCAGCGCCAACGAGATCGACGCTTGTCAGTTCCGCGGGGTCTGTCCCCGGCCGTGGAGCCAGCCCGTCCGCATTCGCTGCGACCTGTAAGTCGAGGAGACTGACCAGCCCACGGTCCGTAAGCCGTCCGGGACGTCGGCGACGGTGCGCTCGTTCGATCCTCGAGCGGGCCACAGATGGCTATAGGTGTCCGGCGTCACGGCCGCCCTGGCGTCATCCAACCGCTGGGACGGTCCTTCGTCGCTCCGCGAGCTGGGGGAGCCATCTGGCGTAGGCAGTGGCGGTGCGCACTAGGCCGTCGCGTGGTGGCGAAAGTGAACGCGGACGGACCGGCTCGTAACGGCCCGCTGCAGCCCTTCCGGTGAGGGAGGAGCGTTCCGCCATCGCGACCTGGCATCGGCTCAGGCTGATGCCAGCCATGTGTCGGGCCCGAAGACCTCGTAGTGGACGTCGGCCTCGACGACGTGGTGGTCGTTGATCAGGCTGGCGCGTACGGCCTCCATGAAGGGCAGGGGTCCGCACAGGTAGACCTGGGCGTCGGTGTGGAGCTCCACCGCCGCGAGGTCGACCCTCCCAGCCTGGAGCGCGTCGCGGGTCGGGCGGACGCCGAGGTCCTTGTACCACCGGTGCAGGGACGCCGTCGGCATCGCTGCCACGAGCTCCTTCAACTCCCGACGGTGGGCGTGCTGCGCCGGGGAGCGGACGGCGTGCAGCACCAGCGCGTCGCGGGCCGAGCCGGCCCCGGCCAGGTAGCGTAGAAGCCTGAAGATCGGGGTCGCGCCGATCCCCGCCGAGATCAGCACCAGCGGCCGGTCGGAGTCCTCCAGGACCAGCTCGCCGAAGGGCATCGATGCCCTGATTCGACGGCCTTCGATGAGGTTGTCGTGCAAGACGTTCGAGACCTGCCCAGCTGGAGTCGTGGTGCCGTCGACCGCGCGACCCGGCGGGGCGGCCTTGACACGGATCCCCCATTCTTGGGGGTCGGTGGAGCCGGTGAGGCTGTACTGGCGGATCTGGCGGATCTGGCGGGCGCCGTCGGGCAGCGTCACCTGGACCGAGACGTACTGACCCGGGCGTGCCGGTGGCAGGACGCTGTGGTCAGCGGCGCCGGGCATGAACGACACGGTGTCCGGGGACTCCTGACGACAACGTCTTAGGACCAGGGTGCGCCACACGTCAGCGTGCGCGACTCCGGCGTCGGCGTACAGGCGATTCTCGATAGTGACCAGAGCTCCGGCCATGTGCCAGTAGACCTCGTCCCACGCGGCGGCGACCTCGGGCGTGACCGCGTCTCCGAGCACCTCGCCGATCGCGACGAGCAGGTGCTCGTGAACGATGAGGTACTGGTCCTCGGTGATGCCGAGCGAGGCGTGCTTGTGGGCGATGCGGGCCAGCACCTCGACCGGGTCGCGACCGTCGTCGGCCACCAGGAGGGTGGCGTACACCGCAATCGCACCCGCGAGCGCACTCTGCTGGTCGCCCTGGGCCTGGTTGCCGCGATTGAAAAGGTCACGCTCCAAGTCGGGGCGTGCGGCGAACATGTGTCGGTAGAACACCCGTGCGATGTTCTCGATCTCCGCCCCGACGAGGGGCAGCGTGGCCTTGACGACGGCGGCTGATCTGGTGGACAGCAAAGGGTCTCCGTGACGTGTCGGGGGAGTGGTAGAGGCTCCGGCCGGTGAGGCGGAGCCACCGTCAACACACAACCAGGACACGGCCCGGATGCGGAGAGGCGAACGCCCCTCCGCCGATGAAGGTCCCGGGACGTGCCATCATTGAGGGCCCATCTGCGGGAGCGCGGGTCGGTCAACCACCGGCCGGAACCTGTCGCACTTATTCACCGTTTATTTGGCAGAACGCCGGCAAAGACTTGCAAGAACGGGCTTCCATCAGTCCAGGAGCGAGGGTGTTACGTCGCATGTCGGAGCGCTAAGGAGCAGTACTCGTCCCGTTCGCGCAAGGTCCCGGACGTGGACAAGTGTTTCGCGGGCGAGCTGCCTGACCCCGGGGCTTCAACACCCTGGTCGCCTTGGCGGGCCGGTCGTAGGACCAACCTGGGCGTCGTGGTTGCGTGATTGCATTCAGTCGCGGCCGCGCTACAGGTTCAAGAGCGGCGTCCAGGGCCGCGAATATGTCTGCGTCGATGACCCTGAGCGGTTCGGTGACCCGGTCAAGCTGTTGGGTGGCGGTGCCGACCGCGGCGTGCAGTTTTAGTGACGGCTGCCCCGAGCGGTTTACGGCTCGTCGTCGTGGGGCTGGCGCCGGGTACCACCTCAGGGGCCCGGATGGTGCCTGCCGTGCTTAGCTGGTGATGTCTATCAGCGCCAGCGCGAGCGCCAGCGCCTGCGCCGGTCGCAGAAGGAGATCGCCGACCTTGCCTCGCATCGAAAAGGAACGGGAATCGGTTGCATAGTCGCTAGTTGCGTCGACACTAAGGCTGGTCTTTGGCAGAATTTCTGTAGTACCGCGGGCGAGGGGTACAGCTCGGCTGTGCCACTGGGTGCGTGTATTGGTGCGCTTGTGACCAGAAGTGCGTACGCTGGCGATTGGCCGGCGAAACAGCGCATGCAATCTTCGCGGCTGGTGGCGCGGACAATCTCCTGCTGGGCACAGAGCTGCTCGGTGTGGTTAAGCTTGGTCAGGGCGTTCGTTACCTCCGAGGGCATCTCTGGCACCGTCCGCGACGCTCGTCTGACTGCATCCACCAGTGTGGGGGAGTCCACGAGAGAGTGCCGTGAGGCGCAGCGATGTCTTTCTGGCTCGGACGCATCTGAGTCAGGCTTGGGCAACACCGCATCCAGCAGGCACGAGGCGTCGCCTGCCCCCCCACCCGAGCCGGGTAAGACTTCACATGAAGGAAACCTGGTGAGCCTTACGGGCAAGACACCGTGGCGCTAAGTTTCAACGGGTGCGTCGTTCTGCCCCACGATGGGTCCGGGACGCATCCAGAGGAGTCCTCGTGGAGCGTCTGGCACGAACCGTCATGCGTCACCGACTCATCGTCAGCATCTTCTGGCTGATCATGTTCCTGTGCGGGGGGTTCGCCGCTGGACAACTCAGCGACCGACTGACCTTCGACTTCTCGCTGCCGGGACAGCCCGGCGACACCGCGGAGAAGCAACTCATGCAGACCTACGGCATCAGTTCGTTCGACACCTACGTCGCCGTCGTCACCGTTCCGGAAGGGGAGACGGTAACCGAGAGCTCGGAGGCGATCACAGCCGTGTTCGATGCTGCGGCAGCGGCAGCCCCCGGTGTGCGAATGGTCAACTACGCCACTACGGGAGACGAGGGATTCGTTTCCGAGGATGGGCGCACTACCTTCGCGCTCGTTCAGGGTCCGCTGCCAGCCGGCTTCGGGCCCGGAGTGGAGGCGAAGCTTGCCCCCGCCCTCACCGATGCGGCCAGTCGCGCTGGGTTTGACAGCGGCGTGACCTCCTACGGAATGCTTTCCGCTGGTGGCGAAACCGAAGGCCCGAGCGTCCTGGCCGAGACCTTGTTCGGCGCCGCAGGGGCGCTGCTGGTGCTGCTGTTCGTGTTCGCGTCCTTCTTGGCGTTTCTGCCGTTGCTGATCGCGGCCGTGTCAATCTTGACGACGTTCCTGATGGTGCTCGGCCTGACGACCTTCAGTGACGTCAGCTTCGTGGTGCAGTTCCTGATCTCGCTGATCGGGCTCGGTGTGGCGATCGACTACTCCCTGCTCGTTGTGTCGCGATGGCGTGAGGAACGGGCTCACGGCCGCGAGAACGACGAGGCAGTCGTGGTGGCGATGAAGACCGCCGGCCACGCAGTGCTCGCCTCCGGTGTGACTGTTGCGATCAGCCTCGTCGCCCTCCTGGTGGTGCCGGTGCCTTTCTTGCGCAGCATGGGTTTCGGCGGAATGCTCATCCCACTGGTCAGTGTCGCGGTCGTACTCACCCTGCTGCCAGCACTGCTCTCCAAGATCGGGCCCCGCATCGACTACCCCAGAATCCGAAAAGAGGGGGTGGCCTCACGGGGCTGGAGCGCCTGGGCACGCGCCATCGTGCGTCGCCGGTGGGTGGCTACCGGGGCTGCGCTAGTGATCTTGGTGCTTCTCGTGCTGCCAGTTTTCGGGTTGAAGATCGGAACCTCAGGCATCGATTCACTCGCCCGCAGCGGGGCCCCGTTTGACACTCTGCAGAAGCTCGAGACCTCGGGAGTGCAGAGCGGTGTTCTGACCCCGATAGTGGTGCTCGTTCCGGCGGCGTCGGCTCCAGCGGCAGCGCAGGCCGCTGCGTCGGTTGACGGCGTACGCCTGGCCGCAGTCGGTCCGGCCACCGCGGCGCTCGCCGTTGTCGAGGTGGTGCCCACGCGCGAGACCGTGGACAGCTCTGGCAACGAGGTGGTCGACGGCGTCCGCTCGGCGGTGCAGGAGGCAGTCGAAGGTGAAGTTCTCGTCACCGGCGCCGGAGCGACGGTGGAGGACTACTTCACGGCTGTCTACGACAAGTTCCCCTACGTGCTGGGACTGATCGCCGTGATCACGTTCTTGCTCCTTGTCAGGACCTTCCGGTCCATCCTGTTGCCGATCAAGGCCGTTCTGCTCAACCTGATCTCGCTTGCGGCGGTCTTCGGGGCCGTAGTCTTCTTCTGGCAAGAGGGGCACGGCTCGGACCTCATCTTCAGCACCTCAGGCACCGGCGCAATCACCTTCTGGCTACCTGTGCTGATCTTCGCCTTCCTGTTCGGTCTGTCGATGGACTACGAAGTGTTCATCCTGGCGCGCATGCGCGAGGAGTACGACAACACGGGAGACACCGCGGCGGCAGTCATCACTGGTCTTGGGCGCACCGGTCGACTCGTCACCTCGGCGGCCCTGATCCTTTTCTTCGCCTTCGCCGCCCTGGCTTCGGCACCCGGCACTGACATCAAGGTGCTCGGAACAGCCCTTGGCGTGGGAATTCTCATCGACGCCACCGTCGTTCGTGCCCTGCTCGTACCTGCGTTGGTCAGCCTGTTCGGCCGATGGAACTGGTGGCTGCCATCCGGGATCGCCCGCGTGCTGCGCGTCGAGCCTTCACCACTGTCGCCGCGCTAGTTCGCGGCCCGCTGCCGCGCCCGACCCCTCGAGGAGATGCCTGGTCTAACTGGGCACTCGACCCGACGGGGTGGGGTAGAAGTGAGCGCGCCAGTCCCGGTCCGGGCGGATGCCAGGCGCAGGTAGCGGGCGCTTGCCGCGCTGTTCGGGGCGCACCGCGACGCGAACGGTCTTAGCCACGCTCAGTCACTCCCAACGGGCCCGGTCCCCTCGACCCCCCTGTGGCGGCGAAGGACGTCGTTGAAGCACCCCGCTGAGACGTCAGAGGTGGGTTCGGGAACCTGCGAGAGCCCCTCGTCCGCCAGCGCAGATTTCGTCGAGCCAGCACCAGGCCTAAACGCACCACTGGTGCAGAACGACGGCGCTGGCCTGAATGACGCGAGGTGCAGGTACAGGTGTGGTGCCTTATCGCTCACGCGCAACGCGGGGTGCGAACGCCGCGGCTGAGCCCGGGTCACTCTTGGTCGAACCGCAGTCTGATCCTCGCGGCACGACGCACCGTCCGGCGACAGGAGCTAGGCCAAGCCCAACCGAGGTCAGATCTATTTCGGTCAAATCGGACGCAACGGGTCGTATCGGCGCACATACTCAACCGGATCGGTGTCATGAAAAACGATGTGGGGGCAAGATGTTCGCGGCCATAAATTCCTTCAAGACCGAGCCGCACACCGTGGTGTCATCTCGAAGTATGCGGTCCCGGGTTCGCCTGGCAGCGCTCCTGGTCGGCATCTTTGTAGCAGCGTGGCTCGGGTTGTTGACCGTGGGTGGCGCATCCGGGGCACCGACGGTCTGGCCGGCTGCCGGTCTGGCTAGCGGCCTGTACCTGACCTCGCCCGCGCGTCGCCGACCCGGTGTACTTGCCCTCACGCTTCTCCTCATGGTGGCCGCGCATCTGCTGCACGGTTACGACGCTGCCGCAGCCTTCGGGTTCGGTGTGAGCAGCGTGGCGAGTGTGTGGGTGGTTCGTCACGTCTTGGTCGGCAGACGCACCGCTCAGCGGGTGGCGTTGATGGACCAAGGCGACGTGTCGCGAATGATCGGGGCTATCGCTGCCGGATCACTTGTGGCCGGAGCCGGATACGGCCTCACCGACCTTTTGCTCGGTCGTGGCCACGCTGGCCTGAGCGTCTTGGCGTCGGCAGGCGCTCACGCAGCAGCGATCATGATTCTGCTTCCGTTGTTTCTGGAGACGGTCTCCCACCGGGCCCTGGCCACGACGGGAGAGCGAGCGGTCCAGCTCGTCATCACAGTCGTCACGACCATCGTCGTCTTCGTGCCAACGGGAGCTCCCCAGCTCATTTTCGCAGTCATGCCCATGTTCACCTGGCACGCCTTCCGAGGAAGCTTGCGCGAGTCCACGATCGTCCTCACCGTGGTGGGGGTCATCGGCACGGTGTTCACGGCTTCGGGGCTGGGACCGGTCCACGCTGCCGTGGACATGCTCGACATCGCCCCCGAACTCGCCCTGGGTGTGTTGCAGCTGTTCCTTCTCGACTGTGGGCTGATCCTGCTGCCGTTGTCAGTCATGGTGACCCAACAGCGGCGAGCGGTTGATAGGGCAGATCAAGAGCGCGACACGTTGGAGTCGCTCGTCGACGCTGCGACAGGTACCGCCGTCATCGCCACCGACGCCAACGGCAAGGTCACCTTGTTCAACCCGGGTGCCGAGAAGATCCTTGGGCGCAGCGCCCAAGACGTCGTCGGTCGGGCGCCTGACGACCTGTTCGGCCAAGAAGAACTGCACCGACACGGTGCCGCGGTCCACGCACCGGCCACGTTCGCTGAGATCGCCGGCGCCATGGTGGGGCTTGGTGTTCGCAGCCGGCTGTGGCAGGTCCGTCGGCCCAGTGGCGACGAACGGACCATCCGGATGACCCTGACAGCGATCCCGAACGCTTCGGGGGTCTTCTGCGGCTACCTCGCGACCGCTGAGGACGTGACCGAACGCGAGTCCGCCCACCGGGCGCTCCTGGCCACATTGGAGCATGAGCGAAACGCTGTAGAGCAGCTGCGAGAACTGGAGCGCACCAAGGGCGACTTCGTAGCCACCGTAAGCCACGAACTCCGGACGCCGATCACCAGCATCATGGGATACACCGAGGTGCTTGAAGACGGTGCCTACGGCGAACTGACCCAAGATCAGCTCGAGGTCCTGGGGCGCGTCGACCGCAATTCGCGGAGGTTGCTGCTCCTTGTCGAGGACCTGCTCACTCTGTCCAACATCGAAGCCTCCACCATGAAGCTCGACATCGCCGAGACCGACCTGCGTGCGGTTGTCGGCGACGCAGGGGATTCGCTCGCGGCCTTGCTCGTAGGCCGTGAGCTCCTGGTGCGCTACCACGTGCCCAGCGAGCCGGTGCACCACCGTGCCGACGCGAGGCAGCTGGAACGCATGCTGCTCAATCTGCTGACGAACGCAGTGAAGTTCACCCCCGACGGCGGCGTCATCGACGTGTTCCTCCACGACGATTCAGAGCTGCGACAGATCGTCGTGCGCGACAGCGGTCTGGGCATCCCGCTCGTCGAGCAGGCGCACTTGTTCACGAGGTTCTTCCGTTCCACGACGGCGACAGAAAACGCGATCCAAGGCACGGGACTCGGCTTGACCATCGTCAAGGGCATCGTGACTCTGCACGGCGGACAGATCGAGATGTCCTCCGAGCCCAAGGTGGGAACCACCGTCACCGTCACGTTGCCACGCTTCACCGACGCGTTGCCGCCCGCTCCTTCCTCACGTGACGGTCAGGTCGGGTCGATCAGGCCGGTCAAGTTGGGTGCGCCCCCGCGCACGCCGGACGCACACCTGCACACCATCAGTTCAGCGCCAAGGTCAGAGGTCGTGACGAGATGACGCGAATGCACCGTAGTGAGCGGGCAACACGAACGGCAGACGGCGCGTCGAGCACGGCACGGAACCCAACATCGCCCCGCGAGGGCGCCGGGTCGACCCCCGTCCTGATCGTGGAGCTGCTGTGTCATCGCCGAGCATGTCTTTGACGCGGCGCAGCCGTGTCACTGACCTGGCTCCGGGTACAGAAATGGCTAACGATGCAGTCGGTCGTCGCGACTCTGAGCGTGGGTCGAGAACTGCTTGGGTCAAGGGTGGGGAGCGCGGTGGATGACCACCTCGAGGTAGCCCTGCCTGCTGCGACGGCGCGCGCGAACAGCTGGGGCGGCCCGGCTGTGCGCTCGCAGTTGCGAGCACTAGCTGAGGACGCACGCACGCGATCAGGATTCGATGTCTGCGCGATCGAAGTGTTGCGCCGCGATGGTCTCCTCGAGCTCGTCACCTTCACAGGGGGTCACGAGGAAACCGCCGAGGTGGGCAACAGCTTCTCGATGACCCACGTCAGTAGGGTCCTCGACGAGGGGTGGCGGTGCGGCAGCTTCGTGTATCTCCAGCAAGACCATATGGACGCCGATCTCGCTGCTGCCGTCCGCGGGTATGGATACGTTCCTGTCCTTGCCGAATCGCGAGACCCGCAGGTCTGGCAGCCGCTCGACATGTTCGTGGCCCCCCTGATCGACCCATCGGGCCGAACCCGGGGACTGTTCCACCTCGACGAGCCAGTGACTGGCCGCAGACCACCGGCCGACGTGCTCCTGGCTATCGCCGAGCACCTCCAACCGTCGTTGCAAGCTGCGTTGGCCATGATCGAACGCGAGGAGTTGAGCAGGCAATCAAGGCTCGATGCCACTGCCCGCAACATCGTGCGGGAAGCCGAATCGTGCCTTACGTTTCCCGATCTGGTCGCCACCGCACAACCCGAGCTGACGGCCGGGTTCCGCGCTCGATCAGTCACCATGCACATCTTTGATCTGGTGCATGAAAAGCTGGGACCCGTCGACCCGGTCATGGGACTGCCCACTGCACTGTGGCCAGCAATCGAGGCCGCGACCCGCCGGGCCTGGCGAACCCATTCAGTTGTCATTGTCGAACCCGGCAGGCTATGGGGAGACGATCAGTTCGAGTCACAGCATGTGGGGGACCTGACGACGTTCCTGGGTGACCAGGGTGCTGACGAGTTGCTGCTCATTCCTCTCGGTGCCGGGCTCGACGCCCTCGGTGTCCTCGTCGTGGTCCGAGATGGGCGCGAAGATCGCTGGACAGAACATGAGAGCGCGGCTGCCCTCGGGGTCGGGCGTGATCTGGGTCGAGCTCTGCTCAATGTCAGGACTCACGCGCGAGAGCAACAGCTGGTTGCCGAACTTCAGCGTCTCGACCAATACCGACGTGAACTCCTTGCCACGGTTTCGCATGAACTGAAGAACCCGCTCGGCGTGATCGTTGGCCATGTCGAACTGCTCGAGTCCGTGCCTGGCCTTCGAGAAGCCGCCGCAACATCGCTAGGCGCGCTGCAGCGCGGCGCCGAACGGTTGACCGGGATCGTTGACGACCTCTTGGAGTTCAGCCACGTGGAGGACGGTGACAAGTCGCCGCTCGCCTCGACCACACAGGTGCAGCTAAGGGTGCTGCTCGTCGATGTTGTCGCAGACGCCAAACTTCACGCAGAGCAACGGAAGATCACGCTGCACATTCCGGCCGGAACCGAGACCCGACCCGTCCGAGGGGATTCAGAGGGACTGCGTCGAGTACTGGCGAACTTGGTGAGCAACGCGATCAAGTACACCCGCGATGGGGGATCAGTGCACCTTGAGCTTGGTGAAGACGGGGATGACGTCATATTCACGTGTGCTGACGATGGGATCGGCGTCTCTGAGGCTGATCAAGAACTGCTGTTCACCGAGTTCTTTCGATCGACCAACCCCGAGGCTCTGGCTCAACCGGGTACAGGCCTCGGGCTCGCTATCGTGCATCGCATCGTCGCCCGGCACGGGGGGACACTGCGTGTTGATAGCGCGCTGGGGCGGGGCACAACGGTTCAGGTTTATCTCCCGGGCTCGGCCCTCACCCCTGCCGCCTGGGTCACTAGGTGACTGTGCCCGGGAGCGAACGAAACCGCGCCCCTCAACGCTCAGCAGCCTGACCCCCGGCGTTGACGGGTGCGTTGGTGAGGACGGGGTCAGCGCGGCGTCGCGGATCGTGTGTGCCAGCCCGAGGTCATGCTGCCCCACTGCGATGGCAGCCAGCATCAGGACTGCGGGCCCACCGGCGGCGTGGATCGGCACCAAGAGGCGGAAACTGTGACGGCTCCGGTCCACACGTACATGGCGAGCAACGGGGTCTGACCTGTGGCCATGGCGTGTGCTTGACCGGGACGGTGGTGCAGAGGCACCCCTACAGGCTGCTCGTCGAACGGCTCGGTCTGGCCATGCGACCACTTGGCCCGGGATAGCGGCACATAGAGCTCGTCAGCGGGATGCTGATGGTGCGGATAGCGCAGGCCCGGCGCCAGCAGAAGTAGCCCCAGGGCTACGGGGACACCGCGAGTCAGCACGTCGACAGCCGGCTGTTTCTCGACAGTCTCAGAAGCCAGGTCCGGTGGACCAGCGAGAGTTGCGTGCGCGTACCCCGCAACAAACGTGGGGCTAGGCGGCTCGCGCAGGTAGGCCTCGGTCTGCGTCCACGTTGCATTACCCGCGGAGCACGCCAGTGCGCGACCAACGCTCTCAGGTAGTACTTGACGGGCTAGCTCGACGGCGTCCTGTAGATGGGAGAGGACCGGCAAACCGGCAACCGGCTCCGTCCTCGCCACGCTCTGTACGTCGAGCCCCTCCAGCGCTTGCGCCTGGGTGGCGAACCCTGCAGCTAACAATTGATCCCGCACAAAGCTCGCTACGGTCACGATGTCGTCTGCAGTCCCCGTCCGCTCTACCACCATGCGATGAGCACCCCCACCCGCCGTAGCTTTGCGGATCCGTCGTTTGTCGCCCGCGCGCCCGATGTCGGCTCCTTGGGTCATGGCAAAAGGCCGGTGCCTTCGTTTCGCCGCGTCCGGGCGCCACCCTAGGCCTCGACGGACCGACGCGTGAGCCCGGCGTAGTGCCGGTGTCCTCACAAGACCGGGCCAGTGTGCTCAGCCGGTCGTGGCACCAGTCTCGAGGACGCGGTCGAGCCACTCGAGGAGCAGCCTCCGCTCGGGCTGGCTTAGCGCATCCAGGCGCGGCACCAGCGCCCGGAAATTCACCGTTGTGGCCATGACCCCGCTGTCATCGGCCGCCGGCGCGTCAGTAAGCACCTGAGTCAGCACTGCCTCAAGCATCGCGTCGGCCAAACCGGGGTCGCGCTCCTCGGGCGGCGTCGCCAGCAGCGTAAGTACCGCACCCGTACCAGCGGTGTGGACGAGGTCGGTGGCTCGCCGCTCGCTGACGCGCAGCCGGCCCGCCTCGGCCAGCCGGCGAATGCGTGCGGCCAGCACGCGGCGGCCAGCCTCGGCCGCCGGTGAGCTTGGTCCGCGGTCGGGGTCGCTCAGCAGGCGGAAAACGGCAGGGTTGGTCAGCCCGAAGTGGATCTGGGCGTCCCACCCGGCCCGGAGGTCCCCAAGTGGGTCGACGTCCTGGACCGCGGCCGACTCCACCACCGAGGCTTTCGATGCGACATAGGTCGCGAGTACGTACTCGGCTACGGCGTCCAGCAGGCCATCCTTGTCGCCGAAGAGGCGGTAAATCGCCGGCGCCTGCACTCCAGCGTGCTCGGCCACCCGGCGCGTGGTGACCGCGTCGGGGCCCTCGCTGAGCAACCGTGCGGCTGCGTCGATGATGCGCGACCGAACGTCCGACGAAGTGGTTGTCCGAGAAGGCATGTACCAACGTTAGCGTCTGTTTGTTACCGATGGTAGTAATGCTGATACCACAAAGATGCTCTCATCGATAACGAACGGACACGTCATGATCACCGTCACCGGAGCCACCGGCGCCCTCAACGGCGCCACCGTCGAACACCTGCTGCTGGAGCTGGACCCCAACGACCTCACTGTCGTGGTGCGCGATCCCGATCGGGTCCGCCCTCTCGCCGATCGTGGTGTCGTCGTACGCCGCGGTGACTATGCGGACCCCGCGTCCCTACATGCGGCCTTCGAGGGGTCCGACCAGCTGCTGCTGGTGTCCTCCAACGATCCTGGCGCCGACACGGTGCAGCTGCACCGCCACGCGGTAGAAGCGGCGACGTCGGTCGGGGTCGGCCGCGTGCTCTACACCAGCCACCAGGGCGCGGCCCTCGCGAGCCCATTCGCCCCAGCGCGAGTCCACGCCGAGACCGAGCAGCTGCTCAAGGACTCCGGGCTAGCGTGGACGGCGCTGCGCAACGGGTTCTATGCGCACAGCCTGGCGTGGCTGATGGGCCCCTGGCAGGAAACAGGCGTCGTCACCGTTCCGGCCGACGGCCCCGTTTCATGGACTAGCCGCGATGACGCCGCGCAGGCAGCCGCAGCCGTCGTACTCGCTGACGGCGGCTTCGACGGACCTGTGACGCTGACCGGCGGCGAGGCCCCGACTTTCACCCAGATGGCGGTGGTCGCGTCCGAGCTGTCGGGTCGGACCATCACGTGCGAGGTGGTGGACCCTGAGGCCTGGGTGGCTGCGCAGGTGGCCGCGGGCCGGCCGGAGACTGTTGCGCGGTTCACCCTCGGCATCTACCTCGCCGCCGCGGGCGGCTTCTTCGCTGGTACGGACCCAGCCATGGGGCGTCTTCTGGGTCGGGATCCGGTAAGTGCGAGCGAGGTCCTGGCCCAACCGTCTCAGGGATGAATTGAGAACCGTGAACCGCGTCCATGGGGCGGGAGAATAACGCGGACGCGGTCCCAAGCCCGACCGCCAGAACTAGGTCTGGAAGAGAACCGAGGCGACCCCTCCAGGAGATCACCTCAACGAGCAAAATGAGGTTGGGGGCGTCGGCCGCTGCACCAGTGGGAAACCTCGCCGCGCCTCAGTTCGGCGTCGTCGGCGACGAGGAGTGGCCGACAAGCGAGCCACGGTGGGTGGTCATCGCGACGCCGGTCACCGTTAGAAACCGATGCGCTATCGCAAGCTCCTCGTCGGTGAACTCGTCCAAGCTCCCTACGCTGCGCTCCAGCAGCGGCACGAAGAACTCGTCAGCCAGCGCAAGTCCTGCGATGGAGTAATGCAAGAACACCTTGCGACGGTCGGCGTTGTCGCGCACGCGACTGATGTGCCCGGTGCGTTCGAGCCGATCGACCAGGGCGGTGATGGCGCCTGAGGTCAACCCCAAGTCAGTGGCCAGCGCTCCTGCGGTCAAGGGTTTGCCGCGGTCCTGGGCAACTCGGACTAGCGCCAGTGCTTCCACGTCGGTGGGGTGTAGGCCGTGCCGAGTCGCGAAAGCCTGAACGACCTTATTGCCGTCGACGATCAGCTGCTGTGTAAGCCGCACCAGTTCCAGCCGGATGTTGTGAGCGTCAGTCACGAGCAGTACTCTCCATGATCAAGATAGCGAACCGTTCATCAGCTTGCTCATCGAAGGGTATCGGGTGTCCACGACTGGCCGTACAAGGCAACACACATCCGAGACCGAAGGTGCGGCATGCGTCCGAACGTGCACGGTGCCCGCCGGTGGTGCCGGGGGTACAAAAAACACGTCGTGACGCGACCCGTCACTCAAAGGTCGTCCCCGTGGCGAGCGCGCGGCGTGTGTACAGCGCCGCGCGGCGTCGCTCCGCGACTAGCGACACACCTAGCAACACCAGCAGGAGATATAGCCATGCATCTCGCAGTTTTCGGCGCTAACGGCCCGACCGGCCGTCTCGTCGTTTTGCAAGCTCTCGCCGCCGGCCACCGCGTCACAGCGGTGACGCGCAAACCCGACCACTATCCAATCAGGGACCGCAAGTTAGTCGTGCTAGCCGCTGACGTCACCGATGTCGACGGCGTCGGCGCGGTGCTCGACACCCAGCCCGAGGCGGTCATCTCGACCTACGGCGTGCCGTTCAGCAGAAAGCCCATCACGGTCTACTCCGCAGGTATCACTCATATCCTCGGCGCAATGGTCAGCAGTCATGTCGAGCGTCTGGTCTGCGTCACCTCCACCACACTCTCGACTGAGAAGCCCCCACCCGGCGCGTCCCTGTTCGGCACCAAGGTCCTCGAGCCGCTGCTGCGCAACGTTCTGGGGCGAACCCTGTACGACGACATGGAACGCATGGAGTCGCTAGTGCGCGCCAGCACGGTGAACTGGACGATCGTGCGCCCAGGTGGTCTGTTCAACCTGAGCGAGCCCACCGACGACTACGAGATCTCGATGCGACGACTGCCTGGAAACCGCGTCACCTCACGGGCCGACTTAGCCGAGGCTCTGATCCTGGAGGCGACCACGCCCCGCCATCCACGATCGGTGATCGAGATCATCACGCGCTCGTCGACGCCTTCGCCGGGCTCCTTTTTTCGAGAGGCTTTTGGCAAGTCGTAACTTTGTCAGCCGGGGCCACGGCGGCGATGGGAAAACGGGCGTTTCGCGAGTTGGCAAACCCTCAGCCTTGCCGCCCCGGTACGCGAGGTCGCGTCGACAACCGACGGACCGCCGAGCTGCTTGATGAAACAGCTCCACCCACGGGGGAGGTCCGAGCGTCGCATCGCTACCTGGCTAGCGACGACGCGGACCGGTAGAACGGGCGCGTCATCGACTGGTTCGTTCGTGAACGCGGCGAAACGTTCTGCCCCCGCTCTGCTCCACGTGGCGAAGAGACCGGTCCTAAGTCGACCACTCCCGGCAACGAGGTACGTAGGATCGCCCACTCGGGATGCGAGCAATCGCACGCTGTTTCTGCAGGTCACATGGCTCCGGCGGCTACCCACGATGCGGGCATCAGGCCTCCAGTGCGCCTAGTCGATCCCCAGATCGTTCACTGCGCACACAGCAGAACTCCAAGGCCAGTCTTGCGCCCACACCCACCCAGCGACAGCTGCTGAGTGCCAGGTCGGGTGGTGCCGTGGCGCTGAGCTCGGCGACCCGGACCTCAGCGTAGGAAGTTTCGCGCGACGGGTCGACGTGCCCACCCAAGGTCAAATTCCTCATCGCGGTTTATGCCGTATGGCTTCGGGCACCGGCGGGAGTACCCGACTGAACGCCTTGCAGTTTTCTTGCCGTTTACCAGGCCTGGGTCAGGGGACGCTCGAGCGCGGGAAGCCGCCAATTCTTTCGGGCCACGGCCATGGTACGGCTCAATTATTGCGAGGCAGCCCCCCGATGAGCGAGGAGCACGACCTATGAAGTCAGCACTGAACGATGGTCTCAGCACAATTGCCGAGTTTGTCCCGAAACTAGTCGCATTTCTGCTCATTCTCATTATTGGCCTGATCGTGGCCAAGTTGCTCTCCAAGGCCATCTCCGGCCTGCTCGAGAAGGTCGGCTTCGACCGTGCCGTCGAGCGCGGCGGCATCAAGCGCGCCCTGGCCGAGTCGAAGCTCGACGCCAGCGACATCGTCGCCAAGATCGTCTACTACGCGCTGGTGCTGTTCGTGCTCCAGATGGCGTTCGGGGTCTTCGGTCCCAATCCGGTCTCCGACCTGCTGACCAGCATCATCTCGTTCCTGCCCAGCCTCGTCGTCGCCATCGTCATCGTGGTCGTCGCCGCTGCGGTCGCCGCCGCGGTCAAGGGCCTGATCGACAACACGCTCGGCGGGCTGTCCTACGGGAAGTTCCTCGGCAACGCCGCGAGCGTCTTCATCCTGTTCCTCGGCATCGTCGCCGCGCTCGACCAGGTCGGCGTCGCCACCACCGTCACCACCCCGGTGCTGGTCGCGATCCTCGCCACCGTGTCCGGCGTGATCATCGTCGGCGCCGGTGGCGGCCTCATCAAGCCCATGCAGCACCGCTGGGAGCGCTACCTCACCAACGCCGAGGACGAGGCGCCCCGCATCCGCGAGCACGCCGCCTCCGCGCCGAGCGTGCGCGAGCAGGCCCGGCAGGCACGCGACCAGGTCTCCGACCGCGGCACCAGCGGCGGGTCCTCGTCGGCGGGCTACGTCGACGCCGCCCCCACCGAGACCTACGACCAGTACGACGGTCCGGCCGACGACGCCGACGGGCGTCCCCGGTACTGACCTGCACCACCGGCACCACCCATCCGCACCGCACCACACACACAAGGGAGAACGACATGATCAGCACCGACCAGGCCCAGAGCCTCCTGAACGGCAAGGGCAACGTCAACAGCCAGGACGGCTCCAAGATCGGCTCCATCTCGCAGGTGTTCCTCGACGACGAGTCGGGCCGCCCCGAGTGGGTCACCGTCAAGACCGGCCTGTTCGGCGGCGCGGAGAGCTTCGTGCCGCTGGCCGGCGCCGAGGTCCAGGGTGACGACATCGTCGTGCCCCACACCAAGGACAAGGTCAAGGACGCCCCGCGTGTCGACGACGAGAACGGTCACCTCGAGGTGGCGCAGGAGCAGGAGCTGTTCTCCTACTACGGCGTCTCCAGCGTCGGCGACGACTCCGGCCGCTCGGCCGGTCACGACACCGGCCACGACACCGGCCACGACACCGACACCACCCGCTCGACCGGCACCGCCGGTGCGGTGGGCGATGCGGACCGCGGCCACCTCGACCGTGAGGACCACACCCGCGGCGAGGGGCGCGACACCTCGGGCCCGAACACCGACGATGCCATGACCCGCTCCGAGGAGCGCGTCGAGGTCGGCACGCAGACCGAGACCGCGGGCAAGGCACGGCTGCGCAAGTACGTCGTGACCGAGAACGTGACCAAGACCGTGCCGGTGAGCCACGAGGAGGTCCGGATCGAGCGCGAGCCGATCACCGACGCCAACCGTGGCGACGCCGTGTCCGGTGGTGACCTGACCGAGGAGGAGCACGAGGTCGAGCTGAAGCAGGAGCGCGTCGTCGTGGACAAGGAGACGGTCCCCGTCGAGCGCGTGCGCGTCGGCAAGGACACCGTCACCGAGGACGAGACGGTCACCGAGCAGGTCCGCAAGGAGCAGATTGACGCCGACACCGACGGCACCCCGGGCAGCACCGGTGAGCGTCGATGAGGGACAGCAACCGCGCTACGACGGGCCGCTCCTCCGACGACGGGGCACACGCCCTCGGCGCCGACAGGGACCCCGGCCACCCGGGTCGTGACGACCACGACCGTGGCGACCGCGACCGTGGTGACCGTGACCACCGCGGCCGTGACGACCACGACCGTGGCGTCGCGCCCCCCGACCGCCGCGAGGTGGTCGCTCGCGAGAAGGCCGAGCACGGCGGCGTCAAGATCGGGTCGGCGTTCTTCGGCTTCCTGACCGCCGTCGGCGTGGGCGTGCTGCTCACGGCCATCGCGACGGCCGCCGGTGCTGCCGTCGGGCTCTCCACTGGAGCTACGAGCGCCAGCAGCGCGAAGGCTTCGGCGGACACGATCGGTATCGTCAGCGGCATCGTCCTGCTGGTCGTGCTGTTCGTGGCGTACTACTGCGGTGGCTACGTGGCCGCCCGCATGGCGCGCTTTGACGGCATCAAGCAGGGCATCGCCGTGTGGGTCTGGGCCATCGTGGTCGCGATCGTGGTGGCCGTGCTGGGGGCCGTGTTCGGAGCGAAGTACAACGTGCTCTCGCAGCTCAACAGCTTCCCGCGCATCCCGGTCAGCGAGGGCGACCTCACCACCGGCGGCATCATCGCCCTGGTCGCGGTCCTCGCGGCCACGCTCCTGGGCGCGATCGTGGGTGGCCTGGCCGGCATGCGGTTCCACCGCAAGGTCGACAAGACCGGGCTGGGTCGCTGACCTGACGCACGACCTGGAACACAGCGAGAGCCGCAGACCGTCAGGTCTGCGGCTCTCGCTGCGCAACTGTCATCCGCCTCAACCCGGTCGACGGCACTCGGCTGAGGGCCGCGCCGACGGGAACGACAAGCCCGCCCGATGGGCGCGCAGCGTCGGCAGGACCCGCCCGGTCAGACGGGTGTCCCACGAGCCCGGCCTTTGGCGAAGAGAACTTTGGCCACATGAGCCCGCGTGGTCACCTCAGGCCGGCAAGGGGCGTAGCAGTTCCTCGCCTGGGAATGGGTCCCGTGGAGCCGCGTGTGCGACGCGCCACCCGCGGACACGATCGAATAGCGGCCGGGCTCCGCGGCCACAAGGCCGGTGTCGACGCAACTCTGGGTCAGCACCACGTGCGGCGCCCGAAGATATTGGCTTGAGATAGGTCAGTCAGTCGAGAGGTGACAGATGCTGCTGGTTACCTCGGCGGAATTCGCGCATGGGCCGATGCCCATCGAGCTATGGGGTAGCGCACGCAAGGGATCAGCAGGGGAAAGGCTAGACGTAGTCCGCCCGGGGTCGTTGACCCGATTCCGGTGCGGAGCACCCTCGGTTCTCGACCTGATCTCACGCCGAGAGTAGGCGCTGGAGTCGCCCAGCGGCCCTAGGCGCTTGTCGCGGACCGGTCCTCGGGGCCGTCGCCCTGCTCCGGCGCCGGTCAGTCCCAGATGTTGCCGACCATGACGACCTGGGCCCACGTGGTGCCGATGTGCTCATGGACCCCGATGACCTCGACCTCCGTCTCGTCAGGGAGCATCATGCGGTCGCCGACGTCGACCGGCACATTGGTCTCGAACCGGTGCAGGACTTCGCCACCTTCCCCCGTGACCAGCGCCGGGTCGCGGCCAATGCGACCGTCGCGAACTTCGACCAAGATCCGGGGCATGGTCGGCAAAATAGCGAGCCGAAGTGAACGGGGAAGCCGACGGAGGAGCGTGCCACTGTGTCGGCAGCCGCTGGGTGCGGACTGTGGCCGGCAGGGCTAATGGCAGAGTCGTCCGCTGGCTGGGGTGCGAACGAGCGGACGATGCGACCTCAACCGCGAAACCGAGGCGTACTGCCCGTCGTCCATATGAGCACCTAGTCGCCAAGGTGACCCCAGAGGCGTGCCGCCCGCGTTAGTCAACGACCACCGGCGGCTGCCCACGGGGGTCCCAGAACGGCACCCGGCCCGCCAAGCCCATCGTGACCGACCGGACCCCAGGCATGAGTTAGTCGAAGCGCGCCCACCACCCGTCCCACGACGGACCACGCGCGTAGCTCCCCTGGACGCCAGGCAGGGCCGCCGAACTGCAGGGCGAGGTTGTTGCGACCGTAGACGCCGGCGAAGAACATGCCGCCGGCGGCCAGGTACGTAGCGAAGACGATTGCGAGCATCCACGCGCCCGAGAAGGGGAAGGCGGCTAGTACGAGAAGAAGTCCGCCGGAGGCGAAATTGTCGATCAGTGAGCGCCCTTAGAAGCCACGCCCGTCGCCTAGACGTCCCGTTCGGTGCCGGGCCGGACCTTGCGGAACGGTCGGGGTTGTCCAGGAATCCCATTGTGCCCGGACGCGGGAAGCAGGCATCTGAGCGGTGCGTGGGTCGGCGCGGGTCGCCGTGTGGGATGACCGTGTCGTACATGCCCTACGGCGGCCCGCGGCAACCTCGCCGTCGGTCGCGCTGGTGGTATCCAACGACGCCGTCCTCACCACTGTGTCCTACATGCCTGGCAGCTCCTTTAGGCGAGCTTCTCGTCGCCATCGCCTGCGCGGTCCTCCTCATCGCCGCCTGCGGCGTCATCGGGTGGCCGGTCGTCGGCCTCGACCCGCACACCGGCACGAAGACCCACGAGCGTTACCGCGTCCTGCTCTACGCCGTATGTCGCATCCGCAACGTCAACAACAATTCTTCGTCCGCCGGGCCCGGACCTAACCGCCGAGCACGTCGCTGGAGAATCACTCCTGACCGCGGTCGTTTCGCCGCGCAAGAACACAGCAACCGGCCCATCGTGCTCAGGAGTGGTCACCACCTGCCGCAGCGGGTGAACCACTGCCCGCCGTCGAGGGTTCCAAACGGCAAACGAGGCGCGTCGGCCGCCGCGCTGCTGTGCCGGTGACGACTGTTACCGCCCCGGCCAGGCCCCGAACCGTGGAGGGACGCCTGGGCCGCACACGCAGCACGCGGCTAACCCGAACGCCGACCCGGAACCTGACCGGTTCTGTCCGGTACCCACTGCCTGCGGCCTTCGTCACCCCTCGTCGCCAGTTCCACCGGCGGGCTCCCGCGCCACACGCCAAGCAAGCCCCGGAGCCACCCACGGCCCCAGGTCCTGGCGACTGTGCAGGTGCCAACCGCACCGGGCAGCGCATGAGCCCCAAGCAGGGCGGGAACCGGCCTGACAGGACCGACACGTCTGTCTAGGCCCGGAGGTTCAGCCAGCAGCGTCCGGGCCGTCCGCCGGCGGCGCGCCACGACGCGTGTTGACCTCGGCTACGAGCGAGGCGGCCATGTCACGCACCTTCGTGTTCGTGTGCGAAGAACCGCGCCACAAGAACGCCTGAGCAGCCTGATCGTCAATGTCGTAGCGCTCCATCAGGATGCCGATGGCCTGCCCCACCAGCTGCCGCGTCGCGACGGCGTCATTCAGTGTCTCCACGTGACGGGCCTTCCCCAGGGCAAGCGACGCGTGGGTCGCGAAGAACGCCGCGACCAGGACGTCACCTGCGGCGATCTCGCTGCTAGTCGTCGAGTACAAGTTCAGGCCACCGATGGTGCCCCGGTCGTCGAGGTGCAACCTGACACCCAACTGGGATCTCAGGCCCATACGTAGGGCACCGGGCAAGTAGCTCGGCCAACGATGGTCGGTCTCGATGTGCGGAGCGGGCACGACGTCATCGCCGTCCATACTGCTGACGCAAGGCCCCTCGTGCAGCGTGTACTGCAAGTCGTCCAGCTCAAGGACCAGCGCGCTCGTCGACGCCCGCGTGACGATCTGCCCGTCCTTCTCGACGGTGGAGACGCCGATGTGGTCGAACGTCGGCAGCGCCTCAGCAGCGCTGCGGACGATGACCTCCAACGTGTCATCGACCCCTGCCGCACGGTGCATCTGGTTCGCGGCGTGCGCAACCGCACGAGCGATCTCGGTGTCCATGTGAACCTTTCCTGTGTCATGCCTCCCGAAGCGGCGGGGACACAGAGACGGTTCGTCGCAAGACGCCCTGCGATCCGTCCCGAAGGTTACAGCGTCGAACACCCTCGGTTTTACACGTGACACTACGCCTCACGAAGACGTCCTATCTACACAGCAGCTGCACCCGCACCACCCCCAGCAACGGCGGGTCCCACCCGGAACTGGGCGTGGTTGGCCACGATCCGGGCCAGCGCCGCGGTTGTAGGCGTAGCGCCGCGCGCCGGCCGCCGCGAACAGCTTCTGAGCACGCACATCGGTCACCCGCACCCGCACCCGCACCCGCACCCGCACCCGCATAGCGCCAGAGCGCGTCGTCGAGGCGGCTATTACTCGGACAGGTCCGGGTCGCCACCCAAGGCGCACCTCACCGAAATCGTAAGGGGGCATGGGGGTCAGCAACCGTCGTTCTCCGCACATCCGACGACCGCCCACTCCGGCCGGGCAGTCCAGACGCCGCCGGCTGGACGCCCGATGCGGATAGCTGAAAGGGTGCCGATGCTCCCACGTCCCACCCGCCGCAGCACGTCGCCGACAGTCGGACGTCGGTACGAAACTTCAAGGCCAGGACGCAGCTATAACGTCGACGTGGTCGCTGATTGCGCGACGGAAGTAACTTCGGCTCCGCTTGACCTCTGGTCGCCACGCGAACCCCAGGGGCGTTACAAATCCTGCTCCAGGCGCAAACGTGAGGTCGCCCCGAAACAGGAAGTACGGAGGGGTTGGCCTCCTAAGTAGGTGCGCCTCGAAACTGAGTACAAAGACCGAAGCCAAATCATGTCGCCGCGGGCACGGTAGTGGACATGAAACGTTCTCACATCTTTCCTGCCGCCTTGTCAGTCGTCATCGGTGTCCCCGCCCTGGCCGGGTGTCTATTCGGACCAGAACGTATGTGTTCCCAAGGCCAGTATCCGGTGTACGCATTGGACAACCCGACCGGTGCCTACTGCGAGACCAACGGCCAGCCCCCACAGCCTGGTTTCGCCAGCTACCCACCAAAACGGGTCCCAAAGGTCGTGGGTGACCAGTACGACCGGTGGCCGCTGGCCCAGGACTACCCGTGGAAGGACGAGGTCCGAACCCCGTAGGGCAACGGGGAACGCCCGTGTGCAGCCTCAGGTCACCTGCGCAAGGCGCGAAGGGTGTCCCAGTTCCGCCTCTGGCCTCTCGCGCGGACAAGCGCAGCTCATCGTGGCAGTGCTTCTGACACGGACACTGTGACTCTGGGCGAGGCACTCCGGCCACAAACGACCCCTCTGCGAGACACGTCTGGGCAACTGGGGCCAGCGGAGGTGGGCGGTGACGGCACCACGGCATCCAGGTGGGTCGGTGCACGATCGAGGCGGCCCGCGACCTCCACCCGCGTCACCCGTGAAGGGGTTCGACCTGCGGCATCGGGGTGCCGCGACATCCGGGCAGGTCCCACCGGGTACGTCGAGTCATGTGGCAGTCACCCGCGTACCGGCAAAAGGTCAGCACGGTTCCGTAGCGGAGCCTGTGAGGCGAACCTCGCCAGACGACTGCCGTCTGCCTCCTGCTCGACGAGCCCACTGGATAGTCCACGCGGGTTCCGAGGTCACACCAACTGTGAGGCAGTGGAACTAGGGCCGGTGGGTTCGAGGAGGACCAGGGCACCGGCCTTGGGGTTCGGCCGTCGCGTAGGTGCCCGCGGGCGAGTCCCGGAAACTCGCAAACCAGGAGTGCGACTGGTGACGTCGCTGATATGAGGGCGGGCCTCGATGCGGCCACTCTGCCTCGGCCGGTCAGCCGGTAACCGCAACGCTCGTCCCGTGCCGGACAGTTACGAGTGTGGATGAAGACAACGACGTCGCTTGGCGGTCGCTGCGTCAACGGCTGCGGGCAGGAGAGGTGCAAGCTCACACACAGCTCTTCCAGTCACACGTAGACACAGTGCACCGCGTCGCGGCGACATTATGCGGGGATGTTTCACTGGCCGAAGATGTGACCGCCGACACCTTTCTCATCGCATGGCGCCGGCGAGCAACCATCGCTGATCATGACGAGCCACTCTTGCCATGGTTGCTGGCCATCGCTGCTCGACAGGCACTGAACGCGACTCGTGGCCGCCGTCGCCAGCAAGCGTTCGTCTCCCGATACGCACACCGGTTCGTCGAAGCGGGCCCAGATCTTGCTGAAGAAGTCGCCACGCGTGTCGACAGCTCGGCCCAATTGAGGCGCACACAAGCAGCCCTGAGTCTGCTCAAGACGCACGAGCTCGAGGTGCTCGTCCTGTGTGTCTGGTCAGGTCTGAGCATCGGCGAGGTCGCGAACGCCCTAGGTGTGCCTCCTGGGACGGTGCGGTCACGACTCTCGCGCACGCGTCGCCGACTTCGTGCCCTCGTCGGCGACGACCTCAACGACTCGGAGCAGGCGCGAACTCTCAATCTTGTTCCCCCGCCCATCCAGGAGGTCTCTACATGAGCAACAACCGCGACGCACACGACCTCGCGCTCATCACCGAGCTCCACGAACTCGCCCCGACGCCAACGCCCCGCAGCCTCACACTCGGTCGTCGTACGCGCCTAGAACGAAGCCACCACGCTCACATCACCCAGGTCGAAAGATCGACTGTCATGCGCACGCGAAGGCTTGCAGCCAGCTTCGGGCCCGCACTCACCGTTGCTGCTTGCGTCATAGCTGTCGCGTCGTTGGCAGGCCTAGCGCTCACCGCACCTCCACCCAACAATGCCTCTCCCTCGCTACCGGTCCGCGCAGATGCCGCCGCGGTAAGCGCGTTGGATGCACTCACCGTCGCCGCGTCCAATGTCCACACACCTGCTGTTGCCGACGACCAGTTCGTTTATGTCCGCAGCGCTGTCATCACCAACGAAGGCACCCTCGGCGGCAGGCTCGACGTGTCACGACCGCATGAACGCGAGGTATGGCTGTCACAGTCGTCCAGGTCCTCGAACTCGGGGCTGATCCGCGAATGGGGACAGGACTGGCCAATCAGCAGCGGCTACGTCGTACCGGCCGGGCCCGACCGGCCGACGTACCAATGGATCGCCTCGCTTCCTGCCGACCCTGATCGCATCCTCGACGAGCTGGGGAGCCGCCAGCAGGTGGGCTCAGGCCAGAGCGTCGACCAGTACACGTTTGAGCGCATCGGCGATGTGATGAGCGAAGGCATGGTTCCGCCCGAATTGGCAGGCGCGCTCCTACAGTCACTCACGAAGATCGCCGGCGTCGAGCGTGTCGACCGGACGCAAGACGCCATGGGACGGCCCGGGTTCGGGATTGCGCGAACCGACGAACGCACAGGCTTTGTCACCGAACTGGTCTTCCAGCCCGGATCCCCGTCGCCGCTCGGTACGCGCTGGTACGCGCCGGGGGCCTCATCAGACTCGGGGAGCGACGTCCTATTCGGCGCCACAGCAGTGATAACCAGAGGGGTCGTCGATGCCCTGGGGGTTAGACCGGACCGACCCGGATCTGCCCCTGCCTAGCGTCCGGCGTTCGACCCAAAACCTTCGAGCGCTCGCCAGCGCCGAGCAAGGGTGGCGAAACGGCGCCGCGTACCGCCGTCACACCCTCGTGAAGGGGCGGGTCGAATCAGTAATGCCAACCAGGGCGATTCGTCATCCACGCAGATTCATGACCTGGGCTATTCGTTCCGCATTCGCTGGCTCCCGCATTCTCATACTCCAGGTGCCAACACCGATCAGGGACGCCCCGTGGCACGCCTGCGGGGGTGGTAAGCGCGGATGGGGAGCCGTCGCTTTGGCGTCAGGGGGTTTCATACGGCTAGTCCCGTGTCGTGCCCTCGACGTGCTCCGGCCCCGGAGGGCGGCCTCGAGGGTCACTGGATCGCACACGGTACTCGGGAACCGTCGTTGTCACGGCGTGGTCGCCGGCCACGACGTAGTCCACATGTGCCCACCACCCGCTACCTCGCCGGATCCAGGCGCGCAGCTCACCCAGGCGCCACGTTGGGCCTACATGCACCTCAATGCTCGGCCGAAGGTCGGCATCGAAGACGCGAATGTCTGAGGACACATGGGCACAATGCCCGACGGGTGGCGGTTTCCCACCACCGCCTGGCCGTGTCCGCGCTGCACTCAGGCGGCGTCGTGCGCGTAACCGAGCGTGAGACGAGCTCTTTCGGGTGCGGTACGGCGGGTGAGAGTGTCCGAGCGATGCGCGAGCCTGGGTCCGATGAGAGGCGCGAGCCGGGGTGGTACCGCGACCCCAGGGACGCTCGGCTCCACCGTTACTGGACTGGTGAGAAGTGGTTCACGCAGGCCGAAGTCATCGGGATGACGCTGAAGTTAAGGCCTACTGACTTTGTGCGAATCGGCTCACGGGTCAGCGGAACTGGCCACATCGGTCCCGGCTTGCTCGCAGGCCTCGGCGGCACCAGGAGGGAGTATGGACGTGCCGACGAGATCCGTCGCAATGTCATGAAGTTTGTGGTTCGTCGCCTGTGACAATCTGCGCAGCACAGCCATCGCCACCTCGGGGGTCAGTTGGTAACGCTCCATGGCGATACCGGTGGCTTGACCGATCACGGTGCGGCGCTCCAGAGCAACTTCCAGATGGTGGACCTTGTTCAACGCGGCTTCCAAAAGGTGACGCGGCTCGTCCTGGATCGTGCGAGGCGCGAACTCATGCCTAACTGGGTTGACTCCGTCTGCGTCGTCAGAAGTGGCTCTCACGAGTTCGCATCTTACAACGTAAGCCAAGACGGAGCAGGTCCCGAGCACTCACAAGAAGTCCTCTTGTGCCGCGTCACCACCGCGGACCGGGCGCACCGACAAGAGCATGCCGCGCGCGCGCACGCGCAGTGGCCGTAAGCCGAAGTTGGACCGCGGTGACAGGCTCACATGGTGAGACACAATCGCGTCAAGCCCGTCGACGCGATCTGGCTGGACATGGACCGAGTCCGCAACCTCATGGTCATCGAATGCGTGATGTTCCTCGAAGGTCCGATCGACCGGGTGGCATTCGATCGCCTGCTCCGCGAGCGACTCATTGGCATCTACCCCGTGTTCTCCCGAATCCCGGTCAAGGGTCATAACCCATGGTCAAGGTCTTGTTGGCACGATGTTCCCGACTTGGACCTCGAGCGACACGTGCGCGAGGTGCGGCTGCCTGCACCGGGCGACGCCGCCGCGCTCCAGACGTACGTCAGCTCATTCATGGCCACGCCGCTGCCGCGCGACCGCCCGCTCTGGGAAGTTCACTTGGTGACCGGTCTCGATGAGGGTGCCGCCATCTACGTACGACTGCACCACGCCCTTGCGGACGGCATCGCACTAACGCAGGTCTTGATCTCGCTCACCGAGACGTCTGCCGCCACCGGTGAAGATGCCCGTGACGCGCATGCGCCGGCGGGCGGTCGAGCCCCTGGTGCCGACACAGGAGAGAGGGTCGGGTCTCAGGCGCGGGGCGTTGCACGATCCGCCGGCCTCCGAGCGTGTGCAGCAACAGTCCGGACGGCGTTACGTGCGGTCGGCGTCGTTGCCAAGCTCATGCTGACTCGCAACCCGCCGTCGCCACTCGAAGGTCCTGTGGGCGCCCAGAAGCAAGCCGTGTGGTCCGAGCCGGTTGAACTGCAGCTCATCAAAGACATCGCCAAGGCCTCGGATGCGACCGTCAACGACGTCTTGGTCTCTGCGCTGGCCGGGGCCGTCAGGCGCTACCAGGTCGAGCGCGGTGCTCACGCTGTTGACTTGCCGACGATGATTCCGGTCAGCCTCCGCCCGTTGCACCTTCCTCCACCTCCCGAATTGGGAAACCGTTTTGCCGTCGTCCTCCTGCTGCTGCCGTCGGGAGTCGCAGGCGCCGCCGAACGTCTGGCGGAAACGAAGCGGCGCATGGACAAAATCAAACGTTCTCCCGAGCCCGTCATAACATTCGCGATCATTTCCGGAATCGGACGGTTGGGGCGGAATGTCAGCAACGCTTTCGTCACCTTCTTCGCGGGCAAGGCGACCGGCGTCACCACCAACGTTCCCGGGCCACGCGAGCCCCGCTACTTGGCAGGGACGCGTGTAACCGGACTGCTCGGCTGGGTGCCGGGGTCAGCAACACAGACCCTCGGAACTTGCATCTTCACCTACGACGGCATGGTGACAATCGGGCTCAAGACTGACGCCGCAGTGGTACCCGACCCGTTAGTTGTTCTTGAAGCCTTTCGACAGGAGATAACTGACCTGTCCAGTGTTCTGGCTACACCAAAAGATGAGGCCGTGCGCGGCCGCCTGCAAGACAGCGCCTCTTAAAGCTCGCCGCGGTCTAGTGTCTGAGATACCCACTCAGCGCTTCTAGACGGGGATTCCCCTCCGACTTGGAGTCGCTGGGTGGACGGCGCCGATGGTCACACCTCAGGCAGACCTTGAGGGAGTGCGGAGCGTCATCGCTGACGCGGCCCGGCAGCGCGAGTCGGTGGCATGCCTGACCAGATGCTGACTCGACCGTAGAAGCGCAACGCGCGTGCCGCCAGTTCGGGGCGCAGGAGAAGTCCGCCGCCGGCGTGCGCGTAAGCGTGCAGACGTCAGAACGCGAAACGCAGAGCGCCCCGGCTGATTCTGGCTACACCCCACCTCGCAGCTATCTGCTGTCACGGACGACTCGGCGCTCGGGTGGCGGGGCACGAGGCCTCCACGGCGCGTGCCGAGCGGCGACGGGGCCAGCAATCGCGAGGCTCGCGAGCCTCAGCGCGCCGCGACTGCGGGCAACCGGGTGCACCAGAAGCAGGCAGAGCTTTCGCGTTCCGGCTATTGAACGTTCCGGAACTAGGTAGTACCGTCAGTGGTGCGGACAGCAAAGGATCCGCGCCACATCGGGACGTTGAGCTTTCGCTCGTGCAGCGGGCTCACCCCCCATCACGAAGGAGCTCCGCCATGCCCATCACGACCACCGCCCACCTCAACTTCCGAGGCAACGCTCGCGCCGCGCTGGACTTCTACCAGTCCGTCTTCGGCGGCGAGGTCGCCGCCATCACCTTCGGCGACGCCCACAACGTGCAGAGCAACGGTGGTTTGGCCACCGCCGAGGAGGCCGATCAGGTCATGTGGGGACAGGTCCTCGCTGACAACGGGTTCCACGTCATGGTCTACGACGTTCCCTCTGCACTGTCCTACGACCGCGGCGACAAGCCCGTCTACGTCTCCGTGCGAGGCGACGCCGAATCTGCAGACGAGCTCACGGCCTACTGGAACGGGCTCACCGACGGTGCCACGATCCAGGCCGACCTCGGGCCCGCTCCCTGGGGTGCGCCGCTCTACGGGATGCTCACCGACCGCTTCGGAGTGGTCTGGGTCCTCGACCTGCAGGCGCAGTACTAGCCGATCACGCACCAACAGCACCACCCGAGCCGGCACGCGGCGGCGTCTCGTCGACCGCTCCCGGTAAACGTACGGCCTAACTCGCTCAGAGAATGAGAGCAGCTCATGTTCACAGACGTGTCAGTCAACTGGTGGGGCGTAGTCGTCGCCTTGGTAGCCCTCACCATCCTCGCCGGCCTCTACTTCACCGTGGTTATCGGCAAGGTGTACAACTCCGCTGTCGGTCGACCAGACGATGCCCCTCCCGGCGCCGGTCCACTGTTCATCGCCGGCCCGCTCGTGTGCAATCTCGCCACCGTCGCGACCAGCGCTGTCCTCATCAGCGCCCTCGAGATCAATGAGCTCGCAGATGGGCTGTTGTTCGGGGCCATCGTTGGAGCTGGCTACCTGATCGCCATGGTCTTCCAGATCTCAATCAACCCGGTCTTCGCGCGCCCCGTGTTCTACGCACTGATCAACGCGCCGTACTTCTTCATCGGCAGTCTGCTCACCGGCGCGAGCCTCGTGCTGGTCGGGTAAGCGCACGCCCGCAAGGCCCGTCCGGCTCGGACTGGCCTTGCGGGCTTTTGCGCGCTCGACCTAGATAACTACGCAAGAAGCGTGTTGGTCCACTGGTGGCCGGCACCCCACACCTCCGTCGCCGTGTGGAAGTCAGTGAGCACGCGACACCTTCAGTCTTCGGTCGCGACCGCTCCATGCATCAGGGCTGGAAGAATCACTCCGTCGATCCACGTCGTCAGGAAATCGCTCTCGAACGCTCGTCGCTGAATCAGGGCACGGTATGCGGCAACCGACGGAATGACGTCGGCAATGGTGTCGATGTCAGCGCTGGTTGAGATCTCACCGCGTTGGGCGGCGCGTCGCATCAAGACGCGGTAGGAATCAGCCCACGACGCCACCATCGTGTCATTAACCGCTGCGTCGAAGTCTGGATGCATGAGGACCATGGAGGCCAGTGCGGCCATCACCTTCATCCGCCTCTCGGTCTCCTCGCGCGGTTGGGGCTTGAACAGTGCGAGGAGATCACCGCGAAGCGTCCCGGTGTCGGGCAACTCTTCCTTCGACACCTCGCCGGGCCGCGTTCGTGCAACAGCCTCGAGGACCATCTCCTCTTTCGAGGACCAACGACGGTAGACGGCCCCCTTGCCAGCCTTTGCCCGGGACGCGACGAGGTCGATCGTGAGGCCTGCGTAGCCGACCTCGGCGAGTACATCAAGCGTGGCCTCCAAGATGGCCACATCACGCGAGTGGTCCCGCTTGCGACCGACCCTGGTCGGGACGGATGCCTCGGCGCCCCCGGCACCCTCCCCACCCAGCGCACTCTCGACCTGGTCCGGCGCTCGCTTGGCGGCCATCGTGTCCTTCCGACGATCAGGGCCATTACGGTACTCGGCACATCCGGTACGCGCAAGTTCTATATCATGCATCGGGGCGGCCGGCGTCGAACCGTCTTTGGTATCCCCTCCCCCCGAGATGTCTCAAGCCCATTCCGTCGGTTCGGTGAGGTAGCGGCGACCTACCTGTCGGCCGTTCCTGAGTCCATTGTTGAGTACCGAGAGGGGTGTTGACGAACCCTGCCCCGCTGTCGGCGCCTGACGCGTGGGTCGACGCCCAGAACTGCCTCCTCGGCCGTCCGTTGCCGAAGTTGAAGCGGGTCGATGAGGTGCACAGCACCGCAGGATCACGGTAATGACGTGGCTTTAACTCGCATCTCTCGATGGGCGCGCGACCATCCAGTTCCTGGTGAACGACACCGGCAACTGAGTCGTCAGTGGCGTCAATTCGGGGCCACGACGTCTGCCGGGCGCCTTGAGTTCAAGTGCCTCAGTCAGCTAGCCCTAGTGCCCGGTGAAGGGCACTGAGCAAGTCGGCGCGGCGCATGCCTTTGAGAAGGCACTTCACTGCTCCGAGATCGGCGGCCGCGTGCAAGGCTTCCTGAGAGTTGTAGCTGGTTAGGACTACGACTCGGGTGCGGGGCGCCACGTTGTACAACTGTGGAATGGTCGTCAGCCCGTCGCGTCTGGGCATGTTCAGGTCGAGAACGACCAGGTCTGGTTGAAGTTCGGCGGCGCGAGCTACCGCCTCCTGACCGTCGGCGGCCTGACCGATCACATGCAGTTGCGAGTCGCGCTCCAGTTGCCACATGAGCAGGTCGCGTGACTCCTCGACGTCGTCGACTATGAGCACTGTGCGCGAACCCACCGAGGGCTCGACGGTGGGCATTGCGGCAGTTGTCTGCATGTCTGACTCAACGTCGGGTGGGTTGTCGGTCGAGGCGGGAGTTCGTTGCTGGGCTGGCTTTGGCTGCCAAGAACGATGCGTCGCGGTCCACGTTGTGCGGCGCGCTGTGAGTGAACCGTCTCCAAGAGTGATGGCGCCCGGCCTAGGGCCATCCCCAGCACTTCGCTGGTGCGTGCCAACGCGCACGAGTAGTTGTCGAATTTGCACGCCACAGACGGTACGGGCGCCCGGGGCTGCTGTGCATTTGGCGTGGTTATGCCGCCGATGTGGTCTAGCCCTACGCGCCCTCGTGGTTCTCGCTTTGAGCACCTACGTGGCCGCGACCTGCAGCCACTCTGATGTTCTGCAGACGCAGCGGCTGGCTGCCTCACCTGCTCCTTGGTCGACTCGGTGAGGCAAGTTCACAACCCGCCTTTCCCTACTCAATTTTGAGGGCAGCAGCCCGACTACACCACCGGGAGGCCCGCCGCCGGCAGCACATGCTCCTGCCTAGGTCCCGTGGGGATCGTGAAGCAGACCCGTGTGCCGTGGTTCGGTTCCGGTGCTGTCACTGAATGATCCACCCAGATCTCACCGCCATGACGGCTCACGACGCGCTTACAAATGGCTAGGCCGAGGCCTGTTCCCCTGTAAGTGCTACGGACCGTGCTGGCCCGAAAGAAGTCATCGAAAACGCGGTCTTGTTCCTCTGCGCTGATGCCGATGCCGTTGTCCTGGATGGAGACGGTCACCTGCTGGTGATCCCCTGCGGCCGTGACGCTCACCTGCGGCGTGGAGCCGGGAACGGTGTACTTCATCGCGTTTGCGAGCAAGTTGTCGAGGAGTTGCCGCAACAGCGCGGCGTCACCGTGGACTTGTATCCCGGCACCGATGTCTACGTGGCTGGCAACGTCGCGTAGCGACGAGATGCTGCGACACATCTCAGACAGGTCCACGGTGGTGGACTGCAAAACGTCGTGCCGGCTAAGCGTGTAGGCCAGCAAGTCGTTGATGAACATCTGCATGTGTGAAGACGCACCGAGTAGGCGGCCAGCCAACTCACGCAACTGGGTGGCGTCGAGCGAAGCTGAATCGTCAGACAGCTCCAGCAGCGCTTCCGACCAGCCGACGATGATTGTCAGCGGGTTCGCGAGGTCGTGAGCGACCACTCCAGCGAACGCCTCCAGTTCGGAGCGCTCTTCTCGTTCCGTAGTTACGTCGCGCAGAGTGACAACGGCGCGTGCATGGTCGTCAGACGAATGTGTTGGCAAGTTGGTCGCCTTCACCTCAAGAGTTCGTGTCAGTTTGCCGTTGCGTCGCACGCCGACATCGCGGGCGCCGTCATATCGGTTCGTGAGCACCAGTCGAGTCGGCAACGAGTCGTAATTGAGTGGGTTGCCGTCGGCAGAAGTGAGGGTGTGCGGGCTGTGCGCATCTGGCAACTTGAATGCACTTGCGTCTAACAGATGGGGGAGTAGGTGCTGACTTGCTGCGTTGCCCAACATGATCTGGTCGTCGTCCTGAACAACGAGGATGCCCTCCTCGATGTTCGTCAGTACGGCGTCCAACAGTGCAGCTCGGTCACGGGCGATGTCACCTTCCCGTTCCGCTTGAGCGAGAGCTGAATGTCGATCGCGTAGGGACAACGAGAGCACCAGAGCCACCAAGACCATGCAGACGACGAAACCTTGTGCCAGGACCGCCCCCGTCCGCGGTTCAGTCACGGCCGCGAACGGTCCGATGCGAGCGAGTGTCAAGACCACGCCGGCAAGGCCGATCAGAGCACTCAAACTGACTGCGACGCGCAGGCTGGTCCTCAAGGAGGCCCAGACAACGACCAAGAACAACGGGTAGATGGCCGGCAGGCGGTCCTCTGATACAAAGCTGAGCCAGACAGCCCACACGGCTCCCAGGGTGGTAAGCATCCACTCCAGCAGACGCACGCGGCGCCGGGTCGAGATAGGGGCTGTCCGTTGGTGCGGGCGGTCGACCCAGATTGCGACCAAGGTGCCGATGGTGAAGGTCCAGGCAACAAAACGCACAGAGGTCAGGACAGCGTTGGCCAGCCCAGAAGGTTCTAGAAGTCCGAGCCCGGAAGCGCGCAACAGGGCCGTCGTTAGCCCGCCCACCACAAGCGCGCCACCGAACGGGACCAGGTCCTGGAGTGTTTGCAGTACGGGCTCGCTCATGGATCGGCGGGGCCAATGTCCCGCCCGCCGGAGCACCGCAAGCATGGCGAGTGTGGGAGCAACCGCCAACGCTGCGCCGACAAGAGCGAGATCCCGACCGCCAATTGCTAGCTGCACTGACAGTGCGGCGGCTAAGCCGAGGAGGAGGAGGTCTGGCACAACCTGCCGTGGAGTGGCGGTCATCAGCCAGACCAGAGCCACACCGCTCAGGGGCCAGATAAGACTGATCTGGGCGGGCTCATAGAAGGTCAGTGCGCCCACATAGCTTGCGCCGAATGAGGCGAGGAAGAAGCCAACTGACCGGCCAGCAGCCCGCAGCCGACTGGAATCACGCACCCTGATTCCAGGCTTCACCACTCATATCTACCAGAGCCATAGGGATGGTGGAGCAAAACGGCGACCTTCGTGGCCCAAAGGCGCGATTGAGGACTACCGCTCAAGCGGCGACCGCAGGAGGAGGGTCCCGGCGGTCAGCAAGGTGTCCCGAGCGCACGCGGGGCACATCGTGCGCCCTGGGCAACCGCACCTGACCGACCCTGGAGGGCGCGCGGTATGACGCAGCTCACAGCGGCAATGGCTGCCAGAAGTCGACACCGCCGGACCATCCACCTCGTCAGGGAAACTTGGCGAGCCAACCCCGCTGCGACCCGCCCCAAAATTCTTCATCCCGGTGGGCGCCGGCGGGCGTAACCGGGTGGCGCCCGGTTCCACCGGTCCCGTAGCGAACAAGCTGCGGGGCCGGCCCCATGTCACGGCGACCTGACCCTGTGCGTAGCGCCCCGTCGGTTTCGCCTAACGATCTAGAAGTGCCAGGAGCTGCAAGTTAAAGGCGTCGACGTCGCTGGCAGCTCGGCTAGTGATGATGGGGTCGTCCACCACGACACGTCGGTTGTGCCAGTGAGCGCCAGCGCGTTCGACCTCGTCCCGTATCGCCGGGTGGGAAGTGGCATGGCGGCCCTTGAGGAGGTCCGCGTCAAGCAGCGACCAGATGGCGTAGCCGAACGCTCCCAGGGGGCGGCCAGTGCGTGCGAAGTCTCCGACGAAGCCTGCTGTGCGCGAGTCCTCGCGCAGGGCCTTCGAGTTCTCGGCTCCATCAGGCAGCACGAGCGCATCCAGTTGTTGGCACTCGCAGGATGAAAGAGTCAGGTCCACCGTGTAGGTGTTGGCATGGTCGCCGTCACGCACCGTGCGGACGCGGCCGAACTGAGGGGCGATGAGCACGGTCCTTGCTCCTGCGGACTGGGTTGCCTGAAGTGTGCCGGTGAGCTCAGCGTCATCCACGCCGTCCTGGGCGGTGACGAACCCAATGGTCCGTCGGGCGAGGAACAGGTCCACGCAGGCTCCTGAAAGTGGCAGTAGTCCAACTTCTGCGCTCGGGCTCGGGGCAGACGCATTGAAGGTAGTGCACGCCCAACGTTCTGGCCCGAGCACCGCGTGGGCTCGAGCTCGCTATCCCAGCCAACTGAACTACCGATGAGAGATGTCGCGCCGTCCGCCGACGACTGCATAGGGCTAAGTGCATCCACTGAATGAACGCCGACCAGCACGCCCGCCACGTCCGGATTCCAATACAGTCCGGCAACTGCACCCGCGGCATTGCGCCGCGGTCGCCAGCGTCCGACAGTGGGGTGGGCGGCGTACACCACGTTGTTCCGGACCCACAGACTTGCCCGAAGAGGCTGCAGAAGGTTTCGCGCCGAGTCGCACCCGCGCGGCGTGGCTCGGGGCCGTGAACGGGCTTGGGCAATGTGCGGGCGCGTCGAGTAGCCAGACGAGCATCGGGAACAGAAGGAGCCCACGACACGGAGGCCCCCTGATGCGAGCTCTCACCTTCCACGGCAAGCGCGACCTGCGGGTGGACGACGTCCCGGACCCGCGGATCGAGCAGCCGACCGACGCGATCGTCAGGGTGACCTCGTCGGCGATCTGCGGTTCCGACCTGCACCTGATGGAGGTGCTCGGCCCGTTCCTGCACACCGGTGACGTCCTCGGCCACGAGCCGATGGGCATCGTGGAGGAGGTCGGGTCCGAGGTCACCCACATCAAGCCCGGAGACCGGGTGGTGGTGCCGTTCAACATCTCCTGCGGTCACTGCTGGATGTGCACCCGCGGCCTGATGGCGCAGTGCGAGACGACGCAGAACCGGAAGACCGGCAAGGGCGCGACGCTGTTCGGCTACACCGACCTCTACGGTGCGGTGCCCGGCGGGCAGGCGGAGTACCTCCGGGTCCCGCAGGCGCAGTTCGGTCCGATCCCGGTGCCCTCCGATGAGCCCGACGAGCGGTTCCTGTTCCTCTCCGACATCATCCCGACGGCCTGGCAGGCGGTGAAGTGGGCCGACGTGCAGGAGGGCAGCACCGTCGCGGTGTTCGGGCTCGGCCCGGTGGGCCAGTTCGCGACCCGTATCGCCAAGCACCTGGGCGCCTCCCGGGTCATCGGCATCGACCGGGTGCCCGAGCGGCTCGCCATGGCCCAGCGCCACGGCATCGAGACGCTCGACAACACCGACATCGACGACGTTGGAGCCGCTCTGATCGAGCTCGTCGACGGGCGTGGTCCCGACGGCGTGGTCGAGGCGGTCGGCATGGAGGCGCACGACTCCCCGTTCGGCAAGCTGGCGCACGGCATCGTCGGCGCGCTGCCGGACGCGGTGGCCGCTCCCATGGCCGACAAGATGGCGCTCGACCGCCTGGGCGCGCTGCACTCCGCCATCAAGGGAGTACGCCGCGGCGGCACCGTGTCGGTCAGCGGCGTGTACGGCGGGGAGGTGGACCCGATGCCGATGATGGAGATGTTCGACCGGGGCATCACGATGCATTTCGGCCAGTGCCACGTGAAGCGCTGGATCGACGACATCATGCCTGCGGTCCTCGACGACTCCGACCCGCTCGGCACGCTCGACCTGACCACCCACCACCTGCCGCTGGAGCAGGCACCGCACGGCTACGACATCTTCCAGAAGAAGCAGGACGGCTGCATCAAGGTGGTGCTGAAGCCGTGAAGCATCGCGTCCTGGTCACCGGCGCCTCCTCGGGGATCGGCCGAGCCACCGCCCACCGCCTCGCCGGCGAGGGGGCCCGCCTGGTCCTGGTCTCGCGGTCGCAGGGGGTGCTTGAGGAGGTCGCCCGCGAGTGCGACGCCCGCGGCGCGCGGGACACGCTGGTGCTCCCGACCGACGTCGGCGACCACGAGGCGGTGGCGGCGACGTTCGCGGCGGCCGTGTCGGCGCACGACGGGCTGGACGGCGTCGTCCACGCGGCCGGCGTCGCGGCGTACGGCCGGTTCCAGGACGTGCCTCCCGAGGTCTTCGAGGGCGTGCTGCGCACCAACCTGGTCGGCACGGCCAACGTCGCCCGGGCGGCCCTGCGGCACTTCGAGGAGCGCCGCGGCGGGTCGCTGGTGCTGCTGGGGTCGGTGCTCGGCAAGATCTCAACGCCGTGGATGTCGCCGTACGCCACCAGCAAGTGGGGCGTCGCCGGCCTGGCACGGGCCCTGCAGATCGAGGCCCGCAGCCTGCCCGGGGTCGAGGTCTCCCTGGTGTCCCCGGGCGGCGTCGACACCCCGATCTACGACCTCGCGGCGACCTGGATCGGCCACCACGGCAACCCGCCGCCGCCCGTCACCACCCCCGAGAAGGTCGCCGAGGCGTGCATCGCGGCCCTCGACGAGCCGCGTCGCGACAAGAACGTAGGAGGCGGCAACCCGGCCATGGTCGCCGGCTTCCGGCTGCTGCCCGGTGTCTTCGACGCCCTGGTGACGCCGCTGATGGCTCGGATGGGCCTCGACGGGAAGGACGCCGCCCCCGGGGCAGGCAACGTGCTCGAGCCGGTACCCGAGCACGAGGCCGTTCGCGGCCGCTGGCCCCACGTGTGGGGACAGCTCCGCTGACTTTAGGCTGCCCACCGGTCTGGATGCGGGTTAGTACCGTCGAGCGCGGTCATGGCGAGGCAGGTCGAGCTACTTGTGACCAGCTGGTGCGCGACGTCCACACCGACGAGCGTGAGCAGCCGGAGCGATGCCGACCTGAGCCGGCGTACGACGCACCTCGGCCCGTCTACCGTCACTGTGAGCGGGTGTCACGGCGGGCGCGCTACTTGGGTTTCGTCGCAGGGGGATGGAGGTGGCGCTGAGACCATCGGTGCTGAGTTCAACTGCAAACGCGGGACAACGCGCTGGACTTGCGTATTTCACATCGTCGAAGTCGAGAACGCCCTAGACGCTATCCGCTGACACGACCGGCGGCTGTAGGCACAGCACCGGCGGCTGACGGGCCGACCACCAGCGCTCCGTGGCCCGATTGAAACTCAGCCAGAGATGTCGCCGCCTCTCACAGACTCCAAAGCTGGGAGGCGGACCGAGCATGACTCGGTGAACCACTCGACACGTCGCGAAGAGGGCGTTGTTGAGGGGCACTGGTGCGCGTGAGAATCTCGAAGTTAGCTGGCCCACCCACTCCTGATCGTCTTGCGTGCTGCTCACGGCACCGATGACGTGATGTGCTGATGCACCCACAGCGCTGCTTGAACCCGGCGCTGCGCACCGATCTTGTAGTAGGCGGTTCGGACGTAGGTCTTGACGGAGTTGATGCTGAGGAACAGGTGACGGGCGATTCCCTCATTGGAGTACCCCTGCGCTATGAGCAGGAGCACTTGCGTTTCCCGCGGTGACAGACCGTGTTCGCTGCTCCAAGCGACTTGTGTCGGGCCATCGCCGGCCGAAGACACGCTGAGCTGGTGCCACCGCTCGCCCTCACGATCGGTGAGGTCGATCAGGTAACCGGTCAGGACGGGCACGTTGTGCTCGTCTCGCTCGAGCTGGCTGTCAAGTGACACCGAAGTGCGACAGGTTTGCCACGTAACTGAGACGTTTTGCCATCAGACTGAGACGGAATGACGCCAGTTTGCGACAAGTCGAAGAGTGGTGAGTGACAGCAGGGCGGGAACACTAGTGGTTCCCGCCCTGCTGTCGTCTTCGACAGGGGCTACATCCCCCGGCAAGTGTGAGCGTTCGCGTCGCCGCAGACCGGAATGGTTATGCGTTTTCTGAGGCGGGTTGGACTCACGTGCGCGGCTTAGAACGTGGTGGCTCGTATTGCAATTTCGGTAAGGATGCGGTCGCGGCGTTCGCGTTGCTGTCGGGTGTACATCCTGTCCCGCAACTTCTCTTTTGTATTCGCGAAGCCTGGTGCGATCGATTGCATACCCAGGCCCGGTGGCCGTGATGGCGGTGGGGATGTTACTGCTCCCGTCCCAAGGATTGGGCATGCCAGGTAGTCCAGCGGCGACGGCGGGTGGATGCCAAGTGACGTCCACGATGAGCGGCCCGGCCCACGGGGTGAGGGCCGTGAGGCATTTGTGCACTTCCATCAGTTCTTCGGCCTCGCCAGCGAGGTCTTGCCATATAGGGGGCGCGAGCGGGCCCACTACAAGCAGTGGAGCGCTGGCTAGGCCTACTTCTTCGAGGCGCTCGGCGAGCAGTGCATGCTTGCCCGCGCATGTGCCTGCACCGGCGATCTCGGTGCTCGCCGCATCGGGCGGCGCGGGCCAGCGATACGGCAGTCGCTGCACGTCAAGTGCGACTCGGATCAGGGTGGCCGCTGTCTGGTCAGTCTGACTGAACTCCGCTTCGACAGAGGCCTGGTATCAGATGTGTTGGTTCTGGGCTGACCGGCTTCCCGGGCCTGGGAAGCCGTCGCATCCGTTAGTGCCGTCCTGAGTCGAAGGGACGGTGTGACGGGTATGTGTCGTGCTCGAAGTGAGGGTGGTCAGCGGTGTGTGGCGCATGCGCGCGTGTCGCTGGATAGGGCGTGGGAACGAGTTGACGACGCGGTCGCGTTGGCTGAGTCGTCGCCGCTGACGGAGCGCGGTTGCCTGAGGGTGGCGGTGCAGCGTCGGGTGTTGCGGGCGGAGTGCGGGGTGGCCGATGCGATGGCTCAGTTCGCGTCAACTCCTGACGGGCGTAGGGAGTTGTCTGACCGGCTCCGCGAGGCGCTCGCGGAAGAGGAGGAATTCTTCGTTGACGACCCGGATGAGTCGGTGGCGTTGCGGGTGGCATTGACGGAGGGACAGAGGCTTCGGGACCGCGCGGCGTTCATCTTGGGCGAGGTGCGGAGCGGTGCCATGACGGCGGAAGAGGCAAAGGCCGCTTCGGAGTTCCCAACCTTGGCTGCGAAGGCGTTCGCGAAGTCGGACTTGTGGCTGACGGGGCGCGAGACAGGGTTCGAGGGGCGGGTGCCGCACAGGGGACAAGGTCATTTATGGGCTACGCAGGTCGAGATGTTGGGTGCTGCGGAGCAGGCGTACGCGTGGCGGCGGGCTGAGGCCGCACTCGGGCGCGGTCACGCGCGCGAGTTGGCGGAGGCCGAGAATGATTTGCACGACGCTCGGGTCAGGCTGGTGATGGTGCAAGGTGACTCGGGGTTGCAGTCGTTGGAGGCGCAGTGCGCCGGGGTGCCGGGCAACCCCGGGTATGACCGTGAACGGCGGGCGCTGGAGACGGCTATGGCGGAGGGGCGGCGGCAGGCGGTTCGCGCGGACGATTTGCGGGAGAAGTATGCGCTGCGGTTGATCTCTCGGGACGAGTACAAGGCGCAGTTTTTGTACCCGCCTATGGATGTGCGCGCCTCTCGTGAGCGGGCGTTGACTCAGCAGTTCGGGGCGTGGGGGCGTGGGGGCAACTTCAACTGGCGATGAGCGGTGTCGCCGCCTCGGGCGGGCGGTGAGGCGTGAGTCGTGTGTAGGGGGTAACGGTCGCTCCAGGCGGTGTCGTCGGGCGAGGCTCACTGCGACGGTGAACATCGCTCCGGCGGTGTCTCGGGTCGGATGGGTGTCTGACTCCGACTGCGTCGGCTTGGTGGTCTTGGCCGTGGTCCCGGAAGTGCATCTCCCTGCCGCGACTGCGCCTACCTGCGCCCGGCGGCCAGACTGTCGGTGGCAGCAGGAAGACTTCACGCATGTTGCAAGAGGTCCTTCCATACGTCCTGACTGCCGGGGGAACGCTGGCGGCGACCTCTTTTGTTCAATTGCGTGTTGTGCCGAGGGTCGAGTCACAAAAGCGGTTTGAGGACCGCTGGGAAAAGGACGTGCGGCAACTTGGCGAGATAGTTGCTTTCGAACTTCCAGACCCCGAGCAACGACTTGTCGAGGCTGTACGTATCGAGGTGTTGGTGTCTGCCCGGAATAGTTCGGCTGACCCGCACCGTCTCCTTGAGGCTCGCGAAGAGCAGAAGACGCGGGTTGCTGCCGCCACCGGCGATTACGCACGGGTCCGCGTCAAGACAGATTGGCTCATCCGGCGCATCACCGGTGCCAGTGAACAACAGCAGATGGGCCTACTTCGAGGAGCCAGCGCTCAAATGACGATGGCCGAGGTATCTGTCTGGCGGCTTCGAGGCGAGCGGCAATTGATGCCCGATGAGGGTGAGCAGATGGTCGATGCCATCCATGCCGCCCGAGAGGCACTTGACCGAGCCGTTGAGGCTGTGGCGGACCAGGCTCCTCCACGCGACGTGCGACGCCGACGCAGTCGGGAGGGCCGTTTCTCGCGTCGTAGGCGCACAGGAGTGCACAGAACCCACAGATGGTTGAGAGGCGCGCTCCGGCGGTGAATGCGACCTGGTGAATAGGCCAGGAGTGCGGGGGAGGACGCCAGTCTCCCGCCAACACCTGCTCCTGTTCCCGACGTTGAGGTGGTCGGAAGGTGGTGGCGTGACCGGTGCCCACATTCCTAACCCGGGCGGTGTACGACGGCTAGTCAACGTCGAAGGCGTAGGCGGTGTCGTCGGTGAGCGTGAAGCGGTTGCCGCTTCCGGTGCCGAAGGTGATGGCTCCCCGGTTCTTGAGCGCTCCTAGGTGGAACTGCTGGTCCTTGCGGGTTTCGCGGGCGGACATAGTGCCGGTGTAGACGGTGTAGAGGACGCGGGCCGTGCCTTGGTGAATGCCATCTTCGTGGTCGTGGAGGTGGGCGAGGCGTTGTGATGCCTGCTGGGCGCGGTCGTCGGCGGGGCGGATGGTGATGCCCATTCTATTTCGGTGGATGCGCAGGCCTACGGCGCGCAGGTGTGCGTCGAGGTCGGTAAGGGTGATGTAGAGGCGGTCGAGGGTCCAGCCGAGCGCGGTGGCGAGTCGCTCTGGGGCGTGCATCGTCTTTTCGGTTGCGAGCAGCGCGGCGAGTGTTTGCGTGTCGTCGGTTGGTGTGTCGTCGGGTTCGTCAGGTGTGGTCGGGTCGAGCAGGTCACCTGGGTCGAGGCTGAGGGTGTCGAGCATGCGGTAGATGTCTGCGAGTTGGGTGCTGCCGCTGATTTCGTTGCGGTGCAGGATGGCGCGGACGGTGGTTTCGCTGGTGCCGCTGCGGCGGGCGAGTTCTCGTACGCTGATGCGCATTTCGAGGAGGCGGTCGCGGACCCTGTTGCCGTTGGCGTAGCGGACGCGGTTGCTGGTCATTGGGGTGCTCCGGTTTTGGTGGTTGCGGGGTCGGGTATGTGGGCGGTTCGGAGGGGGAGGAGCGCGACGCCAAGGTTCTGTTGCCAGCGGTCGGAGCGTGTGGTGTTAGAGGGCTCGTGGTTCTTGACGTTGGGCAGGTTGAGGTCGACTGCGGCGCGGCGTTGTGCTTGGACGATGGAGCGGTTGGATTCGGTCAGCAGGGGTGAGCCGGGTTCTGCGCCCTGGATGAGCCGGAACGTGCGCTGGGCGCGCAGGTAGACGCGGGCGCCGGGGTGCATCGGGGCGTGGCGGACGCCGGTCAGGTCACCGTCGGGGGTGACGTGGGCAACGGTGAGTGCGGTGACGTGGTCGCGGGTGAGGTCGGCGTCTCGGAGGATGACTGCGGCGGCTCGCCAGGGTGTGCGGTAGGCGCGGAGCGCGCGGACTTCGGCTGGGGTGAGGCGTCGGTTTTCGACGTCGTTGATGGCGTTAAGGAAGTAGTCGAGGTTGACCTTGAACAGGATGCCGTGGGTGAACATGGCGGCTTGTGCGGCGCGTGCCGTCACGAGGGCTTTGCCGACGTGGGAGGTGGCGGCGACGAGTTCGCTGAACCTGGTGGTGGCTTCTTCGTTGGTGGCGAAGGGGTCGTCGGCGACGGCCTTGAAGACGGTCCTGTAGTGGTCGTCGACCTGTTGGTGTTGCGCGGGGGTGAGGAGGTCGCGGCAGCGGGCGCGGAAGGCGTAGAAGTCGACGCGGGGCAGGAAGACGGGGAAGTCGGCGTCCGAATCGTCAGGCTGCCCGGTGCCCAGGGTGTCGGCTGCGTTATCGACGCCGGGGCCCAGGCTGGGGCGGGTGACTGCGGCGAGGCGTGCTTGTAGCGGCGCGAAGTCGGGGTCGATGCTGCCTCCGCGCAAGTCGACCCAGTCGGCGAGTTGGGACCCTCCGGTGTCGTCGCAGGTGAGGGCGAGGTCGGTGCCGGTCGCGGCGGTGACGTGGACGAGGTCGTTGAGCAGGTTGTAGTCGTGGATGTTGGTGGCGTGCCGGATGACGAGGACACGGACGCGGTATGCGTCGAGCCAGGCTTGGAGCAGTTCGAGGTTCTGGCCGTGCCTGCGTCCGGACCCGGTGAGGTCGAGCCGGATGCCCATGGCGGCGAGGATGGTTTGCCCTATCGCCCAGGCGTGGCGTGTGGGTCGCCCTGTGGCGGTGACGATGCCGGTGGCGGGGTCGGTGTTGGGCAGGAGCGACCTGGCTGAAACGTTCGCGGGGAGCGGGGTCAGGGTCAGCGTCATGCGACGTCCTCGTAGTAGTCGTCGTCGGCTAGGGCGGGCAGCATGCCTCGTACGTCGGCGAGGTCGTCGGCGGTGACCGTGTCGGTGATGTTGAACGAGTTGAGCCACCGCACGGTGTGCACCCAGCGGCGGAGAAGCCCGGCGCAGGACGCTTCGTTGTGGTCGGCCAGCGCGCTTGTGTGGGCGTCGGCGAACCGGCGGTCGAGGGAGCGGACGGCGGTGATGAGGTCGGTTCCGCGCAGGGTGCCGAAGGTGTGGTCGCCCATGATGCGGCTGTGCAACTGGGGATACTTCAGGACGGCGTTGAGCACGTCGGTGCCGACGACGATGAGACCGAAGTCGTGGTCGGCTTCTTCGTAGAGCCAGGTGAGTTCGCGCATGGCGTTGGCTTCGGAGTTCTGCAACTCGTCGACGATGAGGACGCCGTTCCAGTCGCAGAGGAACTCCAGCAGGTCGTTCTGCAACTGGAACCGGGTGTCGCGCTTCCCGGGCCGCCTTCCGGTGACCGCGAGGTGGGTGCGGCGCAGTAGTTCCAGGGGTGCGGGACGGTGGCTCATCCGCACCAGCGCTGCCGGGCGTTCGCAGGTTTGGGCGACGTAGCGGGCGCAGGTGGTCTTGCCCGTTCCCGGTACGCCGTCGATGGCGAGGATGCCGTTGACGTTGAGGACCCCGCGTGCTTTTAGGACTCCGTCGCGGAAGAACTCGGTTTCGGCTAGTTCGGTTTCGAGGCCTAGTGAGAGTGGCTGGTCAGGGTTGGGCATCACCGCTGGGGCTCCTTGCTGTGGTCGGTGGGGGTGGGTGGGGTGTCGTTGTCGGCTGTGGCGGTGGGGCCGTTGAGCCCCTGGCCGTAGGCCCGTTCGAGGCGGGAGCGGGCGCTGGAGGTGACGGTGTCCTTGGGTTGCGGGGTGGCCGGGATGCGGGGCAATTTCGCTGCTTTCCGGCGGCTGGTCTTGGGGACGGCTCGGTCGCCGTGTGACCGGTCGACTGAGTCGACGGCCTTGGTCGGGCCAGGGTCGGTGTCTTCGCCGTAGCCCACGTTGGCGTTGTCGACCGCCGCCAGGTGACGACGGTGGGCCTGCACACCGAACTCGATGGCTTGGGCGTCCCGTTCCTGGCGCGCCCGCTCCGTGTGGAACGCGTCCGAGACCTTCTTGGGCATCCGGTGCGGGTCGTAGGCGCGCTGCACGTGCTCGTCGTGGAGGTCCATCACTTCGATGAACTCGCGCTGCGTGGGCAGGTACCTGATGAGGTACTTCTTCCCGAACTGCAGTTTCGAGCCGACGTAGTCGACGCCTTGGAAGTGGATGCCGTTCTTGGACGCCGTGTAGGTGATGTGCCCGGACGTCATCATCGCGATGCGCGCCTCGGAGTCCTTCATGGGGCGACGTTCTGTGGTGTCGGCGGCGTACGCCTGCAGCCGGGTCAGCCCACCGAGCCGCCGGACCGGAATCGAGGTGTTGATTTCGTCGACGGTCTCTTGCAGTGCGTGCTGGAACGCCTTCCACCCCCACACGTCGCCCGGCTGCACGTCCTTGGGCAGTTTCGCGACGTTGCGGGGTGCGCCGGTACGGGTGGTGCCGGACTTGGTGGCCCCTGGCGCACGGTTCGAGAGCCGTTCGTTGAGGAGCCCGATGGAACGCTCGGCCTTGCCGTTCTGCCACGACGAGTACGAGGCGGTCGGAGCGGGAATCCACCCGACCCGTTCGATGCCGTCGCGCATCGAGGGGCCGAAGTGTGCCGCCGCGTTGTCCAGGACGACCTGCTCAGGCTGCCCGCCCACAGGGGTGCCCATGTAGTCGTGCTCGACCGCCGCGTCGGCCAGGGCAGCGGCAACCATGTCGCCGTTGATGTCCCCGACCCACGGCACCGCGTGAATGAGGGAGGAGTACCCGTCGACGATGACCGTCACATGGGGACGAACGGGAGACCGGTGCTTGTGGCTGGGCCACACCCACAGGTCAAATTCGGTGTGGTCGACGTGGTGCGTATGGCACCGGTGCGGGGGGTTCCACTTCAAGTACAGGCGGTTGTTGACCAACCCCTTGAACCCGTGCAGCGCAGCAGCCACCAGAGCGGGGTCGGTCCGCTCCTGAAGGGCTCGCGTGAACGTCCTGTACGAGCAGTCGATGAGCCCGGCCTCGTGCATCGTCAACCAGGCGGTGTAGATGCACTGCTCGTGCGCGAGCACCGCCAGGTGGTTGGTGGTCACCTCGAACCGTCCGCGAGTCGACGGGCTGGGGGTGGTGTCGGTGGCGAAGCGGGGGTCGTTCATCCACCGGTACACCGTCTTCGGTGAGATGCCGTGCCGACCGGCGACCACCTTGACGTGTGAGCCGAGGGCCCGCTGGCCCGCGCCAAGACGACGGACCTGCTGAACCACGGCGTGCTTGTCCGACATCGACAGCCGCTTTAGGGCGGTGTTGTCGTCCGTCACCGTGGCCGGTTCGCGACGCTTGAGGGTGCGCGAGCCGGTCATGCGACACCCCTCAGGTGGAGCCGCGCTGGCGCGAGCGGGGAGGTGTGCAGGTCCTCAATCAACCCGTTACTGGTGATGGTGATGCAGGCACGGCGGTTGCCCAGGGTGAGCAGCCGGACGCCGACGAACGCGTCACCGAACGTCGTCTTGCCCGCGTCGAGGTAGCGGCGAACCTGAACCCAGGTTTCGGTGTCGAGACCTGCCCGGGCGTGCCGCCAGGTCTTCAACTCGTCGAACCACACCCCGACCGCAGGGTGGTACCAGGCCAGGTCGACCCGGCCCCCACCGGCGGCCAGTTCCGTGCCGAGGAAATCCACCCCAAGTGGGGGCAGGTACTCGCGGACGTACTGGACGGTCAGACCGGTCACACGGATGCGTGCCCGGTCCAACCTGCCCAGGGTCCGGTCAGCGACTACCCGCGCGACGGTGCTGCGCACCAGGTCGGCCATGACCGTCCCGGTCACGTCCGGGATGTTCTGAGCGTGTGGGGCCACCTCTCCGATGACCCGGTGAGTGAGCACACCGATGCGGGTGTCCCACACGGTGTGGTCGACCGTCGCCGGGGCAGGGCCCTTGTAGATGGGGACGGGCAGACCTGCCGCAGCGAACGCGGCACGCGACTTGCTAGCGGCGCTCACGCGAACCCACCCCTGACCGCCGCGTCGTTGAGGTCGCACAGGAACAGCGGCTCAGGGTCGCCGTCTGCTGGACACCACGACCCCTCGTAGGGGGCGTCGAGCACGATGTGACGCACGCCGAAAAAACGGTCACCGAACTGGTGCCTGCCGCTGCGTGACGTGACGTGGACCTGGTGCTCGCTCTCACCGGGGGCGAGTTCGGTCATGGTCAGGGTGGTCAGCACGTCGATTACGACACGACCCTGCGCGTCCTCCCAGCAGGGGTGGTCTCCGGGGGCGACTCCTACGAAGTCACATTCTGCTGAGGGGATGTGGTCGGCGTACTGGTGCAGCAGCGCAGGCAGCCGCGACGTCCAGACGGTGGGGGAGTCTCCGGCCTCGGGCCGGGTCAGGTCGGCGACCCGGTCTGCGTAGGCGAACGGGTCGTCGCGGTGAGACTGCATTGCGATGGCTGCGGCGTATCCCCGCAGGGCGGCGACGAGCAACTCCTCGAACCCGAGAAGTTCACAGGGGGAGTAGACGCGACGCAGGCTAGGTGTGATGCCCAGCCAGGTTGTCCAACCTGCTGATGGGTGAGCGTTTCCCGATGGCCGAGTGGGGCCTGTGGTGGTTGTACTCGTGGACCCAGCCTGGCAGGGCGGCGAGTCTGGCGGATTCTGAGTTGTAGAACTTCTTGAACGCCCACCCTTCGGCCAGGGTGCGGTGGAAGCGCTCTATCTTGCCGTTGGTCTGGGGCCGGTAAGGCCGGGTCTTCTTCGGCGTGATCCCCAGCTCGGCGCAGGTGTCGCGCCACAGGTGGGACTTGTAGCAGCTGCCGTTGTCGCTGAGGACCCGTTGCACGATGACACCGCGTTCGGCGAACCAGGCGACTGCGTTGCGCAGCACTTGGGTGGCCGTTTCCTTGGTCTCATCGTCGTGGGCCTCGACGTAGGCGACGCGGGAGTGGTCATCGATCACCGTATGCAGGTAGCAGGTCCCGATCAGCGGGCCGCGGTACTTGTTGCGCGGCTTCCCAGGCGTCGCAGCGCGGTTCTTCTCGCCCTGCTGACGTCCGACGTAGCGCCAGCCGCCGCCGTCGGGGACCTTGCCGAGCTTCTTGACGTCAACGTGCAGCAGGTCGCCTGGTCGCTCGTGCTCGTAGCGTCGGATCGGCTCACCGGTGGCGCGGTCGATGTGGGTGAGCCGGTTGATCCGGCACCGCACCAGGACCGCGTGAACCGTCGAGGACGGCATCGCGAGCCGGTCACCGATCTCGACCGGCCCGAGCCGCTGCTTCCACCGAAGGTGCACGATCTTGCGCACCACCGGTGCCGGGGTCCGGTTTGGCTGACGATGCGGGGCCGAGGACCGATCGCTCATCCCGGCCGGCCCTTCGGCCCGATAGCGCTCAGCCCACTTCCTCGCGGTCTTCCACGACACGTCGTACCGCTCGGCTGCCCGCGCCGGCGGCCAACCGTGCTCGACGATCAGACGCGCCAATCGCAGCCGGGCACGTGGCGTCAGAGCAGCATTGGCATGGGTAGCGTGAGACACGAAGACCTCCTGGTCGTGGAGCGGTTCCTAGGTAGCTCCACTCCACACCGGGAGGTCTTCACTCATCCACGACATCAGACCGTGTCCTCACACGTCCTTGACCAACGTGCCTGGTCATCACAGCTAGGGGTGCCTGCGCCCAGCCTGAACGGCGACGGGTGGACGGTGTTGGAGCGTGCGTCAGCACGGTGGGTGATGGTCATGATTTCTGCTTCTTCGTCTAAGAGGTGGCGAGCGACGGTCGTGGCTCGTCAGACCTGGCGCAGCGCAGAGCGATGCGCGCAGGGTCTGCCCCATGCGGGGCCGATGAGCGCACTCATGCCGCGTCGTCCTCGTCCATCTCGTCCATCTCGTCCCTACGGGCGTCGAGGACCGGGACGTCGTTGTAGCCGCTGTCTTCCCCCTGCTTCGAGAGGAGGTGCCACTTGTCATGGGCGACGTAGAGGCGCGCCTGCGCGGGGCAGCGGGCCGGGTAGAGCGTCAGAGTCGCAGACCCGAAGACGCGGGCCATGGCCGCGAAGATGTCGCGCACCTCGTCAGTCCTGGCGAGGTCATCGGGCGTCGGGACGTCTGTGTCGAGCAGGTGCAGTTGGGTATGACCGTCTGCTGCCTGCCAGGCCACGACCCGGGACTCCAGGTAGGCGCAGCCGTAGTTCCGCACGCAGGCCCATGTCCCGTCGCCCAGGGTGAACCGCTGGGCGAACGCGTGAAGGATGGTGGCGATGCCGCCGAGGAGCGAGTCGAGCCACCTAGCGTTGCGGGTCGGCTCAACGGCCAGGTCGACCACCATGGCCCGGCTCGCCTGGCTGAGAGGCGCAAGGACCTCGGCCAGCACGCTGGCGGCGTCGCGGGCGGCGGTCAGGATGAATGAGGCGGGGTCGAACTCGTCCCCGTCCACCGTCATGGCCTCGTAGGCGGACTCGACGATGTCTTCGGCGACGACCTGGGCGGTCTTCACAGCGAGGATCTCCTCTCGGGATGCGGGGAAGGCCGCACGCTGAGAGGCCATAGCCATAGCCGTCAGACGTAGTGCAGCGGTCCCCTTGTGGGGCTGGGTCTGTACGACATGACCGGGCTCGCTTCCGACGACGACGTCGCACGAAGGTGCGACGTGGGTGGGAGCGTAGGCGGACGTTCCGGTGGCGGCAAGAGCAGAAATCGGGCGGTTAGACATGAGGGTGAATCTCCTAGCGTTCTCGGTGTCTGGCGGGGTGCCTGACAACGAGGACTCTGGAGCCGTGGCGTCCGTGGCCGCCAAGTTCAGCAACCTTCCGCGAACTTCCCGGAAACGTTGCCGCGCGGTTGATATACATGGTGTCGAGACGTGTTTGGGGGACGCGAAACCGCAGGTCAGAGACGTGACTTGGGTCGTCGACGGCTGACGCAGGTGAAGCCCAAACTTCCCGGGACCTTCCGGGTAACTTCTGCCAACTTCAGAAACCCCAGCGAACTCCAGAGACGGAAAGCGCCAAAAGTGACTCTGCAGCCCGGACGGAAATACACCGCGACGCAGGCAGTGAATCTGCCGCGCGAGAGGCGTCCTAAGCCGTTCGAGCCCTACGACTTGACTGAACCGGCTCACGGGCAAGGGAGAGGCCTACAGCGTCGCTCCGCTCGTCAGGACCGGTGGTGTCCGTTCTGCCAAACAGTTCTCATGCCACGTCGTCAAACCTGTGAAGCGTGCAAGCCCGCACGGGACCGGTTCGTCAACTCGCACCCCGCTGCCCGGGAGACCTCTGCGCCAGGCACTGACCTGAGCACTACTGACCTTGACTCACTCTTCAAGGCCATCGACGACTTAGGTCGCGTCATGGCCCTCGCCCTGTCCTTCAAGCAAGTCAGGAACGTGCGAAAAAAGGACGTCGACGACATGCTCTTAGCCACCAAGGACGTGATGAGGGCTTCCGACCGCGTGCGACACCAACTGCGAGAGCAGGTTCAGAACTCGCCAGACGCGTGAGCACAAGCCCCGCCGCCCCGGGGGGGGGAGCAGGCGGTAGAGGCCCGACGTCAGCAACCCATCTCAAAAGCCTGCGGCGACAACCTCTGAGCGGTGCCACGCGCGGGCGTCCGTCAGATGCTCTGCGGAACACGGCAACGACGGACTTAGTGGACCCGACGGGTGTTGAGCGTCGATACGCTCCCCGGATGGACAGCGCGCCCGACATCACCGTCTCCGAACTGCGGGATGCGGTCTCAAGAATGCTGGACGTTGTTGAGGCTGAACTCGGCGAGGAACTGCGGCTCTCCGTCGACTACTACTGGCATGTCTCGGTGGAGGAGGCCTTCTCGCTGGACGTAGTCCCTAAGGTCTCGGGGGTCGGGCAAGTCTCGGATGACGCCGACACCATCCGCGATTTCCTCAACGAGTCACGAGACGACGACACCGAAGTCGTCCTGACCCACGAGATTGAGCACCTCACCGGACTGCTCCGAGCCATCCAGCACCTCGCCGTCCAGCGGTACGACAAGCCTGCCAAGCAACCCGACCACGCTGCTCCTGCAAACCTTCCGACGCGATTACGACACCACGCGCGACGCATGACCGCCAGCCTCATATCGCGGCTGACCGGCAGGTCCGCAACCTCGCCCCAGAGGTCGTCGCAACCCTCAGGTACCACCTTGCCGAGTATCAGCCTGAACGACGCCGTCCTGGAGGTGAACCGCAGCCTGTGGGGTGTTGTCACCAGCGACCTTCGCCAAGTCACGGTCCGGCTCGCCGGAGACGGGTCCGCGTTGCACGGCGAGTTCACCTACGCCGGTCCCATCACGGACCGCGAACGGGAGTTAACCCAGGAGGCTGCTGCCGAAGTCGTTGCCGCCTACCTTGACGACACCGATGTTGAGTTCGAAGCGGTCACCAGCCCTATCAAGACACCACTAGTGGTCAGAGACGGCGAAACCACCGTTTTCCGACGACGCGAATTCGAGGACGTCAACGAATAAGCCACCTAAATCCGGGGCCTGAAAGTAGCGAATGGTTAAGCCAAAATTGGCTCGGGCAACTAACCGAAATAGCGAAGATACTCTTGGTTTCATGCACGTTGTCTGGCGGGGTCCGGTGCCGAAGGGCGTCGCTGAGCGTCTCCAACATCATGTCGACGGCGGATCGGTGAAATTGCAAATGCTTCTCCGGATGCATTGGAATACGTATTGCATTCGTACTCGATTCAGGCACTGACTCTGCCTCCACTGACACCGGGTTGCCACCGTTGATCCGTAGAGTCGCCGCAACCGGCGTGGCACAGTAGTGCGACAGCCCCCACCCAGTCCGAGGAGACCTGCATCATGGCGCAGAAGTTGAACAAGCCTCGCCGTGATGACCGGATCGCCCGGGCACTGGCTGACCCCAAGACCTACTTCGGTCAAGCGCGCGACCGGGCTCGCAAGGAAGTCGCCGCCGAGATGGCGCAAGAGCGCAAGAACGGCTCCGCGCGTCGTCGCACCGCCTAACTAGCGCGCTCCCGACCGCCGACCAGGCCAACCACGCCACGACCGGCGGTTCCACCCATCTCAGTTCCGCCAGGATAGGCGTCGGATTCGCTGCAGATCTCTGCATCGCAGCGCGTCCCACACGGCACGACCTCCGCCAAGGCGCAGGAATCAGCCGCAGGCCGGGCGTCCGCAGCCAGCGCGCTCTCGCTGTCGGGGAACGGCGGCAATCCCTTGCTTGTCCGCGTTCGTCGTAGGGTCGGGTGTCGAGTTTTGGGCCTGCCTCGGCGGGCATATGGGAGCCGTGTCTGACGTCCCTGGGATGCGACCGGACGCTGCGTCGTTGCGCGCGGGTCGCTCGACTTCCAGCGGCACTCGCTCACACAGCGTCGCGAACGCGCGACGCCTCGCTCGTGAGCGCGTCGTTCGGGATTTGCCACCGGGGGAGTGGATGTTTACCCGTGACGTGGCGGTACTGCTGGGTGTCACGACTGTCTACGTGCAGCGGCTTGCTGTTGAGGACCGGCTGCCGCACCTCATGAGCGCAGAGGGTTACGTGTTCCGGGCTGATCACATCAGGATGGTCGCCCGGGCCCGGCACGTCATGAGGTCAAGCGACCCAGCCGCCGCCCTGCGTGCGCGCGACGCGCCTACTTGACGGGGCGCGGACCCCACCTGGTCTCGTACTCGTCGAGGAACTTGCCGTAGAACCGCGCGTCGGAGGTCTCGACGGACCCGGGTCCACCCGTGTTCACGACCACGGTTTCAAGAGGCGTGACGCGGCTCTTCCATGCAGCCTCGAAGACCTTGTCCGCCGTCGCTTCCGCGTCGCCTCCCGCCACAGCGAGGTCGATGTTCAGGCTGGGGCCGCCACCGGCGTTGGTGTCGGAGTTGTAGCGGAACTGCCCCACCTTCGAGACGGCGGGCATCTCCTCAACCTGGGCCTTGAGGTTGGCGACTTGGGATTGGCATTGGCCGCACGAAGGGGGTTCGTTCTTCGGGTCGCTGGCGGCACCCGGCAGTGTGCAACCGGACAGGGCGAAGAGTGCGGTCGGCACGGCGAGGGCCCAGGCGGTTCGCTTCACTGGAGTCCCGTCCGAGTCATCTGCGGTGAGTGACTGATCGCCGAGCGCAGAGTCCTGCGACCAGTTGCAAACCTAGGGGTGGGTGCGAGCGAACCCCGAAGTCGTGGGTGTCAGCCAGCCAGTGAGTGCGAGCCGGTTTCGGGTTTGCTGCAGCAGGTGGGGCTGTTCGTCGTTGCGACGCGGCTACTTGACTGGGCGCGGGCCCCACTCTTTCTCGTACCTTTCGAGGTCGTTGCCGTAGAAGGTGGCGGCGTAGCGTTCAGCGCCGCCTCCGCCCTGGGTGGTGACGACGACAACCTGCTCCAGCGGCGTGATCCGGCTTTCCCAGGCTGCCTTGATGACGGCGTCGGCGGTGGCCTCGGAGTCTCCCTTCGCGAGGTCGATGTCGGTTCTCAGGCCGGGTCCGGATCCGGCGTTGGTGTCTGAGTTGTAGGCGAACTGGCCGACCTTGTTCACGTCTGGCATCTGCTCAACTGTGGTTTTGAGCGCGTCGACCTCGGCTGCACAGTCGCCGCATCCCTTGTCCTCGTTGTTCTTCGAGTCACCTGAGGGCAGGGTGGCGCATCCAGCCAGGGCGGCGACTATCGCGACGAGGGCGATCAGGGTGGGCAACCGCTTCACGGGGTGTGCTCCTCGGTTAGGGCTTGCGCTCGATGATGACGGACTGGCTGCTGGCCTCGCGGTACCCGAGGTAGTCGCCGAGCGAGTTGATCTCGTTCGGGAGGCTGCCCTCGTGGTGGGTGTCGGCGTAAGCGTCGATTGCTTGTCCGCCTTGAACGTACTGTTCGATGCGGTGGTTACCTGCGATGGAGCCGGTGTTGGCGTCGAACCTGACAGTGGTCCTATTGGCGGATTCCGGGTTCGGTTCGCCGTCCGTGAGCGGGATGACGTCTCCGGAGTTCTCTAGCGACAGCATCGACACGTGACTGGGAAGCGACTCGACCTGTGAGGTCGGCGATCCGGCGGTGACAACATGGTCGACCTTGAAGTGTTGAGAGCCGTCGGAACCGTTGACCGAGGCGATCTCGGCTGCCGTCATGCCGCCTTGCGAGTGGCCCACGAGCGTGACCTGTGAACCCTCCGGTGTCGACCGGTTGATGGCTTCGATGATGCCCCGTCCGTAGGCCGTCTGGTCTCCGCCCATCAGTTTGAGGTTGGCACCCATGTCGCGGATGGTCTCGTCGGACTGGCCGGGGAGGGTGGCCATGTCATCGGTGCCGGGGATGTAGACGATGTACCGACCTGCTGCTCCCACCTGCTGGACGCGGATTAGCCCGTCCTCGCCCGCGTTGACCTCGTCGAGGTTGGCCATCAGGTCGGCCACGCCGCCCGGGGGAGTCTTTGACAAGGCACTGTCGTCTTGGGTGAACGCTCCGACCGTCGGTTCGCCGTCTCGGTAGAGCCCGGCGAGGTCGGCGGCGGCTGCGCCGGTTGTCGGGTTGAAAGGGTCGATGCCGAGGCTGCCCCACAGTGCCCTCCCGCCGAACGGCCCAAGCGCTGGTGTGAGGAGCGCGCCGGTTGATGCTTGGAGGCCGTCGACGAGACCTCCGGAGCCGTTGATGAGGTGCTGAACCATGCCGGGGTTGTCCTCTGCCCACTGCTGCAAAGTGCCGGGCAGATTGGCACGTTGCTCGGGAGTCATTCGGGCGTACGCGGCCAACGCGAAAGGGAGGGCAATGGGTGTCGCCCCCAGCGCGAAACCGGTGCCGTAGTCGAACGCTTCGAACGCGGCGCGTTGGAGTGCGTCGACGCCGGTATAGGCGGAGACCATGTTCCGCATCGTGATCGCGGAGACTTCGAGGAACCCCGCTTGGACGGTGAGCCCCGAGGGTCCGGTGGTCGCGAGGACGATCGCGGCTTGGGCGGCAGCAAAGGTATGGGGTGCTAGGACGGCGGACTCCATGAGATCCCCGTTTCCCATGACGGTCGCGCCGAGCGTCGACCTCGACATGAGGTCCCCGGCGACGCTCTCGAAGCGGTGCGACAAGGCCACCATCTGGCCGTACTCGGCCTCGGTGCCGTCACTGCCGCCGGTGATGGAAACGATCGGTGGTGTTGTTGTGTCGCTCATGGCAGCACCTCTGCGACGACCCGGGAGATGTCGGTGGTGAGTGACTCGGGTGTCTCGGCGGTGATCAGGACCCGTGGGTCCTTGTTGTTGCCCCGTGGCCGCAATGCACGCCAGCCGTTCGCGAGGAGAACCCACGAGACGACCCCTGCCCGAGGGCTGTTGGGTTCCGTCGCCCTTGGCTGGGGTCCGGCGTCTGAACCACCTTTGGTCTCGGTCGTTTCGGGTTCAGGTTGCGCGGGCCGGGTGATGAGTGCCCGTAGCCGCCCATGTGAGGCCGCCACGGCATCGAGTACCTGCGTCGTCTCCTCGACGGTGAGGTCGCGTCCGTCGCGACGGACCTGTCCGTCATGCGTGTCGAGGAGTGAGGGAAGCAGGTCGCGTCTCCCGGTCTCGATCAACTCGCACCCGACCGTCAAGAGTGGGAACGGCAGGCTGACACCGGCGGCGACGTCATCGGACGCAGCAGGGTCGCCGCCGGGAGGGGTCGCAACCCTCGCCAACTCTCGCGACCAATCAGCGCTCTCGATGAGCGCGGTCTCCCAGACGATGCCGTTGGCGGAGGCGAGCGTGGCGACCTGGTCACCGGCGGCGTGGTGGTAGACCCGAAGCCGCACCGGAGCCCCGTCCTGGTCGTAGGTCACGTCCATGTCGACGGCGATCTCGGGCAGAGCCAGGAGCGCCAAGATTTGCACGAGCGCAGGGGCTAGGACGACCGACGTGTCAGTACCGTCGCCGCCGTCGGGCTCGTTCGACGTGTCCGTGATGAGGCCTCGCGTGGAGAGTGATGTGCGCGCGTCTGGCAGCGCCGCCATCACGTCGGCAGCGTCGTCGCCGTTTGCACCACCGGTGCCTCTGCCCCCGAGTCGACTGAGCCTGGCCTCCATCGCCGAGACCGGGCGCGCTTCTGCCCCGAATGGCAGACGTAGCCCCACTTGGTCTGCGAGGAACTTCAATTCGGTCAGTGTCAGCGCGACCCTGAACTGCACCTCGTCTCGTGATGCCGATCCATCGGTTCCGGCGGCTTCGTCCGTCAGGTTGATGATGCTCACGGTCAGGCCCCCGGCACGTCGTCGTTGAGCCACGCCTTGTGGCCTGACGGAGGCGGCTGGAACCTGGCGAGCACGTCGTCGAATGAGTCCGACGCAAGTGCTCGAAGTCCGTTCGCGACAGCGTTGGCGGCAGAAGCGATCCGATCCTTGGCCTCCGCGATCATGCTCCGTGTCCGCGCCTCGATCGCCGCGATCAACGCTTTGAGCCGGTCCACCTCAGCAGCATGCGCATCCAGCGCCTCTGCAGCATCGTCATGCTCGTTGGCAGCAGCCCGAAGACGGACAGCGAAGTCCCGCATCGCGCCGCGCATCGCCTCGGCGGCACCACCGTTCCAGGCCACCGCATCGACCGACCCGACCAGGCGGTCGGCCTCGATGCGCAGGTCTGCCGCCTGCTCGCGCATCTGTCCCGCAAGACGACGGATGACTGCGGTGTCCCCGTACATGCGCGCCCCCCGAACGCTCACCGATTTGACCTGATTGTTCGCTCAGAATGTCAAGGTCAAACCCCCGGCGGGGCTAATGGCGGAAACCCGTCCACGCCGTCGCCTCACGTAGTGCGAACGAGAACGCAGCGACTGTCAGTTGTCTGGCTCACCGCCACAATGCTCATCGCGGTACTGCTCGTACTCGCGACGCGCCTCCTTCTTCTGGGCGGCGGAGGTGTCGGCTGTGAAGTCGGTTGCGCTGACTCTAGGGTTTCTCAGGGTGGACTTGAGGTTGGCGAGGTCTTCGCGGAGGACGTCGGGGTCGGTGCTCGGCACAAGCAGTGCGGTGTCTTCGTCGAGTGAGCAACCGTCGTTGCCGAATGGTGAGGTCCGGGTTCGCACCGATGGCCAGAAGCCTGGGCCGCCCCGGGGACGGAAGCCGGAGGCCAGGACTGCTCGGTAAGAGACGATCGGAACGGTCGCCGGGTCTGTGTCTCCTGGTTCGTCTGCATCGGTCTCTCGGTTCGGGATGGGCACTTGTTGGACCAGGTGCGCTTCAACGATCACCGTCAGGTAGGGCGCGGGTGTGCCGTCGTCGAGCCGCCCGTTGTATTTCTTCACGTTGGCGGCGACGCGAATAGCCTTGGCTCTACATGGCGTCTCGGGGAAGCGGGATGCTGCGAGCCACTGCCATGGGCGGCCCTGAGTTCCGGCGATCGCGTCGCGTTCGAAGTCGAAGCGGGTGGGCGCAGGCTGCTGGGCGTAGACGTAGTCGACCGCCTCATCGGGGGCCATTTTGCTCAGTGTCGGCGCAGTCGAGCGACGCAGTACAGAGATGGCTCGTTGTGCAAGGGCGTCGACGTCGGCTTGAGCGAACCCAGCAGGTGCCTTGAGGCCCAGGTTTGTGGTGAGCGGCTTGGCGGGCCGGTCGACGGTCTCCTGGAACTCCGCCTGCAAGGTGACCAGTTCGGTCTGACTACGACTGGACCGGGCCGCCTCCCCGTCAGCATCGCTGGCCGACCGCTCCGACCCGGCGGAGCAAGCAGTGAGGCTGACACTGAGGGCCAGAGCCGCAACCGCAGCGGTGCTGCGGGCGCGGTTCCGGGGACTGTGGGACTGTCTGAACGGGTGGGGGATCAAGTGGGCTCCGGTGTGGATGCAGGCGCAGTTAGGGCTGCGCCTGCAAACGGTCGAATCCCACGCTGGCTGCGGGGGAACCTGGTTGACAGGTCCACCACAGGAGCGGTGAACCGCCGCCGAACGTACAGAACATATATGCGTGCCGCCACACGCCGTCCCGAGTCACAGGAACTTTTATGTTCTCGTCTGGCGGCGGTTCTGACGGGAGTCTCGCGAGGTGCCCAACCGGAAGGCTTCGGCCCACAGGCCCCTGCCTCCCGCCATCGCCCAGCGACTCGCTACCACCCTGCGCGCGACTCGCGAGAACGCAGCGATGACGCAAGAGGCCACCGCCTCCGCAGCGGGCGTCTCTGTTCAGATGATCCGGCGGCTCGAAGCCGGAACCGCCAACCCCACCCTCGGCACCCTCCACGCGGTCGCTGGCGCGCTCGACACCAACATGGTCGTGCTGTTGCAATCGACCGTCTGATCGGGCGACGGATTAGCGCGCGCCCAGCGCTCGCGACCGCGTCACGGCACTGAATGCCGACCGCGCCGCAGCGTCGCCTCGGCGAACTGCGAGTTGTCAGGGCTTGGAGTGAGCGCTTCTGCGCAGCACGATGATCTCGCGAACGCAGACCAATGCCATTCCCCAACCACCAACCAGGATGGCCCAGAAAAGGACGCGGCCACCAGCCGAGTCACAGTCGATGCAGCCGCCGCTCGGACTGTTGACCACCCACGCGAGCCACGTTGCGCTGACGGTGGAGAACACGATCAGGAACGACAGCGCGTACAACTTGGTGCGGCGCTCCCGGGTTTCTGCGTTTGCGAGCGGCTCGCGGAAGACGAAGAGTTCTTGACCCGCACCCCCGACTGTTGCGACGGCTGCGAAGAACCCAATGCTGAGGACGACACTGACCAGCCCATCCGTGTTCCACGCGCCCGCGAAAGCCACGACGGCAATCAGTGCCGCAACACCGCCGGTCAGCAACGCTCGGCAACGGCTGCGTGACGGAGTCTTGTTCGGCGGCACGCCTTCCCGGGTCTGTCTCACTGCGCTGCTTCCTGGCCCGCCTCGATAGCGGCTCGGGTCGCTACCTTCGTTGCGTTCTTGGCGCGCATCACGGCGGTCGCCACTACCTCATCCGCGTTGGGATCTCCGCCCGCCCAAGCCTCCTGTGCCTGGGCTTGGACACTACGTGCCTGGCCCGAAGCAGTGTCTGCTTCACGCGCGAGATCACGCAAGCGCGAGCCTTCCGTCGCCCCTTCGGCAGCCGCTGAGGCCTGCTCGGCTGCCGCGTCGGCCCGGTCGACTAACGTCTGCAGCGACTTCTGTGCGCGCGTGGGCTCTGGGCACGTCTCGTTCTCGGGCACAGCAACACCTGTCGCGAGGCACACCTGCCGCGCCGCAGCCTCAGGAGGCGCACCCGTTTGGATCAGGCCTCCGGCGACAGTCAGCGCTACAGCGAGACCCCCAGTTGCCACCCATGCCCGTCTGGTCAGGCCGCCGGGTCGACCACCGCGCGATGTGGTCTTCCTCGTTTGGACTTGCTTAATAGGTCGCACAGGCAAGTCCGCCACCAAGGCGGCCAACTCGGCGCGCGTCATGACGGTCAACGCGCGGTCGAGCCGGGCCTCGAAGGTCCGGTCGTCTAAGAATCCGGCTGCGTATCCCTCGGCCAACACCGCAGTGCAACGGTCCCGATCCGCGCTATTGGCGCGCATGGATCGACCCGGGCTTGGCTGGGTGGCGTCACTCATGGTTCTCGTCCCTGTAGGTGCCAGCCAGTATGAGGCGGACCCAGGGTTGAGGGGCGTGACATGGCCGCGTTTGCGGGAGACGGCATGTTCCCGCCCGGGAACGTCGATGCCCGTGGACTCGCGTGCGACGAACATCAACGGTGGGCGATCGACGCGGGGAGGGTCGTATCGAACTCAGATTCGCTGCTGAGCGAGGGCAATTGGCCCAGTAGGCAAATGACGTCGCGACGGGCTATTCCTAGTCTAACTCGGACAGCAGTTCCGCACGCATGTCGGCCAACTTCTGTCGCTCACCACTAGTGAAACGACGCAACTGCAGATCGACGATCGCCCGGGCGGGAATCTCCTCGATGCTCAGCAGTTGCCGTAGTTCGGATACGGCACGTTCAGGGTCTTCAGATCTGCTGAGCACTGCGAATACTTCGTCTCTGCGTGAGGTGGCCGCGATGAGAGCATCGAGCAGAGTGAGACGCTCTTGCTTCGCCCAGATCTGCTCACCGTCGTCGTTGCTTGCCATCGCCACAAGGGCACGCTAGTGCCTACATCAGACGATACGAACCCCTTGCCGGACACCACCCCGCAAGGGCGGGCTTCCTGCGGCCCAGGTAGACCGAGCGGAGGGTCCGGCCATTGGCGGACGTACAGCGTTAGTTGCTGTGCGTTCCTTTTGGGCCTGACCGCGTTAGCAGTCGGTCGCGTGCCCAGCCTCGCTGCCGTCCTCAACAGGAACGTGACCGGCGCGAGACCAACCCCACGCTGCAAGCACGGCCAGCATTTATGGGAACGAGATAGACGCTGGTCGCCGACACGTCATCTAGCCCAGCACGTTACTGGCAGATGCCGGGGCCCGCACGTCGCACTTGGCAAACTTGTGCCTTCAACTGCAGAAAGCGAAAACCATTACTTACAGCCCCACGGCGATTATTGCCAGAGCGCTTCCTGAATGATTTGGCCGGGGCGGACGCCCTGATCGAAGAGGTCAACTAGAGCCTGCGCTAGGTACGCCGGTTCGCCGGAGGGAACCTCCAATTCGGTTAATCCCCACCTCCTGCCCTGCGGGTAGTCGAGTGTGAATGTGGCGGGCCCGGTCGCGTGCATCATCCATTCCGGTTTGAGCGCTAGCAGGTGCCGCATCACGGCTCGCAGATGGGTCTCCCAGGTGCGGTCAGCCATGGCGCGGGCTACCTCGTCGTTGTACTGGGATGCAGAGAACGTGAGCAGGGGGACGGCCAGTGGTTGCGAGGGCAGGTCGTAATCGACCGCCGGGTCAGGCTCTTCATCCCCGTCGTTAGGTAACGCAGCCTCATACGCGCCGGTGAGCGATTGCGCGTCAGACCACTGCACGGTGTCGCCGACGCGATGGACGAGCATCGCGACGTTGGCGCAGCCGAAGATGCCGCACCCGCAGCCGTACAACGCAATCCGTCGCGACGGCTTTGTCGGTATCAGTGCCCCCGTATCGAGGATGTCAGCCGGGTCGTTGCCCTCGTCGTTGCCGGTGGTGGCCAGTAGGTCGGATCCGTCAATGAGTAGACGGACCTTAGGGTAATTGGGCTTGGAGGAGTCGATACGGATGGTGAGGACGTGGTGGTCGTTCATGTTCGTGCCTGCTCCTCGCGTTGATCGACCTTTTCGCTCTGGAGAATCCAAACTTATCGGTGTGGAACCAGAACGCGTCAGCACACGTCCAAGGCACATGAGACCAATCGCCGTCGCTTGCGCCGTTCTCTTGGCAGCGTTGCTCAGCGCATGCAACTTCGCCAGAGGAGAGGGGGATCGTTCGCCCATTGGCGAGCCGCCCGACGGCACGCGCTGGGTGGGGTCTCAAGGGGTCGTCGTCGCGGTCCCAGACTGGTGGACGACCGGTGACACGCGTTGTGGTGCGCCTATCGAGGACACCGTGTACTTCGACACAGGGGCGACCTACGACTGCGTTGACGCCGACAAGGCAGCCGTCGATGAGGTCTCGGCCCTCGCTCTCCTTGATGCAAGGAGCGGTTACGGCGAGAAGTTGGTTGCCGCAATGGAGCCCGCTGGTGAGATCGACGGCGTACCGGTCGTGGAGCGGCCCGGCTGCGAATACTGGTTCGAGGGCGTGTGTCGCAGGATCTTCGCTGTGCCCTCGCTCGGGGTTGTCTTTGCGGTCACGATCAACGAGGACAGTGACGGTCATTACGAGACGATCCGGGACTCGCTTCGTCGTCTGCCTGCTGAGGTGATCACAGTGCCGCTCAAGACCGCCGATGGGTTGACACCCGGATTCGGTGCCGAGCCCAAGACGGCTGATGCTCTGATCCGAGCGATCGAGCGCGCGGGACTTGAGGTCGCGACCGAGGTCGCGGAGGTGGGGGAGAGCGACTCCGGCTCCTATGCCAGCCTGCCGGAGGGCAGTCTGCTTGAGATCGAACCTGGCCCCGGGAGCCCCATAGCAACCGGTGGCTCGGTCACGGTGACTCTGTCGGGGGCGTCGACGGATCCGGCGCAGTAGATCGACCCGGACGGTTAAGTGTTTGTCGCCGTGAGGTGACGGTGGAACGCTTCGACAATGGACGACGTCGACTGCGAAGAACGTTCGCCATGGTTCGACGAACTGGTTGCTGACGTCGATGATGCGTTCAGGCGAACTGGTGCAGGCACCCCGGGGTGGCCCAACCCCTACGCTGACGAAGAGCCACCCGACGAGACCTACTCGCGCTGCCTGGATCCCGGCAAGTACCGGATCCTCCATGCACGCGTCGACGCCTGGGTCGAGGTCCTCGAACGCCGGGGAACCGCCACAACCGTCGACGTGGCCGCGACAACGTGGGTCGACGCTAATCGCAAAGCCGAGCAGGTCGCCCGGGTCCGCCGCATCACACCGACGCAAGACCAAGGTTTGCCTCTGTTGGTCGCTTACACGAAGGTCGACGGGGATTTGTTCGGCGTCGATGTCGGCATCGCGCAACCGGGCGACCACGACAACCGCCCGGTGTTCCTGGACACCGTGCCGGACTGCGGCTGTGACCACTGCGACTCAGGGTCAGAAGACCTGCTCGAAGTCCTCGACGGCTGGTTCCTCACCGTCGCCCGAGGCGGTGTCGTTCACGCCAGAGCGGGCGGCATGCGAGTCACCCGAACCCTGGATGGCTGGATGTCATCGGGAGGCGGTCGCCGTGAGGACCCCGAGGCGCTGCTGCAGCCCGCCTCGAACGCGTCCCAGCATTGGGCCGGTGAAACCTGGCTCTCTTACGGAACCGCCTCGCCATCCTAGTTGTTGCCCGAGTCTGACGGGTCGACACCGACGGACACGATATGGACCCCGTCTGGAGGGCTGTCTCGATCCCAATGGGGTGTCCAGACGCCATGGCCAATCGCGCGCTGCAGCAGACGCGTGTTCTGCGCTCGCTCTGCGTGCCCTGGCGTCCGGACATCGCCGCCGATGTTTTCACCCGGCTCAGCCTCACCGGCTGCCTTTCTATCGCGCAGAGAACGCGACAGTTCTTGGACCCGATCTTCGAACTCATCCCGGTCGTCGTAGGCGGCGACAATCACGTTCCGCCGTTGTCGACGCAAGGGGTCGTAGCGATAGTGCCAGACCACGTAGCGAGTGCGCTGGTCGTCGTCGGGATCTACCTCGGCCATGGCGTGACCATAAGTGTGGTTGCTTGCCTCGACGCGTCCCAACCTTCAACGAGCAGGGTGTGCGGCACAGGGGGAGCGCTCGATGCACCCGTTAAGTGCCGAACTCCGAAGGGCGAGGTGTCCAGCGCCGCGTCGATCGCACGACAGCGATATCCGGGAAAAGCGTGCGTCGCTGTGCGGCTCAAGGGCGCTCTTGGGGTCGTCGCGCTGACAGCATCCAGGCTCCACACGCCAAGAGCAGGCCCGCAGATGTGGCGATGATGCCTTGCACGACACCGTTGAAAACAATGGCATGGAGGCCATCGGTGGATCGGGATAGTCCCGCAACCAGACCGTAGGCCCCGGCAGCAGCGACCACGATGGGTAAGACCGGTGCAGGAACTGCGCGGCTACGCAGGGGCAGCCCGGCAGGACGGGAGCGCAGGTCGGCAATACCGCCCAGAGAACAACACACATGCCTATGACGCCGGAGGCGTATTGCGCCCACTTGAACCCTGGCAGCGGGCCGAGATCGGCTCGAAGCCACGCTACGTGGGTCACCCCCCAGCGGCCCGGGTGGGTGAACGCATCCCATGCCAGGTGGGTGAGGGAGCCGACCACGGCTGCTGCCGGGGCCACTAGCCACTGTCGACAGGTGAGGCGGTGCCGTGGGGCGAGGCGCATCCGGACCGGGTTTGGGGCCATGTCGACTAGCGCGTCGCGCACGAACGCGTTCCAAACGCAAAGTCCGGCCAGAGCCACCATCAAGTTCACCGTGATGACACCCGGCAGGCTGTGAGACAGCGCGTAGCCGCTTGCCCACCCCATGAACAGAGGCACATCCGGAACCATCGAGCCGAACACCATCGCAGCCAAAGGCAGGTGTAACCAGCGCAAGGGGAGCACGGCTGCGGGGTGAGCCAGAGTGATCGGCACCGGGCTAAGGGATCCCATCTAGGTATTGACGGGTGAACGTGCCCATCCTCTGCCACCAGCGCTCTGTGAGCGAGTTCAAGACCATCGAGCCGGATCCTGCTGGGCCTTGGGCGTCTGAGATGACTAGTGGGTGGCTTGCCAAGCGATTACTACATCGCTGGATGTGAGCCCCACACCGCTGGGCAGGGTGGATGCACTGCCCCGAACGTGACCACCGCTACCGGAAACACGGTCGCCAAGGCCGTACTCGCGGTGCCCTATGCGGAGAAGGGGCGCTCGGACCGCGTCTTCGCCGATGGTCGTGCCTGGCGGCACCGCGAGGGGTGTCAAGGCCTCGCCTTCTCGCAGGCTCAGGAATGCGTCGCCGACTTCGAGGACGCCCTCGACAATGGCCTGCATCAAGAACCCGTCGTCGCCACACACAAGAACTCCCGTGCCGTGGGGGCCGTTCAGGACCGGCCATCCTTCGCCACGCTCGTCCCTTCGACTGCTGCGCCTGTCGCTTCGGCTCGTGCTGATGGTCTCGCGCGTTGCGGCGGGTCACTGATCGGCTTCGAGGCCCAGTCCCGAACGGCCATCGTGGTGAAGACCCGCAGAGCGGCGCTACTGCGCGGCTTCGTACTGGTCTTTGACCTGCTGCGGAATACGACCGCGTGCGGGAACGTCGATCCCTTGCGCTGTTGCCCACGCGCGCACTTCGCTGGCCTTCGGCCCGGAAGAGGCGCTGGTAGGGCGGCTCCCACGCCGTCCGCCCGAGAGCCGCGTTCCCGCTGCAACGTAAGCCTGTAGGGCGCTCCGCAACTTCTCCGCATTACTGCTGGTGAGGTCGATCGTGTAGGTCTGGCCGTCCAGCGCAAATGTCACGGTCTCACCCTCTCCGTCGTCGATCTCGGTTCCGTCGAGGTCGTCGACAAGCGTGACTACCGTCCTCTGTGCCATGTGGCTCTCCTATGAAGTCGTTCGTACTCGTGGTGGCGGACATCCGCCACTGTAGTTGTGTCTGGCAATTCCCGCCGATGCCCACGCCCACCGCCAGCCCGAGAAAGCCTGAGCCAATTAGGAAACGCCGGTGTGACGGGTGCGCGCTGTCTAGGGTCTGTAGACCCCCAACCACTGCTCAGCGTCAAACTCCGAAAACCGGTTTTGCTGGACGAAGCCGAGCCGAGCGGCCAAACGCATCGAAGCAGCGTTTGCCAACTGGGTGCACAACAGGACAGGTTCGCCGGGGAGGGCACGCTCTGCCCACTCCAGGACGCCTCCGACGGCCTCGGTCGCATAACCCCTTCCCCAGTAAGCGGGAAGGAGGGTGTAACTGACCTCAACCTCGTTGCCGCCTTCCGAGAGATGGCCGGGACGTTCGGGGTCACGTCGGTCCAGTGTCACGCTGCCGACGAACTGTCCGTCCGCCTCGATAGCGAAAATGCCAGGGAGATTCCCTGGCGTGGCAGGTAAGTCGCGTTCTACGTCGCCACGCAGAAGGGGCCCGCCGAGGTACTCGCGGACCTCATCTGAGCACAGCAACTCAATGAAGCCGGTCCGGTCTTCAGCCCTAGGTGGCCTGACCGTAAGACTTTCAGTCCGGATGGGCGCGGGTGGCCAGGACACTGGTCCAAGAAAAGACACGACGTGGACAGTACGCCCCCGCCTCCTACTGGACTGACCGCTCTGGCCAGCACGCGACGCCCTCAAAAAAACTGGCTAGGGCCGTCACGTCCTGACGCTTCTAGACCTTCATAATCTGTCTGTCGTTCCTCCGGCTATGGGGCAGCCCTCCGTGAGGGAGATGTAGGCGAGGAGTTCACGGTCCCTGGTTGCGATGCCGCCATACTCATCGCCGATCAGGCGTGCGCCCTGAGGGACAGCGGCCATGTAACAAACCCGCTCGGCCATCTCCACAAGGTCGCCATTGCCGTACTCGCGTGCGCTCTGAACCTTCTCGCGAGCCGCATCGAGGAACGCTTTCTCATCTTCGAGAGGGACTCGACCCGCGCCCGGCCAGCCGCACGCTGACAGCGCGGCCAACGTCAACGTCACGAATAGCCCGCAGGTCGCCGATGAAACACGCACGACCTGAGGTTATTGGCAGCCCCCGGTAGTTCGGGCCGCATCGGTGAAATTGTGAACTCCTATGGCTGTGGGCCTGGACGTTGACAACCTGACGCAGTCGTTGGTGGCGTCGAGGCCACGATGCGTCATCCACCGTGTCCTCAGGTCTAACCGTTGCCCGCTATCGACTGTCGGCAAGCAGATAGGAATACGCCGGGTCTCCACACCGCTACGACACTTCGTCTCAAAGCCTTGCGCGGCAGAACAGGGCATCGCCGACAATAGGCGTCGCAATTCCGGATGACCGGCCTAAGAGCGCTGCGATGAGCCGTCGCATGACGTCGCGCTGAAGGTTGCTCACTCAGCGAAGCCGCCTACTCTGCGACTGTGCACCTGCTGGGGGTTCAACCCGTAAACACCGAGCGACGCTATGAACGCCCGCAGCCTTGGGCCAAGGACCCACGGTTGGACTGGACGGTAGACGGTGACTTGCTGCAAACCCTCCACCCAGTTTGGGGGAGCACCCTGCTCGACGCTGGGCGCGCAGATGCCGATGCGCTCCGGGTCGGAAACCTCCGCCGCTTGCGCGGGGACGAGATGCCACTACCCGTCTTTGTCCCACGCTTCGATCGCAGCCGCATCCACCGCCTCCTTCGCCTGCGCGGCACCCCTTACGCATTCACTGGGTCGGCTTTCGAAGATGGCCGGGTCGTGCTGCTCTCGTGCGAGTGCGGAGACCTTGATTGCGGTGCGGTGAGCACCCGTGTCGAGGTGACCGCCGGAACCGTCGAGTGGCAGGACGTCGGGTTGCAGGTGACCTACGAGCCCTTTCACCAAACGGCGCAGCCGATCGAACTGCTTCGTCTGACCTTCGACCGCGCCCAGTACGAGGAACTCATCAACAGGTTGCTCGCCGCCGACTGGTCCGATGGGCCACCGCGCCTCTGACGCGAACAGTTTCCAGTCAAAGTTCGAGATCTCCGACGTGGCCGCCCGCGAGGCCTCCATCTCACGGACGCGGTATGGAGCGCCCGCCGTGCTCAACTACGTGTAAAGGTCACAACGTGATGCGCCTATCTCGGACGACCACCTCTCTCATCGCCGCAGCCCTCTGTCTGAGCGGTTGCGGGGGCGGCAGCGAAACGCCCGACAGGGCCGACGGCTCCGCAAGTGGTGACACCACCACGAAGGCCGAACCCACTAAGCCAGCCGCCCCCGAGTTTCGGGTCCTCGGCAAACCGGCCCTCACCAAGGCCCTTCTCGGGGTGCAGGATCTGCCGCCCGGCTACGCCCAAGACCCACCCGACCCCAACCGGGCCACCAACAAGACGTTCTGCGACTACGAGCAGCCCTTCACCGAGAAGAACTACGTCTCTCGCGACTTCACCAAGGGCGGCGGCCTGTCCGCCGAACTGCTCCGTGTAGGCCTGCGCCAGTACGCGAACGCCGATGAGGCCAAGGCTGCGTTCACCGCGCTCACTGATGCCCTGGAAACCTGCACCGGCGAGACCTACCAAGGCACCCAACTGACCTACTCGCCCATGTCGGCCCCCAAGGTCGGCGACGGAGCCGTCGGCATCAAGATCACCGCCGACGACACCGTGCTCCTCCAAAACTTCGCGCTCGTTGGACCCACCCTCATCAACACGGGCGGGGGAGGGCTCATGAACGCGAACGCCGACGAAGTCACCACCCTCCTCAAGGCCCAAGCCAAGGCCTACGAGACCGCAGCCAGCCAGTAACCGATTGCCTGGGTGAGGGTCAGAGACGCGCCGGGCTCAGCAGTCTCCGCTGTGGCCGGTGAATGCCCAGTGCGGTGCGGTGCGGTGCTGTGCGGTGCGGTGCGGTTAGTCAGAACAGCGCGGCCACCTATGCCGCATCCGGTGGGTCTACAGCACCTGACGACAGCGACCTCAACGACCTTCCCTGCCAGCGCCCACGAACTGTCACGATGGCCGCATGGACGGGGACGGGCTGGCGAGCGAGGCACTCCGCGTGGTCGCTCTGCCTCTTTCCCTCCTGATCGCAAGCCCTCTGCTTCTCGGCGGATGCTCCTCAGCCTCGACTGACGAACCCAACAGCGAACCCACGATCGCCTCGCTCGACGCGCCCGACGAAATGTGCCTGCACGGGGCCCGACGAACCCCACGCTCCAACATCAACGTCGACCGGGCCACCGTCGTCCCGCTAGCCCGAGTCAAGAGATGGGTCTTAGAAGTCCCCGAAAGAGACTGGGCCACATTCTCGGCCAGCCTCGTCGACGCACCACCCACCGAGCGAGTCGCGATCTGCGTCCTCACCAAGAAGGACGGGTCAGGCTTCAAACCCGAAGGCAGCCCAGAGTCATACGAGTCGCTCGTGACCATCACCCGCGCCAACGGGGAGTCGACCGTGGTCAACCTCAGCACACTGGAAGACAACCTCGACAGCACACCCACCACGTTCGCCCGCTACGGCAACGACTGAAGACTCGATAGTCATACAGCAGGTCTCGTTGCTGACTCGTCTGAGCAGGTTCAGCCAGCGAGATTGACATGCCCGGTTCGAAGCATCGCCCAATGCTGCTGGACCGAGCCGGGGCGAGCGAACCGCAGCATCCACCAGGCGGCGTGGAACGGGTGGCGACGGTAGAAGTGGTCGTCGATGATGAGCCGCGATTGCAGGTCGACGAAGGCCGCCGGGAGTCCCACGTCGTGCTCATTAACTAGGTCCGTCAACTCCTGCTTCACCTGCCGGTGGGTCTTCGACGCAGCGTTGGTCGCGATGAGCCGCACTCCGGCGTTGTACTCCTTGAACGGCCCCTCCGGATCGTCCGCAACCTCCTGGTCGTACCGGCGATCCTCTTCCTCCCAACGGAGTCGTTGGTCCGCCGCTGCTCGACGTGCCCGCGCCCACAACTCATCCGTCAGTTCGAGGGGCGACCAGTCTGGGTCGCGCGCCTCTCGCCTCTTCGGGGCCCGAACCTTCCCCGGGCGACGACGATAGGCAAGCGTCTCCGCGAGAAACGCCTGCTGAGCCTCGACCAGCGTCTGACCGTTTGGTCCACTGAACTCCCACGGCTCGATGCCGCCTTCGTCTTCCCACCAGCACACCGGACACAGGTCGTACTCGCCGCTGCCCGGCAGCGTCTTATAGCCACAGCAGGGACACGCGTACATGCAGTCGAGTCTGATGCCTCGCGACCGTGGTCAGAAGAGACTTTGGCGGATGGCCTCGCAGCAGGGGCGCGACCCGACCTCCAATGTCACAACCTCCCTCTATGCGCGGCCTGCCCGTCGGGCGGTCGTGGCGTCCTTTGCCGCAATGACCGCGTGCCCAGCCCTGCGTCCTGCCTCGACGCCCCACTCGTCAACCGGGCCTAGATGTAGGCCGGGTTTGGTGACCGACCGACTGTTCCTCGGTACCGCCCACTCTGGTTCGGTAGTGAACTGCGGCTTGCCGTCGATCCGGTGGCACCAGTCAATACGGGGGTTAGCCGCCGTTCCACCCGCCGTGGTGACCACGATGTGCTCAGGTGCCACCCGCACCCGCACCCACGCCCGCACCCCGGCGTCACAGCATTCGCCGGTCGCGACGTGCGCGCGGCTCCGAAGGATTCATCTCTACGACGACTGCCACGATGTACCGTCGTGCATGCTCGTATGGGTCGAGGCGTGGCAGATGCAGTGCTGCGGGAAGAAGTTCCGGGCTGGCCGCGATGTCACTTGGAATCTCCACGAACATCCAGACGTCGACTGGTTAGTGCCTGCAATAGGCAAAGAACTGGCAGCCCAGGTCGACCGTCAAGAGGACCATCATGATGCACCCGACGGTGCTCCGGTCACTTCGGCCACAGTGAGACGCATCCGCGCCATGAGCATCAAATATGCGCCCTCCCCGGATGACTCTGAAGTGCCAATCCCAATCCCGGGGAGTGCACGGATAGTCGATGTTGGGAAGGCTGACGGCTGGTATCCCGAGGCCGAACGCCGTGGTCTGTCATTCGAGGGTTACCTGGTCGACATTGACGTCCACCATTAGTTGCCGGGACACCGTACGCGTTTCGGCCCGACTCCCCGTTCGCCTGAGAGTTGGTGTCGCGTCGCCGGAACGGCTGCCAGCGGGGCCAGGCAGCCTGCTTGGTCTTGCTCGATAACGGTGGGGCCCGCCAGACAACCTCTGGGGCGCGCGGAACTGCACGTCCAGGTCGTGACTCGTCAGTCCGACACACTGGGCCGCGTGCCAATCCTGCGTCCTGCCGCTGACGCCACACCCGCCGATTGGCTACTGGATGCAGCCAGGGCAGGTGACGGGCCGACCGTTCTTCGGTACGGCCCGCCCGGGTTCGACACCTACCTGCGACTTCCCATCGACCCGGTGGGACCAATCGGCCTCGGGCCAGCCGCCAACGTCAACGCCATGGCGACCGCGCTTCATGTGCTGACGGGTCACACCAACACCCCCGACAACGCCTACGTGGCCATGTGGGAGGGATACAACCTCGGCCCCGAGCCGGACGCGCCACGCGTGCCCCTCCCGAACGCGCTCATGTTCCTCTACGCCGGTCCCGTGTCGGCCATGCGCTACGCAGCACAGACCATCTGGGCGGACGCCATCGGCAAACCAGACACCAGTCACGACGTCGAGCCAGACCTGGTGTGGCCCGCAGACCACGCCTGGTGCCTCGCATGCGAAGTCGACGAAGAGATCGAGTTCTCCATCGGGTGCTCAAACACCGCAGCCGAGGCGCTAGAAGCCGCCCTACCTGACCTAGTGCGCCGGGTGGCTTATGGCGAAGACGCGCCATGGGAGCGGAACCGTCGGTAACGCCCCGGATGTCGCCCGCTCCTTGAGAGCAACGCGCGTACGTACCGAGAAGGCCGCCCACGGCGGTGCCTATCACCGGCTGCGAAACAGCGCCCCCAACGCGCCCTGATTGACCCCTCGCGCAGGCACCAGTGTGTTCGTGCGCTGCGCCGCCGAGTGTCCACCTCTACGGTAGGGGCCGTGAGCCGGGTGGGGGAGTGGCGCATCAATGGGTGCACCATCATCTCGGACCTCCAAACCGCGCCTGACCTGATACGCACGAGATGCGCGTCGTGCAAACCGACGCGTTCCAAGCAGTTTGCCGCCGTGTCATTTGATAGGGGCGAGATGTTCTCCGGGCACCTGCCGGGACTCACCCCGAAAGCGTCAACGGGCTGGGTCGACTTTTTTCCCGGGCATCGCATACGTCGATATAGCGGGTTGGCCGTCTTCAACGGCTGGATGAGACATTGCTGGCCAAGCGACCCAGTCGACCAGGCGAGCCTCGACGCCGCCCTGGTGATGGTCGCGCTTGGCGGCAACCCCATCGAAGCCTTCATCACGGTCAAACCAAACTCGGCGTGAGCCAGAGCCTGACGCACCGGCTCACCGACTGCATGCCCGCGCAGCCCGTTCTGCGTCAGCGTCGGTTGGGGTCCTTCTTCGGCATGCTGCTCTGGTAGTAGTCGGCCCCGGTGCGCATCCGGAACGTGTCGTCGCGCCGCTGCTGAATCGCGTCGGGGGAGACCCGGCGTCCGGCGCGTCGCTCACGCACGGCGAGGAAGACGAGTCCGACGCAGGTCACGGCGACGATGATCCAGAAAACGGTCATGTGGTGCCCCCTTCGGACTGGTGTGGCACCTAAGCGTAGGGGTGGTTCGGGCAGGGCCCCAGAGGCTCGACAGTGACCTTCACGGCCTCGTTGGAGATCACGCGCGGGAGTCTCCATTCGAGGGCGTCAACTTGACCGGAACAGGGACGACAAGGACTTCATCCCTGGGTTCACCGGAGAGCGAATTGCCGGGGTGCTGTCCCCCGGAACGGAGGGGCGGCGGACGGTGAGGCTTGAGGGTCCCCCTAGTCGACGACCTGCGCAGTATCGGTGACGACCACGACCTGGTCAGTGTCCTCGTAGATGATGCGACCGGGGTTGACGGACTCGACTCGAACGCAGGCGACACCGTGGGTCTGCAAAATGTCGAGGTAGCGCTGAAGCCGGTCGGTCAGATGTGTGGCGGACACCTTGAACCAGGCAGTCGCCGTCGGGTTGATCGCCCGGTCGTAAATGGACGGATCGACTGTCGTGGGATCGGTGAACGCGGCCTCGTACCAGTCGTTCCCCGCTCGCCACTCGATGTGCTCTGCAGGCGACAGACGGCCATCCTGGGCAAGTCCGTTAGCCAGAGCGAAGATGCCCACGCTCACACCCCGTGGCCCGGCTGTAGGCGATTCGTACCTGACGAACACGTCGCCATGTTCGCACGATGGTGCCGCCCCGGTTCGGACGTACTAATTGCGAGCGCGGAGTGTCGGACGACACCTATGCAAGACGGAGCCGACCACCGGGAACATGGCCTCCACCCCCCAACATGACGTCCGGCCAGGTTCGAGGGTTTCGCAAAGTTACCCATCTCCCTATCCACCCGGTCGAGCCGGTGTGGTGGCCGCGCGCCGGACGACCATGCCGTCTCCGCAGTGCCTTCTTTCGGCTAGGTAGCAGGCACTGCGAGGCGAATGCCTTTCCAGTGCCGTGTGCCGCGCCGCCCTGGGCATTCTGGGTCGTCCTGTCGAGGTCTCATGCCACGATCTCGTCGTGAGGACGACTCTGCGGACAGCATCGGCGCTTGCTGCGATGTGCGTCCTCGTGACTGGGTGCGGCTTCACACCGTTCGGTAGTGACCACACCCAGATCGTCGCGGACAAGAAGGGCGTGGCCCTCAATCTCAAGCGGCTCTCGGTGGCCGTGGACGACCTCAACGCCGTGAAGGACCCGACCAACACGCGCTCCCCACGACCAGCCAGCGCCTCCGGATGCGCCGTAGACAGCGGGGAGGTCTTCGAGCCGGAGGCCGACCAGGACTGGGAACTGAGCGGCCCCGCCCTGTCCGACGTTGACCTCGGTTCGAAAGCGTCCCTGTCGCCCACCCCCGCCGCACAGCGAGCCATGGAAGCCATCGCTGACCAACTGATAGACCGGGGCTGGGCTGGGCGGGCCCGCGTCGTTCGCGACGACGACGACGGCGCGTACTTCATCGACCTTCGACGCGTTTACGCGGACCACCAAATCCGCCTCGGACTTCAAGGGTTCAGTGACGAGATTCTGGCCTACGCCACGACGACGCTGAACCGGCTATGCCGAGGGGCCCACTTTTAACTAGGCCGCGCGGGTCGCGTCGCCAGTTCAGCCGAACCGCGTCACCAAGGCTCTAGGCCGGGTTCGTGAGATCGACGCATGGTGCGGCAGCCAGCGACGGTTGCGCATCAGCGAAGATTGAACCCTCGTTAACACATTGCTGGCCGGACGAATTAGTTCATCAGGCCAGCCTTGATGCGGGTCCGCTCAAGGTTCGCAGTTGACGGAAACCCCGTTGACGCCTCGCTAACTATCAAACCGTTCGCGGCATCAGGGCAGCCTTGAGGGTAGGACGCCATCGTGAGCAAGGATGCATCCCATGGGTGGACCTGACGAGCATCCGAGGATGTTGCCGCCGGACAGCCACGTCCACACCGAGTGGTCCTGGGATGCGCCTTACGGGTCTATGGAACGCACGTGTGCTCGCGCCATCGAACTGGGCTTGCCGTCAGTCGCTTTCACCGAGCACGCAGACATGACCGGCTGGGTGACCCCTCAAGATGCGCAGAGACCTCCGGCCTGGGATCGCTTCGTAACCGGAGGCGTCTTGGTGCCGCCCCCAATCGACTTGCAGGGATACAACGCAAGCCTGGAGCGGTGCAGAGAACGCTACCCCGGCCTGCGTATCTACTCGGGTGTCGAACTCAGCGAACCGCATTGGCACTCCGAACGGTCGTCCTCACTTCTGCAAGCGGGGGAGTTCGAACGCGTACTTGCGTCCGTGCACTCCGCTCGTCGTGCCACCGGCTCCGGCTTCGAGGAGGTCTCATCGTCCTTTGCCGACCACACACCGGACCAAGTCGTGCGCGACTACCTGGATGAGACGGTGCGCCTCGTAGAGCAATTTGACAACTTCGAGGTACTCGCACACATCGACTACCCGGTCCGCTACTGGCCAGGGCACGACCGCCCCTACGACCCTTTGAACTTCGAAGACCAGTACCGACACGTTCTGCGAGTTCTGGCCAGTGCCGACAAGGTGTTGGAGTTGAACACCAAGGTGCCTTTGCATCCCCAGATATTGCTCTGGTGGCACCAGGAAGGCGGCCAAGCGATCACGTTCGCCAGCGACGCCCACGATCCGGAGTCGCTCGCCCACGGGTTCGTCGAAGCAGTCCGCACGGCTCAGGCCGCCGGGTTCCGCCCGGGGCCAGACCCCCTCGGCGTCTGGCGACGCACCTGACCCGACGGCTACGACGAACCCGTCACCAACCCTGCGGCGCTGCAGGAAACGCCACCACGACACGGCAATCCGCAGACCATAGCGTCGCAAGCCCCGTCGCCGCGTCAGCGACTCCTACGGTGGGCCAAGTGGAGGTGGTCGGGGAGTGGTGTTTCGACGCACGTGTCATCACGTCCCACGTTCACGGCGACGGAAAGAAGTTGACGATTCGCGATGAGGGGATGCTGAGCCTGTGACGTTCTCCTACTACGTAGTTGATACCAACGGACTGTCAGCCGACGACCGTGCTGAGGTGTGCCAACTTGTCCTGCGCGCGCTGGAGAAGACAGTTGTGGAGTTCGAGTCCGACATCCCGTGGAGCAACCAGAACGCATGGCCGGTCAGGGGGCGCGAGGCTGCCAAAGCCTTGATGACCGCGACCGGGAAGCCAGTCGACACCGAGTCCTACCAAGCGACTGGGATGATCCGGCGAGCACACGACGACGTGTGGCACGCCTTCACCACCTTCGCTGGCTATGCCCTCGACGCCAGCGTCTGGTCCGAAAACCGTGTCCTACCGATCGTGTCTCTCAGCGATGAAGGCACAGCCGTTGTGGTGCGCCTCGACGAAGAAGAGCGACGCCGACTGGAAGTAGAAGTCCACCCAGTACCGGTGTTGCCCCTCCGGGAGGCCCCTGCCGCACGGCGCGACCGACACTGACGATCATCTTTCGGCCAAGTGCGCTCGTCGGCTGTGATGGTCCCGATTTAGTCCCAAGGGAGGTGAGCCGTGAAGCGTGTCTCGGTGGTCGGGAGTTCCGGTTCCGGTAAAACGGTCGTCGCTAGCCGGGTCGCCGCAGCACTCGCAGTCCCGCACATCGAGTTAGACGCCCTGCACTGGGGACCCGACTGGACCCCTGCAACACCCGGAGACTTCAAGGTGCGTGTCGAAGCCGCCACAGCCGCCGATGGGTGGGTCATAGATGGCAACTACTGGAGCAAGATCGGGCCCCTGGTCTGGGACAAGGCCGACACCGTCATCTGGGTCAGCCCGCCGCGCTGGCGCGCCATCACGCAATCCATCAGCCGCATCATCCGACGAGCCGCTACACGACAGGAACTGTGGAACGGCAATCGCGAAAGTTGGCGCGGCCTCATGTTCTGGCGCGGCGAAGACTCCATTCTTTGGTGGGCCTGGACCGCCTATGGGCGCACACAACACCGGTACGCCCAAGCCATGAGAGACCCTGAGTGGGCCAACCTCACATTCCACCGACTGCGGACCCGTCGCGACGTCGACCGGCTGATCGCGCAGATCGCCTCGAACGTCAAACGCGACCGCTGACCCCGGCCCGACGGCCCGCCGACCACGTCCCGAGACGCGTGCGGACAAAACTGGACCTGCGGTCGTGTCAGTAGCCCGAGATGCATCCGGTGTGTGGCTGTGGAGGTCGAGCAGCGCAGTCGGCCCGACCCTTAGGCGTCACCTTCCCCAGCGCCGACACGCCGCGAGGGCATCGTGCGATACAGAGCAATCCCCGGCCCAATGTCACTCGCGAGCAAGACGAAGACGTTGTTCTCGCGATCTCGGGAAACCGCTGCACGTCGCAGCGTCCGCGAAGTTGTGTCCCGTCCGATCCGATGGCGGCCCGGCGCGGTTGGCTCCATAAGCAACTTCCACACCGGTAGGGGTCCAGTGGTTACTGACAGCCGCCGGTGTCAGGCCCCTCTGACTCCGAACCATTGTTCCGCGTCGAACTCAACGAACCGTTCGGTCTCAACGAACCCCAGGCGAGCGGCCAGCCGCACCGAGGCTTCGTTCGCTGATTTGGGTGCACAGCACGACGGGCTCTTCAGGAAGAGCCCGTGAAGCCCACCCGAGAACGCCTGCTACTGCTTCTGTTGCGTATCCGTGACCCCAGTGGACCGGGAGGAACGTGTAACTGACTTCGAGTTCGTTGCCTGCGGGCGAGATGTGGCCGGGGCGTGCCGGGTCGCGTCGATCGAGGGTGACGATCCCAGCGAAATCGTCGTCCGCTTGGACGGCGAACACTCCGGGCCGATTCCCAGGAACCTGCGGCAGGTCCCCAAGATCGTCACGGCTCAACGGGCCGCCGAGGTAGCGCCGCAACTGCTCAGAACACAGGAGTTCGACATAGCCGTCCAAATCGGATGCAGCCGTGGGTCGCACGAGGAGACGTTCAGTGCGAATTGGGGCCGGTGGCCATTCCACGTCGCTCAGGCCCGCCATACATGCAAGTTATCGAAGTCGACGCTCAGGCGACGTCAGTTCCGGTGCCCAAAGTGCAGGTCGTCGACGGATGTAGGCGTCGTCTTAGGGTGTCAGTCATGGTTGAACTCGGACCGGCTGTTCGGCCCCCTGCGCCTATCGAGACTGAGCGGCTCGTGCTTCGAGCATCGGAGGCTCGGGACCGCGCGGCAGTCATCGAACTGTTCGCCTCGCCGCAGGTGGGCCAGTTCATTGGCGGTGCTCAACCCCGCGATGTGTTGGAGGAATCGGTCCCGGAGATTCCGGGGCGACGTCCCGGCTTCTTCGTTGTCGAACTGGGCGGGGCGATGATCGGCACGGTGACGCTCGATCGACGCGACGCGGAGCGGCGCGGGCACGTGGCGGACGATTCCGGGGCTCCCTGGCTTGGCTACCTCTTCCTCAGCAAGGCGTGGGGACACGGGTACGCCAAAGAGGCAAGCGCTGCGGTCCTGGAGTGGTTCGCTGACGAGGTTCCCGGCGAATCGGTAGTGCTGTGCACGCAAAGCGCGAACGAGCCCTCGATGCGTCTGGCCGCAGCCTTGGGGTTCGTCGAGGTGGAACGCTTCGAGCAGTGGGACGCTGAGCAGTGGTTCGGCATCTGGTCCAGATCGACGTCCCCCGGCTCAGGTCGGCGGGGGTAACAGGATCTGTCGGCCACCTGGTAACGCAGGGTCGATTCACACTTGCCGTGTAGCGGTCCAAGATGTGGAGTCCCGCTGATCGCGGGCGTGGCCCGTCCGGAAACGCGGCGACCCGCTGTCCGGCAAGGGTCGGAAGGACTAAGTTCCGCCCATGTGGGTGCCGTTGCTCGGGCTGCTGATCGCACTCATTCTGGGTGCAGTCTTGCTGCGTCGTTCACCGCGACCCCCACCACCGGGGCCGTATACGCCGCCTACCGCCTTGCCGCGCCCGCCCGCTGCGAAGTTGGCGGAGAGGTCTCAGTTCGAGGCTGATCGGGCCGTGTCGGACATGATGCGGCAGATAGAGGCGGAAGCCGCTCGCATGCTTCCTGCGATAGAGGCCGAAGCCGCGCGAATGCTTCCCGAGATTGAGACAAAAGACGCGCGAAGGAACGCCGAGATGCTGCGCGAGGGCGGAGTGGACGACGACCCGCGCCCACCTGAACGTGGGCCTGTCCCGCCACTGACCGCTCTTGGTTCTAACGGCGGTCCGTCCTGGATGGGCGCGGACGAATGGGAGAAGCGGCTCGCGGCCTACCGGCTGCAGGGTCGGTCACCGAGCGATATCCGACGAGTTGCGGAGCACTTAGAGCGACGCGGCCCCCGCGAACCATGGACTGCGGCGCAGCAGATCGACAGGGCTAAGAGCGTCGGACACGTGGCCCGTGTGGAGTATCTGAGCCCTGAGGATGAGGCTCGCGCTCTGGCCCCAGGCGCTGGCGGGCTTCCCGACGCCCGGCTTGAGCGGGTCCGGGATCGGCTGCTGGTAGTGACTCCGCTCGGGTGGGTGAACCCCAGGAGCCGCACGGCATACAGGGCAGGGATCTACTCATTCGTGCTGAGGGGGACGGGGTACAACGAGGCGGCGACAAGATCGGGTCGATTCACGCCGGGCGCGCTCCTTCGTTTAAGGAGAGAGCCCGACAACCCCCACGACGCCAATGCCCTAGCCGTGTACGCCGAGCGGGATCGCAACAAGGCGGGCTACGTACCTACGGGCCAAGCGAAACGGCTCGCGCCCCTTGTTGACGGAGGAGCGGACCTCGTGGCCGTGAGTACGCGAGGGTCGGGCGCAGGTAGCGACGACGTAACGCCCCATGTGCTGGTGTGCGAGCGGGCGCTCTACGACCACCTCACGCGTAGTAGGTAGGCGGCCACGGCCCCTATTGGGCGTGCTGACCCGTCTGTGACGCCTGTGATGATGGCGGTATGAACGATGCGTTGGGGGCCTGGGAGCCGCTCACGCCCGATCAAGTAGTCGACGTGATGGGTGGGTTGCCTTGCCGGTGGTGGATTGCCGGTGGGTGGGCGCTCGATCTGCATGTGGGTCATCAGACCCGCAGACACGAGGACATTGATGTACTCGTCTTGCGAGAGGACGTTGCCTCTTTACGCGATCACCTCGCGGGGTGGGACCTGCACGTGGGCGACCCTGCTGGTTCCTTACGACCATGGCCCGTCGAGCAGCGCCTCCCGAGAACGGTCCACGACATCTGGTGCCGACGGTCGCCGTCGTCACCCTGGTCGATGCAAGTCATGGTGGACGACACCAAGAACGGTGAGTGGGTCTACAGGCGCGACCAGCGCATCCGTCGCCCCGTCCCCGAACTAGACGGCCCAGCCTCCAACACGGAACGACGGGTGCTAAGCCCAGACGTTCAACTGCTCTACAAGAGCCGCGATCCGCGCCCCAAAGATGAGGCCGACTTCCAAGCCGCCGTGACCCACCTGAACCCGTCACAACGCCGTTGGCTACGACGATCCCTCGCATCGACATCGGGGGCTCATCCCTGGCTAGCCTCGCTTTGACGTATTGAGACACACGAGGTGGTTCACATGCGCAGTCGCGCATGCCGCTGCGAGGTCGTCCCCTGATGCACCCTGGCGCAGGCCAAGTTCATCGGGGAGGTGAACGGACGTCTCTGTTGTCGCCATCCCGGCGGGGATGCTTGTACGTCAGCCTGATTCTGAGCGGAGCGGCTACCGCAACCCGCCTGACGGGGAAGCAATTGGGCGTGGCGTGGCCTCCCGCTGGTACATGAACGACCGAAGGGTGATTAGCATGCAGACATGAGCGACAGGCAGATTGACGCGGCCCGACGCCACGTGCCAACACGCAGCGGAGAGGAACTTCTCTTCAACCGCAGGCTCGGCGAGAACGTGCGCGAGCACCGTCAATCGGCAGGACTCACCCAAGACCAGGTTGCTGCGCAAGCGGGCATGACTCGCGGCTCGATAGCGAACATTGAGCGTGGCGAGCAGACCCCCGGGCTCTACCGACTGCTGCTCATCTGCGGAGCGCTGGATTGCGACCTCGCCGACGTACTGCCGAGCGATGTGCTCACGCCAGAGGCGGTCGCTGACGCCACGAACACCAACTACTCATCCGCGCTCGACAACGTCCGTCGTGCGGCTGCGAAGCAACGCAAGGCAGCGGTGATCCGACGATGACCCGCGTCGACAGCGCCGCTAGAGAACTGCTGGAGACCCATGGGGTGTCTGGTCCACCGGTGGACGTGTACGAACTTGCTCGGCAACTCGAAGTCGCGGTCGTCGAGACCACCATGGGCAAGGACGTGTCAGGCATGTTGATACGCGACCATGGGGCGCTGACGGTTGGCTTGAACAAGCGTCAGGTCGACAAACGCAAGCGGTTCACGCTTGCGCACGAACTCGGCCATCTGGTGCTTCATCGCGGACGCCCGCTCATTGTCGACTCGTCAATTCGCTACAACCTTCGAGACAGTACTTCCGCTACCGCCACAAACCGCGAAGAGATCGAAGCCAACCGATTCGCAGCGGCCCTCCTCATGCCTGAGGACGCAGTACGCAAGGCAGTGCAGGCGACCCAAGCAACGACGCCTGAGGAATTGCAACGCAAGTTAGGGCGCATCTTTGAAGTAAGCACTGAGGCCATGGGCTACCGGCTCATGAACCTTGGCATAACCACCTGATCTGCTCGCCGTCCCACGAGCACGAGGCGAGGGATCGGTGCCGACTGGGCTGAGCGCCGTGCATACGCGCCCCACCGTGAGCGGCGCATCCGTCGTATGCGTCATAAGGTCTGGGCAGCGCCACGCTGCCCTGCTCAGTCGTCTGCTCCCTAGTTGCGCCCACCTCACGTCGTCCATTCGCCGCTGACGCACTGGACGATTCTCGGCCTCGTACCGTCGACCGCCCCGGCACCCAGCCCGTCGTCTGAGGTCGCGTCGTTGCGCGGACGTTGAAGAAGGGCCGACGGCGTATGAGTCCTGGACAGGCGTCAGGCAAACAAGCGTCAGACGTGCTTGACACTTCGTAGACATCTGCCGCACCGTTGTAAACGCCTCGACAACCACGGTCGGGCAGAACAGGAGTCCTGCAATGCCCACACGTGACCTCGGGGTCCTCCCCAACGACGTCCACCGCGACCCGCGAGCCGAAGCGTCGCTCATCTTCGTCACCCTCGCCGACGGCCTCGACGAGACGATCGTGAAGGACTGGCTCACCCGCCTCAGCGCCCTCATCGACGCCAGCGAAGACCACCAGGGCCGCGACGCCGCCTACGCCTCGACCGTCATCGCGTTCGGTTCCCGGTTCTTCAACCGCTTCCCCCAGTACGCGGCCAACAACCCCCACGGCCTGACCGCGCCCCCCACGCTCCCCGGCGAAGCCGAGGCCCTGTCCGCTGACGTCGCCCTGCACGTCACCTACACCTCCGAGGCGCGGCTGGCCGACCTGCTGAAGGGACTCTGGGCGACCCGCCCCACCGTCACCAGCATCGACATCGAGCACGGATACGCCCGCAACGACGACCGGGAAGCCTTCGGCCACCTCGACGGTCTGCGCAACCTCACCCGCGACGAGCGCCGTAAGACCACCACCATCGACCACGACCGCCTCCCCGAAGAGCCCGACTGGCTCGCGGGCGGCTGCTACCTCGCCTACCTCAAGATCGAGCAGAACCTGGACGCGTTCCACGGCCTCGACCAGCCCACCCAGGAACAGATCATGGGCCGCCGCACCGACGACGGCTCACGGCTCGACCTGGCCCCTGGAACCGACCCCAAGACCGAAGCCGAGTTCGGCGACCCCTCGAACCCGCCCCAGACCAGCCACCTCCGCAAGACCGGTCCGCGCGGCACACTTCACGACCAGACCGGGATCTTCCGTCGCGGAGTGCCCTACGTCGAGGAAGAGGGCGGCGTCCTCAAGTTTGGTCTGCAGTTCGTCAGTTACCAGGCCACCCTCGACGACTTCGACGTCGTCTTGAACAGGTGGATGCTCAACCACAACTTCCCCCAGACCAACACGGGCCGAGACGCTCTGGTGGAACGGCAACTGCTCATCTTCAAGCGAGCCGGGCTGTTCGTTGTCGTCCCGGACGACAACCGTCACCCGGGCGCTGGCTACTTCGACACCCCGAAGCCGCCCAAGACCTTGAAGAAGGGCCGCGTCCACGTCCGCAAGATCGCCGTCGACGCGTTCGGCAACCCGACCAACGCCGAGGTGGGCGGTATCCAGTTCACCCTCCATGACCAGAACGGCACCCAGATCGGCGACCCGGTCACCACCAACCCGGCAGGCCACGCCGTCCTCCCCGAGGTCCCGGTCGGCACCACCGTCATCATCCGCGAGACCACCCCCGACCGGTTCCAGGCCGTCGGCGACCTCACCATCACCATCGACCAGCCCAACCGCATCGAACGCATCACCAACACCCTCAAGCCCGACGCCAACCCCTACGGCTGAACAGGAGACCACCACCCATGACCACCCCTAACCGACGCACCGTCCAGCGACGCGACGACGGCAACTACGAGGTCCGCAAGCCCGGAGCCTCCCGCGCCAGCGCCGTCGAACCCACGCAGCGCGACGCCATCGCACGAGGCCGCAACATCCTCGCCAACGACGGCGGCGGCGAACTCGCAGTGCGCGGCAACAACGGACAGATCCGAGCCCAGGACACCATCGCCCCCGGCAACGACCCCCGAAGCAGCAAGGGCTGACCCCCATGACGACATCGGTCCAGGCACGACAGAAGATCGCCGAGGTGGTCACTAAGCGCTCCAAGGTCGACCAGGACCTCGGTGCCGCTGAGCAGAAGAAGGCCACCAAGGAGGCCGAGGCTGCAGACAAGGCCAGCCGCGCCGCGAAGGCCACCAGCCCCGCCAACACTCGTATGTACGACCGGCAGGCGGACCAGGCACGCAACGCTGCGATCGCCGAAGGCAAGAAGATCGCTGCCCTGGCCAAGAAGCGCGCCGACCTCAGCAAGGAAGAGGCACGGCACAGCAAGACGCTCACCGAAGCGTTGAAGCGTGAAGCCGCCAGCGACAAGCGCGACGCCGACAAGGCACAGCGTGCCCGTCAGCAGGAAGACCGCAAGCGTGAGGCCCAGCGCAAGACCGACGAGCGCGCCCGGCAGCAGGAGCGGATCCGCGCCGAGCAGCAGCGACGCGCCGAGCAGCACGCCACCGACACACGCATCAGCCAGACTGAGGAACGCCTGACCGCGCAGATCGACGCGTTGCGACCGCCCCAGCAGGAGAACCTCCGAATCCTCTACGCGACCGCAACCCCCGACGGAGACCTGCGCGTCTCCCAGGAGATCCGCCGCGTCAAGAACGCCGTCGTCGCTGCGCTACACAGGGACCTGGTCGACATCGAGTACGCACCCGACGTCACCGCCGACGACCTCCTGAACTACCTGACCTCCTTCCAGCCCCACGTCGTCCACTTCTCCGGCCACGCCAACGAAGACGTCCTGGTCTTCGACGACGGCAGCCTCGAAGGCGGCCAGGGCCGCGCCATCCCCATCGACCTCTTCATGCGCGCCGTCACCGCACCCGACCACCAGCCATCACTGGTCGTTCTCAACGCCTGCGAATCCGCCACCAACCTCGAAGCGCTCCTGTCCGGCGTCCCCATCGCCATCGGCATGGCCGCCTCTGTAGGCGACCCCGACGCCATCACCTTCGCCACCCGGTTCTACCGATCCATCGCAGACGGCCAAACCATCGAAAGCGCCCTCGCCGTCGCGCGCGTCGACATGGAAATGAACGGCCTCGCCGACCACGACCTGCCCACCCTCGTAACCGCACCCGGCATCGACGCAGCAACGGTGCGGCTGGTCCTCCCGCCTACCGACCAGGCTTGATTCGACAGACCCATCACCTGCAACCGCCGCCAGCCCACAGCAACCGGGGCCGTATCCGTCGTCGCCTCCGATGACTGTCGGTGCGGACCGGCACACTGCGTCTGACATAGGAGAGGACGAGTCGTTGCCTGAACCCATCAGTACCGCCGTTGCGCTCATCGTCGCGGGCGGTGGCGTCTACGGCACCCACCAATTCACCCGGGCCCGAGGGTCGAACGACGACCAACGCCTCCTCAAGCGAGAAGCAGCCACCGCACTCGGAGAAGCCCTCACGCGGCTGGCGCAGGACCTCGAACGGGCGGGTGACGCAGACGCAGCCGTCCCGCTCCACCAGCGACGACTGTCCGAAACCCTGACCACCTGGGGACAGACCTGGGACAGGCATTCGCGTCGACTCCCTGACGAGGCCCAGCACATTCGGCGCAGTCTCCGCTTCGCTCTCGGAACCCGCTTCGGCCTCGCTGGAATCTCGGACGTGAACGAGACCGGCGTCGACTACCCCCTCGAAGAGCACGACGTGATCTGGCACCAACATGCGGTCGAATACGTCGCCTACATCCGCGACTGGCTCGCCGAGTGGCACGACCACCCAGCAGCCATGGAACGGGCGAACAAGGTCCCCTTGAAGTTCGACCCCTGGCTCCACGTGAAGGCGCGACGCGACTACGACGTCCGTCACGGGCTAATCAGCAGGCTCGACCTGTTCCTCCATCGATTCACCGGCACCCAGGAACAGCGACCATGACTGCCCGCCGACCGCATCCCGAGACTGGCGCGAAGAAAACTGGACCCACGGGCGTGTCGGCGGGCCGAGACACATCGGGTGTTTGGCAATGAAGGTCGAGCCGCGCAGTCGGCTCGACCGTCAGGCGTCACCTTCCCCAGCGCCGATACACCGCTAGGGAGCCCGCATGCCCGGTCAACCGGACCACACCACATCCGGTGGTGAGCGCGACGCTACTCAGCCCGTGCGCCACGCCCCCAACGCCGCACCCGTCGAAATCGCCCTTCGGCAGCCGATTGAGACAGTGAGAACTGTCGGTGGGCTCACCTACAGTCCCAGAACCAACACACCCGAAGATTAAGGAGCGACCCATGGCCTTGCCTCGGGCCTTTCTGAGTTTTGACTTCGACCACGACCTCGCGCCCAAAATCCTGTTCGCGGGGCAGGCGAAAACCGACTCACCCACCCCTTTCGCCGCACAGGACTGGTCATCGAAGACCTCTCTGCCGCAGGCGCAGTGGGAAGCGCTGATCGAAGAGAAGATCAGCAAGTGCCACATGCTCATCGTGCTTGTCGGAAAGAACATGAGCACCGCGACTGGCGTGGCGAAAGAGATCGCCATGGCGAAGCGCGTCGCTGTGCCCTGCTTCGGGGTGTACGTCAACGGGGCAGGGACAACGTCCACCCTGCCCACCGGGCTCGGACGCAACAACGTCGTCGCCTGGACGTGGGAGAACGTCGCCGCGATGGTCGACCAGTGCACCTAGATGAGCAAGACGCAGCGGACAGGCGTCGCGCATGCGCCTGCACAACCCCAGCGATGAACTAAGCAGCGACCCAACCAATCCCGAGCATCTCGGAGGATCAGCGCATGGCAGCCGAAAAGAAGACCATCTTCATCGCGTTCGCGACCGAAGACACCGCGAGCCGGGATCTGCTACGCGGCCAGAGCCTGAACACCAGCAGCCCGTTCGAGTACGTTGATATGTCCGTCAAGGAGCCGTACGAGACGGAGTGGAAGAAGAAGGTCCGCACGCGCATCCTGCGTTCGGACGGTGTCATCGCACTGATCAGTAAGGACACCGCCCAGGCGACGGGTCAACTGTGGGAGATTGAGTGTGCCGTGGATGAGGGCGTCCCCCTCCTGGGCATCTGGATGGGCGACCACCGCACCAAGCCCACCCAGATGGGCAGTGCGCCCTGCAAGTCCTGGACGTGGGACAACATCCGGACCTTCATCGACGGACTCGGATGAAGCGGGCCCTTCTCGTAGGTATCGACTCCTATGACCAGATCGAGGACCTCGAAGGGTGCGTCAACGATGTGCAGGCGCTGTCGCCACTCTTCCATCGCGACGATGACGCCGCACCGAACTTCGAGACGGTAACCCTGACAGCAGGCGCTGACGGGGGATACGTGTCGCGCGACGACCTCGTGAAAGCAGTCGGGCACCTCCTGTCCAGCCCCGCCGACCAAGCGGTCCTCTACTTCGCCGGACACGGTGAGGAGGCCGACGAGGACGTCACGCTGATGACCAGCGACGCGACTGAATACACGCCGGGCTTGCGCTTCACCGAGATCCTCAGCCGCATCGAAGGCTCACCGGTCCAGCAGATCGTGGTCATCCTCGACTGCTGCTTCTCCGGCGGCGCTGGCCGAGTCCCCATGATCGCGCGCGGTGCGGCTATCCGTCAGGGCCTGTCCATGCTCACGTCGAGTCGGGTCTCTGAAACCTCAGCCGAGACAGCAGAAGGCCGGGGACAGTTTTCCACCTACCTCGAAGGCGCTCTTGAAGGAGGAGCAGCCGAGATCACCGGTGAAGTAACCGTGGCTGGCGCATACGCCTACCTGTCCGAAGCATTCGGAGCCTGGGAGCAACGCCCCACGTTCAAGGCGAACCTCGACAGCCTGAAACCACTTAGGCGGTGCACGCCACCGGTCAGCCCCAGCACCCTGCGCGAACTTTCCAACTGGTTCCCAGACCCCTTCGACGTCTACCCCCTCGACCCCAGTTACGAGGACACGGAAGAGCCGCGCAACGAGACCAACGAGGCGATCTTCAAACAACTCCAGAAGTGTTCACACGTGAAACTGGTCGAGCCGGTCGGAGAAGAGCACATGTACTGGGCCGCCATGAACCGCACGGGATGCCGCCTCACCCCGCTGGGGCGGCGGTACCACCGACTCGCCTCACAGGCGCGTCTCTGATGAAGATCGGAATCACGGGACACCAGCAGGCACCAGCCGAAGCATGGACGTTCGTCGAGGCCAAACTGCAAGCCCAACTCGCAGCGGCCCCGCAGCCACTGATCGGCGTCACCAGCCTCGCCGCCGGTGCAGACCAACTCTTCGCCCGTCACGTCCTCGCCGCCGGAGGAACCATCGAAGCGGTCATCCCCTGCGACGATTACGAGGCGACGTTCGACGACGGCGGCACCCAGTACCGCCTGCTTCTGGCGCAGACCACCCGCACGACCAAGTTGAAGTTCGCTGAACCGTCCGAAGAGGCCTTCTTGGCTGCGGGGAAGCAGGTCGTCGACGATGTCGATATCGTCTTTGCCGTATGGGACGGCGAAGACGCGAAGGGCCTCGGAGGCACAGCCGACGTAGTGCGTTACGCCCAGTCGCAAGAAACCCCAGTTCTGATCATCTGGCCCGACGGAACGCGCAGGTAACACAGGAGATGGTCAACAACCGGTTCGACGCAACAACCAACTGAGCGAGACGGAAAGCCGAGATCCCCCAGGTGTCCACCAAACTCATTGCATACGACCTCAACTCACCCGGCCAGAACTACGACGAACTCATCGAGAAAATCAAGAGTTACGGCGCGTGGTGGCACCACCTTGACTCAACCTGGCTCGTCAAGACCAACCGAACCACCTCAAACATCCGCGACGACCTCAAGAAGATCGTGGGCAGCGACGACGAAATACTCGTCATCGACGTCACAAGCGACGCGCGCGCATGGACCGGGTTCAACACCTCAGGTAGCAAGTGGCTCAAGGAGACCTGGGGCTAAACCCGTGACGGAACCCGACGACACCAACGTTTTCACCGACCAAGCCAAGTGGCTCATCGAATGGCACAACCGTCGCAGCGAAAGCACCACCGCCCGAGCGACAGCCCTCCTCGGCTTCACCGGAGTCACCCTCGCGCTCCTGCTTCAAGGGACACGGCTTCCCGGCATAAACCCCAACGCCTTCATATGGCTCGTCCTGGCCCTCACCGTCGCCGCGCTCTTCGCCACAGCCTTCTGCTGCATACGAGCCCTCAGAACCATCGAAGTGACAGTTGCGAACAGTCATCAACTTCGCCAGTGGTGGCAGAAGTACAACGACGACACCAACCCAGCGAGCGACGACTACCAACGCAACATCACCGAGACCTTCCTCAGCGCTACCGATCTCCAGCAGGAATCCCCGATCGACACCGCCAAGAACGCCGCCGACAACCGCTCATGGTGGTTCGGTTGGGCAACATGGGCGTTGGCAGCCACAGTCGTGTTCATCAGCGTCCTTCTGTTCGCAATACTGATCCAGCAGCAGGGGAGGTGACATGAGCGAGAAACCCGACGAGCCCAATACCCCGGCTACGGAGCGCCCGGACGAAGACACCGACGAGTTCCACCTGGACCCACCCAAGTACGACAAGGTGCGCGAGGGCGGCGACTGGAAGCCCATCGCGGGCAACGAAGAAGCAGCCGAGTGACCCTGGTCGTCCTGAGGCCCGTCGGCTCATAGCCAGGCGAGCGATCAGGTTTGCCGACTGAGGGAGATGCCGTAGCGACCCATGAGACTAGGTGCACACACAGGGGCCCCCCGATTGCACCGACGCGTGAAAACCGAGGTTAGGCAAGCGTTTTGACGCCCCGGTGACACTTGGAGTGACGTTTGGATGACATTCGACACTGGCCAGCTGCGATCACGGTCCGCAGCGCACCGGACGGGCGGATGATGCGGTGCGGGAAGGTGAACGGTGTGCCTGACGTCAAGGCGTCCTCGCGCGACTGCCAGGCAAGGGCGAGATCGTCGGGGTGAATGTGAGACAGGATGAACTGGGTGTCTGGGGCTTTCTCGCCGGGCTCGAGCCCGTGGATCGCAAACATCCCCTCTGACCACCACCAGCGGTCCTGAGACGGGTGGTAGGTGTATCGACCCAGCAGAGGCGGCGCACGGTCGTCTCCTCCGGCCGATCCGCCTGCGGAACTCATAGTTGGACGTCTGTTCCTTTGTCGGAGGTGATCCTCGGAGTCGAATCTGTACACGGGCCGCAGAGACGCACCATGACGCGATGGGCATCCACGACCGACAGGACGAGTGTGTCACCACTTCGGGTGGCCGGGTCGGTAGCGCTTGGGGTACCGGGTTGACGTACCGCGCTGTCGAGTGTTCGGCGTAGCCAGACGCAGCATTCAGCGACATCCCGACGGACCTTGTCCTCGCCACCGAGACCGCTGCGGTCTGCGTGTTCGAGCCGGTGCGGACCGACCTGCTGCTCCACATGCTGGTTCGTAGCGCCAGGGCGCGCGGAGTCCGAACTTCTGCCGCGCTGTTCATCAGCCACTTCGAGGCGCTGACGCGGCCGGGCTCGCTCATCTGTAAGCACGTGCGTCGCTAGGGCGTGCTCTCGACGCCCTCGACGCGCACTTGGCACGGCTTCCCGTCGAGTACTGCACGACGTCCGGGACAGCAATTTCAGTGCATGGGGGCGGCAGGGGGACTACGCCCGAACATCGTCAAGGACGACCGTCTGAATCTCGTCGGGAGCATCTCGTGTGTGACCTAGACGGTCCGACCGACCTCGTCTTGGCCTGACGCCAGTGCGATCTCGGCTGTCCGCGCGACGGGTCTCGCAGCCGCAATGGTGGCACCTCTGACATTGACACTTCTATCCCCTCAGCCACCGTTCCGGACCGAGGACGGCCACCAACTTCCGCAGCCATGCTCTTGGAAACAATGCGCTTACAGGGGCTGTCGCAGCTAGCGCTCACGCGGGCTTCGCCGCAGAGTCGACGCGGCGCATCCCGCGCGTCGGCCCACCACCCGGACCCGGAGCCACCCAAAGCTCCGGGTCCGAGACACGCCGTTCGTCGCGACTACTCGATTCGGATTGGATCCGCACAAGCCTTTGGAACATCAGCCTTGGGCACACGTTGGCTGCGCATCTCGCGGATGGCCGCCACCGGTGAGCTCGGGTGGGCGATTCGCCTCCGCGAGAGGCCGCGTCCTGCCAGGATCGGACGTCGCAACACCCGGCAGAGTTGCCGCGTCCATTCCACTTGCACACGAAGGACTCTCGGTGTCCTCACACCCTTCCCCTACTGATCCCCCCGCGTGGACCCCATGGCTCGATGGGCATCGACCCAGACGCAAATCCGCCAGAGCAACCAATCGTGGTTACGCGAACCCTCTACGGCCGAAGCGGAGCATTTCACGCCTGAACACCGGGTGAGACTTGCCGATAAGAGAGTGTCCCCGCAGGGAGAACGGCGGAAATCGACAGTAGCGCGTCACGCGTTCAATGATGTCGGCAATGAGTACCGCGCCTACCTACAAGTTCGCCAACCCGGGTCAGGGAAAGATCTGCTTCTGATTCGTACGCTTGATGGTCTCAGCGGCCTGGGTCTCAATCAAGCCGACGTCATGGACTTACTGCAGCACTGCGTGGGCGGACCGCGACAACGAAGAATTCACCTAGTGGAACGTAACGGCGGGGTCATGCAGTTGACTGTTGCCTACTGCGGCGATCTTGGAGGCTGGATTCGAATTGGCTTCTCCCGTGGACGTATGACCAGCCCTGGCGTACCCGTCGGCGACAGTGACGCCTTGTTCGCTCAGGCCGCCGAGTTCGCAGCAATAGAGGCGCGGATAGAGGATGCCGACGGGGTGAGCTCGGGCGAAGTTCGCCGGATGACTGAGACCGGGAGACTGCTGGACCTCGAAGCCGAAGGACCCTGGTAGCAGCCTCGCCGATGCAACCACGTGCCGATGCGTGCAAAGGCACTGATTCGGCTGACTAAGACCCGCACGGGTTGACGAGTCGAGTCCTGACGCGGCAAGGCGCAGAAGCCCTCAACTCCCACCGCAGGCGAACCGAGGTAGCCACAGAAGTCGTGGATACCGACCACAGAAGTCCCGGCCCAGGTTCCTGGGCCGGGACTTCGGTGTTTCGCAGGGTTTTTTGGCTCCGGTTCTGGGGCGCGCCAGAGGCTTCCTGAGGGCCGTTCGCGCTGGGTGCCCGGCCTGGTGCCCTGGACGCATGGACCCGCCTTCGCGCGGGTCCGTGAGGGCGGGATGGTGTCGCGTCTGGCGCGGGCGCGGGCGCGGGCGCGGGCGCGTGCCCGGTGACGCCGAATTGTGCAGCTTCCAGCAGGCGGGCGACCACCTGAGGGCAGTGCTCGTGCGGCACCTCCGGTCACGCGCACGTCGAGCAGCGGGGCGGACGGGAGGGGGCTACTGGTCGCGGCGGGTCTTGACCCAGGCGGCTGCTCTTCCGGTGCCTTCGGGGCGGGCAGACCCTTCGCGCTTGAGCTGGTCCAGGGCGAGCCTGATGGTGGGGTCGCTGACGCCGGGCAGCGCGGCTCGGATGTCACCGATCTTGAAGATCTGCGGCGCGTGCTGGGTTACGTACTCGCGGACCCGGTCTTGTTTCGTGCCAGTTGAACGCTGCGCTGCGGTGCCTTGCTCGAACCGTTCGTAGGCGCGAGAGAGGACGTCGACAAAGTAGGACAGCCATGGCCACGGGTCGTTGGTGCGTTCGTGCCACCCGTGTGTGGACCCGAGCAGGGCCGCGTAGTAGGTGTCTGCGGTCTCGGCGATGAGCTGTTCGAGGGAGACGTACTTCCCGACCGTGTACCCGGTGTCGTCCAGCAGCGCGTTGGTGAGCGCTCGGACGACGCGCCCGTTGCCGTCCTCGAAGGGGTGGATGGTGAGGAGGTCCAGGACGAAGAGACCGATGAGCAGGACCGGGTGGTGGTCGCCAGTCGTCAGGGCGTCTCGATACCGGTCGACGAGCTCGGCGGTGTAGTACTTGGTGCGAGATGCCGGCACGGGGACGAACCGAACGTCGACGGTGCCGTCCGGGGACCGGTCGACGACGAGGTTGTCGGTGTCCTTGAAGTGTCCGCCGGACGACTTGGTGTTCGCGAAGAGCTCGCGGTGCAGGTGAAGGAGAAGGCCGACGTTGAGCGGGCGCCATTCGTTGCCGAAGAGGTAGTCCAGCGCCGCACGGTAGCCGGCGAGTTCCTGTTCGCTGCGGGTGCGCAGCACGGCCGCCTTGCCGCTGATGATGACTGCTGCTCGGGACTGGTCGGAGACCACGATGCCCTCGAGGGCTGAGGACGCGGTGATGCTGGCGACTCGAGCGCGGTTGGCCAGTTCGGTCAGCAGCGCGGGCAGCTGGTTGCGGAACAGCTCTTCGCGACCGCGGCCGACGTCGACGCGAGCGAGCTTGGTCACCACGGCGCCGGGCACGCTGCCCAGGCAGCGGTCAAGGTCGACGAACGACTCCACAGAACTACCCCAATCATCCTCTAAACACACCAATCAACGGCTCGATTACCTAGTTTAGACAGTGTTGTGGGGTAGTTGCCGCGCAACCAGCCACTCTGCTCGCCGCGGCGAGGTGTTGGCGAGCAGGGCTCCAGCTGACGGCTACAGCGACGGCGACTTCTGAGACGTGGCAGACGCCCCAGTGCGCCCGGTCGCTAGTCAGGCTCGCGCGCACCCCCGAGGAGCTGCGCGCAAGTTGAGCACAGATCGGTTCACCAGACGGTTCGGCGCCGCGCTGCTCGACATGTTCGACGATGGGACGTGGGTTCCCCGCACCCCGTGAACGTTGCTGGAGCGAGTCCCGCCGCGCCCGCCGGGTGACCCGCGCGCTCAGCGAGGACGCCCTCCCGCAGCCGAACGGAGGGCCCCGACGCCTCTGGCCTGCGAAAACCGGCAACTCTCTCGACGTCAAGGCAAACGTGACGGGGAACGCTCTGGCGCGTGACGGGTGGCCTCGACCTCTCCCGAAAGCGCAGGTCAGACCCTTCTGTAGTTAGCCCGAACCTGCCGGCGGGCCGTCGCGCGTGCAGCTGAGCTTCGGGTAGGTCGGGGCTAGATCTTCCACGCCTCGCATGTAGTCGCTCTCAGGCGAAGACTCGCGAACACGCCGAGCGCTTGTTGAGATTCACGGCACAACTGTTGACGTATGCTCAACGCAGTGTTCAGTTGTCGCGATCCCCACGTGGGCACCTCAGCGGTGGGCCGCAAGTGTGGTCAATTTCCCCGACGTGGCAGATGAGCGCTACTCAAAACTTCGCTGTAGCCGCCGGCGATAGCCCGACACACCCCATCCCTGGGATCCCTCATGACCTCTCACGAGTTGCGATCGACGCCCTCTCCGGGCAGTGCTGAGACCCGGGCGCGACGAGCGCAGCGCACGGCCGAACTGTTCCGTCTTGCGGCCAGCGCCTCAGACGCTCGACAGGCTCGGTCGTTCCTTGACGACATCGTCGTGCTCAATGTTGCGGCTGCCGAGTCGCTGGCCTCGCGGTACCGCAGACGTGGTATCGACTACGACGACCTCGCCGCCGTTGCGCGGCTTGCGCTTGTCAAGGCTGTGCAGCGATTCGATGTCAATGCCGGTTTCGACTTTTTCTCGTTTGCAGCCCCCACCATTCGCGGGGAGATCAAGCGCTACTTTCGTGACCACGGGTGGATGGTCCGTCCCCCTCGTCGAACGCAAGAACTGCAGCGTGCGATTGCGTCAGTGGAGAGCAACTTGAGCGCCGAGCTTGGACATTCACCACGCCCGATCCACCTTGCGGACGCCCTAAACGTGGACGTCACCGACATCGAGCAGGCACTAACTGCGCGGGGCTGCTTCTCACCCGCATCGCTCGACCTGCCAATTGGGACTGATAGCGACACTACTGTGGGTGAAACGTTGGCCGTTCACGATACGCAACAAGCTGCCGTTGAGGCACGAACTGCGTTGGGTCCCTTGGTGCGGCGGTTGGGGGAGCGCGACCGGCGCGTCATCGAACTGAGATTCTTTCAGGGGTTGACCCAGAGCGAGATTGCGAAAGACATCGGGGTAACCCAGATGCAGATCTCGCGTCGGTTGGCTCGCATCCTTCGGGACCTGCGCCGAGGAATGACTGATGGCGCCCATGCGATGCCTCCGCAGCGACATGACCGCCGTAGCAGCGTGACGCATCCGATGTCGGCCTAGAGGCGACGGCGCCCCAACCTCTTCTGTATTAGGATTTTTGACCTACTTGAGGGCGTCCGCGACGATGCCATCGCCGTTTTACGCAAGCACGGCTAAGAGGACGTCCGTAGCACCGATGTGCCATTCTCAGGAGTGCACGGGTATGACGACGGCTAGTGCGGTGAGCCCATCCGGGATCAAACACACGCGCTATACGAGGACACGTTCGACCAGAACCTCCTAGGGCACGCACGCAGGTCCTGACCCCAGCTCGTGCAGAACACGGACACGCGTGGGCGCCGCTTTGGGCCGTAGGACAAGATCGCGAGTCGGGCCGCGACCCCCGCCGCGCGATCGTCAGCGGCAGGGTCCCTCCAGCGGCGTGGCGCGACCACCTGTAGTCGTCTACACCAGTCGCGGTGCTGACGCATCTACTGCTCCAGAACACGGACGGAGCATCGGGGCATGAGACGCCGTTGCCGACGCCCAGGAGACGCCCTGGGGCAAATGATCAATTACAGACCATCCGCGACTGCGTTCTGCAGGCACCCCACTGTCATCCGGTTCTCGCTCGCTAAAACCGCTGACATCTAGCGCGGCGGCCCCGCTGTGGCGACTGGTTCGGCAAGAATGCATATCCGTGGAGAGTCGCCCGCACAACGGGGGAGAGGTGCGGGCGACTCAGCCACGGGAGCGAGACGGGAACGACATCGGAGCCGTCGCCGAGAAGGTGTGGTCCTGATCCCGGCTTCGAGGCGTCGGTGCAGCCCTTCCTCGCGCCGCGACCTCTACATTAAATTCCACAATGTGTTGAGGTCAAGGGTGTCTTGGTCGGGAGTTCGAGTGAGTCACGATGGAGGCACCTCATCATCTCTGGGCGGACTGCCGGGGTGATGAGTAGTGAGGTCATGGGACCACTAGGGCGCGGCGACGGTGGGTGCCGGTTTGCGGCTTGCACACGGACCGCCACGGCGACGTACCGACTTTGGGGCGCCGCCTACCGCTGAGGGCGGAGAGTAATGAAGCGCGCAGTCAACCCGGGTCACTCGGTAGCGCGACCCATCGGTAGTTCTAGGACACCGACATGGCGTCGTGCTGTGATGGGACCTTGTCGGCCAGCATGACGCGGCACGGCGAGCTAACGAGGGGCGGCAGGTAATGGACTCAGTAGCGACCGTGGCCATCATCGAACGAAACGCCGAGCTCGCCGCTGCAATTCTCGACGTGCTCACCGCAGAGGCCAACCTACTCGTAGCATCTGTCACCTCTGGGATGACTGACCTGGTCAGTGACCTCTCCGGCCAGCGCATTGACGCGCTCGTCCTGGGGGTTCGCGGAGCGTCAGACTACGGCGAGCAGGTAAGCACTGCTTTGCTGCAACTGGAGGCTGCATCTGGCCGCGCGCCCGTCATGATCGCACACTGCACCAGTTGTACCTCCGCACAAGCCGCCTTGCTACTAGATGCCGGCGCCGCTGGCGTCATACTGAAAGGCGAGTGCGGGTCCTCACTAGGCCGCTTGGTGTCACGCTGCATCTCCGGATCCGTTGAGATCGCGTTGCCGGCCAAGGTTGCTGCGGTCGTCCGTGCGCAACGCACCGCCCGGCGCCACGCCTGACGCTGTCACGGGCCATCTCTGTGGGTGGCGACTGGGCTGGCGAGAGGATGGAGATATCCGCAGACCCAACGTGGAGGGACGAGTCTGCGGAGCCTTCGACCCATACGCTCCACCGGGAAGCGTCGCAGTAGTCACGACTCCTGTGTGGAGGCGAGGCACCCGAACGCGCTAGCTCCCTCGGGGATGGCCGATGGCCGATGGCCGATGGCCGATGAGACGAAGCGCGGCGCTGGTTCTGTGATCGAGTTGAGGACACGGCTGTCCCGGCCTGCGCCACGCTGCGGGACTGGAACAAGTTGGTGCTCCGGGGAAGCAGCAAACTTCCCCGGAGCCGCCGTTGAACCTACGCCAACCACCCGCGTAGGGACAGCGAAACCGCTACGCCGTGAGGTGGTGCTCCTGACCAGCGAGCATCGGCACCGTGAGGTCCGGCGTGGTCGGTGAAGGTCGGCGGGTTCCTGTGGTGGAGCCGATGGGGCCATCCGGTTCAGACGGCGAACGTGTACCTCATGCTCAACGGCGGACCCGACGATGACTGGCCCACCGAGGGCGCCGAGCTTGATGCAACTGTTCGGGGGTGGAGCCAGGGCCGGTGGGTCAAGGATGATGAGGACGCTGACCGCAGGGTCCTCGCTGTCTCGTGGTTGTCGGCGGAGGAGTCGGACGAGGTTGCTGAGCGGGAGTGCGCTTTCGATCTTGCGAGGATGAGGCGCGCCCGACGCTCGTAGGCGCAGTTTGGTGGAACGGCTCATTTACGAGGTCCAACGCATCCGGGCTTCGAGTGTCAGTTTCCGTCCGGCGTCTGGCGCCTGGCGGCGCTCGTTCACGATGTCTCGGTTCCGACGCTAGGGGTATGAACAACGAGCGTATCGACGTCACCCGGATCAGTGCCGGGGAGACGATGGCGGTGGCTGGACGCCTGCGTGGAAGGTTTCAACTTCTCGGTGGCACCGGGTCCGGGTTCACGCGGGTGACCGACGTCCACACTGACCGCGTCCTTCTGGCTCCTGCGTGCCTTGAGGAGTGGAGTGCCCCGGCGCTGTTGGTGATGCGGGAGCTGCTGAGCCCGGCGGAGGCGGTGGCGCTGGAGCGTTGGGATGTCGGGGCGGCGTTCGACACGGTGCGCAGGCTGGTGGTGGGTGAGGCGATCTTGCTGGAGCGCCGACCCGCTGGCCGACTTGCGCTTGTAGCGCGCGGCTCCTGGGGGTCAGCGTGTTCCGGCTGATCGACGAGGGTCGCAGCTAATGCTCCTCACCGTCCCGGGCCGCTATGAGGTCCGCACCCAACTGATGCATCATCACGTCTTGCACGAATGGTGCGATGTGTAGACGAGGTCCAGAGAGATCCGTCGTTTCCACCAGGATTCGCGCGATGTCTACCAGCTGACGCTGATTAGCCCCGCCTGGTCCTCGGCTGTTTTTCAATGACGTTGGCGCCGCCGTTGACGCCGCGGCCGCGCATCAGCAGTACGGCTTTGGTGCGGCTGCGTGTGCCCAACGCGGTGTAGATGGCGCCGATCTCGCGTTCCACGGTTCGCAGCGACGTTGCGAGGGTGCGGGCAATCTCTTGATCCATGTGGCCAAGGCAGATGAGCCGCGCGACCTGAAGTTGCCGTGCTGTCAGCGGGGGCGCCTCGTTAGGCGCGAGCGCGGTACGGCAGTGCGGCACCGTGGCTCGCCAGAGGTCCAGGAGCGCCGCGACGACATGTGGCGAGTGTGTGCTCATGGCCACCCGGTTGCCGGCCGCGTCAGGGTCGACGCCAATCACCGCTGCTCGAGCATCGACGATCACTGCCCGCATGAGTACGGGACCGATCAGGGTGCGGGGAAAGATAGAGGTCAGCAGAGGATGGGTAGTCAACGTCGTGGGGGTGGTGATGAGACGCAGGTCAACCTCGCGCGCCTGAGCCTGGCGGACCAGGTCGATGCCGGGCTCTTCTGGGTCGTAGCTGTAGTGGGGCTGCAAGACCCGGACGGTATGGGTGGCGAGCGGCTGGAGGCGGCGGAGTTCAGCGACGATGTCCACCCAACCGATCAGGGGCTTCACGGTGGCGCCGCAACCTGACGCCCGGCTACGTGGAGCGTCGATGAGAGCTGCGACATGGCTGGCCTTCTGCCGCAGCCGCAGAATTTCGGGGCCTTCGGTGACCGCATGTCCGTCCGCGACTGAGAACATCACCAATGGTCTCATCATCGTGGTGGTCTGGGGGTCAGATATGCGACCCGCTTTCGGTGCCACGTGGTCCATGGTGATTCGGTGCAGTCCGTGCAACTTCCCCGAACCCCGCACGGGCCGGCGTCGATTCGCTCTTCCCATGATCTTGAGTCGACGTACCGCTTAGGGTCAAAGGGCGGACCTGGCGCTCAGCGATCTTGTCTTAGTCTCCGGGGTCCGCCGCGCGGCGCGGACCCACGTGTCTCTCAGTCAGGTGCTGCCTCGCGTGTCTGCTGCTCCCTGGACCGTCGCTCAGCCCTGCTTCTTCAGCTGGGCCAGCCGGCCGACGAAGGCCAGGCAACAACCGAGACGTACCCCGAGATGCCGCCCGCCAGATCTTCAGCGGCGACGATTTCTCGCCGAGGAAGGCCTCGTCGCCCAACTCACCGGTGACGCTCTGGACTGAGTCGACTGAAAGGTGAGGGCAGGCTGCGATGCAGCTCGCAACCGAGCGCTTCTCAAGTCGACCGCCCTCCGCAGAGCGGGCGCCGGCCCCAATCGCCGGAAGAGGATTTCGCTGTGGGTCGGTCGCGCTCCACGAAAGGGGTGATCAACGGTCCTGTCGTGGCAGTTGGCAGTGTTGGCTGGCCAACGTGACCTTTCGCTCAGCCCTTGGGCGGGTGAGGGTCGTTCCCGTAGGAGTTGCGGCCTCCGATTGTGCCGTCCTTCTTGTGAATCAGGTGCTCGACGCCATCCTTCTTCGCCGCCGCGCGACCGGCCGCCTGCGCCTCGGCCTTGGTGTCGTGCGTGCTTGCAGCGCGCTTCCCACCCTCGCGGCGGTTAGCCCATCCATCTTCAGTCGGCACCGTATGAACGTTCTTCTTGTCGGCCATCACAACTCCCTTTCTGCGCCCCTCAGGTGAGGGGACCAACGCCACCAGCATCTCAGCCGATGCGGCCCGGCGGAGTGATCTCGCTGGTCGCGCCGCACGTGATGACCCCCTTCTGCCCGCCCATGGCCGTTGCGGGCGCCAAGTCGTGAGCGCCTGCTGATCTACTCGGGAGCTGGCTGATGCTCGAGTCGGCTGCCTCCCGTGGAACAACCGAGCCACTCCTTGGAGGTCGCAATGAGCGCCCTGCTGGTCGGGTACGCCCGACACTCCACCGATCACGAAACCTCACCGCCCACTGCGCCGCCATCCTCGGCCTCGGCTTTGAGGCCGAGCGGATCTACATCGATGTCGGCGTGACTGGTACGAATCGGAAACGTCCCGGGCTCTCAAGGCACTCGCGACCTACCGCGCGACAGACACCCTGGTAGTGACCAAGCTCGACCGCTTAGCCCGGGCCCTGTCGGACGCCCGGGCGATCGGGCACGAGCTCACCACGCGACACATCAGCTTGAGCCTGGGCGGGTCGGTCTATGACCCCACCGATGCGGTCGGTCGCTTACTGCAAGCATTGGCTGCGAGAAAATTGGCTCCGGAATGTCGGCTCAGCCGCGCTATCGACGGTGCTGGAAGGGCGTCTGCGCGCGTCCAGTCATAACGGATAGGTTGTCCGGTATTCTACTTGCATGACGCAGAGCGCTGGGGTACGAACCCGAAAGGATGCGAATCGTAACCGGACGCGGATCATCGAGGTCGCGCAAGAGGCGTTCCGCGAGCCTGAGGAGCCATCAATGGCTGAGGTGGCGCGGCGCGCAGGAGTGGGAATGGCGACCCTCTACCGCAACTTCCCCGGCCGCCTGGAGCTGCTGACCGAGCTGTATCGCACCGAGATTGAGGACATCTGCGCGGCAACGATCACCGTTGAGGGTGACTCTCCCGGCGAGCGATTGCTGAACTGGCTCTCAACCTTTCATGCAGTCGGAGGTCGCAAGGGTCCCTTGATCTCCCTGCTCCGCGGCGAGCCCGGCCGTGGTGGGTCCGATGATGGGGATGCGGTGGTGACTGGTAGTCGCGCCTTGGTCGTCCGTGCCGGGGAGCCGCTGCTTCTTGCGGCTCAGAACAACGGTGAGGTTCGCGTGGATGTCTCCATCCGACAGGTCCTGGACGCCATCGCCGCGCTCGGTCAGGTGGGCGAGGACCCAGCCTCCTCAACGACTCTTGTCCAGGTCTTCATCGACGGCCTTCGCGTCCGGAGTTGATGGGTCACACGGCCGACCGTAGCGGTGAGACGTGCTTACTGTTGAAAGCGGACAGCCTGTCCGTTACGGTAGTGGACAACCTATCCGGTTTCGGGTGGGACCATTGCAGGAAAGGACAGAGCCATGACGTTGGACCTCAAGACCACCCCGGCCGCCCGCAAGACCCCCGGCGGGACGCTTCCGGAGATCAACCTGGACGCCCGCCGGAACCTGCCGACGTTCCTCGACGCCGAGCTGCACCTGATGCACATCGCCGGACAGCGGGTCCCTGCCGCGAGCGGTGAGACGCTGCCGAACATCGACCCGGCCACAGAGGGTGCACTGCCTTGCGTGCCGCGCGGCACGGCGCAGGACGTCGACTCTGCCGTCGTCGCGGCCCGACAGGCCTTGCTCGACCCGGCCTGGGCGCGGATGAGTGCCGATGGCCGCGGTCGCGTGCTGAGTCAGATCGCCGACCTGATCGAGGTCAACGCCGAGGAGCTCGCGATCCTTGATTCCGTGAACATGGGGGTGCCGAGGATGATCAGTGACCAGATGCTGGCTGAGTCCGCTGAAATCTTCCGCTACTACGCGGGCTGGCCTACCAAGCTGTTCGGGACCACGGTGCCCACCGCGCACGACCGGCTCGGGTACACGCGCAAGGAGCCGCTCGGTGTCGTCGGGATCATCTGGGGCTGGAACGGCCCCATGGCCCAACTGCCGAGCAAGCTCGCTCCGGCCCTGGCCACTGGGAACACGGTAGTACTCAAGCCCGCCGAGACCGCATCGTTGAGCACCCTGCGGCTCGCCGAGCTGTTGGAGTCGACCGACCTGCCCGCCGGGGTCATCAATGTCGTCACCGGTCTCGGTGCCGAGGCGGGCGAGGCGCTCGTCGCGCACCCGGGCGTCGCCAAGATCGCCTACACGGGCTCGACCGCCATCGGCAAGCACGTGCAGCAGGTAGCCGCCGGAACGCTCAAGAACGTCACCCTCGAGCTGGGTGGGAAATCCCCGACCGTGGTGTTCGCCGACGCCGACCTCGAGGCAGCTGCTCGTGGCGCGGCCGTGGCATTCCTGGGCAATGCCGGTCAGGCCTGCGTCGCCGGATCCCGGGTGTTGGTCCAAGAGGAGGTCCGCGAAGAGTTCACGACGCTGCTGGCCCAGGCCGTCGAGGCGTTCGCGCCCCTGGACCCGTTCATGCCGGGCTCGCCGGTGGGTGCGCTGGCAACCAAGGCACACTTCGACCGCGTGCAGTCTTATGTCGACGGCGCTGTCGCAGAGGGCGCACGCGTGGTCACGGGCGGCACCCGCTACGGCAACCAGGGCTTCTTCTTCACCCCGACTCTGATCGACGACGTCACCCGTGACATGACGGTCGTGCGTGAGGAGATCTTCGGACCCGTTGGCGTCGTGACCAGCTTCACCGACATCGACGACGCGATCGCTCAGGCCAACGACACGCAGTACGGCCTCGCCGCCTCGGTGTGGACCACGAACCTCACGACCGCCCACCAGATGGCCGCAGCGATCCAGGCCGGCACCGTGTGGGTCAACACCTGGGGGGAGCAGGCCAACATGGCCCTGCCGTTCGGCGGCTACAAGCAGTCCGGTGTCGGCCGCGAAGGCGGCCTGGAGGTCCTCGACGCCTACACCCAGTCCAAGGCCGTCCTCATCGCCCTCTAGGCGACGGTAGGCATCGCGGGGACACCGCTGGGCGGCACACTGCCGCCGTGCCCAGGCGGCCGACATCTGCTCTGTGGGCGGCCGGCCGAGTCGCCCGGCCGGCCACACCTCCTCTGCGACCTGAGCGGCGCCCTTCGCAGTGCCTTGTTGCCCACCACGCCGGCCATGACCGCCGCTCGACAAAGTCCTTCGCAGTCACGCGTGCACTTTCGCGCGCCCCTTCACGCCTGCCCACAGGAGTTCTCCATGACCACGACACACCATGATGCACAAGGCTCTCCGACCAACACCACGACCGAGGTCAGCCCCCCCGACGTCTGGGAAGGCGTGGGCTGTGATGGTGGTGCTCGGCGTGGCCGAGATGATGGCCACCCTGGACACGTCCATCGTCAACATCGCCCTCCCCTCCGCCCAAAGCGACTTAGGCTTCGCCGACTCTCAGCGGACCTGGGTCGTGACGTCTTACGCCCTGGCCTTCGGCAGCCTGCTCCTCCTCGGTGGTCGGGTCAGCGACATGATCGGACGCCGACGCGCCTTCCTCGTCGGCGCCCTTGGGTTCGCTGCCGCCTCCACCCTGGGTGGCCTGGCTCCCGGTTTCGCGACGCTTATCACCGCCCGCACCTTCCAGGGCGCCTTCGCCGCGCTACTCGCACCATCGGCCCTGTCGCTACTCTCCAGCATCTTTTCGGCCGGGCGCGACCGGGCTAGAGCCTTCGGAGTGTTCGCCGGGCTCGCTGTCACCGGCTTCGCCCTCGGCATGGTCCTTGGCGGAGTAATCGCCGAGTACGCCAGCTGGCGCTGGTGCCTGCTCATCAACCTGCCCCTATGCGCCTTCGCAGTTGCGGGCGGGACCGCGGTCCTGCCGCGCCTAGACGCCGAGCGCCGTCCGGCGCTCGACCTGCCCGGTTCGATCACGGTCGTGGCGGGGCTGTTCCTGCTTGTCCTCGGTCTATCCAATGCCGAGGGACACGAGCTCCGTGACCCGCAGGTGCTCGCGCCGCTCGGAGCCGGGGTGCTCGTACTCGGCCTCTTCGTCCAGATCCAGCGCCGGGTTGCCTCGCCTCTGCTTCCGCTGCGGGTTGTCTTGGACCGTCGCCGCGGCGGCGCCTTCCTGGCCGCGTTCGCGATGATCGTCGGCATGCTTCCCATGGTGCTGTTCCTCAGCTTCGTGCTGCAGCAACAGCTCGGCCTGTCTGCCGCCCTCACCGGTCTGGCGTTCCTCCCACTAATCGTGGGCAACCTCGCCAGTGCCCACCTGCTCGCCGACCGACTCCTGCCCCGCACCGGTCCCGCGCCCGTAATCGCCCTTGGACTGATCTGCGGCGCGCTCTCCTTGGCCTGGCTCACCCAGCTCGATGCCGGTGCCAACTACGCCGCCGATATCCTCGGACAGGTCCTACTGATGGGCATTGGCATGGGATGCGCGGTGCCAACCGCCTTCAACCTGGCCACCCACGGCGTGGACTCGGCCGACGTCGGCATCGCCTCGGCCACCATGAACGCCACCCAGCAGCTCGGTGGCTCCCTCGGCGCCGCCCTGCTGTCCAGCATCGCGGGCACAATCACCGCTACCGCCACGGTGCCCGCGTCAGACACGGCCACCATTCACGGATATACGGTCGCATTCGCCGTCGCCGGAGCGATCTTGTTCTGCGGTGCTGTCATTTGCGGCGCTCTGATCCCCCGCGACCCCTCGGTGAGTCACTGACGCGACCCCAATACGCTCGACCCGGCCCCGCACCCGCATGCCCCGCGAGACGATCCCGCACTGGTCACGGTCCGGTGAGGGTCCGCAAGCGAACTTCTCCCAGCGACGAAACTCCACGCGCATTGATGACATGTCATGTCTTCAGGTAACGTGATGACACGCGGTGTCCTCACTGGCCCGCTACCGCGTTTGATCAGTAGGAGTGGCTGTGCCTCACAGCATCGAGAAAGTCCTGGTCATCGGAGCCTCGGGATTGGTGGGAGGGCATCTCGTTCGGCAGCTGCTCACTGAGGGTCGGACGGTCCATTGCCTGGCCCGCGACGCAACCCGCGTCCAAGAGTTAGCTGACGCAGGTTGTGAGGTCACCACCGGCGACATCCTGGACCCAGCGGCGGTCGCGACCGCCCTGGAGTCGGTCCAGGCCGTCTACATCTGCATCCACACTTTGTCACCCCAAGCGCACAGCTCGTCAGGTCAGAATTTCATGGACGTGGAGACGGCGGGCATTCAGAACGTCATCAATGGGTGCCGTGATGTCGGTATCCGCCGGTTGATGTACGTCACCTCCATCGGCGTCGCGACTGACGCGCGTAGTGCCTGGGTGTGCGGCAGAGCGCAGATCGAGCAGCGTCTGTTCGCCACCGGGTTGGATGTCACGGTCATCCGGCCGGGCATGATTATCGGGCGGGGAGGGACCGGCTTCGACGCCGTTGCGCGCGGAGCGCGGGGACGGGCTGCCATCGTTCTGGGACGCGGTACGCAGCGGTTCCGCACCATCGCCGTCGACGACATGGCCTACTACCTGGCCGGTGTGCTCGACGATCCCCGATCCTTCGGCCATCACTACGACGTGGGCTCCGACGACGTCATGACCATCGGCGAGATGATCGATGTCGCCGCGGAACGCCTTGGCCGCCGGCGCCCGGTCAAGGTCCACCTTCCGGGCCGTCTGCTCCGGTCCGCGGCGCCACTGATCGAGCGCGCGACCTCGATGCCGCGGGGCGCCATGACGGGCCTGGTCGACAGCCTGCAGGTCGACATGTCCGGTGATCCGAAACCTATCCGTCTGATTCTCTCGCGCACGCCCCAGACCTACCGCCAGGCGATCGAACACGCGCTGAGATGAGGGACCGACCATCTACAAGCTGTGGCCCTCGGCCGGCACGCTTGTGGCGGACGGGTACTTCACAGAGTCGGGCAGACGCTCAGGTTCCCCGACACCGGCGACATCGAGGCGGATCTGCGCACCCAACTTCATGCCTTCGCCACGCTGCTCACCTCGACCCAGGTGGGCCGGAGTATCGCTCGCTGAGCTGATCGGACCTGCTCAGTCCGACCCCCAGACTCATGGAGGCCTATCGCGAGCGCTACTCAGGTCCCCGCAGAGCGCTCGCGGTAGAGCGTCCCGAGATGGCTCAGACCCAGGGGGCAGCTCACGGCCGAACTGGACGTCGCGGTCGGACCAGCTGTGGCGGGCATGCCATCACCGCCTGCTCCTCTCCGACCAGCCCCTCGACGATGCCTTCGTCAGTGCACACATCAACAACCTGTTCCGCGGCCCGCGCCCCGTAAGTCACAGTTCACGAAACCGGCCGAGGGCGGCGACCGAAGCTCACCTGGAATTGGGGTCATGGGGGCATCGATCTGTTCCGCGCCCGACCGGATACGCCTACTCCTCGCGCGGCTCGAGGCGGGCGAACTTCGCTCTGCCCGCGCCTCGCCAGGCAGGTGCGCTCCTTGATTTTCGGGCTCCTTGGACGGCGAGAACGGATGAGGTGCATCAATCCCAGCGAGGCGACCACGCACTGCTTGCGGTCGGGCCGCACCCTGCCATCGGCGACAGCGTGGCGCGCTAGGCACACACCTGCTGACATGACATGTCATCACCTAGGGTGACGGCATGAGCCGCTGGCAGCCAAACGCGCGGGAACGCCTCGCCGACGCTGCCCTCGAGCTGTTTGTCGAGCAGGGGTTTGCGTCCACAACGGTGCCGGAGATCACCGCACGTGCCGGTCTGACAACGCGCACGTTCTTTCGTCACTTTGCCGACAAGCGTGAGGTTCTCTTCGACAGCGGCGACTCACTGCCAGCGTTAGCGCGCCGGATCATCGCCGAGGCTCCGCCCGAACTGAGCCCCATCGCGGTCATCGCCGGGGGACTCGACACCGTGGCTAGCGAACAGTTCGGTGGCGACATCGAACACTTCCGGACTCGTCGCGCCGTTATCCACGCCGATGAGAGTTTGCGCGAACGCGAGCTGCGCAAGATGTCAGCGCTGTCTGAGGCCATCAGCCACGGGTTTCGACAGCGCGGGCTCGATGAGTTGAGGGCGACCCTCGTCGCTCACGTCACCGCGACCGTCTTCAGCGTGGCCATCGGTCGCTGGCTCGACGAGGACAAGCCAGCCCCCCTATCCGAGCTTTTGCACGACACGCTCGCTGTCCTTCGCTCCGTGTTGGACGACCTGGACGCTTCCGGGTCGAAAGCGCAAGCTCGTGCCGACTCGCGCTAGAACCGACTAGCGCTCACGTGCGTCCCTCAACCGGGTTGCGGGTCGGACGCGCATGAGCGGGCCAGCGCCAGCGCACCGCCCAGGCCAGCGGCAGAGCCGCCGATCACCACCGTGTCGTAGGTCTGCTCATTGGCGCTCATGCTGACAACCTCTCGTTCGCTGGTCTCGCTGGTCTCGCTGGTCTCGCTGGTCTGGCTGGTCTGGCTGGGGCTGCCATCTAGTGCGGGTGGTCATGAACGACCGAAGAAGCGAAGAAACCTTGTGGTCACGAAGCGCGGATTCTCCTCGGGGAGCCAGTGACCGGAGCGGGGGACCTCCACCGCTCGCAGGATGTTGGTGAGCAGGGGCTTGGTCGTGGCTCGCATCGAGGCCAGCCCGCCTTTGGCGGCCATCAACATGGTGGGCACGCGGACCCGGCCGGCGCGTTTGTTGTCGATCTCGTCCTCGTCGAGGGTCCGGTACAGCTCGAAGCCACCGGTGAGAACCTCCGGACGGCGGTAGGTGCGGGCGAACTCCCGGATCTGGGCGCGGTTGAACGGTGACGCGGCACGGGGTCCTCCGAAGGCGGTGCCGCCGTAGGCGACCTGCTTGTAGAACTCGGTGAGGTAGCGGCGCACGTCGTCCTCGACGAGGAACTCGGGGATCTTCTCCTGCTCGTGAAAGGCCAGGTGCCAGCTGAAGGTCCGGTACTTCTCGGCGCTCAACGCCGGGCCGGGCAGCGGGTAGTCGAGGTGGGCGTACCGCCTGACGTGCTCGGGGAACTGTGCGGCGTACTGAAAGCCGACACCGGCGCCTAGGTCGTGTGCGGCGAGGTTGATCTTCCTGAGTCCGAGGCGATCGCGCAGCAGGCCGTGCAGGTACCGGGCCAGGGTCGCCTTTTCGTAGGAGGGGGGTGCCCCTTGGCTGTCGCCGAGCCCAGGCAGATCCACGGCGTAGACGGTGAACTTCTTCGCTAGCGCCGGCATGGTCCCGCGCCACTCGAACCACGACTGGGGCCACCCGTGCAGCAAAACCAGCGGTGGGCCCTGCCCCCGGTCACGTAGTGCATCCGCACGCCGTTGACCCGGGCGAACTTGTGCTGGAAGCGTCGGTTGAAGTCCTGGTCCTCTGCGGTGGCGGCCGCGTGACCCGCGCTCACCCGTGCAGCCGAACCCGAGCCGGCTACAGAGACCGGGGTACCGGAGGAAGTCGGGGAGGTCGACTGCGGCCCTTGCGAGGGGCCACAGGCAGCGAGGAGACCGACGAGCAAGGCGGTCACAACCGCCGCGATCGAGGCCGGTTTCGCGTACGGCTTGGTGCTGGCCAACGCTGGCTGCTTGGGGTGGTGCCGGGTCGACATGTGGTGTTCCCTTCGAGACGGGGGCAGTGGGTCGGTTCCTTGACCTGCGCCCCCGATGACCGGGCTTGGGGTCGGGTCTTGATCAGCGGCCGGTTTGACCGTCGATGAGTTCGCGGAGGATGTCGGCGTGGCCGGCGTGGCGGCCGGTCTCCTCGATCATGTGGGCCAGCGCCCACCTCATCGACGGTGCCTTCTTGCGCGGGGTCGGACGTCGGGTGGGTTCGTCGAGGCCGGAGTCGGCGATGACGTCGTTCGCTTCGTCGACCGCGGCACGGTAGGCGGCCAGGACGTCGTCGACAGTGACGTCGTCGGCGACGTGGAACGTGGCGGGCCAGTCGGTGACGTTCTCGCCGAGGAACATGTACCGCTCGACGTGGGTGACGTGGTGGATCAGCCCAATCAGGTTGGTCCCGGAGGGCACACCGGGAGTGCGCACGTCCGGCTCCGGTGTGCCCTCGACCTTGGCCGCGATGGAGGCGCGTAGGTAGTTCAGGAAGCCCAGCAGGACGTCCTTTTCGCCGTTGCCGGTCGAGGGCGGCGGTGCGTCGCGGCGACGCTTCTTTGGCTGCCTGGCCGGGGGCTTCTTCGTGACTGTCGCCTTCTTGGTCATTGCTCGTACTCCTGTGGGAAACGGATGTCGTGGATGAGATCGAGGTACTCGGGTTAGGTGGAGCTGCGCCGCAAGGTCAGGACGTGGTCGATGACCTCGGCGTCCTGCCCACCTGGCCCAGTGGCGCGTCGAGTCGGGGTGTCTGCTCGTTCGACGATCCAGGTCGAGGGGTGCAGGTCGAGGTCGGCTGCGACCTCCTGTGGCTTGGGGAAGGACGCAGCGGGGTTCTGGTCCCACGACCAGGGAGCCACTGACCCGTGATCGACGACCAGCAGCCGGCCTCCTGGAAGCACCGCTTGCGCGGCGGCGCGCAGGAGCCGTTGGCGGGGCGACGCACCGGGGCTGTGCAGGTACACCGCGCAGACCAGATCGAAGCTGCCGCTGGGGAAGTTGCGGGTTAGGTCAAGGCACATCGTGGTGAGTCGGTCGGCCAGACCCATGGTTCGGGCGCGCTCAGCGACTCGATGGACTGCCGTCGTTGAGATATCGACAGCGGTCACCCGCCAGCCTCGCTCCGCCATCCACAGCGCGTCCCCACCGGCACCGCATCCCAGGTCGAGTGCGGAACCGGGGGTTAAGAGCATCAACGACTCCGGCCAGGATCGGGTTGGCTCGCGCCTGCGATATCGCCGGTCGCGCCTCGTAGTGGGCCTCCCAAAAGTGGGCCACATCGCTGTCCGGTGCGTCGGCGTCGTGAGCAGGTCTAGGTGTCATCTCGGTCGTCCTTCTTCGGATGGACTGTGGAGTCCATCCTTCCCGCGGGTCGGCACGAAACGCACGAAATCTTGCGCCTTTGGCAAGATGGCGGCCATGGACGACATCGAAGGCGTGTTGGACGCGGTCGGGCCTCGCCTGCGGGCGTTACGACAACATCGCAGGATCACCCTGGCCGACCTAGCCGAGACGACAGGAATCTCTGAGAGCACGCTTTCGCGGCTAGAGAGCGGTCAACGACAAGCCAATCTGCAACTGCTGCTACCCCTGGCCAGCGCTTACGGCGTCCCGCTCGATGACCTTGTGGGGGCGCCACGTACCGGCGACCCTCGGGTGCACCTCAAGCCCATGACCAGGCACGGCATGACCTTCATCCCGTTGACCCGCCGGGCGGGCGGGTTGCAGGCCTACAAGATGATCATCCCCAGCGGAAGCATGCCTCCGGACCCCACCCGAAAGACCCACGAAGGATTCGAGTGGCTCTACGTCCTCAACGGCAAGCTGCGGCTCGTCCTGGGTGACCAGGACCTCGAGATCGCACCGGGCGAGGTTGCCGAGTTCGACACCCGCCTGCCTCACGCCCTCGGCAGCGCCGACGGCCTCCCGGTCGAGCTGCTCATCCTGTTCGGCCGCCAGGGCGAACGGGCACACGTGCGAGCCCGGTCCAGGTAGCGGCTCCTCGTGAATCGCGCTGAGGTGAGACGCCGTTGCCCGGTTGGTCGGAGGTGGACGACGCAAGGCCGCTGCCAGGGCGGTTGACCGGGGCGTCGCGTTACAACGGCAGACTCATGTGCGTGAGGGTGCTGGGGTCGGTCAGGGCGTCGATGGTGATGATCTGCTGGCCCTCGACATCGAAGACCAGGAGGGATACGGCCGCGCCCTGGTGGTCGCGGGCCAGGACTCCGCTGCGGCCGGCGACGACGACGTCGGTGGTCGGGCCCGAGCGCGCGGCGAAGTAGGACGCGCGTCGCGCAACCTCCTCGGCGCCCTCGACCTGCACCCGGCCGGCGGGAGAGTCGACGCGCAGCTGCACCTCGGGGTCCAGTACGCGGAGCAAGGCGTCAATGTCTCCGTCACGGGCCGCGGCACGGAATGCGTCGACGACCCGTCGTCGGAGATGCTGGTCGTCCGCCACCCCGTCGTGGCCGCGGACCTTGCGCCTTGCTCGGCTGGCGAGCATCTTGGTGGCATCGGTTGAGCGTCCAAGGACCGACCCAACCTCGCTGAACGGGAGAGCGAAAACGTCGTGCAGTACCAGCGCCACCCGCTCGGCGGGGGACAGGCTGTCGAGCACCACGAGCCTGGCTAGGCCTACGGAGTCTGCTAGTTCGGCCTCGTTTTGCGGAGCGGCAGCCTGCTCGGGCACGACCCGCATGGACTCCCAGGCCTCCTCGCGCGTCCTCGCAGCCGAGCGTGCCCGCAGCAGGTCAGGCAGATGCGGCTGACGACGGTCGTCAGCCAGGCGGGAGCGTTGTCAACGCTTGCGGGGTCAACGCGTTGCAGTCGCAGCCTGGCCTCCTGCACCGCGTCCTCCGCTTCGTCGTGGATCCCGACTAGCCGGCTCGCAATCGTTGTCAGGCGCAAACGCTCTTTGCCGAAGACGCGTGCCAGGTCTTCGTGTAGGTGGGCCCCGCTGGGGCCGTCCTTTCCGGTGTCCACCGGTGTCACCTTTCTGCCGAGGGCTCCGTCGACCAGGTGACGGGCCGAAAGGCCGACAGGTAACAGAGGAGTGACGATGACAGCACGGATGAAGAACCCAGCCACGCTCCTGCCGGGCGTGGTTCCGGCCATCCAAGGTATCTACGGCGCGATGTACGCGACCGGCGTGGACGCCGGCCTGCGGAGCTGGTGCATCTTCGGGTTAGCCAGGTCAACGGCTGCAGCGCCTGCGTGTCCGCCGGTGTCGGATCGGCGAAGAAGCACGGCGAGACCGACGAGCGCCTACATCAGGTGGTGGCGTGGCGTGAGTCCGGGCTGTTCAGCGAAACTGAGCGCAGCGTCTTGGCGCTCGCCGAGGCCGCGACCCGCATGGCGGACCGGGCCGATGCTGTGACCGACGAGATCTGGGAAGCTGCCGCGGCCCACCTCGAGGACGTGCAACTTGGCGCCGTCGTCACGATGATCGCGCTGACCAACTTCTTCAACCGCGTGAACGCCACGGTGCGGGAGCCCGCGGGCGCCACGTGGGGGTAGCCGACGACCCTGCGGTCACCCTGTACGGCGTTACGAAGACCTTTGGCGGGCGCCATGCCGTTCGCGGTGTCGACCTGCAGGTGCACAGGGGAAGCGTCTATGGGTTGGTCGGGCCCAATGGTGCCGGCAAGACCACTCTGTTGCGCATGATGTGCGGCCTGGTCGAGCCAACGTCGGGGCGCGTCGAAGTCGGCGGGCGTCCGGTGAGCGCCCGCCGCACGCCGGCGGGGCTAGGTGCGCTCATTGAGACCCCCGGGTTCGTCCCCCATCTCACCGGGCGCGAAAATCTGCGTCACCTGGCTCGGGTTCGGGGGGTCGACGCCGGCTCTGTCGAGCGGTCCCTGGGCCAGGTTGTGTTGCTCGACCGGGCCGACGACCGGTACCGCACGTACTCCCTCGGTATGAAGCAGCGCCTCGGAGTGGCCGCCGCGTTGCTAAGCGAGCCTGCCGTCCTGGTGCTCGACGAGCCCTCCAACGGCCTCGTTCCGACCGGCGTCGAGGAGATGACGGCGCTGATCGGGCAATTGGGCCGCGCCAACGTCACCGTCGTGGTGTCCAGCCACGCCCTGGCCGACGTGGAGGAATGCTGCACCCACGTCGGGATCGTCTTGGGGGGCCGTCTGGTCGCCGACGGGTCGCTGGCCGACATCCTTGGCCCTGCGCGGGTCCGCCTCCGCGCGAGTCCGCACGGACGGGTAGCGCGCGTGCTGGGCAGGACGCATCCCGCGGTGGTGCTGAAGCAGGGGCGTGACGAGCGGGGCCTGTTCGTCGACGCCGCGGATGAGTCGTCCGCGCCGTGGCTCGTGCAGTCGCTCGGGGAGGCAGGCGTCGACGTGTGGGAGGTGGGTCCGGCGCGCCGGAACCTGCGGACGGTCTACGACGAGTTGCGTCGGACGCTGTGCCCGACGCGATGAGCAGACGACCGGGCGGGGCAACGATTCGGGTCTGGGCCGCCGAGCTTCGACTGCTGCGGGGATGGCCGGCCATCTGGACGGTCGTCGGTTCCTGGTTCGTGCTGCAGCTCCTCTTCGCGTACGCCTTCCCCTATTTGAGCTTCCGCACCGGGTCGGTCGACCTTCCTGGGGCAGAGGGCACCGCCCGCTACCTCTTGGCGTCAGAGATGTCGCCGAGCCGCTCGCCGGACGTCGCCGTCCAGGCCATGCCCCTGTTCGGCGGCGCGATGATGACCGTCGTCGGGGTTCTCGCAACGGGGAGCCGTTACGGCTGGGACCACTGGAAGACAGTTGCCACCCAGGGCGTCCCACGACGCGCGCTCATTGGTGGCGCTCTCGCCGCGGCGACCACACTCACCGCGGCCCTCGTCGTCGTGGTGATGGCCCAGTCGCTTGCCACGTCGCTGGCCATCGCCCACATCGAGGGCCTCCCGACCACCCCACCAACCGCGACGGCGCTGCTGCAACGCGCGGCGGCTGGCTTCGTCGTCCTCGAGACGTGGCTCCTCCTAGGCTGTGCCTCGGGCGTCCTCGCCGCAGTACCGGCCTTCCGACGGGACTGGCCCTCATCTGGACCCTGGTCATCGAGAATTTGCTCCGCGGGGTGACGCTGATTCTCCCTGCGCTCGGACTCCTCACCAATCTTCTCCCGGGCACCGCTGCTGGCTCCCTCATCGGTGCCGTTGCCCAGCCGGCCGCGGTCGGCGTCACACCTGGCGTGCTCAGCGAAATCAGTGGCACCCGCGCTCTGGCCACCCTGTGCGTCTACACCGCCGGCGCCGCCGCCTGCACCTACCTGTCCTTCACCCGGCGAGACCTCACCTGACGCCGCCCGCCGGGCCCTGACGCCCCGCTCCGTCGGCGGCTTGGATGCGTCTCATGAACCGATCACGACCCCTGTGACGCTGGTTGCGCGGGGTGCGCGCATAGGGACGGCCCCACGTAGCGACCTGTGTGTTGCCGGTAGCGACGCGGTGAGTCTTGTGTCATGCGGACGACGTCGCTCGTGCGGGCGAACTTGTCGCCAGGCGCCAGGCGCTAGGCGGGAAGTGGGAGTGGGAGGTGCGGCGTAGGCCCGAGGTCGGGCGCAGGGCCCGAGGTTCTCATCGGAGCGACAGCGTTGAATGACTCCGAGGCCGCCGAAGACGCCCGGTTCGGCCCGCAGTAGACCGAGCTCCCCGCGGTCAGGCGACCGGACGACCCGTGGTCGTCCGAGCAGCCGAAGAAGTAAACCAGGTATCAACGGCCTGTTCAGGTAGTTGTGCAAATTAGTTGAGTGAGGCTGCGGAACTTGGGATGCCGGTCTAGTCCCTTATAAACGCTTATAGCGTCTATGGGCTTGATGTACCACTTCAGGTAGATCTGGCGGTCGTTCACCCGTCACTCTCTTGTCACCGGCCCGCAACACCGTGGGTCACGTTCCTGAGGGGGAATCCTGATGTCCGTCCGCTCCGCTCTTCGCAACAAGCGCCTCGTCGCCGCCGCCTCCGTCCCGGTGGCGGTCATCGCCAGCGGCGCGCTGGTCTGGCAGTCGACGTACGCCGCGTTCTCCGACACCACGTCGAACCCGACCAGCAACTGGACCACCGGCTCGGTCAAGCTCGCCGACAACGACGCCGACACCGCGCTGTTCAACGCCACCAACCTCAAGCCCGGCGCGACCGGCGCCCGCTGCATCACGGTCACCTCGACCGGCACGCTGGCCTCGGCCGTGAAGCTCTACGGCACCGGCTTCACCTCGACCAAGAGCCTCGGTGACGTCATCACCCTCAAGGTCGAGGAGGGCGCCGGCGCCACTAACGCCGCCTGCGCCGGCTTCGTCGCCGACACCGCGCCGGCCGCGACCGTCTTCAACGGCTCGCTGTCGTCCTTCGCCTCGGGCAAGACCGACTTCGCCTCCGGCGCCGGCACCTGGGCCCCGGCGGGCGTCACCGCCGGGAACAGCGAGACCAAGAGCTACCGCGTGACCTACACGCTCAGCTCCACCGCCAACAACACCTACCAGTCCGGTGCCGCCTCGATCGGCCTCACCTGGGAGGCCCAGAACAGCTGATCCCCGGCTGTTCGGACCGCCACCGATCTCGGGTCCCAGGAAAGCAGTCAAGGAAGCGAACCATGAGCGCGATCCACCTCCCTCAGCAGCGACCGGCCTCCGGTCCGGCGTCCGCCACCGCGGCGCCGGCCGGGGAGCCCGGCTGGTCGAGGCTGCTGCTGGTCGCCGGCTCGCGCGCCGCCCTGGCGGTCGTGCTCTGCCTGGTCGTCTGGTCCGTGCTCCCGGCGGCCCTGGGCTGGTCGCCCCGCGTGATCATGTCCGGCTCGATGGAGCCCCGCATCCACGTCGGCGACGTGGTCGTGGACCGCCCGATCGACCCCACCACCCTGACCGAGGGCCGGATCATGACCGTGACCGACCCCGACCACCCCGAGAAGACCCGGACCCACCGCTTCCAGCAGCGGGACGAGGACGGGAAGCTCGTCACCCGCGGCGACGCCAACGAGGCCGCCGACTCCACGCCCGTCGACCCCGACGACGTCCTCGGGGTCGCCGCGATCCGGGTGCCCCACGTCGGCCTCCCCGTCACCTGGCTGGCCCAGGGGCAGCTCGCCCCCGTCGGCATCGCCGTGACGGTCCTGCTCCTCCTCGGCCTCGCGGCCACCACGCCGCTGCGGCTCACCGCCGACGACGCCGCGGAGACCGACGACACCGACGACCCCGGCGACCCCGGCGACTCCGGCGACTCCGGCACCGGTCCCGACGACGCCGACGACTCCGACGGGGACGCCGGCCTCACCATCCTCGACCCGGCCGCCGCCGCCCGCCGGGATCGCCTGCGTGCACCCGCCCTAGGGGGATTTCAGCTGTCGAGCTCGCTGCGATTCATGATCGAGCGACATCCGCGGGTGCTCCGCATCGCCGTTGCCAGTTTGGGCGCACTGGTCGCAACGACACTGACCGTTGAGACGACCTATGCCGCCTTCCTCGAGCCGACAACGAACGGCAACAGCGCCTTTGCCACCGCCGCGGACTTTCGCCCCTACCGCACTGCGGTACTAGCTGACTCGCCATCGTTCTTCTGGCGCCTCGACGAGACCAGCGGCACCGTGGTGGACGACGAGACCACGGCCAACAACGACGGCACCCTGTCTGGGTCCTACGCCTGGGGGCAACCCGGTGCGCTGGACTCCGAGGCCCAGGAGCGCTCACTGTCGCTGAGCTCCGCCGTCATCAACGGCAACGCTCAGGTCGCGGGCCCAGCCCGGTTCAGCCTCGAAGCCTGGATCAAGACCACGACGAGCACTGGCGGCCGAATCTTGGGTTTCGGCAACGCGACCGGCCAGAACGCCTCGAGCACGATCGATCGCCAGCTGTACGTCGGGGCCAACGGCCGCGTCTACCTCGGGGTCGGGAGCGCACGGACAACAGTGGTCAGCAACGCAGCATTGAACGACGGGGCGTGGCACCACCTCGTCGGCACTTACGTCACCGGCACCAACGGTATGCGACTCTACGTCGACGGCGTGCAGCAGACGGTTACGGCCACGGGTAACCTCCAGTCTTTCAACGGATACTGGCGCGCCGGTGCTGAGAACCTCCCCAGCTGGACCGGTGCGCCCGACGCCTACTACGACGGCAACCTCGCCGAACTCGCCGTCTATCCCACGACCCTGAGCGCGGCACGCGTCAAGGCGCACTACGACGCAGGTCATACGCCCTAATCAGACAGACTCGCGCAACGGGCCGTGTGCGCCGCGTGAAATTTCGACCCACAAAGTGCAGAACGGGCAGGCGAGAGGCCTGCTGATGGCCCGGTACGACGTGACGTCGACGCAAGCCCTCAACCTGCGGCGGCGACTCTTGAGCGAGCAGAACCGCGACATCATCGTGGGCGCCGACGAGCTGAGGGAGTCCCACGGTCTGTCGGTGTTGCGATCAGAACCGACGCCCGCCCGCGACTCGGCGGTGGATCCAGGCGCGATCGACAGCTGACGCCACCTGCTCCACAGCACGACCGGTGTCGCGAGCGCGAACTACACCACACCGACTCCGGGATCGCGTTGCACCGATGCGAGCCCACCTCGGCTGGCCGCGGGCGTGGCTGTCCCATATCTTTGAAGGTACCTCTTGGGGGTATGCAGTCATCCCTCTGGAGACCTCGTCCTCGGGACCTGCGAGGTGACTCGGCTGACGTGGGGGAGCCTCGCTCGAAGTCGCGTGGGCGTGGGTTGGGGCCCGGTATCCTGTGCAGGTGACCACGCCCGCCGCTACGAGCGCCCGCCTGGCTCGGATCGTGATGTGCGCGGCGCTCGCGCTGGCCCTCGGTCTCACGTGCGCCGTGTTGGCCGTCGCCCTGTCCTCCGGCATGAGCGGCATGAGCGGCATGAACAGCGCCAGCGGGATGGCCGGGATGAGCGGGGTGCCCGTGGCAAGGTCCTCGACAGGGCCCGCGACGGGGTTCTCGACAGGGTCCTCGGCGGCGGCGTCACCCGTCGCTGCAGGCACTGGCGGGGCGCCGTCGGCTGCAGAAGCGACGCCGCAGATGACTTCGATGTGCGATGACATGTGCGCGGGCATCACCGCCACCGTCGTGTGCACGGCCGCTGCCGGGTTCTTCCTGACCGGTCTCGCGGCTCTTCTCATGGCGTCGCCTCGCAACACCCTGATCGGGCTGCTCGCGCGGACACCCCGTCCCGGACCGCGGCGTCGTCGAGGGCGACCACGTACACCGTGGCTGACCCCGTCGCCCGTCTCACTGTGCGTGTTCAGGGTCTGACAGGTCGCTCAGAGCGCTGCCTCTGAGCCTGCCCCTGCAGCGCGCCCCGGGGCCCCCGCTGCCCGGCCGGCGCACACCTCGTGCGCCGATGCCGTCCAAAAACGTCACACGGCGACCGCACAGACGCCCCACAGTCACCTCCACGGCTGGGGCGAGATGCGGGCCGCTGGACTGACACCGTCATCGTCACGAAGGACCAACCACGTCATGAACATGCCCATGGGTTCCGCCCTCCCCGACTGGCTCACCCCGGTCGCCTGGATCTACATCGCCGCGTCCCTGCTCAGCGTCGCCCTGATCGCAGCCGACATCTACCTGCTCGGTCGGTGTCACCGCAGCACCACCACCGAGCTGGTGTGGGTCACCTCCGCGCTGTACCTCGGCCCGTTCGCCATCCCGGCCTATCTGCGCCTGGGGCGAACATCGACGCACCACGCAGCCCTCCACCCCACCACGGCCAGCAGTACGGCGACCAGCGCAGCGGTCGCGGTGCTCCCCGGCGGCGGCGCGTCCGCGGTCGCTCACCTCATCGCAGTGCCGTTCGTCGTCGCAGTCGGCTGGACCATCGCCGGGATGTCGATGTGGCCCATGATCTTGGCCATCGCCGTCCTGGCCATCGCGATGCTCGCCGTCTACGAGCGAGCCGCCAGCCGTGCTGGACGCGCGCCTGCCCAACGCGGTCTCACGGTCGGTGCGGCCGTGCTCGCAGCAGTCGTCACCGTGGTCGCTTTCGACATCGGGATGGTCGGCTGGATGCTGGTGTTGCACTTCAACAACATGATGCCCGCGGTCACCGAGGGAACCTTCTGGTTCCTGATGCAGGTGGGCGTCATCGTTGGGCTCGTGACGGGCTACCCGGCGGTGAAGTGGCTGATGAGCCGAAACCAGTCGGTCGTCCCCGCCTGAGGCGTCCACCTCCCGGTGTCGTCGTTGCTACCTCACGACGACACCGGGCGCGGCGCTTGGCCTGGCCCTCAGATGGCCAGCGAGGACCAGTAGTCCCAGGACCGGTGGCTGATGAGCGCCGCGATGGCCACGCCGGCGAGGGAGAGCACCACGGCGTGGTTCTCGACCAGCACCTGAGCGGTCTCGGTGAGCGCCCGAAACGCCCGGCGCGTCGCAGCCTGAAGTCTGCCGCACTTATTCACCGATTAATCGGTCTCAAGTCCACAAAGATATTGGCCAGCGCCGCGATCCAAACCCCAGGCCGGGGGAGTGTTCGCGCAGGTCAGAGCTCTCACGGCCAAAGAAGGACAAGGCCCGTCGAAGCCCCCGGAATGGAAAGGGGTCGCAGGTTCAAATCCTGTCAGCCCGACCGAGAAACGGCCCCTGACCTGCGGAAACGCAGGTCAGGGGCGGGTTGGGATTTGAACTGTTTCGCCCTGGTGACGCACTTATTCACCATCAATTGCGTCGGGTCTTCCCGGTCCTGGCGGACGCCGAGAACGGTCGCAGGCCTTTGACCTGCAGATATGCCGAACTCCGGGTCGACGTCCACTCGGCGTCTGGGACCGCGGGTCTCGAGGTCAAATCTTCTTGTGCGTGGCTGGACAGCGTCGATGCCTACGCATCGCAGCCCACTACTTGTGAGCCTTAGTCCGCGCCGTCCCGCGAGTTCGCTGCGGCCGAACACGCAACGCTCGTATGTCGGGACGCGTGACCATGCGGTCAGCGTGCCGACCAAGCTCGCCCGGGGGATGACCTCAACTACGCCGTCGCCGGGCTTGGAGTCCGTCCGTCTGAACGAGATTCGCGACGCCTGACGGTCGCGGGAGTATGGGGCCCGGTAACGGACAGGGTGCCGATGAGGGCGACTAGCAGCGTCATTGATCTCAGTAGGTTTGAAGGGCTGAGGTGACGCGGACGATGCCGGGCTGGTACCGCTGGTCGAGTTCGCGTTGCAGGGTCCCGTCGTCATGGGCGACCAGGAGGTCTACGCACCGGAAGCCGGGGGCGGACATGACTGCGCCGGGCACGGCGAACACCTCCCGGGCGATGCGCTGCAACTCATCGTTGGTGACGCGCCGTTGGTCTGCTGCGGTCGAGGGGGTGCCCCACGCGCGGTGTCCGGCCCGGTCAAGCGGCGGGGCGCCGTCCGGCCTGCGTTGTAGCGACTCGAGTGGCTCCCGGGTCGGGGGTCGGGTCAGGGTGAGGGCGCCAGCGGCGTAGGTGCCCACGACGGTTAAGTCGCCCCAGGTGGTTCCGTCCACCGATTCGTGGCCGGTGACCTTGGACCAGTCCCAATTCGTGATGTCGGGCCCGCGACCCTGGGGCGGGTTTGACTGCATCACGGCCCAGCACAGTTGTGGACCGTGCTCGGGGGACTCTAGGACCGTGCCGGAGCCGATCAGGTCTTGTGCCACGGGCCCATCGCTCTCGGGTCGGTCTGGTTGGGATGCCGGTGGGCAGTCTCCCTCCGGCGTACCTCCGCCTCCCTAAGAGTCTTGCGTGGCGTCCACGCGTCTGCTGTCGGCGGAGGGCACGGTCCACCGCTCTCCACTAGCTGCTCGCAAGAGCGGACCGTGAGTGCGCCGGGTCGGGGAACGGGCCCCGGGGGGCAGGTGTCCTCACAGCAGGGTCCCGCGATCCTCGAGGACGTCGCACAGGTGCCAGACCTCCGCGACGGGAACGGTGACGTCTTCCCAGTTGTCGTGATCAGACCCGTCGCTACCGATGACGACGTGGGTCTGTGAGGACGTGACGACCGCTTGGAGCTCCTCGAGCACGAAGCGCTGACGCACCAGGGGCCATCGACGGGTCGTACGGCGCTGCAGCCACCGGCGGAACCGGCGAAGGTCCGCCGCGTCGCTGAACTCCTCGAAGAAGAAGTCGACAGTTCCCCACTCCTCACGCCCGGCCACCGACTGGGTGTGTTCAGTGACGAGGACCCCGTCTAGGAACGCCGGGACGGGCGGCCACTCCGGCCTGATCGACGGCACCAGGCGACCCTGGTCGAAGAACACCCACGACTCGGACTCCTCGAGGGTCGCGATCACCTCCTCGGCCTCGAGGCTGAACTGCGCCATCCCGGTTCTGACCGGCGTCGTGGTCCGCGGCACGACCTGGTCGTGGGAGTCGTCGAAGTAGTCGTACTCCGCCCAGGCCACCGACCGCAGCTGCTCCCGAGTGAGGAACAACAACACCTTTCGCGCTGGGCCCCAGGCCGGGCGCCAGTCGATCTCGATCACACCCGGTCCGGTCTCGCTGGCGACCCCCTCCAACTGTTCGATGAACCACGCGTACAAGTCGTCGTCACTGGCGTCCTCGGCAACCCCCACCCGATGACCGTATTGGCAATAACGGCGCTGCGCCGGAACATCCTTATCGAGGAACTCTTGCTGTCGTGCCTGCTCGGTCCGTGTGTCCGGGTCGACGTTGCCGGCGCGGATATCGGCGGTCAGGTTGTCAGCCGCGAGCCGGCCTTCGTGCCAGTCGCTGGAGGATCCCCACAAGGACCGCGCTTTTCACGCGCGGGAACACGTTCCCGTCCGGCCCGCCACGAGTCGCGGACCCTCCTATGGTGAAGGGGGCTTCTAGGAGAGCGGTGATCCGGAGCGATGGCTGCGAGAAAGCGCGGCTACCCGAGCGCAATGAACCGGTGGCAGAACGCGCCGGTGTCGGTTCAACATGATGAGTGGGTGAGCCAGGCTGAGGCCGCCATTCGGCTTCGCGTTGCCCTTCTGCGCATCGGCTTGACGATCCCCACCGGGCACCTCGAGCCGGCTACGAGCCCGGACGGTGAACCAGGCGTGTCGGCGACTTCCCTTGCTGTCGAGCTCGAGTGGCAGCGTCAGGCAACCTGGCTGCCAAGGCTCCTGCGGTTCGCCAGGGACATGGTCCACTGGTTCTGACTAGCGCTCTGGGTGTGCCCAGCCTCTGCGACCGCGCGCAGGCTGCCGGCGAACGGATCAACCCGGCCTCCGCTGGTCCATCCGGTCTGCCGGCGGCATCGCCTCGACCGTCGCCGCGGCCACTGCCCGAGCGAAGTTGTCGTGTGCTCGAGTGAGGACCAGGTCATCCTGGCGAGTCATACGAAAACCCACGTTGTTCATCGTGGAGTTCACCGTGCCGCCAACTAGTCCCGCGAGGAAGAGCGCGAGTCCCACTCCGCCCCACAGCCCATCTGCCGCGGTCCCGCCCGACTCTGCCCAAACGAACGCGCCAGCGCCGACCAGGCTCACTGCCCACGCCAGTCGCCGGTTGCGTCTCCAACGGTCGTGGACCGCATGCTCCAAGGGCAGCGTGACGCGGTAAGACCGAGATGTCATCGCACCCGCCAACAAGAACCCGACGACAGTGAAGAGGAGCAAGAGGGTGACCCATGCCGGCATCGTGCTACCGCGACGCTCCACGCGGTCGCTGGTCCGGCGCCCCGTCTTTGCACACACGTTGAGGTCGACCAGCACCGGGCTCCCGGCCCGTCCCAACACCACGTCAGCCATGTCGCGAGCCTACGGACCTGCGACGGTGATCGTTGCCCAAGCGCGCAACAGTCGGGTGCTGGATACGGGCGTCCACGATCCCGAGGAGCGTCGGAGCTGTCTCCATCGTCTATTCGAGAGTTTCCTGCGTGGTGGTTGCGGCGTCGACGACGGGCCAGCCGCCGGGCGGCGATACGCGGGCGATCCAGGGGATCGCCTCTGAAGGGTGAGCACCGCGGGCGGCCACCTCGGCCGAACGGGTGCCGTAGGCGTCGCGCTGCAGCCAGTTCAGGGGTTCCGGGGTTGGGGGGCGGGTCAGGGTGAACACCCCGTCGGCGTACGTGCCCCGACGGTGAAGTCGCCCCAGGTGGTTCCGTCCTCGGAGTCGTGGCCGGTGACGTCGGACCAGTTCCAGATGCTGATGTCGGGCCTGCGGCCCTGGGGTGGGTTCGACTGCATGACGGTCCAACACAGCTGTGGACCGTGGTCGGTGGACTCCATGACTGTCAGGAGCTTGATCAGTTCCTGTGCCGTGCGTCCACCCCTCTCGGCCTGGTGCTGCGTCGCTAGTTGCGCCAGACCCAGGGCGAGAACCTGCGGAAGACCTGGTCGAGCGAGCCGCCGTTGCACTGCGCGTCGTCGTAGTAGATGCGGGCGTCCTCGGCCGAGTCGTCGAACTCCAGGCAGACACCGACATGGGCGACACGGAATGCAGCGGGGCTCCGAGGCAGTGGCGGGGAAGCTGATCTCGATGCGCTTGCTCCGGTAGAAGACGTGCCGCTTGATCTCTCCGCGACACACGCACTTGCCGTTGTTGAGGCGGCTCATCTCGACCGGGAGCCCGGCTCCCATGCCGGTGTAGGCCTCGAGGAGCCGCTGCTGTCCGTTGCGGCCCTGCAGGCGGAGGCTCCAGGCGCGGAGGGCGTCGGTCCTGGGCAGGGCGGCGTAGCTGATGGACAGCAGCATGCGCCGCTTGGTGTGCAGGTAGGTGGCGCTGACGACGTCGCCGTCGGGGGTGTCGCTGGCCTCGTCGACGGGAGTCTGCTCCCATTCCTCGTCCTCGCTGAGGACGAAGCGGCGGACGTCGCCGGCCGGGTCGGTGACGGTGCGCGACTCTGCCTGGGCCGGCAGGGGACCCAGTCCGAGGCCGAGCGCCGCGGTGATTCAGGCAGGTGGCGAGGTGGTGGTGAGGCGCATCGGTAGCTCCGAGGTGGGACGGGCACGAGTGGCCGCGTCGTTGGGCAGATACCCCGCACGTGGGGGATGGCTCCCCATTGGCGTGTCCCGCAGGAGGCGCCAGGGAATCAGACCGGGGTCTCGGGGAGCGGTCACATCGACACAGGGGGATGGACACCAGAAGGGTTCCTGAGGTCATCGGACCGCATCGGTTCGACCCTTGTTTCGGCTGGGAACGGTCGGCGAAGGGCAGATAGAACTGCCGTCAGCGTCCTAGGCTCATGTCGTGGGGGAGCGATGACCGAGCGTGACGAGCACGGCGTGATCGACGGGCAGGACGCCGCCCTGGTGATACGAGACGTTGCCGTGTTGCCGGGGGCCGACGAGCTCGCGGGCACGACGCTGGTCTCACGCATCGAGGGTTCGCACGACCTGCTGATTCACACGGGCGACCAGTGGGGTCCGTACGACGTGGTCACCCGTGTCCTGGCGCGCGCTCCCGGGGAGCCGGGTCCGCGGTGGGAGGACGTGGTCGAGCTGAGTATCACCGTCAGCACCCCGCTCCAGGTGAGCGAGCTCATCGACGGCGATCCGTCCGTCACCCTCGTGGCCGAGCCGGGGGAGTACCGGCTCCGAGTCAGCGCGCAGGGCCGCAGTCACCTGCCGCGTGACGATGAAGAAAGGTTTCCGACGCACACCGACGAAGTGGTGGAGTGGTACGAGGTCGCAGTGTGGTCCGCCCCACCGCAAGCCCCGAGTGTTCTCCGACTTCGCAGCCTGTACGCCCTTGAGCAGTTGCACCCCACGCCGCCGCTCGTCGTACCCGGGGAGGCGGCGGGGCTGGCGGCCGCGGGACGCATCGGTCGTGACGTAGACGGCGCGCCCGGGTCGAGGGTGTTGTCCGGACGGGTCACCACGGTGGTGGTGAAGCGCACGATCAGGGGCACCAGACGGAGGCTGTTCTTGTCGTGTTCCTACCTGACCAGCTGGAGTCACGTGTACGTCGACGGTCCCAGCTGGAGCTTCTCGGACTCGGCGCGGACGGACTACGAGCTCGGTGCACCGAACTGGTCGTACGCCCACAAGCACCCAGACCAACTGACGGGCCGATACGGCGCCGTGCAGACCACCTTCCTGGAGGTGGCGAAACCGCAACGCGCGGTACGCGAGTGGGTGTGGCTGCGCGGCCATGCGAACGTACGGGTCAACGATCCGCGGATCACTCGGGCGCATGCTGCGCCAACAATGGTGACCACGACGCTGACCCAGACCAGGGATGCCGAAGGTCAGGCGTGGACGACGATCACCCTCGAGCACGCGGGGCTACCCGCGGAGTGGGCAGCCGACATGGAGACCTACTGGAACTACCAGCTGGCCATCGCCGACCACGCCGACTTCGGGACACGATGAATAGGTGAGGCTGACACCCCCTGGCGGGAACCGAACGATGACGCCGCGCCTGCACGAGGTAACGCGGTGGGGCACACGGTGCGAGGTTCTGGTCGGGGAAGCAGAGCACGCCTGCACACGCGCGCCCTGAGTACGTCTCCGCGGTACTCATCGACGTCTGCCCGGCCCCTGACGCGCTGACCAGGAGACGGGAGCGATGGTGTGTGGGCCGGCGGCGCATCATGGTCGCTAACGCTGCTGCGGCTGCGGCCGACCGACCCTTTCGGATCTACTCTTCTTCGACTCTCAGGGAGCACGCGTGGACCTACGCCTGGACTGCGGTGAGATCTTGCCCGGTCACCGGTTCCTGATCACCGGTGTCCGCAACGACGGTCGATCCGATGACAGGCCCTATTCCAGGATCACGGGTCACATCGAAGGTCACCGCGGAGAGCCCGTGCTTTCGGTGACCTACGAGGTCCGGCCCGGGCTGTCGGAGCAGGAGTCGCACCTGTACGTCGACGCCGTGGTCGAACTTCGTCCCAGGTCCCTGGAGACCATCTGGGCGACGACGCTCGATCAAGTGCCGGGCAGCGTGCCCGAAGAGCGTGAAGAGTCCGCTGGTGGGCCGGTGACAGCCGGCGCTTTCGGCCCGTTCGTGTGTCCGGAGGCGACCGAGCGAATCGTGTTGCGGCTACAGCCCTACCAGGCCTTGGCGTTCACCATGGACGGCCGGCCCCTGAACCCTGGCGCCTTGGACCTGCTCGCCGGTGTCGACCGGGTCACGGGCACCGCGTCCCTCGACCTCGTGGGGCAGACGTCTTGCTGGGAGCCAGACCAGCGCACGGGCAGCGCTGCATCTCAGACCAGAGGCCAGCCCGTTCCGCGCGCGGCCCCGTCGCGAGTGCGGCACCGTCGACCCATGGGCGAGCCGGGTGGAGGACAAGACCACCTCGACTTCGACGGCGAGACGCAGTTCGACCGGTGGGTCCAGGACCCTGGCGGTAGGTGGTTCCACATCCAGGGCCTCAAGACGGTCGCCGTGTCCACACCGATCCTGATCGGCCCCGCGAACGGTGGACCGGGCGCGAATGTGTTCTGGCGCGCCGTCAACGCGGTCCTCGTGCGTGTGCAGCGGCCGGGCACCGCCGAACGCTGCCAGCTGACCGTGTTCCGTGTGGGCAAGAAGCGCGAACGGCCCGTGTGGGGTTTCATGGGCGACTGGCAGGAAGGCCAACTCGAGGCGGGCGACCTGGTCGCCGAGATTCGGGCCGGCACGTTCGACCCGCAGTCACGACCCGAGTGAGCAAAGGCAGCGGACGTCCTCGTGGCCCGTCGCAGCGGCCGGCCCGCCAGCTCCCGCTCAGGCAACCCCGGCGTCGATGATGTGCCACAACCCATCGCGTCCGCGTTCGAGGTAGTACCCCCACACCCCGTCCTCGACGGTTCCGTCACCGCCGTCGAAGTCAGCGGTGAAGAGCACGTGCGGTCGGCCGTTCTCGGTCAGGGTCTGGCCCATCTCGACATCGTGGGTCTTCATCGGCCGGCTGAACCGGCCCAGGTCTCCGGGGCGCGCGTCGATCGTGTTGGCGGTCTCGAAGTCGCGCGCGTTGACCGCGTCGATGTACGCACGGACGACCTGCTCCGGCGTCGCCTCCGGCCCGGGCGTGGCCACGTCGCCGCGAGGGGCGGACCAGATGAAGGCTCCGACGACCAACGCACCCGCACCGGCCGCTAGCTCAACCCACACCCGTCGCGGCGAGCGCCGCCGGGTGCCCGCTGGGAGCCGGGTCTGGGTCACGACTGCATTGTGCCCGCGCCGGCGGTTGCCGCGGCGGTTCTCGGGGCTCACACGCGAGTGGCAACCTCCTCGCCTGAGACCAGAGTCGGTGCGCTACGCCGACGTGGTTCTCGAGGTCCGCATCCGTGACCCCGGTGACCCCGGTGACCCCGGTGCCCGGACCGGAGAGGCGGAACTGCGCGTTCTCAGACCGACGACTTAGACCTTGCGAGCCGCTCCCACGACAACTGTGAACGCCTCAGTGCCTCGCCGCACTCAAGCATCACGGTGTGATGCGGGCGCGCACCCACTGACGCGAAATGTTCCCGCCCCGCGAAGTCACCCGCCACGTATCGTCCCTCCGAGAACCTCATGATCACAGGAAGCTTTGCGCATGCTCGACCAGGCCGTAGTGCCCGACCCCCTGAGTCCCAGCCTCACCGAGGTGCTTGTCAACTGCCTGGCAATGCTCGACGTCGCCCTCGTCGTGGTGGTGCTCGTCCAACTGCTCCGAGGCAAGGTGACGTTGCCGCATGGAGTGATCGGCCTCATCATGCTGCTCTGCGTACCGGTTGCCGGACCTCTACTGGTCCTGACCTGGCAGGACCGCGTCGCCCGTAATCGGGCACGTCCACATCACACACACCTGAGCTGGAGCAACGCGCACGCGACTTACCAGGCCGGTGGTCTGCTTCAGGCTGAGCTCCGCGGCCCGAGGGGATAGGCCTGGTGGTGCGTGCCTGAGGGTGGTCGGGTCGGTCTCAGATGGGTCCAACGCGATGCCGCCGGCGTCATCTGCGGGAGCACCGGGTTCGAGCTCAGCCGCGACAGGCACCACGCGTTGGTGCGAAGTGTCGCGGTGGCAACAGGACGGCGCAGAGGAGGGTTGGAGTCGCAGCTGGCTACCCTCCCGCTGGCGCAGGCGGCAGCTGCCGGTGCGTCTCGCGCGTGGCTGTTCTCGCGACGCTCGGGCCCGTTCTGGGAGAAGCTGGGCTTCGAGCCCAGCAACACTGAACATTGGGCTGAGGCTCTCGGCGAGACGCACCAGGTCCGGCTGTTCGTCCGCACTGGCCAGCTGGGCCAGGAGGTGGCGTGGACACGCTCGCTGTTGCACCAATAGGGGTCGGGTCGCTTAGAGCCGACTCCGGCCAGAACCGGTGCCTGTCCGCAGGCGGCTGGTGCGGTCGTGAGTGGTGGCACCTGGCGGCCTGGCCGGCGATGAGGACTGCGCATGTTGCACCGCCGGCGGGCTGGCTGTCCGGGTCGGCGGCTCTCACGCCGTAGCTCCTTCAGGTTGACGGACACCGAACCATTGCTCGGCGTCGAATTCTTCGAATCGCGCGACCTCGAGGAACCCCGCCTGCTCCGCAACCCGCATCGAGGCACGGTTCGCGGTCTGGGTGCACAGCACCACAGGCTCCCGCGGCATTACCTGCGCGACCCAGCCCAGGGCGCCCGCGAGAGCCTCCGCGCCGTAGCCGTTGCCCAATTCGTCGGGCAGGACGGCGTAGCTGACCTCGATCTCGAGCCCGCTGGCGCGGACGTGTCCTGGGCGACTCGCATCGCGGCGGTCGAATGAGACTGTTCCGACGAATTGCCTGTTCGCCTCGATGGTGAACACGCCTGGTCTGCCGGTAGGGCCTTGGGGGAGCGTGAGCGACAGGTCTGCACGCGACTGGGGTCCGCCCAGGTACCGCGTCGCCGCTTCGGAGCAGAGCAGCTCGATGACGCCGTCTCGGTCGGAGGCGGCCGGTCTGCGCAGGAGCAGTCGCGGTGTCCGGATAGGGGCAGGTGGCCAGGGCACGCCGTCAAGGTCCGCCATGCCGGGGAGCCTACGGATGCAGGCGGACCCGCATGCCGAGAAGTCGGAGGGTGCGGTTGTGTCGGGGTGAGGAGTCGGGTCGTGGGCCGGCTCAGGCACCAGAGTGCATCGGACCATGCACGGCGACGTCGCGGCCGGTGACGAATGCCCAGTAGCGGTCGCCGTGCGACCAGTGCCACCACTCGGTCGGGTAGTTCACGAACCCGGCCGCTGTCATTGCCTCGATCAGCACCTTGCGATGGGCGCCGGCGTGCCCGGTCACACCGGGGTGGTGGGTGTAACAGGTGCCGCCGCTGACCTCCGGGTTCGCATCGACCGGGCACCCCAGGTCCAGCTCGACGCCGGCGTTGTCGACGAGGGTGACGTCGACTGCGGCGCCCGCGACGTGCGGCGCGAACGCCGGCGGGGCGACGAACCTGCTCGCCAGCCGGTTCAGAGTCTCATCGTCATGAGTCGGATCGGCTGCGCGGAGCTTGTCTCGATAGGTGGTGAAGTACAGCTCTTGGCGTTCCGGTGGCCGATACGCCTCGACCAGGCACAGGTGTATACCGTCTGGAAGTGACGCGGCTGCGGTACCGAGTCGATCCGCGACCGGGCGACGCATCAACCGGAACACACCAGCGGGGTCCGCTTTGCGGCCGTGGAGACCGACTGCCGGTGGCGCAGGGACCAGGCCGGAACCGTCGTCGGCCACGGCGATGCCGGTCACTCTCGGGTCGCCCATGAGCACGACCTGAGACGCGTCAAACATGCGCGCCACCCTCGCACAAGTGCACACGGCCGCTGAGGTGCCGCGAGCCACGGCCTCCCGCCACGATCAAGCCCCACGACACGTTCGTGTGCCGCAAGGACCTGCGAGTGCGCAACAGAGGTGAAGGGGACGAGCTGGCTCGAGGGCCGGGGTCATGACACGGCCCAGTCCCCTACGAGGGGTCGCACGAGTAGGACCACCCGCTGAATACTGGGCCGTCGGACTCCGACATGTACACCATCGAAGGTACGGCGACACGAGACGACGACCAGAGCTCGTGGTCGAGCGCCTCGATGAGCTGCTCGTGTTGGGCCTCGGGCGAGGCCGCCCGGGACACCCGCCCTGCTAGAACTTGCTCGGCGAAACCGTCCCAGCGCGCATCCCTCGCCACGCCACGAAGCGCAGCTCGCTGTTGGGCGTCCAGGTTCCGGTGCTCGATGAACGCCAGACACGCCACCTGACGCCCCTCGGGGTCCTGGTAGGTCACCGGAATGCCAGGACTGGTTCGCGCGACACCTCCCTCCAGGGTCTGGAACGGCGGCACGCCGAGTCGAGCGGCAGCAGTCGTCGCGCCCCCACTGAGCGCCAGCGAGGCCGCAACGATAGCGACGGCGACCGGGGCCAACCAGCGTCGGTGCACTCGATGAGAACGACCCTGAGCTCGGTTGACGCCGGATCCGTGGGGCTGCGCCGGGGGAGTGGTGCCAGCTACCAGTGGGCCGAAGCTGGGACGCCGCGAGACCTCCGACCCCCGTGCCGCCCACCCTGGGGTCACCGGTCTCCTCCGGCACGTCGCGGGAGACCGTTGACTACGTCCGTAGTCCTCGAGGTCTTGTACGAAAGCGGGGTCCCGTTCTCCGGGTCTCCGACACCCTGCATGCCGATGAACTGACCGGAGGTCTCGTCGAATGCGAATTGGGTTTCGAGCGGCCCGCCGCGACCGATGATGACGGCGGCCGCTGCGTCGAAGCGCGCGTCCTGGTCGACGACGGTGACGCCTTCGAGGTGTTGCATGGCGTCGAACAGGCCGGCCTGAAAATCCACTGGCGCGAGATCTGAGGCGAGGACTTCCCCCACGCGTTCGTAAGCAGCGTCGTCACCACGCAGGTCACCACTGGGGCGCCGCAGCCAAGTGAGCAGCGCCTCGGTCGACAGACCACGTCGGCTGTAGATGGCGGGGACCGGGGAGGCATCCTGGTAGACGTCTCCTTCAAAGTCTCGGTAGGTGCGCGGCTCGCCTCCATCGCCGGGGATCCACCGTTCCTGGACCGTGGTCTCTCGACCGTCGTCGTACCAGCGCGTGGTCACCTTGCGCACGTGAAGGTACTGGCCCGGCGCGGGCTCTCGGCCGCTGCTGGCCGAATCGGCGGCGCGTGCAAGGACCGCAGCTGCTGCGGGTGTCGCGGTCGGGCCGTTGCCGACGGCGCCTACAAGAGTCACGGCGACGGCCAGCGCTGCGGCAGCAGCGGTGACCAACAGGTACCTACGGCGTCTGCCGGGTGCGTTGACGAGTGCACGTCGCACGACGCGGCGCCGTGCGCGGATCAGGGCGGTCGCGTCGATCTCGACGTCAGACCGGAACCGTTCGAGCAGAGCCAGCTCATCCATGTCGGGGTGTCCTTTCCAGCCTGGTGGAGGGTTCTAGGTGGCGCCGCAGCTGCTGACGCGCTCGGTGCGTACGGGACTTCACGGTCCCGACCGGGATGCCGAGAGCGCGCGAGATCTGCTGGTGCGAGAGGTCGGCCCACACCACGAGCAGGAGCACGTTGCGATCCCCGGGCGAGAGGGAAGCCAGGCCGGCGGCCAGGGCCGCGGACTCGGACCGCGCGTCAACGCGTTGTGCGGCGGCCTCCTCGAAGTTCGCTTCGTCCGGTTCGCCCGACACCCGTGCAAGCGCCCGCAGGAACCGGACCTCGTCGCGCTGACGACGTAGGAGCACGTTGCTTGCGATTCCGTACAACCACGGACGGGCCGTCTCCGCGCCCTGATCAAAGCTCGCCCGTTTCTCCAACGCCACGAGAAATGTCTGACTGAGCAGGTCCTCCGCGTCCTGGGGGCCAACGCGGCGAGTCAGGTAGCGCAGGATCTCGGGTGCGTGCCTGTCAAAGACCGCCCCGAACAGCCGCGGAGTGGCCACAGACGCGGCGAAAAGCTCCGCGTCGCTGAGGTCCTGATGGTCCGTCATCACACTGGTAGTTGTCCGAAGTGGGCCGAAGGGTTCACGAGGGCCGGCTCGACCGCACAGTACTCATCACGCGGCTCACCTGTCCGCCATCTATGGCCTCAGGCGGCCGGGACACGGGAGCGTGCTTTCTGAGTAGCGCTCGGCTGCCGCGGCGGCTGCAGGAGCTGCGGGATGATCAGGTCCTCGCGTGCCTCGTCGGCGACGAACTCGGCCACACTGGGACAGTGCACGGCTCGTTCGCGTCCCGGCGCCGTGCCCGTGCGCTGGTGGAGCCGCCGCGGCCCTGCGTCAGGTCTGGACTTGTTGCGAGTCGTCGCGTTCCAACTCAGGGTTGTCGGTGCGTGATGCGAGCAGCGCCCGGAGAGCCGGGTGGCTAGCGAGGGTGCGGCGTGCCCGGTGTAGCCGCACCCGGGCTGTGCCGGGGCGCAATCCGAGGACCATGGCGGCCTCACTGACGCCGAGCTGCTCCCACTCGGTGAGCCTGATGAGTTCTCGATCCGGTTCGCGCAGCGACTCGAGCGCCTGCCGGACTGTCAGGTGCTTGTCGGGTCGGTCGTCGACCAGGTTGTGCACCTGTGGGCCGTCGGATCTGGCGTGTTGGTGTTCGGCTTCGTGGCGTTGCCTGCTTTCGCGCTGCGAGGCCAGGAGCAGGCGCCGGGCGGTGCCGAACAACCAGGCCCGTCTCATGGCTGGCTCGGGCAGGTCGTCGATCCGCTGGAGCGCGATGACGAACACGTCTGCGAGGAGGTCGGCGCCAGGCGGGCCGCCTCGGCGGTGCAGGTAGCCACGGAGCTCACCGGCGTGGCGTCGGTAGAGCTCCTCCACGTCGGAACGGGTCGCGGTCTGTTTCACCGGGGACCCAGACCGAGCTGGGGTGCGAGTCCGGGCAGGCACGACCCGTCGGTGCTGAGCGCATCCTTTGCCGCCGATGGGTCGCGGTCGCGTACGGCTCGTTCGAGGTCGGGGAGCCACGCGAACTCGGACTGGTTCGCCAGGTCTGGGTCGGTGTCGCGGATCGGTGGCCAGGTGCGGGCGCTCAGGATGACGGCTGCGGAGCGTTTGGCCGCATCGTCGTCCCCGTCGCGAAGGGCGACGGCCCAGGTGTTGCTCCACGCGCACAGGGCGTGACCTGAGGTCCATAGGCGTACTGCGCCAGCTGACACGAGTGAGGGCTCGGGGTCCGAAGACAGGTCGTCGGTCTCCCACGCGAGGGCGCGGGTACGCGCCTGCACCGAGGGGAACGCGATGTCGGCGGTGGTCGTGTCTAGGACTGCGGCGAAGTCCGGGGCGGCGGGGTCGAGTCGCTCACCGGGCCCACCCAGCTCGACGTCCTCGGTGTCGACCGGTCCGCGGCCGGTGTGTGCGCTAATGACACTCGCCGTTGCCGCGCCTGCGCCACCGAGGGCCACGGCCGCAACGACGCCGGCCGCGACGGGCCGCCAGCGGGCCCATCGAGACTGGGGGGCCGCGACGGCGGTCGCGGTGATCTCGCGCCAAAGCGCCGCCTCCTCGCCAGGGTGGAAGGCGGGCACGGCGGGGGCGGCCTCTCGGACGGCGTTGCTGCAGGGCTGCCACCAGCTCACGTTGTCGTCCGTAGGCGCCACGGCTCCTCCTCTACAAGATGCTGTCATCTAGACGTGTTCGCGCGTTACATCCAATCCCGGGGACTTGCCGGTGGCCCGCCCGGTGACGTGGGCTGGGTGTCGGTCACCGGTCTGCTTCCCTGGGTTCGATTTGAGGGCGGCGAGGGCGCCGAGGTGTTCGAGGTGCGTCGAGCGCTTAGTCGATGGTGGGTCGGGTCCGGTCGGTACTGTCCGGCGCATGGGGTTTCTCGACGTGACCTTCCTCGTCGGTGCGGTCGCTGGCCCGGTAGTCGCGTTGACGTGCTGCGCGATCGTGCTGACAACGACGCGCCGGCGTGGCGTGGTGGTGCCGGTCGTCGTCCTGACCGCGTCGGTGGCGGTCGCATTCGCCGTCTTCTGGTTCTTCTGGGGTGAGGGCTTCGAGGCTGCCGACGCGGTCGCCGAGGTACCGCACGGGGTGCGCGTCGCGCAGGACGTCTCCTCGGTCGTGGGTGCGGCCGCAACGCTAGTCCTCGTCATGATGACGGCAGCCGTGCTGGTCCGGTCTCGCCGCGGATAGCGGAGGCGCTGCCGGCGGTTCGCCCTGACATCGCCGTCTACGGAGTGTCTTGACTTGGACATGGGCGGTCAGCGGCCGAACTAGCGTGCGCCGACGGGCACGAGCGGGCACCAGCGCCCGCGGCGGTCGATCGGTCGCGACCCCGTCTGCTGCGTACCTGGTAGTGCTGCCGACGACGATGCTGGAGGAGTTCCTGGGGCGCCGCCGAGTCAACGAGGGCGGCATGCAGGAACGCTGTACGAGCTTGGGGACAGTCGGGTGTCTGTTGACAGCCGCTGTCATTGTCGTTGCACCCAGCGCTGTGCACGGCGATCGTCCAACCGTGCTCGGGGACGGGGAGCTCGCCTCGCACCGCGAAGACGTAGTGGCGTCTCGCGGGAGGGCTGGATGGTGACGCTGTGTCCATGGCCGCAAGCGTGCATTGTTCCACCGCTCGCGGGGTAGCTCTGTTGCCCGACCTCTTGCACAGCCCGAGTGACATGCTGTCGCGGTGAGTGACCTGGACCGTCAGCTGCGCCTGACGGCGGAACTGGTGAGCCAGCGTCTGGCACTGGGCGACCACGATGAGGTCCCCCCGTGCGGTCGACCACGCCGCGACGTTCCGCAGCAAGTCCGACGCGGCTTCCGCGGCGGCCCGGCTCAGTGAGCTGGGTTTTGACGTCACGGCACGTAAGCGGCTGTTCGGGTCGGCCTTGGAGTTCTGCCACGTGGTCCCAACAGACCCCCAGTCCGCTGCAGCGTTCACCCGGGCAGTCGTTGAGGTGGTTGAGCAACATCGAGGCACCTACGACGGGGGGGGGGACTCCTCATCGAGGCGTAGCCGCTGGCGCGGAGCCATGCATCGTGAACGTGGGCGGGCCGCTGGTGCGACGGGTTCCGAGGCGTCAAGATGAACTGCCTGAGCCAGCCCAGGATCGTTGTGATCCCCACGCCGAGCGCGTCAAGGTGCTTGCGAGGCTGTGCGCGACGATTCGAAGGTTCGTGTCGCGATGAACGGCACCCGCAAGGTCGGTACGTCCCGTCCTGCTGCCGGGACCCGCTGACCTTCGGGCTCAGGGCGGTCATGACGTCGGGTACTCGCGTCGGATGGTTCCCGGGCGCCGCAACGGCTTCCTCGGCGCACGGTGTCCCGCGAACAGGCGCGCTCGGAGCGCTCAGCGGCGCGGTCGGTCTCGGACGTGTCGTCGGACGGTGCCGGTGAGTAGGGGCCACGCTTGACCCAGGTAGGCGACCGCGGCGACGGGATATCTGGGGTCGTCGAGGTGCGTGGGGGTGCCGGTGCCGTACAGCAGCGCTCCACAGACGGCGAAGAACACGACGAATGCCCATGCGACGCGGCTCTGACGTCGGTAGGTCATCCACAGCATGACGGCGATGATGGCAAGCCATAGAGTCTCCCAGCTGGCAGTGCCTGCACTCTGCCTATAGCTCGTCGCCAACACCTGGAGCACCAAGAACGCACCCGAGACCCACACCAGGCGCCGCACCGCAGGAGCCTTGTCTCCGGTGGCCGGGTCGCCCCGGTCGCCCTGGTCGCCTACCGCGGCGGTGTCCGTGGGCGAGCGGCCGCCGGACGTCACGAGATCTGCCCCGGTCGCGTGCGCCTCCCGCATGCGACCGCCACCAGCAGCGCGCTGCCGGCGGCCGCGAACACGGTGAACGCAGCAGCCACGTCGACGACGAACACTGCTGGCGACGTGCCGGTTGGGTGCTCCTGCGGTGAGGCCAGACGCAGCTTCGCCGGCAATGGCGGCTCTAGGTCACGCTGGTCCTGTCGCACCCACGGGAACGGGGCACCGAAGGCGACGTCGTGCTGCTCCTCCCGGTCACCGACCATGACGGAGTCGACCAGGGGGCTGAGCGCCACCACGACCACGGCAAGGACCGCGGCGGCCAGGAGCACGGCGAGTACCGCTGTGCGAGTCGGCCTGGCCGACTCCGCGCTGGAAGCCGGAGGAGTGGCCTGTGTGGTGGGCGGCTGGGTCACGTGTCGCATGGTGCCAGCCGTGCCGCAGCGGCAACGGGGTTCGATCGGACCCACGTCGTAGAACCTCAGCCGGCTGGCGTGTGCTCCGGGGATGTCGCGGGATGTGCGAGGGAGGTGCTGCGAAGACGTCGCAGCACGTGGAGGGGGGCTGCGTAGGTGAGGCCCTGCAGGCACGCCGGCGCCCCGAACACGAGGGCATCGACAACCCCATAGGGCAGAACTGTCGAGATGCCGGTCGCACCCAGCGTCAACCGCAGGAACATCTCAGTCGCCATGCCCGGAAGAGAGACCAGCGACAGCACCACGGTGACCACCTCGGGCACCCGCACGAAGCGCAACAGCAGGAACGACGCCGCGGCCGCTAGGAACACCGTCAGCTCTACGACGAGTCCCACCCGTCCGGCTCGACGTGAAGCGCTCATCCCCACCGTGTGAGCAATTCGGTGCCCGGACCCGAGACCACACGGTCATGGCCAAGGCTGTGGTGACGGTCAGGAACGCGGCCTGCCCTTCGGTCACCAGTGGTCATAGCGCATGGTTCCACGGCCGGGCGCGCACCGGTTCGGGCTTGTCCAGACTCAAGGGAGCGGGTCGTTCTACGGTGGCGGCCATGGAGCAGCGGCAGGACGAGTCTTGGCCCGACAGGTTCTGGGGCGAGTTCGAGAACTTGTTGTCGCACGAATTCCAGGGCCACACCAAGCAGGTGTACGCCACCGAGGCGAACACGATGGTCGTGGTGTGGCGCGGGCCGCTTCCGGCGTCGGTCGAGACCCGCTTTCGACCACTGATCGAGAGTGGCGACCTTGAGCTCGTCCGCCATGAGCCCGACGTGCTGGACCACCTGATCCGGCACCTGCAGGTCACGCTCGGGCGTGCCCGTCTCGCTGAGGTCGACGACGTCGAGTCCATCGCGGCGACGGCAGACGTAGGACGCCTTGTTCTGGTCCTCGACCAGGTCGTAGCGCACCCCGAGCACCTGCAGCGCGTCGTGAACGAGAAGGCGCACGACTACGGGATCAGCCTGGACCTGCGACTACCGCGGTGACTCCGACGCCGATGCCGCCGACGGACCGTCGCGTCACGTTCCTGCGCGGCCGCTCCCACTGCACGGTTCCCAGGTCCATCTCGGAGATGTAGATGCCGCGTCCGCGAGCCACAGGCGCGTCTGCGCTCGGATTTGGCACTTGGTCAGGGGCGTAGCGGCGAGAACCCAGTCGGAGTCCAGGCAGGAGGGCGTGGTGGGCCATCTGGGTGCGGTGAGGCGAGCGGGCTCGAAGCGGTGGCTATAAGCGCGGCGGTGAGATGAGACTTGCGCCGCAGGTTGTCACGAGGCCACGGAGGACGCCGATCTGTGGAACCGTGCTCGGCTGAGGCGGACCTGAGACGGGTCAGCGTCGGCGTTGGCGGGTGGGAGCTTCGCCGGTGTCGGTGCACGTGAGGAGGTACGTCGTGTCGAGGTACGGCTAGCGTCTGTTCTCGGACGTGCGCGGCTGGTCCTGCCAACCGTCTCTGGAGCCGGCCGGATGGTCGGCTTGGAGCCGGTCGACGGACCACGTGTGGACGAGGGCCGGGAAGCCCTCCAGGGGCGCCAACATCTCGACGTAGTCGTAGGGGTCGACGAGCAGCGTGGCCTTGAACGCGACCCGGTCGCCGACACGCAGCCGGGCGATGGCTGGGTCGTGGCCCGAGTAGTACGCACGTGGCCCGAAGTCGAGGACCACGGCGTGGTCGTCCTCGGCGAGGCCTTCGACCGCTGTGTGGTGGACGACGTCGGCGGTGATCTCGTAGGTGGCCACGCCACCGGTTCGACAAGCCCCTATGGGCTCATGAGGTGTGGGGCGGAGCCGGTGTGAGTCCGCTAGGTCGAGCTGGAGCGCGAACCGCTTGGTCCGGCGGGCCTTGAACTGCGGGTAGTTCCCGTCGTCAAGGACCCACTGCTCGAGCAGGACCTCGAGCTCGGCTGCGGGTGTCGGCCGCACGTCGTCTGGGTTCCCCATGGCGCTCATTGTGCGGTGCCGTCACATAGGGGCAGTCCGACGACCCCGCCACTGCCCTGGAGGGAGCTCATCGCGTCGACGGGCCCGTGTCGCTCAGCGTCGGCCCTCGATTTGCGCACGGAGCTCGTCGCGGGACGCTAGGACTCGTTCGCGCCCGCTGATGGTCAGATGTCGGATCTGCAGGTCGATGACTGCGGCGGCGGGGACCTCGGCGATGTGCAGAAGGTCTTGGATGGCTTGTACGGCCGCGTCGGGGTCGGGAGCTTGGCTCACGAGCTGGAGCACCTCATCCCTTCGGGCCCCGGCAGCTACCAGGGCGTCGAAGATCTCGAGCCTCTCGAGGTCCTGCTGGTGCGCGTCGGCCTGCTCACGGTCCATGTCTGCAGCCAACCACGTGGGGCAGTGCCGGGCGGATGCTCTGGTGTGGAGACGGGTTGTAGAACGCGGACCGCGACAGCACCGGCCGCGTCACATTCGAGCCAAGATCACTGCTGCCGGCTCGCGGGTCAGGCACGATGTCGTCCGTGTCTCACGTCCAGCGCTCGCCCTCGCCGGAGGAAGGGACTGGGCGCGGCACCCGAGCCAGGGCGCGGGCGTTGTGGCGCTGGTGGCAGTCGCTGCAGGCGCCGTCGGAGAGGCTCATGGACACATGGGGGCTGTTCGTCCCCGCCGCTGGCCTGCTGGTCGTCACGATCTTCGGGTTCTCGACGTTCTTGGACGCGTCACGCAACGAGGGCGCGTGGGGCACGTTCACGGCCGTCGAGGAGGACTGCAGCGGCCGCGGCGGCTGCCACTGGGTCGGGGTCTTCATCAGCGACGACGGGAGCGTCTACGACGACGAAGCCGAGTACGACGAAGGCATCGGCCGGGCCGGGGACGAGGTCCGCACCCAGGCGGTGGGTGTTGCCGGTGAGCTGTATAGCGATAACGACCGCACCTGGTTGTGGGCTCTCGCGGTCGACGTACCGGCGGCCCTGTACGTCGCGTGGTGGTTCAAGGTCCGGCGCTGGAGGGGCACCCGCAACGAGCAGCGGATGCGCGCCGCCGGGGGCGGTCTCTAGGGACGACGCCGCAGCGAAACCCCTCGGGTGGCCACCGGAAGCCCCGGTCTTCAGCGGCGTGAGATAGCCGCAGCCACCATGCGCGGTAGCGCCATCAGTGCACCAGCGGCCGCCACGGCCATGCCCAGGAACAGACCGAGTTGGCCGTCGCTGAAGACCGCGAGGAACAGGCCGCTGAACAGGACGACCAGCCCACATGAGATCAGCACTCGCGCCTCGCATGTGAGCGAAGCCTCGGCATCGGTGTCATTTCCAGAGGCGACGACACGAGGAGGACCAGGGGGGTTCATGGCCCCACTATCGACCAAACGCGTCGACCGAGGCGACTGCCTCACCTGGCCAGGCTGACCGGGGCCGTCCCAGTAGCGCGCTTTCCGGCATCAGGGACATACCCCGGTTAAAGGCCGCGTGCGACAGCCTCGCGGGCGAGTTGCGCGACCCGGGTCTTCGACAGCTTGGTCGCCTCGGCGAGCCGGTCGTAGGACCAGCCTTGGCGTCGCAGTTCCGCGACCGCGCGCAGCCGCGGCAGCGCGACCGGTTCGAGTGCGGTGTCGAGGGCGGCGTACACGTCGCCGACCGCGTCGATGAGCTCGAGCGGCTCAGTGATCTGCCCGAGCTGATCGGCTTCGGCGGCGATGGCGGCACGTAGCTCTGGTGACAGCTGCCCTGGGCGGTATCCGGCACGTCGACGTCGGGGCGGCATCGCACCACTCCAGGTCGTGCTGTTCTCTGTACGAGTTCAGGCTCGCCGATCCGGATGCGGTGCATGCCCGGTCGTGCGCGAGGTAGCGCGTCAGTCGGCAAGGTCGCCTCGCCGTGCGCTCAGGCGGTCAGGTCGACGGAGGTGCGGGCTCGGACGGAGGTTCGGGTTGCGTCCGCCGCTCGATCTCGCCCAAGAACCAGAACGCCATCCACGTGCCGGCGAGGTAGCTGTAGTGCTGGAACTTCTCGGGGGCTCCGAAGATCCACAGGACGGCGGCGATGACGCTCAGCGAGAGGGCAAACTGGAGCAGGGCCCGGGGTAGCAGCGTGGGGTTGCCGCGCAGCGTGGCGGCGAACTTCTGGCGCCTGTTCTTGGGGGAGTTGTTTGTGTCCTGCGCGCGGGCGGGGCGGTGGTGGGCGTGGCGGCTGGGCACGTTGTGAGTGTTCCACGGGTCGCGCCCCTGCGTCGGCGGTCTGCGGGTTCTGGCCAGGTGCGCGGGCCTGGGGGTTGCTAGTGGTTGTCCACGTCGGGGTTGGCGCCTGCGGTGCGGGCGGCGCCGGCGAGGCGTTCGATGAGGTCGGCGGCGCCGTTGACGAGGGGCCGGGCGCGGGTCCCGTCGGCTGTTTCGACGAGCACGTGGCGGCGGGGTGCGAACCAGGTGCGTTTGGTCCGGCTGAGTCGGGTGGTGGTGTCCAGGCCGATGTCGAGGGTGCGGCCGCCGAGGGCGCGGTCGAAGCCGTGGGGACGGAACTGAAGGCGCTGGTCGGGTGTGACGTGGAGTCGTCCACCGACTGCGCGGGGCCCGTCGTACAGGCTTGCGGTCTTGTCCCAGCTAGTGCTGCTCATGTTGGGCATCGTGTCAGGTCTGTTGGCGGTCCCTGGCGGGGTCGGGTGGTCCCCATCGTGTGAGCGGGGTGGTGTAGGTCCCGGGTGGTTTGGCTGGGGGTGGGCGCCGGTGAGGGCTTGGTTGGGCGTGGGGGCGGGTAGGTCGTCTGCGCTGGTGGTGGCGCGGGCGGCGGCCCATTGCTGAAGGTGGTCGGCCCGGATCCAGATGCGTTTCCCGTGTCGGGTGTGCGGGATGGTCCCGCGGTCTGCGCGGGCGCGTACGGCCTGTTCGGTGACGCCGAGTCTGGCTGCGGTTTGGGCGACGCTGAGCCATTCGTGGTCGCCGAGTTCGGGTGGCGGTGTGCGTCGTTGTGGGTCGACGCGGTCGTAGCGGAAGCGTCGTTCGGCTTCGGCGCGGAGGCGTTCTTCGCGTAGTGCGAGGACTTGGTCGAGGTGGAGGGTGCCGGTCCCTGGTCCGCGTACGCCGGTGGAGGTTAGTCGGCCGCTGCGGATGAACTTGGAGACGCTGGAGGTGTGGCAGCCGAGTAGGGCGGCGGCTTGGGCGTGGGTGATCAGCTCGGTCGGCTCGACGTCGTCGGTGCTGTCGGGGCTGCCGGGGGTGTCGGCGGCGTCGTCGCTTCCGGTGTGTTCGGGTGCCACGGCGTGCAGGGTGCCCGGCGCTGGTTGGGGCGAAACGACTGCGGCTGGGTCTGGGTCTGGGGTGTCGGGTTCGGTGGGTTAGGCCCAGGCCCAGCGGACGTCGACGTGCCGGTTGTGGTTGACGCCGCGGATGCGGGCTACGGCGCGGAGCAGGTTCCGGTAGCGCTCGTGGGTTTCGGTGCCGGTGTGTGGGTCGAGGACGACAACCGACCACGGGATGAGCCCGCAGAAGCGGGCTGCGGTGAGGAGGACTGCGACCGCGATGACGATGGGGAGCTCGATCGAGAGGAGGGCGGCGGCGAGGACGAGCACGAGGATGGGCGCGGTGATGATGATGACGACCCAGACCGCGAGGCCGATGAGGAACCCGGCGATGTCTTCGGAGACGTCGGTCGGGTCGAGGTCGCGGAGCGTGTTGGCTTTCATGACGCGTGCTCGGGGGCGCCATGGGAGTGCCCGTACGTCGAGGTAGGCGGTTTGGGGCGTCACCGTCGAACCGTTCGCCGGCCGTGTCATCGGGGCTGGTCCGCAGCGGCGGATCGCCGTCGGCGAACGACTTTGGTGACAAGCCAGATGAGGAGTGCGGCACCAGTGACAATGCGGCTGAGGGTCAGCGCCTGGCTCTCGTTGAGCGCCACGAATCCGACGAGACCGATGAGGGCTCCGATGATGGCGAGGCCCAGGCACAACCGGGCGACGCGGTCGGGCCGGCGGGCCTGCGGCCCGGTGCCGTCCTCGAGGCGCCGTCCGGGGCCCTGTGGATGGCGTGACCGGGGCTTGAGGGTGGGCACGAGGTCATTGTGCCGTTCGTGAGGCCTCGTGGCAGTGCTCTGACCAAGTCTGCTGGCCCGTGCGGCTGACCCCACCGGTGGCGCTTGCGGACCTGTATGGGGACCGGTCGTTCCTAGCCGGTTCCTGCACAGCCGGCGCGCGACTACCGGCGGCGCATGCGGTCGCGGACGGCGTGGGTGGCGTACCCGATGACGCCACCGACGACGGTGGCGGTGAACCCGACCTCGACGCCGGTGCCGTACTCGTACACGTTTCCCAGCCACCACGCTGCCCCGAGGACCGGTGATGCGGTCACCGCAGCGATGCCGACCCGGCGTGCGACCGCGACGGCCTGCGGTGCAGCGAGTCCGGCGGTTCCGGCTCGCGAAGGCGTGCGGGTCTGGGGCAGGTCGGAGGTGAGTTGAAGCAGGTCGTACCTGGTGACGGCGCTCAACGCGAGCGACTGGCGTCGGTCGAGCTCGTCGGCGGTCAGGCGCCCGTGGGCGTGGTGGCCGTTGAGGTCGGCGATGACGGTGTCGCGTTCGGTGTCGCCTACGCGTTCGGACAGCGCGCTGAGGGCTGCTGCGTCCAGGGGCGTGCTCATCTGCCGATGGTGGCACTCGGTGGCCTGGCGGCCGGTGAGGCGTTGCGCGTGTCGTGCGCGGTCGATGCGACACCCCGGGTGCCGGGCGGGTGCCTGGATACGTACGTCGGCGAGCCGCATGCGTACGGTCGTGGGATGTCGAACGTGCAGCGGACGGTGGCCCGGGTGCTGCTGTTGAACGCGGCCGGCGAGACGTTGCTGTTCGAGGGGTTGGACCTGTCCGACGCGGCCGCTCCTCGATGGTGGTTGACGCCTGGGGGTGGCGTGCGGGACGGAGAGTCGTTGCGGGCGGCTGCGTTGCGGGAGGTGCGCGAGGAGACCGGTTTCGAGTTGACGAACCTGCTGGGGCCACTGCGGACCGCGGAGACGACGTTTCGCAGCCACGGTGTCGTGACCGATCAGGTGGAGCACTACTTCGCGGCCCGGGTGGACGGTGCGTCGCCCACGTCGGATGGTTGGACGGCCCTCGAACGAGCGTCGGTGACTGGCTGGCGGTGGTGGTCACCGGCAGACCTGGAGTCGGCCGATGTTCTCTTCTTCCCCGTCGACCTCCTGGACCTGCTCCGTGTGGCCCAGGCCGCGTTGCGCGGCATGTGGTGAGCCATGACGTCTTTGCTGCCGCCGTGCAGAGGTCTGCACCCGCTCGAATGAGCCTGATCGGGTTGGGCAGGGCGACTTTGGCGCACGGCGCGGTCGATCCTGCAGGCGGGGGCGGGTGCCCTCGTTGCGTGACAGGTACTCGACGTTGCCCCTCGCCTGGAAGGGTGCCCGCGCTACGCAGCGTGGGACCTACCTGCGGTGGGCGACGTAGATCCACTCCCGGCCGGGGCGGTCCGGTGCGTCGCGGACCTCGACGACCTCGTAGCCGTTCGCGTCGAGGCTTCCGAGGATCTCGTCGTCGCGCCAGAACCGCAGCGTCGAGTCAGACGAGAGCACGGCGCCGTCTGAGCCGATCCGGTACTGGTGCTGGAACCGTACGAATGGGAGGTCCACGTCGAGAACCTGCCGGCGGTGCTCCACCTGTCCGACTCCGGGCACCACCAGGGTCCTCGGGGAGGTGTCCGCGGCCCAGTCCTCCCAAGCTCGGCGGTCGGGGCGTCTCGTCTCGAAGACGAGGTGACCGCCTGGCCGCAACGCTGCGTGCGCGCCGCGGAGGGTGGCGTGCCAGTCGGTCTCGGTGAGGAAGACCTGGGCGACGTTGCCGGTCATCGTCACCAGGTCCGCCCGGTCGTGCGGCAGAGTCGAGGCGTCACCGAGGACCCATCTCACCTGTCCCGCGCCCGGCTTCGTGCGCGCCACTTCCAGGGACGCGGCAGCCGGGTCGACCCCGACCACACGACACCCCGAAGCGGCGAGGAGCAGCGCCAGCGCGCCGGTGCCACATCCCAGGTCGACGACGTCGCGAGCCTCCAGCTCGCGGGCCAGGTCCACGTAGGCCGCCAGGTCGTCGCGCTCGCCGTCGAAGGTGTCGTACAGCGCGGCCAGGCGCGGGTCTTCGTAGATGGCGTCGGGCATCACCGCACGGTAGTCGAGCGGTCGGCTGGCCCGACCGTGCAACGCGACGGGGTTAGTGGCATGTACGCCTGCTGTCGGGGGTGCCGCTGTGGCCAGCTGGAGTGCTGGAACGTGCGCATGGTCTCGTGGCTACCGGCGGGCGCGCTCCCGTGGCGCGTCCTCGCCGTAGGCAACGCGGCGTGCCCGCCCGGGCAGGACTGCCTCGAGGGCCGCGGCGACCGCCGCAGAGCAGCCGATGCTGAACTCGATCTCCTCATCGACCTCACACGCCAGGCACCACGAGTGGTCGTCCGGCCACACCAGGTCCGGCTCGGCGGCAATGCCGGCGTCCGGCGTGCCGTCGGGAAAGGACCACACGGTCTGTTGGGCGTACCGCGTCGCTGTCACGGGGCCGGTGAACAGGTACATCCACGCGTTCGGCAGGGGCACGACCGGTGCGACTGGGTCGGGTCCGTTGGCGAACCCGTGCCCGTGCCACACCCCGACGTAGGCGATATCGGGGGTGGTGGTGTGCGCTGCGAGCACCTGGAGCCGGGCCTCCATCGGGTGGACCCCGGCACCGGGCCCCATGTCGAAGACGACGTTGCCGTCGACTGGGAGGCGCAGGTAGGTGTCGAACCCGGGTGGGCCGTAGCGCAGCACGGTCGGCGCGTCGCCGGTCCGTGCGGCGGCGAGGATCCAGCCGGCCGGGGTGGTGTCGGCGGCGGGTCGCAGGACACTCATGTGCTCAGTGTGACCGGCGACGGTCTACGTCCACTCGCTGCGGCGCCCGCACTCCTGTGACCATCCCTGGGTCGCGTCGTGGACGACGTCGAGGTACTGCTCGGCGTCGAAGGTGATGCTGGGCAGGTTCAGCTGGGTCGGCAGGAGGTCTTCGTCTGCGTCCGGGTCGTGAACGGGGTCGGGCCACGTCGAGTCTTCGTGGAACGGTCCGTCGTACTCGCCGGCGTGGAAGTCGTAGAAGTCGCTCCACGTGATCTGGTCGCCGGTGCGGCTGATGAGCCCTGTGAGGGCGGAGCAGCCGAAGATGCCGCACCCGCATCCGTACAGCGCGACTCGGCGAGGCGGGTCGGTCGGCAGCAGGGCACCGGTCTCGAACAGGTCCCGTGGATGGTTGCCTGTGATGAAGTGTCTCCTGCCGAGCGGGTCCTTGCCGTTGAGGAGCAGCCGAACCTGCGGGCCGGCTTCGTGGCCACGCTCGACCCGTATCTCGAGCCGGACGACCGTGCCCTCCGGTGCGGTCTTGACGAGGGCCTGACCGATCCTGCTGCCGCGGCGTCGGGACGGGTTCACAAGCTCAACCATACGCACCTGGCGGCGCCTGCCGCCGCCCAAAAGAGCGAGGGGCCCGACCGTGCTGTATCGCGGCGCTTTTGTTCGCTATGACCGTTCTGGTGGAGCCGTGAGGTGTATCCGCTGCACTTGGTGTCCTGCTTGATCTAGACCTACGAGGGCTGTTACGTCCTCGACGGCGGGCCGGACTAGGACGAAGACTCGCAGCGAATCCCCGCCTTCCGTTGACGCGTCCGAACAGGCCAGGGTGGCCGCCTGGGACTGGCGGGTGACGTCTTGACTCTCTGCGCGAATCGTTCGGATCCGGGAGGTGGTGAGTCCGTACAGGTAGTAGTTTCCCACCCCAGGCTTGAGCCCAGCGCCGAAGCCGATCTCAGTTGATCCGGGGATGTCGAACCCGGACCTGCTTTCGTGCTCGCGCCCGCGCACGAAGAGAACCAAGTGGTGAGGGTGCCCCAATTCACCTTCAGGTGCGTACAGGAGCATCCACGGTTCCCCATCTGGAGCTACGCCTTCCGCCGCAACGAGATTCCGATCATCGCTCACTCGGTCAGCCTTCCACGGAAACAGGCGGGTTTGCTGCCCGATCGATCCGATGACGCCAGGGTGCAGCAAGGTCGTGCAGAGACACAACTAGTCTCAGCTACGGAGGTCGCGCCAGAGATCTCTTACGGCATCATCGCGCCGACCATGACGCCGACCCAGCTTCAACGACGCGAGACACTTACATCGGTCGGGCTGCAGTGCTGAGGCAACGTGGACGACGCCGGGCTGGTATCGCTGGTCGAGCTCGTGTTGAGCGTGGGGTCGTCGTGTACGAGCAGGACGTCCACGCATCGGAAGCTGGGCGCGGACGTGACTGCTCCTGGGATCCTGAAGAAGTCTTCGTGGGCGAGCTGCCTCCGCTCGGGGTTGATGATGCGATTCTGGCCGCTCGCGCTCGCGAGCACTGCAGGCCCGACGCCGCGCACGCTCGGCCCTGGGTGTGCCGTCGTGCCTTTGCTGCAGTGGAGCCGGTGTTGGCCTCGAACCTGACAGTGGTCCTGTCGGCCGATTCCGGGGTTCGGTTCGCGGTCCGTGAGCGGGACGACCTCCCCGGAATTCTCCAGCAACAGCATCGACATGTGGCTGGGCCACGACCGGCCACTCAGACTTCGCAGGTTTGTGCCGTGCAATCAGAACAAGACCTAGCGGCCACCGGTGCCACGTCCAGTGGGCACGCAATCATCCGGTGACAGACGACCCCAAGCATCTCGCCTGCCAACGCACACGAACTGTCACCGCGTCCGCATGAACGGTGGCGGACTCGCGAGAGAAGCGCTTCGTACAGTTGGTGTGCCCATCGCCTACATGATGGTCAGCTCTCTGCTCCTCGGCGCATGCTCCTCTGCTTCGAATAGTGAACCGAACAGCAAGCCGTCGATGGCATCGCTAGACGCGCCCGAGGAGGTCTGTTTGAACGGTGTCCAGCGAACGCCGCGTTCCAACATCAACGTCGACCGGGCCACCGTCGTCCCGCTAGCCCGCGTGAAAAAATGGGTCCTGGAAGTCCCCGACAGGGACTGGGCGACCTTCTCGGCCAGCCTGGTCGACGCACCACTCACCGAGCGAGTCGGCGTGTGCGTGCTTTCAAAGGCGGACGGGTCTGGGTTCAAGCCGATGGCAGCCCGGAGTCTTTCGAGTCGGTCGTGCAAATCACACGCGCCAATGGGGAGTCGACCGTCGTCCAGTTCGACACCCTGGACGGAAACCTCGACAGCACCCCCACCACGTTCACCCGCTACGACTGACGCGCCGCTGAGGCTTCTTGTGGCGGTGCCCCCTTGGGTCGGCGCCGCGTAGATGGGCCATCCAGCGAAGCCCCACGGTACTTCGCCCCATCAGGGTGGCCTGGTCTGCCGCATGGGCACGTGACATGTGCATGGGAAGAATTGCGGGTGTAAACGGGCCGCGAGATGACTGTCTGAAGTCGATGAGCGGCAAGACTTACGCGGGACCGGTGGCTCGCTACCGGGCGTGGGTCTAGCGTCGAAGACCAACAAAGTCAGGGCGGCACGACCGAGTGCCGGGGGCCCTTGTGTCGTGCCGCACTTATTCACCACTAATTGGGTCCAAAACCAGCAGAGGCCGGCCCGTGAGGCCAAAGGAAACTGGCTGGCCGCGAGGTCTTTTCGCAGGTCAGAGCCAAACGAAGCCCATCGCAGCAAAGAAGTACTGGGCTGGTGAGATGGACAAGGGGTCGCAGGTTCAAATCCTGTCAGCCCGACCGATGCACCGCCCCTGACCTGCAGAGATGTAGGTCAGGGGCGTTCTGCAATTTGACCCCCACCCCCCCAGATGACGCACTTATTCACCCCTGTGCGATCTGCGTCAGCTCGGCATTGGTGATGCGACTCTGGCCGCTCGCGCTCGAGCGCACTGCCCGGGCCCGACGCCGCACACGCTCGGCCCAGGGTGTGCCGTCGTGTCTTTGCTGCAGCACAAACCCATGGCGACGCCGGCCACTGCTCCGGTGACGACGGAGGTGATCATGCCCAAGTGCGGATGGCGCCTGCGACGGACAGGGCAGTCATCCTGGCTCCAAGCGGGGTGTCAGCATTCCTCGAGTCTGCCTGCCCCCGTCTCAGCCTAGGTGCGACGGCGTCGAGGTTGACCCGTTCGACCGGCAGGTCACACGAAGTGAGGAGTGGTGCGCGACGAGGGACGCGCGTTCGGATTCCCCTTCAGGACGCGCCGTTGATGCGGAAGTCGACGGTCTCGACCTTGGAGGCGACGCCGATGGCTTCCAGGTCGCGGCGGTCGATGCGTCCGTCGGCGTTCTGGTCGGTGACGACGGCGGGTGCGTCGTTGTAGATGCCGTCGTGGTTCAGGTCGTCGATGACGGCGACGGTCAGCCTGGTGGTGACGTCCTTGCCGGCGATCGGGGCGCCGACGATCCAGGTGTCCCAGATCTCGACGTCGTTCCTGGAGCGGTCGGTGACGCCGGTGAGGTTGAACAGGTTGGCCAGGTTGGTTCCGGGCCCGGAGAAGCCGGGCAGGGTGCTGTTGGTGGTGCTGGTGAGCACGACCAGGCCGGGCATCCGGTCGTCGGCACCGGTCGAGAAGCTACCGGGGAAGGGAGCGGTGTTGTTGTGCGCGGCCGGCCCGGTCAACTGGTTGGCGGTGAAGCCGGTGCCTGCCAGGGTGGTGTCGTGGAAGTCGATGTCGAGGTCGACGAACCATCCGGCTCCGGCGATGCCGGCGTTGTCGCCGCGTGCGGGGGCGAGGATCTCGACGTCCACGGACTTGGTCGCGTGGTGGCGGTCGCGGTGCCCAGGCCCAGGGGCGGCGGAGGCGCTGCCGGCGGTGGCGGCGTAGGTGCCGCCGAGCGCCGCGGTCACGGTGAGGGCGGTGAGGGCGGTGGTCATCTTCTTCATGGTGGGTTCCTTTTTCGTCGGATGTCACGCATGGGTACGCCGTCGCCGGCGGATCGGTTCACCGGGTAGTGGTGGAGAGCACGAGATCACCGTCGGAGTCGGTGACTCGCACCTGGGCCACGTCGCGCGTGACGAATGCCGCCGCCCCGGTCACGTGCGCCTCGCCGTTGCCGGTCGATCCCCAGGTGGCGACCTGCTGGCGCTCTCCCTCGGGTGAGACCAGCCAGGCGATGAACTGCTCGTCTTGTGGGAGCCCCCGCAGGTCGAGCTCGACCGACGTGCCCCAGGGCTTGGCGCTCAAAGAGGTCGCACCGGTGGCGCTCACACCCGCCGGTGCGCCCAGCGCGAGAGTCGTTCCGACCGGTGTGTCAGGACCGAGTACCAGCGCCGTGCCGACACCCGCTCCGGCGACCAGCGCGACCGCGGCGGCCGCGGTCAGCTGGAGCCGGCGACGTCGACGGCGGGTCCTCAGGGCTCCGACCGCGTCCCCCAAGGCAGCATCGGAAGTTTCGCGGTGTGCTGATGCCGGCGCCCCGTCCCGCAGCAGCGCCGGCAGCCCGGCGTACGTCGCGAGCTCGTCGCGGCACGCGGCACAGGTCGGGAGATGGGCCTTGAGCCGAGCCCGGTCGTCGGCGTCGAGACCGCCCAGGACGTAGGGGCCCAGCAGCTCGCGCAGCCGGGTGTGAGTGTGGTCCTCCTCGTGCTCGTTCATCGCTCGACTCCCATCTCTTCGAACGCGGTCCGCAGGATGCGGATCGCGTAGTACGACCGTGACTTCACGGTGCCGGGGCGCAGTCCGAGGGTGCTGGCGGCCTCGGTGACCGTGGCGCCGCGGTAGTAGAGCTCGTCGACCACGGCCCGGTGTTCGGGTGAGAGCCGGTCCAGCGCCTGCTCGACGACGAAGGCGTCGACGACCGCGTCTGCACGATCACCGACCGACTGGGCTGCCGAGGCGTCGTCTTCGCCGATGAGTCGTGGGCGGCGCGCGTCAGCGCGCCACAAATCGATGACCAGGTTGCGGGCCACCGCGAACAGGTAGGCCCGCGGCTCACCACGGGACGGATCGATCTTGTCCAGGTTGCGCCAGCCGCGGAGCATCGTTTCTTGCACGACGTCCTCGGCGCGGCCCCGGTCATCGACCAGGCGCAGCACGAAGGTCATCAGGGCCGTCCCGTGCCGTAGGTAGAGCTCGGTCAGCACCCGCTCGTCGGCCTCGGCCGTCCTACCGGGTGCCCGCGAGCCCGGGCGTAGCGATCTCACGAGCCTGGGTACGACGCGCTTTCGGGATCGGTTCACCAGGTCGCGCCGCGCACCACGGCTCCGTGCGAGCTCACGGGCCAGCGAAGCGCTTGAGGCGCTGAAGCATCGCGTCGAGGACCGGACCGGCCTGGTCGGTGGCGAAGATGTTCTGCGCGTGGGCCGATCCCGGGAGGATCATCACCACGTTCTCCTCACCGGGGGAGGAGGCGGCCAGCTCCGTCGAGACGTGGGCCACGGGCTCGTCCTTGCTGGCCACGAAGAGCTTTGGCTCCTCCCCGAGCCCCTCGACCGTTGCGTTCGGCGACAGCAGGATCAGCTGATCAGCCAGCTCTGGGTCCTGGCTCGCAAGATCGAGGATGGTGTCGGCCCCAGCGCTGGCTCCGACGAGCGCGACGTTGGCGAGTCCTTCGTCCTGTAGCTGCTTCACGGCGCCGCCAATGGTCTCCGTGTCGACGTCCTCGACAGCGATCACGCTCGCTCCCTGGTTGGCGATCGCGACGGCCTGCGTCTCCCAGCTGGCTGCGTCGAAGGCAGCGCCGTGTGCGAGAACGACTCCATAGTCTCCTTCGCCCCATCTCTGAGCCGAGGCGCCGGCGACCGAGATCGTCTGCCCTGAGGAGTGGTCAGTCGAGGTGTCGCTGGTCGTCTCAGGCGATCCTCCGCAACCGTCGAGGGCCAAGACGACGACGAGTGCCAACGCGCCTTGCCTGAGGGTTCCGAGCATGGGCACGACGTTATGTCGCTTGGGGCCGAGCTGCATACAAGAGGTCAACGGCACTTGATTGCGCACACATGTCAGGCCGCTCGCCGGCAGAGATCGGCTGCTCGGTCAAGCGCGGTGGTGGTGCGTTGGACGGCTTCCTGGCGCCGGTGTCCGTTGGCGGGTGAGGGATGGGGAACGGCCAGGGTGGGGACGACGACCGGGTGGCGGGCGAGCGTGAGGTACCTCATCCAGCCCTCAAGCGCCGCGTGCCCGAAGGGCACCACGACACGGAGGTCGATGAGTTCGGCGAGCAGCGCGCTCAAGGCGGGCCGGGCGTCTTCCAGGTCATCGACCCGGGGGCTGCGGCGCCGACCGTCGAGTCCGGTCAGAGCCCAGGGAACGACGTTCCACCGCAGGCAGTGTGCTGGGTCGAGCTTGGACGCGGTCAGTGCCCGGTGGACTTGTCGGGTGGTGGGATCGTCGTTGTCGAGCGAGCTGAAGCCGAGGTCGCCCGCGGCGACCGTTCTTGGGCCGGGCGCCTCCATGAGAAGCAGGACCTGGGCCCTGGTTCCTGCCCCGTCGGGGTCGAACCAGGGCACGAACCTGGAAGTGCTCGGACCTTCAAGCCGCCACTGATCGGCGAGCTCGTTCAAGCGGCCGACCGGGTCGTCGTGGACGCGTGCTCGTTTGCTGGCAGGGGCAGGCGGCCCGGGGTCAACTCCGGCCCGCGAGCGCAAGCTCGGCTCGTCCGTGATCTTCGGACCTCATTTCGTGGGACATCAGGCGGTGTGGGCACTCTGGTGGTCAGCGCTCAGTGGCACGCGCGATTGCGACGAGGTCACGCACGGACCCTGCCGGCGGGTTCTTGGTTCCTACCCAGATGGCGCGGAAGTACCGTCGCAGGTCGAGTTCCATGACTGCCACGACGGTCAAGTTCCCGGAGTCCACGTCGCGCGCGACGACGCGCCGGCTGAGGAACGCTGGCGCGCTGCCGGCCAGGACCGCTTCACGGATGGCGGTCGCAGTGGTGAGCTCCACCTCCGGGTCGCCGACCTCCAAGCCATGCTTGGCCAGGGCGATCTCGAGCACCTCGCGGGTGCCTGAGCCTTCTTCGCGACTGGTCAGCGCAAGGTGTGCCACCTCGTCGGGCGTCAGGGGAGTGCGCCTCCGACTCAACGGTGTGCCGGCCGCGGTGACCAGGAAGAGTTCGTCCTGGGCGACCGTCACCGACCGCACCCCGACCGGCGCCTCGACTCCTTCGACGAAGCCCACGTGGGCTGTTCCTTCGCGCACGGCCTCGACTACGTCGCGGCTGTTGGACGCATTGAGACTCACTGCCGTGGCCCGGTAGCCCTCGCCAAGCTGTCGTTGGCGCAATTGCACCAGCCAGCGGGGGATCAGACTCTCCGCGATCGTCATGCTGGCCCACACCACGAGCTCGCGGCTGACGTCGCCGCGCAGACCTTCGATCGCGATGTCTACCTCGTCGGCCAGGTCGAGCAGCCGCGCCGCCCACTCGGTGACGACCACGCCGGCCTCGGTGAGTTGCGATCCACGTGCGCCGCGTCGCACGAGGGTCAGTCCGGTCTGGGCCTCCATCGCCCGCACTCGTTCGGACGCGGCCTGCTGGCTGATGCCGTTGGTGCGTGCCGCGGCACCGATGCTGCCGTGCCGGGCGATGCCCACCAGCAGCCGTAGCGCATCGAGGTCAGGGAGGTGGGGAGAGGACACGGGCCCAACCTACGGCAGTCACAAGCTCTGGTTGTGCATGCACAACTCGGCGGGGGCTACTGACCCACCCTCGGGGCTCGCAGACTTTGGTCATGAGCATTCTTCAAGCCCGCATCAGCACCACCGAGCGCCCCGCGGACCGTCGTCCTTTCCTGTCTGCTCTCGAGGGACAGCCCGCGTTCGGGTTCATCGGCCCGAACTGGTTTGCCTCGGTGATGGGCACGGGCATCGTCGCGAACGCGGCCGCGACGTTGCCCGTCAAGGTCCCCGGTCTGCTGCTGTTCGCACGGACTGTGTGGGTGCTCGACGTGCTCCTGCTCGCCGTCATCAGTACTGCGACGATCGTTCACTGGACGCAGCACCCTCGCGCCGCGCGGGGCCACCTCGACAACCCGGCGATGTCGCACTTCTACGGCGCCCCGGCGATGGCGCTGATGACTGTCGGTGCAGGTGCCCTGCTGGTCGGTCAGCCGCTGGTCGGTCAGGGGACAGCGATCGGTATGGACTTCGTGCTCTGGACCGCGGGCACCCTGCTCGGTCTCTGGACAGCGGTCGCCGTGCCCTACAAGGCCTTCACCACCCACGAGGTGAAGCCGGATGCCGCCTTCGGTGGTTGGCTGATGCCGATCGTGCCGCCCATGGTGAGCGCGGCCACCGGCCCGCTGCTGCTGCCCCACCTGCCCGCCGGTCAGTGGCAGCTCACCATGCAGCTGGCCTGCACGATGATGTTCGGCCTGACCATCGTGGCCAGCCTGGTCGTGATCGCGATGATCTGGACCCGGCTGGTGCACCACAAGGTCGGGGCCGCTGCTGCGGTGCCCACGCTGTGGATCGTGCTCGGCCCGCTCGGCCAGTCGATCACCGCCGCGCACACTCTGGGGGCGACAGCCACCGGCGTCTACCCCGCGCCGTACGGGCGCGCGTTCGAGGCCATGGGACTCGTCTACGGCGCACCCATGTGGGGGTTCGCCATGCTGTGGCTGGCGCTTGCGATCGCCATCACGATCCGCACCGTGCGCGCAGGGATGCCGTTCTCGCTGACCTGGTGGTCCTTCACCTTCCCAGTTGGCACGGTCGTCACCGGAACGTCAGGCCTGGCCGCCATCACGGGTGCGCACTTCCTGGTGACCGCCGCAGTTGTCTTCTACATCGGGCTCTTGGTTGCGTGGGGCGTGGTGACGGTGCGTACTGGGCTTGGCGTGTTCTCCGGCCACCTATTGCGCACTCCTGCATGACTCGTTTCGGCGATGTCGCCAGCGCTGCCGACGCTTCCTGGGGTGTGATGACATGTCCGAGCGGTCGAATCGCCCGCGACCGGCGATGTCGCGTGCCGGGTCCAGTCGAGACTCTGAAGTGACGCAACGATGGCAGTTCCCACAGCAGGAGTGTCTAGAGGGCGAGGGGGGAAATACCCATGTGAGCCAGGTGTCGACCCAGGAGCCGAAGAGCCGGCGGTGGCAAGCACCGCAGCGCGATCTCGGGTCCCTATGTCACGTCGAAGTACGGCAAGGCGAACCCGCAGACGACGGTGAAGGAGTCCAAGTGATTCTGACCAGCGGCGGGGAAGCGCTGTCACCGCCTGAGACAACACAATTCGTCCTTTCGGCAGCCCTCGGGTCTCGATCCGGGGGTTGTCGTCTGTCGCGAGTGGGGGAGAGGCTCTTCACGTCTGTACGGGGAGCGGCATGCGGCCGGCGAGGACGGCGCGCTAGCGCCGCCCGCAGTCCGGGCGCGGCACCGGCGGAGCCGGTGCCTTGACGGAGTAAGGAAAGTTCTCACCATCTGACCCTTGCGCCTTGTGGGGCCCGCCAATCGGCCTGGTCGCCTCGAACCGACTCTTGTGGGCGTTGAGTAGGGGTCGGTGAGACGCCTACGCCAAGTACTTCCCCGCAGTCTGGGTCAGCAGGGGAGTCCGACCCACCGACACTTTACGTCCGACGCCTAGTCAGTCGGCAGTCAGCCGCTGGACGAGTCCGTAAGTGCGCCCATCCGGGCCGCGGAAGTGGCGGTAGTGCAGGTCGTCTGTGCGGACGGGTTCCCCCACTAGCGTTCCGCCGGCGTTCTGGACGTCAGATGATGCGCCAGCGAGGTCGTCAACAAGGAAGCCAAAAGCCACCCCCTGGTTCAAGCCGTACTCCGGAACGAAGCGCGATGCAAGCAGCTCGAGACTGGAGCCGTCCGGCGCGTGGAAGGCGACGAACCCGTCGGCCTCCCAGGAAGGAGGCGTCTCTAGGAGCGTGGAGAAGAAGTCGCGGGTCTGTGCGAACGAGCCTTCGGAAGGCACGAGTACGACGGCAAGTAGGTGCGGCAGGTGGCCCCGGTGCTATCCGAGTGTCGAGTTTCCGCCGGGTGCGCAGGTTCCGTCACCTGTCACACTGAAGGCCGTCCGGGGATTGGAACAGGCGGCGGGACAGCGCTCGACCAGCTCTGGACACGAGTCGATCCTGGGTCCTCGCGCCCGGGGCGCTTTCCGCCAGGATCGCCGCCCGGGGCTGCTTCTGGAACGCGCAAAACGAAGCTCGAACTGGCACCTGGCTTCCGTTCGCACTCGTACCCGTGGGCCACCCACCAGAGGCCTTGTCGGATCTGAAGGGCAGCTGATCGACAAGGAAACCGGGGCATGTCCGTCTCTCCCGAGGCCCACACGAGGACTTGCCATGATCCAGGGAGTTCAGGTCCTGCTCGAAAGCGGGCAGGTGGTCTGATCGGTAGGGCGGTTCGCCCGGGTGGACGCCAGGTTGAGGTGACGCTGGCGTGACGCGGTTATTCGCCGTTTAATCGCTCAAAGCCCTCACGTCGCAGCCCTTCGCAGCAAACCCTGCGCACGTCCAGAGGACGTGTTGTTGCAGGTCAGCGCGCTAGACCGCAAACTTCGCACGACTCTATCCGAGAGCGCGATCTGGACAAGGGGTCGCAGGTTCAAATCCTGTCAGCCCGACCGATGCACCGCCCCCGACCTGCAGAGATGCAGGTCGGGGGCGTTCTGCAACGTGACCCCCACCCCCAGATGACGCCTGATTCACCATGTACTCGCTGCCTCCCACCTGGGCCACCTGACGCGCACGCCGTCATGTGCGGTCGTGGCTCAGCGCGGCCGCGCCTCGTCGTGGGTGCTGTCGGCGGGCTCTCGGAGCACGTCGGAGACGTCCGCAGCGAGGGCGGGCTCGGCGATGTACATGCGGCCGGAGACGACGGCCAGGGTGGAACGCGAAGAGCTGGGGCGGGCGGTACGCCGCTGCCGGTACGCGGTGCTGGTGTGGGCCTCCCAGGCACTGAACGCGGTGGGTGACAAGCGGGGAGGTGTCTCGGAGGACCCAGACCGCACCCCGGTCCAGCAGCTTCAACACCTACTGGTGCAGAACCTCCAAGGTGGCCCCGGCGAGTTGCGGCTCACAGAGCTGCTGGCCACGGGGTCGCAGGTCCACATCCTGTCAGCCCGACCGTTGCACCGCCCCTGACCGGCACAGATGCAGGTCAGGGGCGTTCTGCACGACACCGACCATCTGGACGACGTACGTCTCCGGCGTTGCTGGTCGCGGGGACGCAGACCATGTCGGCGCACAGCCAGTCTCCTCGCGGGGACTCCTGGTCGCCCCGCCTCCCCGGACGGGCGGGGAGAGGTACGGATGCACTATCTGCTCGGCATGTCTACGCAGGCGCGGTCAGAGCGAGGAGGCTGCAGGTATGTCGCAGCACCGATGGGTCGCAAGCACGGGGTGGGCGATCGCCTTCGCCGCCGCCCTGGTCGTGGGACGGCAGTGGTTGCTGCCCGAGACGGGACTCGCGTTGTTCTGGCCTGCTGCTGGTGTGGTGGCCCTGTGGATGGTCTGGGCCCGCGAGGGTGGTCGGTGGTGGCCCCACGTCGGCGTGCTGTTCGTCCTGGCGGCCGGGGGCCAGGCCCTGCTGGGGGTGGGGCTGGTCGGGTCGGTGCTGCTCGGCCTGGCGAACGTGACCCAGGGCGTGGCCTACGCGCTGGTCGCCCATCGGGCCACGAAGGACGTCACCGCCACGTGGGGCGTGCTGTGGGTGGCGCTGGGTGCGGTGGTCTCGGCTCCCCTGGGGGCTGCGGTCGGGGTGGCGGGTGCGGTGGCCGACGGGGCGGAGCTCTCGCTCGTGCTGGGGGTCTCGTGGGTGGTGCGAAACGCGTGCGCCACGTTCATGGTGGTCACGTTGGTGATGGCGGTGCTGGCCGCCCGGCGGAGCGGGCGACGGCTTCCCGACCTGCTCACGACCCGGGTCCGGCCCTGGGCGGGCGCGGAGTACGCCGCCGCAGCGATCGCCACGGTGCTGGTCGCGCAGTGGGTGTTCGGCACGCGTGGTCAGCTGCCGCTGTCGTTCGTCGTGGTGACGACCTCGGTGTGGGTCGGCAGTCGCTTCAGCCCGGTGGTGGCAGCCGCCCACAGCTTCCTCGTCGGGGTCCTCGTGGCAGTGGCCAGCCTGCTGGGGCTGGGGCCGTTCGGCGCTGTTCTCGACCAGGGGCACCGGGCGCTCCTCGTCCAGCTGTTCGTGCTGCTGAACAGTGCGCTGACCCAGCTGCTGGCGGCCGGCCTGAAGGATCGCCACGTGCTGCTCGAGCGGGCGCTCGCGTCGGAGCAGGAGACGCGACGGCAGAAGTCCGTGCTCGACACCGTCCTGGACGTGATGGTGGACGGGCTCGTGGTGGTCGACGACCAGGGAAGGCTGCTCATCCGGAACGCAGCCGCACGTCGCATGGGTGGTCCGGGGGAACCCGACGGGCAGGAGACCCTGCGCAGCGCCGACGCGTACGGGCTGCGCGAGCTGGACGGGGCGGCCCTGGACGAGGGGCGCCGCCCGGTCACCGAGGCGTTGTCGGGCGTCGTGGTGGAGAACCGCATCCTGCTGCGGCAGGAGCCTGGGAGCGGTCGGCGGACGGTGCTGTCCGTGAACGCCTCGCCCCTCCAGGTCGAGGACACGGCCGGCGCCGTGGGCGGCACCCGTCGACTGGCGGTGGTGAGCATGCGCGACGTCACCGAGGAGCACGCCTACCTGCGCGACCTGGAGGGGTTCACCGGCATGGTCGCGCACGACCTGCGCAACCCCATCGCCGCGACCATGAGCTGGGCCGAGATCGTCGACGACCAGCTCGACGACCTCCCCGCCGACGCCACGCTCCCACGACAGAGCCTGCTGCGGGTCTACTCCTCCGCCGAGCGGGCGATGACCCTCATCGAGGAGCTGCTGGACTACGCACGGGCCGGCGACCAGCCCCTCGAGCCGGTGGAGGTCGACCTGGTGCGGCTCCTCGATGACGTGGTCGAGGTCGTCGGCCCGGCGGTGGGTCCCACGCCGTGGGTGTCGTACGGCGACCTGGGTCGGGTGTGCGGTGACGAGACGCTGCTCCGCCAGCTGTTCACCAACCTGCTGAGCAACGCGGCCAAGTACGTCGCGCCGGGCGTCGAGCCGCGGGTGGAGGTCCGTCGTCAGCGAGACGCCGACGAGGACGGCGGGCAGGTCGTGCTGGAGGTGGCCGACAACGGTCTCGGCATCGACCCGTCGCTGCGAGGGAGGGTGTTCGAGACGTTCTTCCGTGCCCCGACCGACGCTGCGGTCCCGGGAACGGGGCTGGGGCTCGCGATCTGCGCCCGGGTGGTGGAGAGGCACGGCGGCACCATCAGCGCCGTGGAGAACACCGCCACGGGGGGCACGATCATGCGCGTCGGCCTTCCCGACGTCGTCCGGGCCGTGGCACCTGGACGGCACCGAGGAGCGGCAGGCGCATGAGGAGTCGCAGCCCCGTGACAGACCGCGGTCGTGGTGGGTCCTCGAACAGGGGGCTCGCACCCACCACGACCGCGTCTCGGGCCACCGATGCGTCTCGTGCCCGTGCCAAGGCTGACCTGCGCGACGCGGCACGACAAGGGATCGGATGCGTCAGACCGGCCTAGTACGAACGAGCCTGTCGGCCGACGCTCGCGCCGTTGGACGATGTGCCATGCCGACCAGCTCTGCCGAGGCCGTGACCGTGCTGGGCCGCCCCGACGGCGGGAGCGGCGTCGGTGACTGCGTGCGGGTCGTCATCGTCGACGACCACCAGCTCTTCGTCGACAGCGTCAGCGCCGTCCTCGGTGCCCAACCCGGGCTGTGCGTCGTGGGGTCTGCGGGCACGTTGGGCGGTGCGCTCGCGGAGCTGGCGGCATGGTCTCCGGACGTGCTGGTGCTGGATCGCCAGCTGCCCGACGGCGACGCGATCGCCTCCCTCCCGGAGGTCCGTCAGCTCGTTCCCGAGGCGCGCATCGTCATGCTCACCAGCCACGACGACGCGGTCGTCGAGCAACGCGCGCTGCGCGCCGGGGTGCACGCCTACGTGCGGAAGACGGCTGGCCTGGGGGAGGTGCTGCACGCCGTGCGGTCCGACGTGCCGAGCCCCGTGGTCGGGCCGACCTCGGGTGTGGCCCTCACGGCCCGGGAGTCGGAGGTCCTGGCCCTGGTCGCGGAGGGCCTGACCAACCCGGCGATCGCCGAGCGCCTGGGACTGAGCCCCTTCACGATCGGCAACCAGGTCGCCTCGTTGCGGGTGAAGCTGGGCGCCCACTCCAAGCTCGACCTGGTGAGCAGAGCGCGCCGGGAAGGCTTCCTGTTCTGACGTCGGACCCGGTGCGCAGGCGCCGCGCGACCTGGTGCCACGGTGGGCAGGCTCCCTGCACCTCAGCCGTCCTGGTGGGCGGTGCCCCCGCCCGTGGCGGCGTCACGGGTGATGACCGCCAGCATCACGATCCCGGCGACGACGGTCACCGCCGCTGCGGTGCTCGTCCCGCCGAACCAGCCGCCGACCACGCCCACCGCGCCGATGGCCACCATGACCCAGCCGAGCGTCCAGAACACCGGGGTCCGGAAGGCCCGGGCGAAGGGGAGGAAGTGTGCTCCGACCGCGGCGACGATGACCGGCGGCCGCAGCTCGGCGTGGTCGAGGTGCCCCAGCACGGCGCTCCCGACCCGGATGAGCAGCAGCATGCCGACGACGCTGAGGAGGTAGACCGTCCCGGCTCGACGGGGGAGGTCGGCGACCGGCCGGAAGGGACGAGGCCGTACGAACACCCAGTACAGGTAGGCCACGAGCGCGGCCGTCCAGGCGACCATGGTCAGGTCCGGCCACGGGGAGGGGAGGTCGGACCGGTTGGCCCACACGAACACCGAACCGCCGACGGCACCGACGACGGTCCCCCACACGCGCGGGTCCCAGGGTCGCTGCACGCCACGCGCGAGCAGCGGGGCCGACGGGGAACCGGGACGAGACATCGCCCCACTGTGCGACAGGGTCGGGCGGCTCAGGGGCCTGACACTCCGCAGCCCCGGGAGCCGATCCGAGGTGGTCCGCCCCCGATCCCCCCTCTCCCCGGCGCTGCGCACGCACGAGCACCAGCACCGAGGTCCGGGCGTCGTGGCCCAGGAGGAGCACGGCGCCCCACCCGTCGCCTCGGCGCCCCGCCAGACCAGCGCCTCCTCGAGCTGGTGCGCCGCGAAGACCAGTGGCAGAGCCGCGAACGGGAGCTCCTGCGGGTCTCGGACCTCGCGCAGGGAATGGACGGCGACGGGCGGCAGGACCGCTGCCACCACCAGGTCGGCCTCGGGGGAGAGGCACCTGGCTGTCACCTCCGGGACGTGGCTGACGCTCGGGCGCCCGGTGTCCGGTGTCCGGCGCACGGGGCGCGACGAGGAGACCGACCCCAGGCGGCGAGAACGACTGGCCGACCTGCGCGACACCTGCCGCGCGGCGCTCCGGCGCCGCGGGCGTGACTAGGGGGTCTCAGGACCGGCGACCTGCATCGCGAGCCGGGCTCCCCACGTGGTGGCACGCGCGAGCTCGCCGGGGAGCAACGGCCCGCCGACGTCGGCGACGTAGAAGCTCTCGGTCGACATCACGCGCCCCAGCCCCCGGTGCCGGACCCGTCTCCCGGCCGATCGCGCAGCCGATCCCGGGAGGCGCCGCACCCTGTCCACGCGGGTGTCGAACGTGGCGACCCGGAGACCTGCCGTGGGGACGAGGCCGTCGAGCCACTCACGGATGCCCGTGGCTTCCCGGACCTCCGGAGCACCGCGGGCGGCGGCCTCGTGGCGGGTCGACCGCCGGCTCATCGAGAACGCATGGGTGGGTCCGCCCACCACCAGCAGCACGGTGCCGTCGGGCAGCTGGACCGGGGCGTCGCCGACGTCGAGCACGGGCCCGGCCGACCTCAGCCCGCGGGCCACGGCCTCGGCGACCGCCCGGGTGTGGCCCCACATCGACTCGACCACGACGAGCGCGTCGGTGGCGGTGGCCACGTCACGCCCCCCGCACGTCGCGCCGGGTGAAGACCGGCAGCGACGCTGCCACCACGACCGCGGCCCCGAGCAGCAGCCAGGCGAAGGAGGGCGGCACCCCGGCGCCCAACGGACCCTGGGAGAGCGCCTGCGCGAAGGGGGAGATCATCCGCCACGGCTCGAGGGCGTCGACGAGGAGGCCGAGGGCGTACAGGAGGTAGCTGGCCAGCGCGAGCGAGCCCGCCACGCCCAGGGCGAGGGCGCGCCGACCGCTCGCTGCGCCCACGGCGAGGGCGAGGAGCCCGAACTCCGTGCCGAGCAGGACCACCGCCAGCGTGCCGGACGCGATGTCAGGGACGGAGAGGCCGAGGTCGAAGAAGGTCGAGGACGCCCAGGTGCTGGACAGGAGCACCAGGCCGAGAGCCACCACGGCCACCACGAGGGCGGCTGCCTTCTGGAGCAGCAGGGAGCGGGGGGACAGGCGCGTCACGAGCAGCGGGCCGAGCGTGCCTGCCTCCTCCTCGCCGGCGACCATGCGGGCACCCCGGGTGACGCCGAAGATGATGAACAGCATCGGCAGCACGAGCGTGAACAGCTCGGCGTTCATGAATCCGGTGGCCGTCGTCATCGCGGAGAGGTCGAACAGCTCCTCCAGGGCACGGGGGTATCCCTCGAGCAGGCGGTCGAGGTCGGGCATGTCCCGGATGGTGGGCCACACCGACGACTCGGCCAGCACCAGGAGCACCAGACCGGTGCCCCAGCCGAGCAGCGCCCAGCGCTGGTCGCGCAGGGCCTTGGTGAAGACGTTGCGCAGCACGGTCACGGCCTCCCGGCGTACAGGTCGAGGAAGACGTCCTCCAGGTCGGGCTCGTGGCTGACGACGTTCTCGATGCCGTAGGGGGCAGCGGCGGACATCAGGGCCGCGGCCGAGCCCTCCAGCGTCAGGTGCGCCGTACGCCCCGTGCTGCGCAGGTCGTGGACTCCTGCTGCGTCCCGCAGGGCGGCGAGCGGCGGCGGCCCGACGAAGACCAGGTCGATGCTCCGCCTCGCGCGGCGCCGGAGCTCCTCGACCGAGCCCGTGACCAGGACCCGGCCCGACCCGAGGATCGCGACCCGGTCGGCCACGGCCTCGACCTCGCTGAGCACGTGGGAGGACAGGAAGACCGTGCCCCCGTCCTGGCGTGCCTCGCGCACGAGCCCGAGGAACTCGCGTCGCACCAGGGGGTCCAGGCCCGCCGTCGGCTCGTCGAGGACCAGCAGCCGGGGCTCGTGCATGAACGCCTGGACCAGCCCGACCTTCTGCCGGTTGCCGTGCGACATCGCGCCCAGCCGCTTGTCCAGGTCGAGTCCCAGGCGCTCGGCGAGACGCCGGACACGTCGCCAGGACACTCCGCCACGCACGCGGGCGAGGTAGGTGAGGTGCTCGCGGCCGGTGAGCTCGGGATACCCCACGAAGTCGCCGGGCAGGTAGCCGAGCTCGCGCTGCGCGGCCTCGCGGTCCGAGACCACGTCGTGCCCGAACACGCGGGCGGTGCCCGCGGTGGGTCGCGCCAGGCCGGCGAGGATGCGGATCGTGGTGGTCTTCCCGGCTCCGTTGGGTCCGAGGTAGCCGAACACCACCCCGGTGGGCACCTCGAGGTCGACGCCGTCCAGCGCCGAGGTGCCACGGAACCGCTTGGTCAGCCCGATGGTCACGAGTGCGGGCTCGGCCACCGGGGCCGGCGCGACCTCCGCCTGACCTCGAGCGTGGGCGGGGTCGTGTCGACGTACGGCAGACGCGGGGGTGGGCACGTGTCCTCCAGGGATCGGTCCTGCGTCCAGGGTGCGCACCACGTGCTGGGCCTGTCCCGGGCCGAAGGTCCCCTCACGGCCGGACCGCCGACCTCGGGTCGACCGGGGCCCGTCAGTCCTGTCCGCGACGGGGCGGCAGCACGTCGTCCTCGGCACCGACGACCCTTCCGGTGAGCTCGCGCCACTCCAGGCGGACGTAGAGGGGCCGTGAGCCCGTGGGCCACGGTCGGGGGTCGCCCGCGATCCGGATCCGCTCGAGCACGTCGGCGTCGGCGACGCGCTCACCGGCGCCGATGGCCAGCACGCTCCACCCGACCTGGGCCACGTGGTCGACCGCGTCCACCTCGAAGGCCAGCGGCGACCTCCAGTCGTGCGCGGCGAGGGCTCCGTAGGCCGAGGTGCGGAACACCACCGCGTCGTCGACCACGGTGTAGTTGACCGGCAGGATCCGGGGCCCGTCCCCGGTGCAGAAGGCCACCCGTCCCAAGACCCCACCGGCCAGCAGCTCGCGGCACTGCGAGCTGGTGAGCTCGTGCTCGTCGCCGGTCACAGCGTGCCTGCGCCTGCGCCCGCGCCCGTGCCCGTGGCCGTGCGGTCGCGGGTGCGGACGTCGTACCGGGACACGCCCCGCAGTGCCGCAGCCACCAGGGCGACGCCGGCCAGGAGCACCAGCAGTGCCACCGCCAGGAGGCTCCACACCAGGCGTCCCAGGGCCGGGACCTCGGCGCCGGCCGCGGCCTGGACGTCGACACCGGCGCTGCCGTCGGCGTTCATCACGACCACCGTCCAGTCGCCTTCCTCGGGGGTCCAGGTGAGGCTCTGCTCCCCGAGGCCCGAGCTGCGTGCTGCCCAGATCCCCACCTCTCCCGGTGGCGACGTGGGCGCCGCATCCCCCCGTCGCAGCAGCACGGGTTCGCCCGCCCGGACGTCGGTGAGCACGTCCCGCTCGACGTCGCGCAGGTAGTCCTCGGCGGCGGCGGTGGGGGCGATGCCGACGAACAGCGGCCGCGCCCCCGCCGGGTCGACGCTCAGCCGGGTGTCACCCAGCAGTGCCGACGGGGTGAGCGTCGGGGGTGCGTCTGCGTGCAGCTCCAGGTTGGAGGACACCAGGGCGTACGTCGGGGTCGTGATCGGCTGCTCGTCGCTCGTCACGAACCCCTCGTCGTCGCGGCCCCCGAGGTCGGCCGCAGCCAGAGCACCGGCAGGCAGCCCCAGTCCCACGGCCGAGGCCACCAGGAGCGCCCCGAGGGTCAGCGACACGACGCGGCCGGCGGTCCAGCCGGAGTCGTGGGGCCGTGGCGGCAGCGGCGCCGTGGCGGGCCCGCCCCGCGGCGGTGGCGGCGTGGAGGTGGTGCCGTACCCCGGTTCGTGACCGCCCTGCTCCGACGCCACCACGCTGCGCACCGCGGAGGCCAGCCACAGGAAGGCGAGGACGACGTGGTGCGGGATCACGAGCAGCCACGTGACCAGCCACAGCCAGCGGCTGAGACCCGCGTCGAGCTCGGCGTCGACGTGGACGGGACAGGTCGTCGCGGTCATGGGCCCTCCTCGGTGGTGGTCCCTGCGATCCTGCGCGAGCGGTCTGCCCGGCTGTAGGGACCAAGGTCGTCACCCGTCGGGACCCGACCGGGGAGGGCTCGACGCCCGGTCGCGGCCGCGCATCCTGATCTGCGCCTCGGCACGGCCACCGGGGGGCCGCGTCCTGCACCACCTCGAGCACCAGCTGAGCGGGACGGGCCCGGCTGGACCCTCTCCCACGGCGACGGAGGTCCCGGTGAGTGGTGACCCACGTCCCTGACCGTGCGGTCGGGGGCGCGGTGAGGTGGAGCCGGGAAAGAGGAGGACACCATGAGCGAGACGTCCGTCGTCGAGGAGCTGAGCCAGACCGAGTGCTGGGAGGAGCTGCGCGTCGCCGACGTCGGGCGGCTGGCCTTCGCCGTGGTCGACGAGATCCACATCCTGCCGATCACCTTCACCATCCGTGGCGGCCACCTCTACTTCCTCACCGAGGAGGGCACCAAGCTGCTGGGGGTGGTGATGGGATCGGCCGTCGCCCTGGAGGTGGACAGCCACGACGATCGGCTCGCCACGAGCGTGGTCGTCCGCGGGACCGCCCGGCTGCTCCCCGAGGACGAGGCCCACCTGGTGGACGACCTGCTGACCCTGCCCTGGGACCGGCCCGAGACCCCCCGGTACAACGTCGTGCAGATCGAGCCGACCAGCCTCACCGGTCGACGGTTCGCCCGGTCGTGACCGTCCGGTCTCGGGCATGTCGGTGCACGACGTGGGCGAGACCCAGGTGGATGACACCCCACACCAGCAGGGCGACGCCGAACCACGTGGCGAGCGCGATGGCTGCGCGGCCCGGGTTCGCCGCCAGCAGCACGCCCACCAGAACCGAGATGCCGCCACTGACGACGAGCAACCACCGCGACGTGTCGACGGTGGCACCGACGGCGCCGAACAGCTCCACGCCTCCGCGGAACGCCAACCAGACCCCGACGGCCCAGGTCGCGGCCACCGCGGTCATCGCCGGCGTCACGATCGCCAGCACCGCGGCGACGAGACCGAGGCCACCGAGCAGCCCGAACCAGATCCGGCCGGTCGTGCCGGGCCGCACCGACTGGACCAGCGCACCCACGGCGTCCACGAGGACCCAGAAGCCCACAACATCACGAACGTCAGGCCGGAGGTCACCGGCGAGACCATGACGACGACGCCGAAGGCCATGGCCACCACGCCCCGCACCAGGAGCCCGGCCGCGCTCGTCGTGTACCAGTCGTGTGACATGTCGCCCCCACAGGAGTTCGGCCGAGAGCAGTGGAGGCGCACCCCCGCCCCCTGCACGCGAGGCTAGGACCCACCGGCCGCGCCGGGCAGGGAACAACGTCCTCCGTGGTCGTAGCGGGCGCCCCTGCCCCGGTGGCTGCAGGCGGGCGCGAGCCAGGAGCGACCACGCACGGCCACGTCTCGCTCGACCGGCCGGCGGTCCGACGCCCTCATGACGGGGGGAGACGGGGCCCAACGTCCCACCCCGCGGTGACGACGGGCCCTGGCCCCCGCCCCGACCGGACACGAGCGTGGAGACCTCACCCAGCGAGAGGACTTCGAGATGAGCACTGACCCGACGTACGTCGTGGGGGTCGACTGGTCCGTGGGCAGCAACGCCGCGGTGCGGTGGGCCGCCCGGGAGGCCCACCGAGACGGTGCCCGACTGCGGCTGGTGCACGTGGTGCCCTCCTACGTCCCCATCAGCCCGATGGCACCCCTGGTCCCGCTCGACCTCGACGACGCGGGGGAGACCCTGCTCACCCAGGCCCGGGCCACCGCGCTGGAGGTGCTGCGGGAGGACGTGGTGACGACGTCGCTGCTGGCGGGGCCGCGCATCCAGAGACTGGTCGACACCGGACGCGAGGCCGCGCTGCTGGTGCTGGGGCACGAACGGGGACCGAGCCTCGACCGGATCCTGACCGGCACCACGGTCACCGCGGTCGCGGCGCGCGCGAGCTGCCCGGTGGTGGCCGTGTCGGCCGACCACGTGGCCCCGGCCCCGCGGGGCCAGGTGCTGGTGGGGATCAAGTCCACCGAGCACTCGCACCGGCTGCTGCGGCGGGGTTTCGAGCTGGCCTCCCAGCGTGGCGACCGCTTGCTGGTGCTCCACGCCTGGGAGCTCGGACGGGTCTACGACGACCTGGTGCTGGACCGGGCCGACACCTCGGAGTGGGAGAGCCGCGCCCGGGACGCGATCGGGCTCGAGGTGGCACCGCTCCTGGACCAGCACCCGCACGTCGAGCTCGAGGTCCGGGTGGTGCACGGGCAGCCGGCCCGGGTGCTCTGCGACGCCACGCACGAGTCCGACCTCGTGCTGCTGGCCCGTCGTCCGCGGGCCTTCCCCGTCGGCCACATCGGCAGCACCGCACGGGCACTGCTGCGCCACAGCGCCTGCCCCGTCGAGATCGAGCCCCAGGCCGACGAGTCGCCCGGCGTCCAGCAGCTGCAGCTGGAGCACGACGGGGCGCTGCTCCGGTAGGAGTGACCGCGGGACGAGGGAGACGACGATGATGGACATCGAGCCGCACAAGGTGCTGGTGTGCGTCAGCCCGGGTGAGGACTGCACGGCCTCGCTCGAGCTGGCCGCCGCGGAGGCCCGGCGTCGAGGGTGCGGGGTGCACCTCGCCGTGGCGGTGGGGCCGCTGTGGGTAGGCCCGACCGGCGACGTGGACGTGCACCTGGTGGAGGGCGAGTGGCGACGCATCGGGGCCGAGTTCCTCCACGAGTGCGGACGCCGCGTCACCGAGCTCCTCGACGCCACGGCGACGGTCAGCACCGAGATCGCGCACGGCCCGGTGGTCGGTGCCCTGGTGGGGGTGAGCGAGCACGCCGCCCTCGTGGTGCTGCAGCACCACCGGATGGGACGGACCCACGCGGTCCCGACCCTCTCGGTCACCAACGGAGTCGCCTCCCGGGCCCACGCCCCGGTGGTCGCCGTACCGGACGGGTGGGGTGAGGACCCCGCCCCGAGCGACGTGGTCGTGGTCGGGGTGGAGGACCCGGTCAGCTCGGCCCAGGTGGTGCGGCACGCCTTCGAGCAGGCCCGGCTCGTCGGAGGACGCGTCCGACTGGTGCAGGCGTGGTTCTGGTCACCGGCCTTCGACGTCGACGCGTTCGGCAGCCAGGTGGAGCGCGCGCAGTCGTCGGCGCTCGCCGCGCAGCTGCGACACGGCTTCGCCGACCTGGTGGCGGAGTTCGAGCAGGTTCCGCACGAGGTGGTGGTGGTCCACGGTCGGCCGGCGGACGTCCTGGTGGCCCAGTCGCACGACGTGGGACGCGTCGTGGTGGGCCGGCACGAGCCGACGCTGCCGTGGGGCTCGCACCTGGGACCGGTGACCCGGGCGGTGCTGAACCACGCGAGCTGCCCGGTCGTGGTCGTGGACCCGGTGGGACGGGACGCGGCCGTCCCGCGGCCGCTCGGGACGACGCCGTCGTCGCGCGGGGGCCATGGTCCCGGGCGTCGGGCGACCTAGAGCCAGTCGAGCACCTCGTGCAGAGGTCGGCGTGGAGTGCGCGGCATCGTGGCGCGTCCGATCTCCTGCCAGCCGACGCGCAGCAGCAGCTGCGGGTGCGCCGCGCCGGACAGGACCTCGCGCCGGAGGTCGCGTCGGGTCGTCGCGACCTCCACGACCTGGCTGAGGGGCACCAGGGACAGACCGCTCCGCGTGGCCCCGAACCACACCGCGCTCAAGGCGGCGCCGGCGCGTAGCCAGTGGAGCTGGTCGTCACTCGCCGTGCACAGCACGAGCAGCCCGTCCGTGCCGTCCAGCAGCCGGGGCACGAGGTCCGTGGTGTCGGACCGGGAGCGGTGGGGGAGCTCGGGACGCGGGCTGCGCGTCGGTGCGGCGACCCGGCCGACGATGCCGTCGGCCCGGCCGTGGTCCAGCCACCCCCGCTGCTCCTCCACCAGCGCCGGATCCCGAGCCTGCTCCTCCTGGGCGCGCAGCACGAGCACCTCGGCGCGGGCTCGCTCGCCCGACGCGGTGACGGGGACCGCCGAGGCACCCCACGGCACCGCCGCGGCCGCCAGCTCCAGCAGCCGCGGCCGCGGGACGGGCCAGCGGGTGAAGCGACGCCGGTCGGTGGACCGCCGTTCGAGGGTCAGCAGCCGGTCCGCTGCGTCGGCAGCGACGACTCCCACCTCGAAGCCGAGCCGGGCCAGCAGGTCGGTCCGGGAGGGGTCGGGCGCGAGCTCGACGCGGCCCCACAGGCCCAGGGCCGGACCGCACGTGACGGCGTGGTGGATGGCGGCGCCGCAGCTGAGGGCCAGATCGCGCCCCTGCGGATCGGCGATGGTCAGCTGTCGTGAGCGATCGGCCCACAGCTCGAGGGAGCCTCCGTCGTGGGCACGCCACCGCCACGGCTGGCTGTTGTGCACGCTGGGGGCCCGGCACGCCAGCTCGACCACCCGCCGCAGCTGTTCCACGGCGGGCGCGGTCACGGCACTCCGCCGAGCAGCAGCCCGGCGACCTCGGGCCGGGCCATGACGACGTCGTGCCCGCCCGCGCGGACGGGGTCCAGCAGGGCGGTGAGCGTGCCCGCCACCTCCTCCGCGCGCATGGTCCCCACCCCTGCCGGTGTCGGTGCGTCTCCGAGCCCCAGGGTCGTATTCGCCGCGTCGCCCGAGCAGGGTCGAAGGTCCTGGAGGCCGAGGTCCGGGGCCATCGCCACCACGGCCGGGGAGGACTAGATTCGCACCATGGCTGACGCGTCCACCCCCGGCAGCGCGGATCCAGTGCGCGTGTACCTGCTCGACGACCACGAGATCGTCCGACGCGGGATCCGGGACCTGCTGGAGAGCACGGACGACATCGTCGTCGTGGGGGAGTCCGGCCTCGCGGCCGAGGCGCAGCGTCGGATACCGGCGACCCGGCCCCACGTGGCGATCCTCGACGCCCGGCTGCCGGACGGTTCGGGGATCGACGTGTGCCGCGAGATCCGGTCGCGCAACCCCGAGATCAAGGCACTGATCCTGACCTCGTACGACGACGACGACGCGCTGTTCGCCGCCATCATGGCCGGCGCGGCGGGCTACATCCTCAAGCAGGTCGGCGGCAACGACCTCCTCGACACCGTACGACGGGTGGCAGCCGGGCAGTCGATGCTCGACCCCGCGGTCACCGCCCAGGTGCTGGAACGGCTGCGCGAGGGGCCCCGGTCCGACCCGGCGCTGGAGCAGCTGACCGAGCAGGAGCTGCGCATCCTCGGGCTCATCGGCGAGGGCATGACGAACCGTCAGATGGCCGAGGCCATGTTCCTCGCCGAGAAGACGGTGAAGAACTACGTGTCGTCGATGCTGGCCAAGCTGGGGCTCGAGAGCCGCACCCAGGCGGCGATCTTCTCGCTCAAGCACCCGCAGCGGTGAGCCCGGCCCCGGACGAGCACGCCCCCGGGGAGGAGCGGGCCCGGCTGCGGCTGCTGCTCAGTGCCGTGGTCTCCATGTCGGCCGACCTCACGCTGGACGGCGTGCTGGCCCGCATCGTGGAGATCGCACGCGAGCTGACCGGGGCGCGGTACACCGCGCTCGGGGTCCTGGACACCCCGCCCCGGCAGGGCCTGCGCACGTTCATCCACCGCGGCATGGCGGAGTCGCAGGTCGTCGAGATCGGGCACCTCCCCACCGGGCACGGCATCCTCGGGCTCCTCATCGACCGACCCGAGCCGTTGCGGCTGCACGACCTCGGCGCGCACCCGGAGTCCTTCGGGTTCCCGGCCGGCCACCCGCCGATGCACTCCTTCCTCGGTGTCCCGGTGCGGACGCGCGACCGGGTGTTCGGCAACCTCTACCTGACCGAGAAGTCCGGGGGCGGCGACTTCGACGACCTGGACGAGGACGTGGTGGTCGCCCTGGCCTCCGCCGCGGGTGTCGCCATCGAGAACGCACGGCTCTACGAGGAGGCCGGACGTCGCGAGAACTGGTTGGCGGCGACCGCCGAGGTCACCGCCGTGCTCTCGGGTGCCGACGCCGCCGGGTCCGACTCGCTGCAGGTGATCGCCGACCGGGCCCGCGCCGCCGCGGCCGCCGACGTCGCCTGGGTCGTCGTCGACACCGACGGCTCGCTGGAGGTCAGGGCGGTGAGTGGTCCCCGCGTCTCTCCGGAGGACCTGCGTCGGCTGCCGCTGGAGCAGTCGTTGACGGCCACGGTGGTGCGGGGCGGTGAGTCGATCACCGTCGTCGACGTCCGCCGCGACCCACGGGCGCTCGTGCCCGGCGACCTGCCGGGGTGGCCGGTCCTGGGTCCTGCGGTCGTGGTGCCACTGCGCTCGGGGCGGCACGTCGAGGGCGCGCTGGCGCTGGCCTGGTCGCCGGAGCACCAGCACCTGTTCCGGATCGTCGACCCGCGGCTCCCGGAGGGCTTCGCCGAGCAGGCCGCGCTGGCGATGACCGTGCTGCGGGCACGGGAGGCCCACCAGCGGCTGAGCCTCTTCGAGGACCGGGACCGCATCGGACGCGACCTTCACGACCTGGTCATCCAGCGTCTCTTCGCGGTGGGTCTCAGCCTGCAGAGCGTGGTGCCGTTGGCCGGGTCTCCCCGTGTCAGGGAACGGTTGGAGCAGGCCATCAGGGACCTCGACGCCACCATCGGTGACATCCGTCGCTCGATCTTCGACCTGGGCGCCGGGCAGGGCGCGGGGGACATCCAGACCGAGATCACCGGGCTGGTGGACCGGGCCGCGACGACGTTGCAGTTCCGGCCGCGGCTGATGCTGACCGGTCCGCTGCGCACCGTCGTGGACCACCAGCTGGCGCCCCACCTGCTCGCCGTGCTGTCCGAGGCGCTGTCGAACGCGGTGCGGCACTCCGGGGCGAGGAGCATCAGCGTGGAGGTGACGGCCGGCGAGCAGCTCGACCTGGTCGTCTCCGACACCGGCACGGGCATCCCGGCCACCGCGTCCGAGAGCGGGCTCGGCAACATGCGCGAGCGTGCGGCCCAGCTCGGCGGCTCGTGCCGCGTGGAGTCGTCCCCCCAGGGCACCGTGGTGACCTGGTCGGTCCCACTCCGCTAGCAGGCCTGGACCGCGGGTCGCAGGAACGTGCTGGGCGCCGGACCTCCCAGGGCGTACGGCGCGAGGATCCCGAGCCACGGCCCGGTATGCGTGCCCACCTCTAGGACCCCGCCATGGGGACGACGGTGACGGGACACCAGGCGTGCTCGACGACCGCGGCGGACACCGAGCCGACCAGGGCGCGGTGGCCGCGGCCGTGGTGGTGGGTGCCGACCACGACGAGGTCCATGCTGTGCGAGAGGTGGGCCAGCACGTCCTCCGCCCGCCCCTGTCCCAGCCGCGCACGGGCCCGCATGTCGGGGTACTTCTCGGCCATTCCGGCCGTCGCCTCGGCGAGACCGAGGCCCTCGGGCTCGTCGTCGGCCAGGGCCAGGTCGTCCGGGACGAGGTAGGCAGTTGCGGTGCCCGGTGCGACGTCCCACCTGCAGTGGAGGATCGTGAGTCGATGGGCGTGGAGCGACGCCTGGCGGTAGGCGTGCTCGAGCACCGGGAGGGACTCCGCCGAGCCGTCCAGCCCCACCACGACACCGTGGCGCGGCGTCCCGCCGCGCTCGGGACGCACCACGGTGACCGGACAGCTCGCGTGCCGGACCAGGGCCGCCGACACCGAGCCCAGGAGCAGCGACCGCAACGGCCCCCGGCCACGGGAGCCGACGACCACCATGGCGGCGTCCTCGGACAGCTGCAGCAGACCTTGGCGGGTGTCCACGAGCTCGAACACCCGGCGGACCTCGAGACCCGGTGCTGCCGCGTCCACGACCGCGGCGGCAGCGTCGAGCACCTGTTCGCCGCCGGCCTGCAACCTCGAGCGTGCCGTGCGGGGGTCGGCGAGGGCGGCGTCGAGGTAGGTCGGTGTCACGGCGCTCACGGTGTGCACGAGCGTCACCGTCCGGTGCTCGGCGGCCGCCTGCTCGGCCGCCCAGCGGGCCGCCCGGTCGGCGTGCTCCGAGCCGTCGACGCCGACCACGATGGTCCCCGGTGTGGTGTGCACGGTTCCTCCTCGGTCCTGCCCGCAGGGTCGCCCACGCGACCTCGGGCCCCAGCCTGGCCTGGTGCGTGGGGCCGGAGCAGGGACCTGAGCCCCGCGCCGCCAGGCCCCTCGGCCCTGTCGGCACGGCCGTGACGGTCGGTCTGATGAGCAGGTGGCCCCACGCGGCGGCAGGGGGACCGACATGGGTGAGAACGCCGGGATCGTGACCATCGAGGTGGTCACCGGACGCGCCGAGACGCCCGGTTCCCGGGACACCGATCGCGGCCGGCTTCCGGCCACGTCCGGCCCACCGTCCTGAGGAGTGCGCGCCATGCCCGTCGCCATCTGGTCGAGCCTCGTGCTCGTCGTCACGATGCCCATCCAGTCGCAGGGCACCATCACGCGCGACCACGTCAGCGTGGACGTGTCGCCGGAGGGGGGCGCCGCGTCGGCCGGCCCCACGCTGCCGTGGCAGGCCTCCGGCCACGTCCGTCCCACGGCTGCGGTCGCGGAACCGGCCCCCACGGTCCCGTGAGCGGCCCGGGGGTGCCGCGGTCCCGGTGGTCGGCGCGTGCCGCCGTGGCGCTGCTCCGGGTGTGGTGGTGGGCCTGGGTCGTCGGACTGGTGGCCGCAGGGACGCTCGGATCGATCACCCTGGGCGCGGCGCTGGTCCTGGCGACCTTCCTGACCGCCTGGGCCCTCGTCGGCCTGAACGCCGTGATCGTGGCGTACGCGACAGGACGGGATCCCCACCGCACCGTGGTGCCGGCGCTGCTCGTCGCCGCAGCCGTCCCCCTGCTGGCAGGGTCGGTCGAGCTGCTGGGACCGTGGACGCTGGCGCCGTGGGCCCTGGTCGTGCTCACGACTCCGCCGTCGTGGGAGCGGCTCCGCCGGCACCTGCGCACGCAGCGGCCGAGCGGGTCGGCACCCTCGCTGCACCAGATCGTCCGCGCCCGGTCCTGGCGGTCGGCCGAGGCGGACGACGCGCGACCGCTGCCGCGTGGCCCCGGGCAGCTGTCCGGGTGCACGACCCGTCGCCTGGTGCGGCTGTGGCTGGCCACGTCGCGTGAGCTGGGCCGGCGCACGGAGCCCACGACCCTCGACCTGCTGCTCGACCTGCGGCGGGCGTGCCTGGACGAGCTCGAGCGCCGTGACCCGACCGGGGTGCAGCGGTGGTTGGCGTCGGGCGACGCGGACGCGCTCGGACGCTTCGTCCACGAGAGGGTGGGCGAGCAGGGGAGCGACCCCCGGCAGTGATGCCCCCGCGGGGCCAGCCCACTCAGCGGCTCAGCACGACCTTGACGGCCCCGGTCTCGGCGGGACGGGCGAACACGTCGTACGCACGTCCGATCTCGGTCAGGCCGAATCGGTGCGTCACCAGGGACGTGGGGTCGAGCCGTCCGTCGGCGACCAGGCGCAGCAGGGTGGGGATGGTGCCGGTGTCGACGAGGCCGGTGGTGATGGTGAGGTCGCTGCCCCACAGCGACTCCAGGTGCAACGACGCGGGGGCGCCGTGGACCCCGACGTTGGCGACCCGGCCACCGGCGCGCACGAGCCGCGTGCACAGCTCGAAGCTCTCGGGTGCGCCGACCGCCTCGACGACGACGTCAGCGCCCTCGCCGTCGGTGAGGCTGGCCACCAGCTCCTGGACGGAGTCGGGCTCGTCGCCCACGACGACGTCGGCCCCGAGGGCAGCGGCCGCGTCCCGACGTGGTGCGGCGGGGTCGACCACGACGATGCGACCGGGGGAGAACAGTCGCGCCGTCACGACCGTGGCGAGGCCGATGGGGCCGGCGCCCACCACCACGACGACGTCACCGGGCCCCACGTGGCCGTTCAGCACGCCCACCTCGTAGGCGGTCGGCAGGACGTCCGCCAGCAGCACGGCGCTCTCGTCGTCCACCGACCGCGGCAACCGGTAGGTGGACCAGTCCGCGAACGGCACCCGGGCGTACTCCGCCTGCACGCCGTCGAGGGTGTGACCCAGTCGCCAGCCGCCACCCCCGCTGCACTGCCCGTAGCGCGCGCGGCGGCAGGCACGGCAGCTGCCGCAGGCCGAGATGCACGACACCAGCACCCGGTCGCCCGGCCTGACCTGGCGGACGGCCGGTCCGACCTCCTCGACCGTGCCCACGGCCTCGTGCCCCAGCACGCGGCCGGGCGCGACCTCGGGGAGGTCGCCGCGCAGGACGTGCAGGTCGGTGCCGCAGATCGTGACGGCGTCGATGCCGACGATGACGTCGGTGTCGTCCTGGAGGGACGGGTCGGGGACCTCGTCCCAGCTGTGTCGTCCGGCACCGTGGTAGACGAGCGCGTGCATGGTGGCCTCCTCGTGGGGTGTTGCTGGCTCCCACCCTGGGCGCTCCCGGAGCAGCCGGGAGGGGGCGAACGTCCTCGCCCAGGTCGACCTAGGGCCGTGGCGCGGGGCTGGGACGGGGCCGCACCGGTCGGCCACGGCCCGGCGCGGAGGTCGTGGTCCCGACCTGTCGTGCGGGTCGACCCGGCGTCAGCAGAGCCGTTCGTCCCGACGGGTCAGGACGCCACGCCCTGCCGTCCGCGCCGTCTCCGCCGCACCCTGGACGGGAGGTGGCGACGTCGCCGCGCGAGAGGACGGGGAACCATGAGCATGCAACGAGGACCGGTCGTCGTCGGCCTGGACGGGTCGGAGTCGGCCACGCACGCCCTGCGCTGGGCCGCGGGCCAGGCGTCGCTCGAGGGCCGGCGCCTGACCCTGGTGCACGCCGCGAGCGTGAGCGCCGCGTTCGGCGATGCATCGGTCGTCAGCTCGGTCGAGGTCCAGGCCCTGCTCCGACGGGAGGGCACCGCGATCCTCGAGGCGGGGCGCGCGCTGGTCGCCCAGGTCGCACCTCGGGTGGAGGTGGACACCGACTACGAGCTGGACAACGCCGGTCAGGCGCTCCTGCGACGGTCGGAGGAGGCCGCACTGGTCGTCGTGGGCACGCACGGGCGCGGCCCCCTGCGCAGCTTCGTCCTCGGGTCGGTCGGAGTCACGCTCGTCAAGCACGCGAGCTGCCCCGTCGTGGTCCACCGCCCGGGCACGTCCGCCGGGCACGCGGGCGGGATCGTCGTCGCGGCCGACGCGGCGCAGGAGTCACAGCCGGTCCTCGCGGCCGCCTGGCGACAGGCGGACCTGACCGGCCGTGCGCTGACCGTCGTGCACTGCGTCGAGGACGCAGCCTTCGCGCTCTCGCGCGAGGAGCTGGTCGCGGGCCGGCACGAGAGTCGCGAGCAGGCGAGCCTCGCGCTGGCCGAGGCCGTGGCAGGCCTCGCCCAGACCTACCCCGACGTGGTCGTCAGCACGCAGGTGAGGACCGGGTCCGTGCGGGCGGCACTGGTGGCCCTGGACGGCGAGCCCGATCTCGTCGTCGTCGGCGGTCACCAGCGGTCGCTCCCGCGGCAGCTGGCGCGGGGTGCCGGCTCCACGTCGGTGCACGTGGTCGAGCACGCGTCGTGGCCGGTGATGGTGGTGCCCGTGGGCGTGCCCGGTCGTCGCACGCGCGGGCAGCGGCGTGACGCTCCGTCCCCGGCCGCCACGTCCTGAGCCGAAGAAGCCCGTGGACCCGGGCTTCCTGGACTTCAGCCTGGCCCACCTACGTCGCGCGGGGGTGGGTCTCGTCGTCGGGTGGCGGGACGGACCCTGGTGAGCGCCGCCGGGACGGTGTCGGACGCGAGCCCGCGGATCGCCGCGACGTGGGACGCTCGCCTCGAGCCGTGGGGGTCTGCGTCCGTGCTCGACACCGACCGGCCCCGCCGGGACGTCCTCGCGGCGGCGGTGCGCCCGTACGACGAGCCCGTCGTGCCGCGCATGCGCAGCCAGCTCGCGCCCGACCAGCGGGTCCGAGCGGTCCTGGGCGACCAGGACGAGCAGCACGACGGAGGTCGGCCACCGGGCCGGTGGAGCGACGGGCGTGCGCGAGGGCGCAGGACCAGGTGCGCTCACGGGTCCGGGGTGGCGCGCCGCGGGTGGGGCACCACGGGCGCGGGGAGACGGACCCGGGGGAGGAGGTCCCGTCGACTCCGCAACGCGTCCAGGAGCGTGCGCAGGCGCTCCTCGACGTCAGCGAGACCGCCATCTCCCGAGGCGCGGCACGCCCGGTCGGCCCGGTGGGCCGCCGCGACGACCCGGCCGGGCGTGGCCACGTCGGCGTACTCCTCGGACAGCCGGGTGGCCAGGGCCCGCAGCGCGGCGCGGTGCCCTCGGGCGCGCGTCACCGGATCGCGAGCGACGCGACGGACGGGGTCGGCCATCGCTCCACTGTGGCGTCGTGCCGCGGGGCTCACCAGGGACCTCTGGCCCGGTGGCTCAGGCACGCACGACCTCGGACAGCGGGCGCCGGGGGGTGTGGGGGAGCAGGTGGTGACGCGACTGCGGCCATCCGACCCGCAGCACGACCTGGGGCCACCCGAGGTCGTCGAAGACGTCGTGACGCAGCTGCGAGCGCAGCCGGGGCTGCTCGAGCGCGTGGGTCTGCGGTGCGACAGCCAGACCCTGTCGCGTCGCCTCGAGCCACACGGCACTCAAGGCCATGCCCGACCGCAACCAGGCGAGCGGGTCGTCGGCGGCGGTGTACACACCCAGCAGGCGGCCCTGCTCGGGCTCCGGTGCTCCACCCGGTGAGGACGCATGGGGAGGCACGGTCCACCGGTCGAAGCGGGTGGGCCGGGCGGGGTCGGCGTCGCGCTGCCGCGGGCGTGCGCTGTCGCTCGGAACGCCGTCGTGGGGGCCTCGGTCGAGCCACGCCTGCTGCTCCGCCCCCAGGGTCGTGTCGGTGAGGAGGCCGCGTCGGGCCTCCTCCAGCAGTGCCTCGGTCCGCTGCACCTCGCCCGTCTCGTGGAGGACGCGCGCGTGCGCACCCCAGGGCGTCGTCTCGTCCGCGAGGTGCACGAGCCGCGGGAGGGGCACCTCCCAGTCGGTGAAGGCGCGACGGTCGGTCACCCGGTTCTCGAGCGCTGCGAGCAGCGTCACGTCGGTCTCGGTCGCCTGGGCCGGGACCAGGGACGTCCGGGCCAGGAGATCGGTGGACCGGTCTGCCTCCAGCACCACCTCGACGTGGGGCTCGAACCCGAACGCGCGAGCCGCCACCGTGAGGTGGTGCAGTGCCGCACCGCAGCTGAGCCGCAGCTCACGACCCAGGGGGTCGGTGTCGGCGAGCTGACGTGACCGGTCGGCGTAGAGCTCGACGACGTCCGGGGCGGGGATCCGCCAGGACCACGGTTGCGAGTTGTGGACGCTGGGTGCGAGGCAGGCTGTGCGGACCAGCTCGTGCGTCACCGACGACGTGGGTGGGCTCATGGTGCGAGCGTGGACCGCGGCGGGGTTCTCGGGGAGGGACCGGAGTCCCGTGGGTCGAGGACCCCCGACCCGTCCCGGTGGTGCGAGCGTCCACGCGGGTCTCGTCCCGCGGCGCCGTGCAGGGCCTGGTGGGCGAGCACCGGACCGAGCAGCAGCGCGGCCGCCAGCCAGGGTCGCTCGGTGGGCACCTCCCGTGCCAGCAGCCCCAGGCATGCACTGGCCACGACGATGGCCGCCCACGGCAGCGCCGGTGCCACCCGTCGGGTCGTCGCCGGTGGCAGTGGGGTCTCCCACCGCCCGGTGGCAGCCACGAGCACGGCGGTAGTCGCGGCGAGGGCGAGGATCCAGGCAGGCCGGGACCACCACCACGCCGCACTGTCCGGCCTCGGGCCCAGCCCGAGGCCGCCCGAGGCCACGGAGGCGCCGGCCACCAGGCCCAGGGCGGTCATGTGCCACAGGTAGACGGTCATGGCGCGCGTCTCGACGGCGACCACGCAGACCCATACCAACGGGTGCGAGCAGGCACGGTCGAGCCAGGGATCGGCGAGCAGGACCAGGCACGCCTGCGCCGTGCCCAGGAGCAGCAGCGTGACGTGGGGCGGCACCGTGTTGTCCGTGCCGAAGCCGCGCAGGCCGACCATCGACACGGCGTACGGGCCCCAGGTGACGAGCACCAGCAGCAGGCCCGCGCATCCCGCGAGGGCCAGCGCCAGGACCCGCGGCCGTGGGACGCGGCCCTCGCGCCAGGCCAGGCCCAGCTGGTGGCAGCCGAGCCAGACGAGCGCGACGTTGGGGGCGCTCCACCAGGTGTGCCCGGTGACGACGCCGACGAGGTCCAGCACGGCGGCCCCGGCAGCGAGACCGAGCACGGAGCGCCATCGCCAGCGGTCCCACGCCGCGAGACAGAGGGGGGTGAGGGCGACGACGACCAGGTAGACCGCCAGGAACCAGGTGGGCACCAGCGCGGCACGAGCGGCGACGCGCACCCAGTCCGCCGGCAGCGAGAGGACCGGCGCGAGGGCCACGACGCCCGCCCACGCGAGGATCAGCTGCACCATCGGCCGGGTCAGGCGCGCGGCGCGGTGGGCCAACCAGGCGCCGTACGGGACTCCCCGGGAGCGGGCGGACGACCAGGACGTGCCGTTGGCGAAGCCGCCGACGAGGAAGACCAGTGGCATCACCTGCAGGAGCCAGGTCAGGGGGTGCGTCCAGGTCGCCAGCTCGAGGAGGCCACGGCGGTGCAGGTGGTGGGTCTCGTCCACCCACAGGCCCTGCATCAGCCAGTGCCCGGCCACGACGACCAGGATCGAGCCGACACGGACCAGGTCGACGGTGCGGTTGCGGGAGGGCACACGTCCTGGGGGCGAGCTGATGGCACCCACCTCCCACGCGACGCCGTGTGACGGCCCGCCCAGCCCACCGGGTGCCGGGTCGACGTGCCAGGGCCCAAGGTCACGTCGACGGGGGCGACCGGACGACGACGGTCGGACCTCGTGCCCTGGGCCGGTGTTCCGCGCGGGCACCGGCCGGATCGCCCGGTCACGACGCCGTCGGTCTCGCTGAGACGCTGACCACGCGTGTCATCGTCCAGTGGGCTCGGGCTCGGGCTCGGGCTCGGGTCCGCGGGGAGCCGACGCCGCCCGGACTCGACACGGGGTCGCAGGGTCACGTCCTGCCGGCCCGACCGGTGCACCCGCACGGCCTGCGGAGACGCGGCTCAGGGCGTGCCGCGTGCGGGCGGACGGCCTCAGAGCCGGAGCGCGCGGGCCGCGATCTCGCGGAGGATGCGATCGCGACGCGCCCTCTCCTCGCGGCTGTACAGGCGCTCGCGCAGCTTCTCCTTGGCGCCGCGCAGCGACGTGCGGTCCACGGCGTGACCAGGGCCGACCGGTGCGACGGCTGTCGGGGTGTCGCTCGAGCCGTCCCAGTCGGGCGCCAGTCCTGGCAACCCGGCCGCGACGGCAGCAGGGTGCCAGGTGACGTCGACGGTCACGGGGCCTGCCCACGGCGTGACGACGGTGAGGCACTCGTGCACCTCGAGGAGGCCGTCCGCCTCTCCGACCAGGTCGGGCCAGATCGGAGGTGCCAGCGGACCCACGACGACGAGCGGGCCACTCACGAGACCCACCGAGGCCAGGCGCTGAGCCAGCAGCGCGTGCTTGCCGGCGCACGTGCCGGCGCCGGCACGCTCCGTGCTGGCAGCGTCGGGCGGCGCCGGCCACCGGTAGGGCAGCCTCTGCACGTCGTGGGCGAGGTCGACCAGGCGAGATCTCGACATGCGCGCACCTCCCCGTTCGTGCTGGCCGACACCCTGCCACCTCACCGTTGCCCGATGCGGCCTTGAATCGCCGTGAACGGCGAGCAAGGGTCGGCCCATGTCAGAGACCAAGATCGTCGTCGAACGCACCATCAACGCCCCGAGCGCGCAGATCTTCGAGGTGCTCTCCAACCCCGAGCGTCACGTGGAGCTCGACGGTTCGGGTTTCGTCCGGTCGGTGGAGAAGTCGAACCGGATCCAGGGATCGGGCGAGGTGTTCACCATGAACATGGCCGGCGACCACATGGGAGGGGAGTACCGGACCGAGAACCACGTGACGGGCTTCGACCCCAACAAGCTGCTCGCCTGGCGTACGGCGCCCGCCGGTCAGGAGCCCCCCGGGTGGGAGTGGATGTGGGAGCTGGAGGCCCAGGGCTCGGACGCGACCCTCGTGCGTCACACCTACGACTGGTCGCACGTGACCGACAAGGCCCTGCTCGACAAGATCGGGTTCCCCCTCGTCACCGAGCAGCAGCTCGACGACACCCTGGTACGCCTCGAGGAGGCCGTCGGTCGCTGAGCTGCGTCCGGCACGCGCCCGGCGCCGTGCGCCGAGCCACCGGACGAGCGCCACCTGCGGGTCGAGCCCCAGGCGCTGGCACCGGCCGAGGCGGTCGCCCTGGTGCGGACCGGGGCCCACGCCTGCCAGGCTGCGGGCATGACCGGACCAGGCGCGGTGTCCCCCGGGCGGCCGTCGCCGTCCACCCTCCCGTCGTCGATGCGCGCGATGGTGACGACGCGCCACGGGGGGCTGGACGCGATCGAGCTGCGGCGCGTCCCGGTCCCGGGGCCGCGGCCGGGCGAGGTCGTCGTGCGCGTCGGGGCCGCGGGGTGCAACAACACCGACATCTGGACGCGCGAGGGCGCCTACGGCTCGGACGGGGCCGCGGGCTGGCTCGGGCCGCTGGACTTCCCCCGCATCCAGGGGGGTGACGTCGCGGGCACGGTCGTCGCGGTCGGCGACCCGGCCGACGAGGGTCTGGTGGGGTCGCGGGTCCTCGTGGACCCGGCGGAGTACGACGGTCCCGAGGACGACGCCCGCCCCGCCGACGTCCTCGGCAGCGAGCGGGACGGCGGCTTCGCCGAGCACGTCGTGGTGCCGGCCACGCGAGCACACCGGGTCGACGGGTCGCCGCTCAGCGACGTGGAGCTGGCCTGCCTGCCGATCGCCTACGGGACGGCGCTGGGGATGGTCGAGCGCGGGGGAGTCCGCGAGGGCACGACGGTCCTGGTCACGGGTGCCTCGGGTGGCGTGGGCCTGGCGGCCGTGCAGCTCGCGCGGTCCCTCGGGGCACGGGTGGTGGCGGTGTGCAGCGGCACCAAGGCGGACGACGTCCGTGCGGCCGGTGCCGACGTGGTGGTGGACCGCAGCCGGGGGCGGGTGGTCCAGGACGCGGCCGTGGCGGCTCCCGGAGGTGTCGACGCCGTGGTCGACGTCGTGGCGGGGCCGCTCGTCGCCGAGGGCCTGGAGCTGCTGCGACCGGGTGGGCGGTGGGTGGTGGCCGGCGCCCTGGACGGGTGGGAGGTCCACCTCGACGTGCGTCGGCTCTACCTCGCGAACCGCTCGCTGGTGGGCTCCACGATGCACACGCCCGCGATCTTCGACCGGTTGGTGGCGATGGCGAGGTCGGGCCGGGTGCGTCCGGTGGTCGCGGCGACGTACGCCCTGGAGGACGTGGCGCAGGCGCAGCGCGACCTGGCCCTGCGACGACACGTCGGCAAGCTCGTGGTGGTTCCCTAGCGCGCCCGGGCGCGTGCGGCCAGCTCGGCGAGCGCGAGCGCGATCAGCGGCTGCCGCGAGCTGCCGCGGCGCACCCCGGTGAGGATGTGGCGCGAGGGCGCCGGGGCGCCGCGCAGCGGGATCCGGACCACGGCGTGGTCGGCGGGGAGGTGGGCCAGGCGCGGGACGAGGGAGACCCCGAGGCCGGCGGCGACCAGGGCCGCGCCGGTGTCCCACTCGGTCGCGACGTGGGCGGCGGCGGGGGAGAAGCCCGCCGCGACGCAGGCGGCCTGCAGCAGCTGGTGGTAGGGCCGACCGGGTCGGTCCATGATCCAGGTCTCCTGCGCCAGGTCGCCGAGGTGGACGGACTCCGCGCCGGCCAGCCGGTGCGTCGTGGCCACGAGCAGGTCCAGGGGGTCCTCCAGCAGGTGGTGCTGCTCGAAGCGGGGGTCGGTGCTGGCCGGGACGGCGGCGGTGGCCACCACCACCGCCACGTCGGCCTCGTCGGCCAGCAGCAGGTCGAAGCACTCCTCGGGGTCGGCCTCGATGATGCGCACCCGGCTGCGGGGGCGGACGGCGCGGACGGCCAGGGCCACCTGCGGCAGCAGCGACGACGCCGCGGTGGAGAACCCGCACAGCCGGAGCGTGCCGACGCCGCCGGTGTCCGCGGCGCCCACGTCGCCGCGGACCTCCTCCCAGGCCGAGAACAGGTCGTCGGAACGCTCGACCAGGACCCGGGCGGCCGGGGTCAACCGGATCCGGCGCCCGTCCTGGACCACGAGCTCCACCCCGAGGTCCCTGCTCAGCGACCGCAGCTGCTGGGAGACCGCCGAGGGGGTGTAGTGCAGCGCCTCGGCGGCGCCGGTGACGGTGCCGCACGCGGCTACCATCCGGAGCACCTGCAGGCGGCGATCGATCATGCAGGGATTCTGCACGAACCGGTGCAGTTTCCCGGCCTGGTCGCCGGCCCCGGTCGGCTCCCAGACTGGCACCGTGCCGTCCCACGACCCGCTGCTCCAGCCGTTCCGGCTCAAGCACGTGACGCTGCGCAACCGCGTGGTCAGCACCTCCCACGAACCGGCGTACGCCGAGGACGGGATGCCCAAGGACCGCTACCGCCTCTACCACCGCGAGAAGGCCGTCGGCGGGGTCGGCCTGACCATGATCGGCGGGTCCGCCGTGGTCTCGCCGGACAGCCCGCCGGCGTTCGGCAACCTGCTGCTCTACCGCGACGAGATCGTGCCGTGGCTGCGGCGCCTCGCCGACGACGTCCACGAGGCGGGCGCCGCGGTGATGTGCCAGGTGACCCACCTGGGGCGGCGCACCAGCAACTTCACGGGGGACTGGCTGCCCCTGGTCCACCCCTCGCCGCTGCGCGAGCCCGCCCACCGCAGCGTCCCCAAGGTCGCCGAGGCGTGGGACCTCGACCGGATCGTCGCCGACTACGCGAGCGCCGCCCAGCGCTGCCGGGACGCGGGGCTCGACGGCATCGAGCTGCAGTCCTACGGTCACCTCTTCGACGCCTTCCACTCACCGGCGACCAACCGTGACCAGGACCCGTTCGGCGGCGGCTTCGAGGAGCGGACGGCGTTCCCGCGGCGCGTCGTGCAGGCGGTGCGCGCGGCGGTCGGGCCGGACTTCGTCATCGGGCTGCGGATGTCGATGGACGAGGACGCGGCCGACGGGCTCGGGCGCGAGGAGGCGCTGCGCGCCCTGGGCCTGTACGTCGACGACGGCGTCGACTTCCTCAGCGTGATCCGCGGGAGCATCGGCAGCGACGCGACCCTGGCCCGGGTGATCCCCTCGATGGGCACCCCGAGCGCCCCCTTCCTCGACTTCGCCGGCGAGATCCGCCGTGCCACCAGCGTCCCGGTGATGCACGCCGCACGGATCTCCGACGTCGCCACCGCCCGCCACGCGATCCGCGAGGGCCTGCTCGACCTGGTGGGCATGACCCGCCCGCAGATGGCCGACCCCCACCTGGTCGCCAAGGTCGCGGCCGGCGAGGAGGACCGGATCCGGCCCTGCGTCGGCGCCAACTACTGCCTGGACGCGATCTACCGGTCCGGCGAGGCCACGTGCATCCACAACGCCGCCACCGGTCGCGAGCGGACGCTGCTGCACGTGCAGCCGGCGGCCCCCCGGCGTCGGCGGGCGGTCGTGGTCGGCGCCGGTCCGGCCGGTCTGGAGGCGGCGCGCGTGCTCGGCGAGCGGGGCCACGAGGTGGTGTTGCTGGAGGCCTCGGACCACCCGGGCGGCCAGGTGCGGCTCGCCTCGGCCTCGGTGCGACGGCGCGACCTGATCGGCATCGTCGACTGGCGCGTCTCCGAGGCCAAGCACCACGGCGTCGACCTGCGCTGCGGCACCTGGGCCGACGTCGCGACGGTCCTGGCCGAGGAGCCGGACGTCGTGGTGGTGGCCACGGGCGGCCTGCCCGACCCGACGTTCGGCGGCGAGGGCGAGCACCTCGTGCTCGACACCTGGGACGTCATGTCCGGCGCGGTCCACCCGCAGGGACGGGTGCTGGTCTACGACGACCACGGCGCCGAGCCCGCCCTGGACGCGACCGAGCTGCTGGCCACACGGGGCGCGGTCGTCGAGCTGGTCACGCCCGAGCGGATGCTGGCCCCCGACGTCGGCAGCATGAACTCCCCGGCCTACCTCCGGGCCTTCGCCGAGCACGACGTCACCCTCACGCTCGCGCGCCGGCTGGTCGGCGTACGACGGGAGGGGGGTGGGCTCGTCGCGCGGCTCGGCAGCGACTACACCGACGTCGTCGTCGAGCGCCACGTCGACCACGTCGTCGTCGAGCACGGCACGCTGCCCAACGACGAGCTCTACCACGAGCTGGTGCCGCTCTCGAGCAACCGCGGGGCCGTCGACCACCCCGCCCTGCTGGGCGTGCGCCCGCAGCCTGTCGCCCCCGGTGCGGCCGGGGCGTTCCAGCTGTTCCGCATCGGCGACGCCGTCACCAGCCGCAACATCCACGCCGCGGTGTACGACGCGCTGCGGCTCTGCTCGGCCGTCTGAGACCCACCGAGAGGAGCACCCGATGACCACCACCGTCCCGGCCACCGGGGCCGACCGGCTCGACCTGGCCGCCCTCGTGGCCGCGCGCGAGCCCGGCCGGCCGCTGGCCTCGCCCTTCTACACCAGCCCCGCCGTCTTCGACGCCGACGTCGCGGGCGTCCTGGCCCACACCTGGCTCTTCGTCGCCACCGAGGCCGAGCTGCGCGAGCCGGGCGACTTCCTCACCGTCGAGGTGGGCAGCTGGTCGGTGATCGTGGTCCGCGACGACGACGAGGTCGTGCGGGCCTTCCACAACGTCTGCCGGCACCGCGGCGCCCGCATCCTCGACGAGCGCGCCGGCTCGGTCGGCAACATCGTCTGCGGCTACCACCGCTGGACCTACGCCTCCGACGGCTCGTTGCTGCACGCGGGCGACCAGCCGGCCGGCTTCGACAAGAGCTGCTTCGGGCTGCGGTCGGTGCACCTGCGGGTGGTCGCCGGACTGGTGTTCGTCTGCCTGGCTCCGGAGCCGCCGACCGACTTCGACGAGGTGGCCGCCGTCGTCGCGCCGTACCTCCTGCCGCACCAGCTGCACCGCACCAAGGTCGCCGCCCAGGTCGACCTGGTCGAGGAGGCCAACTGGAAGCTGGTGATGGAGAACAACCGCGAGTGCTACCACTGCGAGGGCGGCCACCCCGAGCTGATCTGCACCTTCTTCCCCACCTACGGGTACGCCGAGGACGCGATCCCCGCGCGGCTGCGACCCGCCCACGAGCGCTACCTGCGCGCCGAGGCCGAGCTGGAGCGGGCCTGCGAGGAGCGGGGGATGCCCTACCGCGCGGTGGAGGACCTCCAGGACCGGGTCTCGGCCTTCCGGGTGCAGCGCGAGGCGCTCGACGGCGCCGGCGAGTCCTACACCCTCGACGGCCGCTCGGCGAGCAGGCGCCTGCTCGGCGACCTCGACAGCCCGCGGCTCGGCCGGCTCTCGCTGCACACCCAGCCCAACGCGTGGTTCCACTTCCTCGCCGACCACGCCGTGACGTTCAGCGTGCTGCCGATCTCGGCCGACCGGACGCTGGTGCGCACCACCTGGCTGGTGCACGAGGACGCCGAGGAGGGCGTCGACTACGACGTCGAGCACCTCACCCACGTGTGGCGCGAGACCAACGAGCAGGACAGCGCCTTCTGTGCCCGCGCCCAGCAGGGCGTCAGCAGCCCGGCCTACCTCCCCGGCCCGTACGCCGCCAGCGAGTACCAGGTCGACGCCTTCACCAGCTGGTACCTCGATCGCACGAAGGAGCACCTGGCCCGATGACCGCCACCATCAGCCGTCCCGAGACCGGGTCCGGCACCGCGGGGCCCCTGCTGTGCACGTGCGTCGTCGACGTCACCCACGACGTGCGCAGCTTCGTGCTCCGGCCCGCCGTGCCCGCGGCGTACGACTTCGAGCCGGGGCAGCACCTCACGCTGACCGTGCCGGTCGCCGGGGAGCCGCTCAGCCGCTGCTACACCATCTCCTCCTCGCCGCGGCGCGCCGAGGAGCTGACGATCACCGTCAAGCGGGTGCCGGGCGGTCCGGTGTCGAACTGGCTCCACGACCACCTGCGGGTGGGTGACAGCGTGCTCGCCGACGGGCCGCTGGGGCGGTTCAGCACCACCCACCACCCCGCCGCGCGCTACCTCTTCCTCACCGCGGGCAGCGGCATCACGCCGCTCATGTCGATGCTGCGCACCGTCCACGCCGACCGAGCGGACGTCGACGTCGTCCTGGTGCACCACGCGCGGACGCCGGCCGACATCGTCTTCCGCGAGGAGCTGCGCACCATCGAGGCCGAGCACCCCGGGGTCCGGGTGGTGGTCGTGTGCGAGACCGACGCCGCGGACGAGACGTGGACCGGTCCGCGCGGGCGCGTCTGCCTGGAGCAGCTGCGCGCCGCGGCCCCCGACCTCGCCGAGCGCGAGGTCCTCACGTGCGGACCGGCGCCCTACATGGCGGCCGTGCGCGACCTGCTGGCCGAGGCCGGGGCCGACCCGGCGCGGTGCCACGAGGAGTCGTTCTCGTTCGCGGACGCGCCGGCGCCGGTCGCCGGGACCTCCACCGGGACGACGTACGCCGTGGAGCTGCGCCGCAGCGGTCGGTCCTTCCGCTGCGGCGAGGGCACCCCGCTGCTCTCGGCGGCCGCCGCCGCCGGGATCACGCTGCCGTCGTCGTGCCAGGAGGGCGTCTGCGGGACCTGCACGACCCAGGTCCTGTCCGGACGCGTCGAGATGGAGCACCAGGGCGGCATCCGCCCGCGTGAGGTCGCCCAGGGCAAGACCCTGCTGTGCTGCTCGACCCCCTGCGAGGACGTCGTGCTCGACGCCTGAGGTCGTCGGGTCCCGCAGCCGGGTGCGCGTAGGGTGACCAGGAGTACCGACGGTTCCCGATCCGGGTCCCTCGGGACGGATCGCAGGGCCTCGTCCGCGAACGCCTCTCTGTGTCCCCGCCCCTTCGTGAGGCACGACGTTCAGAGACGGGGTCCCTCGTGGACACCACCATGGCGCGCTCCATCGCGCACGCCGCCCAGCAGATGCACCGTCCCGCCACGGTCGACGACACCCTCGAGGTGATCGTGCGCAGCGCCGTCGAGGCGCTCCCCACCTTCGACCACATCGGGGTCTCGACCGTGGAGAGGGACGGACGGATCGTCACGCGCGCCTCGACGAGTGCCCTGGTGCTCGAGCTCGACGACCTGCAGTACTCCCTCCACGAGGGGCCGTGCGTGGCGAGCATGGACGGCGACGACGTCGTCCCCGCGCCGCGCATCGCGGGCGACGAGCGCTGGCCCCGCTACCTGCCCGGGGCGCTGGCGCTCGGGCTGCGCTCGCAGCTGGGGGTGCGGCTCCACCTCGACGACCACGGCACCATCGGTGGCCTGAACCTCTACTCCACCACCAGCGACGACATCAGCGTCGAGGACGTGGCCGTGGCGGCCTTCTTCGCCACCCACGCGTCGCTGGCCCTGGGCACGGCGCGCCAGGTCGAGTCGCTCAACCAGGCCGTGGCCAGCCGGCAGCTGATCGGGCAGGCGATCGGCATCCTGATGGAGCGATATGACCTCCCCGAGCAGGCGGCCGAGGCGTTCCTGTGGCGGACGTCGTCGCACGGCAACACCAAGGTCCGTGCGGTCGCCACCGACCTGGTCGGCGAGGTCGACCGTCGGGCCCGGACGACGCGACCCCGCGTGGAGCAATCCGGACGTGGAGGGAGCCCGTCATGACGGATCGGGATCGGCTCGGCCCGGAGCTGCTGACGCCGGGTGCCGCGGCGGCCCTGCTCCACGTCGACCGCAAGACCGTCGCCCGTTGGGTCAGGGCCGGCAGGCTCGCCTCCGTCCGCACGCCGGGTGGGCACCACCGGTTCCGCAGCTCCGACGTCATGGCGATCCGCTCCGGCGCCTACGAGCGCCCGGACCCCGCCCGCCAGGACCACGCCCGCCAGGACCCCGCCGACACCACGGCCTGGTGGCCGTCGACCGAGTCGCTGGCCGCGGCCGTCGTCGCCGAGGCCGTGGCCGTCGCCCTCGAGGTGGAGGCCCGCGGCGCCGCCCTCGCCGTGGAGCTGCTCCGCGCCGAGGCCCGGGACGCCGCCGAGCGGGCCGCCGCGGCGGCCGAGCGGGCTGCCGCTGCCCGGGCGTTCGCCGCCGAGGCGGCGGCCCGGACCGTCGCGCGAGACGCGCTGCGCACCGCCACCCGGGTCCGGGTCCGGGCCGACGTCGCCGCCTCGCAGGTCGCGGCTGCGGCGGGGGCGGCCCTCGACGCCCGGGTCGCCGCGGGCGAGGACCCCGACGGGGAGCGGCTGGGGGTCCTGGCCGCCCAGGCGCGGAGCGCGGCCGAGCGGACGACCCGCGACGTGGCCCGCGCCGCCGTGGTGGTGGCGGCCGCGGTGGCCGACACCGCGGCCCGCACGGCGCGCACGACGGCGGCCGCCGAGGTGGTCTACGCCGACGAGGGCGCCCGCGCGGCCCGCGAGCTGCTCGTCACCGCGAACGCCGCCGCCGACCGCACCAGGCGGGGCACCGAGTCACGCGCTGCGGGTGTGGCCCTGGCCGCGCGCGAGGCGGCCGCGGCGCTGCACGCCGAGCGTCCGTGCCCGACCCCACGCGACAGCCGCGCCCCTCACGAGGTCGGGCCGGGATCCCCGGTGGGCGGGGCCTGACCCTGCTCGCGGCGCGCGAGCAGGAGCGCCCGCTGGGCCATCGGCAGCGCGCGGGCCCGGTCCTCGGGCACCAGCCCCACGCGCGTACGCCGGTCCAGCAGGTCGTCGACGTCGGCCGCGCCCTCGTGGGTGACCCCGAAGACGAGCTCGGCCAGCGTCACCGCCTGGGGTCCCGGGGCGAGCAGCTCGGCCTCCCCGAGACCGGTGACCTCGACGGCGTCGGCGAGGACAAACGCGGCCTCGGTGCCGAAGCGGCGCACGAGCCGGGGCGGGGCGTCGAGCCGCGCCAGGTCTGCCCGTGACGCGGCCCCGAGCAGGGGGAGGGTCCGGGTGCGGCACGGCGCGGTGGCGAGTCCCACGGCGTCCACGGCGTCCTCGGCCATCCGCCGGTAGGTGGTGAGCTTGCCGCCCACCACGGTCACGACGCCCGTGGGTGAGGTCAGCACCGCGTGCCGGCGCGACAGGTCGGCGGTGGCGCCGTCGGCGTCGAGCAGCGGTCGCAGGCCGGCGTACGCCCCCACGACGTCGGCGCGGCCCACCGGCACCTCCAGGACGGTGCTCACCACGTCGAGCAGGAAGTCGACCTCGCCCTCGCTGGGCTCGGGCACGTCGGGGAGCGGGCCGTCGGTCTCCTCGTCGGTGAGCCCGACGTGGACGGTGCCGTCGGGCTGGGGCAGGACGAGCACGAAGCGGCTGGTCGTGCCCGGCACGGGCACGGTGAGGGCCGAGGCGAGGCCGGGCAGGGTGGCGGAGCGCAGCACCAGGTGCGTGCCGCGGGAGGGCTTGAGCCGGACCTCCGGGCTCACCGAACCCGCCCAGACGCCGGTGGCGTTCACGACGGCGCGGGCGCTCACCCGGTGGACCTCGCCGTTCCGCTCGTCGCGCAGCACCGCCCCGGTGCCGGTCGCCGACACCACCCGGGCCCGGGTCCGGACGACCGCGCCGTGGGCGACGGCGGTGCGGGCGAGGCAGGTGACGAGCCGGGCGTCGTCCTCCAGCTGCCCGTCCCACCCCAGCAGTGCGCCGCGCAGGCCTGAGCGCCGCAGCGCCGGGGCGAGGTCCAGCGCCCGGTCACGCGTGACGCGGCGGGTGCGGGGCAGGGTCGTCGCGCTCGTGCCGGCGACGGCCCGGAGGGCGTCCCCGGCCCGGAGCCCGGCGGCCGCCAGCGTGGCCTGCCGCCTCGACACCCCACCGGTCAGGGGCAGCAGCATCGGCAGGGAGCGGGTGAGGTGGGGCGCGGTGGTCTCCATCAGGACCCCGCGCTCGACGGCGCTCTCGCGGGCGACGCCGAGCTGCCCGTGCGCGAGGTAGCGCAGCCCCCCGTGGACGAGCTTGCTCGACCAGCGCGAGGTGCCGAAGGCCAGGTCGTGGGCGTCCACCGCCAGGACCGTGAGCCCCCGCGTCGCGGCGTCGAGGGCGACCCCGGCCCCGGTCACGCCGAGGCCGACCACGAGCAGGTCGACCCGGTCGGGGGCGCCTGCCAGTCCGGGCCGGACCCGGGCGGGCCCACGCGCGCCGGGGCCGGTCACGGTGCGAGGTAGCGACGCACGAGCTGCACCAGCTCGGCGTCGAGGTCGGCCGCGGCCACGCCGTCGGTGGTCATGGTGCGCGCCGACAGTGCGAAGCCGTGCGCGGCGAGCACCAGGGACCGGGCCAGCAGCGTCGGGTCGCCGTCCCGGACCTCACCGGTGGCCTGGGCCGAGGAGATGCGCGCGGCCACCAGGTCGAGCACCAGGTCCTGGGAGCGGCCGCGACGGTCGACCAGGTAGGGGAGCAGCTGGTCGGGGTCGACGTCGACGATGCGGCGGAACAGCGGGTTCTCGCGCAGCGCCCGGACGGCGGCGGCGAAGCGGCGGGCGAGCACGTCCGCGGGTCCCTCGCCGCCGGCCTCGACGGCGTCGGACGCCGGGTCGATCTCGGCGACCCACTCGCGGGTCATCAGCTCGGCGAGGATCGCCTGCATGTCGGGGAAGGCGCGGTAGACCGTCATCCGCGAGACCCCGGCCCGGCGGGCGACGTCGGTCAGGGTGGCGCGGCGCAGACCGACGGTCAGGATGACCTCGCGGGCGGCGTCGAGCACGCGGTCGATGTTACTGACAGACGACATGTGTCACAATGTAACGCATGACCCGAGAGATGCACCCGCAGCGCTGGGGCGACCCCCGCCTCGCCGGCCCCCTGTCCGAGGCCACCCAGGCCCTGGTCGACGCCGCCTTCGGGGCCGTGCCGACCCCGGCCGTCGACCGGGTGGTGCTGCCCGGGCCGGGCCTGGCGGAGGAGCTGCTGGCGTCCCTGGCCGGAGCCGTCGGGACCGCCCACGTGCACACCGACGAGGGCACCCGCCGGTCGCGGACCCGGGGGAAGTCGACGCCCGACCTGCTGCGCGCCCGCGCCGGCGACCTGTCCGACGCCCCCGACGCCGTGGTGCGCCCCGGGTCCCACGACGAGGTCGTCGCGGTGCTCGCCTGGGCGCGCGAGCACCACGTCGCGGTGGTCCCGTTCGGTGGCGGCACGTCCGTCACCGGCGGTCTCGTCGCCACCCGTGAGGGGTACGCCGGCGTGGTCAGCCTCGACCTCGCGCGGCTGGACGGCCTGCTCGCGGTCGACCCGGTCTCGATGACCGCCACCCTGCAGCCGGGGATGCGCGGCCCCGAGGCCGAGGCGGCGCTGGCCGAGCACGGCCTCACCCTCGGCCACTTCCCGCAGTCCTTCGAGCACGCGAGCATCGGTGGCTTCGCCGCGACGCGCAGCAGCGGCCAGAACAGCGCGGGCTTCGGACGCTTCGACCAGATGGTGGTGGGTCTGCGGGCCGCCACACCGGTCGGGGAGATCGTCGCGGGGGCCGCCCCCGCCAGCGCGGCCGGCCCCGACCTGCGGCAGCTGCTGCTGGGCTCGGAGGGGGCGTTCGGCGTGATCACCGAGGTCACGGTCCGGGTCCGTGCGCGTCCGGCCGAGCAGGTCCACGAGGCCTGGCGGTTCGAGTCCTTCGCCGCCGGCCGGGAGGCGGTGCGGCACCTGGCGCAGCACCAGCTGCTGCCGACGATCGTCCGGCTCTCCGACGAGACCGAGACCGCGCTCAACCTCGCCAGCCAGTCCGACGTGGGCGGCGAGGGGGTGTCGGGGTGCCTGATGGTGGTCGGCCACGAGGGCGACGCGGTGGAGCGACGGCGGGCCGAGGTCGCCGAGGCGCTGGCCGCGGCGGGTGGGTCGCCGCTGGGCGAGAAGCGCGGCCGGCACTGGCGCGAGGGGCGCTTCGCGGCGCCCTACCTCCGGGACTCGATGCTCGATGCCGGCGTCCTGGTCGAGACCCTCGAGACGGCGACGTTCTGGAGCGGGGTCGACCGGCTCCGCGACGCGGTGACCGAGGCGCTCCAGGACGGCCTGGGTGAGGGGACGCTCGTGCTGTGCCACGTCTCCCACGTCTACGAGACCGGGTGCTCGCTCTACTTCACCGTCGCGGCGCGGCAGGGCGAGGACCCGCTGGGTCGGTGGCTCGCCGCCAAGGCTGCGGCCAGCGACGCCGTCCTCGCCGCGGGCGGCACCATCACCCACCACCACGCCGTGGGCACCGACCACCGCCCCTGGCTGGCCCGCGAGGTCGGCCCGGTCGGCGTGACGGTGCTGCGCGCGGTCAAGGCGGCCCTCGACCCCACCGGCGTCCTCAACCCGGGTGTGATGGTGCCCTGAGGTCCACCCGGCGGCTGATCCGTCTCACGCCCGGAGGGACACGCCCTTGCGCCAGGCGCTGTAGGAGGTGAGCCGCTGCCCGGCCGGACGGACCAGCCACGGCCACGGGTGGAGGTCGGCGACCTCGACCGCGGCCGAGCGACGGGTGAAGCCCGGCACCGGGGCGAAGGTCGCGGCGACGGCGGTGCCGGCCAGCTCCTCGCCCACCCGCCCCCGGCGCACGTCGACCTCGCGGCGCTCGGCCAGGTCGGCGAGGCACTCGGCCAGGAACACCAGGCGCTTGCCGGACAGGCGCAGCGAGCGCAGCAGCGGCTCGTCGTACACGAAGACGACGGGGAGGTCGGGGTGCGCGGCCAGCGCCGGATCTGCGTCGCCCAGCGACTCCGCGGTGAGCCAGACCGCCGCCGGGTCGCCGGAGCGGGACGGTGCGTCGGGGCCGGCCCCGGGGCCCTCGGCGGTGCCTGCCGCTGCGCCCTCGACGCGCGGCCCGCGCTCGGCGTCGGGCCAGCCCTGGACCGGGCAGGCGTCGCGCAGCGGGCAGGAGCGGCACAGCTGCGGCGCGCGCTTCTCCACCTGCCACCGGCTGAAGCCGTAGGGCTTGCCGGTGCCGGAGCCGACGGTCCACTGCCAGCCGAGCCGGTTGGCGGCGCGCGACCCGTCGAGCAGGTGGCGGAAGAAGTCGTCCTCGCCCTCGCGCCAGTCGCGACCGTGCCGGACGGTCCAGTGGGAGGCCCACCACATCCGGGTCTGGTTGACCAGCCAGCCCTGGCCCTCGAGCTCCTCGCGCAGCCACGACGTGCAGGCCATCTGCTCCTCCCACGCGGGCGGGCTCGCCGGGTGGGGCGGGTGGTAGCGCAGCGGCTCGGCCAGCGCCGCGCCGGTGCCGGCGTAGAGGTGGCGCGCGAACTCCTGCCACATCAGCTCGTCGCGGTAGCGGCGACGGTCCGAGGACGGGGCGTCGCCCACGGCGCCCCAGACCTCGGGCAGGCTCAGCAGCCCGTGCCGGACGTACGGCGAGAGCCGGGTCGCCCCGCGGCGCGACTCGGGCAGCACCGTGGACCGCGACCGGGCGTAGCCGGCCACGTCGAGGGTCGCGAGCGCGAGGTCGGCCGCGGCCTGGCCACCCCGGTGGCCGCCGGGACGGATCCCGTCGGGTCCCTCCAGGGCCAGGTCGCCGAGGTGCTCGGAGACCCAGGCCACCACCGCCCCGGTGTCGTCGACGTCCGGCAGCGGGGGCAGGGAGGGCACCCGCCCAGACTGCCAGCCGGGTCGCGACGGGGTGGTCGGTGGCGTCGGGCAGGATGGCTCCCGTGCGCGACGTGACGGCTGCGGCCCCGACCAGCCCGCTGGAGACGCTGCGCACCGTCTTCGGCTACCCCGAGTTCCGCGGGGAGCAGGCGGCCGTCATCGACACCGTGGTGGCCGGGGGAGACGCCCTGGTGCTGATGCCGACCGGCGGCGGCAAGTCGCTGTGCTACCAGGTGCCGGCGCTGGTCCGTCCCGGCACCGGCGTGGTGGTCTCGCCGCTGATCGCGCTGATGCAGGACCAGGTCGACGCCCTCGCCGCGCTCGGCGTCCGGGCGGCCTACCTCAACTCCACGCAGGACCTCGAGGAGCGGCGCCGGGTCGAGGCGGCCTACGTCGGCGGCGAGCTCGACCTGCTCTACCTCGCCCCCGAGCGGCTCTCGGTGCCCTCGACGCTCCAGCTGCTCGACCGCGGCGAGATCGCGCTCTTCGCCATCGACGAGGCGCACTGCGTCTCCTCGTGGGGCCACGACTTCCGGCCCGACTACCTCCAGCTCGCCGTGCTCGGCGACCGGTGGCCCGGCGTCCCGCGGATCGCGCTGACCGCGACGGCGACGCAGGCGACGGCCGCCGACATCGTCGAGCGGCTGCACCTGGGCGCGGCGCGGACCTTCGTGGCCGGCTTCGACCGCCCCAACATCGAGTACCGCATCGTGCCCAAGGACAACCCGCGCGCCCAGCTGCTCGAGCTGCTGCGCACCGAGCACGCGGGCGACGCCGGCATCGTCTACTGCCTCTCGCGCAGGTCGGTGGAGGAGACTGCCGCCTTCCTGGTCAAGAACGGCATCACCGCGCTGCCCTACCACGCGGGGCTCGACGCCTCGGTCCGCGCCGAGCACCAGGCGCGCTTCCTGCGCGAGCCCGGCCTCGTGATGACCGCGACCATCGCGTTCGGCATGGGCATCGACAAGCCCGACGTGCGGTTCGTGGCCCACCTCGACCTGCCCAAGTCCGTCGAGGGCTACTACCAGGAGACCGGCCGGGCGGGCCGCGACGGCGCTTCGGCCACCGCGTGGCTGGCCTACGGGCTGGCCGACGTCGTCCAGCAGCGGCGCATGATCGACACCTCCGAGGGCGACGCCGCCCACCGCCGGCGCCTGGGCCAGAACCTCGACGCGATGCTCGCGCTGTGCGAGACCGTGGAGTGCCGCCGCGTCCAGCTGCTGGCCTACTTCGGGCAGGAGTCGGGCCCGTGCGGCAACTGCGACACCTGCACCACCCCGCCGCAGACCTGGGACGGCACGGTCGCCGCGCAGAAGGTGCTCTCGGCCGTGGTGCGGCTGCACCAGCGCGGCCAGCGCTACGGCGCGGGCCACGTCGTCGACATCCTGCTGGGCAACGCCACGCCGCGCGTGACCCAGCTCGGCCACACCGACCTCACCGTCTTCGGCATCGGCACCGAGCTCGACGCCGCCGGCTGGCGGGGCGTGGTGCGACAGCTGCTCGCCCGGCGGTTGCTGGCCGTCTCCGCCGACGGCTACGGCACGCTGGAGCTGACGCCGGGCTCCGACGAGGTGCTCCGCGCCGGCCGGCAGGTGCCGCTGCGCACCGAGGCGCCCCGGGCGACCCGCCGACGCTCCGGTGGCGGCAGTCGCGCGGCGGCTGACGCCACCCCGCTCGACGCCGCGGGCGAGGCCCGCTTCGAGCGGCTGCGCGGCTGGCGGGCGGTCACGGCCAAGGAGGCCGGGCTCCCGGCGTACGTCGTCTTCCACGACGCCACGCTGCGCCAGGTCGCCGCGGAGGTGCCCGCCGACAAGGCGGCGCTGGGCGGCATCTCCGGCATCGGCGCCGGCAAGCTGGAGAAGTGGGGCGACGCCCTGCTCGAGGTGCTGGCCGGCTGAGGTCCCTAGTCGATCGGGCCCGCCGGAGGGCGGTAGCCCGGCCGGCCGCTCGTGCCGGCCGAGCGGAGGGCGGCGCGGCCGACGGCCTTGGCCGAGCGCGACAGCGCCGACTCGGGCGCCCCCGAGATCGACGGGGGCATCACCACGACGGGGCAGGAGGCGGCGTACACGATCCGGTGCGCCAGCAACGGCGACATCGACGCGGTCCGTGGGGCGTCGATGACCAGCAGGTCCGCGTCCTGCGCCTGCTCCAGGAGGCCGCGGCGCTTGCCGCCCCGCACCACCCGGAGCTCGGCCGTGTGGTCGGCCCCGAGCACCTCGGCGACGTCGCGCTCCAGCGCCGTCTGCTGCTGGGCGTGCAGTGCGGCCGGGTCGTGGGGGATCCGCGACGCGGTGCCGGACGGAGCGCCCGGGACGTGGGTGGGCTGGTAGACGCGGACGGCGACGAGCCGCCCGTCGTTGGCCTCGGCCTGGGCCCGGGCCCACACCAGCGCCGTGGGTGACTTCGACGTCGCGCTGACGCCGACGACGACGGTGTAGGGCTGCTGCTGCTCGTCCATGTCGTGCTCCTGTAGGTGGGTGGTGGCTCAGACCGGGAGGAGGGTCTTCTGGTTGCCGTCCTCGTCGAACTCGGTGAGGGGCGGCGCGATCTCCTCCAGTGACTTGCCCTCGGCGTCGACGCCCCACACGGCGGCGACCAGCGCACCGAAGAGCATCACGCCGGTCGCGAGCAGGTAGCCCCAGAACATCGGCGTGCGGTCGGTGCCGTCACCGATCAGGGCGCCGTACAGGACGGGGCCCAGGGCGCCGAAGAGCTGGGCGATGCAGAAGAAGTAGGAGATTGCCTGGCCGCGCACCTCCTGCGGGAAGGTCTCGGAGACGGTGAGGTAGCCGGCCGAGGCCCCGGCGGAGGCGAAGAAGAACGCGACGCACCAGAACGCCGTGTGGGTGACCGCGGTGAGGGCGTCGGCCTGGAAGAGGAAGGCCGAGATGCCCAGCACGATGCCGCTGCCGGCGTAGCAGCCGCCGATCATCTTGCGCCTGCCCACGGTGTCGAACAGCGGGCCCAGCAGGAGCGGACCGAGCAGGTTGCCGATCGCGAAGGGGAAGAAGAACAGCGCGGCCTGCGAGGCGCTCAGGTCGTAGAAGTTCTTCAGCACCAGCGCGTAGGTGAAGAAGATGGCGTTGTAGAGGAAGCTCTGCGTGATCATCAGCGACAGCCCGAGCACGGTGCGGGTGGGGTAAAGCTTGAAGAACACGTAGCTCAGCTGCTTGCCCGTGAGCCCCTTGCCGGCCTTGATCCAGCGGGCCTCGGAGTCGTCGTGGTGGGGGAGCTCCCGGCCGCCGTCGCGCACCGACTGCTCGATGCCGGAGACGATCTGCTCCGCCTCCTCGGCGCGACCGTGCGTCAGCATCCAGCGCGGGCTCTCGGGGATGTGGCGCCGCAGGTAGATGATCGCCAGACCCAGGACCGGGCCGATGAAGAAGGCGATCCGCCAGCCGAGGTTCTCCGCGAACCGATCGGTGTCCAGCAGGATCGAGCTGGCGAGCGCCCCCAGGGCCGCGCCGAGCCAGTAGGTGCCGTTGATCGCGAGGTCGACCCGGCCGCGGTGCTTGCCGGGGATCAGCTCGTCGATCGCGGAGTTGACCGCGGAGTACTCGCCGCCGATGCCCATGCCGGAGATGAAGCGGCAGACCAGGAACAGCTCCATGGTCGGGGCGAGACCGGCCAGGGCGGCACCGACGAGGTAGACCGCGAGGGTCAGCGTGAACATCTTCTTGCGGCCCAGGGTGTCGGTCATCCGGCCGAAGACCAGCGCGCCGACCACCTCGCCGAGGAGGTAGACCGTGCCGGCGAGGCCGACGTCGGCCGCGCTCATGCTGAGCGACTTCTCGAAGCCGCCGGCGGCCACGATCTGCACCTCGAGCCCGTCGAGGATCCAGGCGGTGCCCAGACCGAAGACGACCATCCAGTGGAACCGCGACCACGGCATGTCGTGCATGCGGGAGGGGATCAGGCTCTTGATCGGCCGCTCGGGCGCGGTCGTGTGACTGGACATGGGCAGGTTCTCTCTCACGGGGGATCGCGCCCCGGGCCGGGCGTGACGACGCCTCCTTACCCGGGTGACCGTGGTCACAAACAACTATCGCGGAGAGGACGCGCCACTTTTCGCGACGGGGGTGCTTGACTTCGGATGTGAGCGCTAACACACTCTCTCGTGTTAGCGCTATCACACCGCTCCGACGGCCCCACCACCCCGCGGGCCGTGGTGTCCGCGCGAGCACCGGCGCCGACGGTGCGGCCTGATCAGCCGCCCGTCGGACGCGCCACCACCCCACGGCCCGACGCGGCGTCGTGCCCTCACCCGATCAGGAGAACCCATGCGCAAGACAGTCGCGACGATGGCCGTCGCCGCCCTCAGCCTCACCCTCGCCGCCTGCGGGAGCGGCGGTGGCAGCGGCGACGGCGACAAGGGCACCGTCGGTGTCGCCATGCCGACCAAGTCCTCCGAGCGCTGGATCGCGGACGGCAACAACATCAAGAAGCAGCTCGAGGACGCGGGCTACCAGGTCGACCTGCAGTACGCCGAGGACGACATCCCCACCCAGGTCTCCCAGGTCGAGAACATGGTGACCAAGGGCAGCGAGGTGCTCATCGTCGCGGCGATCGACGGCACCGCCCTCGGCGACGTGCTGCAGACCGCGGCCGACTCCGACATCCCCGTCATCTCCTACGACCGGCTGATCCGCGACACCGACGCCGTCGACTACTACACGACCTTCGACAACGAGCAGGTCGGCGTGCTGCAGGCCGAGTCGCTGCTCGCGGGGCTCGAGGCGTCCGGCAAGGGCCCCTACAACGTCGAGCTGTTCGCCGGCTCGCCCGACGACAACAACGCGACCTTCTTCTGGAAGGGCGCGATGTCCAAGCTGCAGCCGGCCATCGACGCGGGCGACCTGGTGGTCGTCTCGGGCCAGACCGACTTCGAGCAGGCCGCCACGCTGCGCTGGGACCCCGCCACCGCCCAGAAGCGCATGGAGGACATCCTCACCCGCAGCTACACGCAGAAGGACGTCCAGGGCGTCCTCTCGCCGTACGACGGCCTCTCGCTCGGCATCATCGCCGCGCTCAAGGCCAACGGCTACGGCTCGGGCGACAAGCCGCTGCCCGTGGTGACCGGCCAGGACGCCGAGCTGGCCTCGGTCAAGTCCATCGTGGCCGACGAGCAGTACTCCACGATCTTCAAGGACACCCGCGAGCTCGCGAAGGTCACCGTGGACATGGTCAAGTCGATCCAGTCCGGCGACGAGCCGGAGACCAACGACGACGAGACCTACGACAACGGCAACAAGGTCGTCCCGTCCTACCTGCTCGAGCCCCAGCCCGTCACCAAGGACGACGTGACGAAGGTGCTGGTCGACTCCGGCTACTACACCGCCGACGAGCTGAAGTGACCCCGCCGGTGGCCGGTCACTCCTGTGACCGGCCACCGGCCCCACCGACCGGAGAGGACCCGGGATGGACGCACCGATCCTGGAGATGCGCGGCATCACCAAGCAGTTCCCCGGCGTCAAGGCGCTCGACCGCGTCGACCTGCGCGTCGGGCGGGGCACCGTGCACGCCATCTGCGGCGAGAACGGCGCCGGCAAGTCGACGCTGATGAAGGTGCTGAGCGGGGTCTACCCCCACGGCAGCTACGACGGCACCATCCTGCTCGACGGCGAGGAGGTGGCCTTCAAGGGCATCCGCGACTCCGAGGCCGCGGGCGTGGTGATCATCCACCAGGAGCTCGCCCTCATCCCCGAGCTCTCCATCGCCGAGAACATCTTCCTCGGCAACGAGACCAGCCGCCGGGGGATCATCTCCTGGGACCGCGCCCACAGCGAGGCCGTCGAGCTGCTCGCCCGGGTCGGCCTGGTGGAGAACCCCCTGACCCAGGTCAAGCACCTCGGCGTCGGCAAGCAGCAGCTGGTGGAGATCGCCAAGGCGCTCTCCAAGCGGGTCCGCCTGCTCATCCTCGACGAGCCGACGGCCGCCCTCAACGACGACGACGCCGCGCACCTGCTCGACCTGCTGCGCGACCTGCAGTCCAAGGGCGTCACCTGCATCATGATCAGCCACAAGCTGGGCGAGATCGCAGCCGTGGCCGACGACATCACGATCATCCGCGACGGCCGCTCCATCGAGACGCTGGGCGTCGCCGAGGACAGCGTCGACGAGGACCGGATCATCCGCGGCATGGTCGGGCGCGACCTCGACCACCGCTTCCCCGACCGCACCCCCGACGTCGGGGAGGTGCGCCTGGAGCTGCGCGACTGGACGGTCGCCCACCCGCTCGACCGCAGCCGCGCCGTGATCCGCGGCGCCGACCTCACCGTGCGCCGGGGCGAGATCGTGGGCATCGCTGGGCTGATGGGCTCGGGTCGCACCGAGCTGGCCCGCAGCGTCTTCGGCCGCTCCTACGGCAGCAGCACCACCGGCACCCTGCTCCTGGACGGCGAGGAGCTGGAGCTGCGCTCGGTCCCGGACGCGATCTCGGCCGGCATCGCCTACGTCAGCGAGGACCGCAAGGGCCTCGGGCTCAACCTGCTCGACGACATCAAGCGCTCCGTGGTCTCGGCCTCGCTCGGCAGCCTGCGCCGCGGGCTGACGGTGGACGAGGGCAAGGAGGTGGAGGTCGCCGAGCACTACCGCCGCACCCTGAACATCAAGGCGTCCTCGGTCGACCAGGGCGTCGCGACGCTCTCGGGCGGCAACCAGCAGAAGGTCGTGCTGGGCAAGTGGATGCACACCGACCCGCAGGTGCTGATCCTCGACGAGCCCACCCGTGGCATCGACGTCGGGGCGAAGTACGAGATCTACACCGTCATCCACGCGTTGGCCGCACAGGGCCGGGCCGTCCTGGTCATCTCCTCGGAGCTGCCCGAGCTGTTCGGGCTGTGCGACCGGATCTACACCCTCGCCGAGGGCCGCCTCACCGGCGAGGTGCGCCGCGGCCCCACCGGTGAGTACGACGCCGAGCAGGTCATGCGCCACATGACCGGCACCACCCTGGCTCCGACGGGCACCGGCCCGGGCGAGCCCTCGAAGGAAGTAGCCCCATGAGCTCGCTCACCCGCATCCTGCGCGGCAACCTGCGCCAGTACGGCATGGTCATCGCGCTGGTCTCGATCGTCACGCTGTTCTGGTTCACCACCGACGGCGTGCTGCTGCGCCCGCTCAACGTGACCAACCTGATCACCCAGAACTCCTACATCCTGATCCTCGCGATCGGCATGGTGCTCGTGATCGTGGCCCGCCACATCGACCTCTCGGTCGGGTCGGTGGCGGCCTTCGTCGGCGCGCTGGCGGCGATCATGATGACCCGCTACGACGTGCCGTGGTTCCTCGCCGTGGTGCTCTGCCTCGGCGTCGGAGCGCTCATCGGTGCCTGGCACGGCTTCTGGGTGGCGTACGTCGGGATCCCGGCCTTCATCGTGACGCTGGCCAGCATGCTGCTGTTCCGCGGCCTGACGCTGGTCGTGCTCCAGGGCGCGACCGTCGGCGGGCTGCCGCAGGGCTTCGAGCGGATGGGCAACGGCTTCCTGCCCGAGGTCGGCCCCGACACCGGCCTGCACAACCTCACCCTCGTCCTGGGCGTGCTGCTGACCGCCTGGCTGGTCGTGCTCGAGGTGCGCAAGCGCCGCTCGGCGGTGCACTACAAGCTCGAGGTGCTGCCCCCGGCGCTGTTCCTGGCCAAGCTGGTCGCCATCGCGGTCGTGGTCGTCGGGCTCTGCTACGTGCTCGCGCAGTACCGCGGCCTCCCGGTCGTCGGCCTGATCCTGGTGGTGCTGATCGGGGTCTACGGCTTCGTGATGCAGCGCACGATCATCGGGCGCCACGTCTACGCCGTGGGCGGCAACGTCGACGCGGCCACGATGTCGGGTGTGCGGACCAAGCGCATCGACTTCCTGGTGATGACCAACATGGGCATGCTCGCGGCGCTCGCGGGCATGGTGTTCGCGGCCCGGCTGACCGCCGCCAACCCCAAGGCGGGCGTCAACTTCGAGCTCGACGCGATCGCCGCCGCCTTCATCGGAGGCGCCGCGGTCACCGGCGGCGTCGGGACGGTCGCCGGCGCGATCATCGGCGGCTTCGTGATGGGCGTGCTCAACAACGGCATGTCGCTGATGGGCGTCTCGATCGACTGGCAGCAGGCGGTCAAGGGGCTGGTGCTGCTCGCCGCCGTCGCCTTCGACGTGTGGAACAAGAAGCGCACCTCGGTCGGCGGCGGCGCCGGCGCCGAGGACACCTCCGTCGCCCCGCCGCCCCCCGACGAGCTGACCGAGGAGCTGGAGAAGCAGCGGGTGGGCGGGTCGGCCGCGCGCACGCCGTGAGCCGGGCCGGCGTCCCGCCCGGGAACGCCGGCGCCCGGCGCCCGCGCGAGGTCACCCTGGCCGACGTCGCCCGGGCCGCCGGCGTCTCGGACCAGACGGTCTCCCGCGTGGTCAACGACCACCCGCACGTCAGCGCGCAGACCCGCACCCGGGTCCGGGACGCGATCGGGCGGCTGGGCTACCGCCCCAACTTCGCCGCCCGCCGGCTGGCCACCAACCGGTCGCGGTCGGTGGGGATCGTCTCGCTCATCACCGGGCTGTGGGGACCGGCGGGGGTGCGGCAGTCGCTGGAGCTGCGCGTCGCCGAGGCGGGCTACCAGACGCTCACCCGCAGCCTCCCCGCGATCACGCCCGCCCTCCTCGCCGCCTCGTTCGACGACCTGCTCAGCAGCGGCGTGGACGGCATCGTGGTGGTGGCCGCCGACGACCCGACGGCCGAGGTCGTCCTCGCGCAGCGGCCCGGGGTGCCCGTGGTCGTCGTGGCCGGCGCGATGCCGCTGGGGCGTCCCGGGCTCGGCCTCGACCAGGTGCTGGCGTCTCGTCGGGCCACCGAGCACCTGCTCGACCTCGGCCACGTCGTGGTCGGCCACGTGAGCGGGCCGCTGGAGGCGACCCAGGCCCGGCAGCGCCGCGACGGGTGGGCCGGGGCCCTCGACGCGCGGGGGCTCGGCCCCGGTCCGGTGGAGGCGGGGGACTGGACCGCCGCCAGCGGCTTCCACGCCGGTCGCCGGCTGCTGGCCGATCCGGCGACCACCGCGGTCGTGGTCGCCAACGACCAGATGGCCGTCGGGGTGCTCCGTGCGGCCGGCGAGCGTGGTCGGCGGGTGCCCGAGGACCTCAGCGTCGTCGGGTTCGACGACGTCCCGGAGGCGGCGTACCTCGTGCCGCCGCTCACCACCGTGCGCCACGACTTCGACGAGGTCGGGCGCCGGGTCGTGGCCGCGCTGCGCAGCGAGGTCGAGGGCAGCCCGATGGCCCGGCTCCCCGCGATGGCGCCCGAGGTCGTCGTACGCCGCAGCACCGCGCCCCCGCCACCGTCGGCAGGTGGACTGGTCCACCGCCACGTCGTCGCCGTCGGTGCGTGCGCGGAGCCCGTGCCTGATCGATGATCGCGAGACCGCCGGACCACGGGGCCCGGCACGCATCTCGGGGGGACCCATGACCACGACGCCGGACCGCAGGACGTGGACCAGGTGGGTGGCGCTGGGCGCCGCGGCGTCCGCCGCGCTGGCCGGGGTGGGACTCTCCGGCCCCGCGGCGCAGGCCGATCCGGTCGCGGCACCGGAGGAGTGCCCGGCCGCGTTCCCCGTCGCCGGGCTGACCAGGGGCGACGCCGTCACCGGGCGCACGGTCACCAGCGGCACCGCGCCCGAGGCCTTCGCCGGCACCGTGCTCGGCGTCCTCGAGGACGGCATCACGTCCGACGTCGACATGGTCCTGGTCGACCTGCACTCCGCGGCCGTGGACCGCGCCGGCATCTGGAGCGGCATGTCCGGCTCGCCGGTGTACGCCGCCGACGGCCGCCTCATCGGCGCCGTCGCCTACAGCCTGGGCACCGGACCGTCGACCGTCGCCGGCGTCACCCCGGCCGAGGAGATGTACCGCCTGTTCTCCCCGTCGCGGTCCGCGACCTCGGCGCCGCGCACCGTCGCGCCGCTCACCACCTCCCTGCAGCGCTCGGTCGCCCGGGCGGGGGCCGCCACCGGCGCCACCGCGATGCGTCGGATGCGCGTGCCCGTCGGTCTCTCGGGCCTCGGCGCCGAGCGGGTCCGCAGCCTCGCACCGGCCCTGAACAGCCAGGGCGTGCACCTCGCGGACACCTCGGCCGGAGCGCCGTCGGGGGAGCAGGTCCCGGTCACGGCGGGCGGCAACCTGGCCGCGTCGATGGCCCACGGCACCCTGACCGCGGCCGCCGTCGGCACCGCCACCGCCGTGTGCGACGGCGAGGTGGTGGGCTTCGGCCACCCGATGAACTTCACCGGGGCCAGCACGCTCAGCATGCACGGAGCCACCGCGACCCACATCCAGGACGACTCGGTCTTCGGCGGGTTCAAGGTCGCCAACCTCGGGGCGCCGGTCGGCACCGTGGACCGCGACCGGCTGGCCGGCATCCGCGGGCGGGCCGGCGGGCTCCCCACGCGCTACGACGTGCGGACCACCGCCACCCAGGGGGCCGACGCGCGCACGGCGCTCACCCACGTCACCGTCGGCTCGCTCATCCCCGAGCTGGCGTTCAGCAACACCGTCGCCGCCCAGGACCGCGTGCTCGACCGCGTCGGCGGGGGGCAGGCGTCCACGCGGTGGACGGTCAGGGGCACCCGCAAGGACGGGTCGCCGTTCACCTACACCCGGTCCAACCGCTACGCCGACCCGGCCGACATCTCCGCCACCACCGCCTCCGCCCTGGCCATGGACCTGCTCGCGCTGCAGGACAACCCCGGCGAGGTCGTCCGGATCACCGGCGTCGACGCCGCGACCACGGTGGAGGACACCTACGAGACCTACCGGGTCGCCACGGTGCAGTACCGCCGCGGCACGTCGTGGGTCGCCCTGCCCAGCCGCGGCAAGGGCCTCAGGCAGGGCAGCACCCTGCGGCTGCGCGTCACCCTCACCTCGCGGGAGGGCGAGCCGCGCGTGGTCCGCACCAGCGTGACCGTGCCGACCCGCACCGCCGGCCGCACCGGCGTCCTGGTCGTCCGCGGCGGGGGGTCGGACCTCTACGGCTCGGAGGAGTTCTTCGAGGACGAGGAGGAGTTCTTCGACGAGGACGGCCCGGCCCCCTCGGCGGCGACCTTCCCCGCGCTCCTGCGGAGCCTGACCACCGCGCCCGCCAACGACGAGGTGGTCGCCTCGCTGCAGTTCGACGCTCGCGGGGCGGCGCGCCGGGCGCGCACGGCCCGGGCCGACGCCGACCGGGTCGTGGGCGGGGTGAAGCGCTTCTCGGTCCGCGGCACCCGCTGACCCGTCGGGTCCCGGGACCGGGCCCCGGGGGTCAGGTCCAGTACAGGACGCGGCAGGCCGGCACCCGTTCGGCGAGCGCGGTGGTGAACCACCCCCGGAGCTCGGCCATCACCTCGCGCGGGTAGACGTGCTTGGTGGTGCCGAACTTGCCGCGCTTGACCGAGCGGCGCGCCTCGTCCATCTCCAGGGTGGTGCGGGGGTACCACCCGGTCAGCACCTCCTTGCTGCCGGCGGTGAACCGGTGGGTGATCAGCTCGGCGGTCAGGTCGAGGTCGGCCACGTCGTCGACCGCCCGGCCGACCAGCTCGAGCAGCTCGCCGTAGTGGTCGCGCCAGTCCTCCAGCGGCATGATCGGGGCGATGGTCAGCCCCACCGGGTAGTCCGCCAGCGCGAGCCGGCGCACGGCGTCCAGGCGCTGCTCGAGCGTGCTGGTCCCGCCCTCCCAGCGGCGGGTCACCGGCAGGCAGTTGACGCTGAACCGCACCCGGGTCCGGCCGCGGTGGTCCAGGGCGACGAACCGGTCGACGTCGGCGAACTTGGTGGTCCACCGCAGCTGCACCGGGGCGTCCCACGCGCCGAAGTGCTCCACCGCCCGCTGCCAGCTGCCGGTCAGGTGGTCCAGCGCCAGCGGGTCGCTGTAGCAGGAGGCCTCGAAGGTGGTGCCCTCGTGGCGGCGCGCCGCCGACCGGCTGGTCACCTCGCCCGTCCCGGCGTACGACGTGAGGTTGGCCAGGATGTCGTCGAGGTCGGCGTACACCCGGGTGACCGGCGGGCCGGACAGCGAGCCGGCGAGGTAGCAGTACTGGCAGTGTGCCGGGCAGCCCTCGGCCAGGTCGACCCGCCAGTCGGCGCTGGGGGAGATGGGCTGCAGCCGACGCTTGCTCGGCGGGCTGACCACGACGGCGAGGGTGGACTTGGCGCGGGCGTAGGTCTCGCGGTCGGTCTCGCCCCGGACCCCGGTCAGCCGGTTGGCGGTGAGCCGCTCGACCTCGATGCCGAGCGCCTCGACCCGGGCGACGATCCGCTGGCCGTGCGGCTCGTCGAGGGCGGCCGGCGTCACCACCACCCGCTTCGGCGTCCAGCGGCGGGCCGACCGGGCGGGCGGAGCGAGCTCGGCGAGGTCCCGCTCCGCGGTGCCCTCGCCGCTGGCGCTGTGGGGCCGGGGCTCGGCGTCGGGGGCCAGGGGCCGGTCCAGGTCGACGTCCGGCTGCTCGGTGGGGCTCACGCCCCGCCCGTACCCGATCGGTCGGGTCCGGTCGGCGAGCCGGGTGTCCGGTTCGTGGCGGTCTGGGGGAGGGGGTGTCTCACACCCGCGGCGTGGTGGGCCCGGGACGCCGCGCGGGTGCAAGGCAGCACCTAGGCTCCTCGTGCGGGGGCGAGCGCCCGACGCTGCGAGACACGGGGTGGGGGCGAGGGTGCAGCGGATCCTGGACGACCTCCACGTCTTCGTCGAGATGACCGAGGCCATCACCTCCGACCTCGACCTCGACCGCGTGCTGCAGTCGGTGACCGACGCCGGCACCCGGCTCTCCGCGGCCCGTTTCGGCGCGTTCTTCTACCACTCCTCCGACGACGGGGCGACGCGCGGCGGGCTGCGGGTCGCCTCGGGCGTGGGCCCGCAGGAGTTCGCGCACCTGCCGGTGCCCCGGCTGGTCGAGCTCTTCTCCGCCACCTTCGCGGGGCGGGAGACGGTGCGCCTGGACGACGTCGGCGACGACCTGCCCGACGCCGTGCGCCGCGGCCGCCGGCCGTTGCGCAGCTACCTCGGCACCCCGGTCGTGGCCCGCTCGGGCGAGGTCATCGGCGCGCTCCTGTTCGGCCACCCCGAGGTCGCCGCGTTCGACGAGCGCAGCGAGGACGTGGTGCGGCTGGTCGCGACCCAGGCGGCGGTGGCCGTCGAGAACGCCCGGTCCTACGCCCAGGAGCAGCTGGCGCGGCGGGAGGCCGAGCAGGCCGCCGAGCGGCTCGCCCTGCTGCAGACGATCACCTCGCGCCTGGCCCGGGCCGACGACCGGGACCAGGTCCTGCTCGCCGTCGTCGACACGCTGGTCGGTCCGTTGGGGGCCAGTCGCGTCGGGGTCTACCTCCGCGAGGGGTCGGTCTACCGCGCCGCGGCCGGCGTCAGCGTCGCCCCGGCTCGCGGGGCGACCGAGGCGCCGCAGCGGCCCCAGCACGCGGAGTTCCCCGCGGAGGGCGACAACCCGGTGGCCGTGTGCGCCGCCGAGCGGCGGCCCCTGGTGCACGAGTCGGTGGCCGACCTGGCGGCCCGCTTCCCCCGGGTCGGGGCGGCGGTGACGGGCATGGAGGCCTCGGTGCTGCTCCCGCTCGTGGTGGGGGAGCGGACGCTCGGTGTGCTGGCGCTGGCGTGGCGCGAGCCGCGGGTCTTCGACGCCGTCGAGCTCGACTGGCTGCGCAGCGCGGTGGAGCAGCTCTCCCTGGCGCTGCTGCAGGTCGAGCTGCGCGACTCCGAGGCCGCGGCCCAGGCCGCCCTGCGCGACAGCGCGGCGTACGCCATCTCGGTCTCGCAGACGCTGCAGCGCTCGCTGCTGCCCCTGGCGCTGCCCGACGTGGAGTCGCTGGCGGTGGCGGTGCGCTACGTGCCGTCGGCGGTCGACGCCGAGGTCGGCGGTGACTGGTACGACGTGATCGCCACCCCCGACGGGGCGGTCGTGCTCGTGATCGGCGACGTCCAGGGCCACAGCATCGGCGCGGCCGCGGTGATGGGACAGCTGCGCGTGGCGCTCAACGCCTACCTGGTCGAGAGCCACCCGCCCCACGTCGCGCTGGCCCGCGTCAACCGGGTGATGGAGACGCTGCGCACCGACGCGATCGCCACCTGCTGCCTGGTGCGCATCGAGCCCGCCACCGGCCACGTGACGGTGGTGCGGGCAGGCCACACGCTGCCGCTGCTGTGGCGCGCCGACGGCGAGGTCGTCGAGGTCGAGGGGGACGGCGGCATCCCGCTCGGGGTGCTGCCCGAGTGGGAGTGGCCCACCACCGAGCTCCACCTCGGGGCGGGCGACCGGCTGCTGCTCTACACCGACGGGCTGGTCGAGGTGCCCGGCGAGGACGTCGACGAGGGAGTGGCCGCCCTGCTCCGCGAGGTGGCCACGACCGGCAGCGGCGACGGCACCACGGCCGCGGCCCGCGACGGCGACGTGACGAGCGCAGCCCGCCAGGAGCGCCTGGAGGACGACGTCGACGACGTGCTCGCCCGGGTGGGGGTGCGGGCGCGCGACGACGTCGCCGTGCTGGCCTGCGAGTACGCCGGCCCGGCCGCGAGCTACCGGCGCGAGGAGCTGCACGTCGCGACCGTGCCCGAGGTGGCCACGGCCCGGGGCTTCGGCCGCCGCACCCTGGTCCGGTGGGGCCTGCTGCACCTCGACGACGTCGTGTCGCTGCTGATCACCGAGCTGGTGACGAACGCGCTGGTGCACACCGAGGGCCCGGCGCGGCTGGAGCTGCGCCGCCACGAGGGCGCCGTGCGGGTGATGGTGACCGACTCGCTGTCCAAGGTGCCGCGGCCGCGGGCGGTCGACTCCGACGCGACGGGCGGCCGCGGCCTGCTGGTCGTGGGGGCGCTGTCGACGGAGTGGGGCGTCGAGCCCCGCGGCGAGGGCAAGACCGTCTGGGCCGACGTCCGGGCCTGACCCCGTCCGGCCGACGCGGTGTCACCGACTCCTCGGGCCTCCGACCAGGGCGCCGACGAGCCGGTCGACGGCGGCCGGCTCGGCGTACGGCAGGAACAGGGAGGGCTCGACGAGCTCGACCTCGAGCACGCAGCAGCCGCCGTCGTCGTCGCGCACGACGTCGACGCGGGCGTAGGCCGGGGTGCCGAGCAGCCCGGTCACCACCTCCATCGCGGCGTCGCCCACCGCCACCTGGGCGGGCTCGGCGTCGTGCGGGGCGTTGGTCTCCTCGGCGAACAGGTCCTCGACCGCGCCGGCCCGCGGCACCGCCACGCGCTTGCTGGCGGCGTGGCTGAAGTGCCCCTGCAGGTAGACCAGCGGCCACTCGCCGTCGGTGGCCACCGAGGCCAGGAACGGCTGCACCAGCACCGCCCGGTCCGCGGCGTGCAGCCGGGCGACGTGGGCGAGCGCGACGTCGTGGTGCTCGGGGCCGTAGGTGGCGGTGTCGCGGCTGCCCGCGCCCACGGCCGGCTTCACCACGAAGTCGCCCTGGGCCAGGTGGGTCAGGTCGGCCTGCTCGCCGGGGAGCAGGAACGTCGTCGGCGTGATCGGGACCCCGGCCGCGTCGAGGTCGCGCAGGTAGTGCTTGTCGAGGCTCCACCGCACCGTGGCCGGCGGGTTGACCAGGTCGGTCGCCGCGGCCACCCGGTCGAGCCACGGCAGGAACTCCGCGAGGCGGTCGGGGTAGTCCCAGGCCGAGCGCAGCACGGCGCGGTCGTAGGCCGCCCAGTCGACGTGCGGGTCGTCCCAGTCGACGACGTCGACCGCGACCCCGGCACGTGCCAGCGCCGGCAGCACCAGCGGCTCGTCCTCGTCGCGGCCGCGCGCGCCCCGTGTCGTCACCCACGCCAGTCGCTCGATCACGCAGCGCAGCGTGCCAGGTGCCACCGACGGGCGCGAGCCACCGGGGGTGGCTCAGTCGTCGGGGCCCGGCAGCCCCAGCAGCGCGCGCACCTCGGCGGAGCGGGCGAGGGCCAGGTCGAGGACGTCGGGGCGGGCGGCGTACCACGCGAGCTGGGCCGTGGCGACGGCCGCGGCGGTGACCGGGGTCCCGCCGACGCGCCAGTCGGGACGGGGCTCGTCGGCGAGCCCGTGCGCCGCGACCACGGCCGGCTCCAGGGGAGCGACGACGGAGGTGAGGAGCGGCCGGGTGACGGTCGTGGCCCGTGGCTCCAGGCCGAGGGCGGTCCGCACCCGGGCCGCCACCGGCTCGAGCAGCCGGTTGCCCGGGTGGTTGACGGTGCGGACGGTGTCGCCGGCGGGGTGCTCCAGCAGGTCGCTGACCGGGACCGCGCCCGCGGCGGCCTCCCGTCGCGCCAGCTCGGCGACCGACGCGGCGGCGACCGCCAGGACCCGGGCCGGTGCGGTGGGCCCGGGTTGCGGGGCGGTGCCGCCGGCGCGGCGCCACGCGGCCTCGGCCACGAGCCGGACGTCGTGGTAGGCCACGACCGGCGGCTCGGGGTCGGCGAGGCCCGGCGGGTGCATCACGAGGTGCCAGGGGTGCAGCCCGGCGTAGCGGACGATCGGCACCGGTGCGACCACGGCCGTGCCCGGTAGCCGGGCCACCTGCTGCTCGGTGCCCAGCGGCAGGCCGCGGTAGTCGGCGCGCACGGGCTGGGCCACGAGCAGGTCGGTGCGGGCGAGCCAGCGGTGCAGCGGCTCGACCTCGTGGGGCCGCACGTCGTGCAGCGGCGGGAGCCGCACCGTGCGCACGTCGTCGCCGTCGAGGAGCAGCCGCAGCGACTCGGCCTGGCAGTTGCCCGTGACCACGAGCACCGGGCGCCGCTCGTCGCCCGGCCCGGTCAGGAAGTCGCGGTAGTGCTCCTCCTCGGCCGCGGGCCGACGGACCAGGGGAGGGGAGGCGTCGGGCCAGGTGGTGGTCACGCACCCAGTCTGTCCCGGGACGCCCCGCCCCGGACGGCCCGGTGGGCGGCGGCGAGGATGCGGGGGTGGTCGGTGACGGGACGGTGCTGCGCGTGGTGACGGCCAACGCCGCGTCCGGACGCGACCGACGGGGTCGGATCGACCACACGCGGTGGGCGGACGCGGTCGCCGAGGCCCAGCACAGGATCGACGCCGACGTGTGGGCGGTGCAGGAGGTCGACCACCGGCTGCCGCGCTCCGGCGGGGCCGACCAGACCGGCGAGCTGGGAGCGGCCCTCGCGGCCGACGGGACGGCGTGGTCGTCGACCTTCGCAGCGGCCGTGCACGGGGAGCCCGGGTCCCTCGTCGGCGTCCGCCCGGCCCCGGGACCCGACCCGGCGGCTCCGTCGTACGGCGTCGCGCTGCACTCCCGGCTGACCGTGCGCGCCACGCACGAGCTGCACCTGGCGCCGTCGCGGCTGCGGATCCCGGTGCCGCTCCCGCCGGGGGCCGGCCGGCGGGTGCTCTGGGTGCCCGACGAGCCGCGCGTCGCGCTCGCCGCCGAGGTCGACGGACCGGCGGGTCCGGTCACGGTCGTCACCACCCACCTGTCCTTCGCACCCTGGCAGGCGCGCCGGCAGCTCCGCACGCTGCTGGCGTGGGCCGCCGACCTGCCGCGCCCGCTGGTGCTGCTGGGTGACCTCAACCTCGCCGGTCGGGCGCCGGGTCGGGTGAGCGGCCTGCCTGGCTCGGGGTCGGCGCCGACGTACCCCTCGCACCACCCGCGGCGGCGGCTCGACCACGTGCTGCTCGACGCCGGCGGGGCGCCGCTGGCGCTGCGCGAGCGGGGCACCCCGCGCCTGGGCGGGTCGGACCACCTCGGCGTGGCCGCCGAGGTGCACCGCACGGGTGGCGAGCAGCGGTTCGGCTGAACCCCTGCACGGCTCCACCCACCTGCCTACGATGCCCGTGTGACAGGAGTGGCGGGAGCGGTCGCCGAGATCCGGGCGGTGCCGCGTGCCGACCTCGCCCGCGACGTCGCCGCCGGCCTGGGCGGCACCGACGTGCAGCTGCTCGAGCTGGTCGGGCTGCACGTGGACGCGCTCACCACCGCGCTCGAGCTCGGGGCGCCGGAGCTGCTCGCCGAGCAGGTGCGCTGGGAGGACGCGCGGCTGCGCGGGCTCGGTCTCGACCTCGGGGCGCTGGACGTGCGTCGCGCGGTGGTCAGCGCCCTCGGACCCCACCTCACCCCACCGGCGACGAGCCGGGTCCGCCTGCTGCACGGCGAGGTCGCCCACCTGGTCGCCGACCCCCCTGCCGCCTCGACGCCGGACCTGCCCGCGGGAGCCGCGGCCTACCTCCGGGCGGCGCTGACGCTGCGCCGCACCCCGGCGGTCGGCGTGGTCGAGCAGGCGCTGCGCCGCGGTGCCAGCGCCGCCGAGATCACGCTCGGCATCCTCCAGCCCGCCCAGGTCGAGGTCGGCCGGCTGTGGCAGGCGGGGCTGATCACCATCGCCCAGGAGCACTTCATCAGCGCGGTCACCCAGACCTGCCTCGCGCTCGTGTCCACCCCCGGCGACCAGGTCTCGGGCCGCGTCACCTCGCGCCTGGTGGCCTCGGCCGTCGGCTCGGAGGGGCACGACCTCGGCCTGCGGATGCTGTGCGAGCTGCTGCAGAACGAGGGCTGGGAGACCGAGTTCCTCGGCGCCGGCGTGCCCGGGCCCGACCTCGTCGCCTTCGTGGCCACGGTCCGACCCCAGGTGGTCGCGCTGTCGGTGACGCTGCCCGCCAGCCTGGCGCCCGCCCGGGAGACGATCGCGCTGCTGCGCGCCGACGCCGCGTGCCGCGGCGTACGCGTGGTCCTCGGTGGGCGTGCCGTCGACGCCAAGCCCGACCTGGCCCGGACGCTGGGCGCCGACGGCTGGGCTGCCGGCCCCGCCGAGGCGATCGCCCTGTGCCGCGACTGGGCCGTCCCCGCGGCGCCTCCCACCGACGACGACGGGTCCCGCGCCACGCGCCGCGAGCGCGCGCTGGCCGAGCTGGTGCGCCGCTACGAGTTCGACGAGCGCAACGTGGAGGGCGCCCTCGACCTCCTCGCCGCGCAGATGCAGCTCACCGCCGACGAGCTCATCGACCGGTTGGCACCACCGCGGGGCTGAGGGGTCTGCCGTCGGTCGAGCGGACCGAGAGCCCGCTGCGCCGGGGAGCCTGGTGCAGTGCCGGGATCGTTGCTCCGGCGCAGTGGCTGAGTCCCCAGCGACCTTGGGAAACAGCCGGCGCGCAGGGGCCGACCCAGGTCCCCTACTCCACCCCGGGGACGATCCGCAGGTCGCGCACGGCGCCGCCGTCGAGGGCGGCCAGGGCCTCCTGGTAGGCCGGGCTGTCGTGGGCCTCGCGGGCGACCTCGACGGAGGGGAACTCCACCAGCACGGTGCGGGTCATCCGGCCGGCCTCGTAGACCTCCTCGGGCATGCCCCGGGCGATGAAGCGGCCGCCGGCCTCGCGGATGGCGGGCCCCGCCAGCTCGGCGTACGCCGCCAGCTTGGCCTCGTCGGTGATCTCCTGGTAGACGCTGATCCAGTAGGCAGTCATGCCGCCATCCTGTCGGACGGCGGCGGGAGCGGGACCGGGTGGGCCCGCTCACCGGGCCGGGGCTGCTCGTCCTCGTGCTCGGCGCACCGGGAGCGCGCGCGGCTGAGCCGGGTGCGCCGTGCCGCGGGACGTATATCGTGGGCCGACGTCCCGGGCGGTCGCGCGCGGGACGGGCACGATCACGAGGGGGGTCCCGTGTCCGTCGTACGCCGTCCCCTCGCAGTGCGCGTGCTGATCACCGGCGTCGTCCTGGTCGGTGTCGTCTTCGCCGTCACCACCGTGCCGGGTGTGCGGTCCCGGCCCGGCTTCTGGGTGCCGGTCGACGGCTGGCTGCAGGGCACGGCGTACGTCCTGATGGCGGCCCTGGTGGTGCTGCGTCCGCTGCTGGTGCGCCGCGACCGGCTGCTGTGGGGACTGGTGGCGGCCGCGATGACGGCCCGCAGCATCGCCTTCCTGCTCTTCTTCAGCGTGGTCCGCACGCAGCAGCCGATCCCGTACCCCTCGGTCAGCGACGGGTTCTGGATCACCAGCGCGCTGCTGCTGCTGGTGGCGCTCGCCTCGCGCGCCCGCCACGGTCGCGCGCTCGCGCTCTCCCGGCTCCTCCTGCTCGACGGGCTCGTCGGGGCGCTGGCGGCCGCGGGCCTGGCCCTGGCCGTCGTCGTGCCGGTGCTGCGCGCCGCCGACGCCCCCGGCACGCCGCCGGCCGCCGTGGGCGTCAACCTCGCCTACCCGCTGCTCGACGTCGTGGCGCTCGTCCTCGTCGCCGCCCTGGTGGCCGCCGGCTGCCGCGCGGAGCGTCCCGACCTGGTGCTGCTGAGTGGCATCGTGGTCTCGGCCGCGGTCGACGTGACCTACCTGCTGATGGTCAACGAGGGGGTGTGGCGTCCCGGGACCCCCGTCTCCGCCCTGGCGTACGTCGGGACCGCGCTCGTCTGCCTCGCCCCCTGGTCCTCCGCGGCCGCCCTGCAGGAGCGTCCCGAGCCGGGTGCGGCCGAGGAGCCGGACCAGCTGACGCGGTCCATCACCGCCCCCGGGATCGCCTGGACCGCCGCGCTCGCCGTCTTCTCGCTGGTGGGGCTGCTGGTCGTCGGGCTCGTCGACGACCGCCCGTCGGCCGTCGCCCAGGTGCTGCTGACGAGCGCCGTCGTGGTGGCGATGGGCCGGGGCCTGCTGACGCTGCGGGAGGACCAGCAGGAGACCGACACCATGCTGGGCTCCAGCGCCCTGGAGCGACAGCGGTTCGCGGCGCTGGTGGAGGCCTCCGACGACTTCATCGCCATCGCAGGCCTCGACGGTCGGCTGCTCTACCTCAACCCGGCCGGGCGCGAGCTGACCGGGATCTCCGCGGACGCCGACGTGCGCGGGATGGGCTACGAGGCGTTCCGGCCCGACGAGGAGCTCGAGCGGACGCGGTCGGTGGCGATGCCGCAGCTGCGGTCCTCCGGCCACTTCGAGTCGCGCACCTGGCTGCGGCACCAGGCGGGCCGGCCGCCGGTGCCGGTGCTCAGCCACAGCTTCGTGATGCGCAGCCCCGCCACCGGCACGGCGTTCGCCCTCGGCAGCATCCAGCGCGACGTCACCGACATGGACCAGGCGGAGCAGCGGCTGCAGCAGCTCGCCGACGAGCGCCAGGAGCTGCTCACCCGCCTGGTCGAGGTGCAGGACGACGAGCGGGCCCGGATCGCCGCCGACGTGCACGACGACTCGGTGCAGGCGCTGGCCGCGGTGCAGCTGCGGCTCGGGCTGCTGGAGCGCCAGCTCGCCGAGCTCCTCGACGACGACCAGCGCCGCTCGCTCGAGACCGTCCAGGAGACCGTGGCGGGGGCGACCGGCCGGTTGCGGCACCTGCTCTTCGACCTCGAGTCGCCGGCCCGGCGTACGGACCTGGTGACGGCGCTGGAGGAGGCCGCGTCCTACGTCCTGGGGGAGGTGGGGGTGGGCTGGACCGTCGACGGGCACGGCGCCACATCCCTGCCGGAGGCGACCCGGGTCACGGCGTACCGCGTGGCGAAGGAGGCCCTGGTCAACGTGCGCAAGCACGCCGAGGCCTCCCACGTGCACGTCGAGGTGCGCACCGACGAGCACGGGGTCGCGGTGAGCGTCCTCGACGACGGCCGCGGCATCGCGCCCGGGCACGACGAGTCGCGTCCGGGGCACCTCGGCCTGGCGGGCATGCGTGACCGCGCCACGGTGGCCGGGGGCGACCTCGAGGTCGGGGCCGGCCCCGAGGGCGGCACCCGGCTCCGGCTCTGGCTGCCGCTGCCGTCCACGGGGGAGGTTCTGGCACAGTGACCGCGTGAGCGTGCGCATCGGTTACAAGGCCTCGGCGGAGCAGTTCGACCCCCGTCAGCTCGTGGAGCTCGGTGTCCTCGCCGAGGAGGTGGGGCTCGACAGCGTCATGGTCTCCGACCACTTCCAGCCGTGGCGCCACGTCGACGGCCACGCCCCGTTCGCTCTCTCGCTGCTGGCCGCGCTCGGCGAGCGCACCGAGCGGATCGTGATGGGCACCTCGGTCCTCACCCCGACGTTCCGCTACAACCCCGCGGTGCTGGCGCAGGCGTTCGGCACGCTGGGCTCGCTCTACCCCGACCGCGTCGTCCTCGGCGTCGGCACGGGCGAGGCGCTCAACGAGACGGCCGTCTCGGGTGCCGAGTGGCCGGAGTTCAAGGAGCGCTTCGCGCGGCTGCGCGAGTCGGTGCGGCTGATGCGCGCCCTGTGGGCGGGGGAGCGGGTCAGCTTCGACGGCGACTACTACCGCACCGTCGACGCGACGGTCTACGACCGGCCCGAGGGCGGCGTGCCCGTCTACGTCGCCGCCGGCGGACCCGTCGTGGCGAAGTACGCCGGCCGCGCCGGCGACGGCTTCATCTGCACCAGCGGCAAGGGGATGGAGCTCTACACCGACAAGCTGCTCCCGGCCGTCCTCGCCGGCGCCGAGGCGGGCGACCGCGATCCGGCGAGCATCGACCGCACGATCGAGATCAAGCTCTCCTACGCCGCCACCCGCGAGCAGGCGCTGGAGAACTGCCGCTTCTGGGCCCCGCTGTCGCTGACCCCCGAGCAGAAGCACGGCGTCGACGACCCGGTCGAGATGGCCCGCGTCGCCGACGAGCTGCCGATCGAGCAGGTCGCCCAGCGGTGGATCGTCGAGACCGACCCGGACGCCGTCGTCGAGGACGTCCGTCCCTACCTCGAGGCCGGCTTCGAGCACCTCGTCTTCCACGCCCCCGGCCACGACCAGGAGACCTTCCTGCGCGACTTCGGCCGCGATGTGCTGCCCCGCCTCCGCGCCCTATAGCCCCCGACCGGGCACGTCTGCTCGTCCCGGCAGCGCCGACCGGGCAGCTCTGCTCGCCCCGGGGCCGCCGACCGGGCCCTTCTGCTCGTCCCAGGGCCGCCGACCGGGCAGCTCTGCTCGCCCCAGGGCCGCCGACCGGGCACTTCTGCTCGTCCCGGGGACGCCGACCGGGCAGTTGTGCCGGGCGCCGCGGGGTACGTGACCCCTGACCGCCCGACCCGCCCGAGAGGACCCCCATGTCCAGCAGCACCACCCCGTCCGTCACCCTGCTCGGCACCGGCACGATGGGTGCCGGGATGGCGCGCAACCTCGCCGCCGCCGGCCTGCCGCTCACGGTGTGGAACCGCAGCCGCGACAAGGCGGAGCCGCTGGCCGACGTGGCCGAGGTCGCCGACGACGTCGCCTCGGCGGTCGCGGGGGCGGACGTCGTCCTTACCATGCTGTACGACGCGGACAGCGTGCTCGAGACCATGGAGCGGGCCCGCGGCCACCTCGGCCCGGACACGATCTGGGTGCAGCAGAGCACCATCGGTGTCGACGGCTCCGACCGCGTCGTGGCGCTGGCGGCCGACCTCGGCGTCACCCTGGTCGACGCCCCGGTGCTCGGCACCAAGCAGCCGGCCGAGGACGGTGCGCTGGTGGTGCTGGCGGCCGGCCCGTCCGACGTACGCCCTCGCGTGGCGCCCGTGCTCGACGCCATCGGCAGCCGCACCGTGTGGGTGGGCGAGGAGCCCGGCGGCGGCAGCCGGCTCAAGCTGGCCGCCAACGCCTGGGTCGTCACCGTGCTCGAGGGCGTCGCCGACTCGCTCGCACTGACCCGCGAGCTCGGGCTCGACCCGGCGCTGTTCCTCGAGGCGGTCAGCGGCGGGGCGATGGACGCGCCGTACGTCCAGGTCAAGGGCAAGGCCATGCTCGCCGGCAGCTACGAGCCGGCGTTCGCGCTGTCCGGTGCGGTCAAGGACGTCGAGCTGATCCTCGCCGCCGCCGAGGGCGCCGGGGTCGACCTCGCTGCCATCCCGGGCATCCGGGACCACCTCGTCCGCGCGGTCGAGGCCGGCCACGGCGACGAGGACATGGCCGCGACGTACGCCGCGCACTGAGCACAACTGCCCGGTCGGCGGACCCTGGCTGAGCAGAACTGCCCGGTCGGCGGGCCCTGACTGAGCAGAACTGCCCGGTCGCGCTAGGCCAGGCTCAACCCGGTGCGGCCCTCGAGCTCCTCGAGGGTCGCGCCGTACGCCTGCCGCAGCCGTACGCCGTCCGCCGTGATCTCGAAGACGCCGTGGTCGGTGTAGACCCGGCTGACGCAGGCGACGCCGGTGAGCGGGTAGGTGCACTCGCGCACCAGCTTGGACGCACCGTCCTTGCCGAAGAGCGTCATCATCACGAACACGTCCTTGGCGCCGATGGCGAGGTCCATCGCGCCGCCGACGGCCGGGATCGCGTCGGGCGCGCCGGTGTGCCAGTTGGCGAGGTCGCCGTTGACCGCGACCTGGAAGGCGCCGAGGACGCAGACGTCGAGGTGGCCGCCGCGCATCATCGCGAAGGAGTCGGCGTGGTGGAAGTACGACGCCCCCGGCGTCTCCACGACGGGGATCTTGCCGGCGTTGATCAGGTCGGGGTCGACCTCGTCGCCGACCGCCGCCCGGCCCATGCCGAGCATGCCGTTCTCGGTGTGCAGGACCACGCCGCGCTCGAGGTCGAGGTGGTCGGCGACCAGCGTGGGCTGGCCGATGCCGAGGTTGACGAACGCGCCGGTCGGGATGTCGTCGGCGATCATCGCCGCGATCTGGTCCTTGGTCAGCGGTTCGGACGTGCTCACGGGATCGGTCACGGGGTCACCACCACCCGGTCGACATAGATGCCGGGGGTCACGACGACCTCCGGGTCGAGCGCGCCGGTCTCCACGACCTTGCTGACCTGCACGACCGTGGTGGCGGCCGCGGTGGCCATCACCGGCCCGAAGTTGCGCGCGGTCTTGCGGTAGACGAGGTTGCCCGCCCGGTCGGCGACGTGGGCCTTGACCAGGGCGTAGTCACCTCGGATCGGCAGCTCGAGCACGTAGCGGCGACCGTCGATGGTGCGCTCCTCCTTGCCCTCGGCCAGCGGCGTGCCGACACCGGTGGGGGAGAAGAACGCGCCGATCCCGGCCCCGGCCGCGCGCATCCGCTCGGCGAGGTTGCCCTGCGGCACGACCTCGAGCTCGATCTCCCCTGCGCGGTAGAGGTCGTCGAAGACCCACGAGTCGCTCTGGCGGGGGAACGAGCACACCATCTTGCGCACGGCGCCGGAGGCCAGCAGCGCGGCCAGCCCGGTGTCGCCGTTGCCGGCGTTGTTGTTGACCACGGTCAGGTCGCGGGCGCCGCGGCGGCGCAGGGCGTCGATCAGCTCGACCGGCTGGCCCGCCGCGCCGAAGCCACCGATGAGCACGGTCGCACCGTCCGGCACGTCGGCCACCGCGGCGTCGGCGGCCGCGAGCGCGTCGGTCGCCTCGAGGACGTCGGTCACGACGCCGCCCCGGGGTTCTCCAGCACCACGGCCAGGCCCTGGCCGACACCGATGCAGATCGCGGCCACGCCCCAGCGACGACCCTCCTCGCGCAGCACCTTGGCCAGCGTGCCGAGGATCCGGCCGCCGGAGGCACCGAGCGGGTGGCCCACGGCGATGGCGCCGCCGCGGGTGTTGACGATCTCGGGGTCGACCTTCCAGGCGTCCAGGCACGCCAGCGACTGCACCGCGAAGGCCTCGTTGAGCTCGACCGCGCCGACGTCGGCCCAACCGATGCCGGCCCGGGCGAGCGCCTTCTCGGCCGCCTCGACGGGGGCGTAGCCGAACGCCTGCGGCTCCAGGGCGTGGGCGGCCCGGCCGGCGATCCGCGCGAGCGGGTCGCGACCGAGCCCGGTGGCGGCGGCCTCGCTGCCGAGCAGCACCGCGGAGGCCCCGTCGGAGAGGGGGGAGGCGTTGCCCGGGGTGATGGTGCCGTCCTTGCGGAACGACGGGCGCAGCTTCGCCAGCGAGTCGACGCTCGCCGACGCCCGCACGCCCTCGTCGCGGCGCAGGTCGCTGCCCTCGACCACGACGGTGAGGTCGTCGTAGAAGCCGTCCTCCCACGCCTGGTGGGCGCGGTGGTGCGAGGAGACGGCGAACTCGTCCTGCCGCTCGCGCGAGATGCCGAACCGCTCGACCAGCTGCTCGTTGGCCTCGCCCAGCGAGACCGTCCACTCCTCGGGCATCTCGGGGTTGACGAACCGCCAGCCCAGTGCGGTCGAGACGGCCTCGAGGTTGCCGGCGGGGAAGGCGCGACCGGGCTTGGGCAGCACCCAGGGCGCCCGGGTCATCGACTCCACGCCGCCGGTCAGCACGACCTCGGCGTCGCCGGTCTCGACCTGGCGGGAGCCGATCATGGCCGCGTCGAGCGAGGAGCCGCAGAGCCGATTGACGGTCACGCCCGGCACCGAGACCGGGAGCCCGGCCAGCAGGATGGCCATCCGGGCGACGTTGCGGTTCTCCTCGCCGGCGCCGTTGGCGTTGCCGAGCACGACCTCGTCGACCGCCGCGGGGTCGAGGTCGGGGGAGCGGTCGAGCACCGCCCGCAGGACGGTGGCGGCGAGGTCGTCGGGCCGGGTGCCGGCGTACGCGCCGCCGAACTTGCCGAACGGGGTGCGGACCGCGTCGTAGACGTAGGCGTGGGTGGGGGTGCTCATCGGGTTCCTCCGGTGGGGGCCAGGTCGGTGGTGTCGACGCCGAGGTCGGTGAGGACCTGCTGCGCGACGCGGAAGGCGGAGTTGGCGTCGGGGACGCCGCAGTAGATCGCGCTCTGCAGGAGCACCTCGCGGATCTCGGCGACGGTGAGGCCGTTGGTGATCGCGGCCCGCACGTGCATCGCGAGCTCCTCGTGGTGACCCCGGGCGACCAGGGCGGTGAGGGTGATCATCGAGCGGCTGCGGCGGTCCAGGCCCGGGCGGGTCCACACCCCGCCCCAGGCGTACTCGGTGATGAAGCGCTGGAAGTCGGCCGTGAAGTCGTTCGTGGCCGCGGTGGCGCGGTCGACGTGGGCGTCGCCGAGCACCTCCCGGCGCACGACCATGCCGGCGGCGTAGCGCCCGTCGTCGCCGCCGTCGTCGACAGCGTCGGTCGGCGGGGCCGGCTGCTCGCCGAGGACGTGCTCGCGGATCAGGGCCGCGACCCGCTCGGGCTGCTCGGCCGGGGCGAGGTGTGCGGTGTCGGCGAGCTCGACGTAGCGGCCGTCGCGGACGCCACCGGCGATCTCCTGGAGCTTGGCCGGGGGCGTGGCGACGTCGTGGACGCCGGCGACCGCGAGGACGGGCGCGGTGACCTCGGCCAGCCGCTGGCGTACGTCGAACCCGGCCAGCGCCTGGCAGACCAGGGCGTACCCCCGATCGTCGGCCTCGGCCAGGGCATGGAGCAGCGCCGACCCGGTCTCGGGGGAACGCTCGAGGAAGCCCGGGGCGAACCAGCGCTCGGCCGACCCCGCCACCATCACGGCGGTCCCGGAGACGCTGACCTGGCCCACCCGGCCCTCCCACATCGCGGGCTCGCCGATCTGTGCCCCGGTGCAGAGCAGCACCGCCGCGGTGAGCCGGTCGGGGTGGTCGAGCAGCAGCTGCAGGCCGACCGCGCCGCCGACCGAGTCACCGGCGTAGGCGAAGTGGCCGCCCAGCTCGCCGCGCTGCTCCAGCACGTCCTCGACGACCCGGAGCACGCCGGCGGCGAGGTCGGCGACCGTGAACGGCTGCTCGGGCACGGAGTGGTTGTAGCCGTGGCCGGGGAGGTCCCAGGCCAGCACGTCGAAGACCTCGGTCAACCCGGCGCGGGCGCAGCCGGTCCACAGCGTCGCCGCCGAGGTGCCGAGCGAGGGACCCAGCACCAGCAGCGGGAGCCGCTCGCGGTGGGCGGCGCCGGTCAGCCGGGCGGCGGTCACGGTGGGGGCGTCCATCTAGTTCTCCTCACGGGCGCGGGCGAGCACGCCGTCGATGATGCTCGCGGTGGCACCCAGGTAGTGCGCCGGGTCGAAGTCGTCCTCGGGCCGGGGCCGGGTGGAGCCCACGGGGGGCGCGGTGAGCTCGCGCATGCTGCGGCGCTCGGCCAGCAGCGCGGAGGACCGCTGCGCGACCAGGGCGCTCATCGCGCCGGTGTCGACGTGGAGGCCCTCGAGCAGCTCGGCGGCCTGCGAGGCGGCGACGAGCGTGCGGCGCGACAGCGTGGCCAGCGTCGCCCACTCGGTGTGCCAGCCGCCGTCGGGCCGCTCGTCGACCGCCTCGGCGGCGGCCAGGTGGAGCTGGGCCCCCAGGGCCGGGGCGGCCAGCGCGGCGCGGCGCACGAGCACGCTGAGCACGGGGTTGGCCTTCTGCGGCATCGTCGAGGACCCGCCCCGCCCGGCGACGGCCGGCTCGGCGAGCTCCCCGACCTCGGGGCGGGCCAGCACCAGCACGTCGTTGGCGACGTGGCCCAGCGCGTCGGTGGTGCGGACCAGGGCGTCGGCGTACGCCGTGAAGGGGGTGCGGACGGTGTGCCAGGGCGGCGACGGCTCCAGGCCGAGCGACCGGGCGACGTCGGCGACCGTGGCCAGGGCGGCGTCGGGACCGCCCGCGATCTCGGCCACCGCGGCCAGGGTGCCTGCGGCGCCGCCGACCTGCACCGGGAAGCGCAGGCCGCGCAGGGCGTCGCGGGCGTCGAGCACGCCGCGCAGCCACTGGGCCGCCTTGAGCCCGAAGGTGAGGGGGACGGCGTGCTGGGTCAGGGTGCGTCCGGCCATGAGGTCGTCGCGGTGCCGCTCGGCCAGCGTCGCGAGCGCGCTGACCTGGCGGTCGAGCGACCCCAGCAGCTCCCGTGTCGCGGCGCGGGCGCCGAGGACGAGCGCGGTGTCGACGACGTCCTGGCTGGTGAGCCCCCGGTGCAGCCAGCGGCCGGGGTCGGCCACGGGGCGGCCGCCCCGCTCGCGCAGCAGGGTCAGCAGCGGCACCAGCGGGTTGCCGCTGGACTCCGCGCGCGAGGCGACCAGGGTGACGTCGGCGGAGGTGACCAACGAGGTGAGGTCGCGGCGGGCCGCGGACGGGGCGATGCCGCGGTCGACGAGCACGTCGAGCCACGCCTGCTCCACCGCGACCAGGCCGTGCAGCAGGGCGGCGTCGGTGAAGACCTCGCCCGCCCGCTCGTCACCGGGCCACAGCAGGTCCGCCATCAGGCGGGGGACCCGTGGCTCAGGAACACCGTCTCGTCCTCGCCCTGGAGCCGGACGTCGAAGACGAAGCCGTGCTCGTCCCGCGTCGCCACCAGGGTGTGCCGCCGGTCCTCCGGGACACCGGCCAGGAACGGGTCGGCGGCCAGCACCGCCTCGTCGAGCGGCAGGTAGACGCGGGTCAGCAGCCGGTCGAGCAGGCCGCGGGCGAAGACCGTCATCGCCACGAAGGGGGCCCGGCCGGGGGCGGTCGCACCCGGCGCGACGGTGGTGAAGGTGTAGCGGCCGGCCGGGTCGACCGGCGTACGGCCGAAGCCGGTGAACTCGAACGGGTCGCGCCGCAGCGAGCCCTCGGCGGTCGGGGTGCGACCGTCGGCGTCGGCCTGCCAGATCTCGACCAGCGCGTCCGGGACCGGGTCGCCGTGGCCGTCGTACACCGTGCCGCGCAGGCGTACGGCGCCCGGGTGCTGTGCCGGGACCAGCTGTTCGCCGCCCTCGACGGGCAGGGCGTAGCCGAAGAACGGTCCGATGGTCTGGCCGGGTGTCGCCACCCGGGGGGAGGTGGGGTCGCTCACTGCTCGGCCTCCATCGGGGTGCGGTGCGTGCCGGTGAGCACGATGTCCCAGCGGTAGCCGGTGGCCCACTCGTGCTGCGTCACGTCGTGGTCGTACGCCGCGACCAGCCGCTCGCGCGCGCGGGGGTCGACGATCGCCTGGTAGATCGGGTCGAGCGCGAACAGCGGGTCGCCGGGGAAGTACATCTGCGTGATCATCCGCTGCGTGAACTCCGTCCCGAACAACGAGAAGTGGATGTGCGCCGGGCGCCAGGCGTTGCGGTGGTTCTTCCACGGGTAGGGACCGGGCTTGACGGTGGTGAAGCGGTAGGTGCCCTCGGCGTCGGTCAGGCAGCGCCCGACCCCGGTGAAGTGGGGGTCGACCGGGGCGGGGTGCTGGTCGCGCTGGTGAATGTAGCGCCCGGCCGCGTTGGCCTGCCACACCTCGACGAGCTGGTGGCGCACCGGCCGGCCGTCGGCGTCGAGCACGCGCCCGGTGACGACCATCCGCTCGCCGACCGGGTCGCCGCCGTGCTGGATGGTCAGGTCGGCCTCGGTCGTCCCGACGTCGCGGTGGCCGAAGACGGGGGCGACGAGCTCGACGCCCTCGGGGTCGGCGTGGTGGAGGTCCTTGGTGGGGTGGCGCAGCAGGCTCGACCGGTAGGGCGGGTAGTCGAGGCGGGGGCGCGTCTCCTCGCGCCCCGCCGCGTCGTACTCCTCGCGGATGCCGGCGATCTCGGCGTCGATCGAGGCCTGGGTGGCAGCGGCGGCGTCCGGTGCGGTGTCGGTGGTGGAGGTCGTCACCCCTGCAACGTAGGGGAGGAGCCCGACGGGGCCGGCCCCCCGCCTTCCGCTGGGCGGAATCGTGATGTGGCTGCCGTCACGTCCGGCTGCCACGGTCACCCCATGAGCGCCTCGTCCCACCACGACCCCGCGTCCTCGTCCAGCACCGGGCGCGACCTCTGGCCGGTCTGGCTCTGCTGGATCGCCGTCGCCCTCGACGGCTTCGACCTCGTCGTCCTCGGCGCGGTCATCCCCACCCTCAAGGCGAGCGGCGACCTCGGCTTCACCGCCTCCTCGCTCACCGCCGCCTCCACCCTGGGGCTGGTCGGGGTCGGGATCGGCGCCGTCGCGGTCGGTCCGCTGACCGACCGGGTGGGCCGCCGGGTGACGCTGATCGGGTGCATCGCGCTGTTCTCGGTGCTCACCCTGGCGATCGCGGTCGCCCAGGACACCACGCAGTTCATCGCGCTGCGCTTCCTCGCCGGGCTGGGCCTCGGCGCCTGCCTGCCGACCGCGCTGGCCTTCATGACCGAGCACGCTCCCCGGGGGCGCGGCGGCACCGCCGTCACCCGGATGATGACCGGCTACCACGTCGGCGCCGTGCTGACCGCCCTGCTGGCCCTCGTGCTCATCGAGCCGCTCGGCTGGCGCGCGATGTTCGTCGTCGGCGGCCTGCTCGGCCTGGCGACGCTGCCGGTGATGTGGCTCAAGCTCCCCGAGTCCGAGACCTACCTGCGCGCCGTGGCCGACCGCGACGCCGGGCGCGGCACCGTGGCGGTCCGCAGCGGCGACGTCGTCCGCGGCCGCTACCTTGCGGTGAGCATCGGGCTGTGGGTCGCGTCCTTCATGGGCCTGCTGCTCGTCTACGGGCTCAACACCTGGCTGCCCACGATCATGGGCGAGGCGGGCTACTCCATCGAGGCCGGCACCGGCCTGCTGCTCGTGCTCAACGTCGGGGCCGTGATCGGCCTCCTCGTGGCCGGCGGCATCTCGGACTCGCGCGGCAACAAGCCCACCGTGCTGCTGTGGTTCGGCCTCGCCGCGGTGTTCCTCGCGCTGCTGTCGATCCGGATGGACAGCACCCTCGTGGTGTACGGCGCGGTGCTGCTGGCCGGCATCTTCGTGTTCAGCGCCCAGGTGCTCGTCTACGCCTTCGTGGGCCACCTCTACCCGCCGGAGATCCGCGGCACCGCCCTCGGCCTGGCCGCCGGGGTCGGTCGCATCGGCGCCATCGTGGGCCCCTTCCTCGGCGGCGCCCTGGTCACCGCCGGCATTGCCTACCCGTGGGGCTTCTACGCCTTCGCTGTCGCCGCCCTGCTCGCCGTCGGCGCCCTGGCCACCGTCCCCGCTCACCTCCGTCGCGAGGAGGCCGTCGCGGCCTGAGCGACCCACCGGCTTCCGCCCAGTGGGAGGATGGCCGACATGGCGGGGAACAGCGCGACGCCCGGGGCGAGCGTCACCGGCCGTGCGCTGGCGCTGGTGGGGGCCTTCGACGAGCGCCACCGACGGCTGACCCTGACCGACCTGGCCGCCCGGGCCGGGCTGCCGGTGGCGACCGCGCACCGGTTGGTGGGCGAGCTCGTCGCCTGGGGCGCGCTGCGGCGCACCACGTCCGGGGACTACGTCATCGGGCGTCGGCTGTGGGACGTCGGCATGCTCGCGCCCGTGCAGACCGGGCTGCGCGACGTCGCCTCGCCGCACCTGCACGACCTCTACGGCGCGACCCACGCCACCGTCCACCTGGCGGTCCGCGACGGCGTCCAGGTGCTCTACGTCGACCGCCTCTCCGGCAACGCCTCGGTGCCGGTCGTCAGCACCATCGGCTCCCGTCTGCCGCTGCACGCGACCGGGGTCGGCAAGGTGCTCCTCGCCCACGCGCCGCCGGCCGTGCAGCAGGAGGTGCTCTCCGGGCTGACCCGGATCACGCCGTACACCGTGAGCCAGCCCGGCGTCCTGCAGCGCCAGCTGCGGCGGGTCCTGGAGGAGGACCACGCCACCACCAGCGAGGAGATGAGCCTGGGGGCCTGCTCGGTCGCCGTGCCGGTGCGAGCCGGTGGCGCGGTGGTGGCCGCGCTCGGCATCGTCGTGCCCAGCCTGCGCACGGACGCCCCGCGGCTGGTGGCGGCGCTGCAGGTGGCCGCCCACGGCGTCGGTCGGTCGCTCGCCGCCGCGGGCCCGGGCTGAGCCCGGACGGCCCGGACGGCCCGGACGGCCGGGGCCCGACCTGGGTTCCGGTGAGCGGAAGCGGGGTGTGGTCGCGGTCACGCCGGCCCGGCAGGCTCGGTCCCATGGCCCAGACCCAGCTGACCCGCACCCGCGTCGGCATCGTCGGCGGAGGCCCCGCCGGCCTGATGCTGTCCCACCTGATCGCGCTGTCCGGCATCGAGTCGGTCGTCGTCGACGTGCGGACCCGCCGCGAGATCGAGCAGACCCACCGCGCCGGCATCCTCGAGCAGGACAGCGTGCGGATGCTGGTGGAGACCGGCGTCTCCGACCGGGTGCTGCGCGACGGCTACCGCCACGGCGGCATCGAGCTCGCCTTCGCCGGCGCCGGCCACCGGATCGACTTCGAGGCCCTGGTCGGGGCGGCCGCGCAGCTCTACCCCCAGACCGACGTCTTCGTCGACCTCGCCGACGCCCGGGAGCGCGACGGCGGGGACGTCCGCTTCGGCGTCACCGACGTGTCGGTGCACGACCTCACCGGCGAGGAGCCGCTGCTGCGGTTCACCGACGCCGACGGGGTGGGCCACGAGGTGCGCTGCGAGCTGCTGGTCGGGGCCGACGGGTCCCGCGGCGTCTGCCGCGGGTCGGTGCCGGCGGGGGAGCGGCGGCAGTTCTTCCGCGAGTACCCCTACGCCTGGTTCGGCATCCTGGCCGAGGCCCCGCCCAGCGCTCCGGAGCTGATCTACAACCACTCCGACCGCGGGTTCGCGCTGATCAGCCAGCGCACCGAGACCCTGCAGCGGATGTACTTCCAGTGCGACGCCGACGAGGACGTCGAGCAGTGGAGCGACGACCGGATCTGGGAGGAGCTGCAGACCCGGGTCGGCGCCAACGGCTACACCCTGCGCCAGGGGCCGATCACCTCCAAGACCGTGCTGCCCTTCCGCAGCTTCGTGCAGGAGCCGATGCGCCACGGCCGCCTCCTGCTCGCCGGCGACGCGGCGCACACCGTCCCGCCGACCGGTGCCAAGGGGCTCAACCTCGCCCTGGCCGACGTGCGGGTGCTGGCCGAGGAGGTCGAGCGGGCGCTGGGCAAGCAGGACCTCGGGCTGCTCGACGCCTACGGCGAGCGCGCGCTGGAGCGGGTCTGGAAGGCGCAGCACTTCTCCTACTGGATGACCACGATGCTGCACCGGCTGCCCGAGGCCAGCGACTTCGACGTACGCCGGCAGGAGGGCGAGCTGACCTCGCTGGTGGCCTCGACCGCCGGGTCGACCTACCTCGCCGAGGGCTACACCGGTTGGCCCCGCGGCTGAACCCCCCGCGCCCCGCCGTCCCACCACGGGGACCGACGGGACCGGGTGGTCCACACCACCCGGTCCTTTCGTCTAGCACGTTCGGACTAGATCGGCGTGTTGCGCGTGCCGGGTCCACATGTCGGGCGTTCCATGGTGCGGAAGGAACCGACGAGGGGCACCGACGATGATCACCACCGAGATGGCGCTGTACGCGCCGACCACCACCACGGGCGCCGCCGACGCGCGCCCGCTGGTCTGCGGCTGCGGGCAGGAGCTGAGCGGCGTACGACGCGCCCACTGCCCGCGGTGCGGCTGCTGCCTGAACTGAACGACCCCGTCGCTAGGGTGACCTCCGACGACCCGTCAGGAGGCATCGCGGTGGCCCGGCAGCCCAGTGGCGCGCACACCTCGGCAGTGTGGACGCTGCCGAACATCATCAGCATGGTGCGGCTGGCCGGCGTCCCGCTGTTCCTGTGGCTGGTCATCGGTCCCGAGGCCGACGTCTGGGCCCTCGTGGTGCTCATGGTCTCGGGCTTCTCGGACTGGCTCGACGGCTACCTCGCCCGCAAGCTCGACCAGACCTCCAAGCTGGGCGAGATCCTCGACCCCGTCGCCGACCGGCTCTACATCCTGGCTGCGGTCGTGGGGCTGCTCTACCGCGACATCATCCCGTGGTGGGTGGCGATCATCCTGCCCGCACGCGACGCCTTCCTGTGGTGCCTGGTGCCGTTCCTGCGCACCCGGGGCTACTCCGCGCTCCCGGTGCACTACCTCGGCAAGGCCGCCACCGCGGCGCTGCTCTACGCCTTCCCGCTGCTGTTCCTCGGTGACGGGGAGGGTCCGGTCGCCACGCTGTCCCTGGTCTTCGGGTGGGCCTTCGCGATCTGGGGGATGGGCCTGTACTGGTGGGCGGGCCTGCTCTACGCCTGGCAGGTCCGGCTGCTGATGGCCGACCGCGGCCGCCGGGCACCCAGCCTCTCGGAGCCGTGATGTCACAGCGACGCCCCGACCCCGCCCCCGCCGCCGAGCCCGCCCGGCTGCCGCCCCAGGCGACCATGGGGCTGCTCGACTACCTCACCGCGCACGCCGTCGACGAGGACTACGCCTTCGTCGCCGAGCGCGACCGGGCCGCCCGCGCTGCGGGCGGTGACGACACCCCGGCGCGCCGCCGACGCGTCGGCCCCCTCGGCGCCGTGGCCGTCGCGTGCGTCGCGGTGCTCGTGGTCGCCGCCGGGGTGCAGAACTCCCGCAGCGCCGCCGCCGACGACCGCGACCGCCGCGAGCTCGCGGGCCAGGTCTCCCGCGCCCGTGAGCAGCTGGAGACCGAGCGGGTGCGGCTCGCCGCGCTGCAGCGCGAGACCGACCGGCTGCAGGCCCGCCAGCTCGCCTCCGACGAGTCCGCCACCGGCATCCGCAACCGGATCCAGTCCCTCGGGGCGCGTGCGGGCACGCTCGCCGTCACCGGGCCGGGCGTCCGGGTGGTCGCCGACGACGCGCCCGGCAGCACCACCGACCGCACCACCGTGCTCGACAGCGACCTGCAGCGGCTGGTCAACGGCTTCTGGGAGGCCGGGGCCGAGGCGATCGCGATCAACGGCCAGCGGTTGACCAACCTGAGCACGATCCGGGTCGCCGGGGGTGCCATCACCGTCAACGCGCGGTCGCTGCGGGCGCCGTACGTCCTGCAGGTGGTGGGCAACCCCGACACGCTGCCCGCGCGGTTCGCCGAGACCACGAGCGGTCAGGCATGGTTGGACCTCGAGCGCCAGGTGGGCCTGCAGCTGACCATCACGCCGCGGGACGACCTGCGGCTGCCCGCCAGCGAGGTGACGCTGCGCTACGTGGACCAGGTCGCGCAGGCGCGTGACCGTGCCGGACAGGAGGGAACCCCGTGATCGCGATCCTCGGACTCGTCGTGGGGGTCCTGCTCGGGCTGTGGCTCACCCCCGACGTACCCCTGGCCTTCGAGCCCTACCTGCCGATCGCCGTGGTGGCCGCGCTCGACGCCGTGTTCGGCGCCTTCCGTGCCTTCCTCGACGGCATCTTCGACGACAAGGTGTTCGTGATCTCGTTCGTCAGCAACGTGCTGATCGCGGCCGTCATCGTCTTCCTCGGCGACCAGCTCGGCGTCGGCGCCCAGCTCTCGACCGGCGTCGTGGTCGTGCTCGGCATCCGGATCTTCTCCAACGTCGCCGCCATCCGGCGCCACCTCTTCCATGCCTGAGGAGCAGCCCGGCCGCACCCGGTCCGGGACCGAGCAGCCCGCCCGGCCGCAGACCGGGCGCGACCGGCTGCTCGGCTCGCTGCGCCGGCCCAGCCGCGGCCAGGCCATCGCGGGGGTGCTCGTGGGTCTGCTCGGCTTCGCCGCGGTCACGCAGGTGCGGGTGGCCGGGCAGGACGACGACTACGACGGCCTCCGCGAGGCCGAGCTGGTGCAGGCCCTCAACGGGCTCCAGGCCGCCTCGCGGCGGGCCGAGCGCGACATCTCCTCGTTGGAGGAGACCCGCGACCGGCTCAACAGCTCCTCGGAGCGCCGCAGCGCCGCCGTCGAGCAGGCCCGCACCGAGATCGCCACGCTCGGCGTGCTGGCCGGCACCACGGCCGCGACCGGGCCCGGCATCCGGATCACCGTCGAGGACCCCCGCGGCACGCTCAACCTCAACCACCTCCTCGACGGCATCGAGGAGCTGCGCAACGCCGGGGTCGAGGCCGTCGAGATCAACGACCAGGTCCGGGTGGTCGCGCAGACCAGCTTCGAGGACGACGACGCCGGGATCCGGGTCGACGGGGTGGTGCTCGGTGCGCCGTACGTCATCGACGCGATCGGCAGCCCCGACACCCTCGCCGGGGCCCTCAGCTTCTCCGACGGGTTCATCGACGACGTCGAGGACGACGGCGGCAGCGTGCGGGTCCAGAAGGTCGACGAGGTCGAGGTCAGCGTGACCCTGCGTCCCGCCGCTCCCCGCTACGCCGAGCCGGTGCCCGGGCAGTAGGGTCCTGGGTCACACGGCTCACCCACGTCGCCTCCCGAGGAGCAGCGTTGTACCCCGATGACCTGAAGTACACCTCCGAGCACGAGTGGCTCCGCGAGCCCGGCCAGAGCGACGGCTCGGTCCGCGTCGGCATCACCGAGTACGCCCAGGACGCGCTCGGCGACATCGTCTTCGTGCAGCTGCCCGAGGTGGGCGAGACCGTCACCGCCGGCGCGGTGGTGGGGGAGCTGGAGTCCACCAAGTCGGTCAGTGAGGTCTACGCCCCGCTCGGTGGCGAGGTCGTGGCCCGCAACGAGGCGCTGGACGCCACCCCCGAGCTGGTCAACACCGATCCCTACGGCGAGGGCTGGCTGTTCGAGATCCGCGCCGACGACACCGGCGCGGCCGACCTCATGGACGCGGCCGCCTACCAGGAGACGCTCGAGGGCTGACGGCCCCGCGTCCGGCCTGCGTCCGGCCTGGGCCAGCCTGGTCCGGACCGGTCCCCGGCGTGTCTCTCGAGGCGCGCCGCGGGCGGTGGCGGACACGGGCGGCGCTGGTAGGTTGGGCCCAACCTTGACCCTCCAGTGACGCTTCAGGGTTGTCACGGGGGCCGAGACCTGGCACCTGGCAGGACCACGGACGCTCGCCCCGGGCGAGCACGACGGACTGGAGACCGACGACATGCCCTTCTGCTCGCAGTGCGGGAGCGAGAACTCCTCCAACGCGCGGTTCTGCTCGCAGTGCGGCACGCCGCTGGCCGGTGCTGCCGCGCCTGCCCCCTCCGGCCCCGCCGGAGCGGAGCCGGTCGCGCACGACTCGACGCAGACGATCACCTTCGGCGGTCCGACGCCCAAGCCCGACGCCGACGAGCGCGGCTCGCTGGCGCCGGCCGACGCCGCTGCGGTCGACGCGCTCCCCGCGGGCAGCGCCCTGCTGGTGGTCCAGCGCGGCGCCGGGGCCGGGTCGCGCTACCTGCTCGACCGCGACCTCTCCACCGTCGGTCGGCACCCGGAGAGCGAGATCTTCCTCGACGACATCACCGTCTCGCGGCGCCACGTGGAGTTCCGCCGGACCGGCGACGGCTTCCGGGTGCACGACGTGGGCAGCCTCAACGGCACCTACCTCAACGGCGACCGGGTCGACGACGCGCTGCTCCAGAACGGCGACGAGGTCCGGATCGGCAAGTTCCGGCTCATCTTCTTCGCCAGCGACGCCGGCGACACCCGGGTCGGCTGACCCCGTGCGGCAGACGGCCCGCATCACGATCGGTCAGGCGGTCGCCGACCTCAAGGCGGAGTTCCCGGACGTCGACATCAAGGAGTCGAAGATCCGGCACCTGGAGAACGAGGGCCTGGTCGAGCCCGAGCGGACGCCCTCGGGCTACCGCAAGTACTCCACCGACGACATGGAGAAGCTGCGCTATATCATCCGGGCGCAGCGCGAGCACTACCTGCCGCTCAAGGTGATCCGCGAGCACCTCGACGCGCTCGACCGCGGGCTGGAGCCTCCCGCCCCCGGCGGCTCGCCCAGCATCCCGGTGGGCCTGCTGGCCAACCCGGCGCCGGGCGTGGAGTCGCTGCTGGGCAACCAGCACGACGTACGCATCTCCCGGCGCGAGCTGGTCAAGACCGCCGACATCACCGAGGAGCTGCTCGACCAGCTCGAGACCTTCGGCCTGGTCAGGCCCCGCACCGGCTCCAAGCACTATGACGCCGACGCTCTGGTGATCGCCAAGGTCGCGGGCGAGCTGGCGGCGTACGGCCTGGAGCCGCGGCACCTGCGCGCCTTCAAGACCTCGGCCGACCGCGAGATCGGCCTGGTCGAGCAGGTGGTCTCCCCGATCCGCCGCAGCCGCGAGGCCGGCGCGGAGGGTCGTGCGCACCAGACGATGGACGAGCTGGCGGTGCTCTCGGTCCGCTTCCACGCGGCGCTGGTCAAGGCCGGGCTCCGCTCCCTGCGCTGACCACCTCGGGCGCTAGGGTGACCTGGTGCGCGAGGTCGAGGTAGTCGGGGTCAGGGTCGAGATGCCGTCCAACACACCCATCGTCCTGCTCAGGGAGACCGACGGCGAGCGCTACCTCCCGATCTGGATCGGGGCGGTGGAGGCCACCGCGATCGCGTTCGCCCAGCAGGGCGTCGTGCCGCCGCGGCCGCTGACCCACGACCTGCTGCGCGACGTGCTCCAGGCGACCGGCAACGAGGTCGACGAGATCCGCATCACCGAGATGCAGGACAACGTCTTCTACGCCACCCTCGTGCTCACCTCCGGTGTCGAGGTCTCGGCCCGTCCGTCCGACTCGATCGCCCTGGCGCTGCGCACCGGGTCGCGGATCGTGTGCGCCGAGGAGCTGCTCGACGAGGCCGGCATCCTGGTGCCGGACGAGCAGGAGGACGAGGTCGAGAAGTTCCGCGAGTTCCTCGACCACGTCACCCCCGAGGACTTCGAGCAGGGCCAGGCCTGACTCACGGCCTTCCCGGACCCAGGTCTCACCTTCAACCTCAACTTGAGACTTGCTCCCGACACGCCGCCGGAGTCTTTGACCAACCCTCGAGCCGAGGTCTACCTTCGGGACTGTCTTCGCTGTAACTCCACGGCTGCAACTCCTGTCCCGCACCGGGACGGACGACCGGCCGGCCCCACCCCCCGGAGCTACGACGTGCGGAGCCGGACTCCGGAGGTAGCAGTGGGCACGACGTCAGACGGCGGTTCGACCGCAGGTCACGACCAGCAGGCCGAGCAGGCAGCCCTCGAGGCGGCGCTCGACGCCACCGAGCAGGGCCTCCTCTTCGACGACGACGTCTCCACGCTCGACAAGGACCTCGGCTACCGCGGCCCCACCGCGTGCAACGCGGCCGGCATCACCTACCGCCAGCTCGACTACTGGGCCCGCACCGGCCTCGTCGAGCCCACCGTCCGCGGCGCCACCGGCTCGGGCACGCAGCGGCTCTACAGCTTCCGCGACATCCTGATCCTCAAGATCATCAAGCGGCTGCTCGACGCCGGCATCTCGCTGCAGCAGATCCGCACCGCGGTCTCGCACCTGCGCGCCCGCGGCACCGACGACCTGACCCGCGTCACCCTGATGAGCGACGGCGCCAGCGTCTACGAGTGCACCAGCAACGACGAGGTCATCGACCTGCTGCAGGGTGGCCAGGGCGTCTTCGGCATCGCCATCGGGGGAGTGTGGCGCGAGATCGAGGGCTCGCTCGCCGAGCTGCCCTCGGAGCGCACCGCCGCCGAGGAGAGCGTCGAGGACACCGCCGCCGACGAGCTCGCGCAGCGCCGCAAGGCCCGCCAGACCGGCTGACCTTCGGACACCACCCCGTCCGCCCAGGCCCCGACGCGCACCGAGTGCGCGTCGGGGCCTGGTATTTTGGCGCTGCTGACATATCCCGTGCGGGAGAGTCCCCGGGTCCACCGGGGCGCCGAAGGGGCAACTCCTCCCACCAAGCTCTCAGGCACCAGGACCGCACGGGCTGGCACCCAGGAGGGACCCGATCGACCGGGGCCCGACTGGGGGGAGGCGCACTCACCACCACCCGATGAGCCGCCTCACGACTGGAGCGAGATGTCAGAGCACCGCGAGACCCTCACCGACCTGCTGCGTCCCCGGCCCTTCGCCGAGCGCCACGTCGGGCCCGACGACCAGCAGCTGACCGAGATGCTCAAGGCGCTCGGCGTCAGCAGCCTCGAGGCGCTGATGGACGACGCCGTGCCCGCGCGCATCCGCGCCGGGGCGCTCGACCTCCCGCCCGCTGCCTCCGAGGCCGACACGGCCCGCGAGCTGCGCGAGATCGCGGCCGAGAACAACCCGCTCGTGCCGATGATCGGGCTGGGCTACCACGGCACGGTCACACCGCCCGTCGTACGCCGCAACGTGCTGGAGGACCCCTCCTGGTACACCGCCTACACGCCCTACCAGCCCGAGATCAGCCAGGGCCGGCTCGAGGCGCTGATCAACTTCCAGACCGTGGTGGCCGACCTCACCGGGCTGAAGACGTCCAACGCCTCGCTGCTCGACGAGGGCACCGCCGCCGCCGAGGCGATGACGCTCGTGCGCCGCGCCGACCGCAAGGCCAGCGGGCCCTTCGTCGTCGACGCCGACGCCCTGCCGCAGACCATCGCCGTGGTGCAGACCCGCGCCGCCGCGATGAACCTCGAGGTCGTCGTCGCCGACCTGGCGCAGGGCCTGCCCGACGGGGAGCTGTCGGGGGTGCTGGTGCAGTACCCCGGCGCCTCGGGCCGCGTGCTCGACCCCCGGCCGGTCATCGAGGCCGCCCACGAGCGCGGCGCGCTGGCCGTGGTCGCCGCCGACCTGCTGGCGCTGACGCTGCTGGAGTCGCCGGGCGAGCTCGGCGCCGACGTCGCCGTCGGGTCGTCCCAGCGCTTCGGCGTCCCGCTGTTCTACGGCGGCCCGCACGCCGGCTTCATGGCCGTGCGCGAGGGGCTGGAGCGCCACCTGCCCGGGCGGTTGGTCGGCGTCTCGGTCGACGCGGCCGGCCGGCCGGCGTACCGCCTGGCGCTGCAGACCCGGGAGCAGCACATCCGCCGCGACCGGGCGACCTCCAACATCTGCACGGCGCAGGTGCTGCTCGCCGTCGTCGCCGCGATGTACGCCGTGCACCACGGTCCCGACGGGCTGCGCTCGATCGCCCGGTCGGTCCACGCCCAGGCCGTGGCCCTGGCCGACGCGCTGCGCGAGGGCGGCGTCGAGGTCGTGCACGCCGAGTTCTTCGACACCGTCCTGGCGACGGTGCCGGGCCGGGCCGCCGAGGTCGTGGCCGCCGCCCGCGAGGCGGGCGTGCACGTGCGTCACGTCGACGCCGACCACGTCGGGCTCTCGACCTCCGAGGTGACCGACGCGGCCGTGCTCGACCGCGTGCTCGGCGCGTTCGGGGTCGCGACCGACGCAGCGGGCTCGGTCGGCGACGCCACCCCGGGCACCGCGCTCCCGCACGCGCTGCTGCGCGAGACCGACTTCCTGACCCACGAGGTGTTCCACAGCCACCGCTCCGAGACCTCGATGCTGCGCTACCTGCGGCGTCTCTCGGCCCGCGACTACGCGCTCGACCGCGGCATGATCCCGCTGGGCTCGTGCACCATGAAGCTCAACGCGACCACCGAGATGGAGCCGGTGAGCCTGCCCGGGTTCGCCGACCTGCACCCGTTCGCACCGGCCGAGGACGCCCGCGGCTACCACCGCCTCATCGACCAGCTCGAGGGCTGGCTCGCGGCCGTCACCGGCTACGACGAGGTGTCGATCCAGCCCAACGCCGGCTCGCAGGGCGAGCTGGCCGGGCTGATGGCGATCCGCGGCTACCACCAGGCCGGCGGCCACGGCGAGCGCGACGTCTGCCTGATCCCGTCCTCGGCCCACGGCACCAACGCGGCCTCGGCCGTGATGGCCGGCATGCGGGTGGTCGTGGTGAAGTCGGCCGCCGACGGCGCGGTCGACATGGACGACCTCCGGGCGCAGTGCGAGGCGCACCGCGACGACCTGGCCGCGATCATGGTCACCTACCCCTCGACCCACGGCGCCTACGAGGACACCATCTCCGAGCTGTGCGAGGTCGTGCACGAGGCGGGCGGCCAGGTCTACGTCGACGGTGCCAACCTCAACGCGCTCCTCGGCTACGCCAAGCCGGGCGAGTTCGGCGGCGACGTGTCCCACCTCAACCTGCACAAGACCTTCTGCATCCCCCACGGCGGTGGCGGCCCGGGCGTGGGTCCGGTCGGCGTGCGCGCCCACCTGGCGCCGTACCTGCCCAGCCACCCGGCCCACCCCGTCGCCGAGCGTCGCGACGGCATCGGCCCGATCAGCGCCGCGCCGTACGGCTCGGCCGGGATCCTGCCGATCTCGTGGGCCTACGTGCGGATGATGGGCGCCGAGGGGCTCACCCACGCCACCGCGGTGGCGGTGCTGGCGGCCAACTACGTCGCCTCGCGGCTCGAGGACCACTTCCCGGTGCTCTACCGCGGCCACCACTCCCACGTCGCGCACGAGTGCATCCTCGACGTCCGCGGCATCACCAAGGCCAGTGGCGTCACCATCGACGACGTGGCCAAGCGGCTGGTCGACTACGGCTTCCACGCCCCGACCATGAGCTTCCCGGTCGCCGGCACCCTGATGGTCGAGCCGACCGAGAGCGAGGACCTCGCCGAGCTCGACCGGTTCTGCGACGCCATGATCGCCATCCGGGGCGAGATCGCCCGGGTCGAGGCGGGGGAGTGGACGCCCGAGGACTCCCCGCTGCGCGGCGCGCCGCACACCGCGGCGGCGGTCCTGGCCTCCGAGGGCGACCGGGCGTACTCCGCCGAGGTCGCGCTGTTCCCGACCGGCCCGGACCCCGACAAGTACTGGCCGCCGGTGAGCCGGATCGACCAGGCCTACGGCGACCGCAACCTCGCCTGCTCCTGCCCGCCGCTGGAGGCCTTCGAGTGACGCGCGCGGAGGCGGCCGGTCCGGACGTCCGGACCGGCCACTTCCAGGCGGTGCTCGACCGCTACCAGGCCGAGCGCCGGCTGCCCACCGTGGTGGCTGCGGTGCTGGGCGGCTCCGAGGAGCCCTGGACCGCGTGGACCGGCGCTGCCGGTGACGGCGCGTCGGTCGACCGGCAGTACCGCATCGGGTCGATCACCAAGACCCTCACGGCCGTGCTCGTGGTGCGGGCGCACGAGGCCGGGCTGCTCTCGCTCGACGACCCGCTGGGCCGGTTCGTGCCCGAGTCCGGGGCGTACGCCGACCGGTCGCTGCGTGCGCTGCTCTCGCACACCGCCGGGATGCAGAGCGAGCCTGCCGGCCCGTGGTGGGAGCGGTCGCCGGGTGGCACCGCCGAGCAGCTGCTCGCGGCCAACGACGGCAGCGCGGCGGTGTTCGCTCCCGGTGAGCACCACCACTACTCCAACCTGGGCTACGGGTTGCTCGGGGAGGTGCTCGTCCGGGTGCACGACCGCCTCTGGTGGGCGCTCGTCGAGGAGCAGGTCCTCGTGCCGTTGGGGATGCGGCGCACGTCGTACGCCCCCGAGGCGGACGCCGCGCCCGGGCTCTCGGTGCACCACCTCGCCGGCACGCTGACCCCCGAGCCCGCGCACGACACCGGGGCGATGGCCCCGGCCGGCCAGGCCTGGAGCACGTTGGCCGACCTCTCCCGCCTCGGCCGGTTCCTCGTCGAGGGTCACCCCGACGTGCTCGCCGCCGACACCCTGCGTGCCATGCGGCAGCCGGTGCCGCCGGCCAGCGACTACGGCCTGGGCGTGCGCACCTTCCCCTACGCCGGGGGAGTGCTGGCGGGCCACACCGGCTCGATGCCGGGGTTCCAGGCGGTGCTGCTCGTCGACCCGGTGCACCGCACCGGTGTCGCAGCGCTGACCAACGCCACCACCGGGTTCTCCGGTCCCGAGCTGGCCCGGGCGCTGCTCGGCGACCACACCCCGGGACCCGTCGCACCCTGGCGGCCCGCCGAGCGGGTGCCGCGCTGGGCCGCCGAGCTGCTCGGCACCTGGTACTGGGGCAACTCCGCCTACGAGGTGCGCTGGCACGACGAGCGGCTGGAGTGGCGCGACCTGGCCCGCGGCCTGGCGCTCGCCGAGCAGTTCGAGCAGCACGACGACCGGGTGGTGGGGACGGCCGGCTACCACCACGGCGAGACCCTGCACGTCGTACGACGCGAGGACGGGACGCCCGACCACCTCGCGTGCGCGACCTTCGTCTACACCCGCACCCCCTACCCCGACGGTCCCTGACCGTCCGACGAGGAGCCCCGATGACGCCCCGCCGCACCTTCCGCACCCTGGCCCTGGCCGAGGCGGTGACCTGGACCCTGCTGCTGGCGGGGATGGTGCTCAAGTACGTCCTCGACGTCACCGAGCTGGGGGTGAGGATCGGGGGCGGGCTGCACGGGTTCGTCTTCCTGGCCTACTGCGTCACCACCGTCCTGGTCGGCGTCGACGCCCGCTGGTCGCTCGGCCGGGTCGCGCTGGGCCTGGCTGCGGCGTTCGTGCCCTACGCCACGGTGCCGTTCGAGCGCCACGTCGACGGCACGCTGGCACCGCGGTGGCGGCTGCGGACGCAACCGTGGCACGGGCGGGTCGAGCGGGTGGCCGCAGCCGCGCTGCGGGCGCCGGTGGTGGCGGGCGTGGTCGTGCTCGTCGGGCTCGTGCTGGTCTTCGGCGGCCTGCTGGCCGTCGGTCCGCCGACGCAGTGGGTCGGCTGAGCCTGGTCGTGCCGGGTCGTCAGAGCGCCTGGCTGACCGAGCTCATGTTGAAGTCGGGCACCCGCAGCGCCGGCATCGCGGTGCGGGAGAACATGTCCTCGCCCCACTCCCGGGAGAACGCCGGCACGGTGGTGCCCGCGTGGCTGAACCGGCGCAGCAGGTCGACCGGGCTCTCGTTCCAGCGGAAGTTGTTGACCGCGCCGACGATCTCGCCGCCCTCGACCTTGTAGACGCCGTCGCGGGTCAGCCCGGTGAGCAGCATCGTCTGCGGGTCGACCTCGCGGATGTACCACAGGCAGGTCAGCAGCAGCCCGTCGTCCATCCCGGCGGCCAGGTCGAGGTCGGAGCCGGTGCTGCCGTCGACCTCCAGCACCAGGTTGTCGATCGGCGGGGTGGCCGGCTGCCCGGTCTCGGCCGCGGTGCGACGGGTCTGCTGCAGCGCGGTCAGCCGGCCGTCGTCGAGCCACGCCGTCGGGGCCAGCGCTAGACCGTTGTCGTAGACGCTGGTGCGGTCCGACGACGCCCCGGCCAGCGCGAACGGCGCGCACTCGAGGCCAGCGTACGTCGGGTCGGAGGCGAGGCGCACGCCGGGGGACACGACCTGCTCGCCGAAGCGCGCGCCGCCGCCCGGTCGGGAGAACACGCTCTGGCCGTCGACCGCGGTGCGGGCCCCGGCGCTCCAGTAGGCGTCGATCATCAGGTCGGCCACCGCCGTCGGCGGCAGCACGGTGTCGTAGCGGCCGGCGGGCAGGTCGAGCCGACGCGACGCCCAGCCGAGCCGGGTGGCGAGGTCCTCGGCCATGCGGGTGGCCGAGACGTCGCTGAAGTCGCGGGTGGCGCCGCCCACCCAGGCGCTGGCGGTGAGGGCGGCGTCCTTGCCGGTGCAGCCGTAGTGACCGGTGGGCTGCACGTGACGCAGCCGCAGCCCGGTGGAGGACCCGACGTAGGTCGTGGTCATCTCGTGGAAGACGAAGCCGTAGAGGATGCGCTGCTCGGCCTCGGCCCGTCGGAACTCCTCGCCGAGCTGGCCCGCCACCTCGTCGAAGACCGCGATCGAGGTCTCGGCCGGGGCGTCGTCGAAGTCGGCCGCGGCCGCGCCGGCCACCAGCTCGGCGCGGTCCTCGGCCTCGCCGGCGAGGGCGGCGGCGCGGTCGGCGGCCTCGACGAGCGCGGCGACCTGGGCGGTCGTCGCGGCGGTGCCGCTGACCGAGGCGTTGCCGCCACCGGCGAAGGCGACCACGGTGACGTCGGTCGAGCGCATCACCCCGTTGGTGGTGAGCGTGTTGTTGGCCCACCGCAGGTTGGCGCTGGTGGAGTCCTCGACGATCACCACGCAGGCGTCGCTGGTGCTGGTCTCGAGCGCGTGCTCGACGAGCTGCTGGGGTCGGACGGTCATCAGGCCGTGCCCTCCTCGGAGGTGTTGAGGACGTTGACGTCGCGGAACAGCGCCGACGGGGTGCCGTGGCTGACCGGGGCGGACTGGCCGGGCTGGGCCTTGCCGCAGTTCAGGACACCGCCCAGCACGTAGGTCTGCGGTCCGCCGACGGCCTCCAGGGAGCCCCAGAAGTCGGTGGTGGTCGCCTGGTAGGCGACGTCGCGCAGCTGGCCCTTCAGCTCGCCGTCCTCGATGGCGTAGAACCGCTGGCCGGTGAACTGGAAGTTGTAGCGCTGCATGTCGATCGACCACGACTTGTGGCCGACCACGTGGATGCCGCGCTCCACCCGCCCGATCAGGCCCGCGGTGTCGGGGCCGTCGGGGTCGGGCTGCAGCGACACGTTGGCCATCCGCTGGATCGGCACGTGTCCGGGGGAGTCGGCGTAGGCGCAGCCGTTGGAGCGTCCACCGTTGAGCGCGGCGCCGTAGGTGTGCGCCATCGACCGGTCGAGCTGGTAGCCCACCAGCACCCCGTCACGCACGATGTCCCACGACTGGCCCTCGACGCCCTCGTCGTCGAAGCCCACGGTGGCCAGGCCGCGGCGCGCGGTGCGGTCGCCGGTCACGTGCATGGCGGGCGAGCCGTACTGCAGCGTGCCGAGGTGGTCGGGGGTGGCGAAGGAGGTGCCGGCGTAGCTGGCCTCGTAGCCCAGCGCCCGGTCGAGCTCGGTGGCGTGACCCACCGACTCGTGGATGGTCAGCATCAGGTTGTTGGCGTCGATGACGAGGTCGTAGCGACCCGGCTCGACGCTCGGTGCGGCGAGCTTGGCCCGCAGCAGGCCCGGCAGCTCGGCCCGCTCGGTGTCGAAGTCCCAGGAGCCGTCGGTCAGCGCCTCCCAGCCGGCGCCGAAGGGCGGGCAGGTCGAGGCCATCGAGTCGAAGGCCCCGGTCGCGGGGTCGGAGGCGTAGGCCTCCAGCACCGGCTCCAGCCAGACCCGCTGCTGGGTGATGGAGGACCCGGCGAGGTCGGCGTAGAACTTGTTCTCCTGGACCTGCTGCAGCATGCCGGCGGCGTGGTCGGCCCCCCCGGCGACGAGCTCACGGGTCCAGCCGCCGAGCAGCGCCACCTTGTCGGCCAGCGGCACGTCGAGCGGGTTGACGTCGTAGGCCGAGACCCAGGTGACGTCGCGGTGGACGGGCTCGGGCGCCAGCTGCACCGGGACGGTCGTCATCTTGGCCGCCACCCGGGCGACCGTGACGGCGGTCTCCGCGACCCGGACGGCCTCGTCGTCGGTCAGGCCCACCCCCGAGGCGAACCCCCACGCCCCGTCGAGCAGGACCCTCACCGCGAAGCCGAGGTCCTCGCTGTCCTGAGCGCCCTCGAGCTGTCCGTCGCGGACCGAGAGGTGCTGCAGCCGGTTGCGCTCGAGCCGGAAGTCGGCGTGGGTGACGCCGAAGTCACGGGCCCGACCGAGGGCCACCTGGGCGAGCCGCTGGAGCGGCAGGGCGAGGAAGCTGGGGTCGACGTCGGCCATGCCGAGCACCCTAGTGCGGCGGACCGACAGCGTCGGCCGGGCGGGGCCCGACCTCGGCGGTGGATCAACCGAGGTCGAGGACCGGCCGCAGCGAGGAGCCGTGCCGGGCCTTGGAGACCTCGAGCTGGCTGGGCACCCGGGTGCGCAGCTCGGCGACGTGGCTGACCAGTCCGACGACGCGGCCGCCGTCGCGCAGCTGGTCGAGGGTGTCCATGACGCCGTCGAGGGTCTCGGCGTCCAGCGACCCGAAGCCCTCGTCGATGAACAGCGTGTCGAGCGCGGTGCCGCCGGCCTCGTGGCTGACCGTGTCGGCCAGCCCGAGCGCGAGCGCGAGCGAGACCACGAACGTCTCGCCGCCCGACAGGGTCGCCGGGTCACGGCGCGTGCCGCTCCAGTCGTCGCGCACCCGCAGGCTCAGGCCGCCACGACGCTCGCCCGCGCCCTTCTCGTCGACCTGCTCCAGGGTGAACCGCTGGTCGGTCATCGCCGCGAGGCGTTCGTTGGCGGCGGCGACGACCTGCCGCAGCCGCTCGGAGAGGACGTACGCCGAGAGCCGCATCCGCCACCGGTTGTCCAGGCTCGTCCCCTCGACCAGCGACGCCAGCCGGGCGGTCACCTGGTGGGATCGCCGGACGGGCTCCCAGGCCCCCAGCGCGTGGTCGAGCGAGGTGCGGAGCTCCTCCAGCCGGTCGCAGCGCCCGAGCGCGTGACGCCGGGCGGCCACCACGTGGTCACGCACCCGCTCGGCGTGGTCGACCTCGCGCTGCAGCTCGACCACGTCGCGTGCCGGGGTGGCGACCGCGGCACGGACCTGCTCGTCGGCCAGCACCGCCTCGGCCTCGGCGCGGGTCCGCTCCCGGCGCTGCCACCGCTCCTCGACCTCGGCCACCCGCGCCTCGGGGAGCAGGGCCTCGCCCACCGCGACGCCGTCGGCGAAGCCGGCCCCGGCCGCCGCCTCCCGGGCCTCGGCCCGGGCAGCGTCGAGGGACGCGGCAGCACGGTGGTGCTCCTCGGTGGCCGTGGTGGCGGCGACGAGGGTCCGCACCCCGGCCTCGAGACGGTCGACGAGGGTGGCCACGTCGGACCCGGCGGCGTCGTGCCGGCCCAGCCAGTCGTCGAGGTCGGCCGCGAGGTGCTGCACCCGGTCACGGGCCTGGTCGTGCTCGCGGTCGCGCTCCGCGACGCGGACCTCGAGCGACGCGACCTCGGCGGTCGACCGGGTGAGCGAGGCCTGCCGGGCGTCGCGGGCGTCGTCGAGCGAGCGCAGCCCCCGGGCGGCCGTCCGGCTGGAGCGGTGCCGGGACGTCGCGTCGGCGAGGTCGGCGCGGCACGCCGCCACCGAGCGGCCGCCGCTGGTCGCGGCCAGTGAGGTCAGCCGCGCGGACAGCGTCGCGACCGACTCGGCCAGCGCCTGGCGGGTGAAGTCGGCCGTCTCGTGCGTCTGGCGGGCAGCCTCCTCGTCGCCGCGGCCGACCGTGGTGGTGGCACGGGCGGGGGAGGGGTGCTCGGCGCTGCCGCAGACCGGGCACGAGCAGCCGACGGCGAGACCCGTGGCGAGCTCGGCCGCCATCCCGGAGATGCGCTGCTCGCGGAGGTCGAGGTAGTGCTCGCGCAGGTCCTGTGCCGTGGCCGTGGCGGCGGTCAGCCGCTCGCGTGCTCCGGCGAGCTCGGCGGCGACCTCGTCGTGCTCCTCGGCGGCGGCCAGGACCCGCGCCGCGCCGGCCTCCGTGGCCGCGTCCACCTCGAGGGAGGCGGCGGCGGCCTCGAGGTCGCGTCGGGTGACCTCCTGCGCGGCGGCGGTGCGCTCGGCCTCCTCGAGACGGACCAGGGCCTGCGCGTGCTCGGCGCGGGTGCGCTCGCACCGCGCGGAGAGGTCGGCGAGACGATCCCGCGCGGCCCGCAGCTCCTGCTCCTGGGGAAGACGGGCCCGCGCCTCGGCGGCCGCCTCCCGCCACTCGTGCACGGCCGTCGTGAGGTGGGAGGGGGTGGGCTCGGGTGCGCGGTCGCCGAGCAGCGCCACCGCGGCCGCACGGTGCCGCTCCGCGGCCCGGGTCGTCCGCTCCGCCTCGCGGCCGGCCGCGCCGACCCGGCGCAACAGGGGCAGCAACGGCTCGGCCCGGCGGTGGTCGGCGAGGGCGGCGCGGTCGCTGTCGTCGCGGGGGCGCTCGGACTCCAGCGCCGCCAGCTGCTGCTGGGCCCGGGCCGCGCGGGCCCGGTGGGACGCGGCCGAACGCTCGACGTCGAGCAGGTCGCGGGCGGCCCGGGCGGTGGCGTCGACGGCGACGAGCCGCTCACCCTGGGCCTCGGCCGCCACGGACAGCCCGGCCCCCACCTCGGTCAGCCAGGTCCCGAGCCGGCCGGCCTCGACGAGCCCGGCCAGCGTCTCGAGGTCGTCGAGGGCCCAGTCGTCGGGCACGGCGACCTCGGTGGCCTCCTCGACGCGTCCGAGCAGGTCGCGCACCGCGTCGTGGCCCCGCGTCGACTCGCGCCGCAGCGTGCTGCGCCGCTCCACCAGCCACCGCTCCACGTCCTCGAAGCGGCGGGTGCGGAAGAGCCGCTGCAGGACGTCGTGGCGCTCCGCGGACCCGGCGCGCAGGAAGGCCTGGAAGCGGCCCTGCGGCAGCATCGCCACCTGGGTGAACTGCGCGACGGTCATCCCCAGCAGGTCGGTCACGAGCAGCCCGGCCTCGTCGAGGCGGGTGGTCAGGGCCGTCCAGGTGCCCTCGCGCAGCTCCTCCGCCACGACGTGGGCCTGGATCCGTCGGGTGCCCTCGCCACGGCGCCGCGGCCGGTCCCACGCGGGGGAGCGGGTGGTGCGGAAGGTGCGGCCCCCCACGCTGAAGCGCAGCACCACCCGCGGCTCGGTGTCGGGCGCGGCCTGGTCGCTGCGCAGGTGACGGGCGCTGTGGCGCTCGCCGGGCACCTCGCCGTAGAGGCCGAAGCAGACCGCGTCGAGGACGCTGGTCTTGCCGGCCCCGGTGGCGCCGGTGAGCAGGAACAGGCCCGCGTCGGAGAGCGCGTCGAAGTCCACGGCGACCGTGTCCACGAACGGGCCGAAGGCGGTCACCTCGAGCTCGTGGAGCCTCACGACGCACCCGCCTCGCGGACCAGGTCACGGTCCCCGCCGCAGCACTCGAACGCCTCGCGCAGGAGTGCGGACTCCTCGGCGCTCGCGCCCTCGCCCCGGACGTGGTCGACGAAGTCGAGCGCGACCGCGTGGCCGGTCCGTCCCTCCACGGGCGTGCGCTGGACCGGCTGCTCACCGCCCTCGGGCGCGAAGCGCAGCGCCAGGGCGTGCGGGAACCGGGCGCGCAGCCGCTCCATCGCCCGCACCGGCCGGCGGGCGTCGGTCAGCGTGGCCTGGACCCACGACCCCTCGTGCACCGCCAGGGCGGGGTCAAGCAGGAGGTCCTCGATGGTGCCGGAGAGTCGCGCCAGGGAGCGCGCGACCGGGGCGTCGACGAACTCGCACGCCTCCACGCCGCTCGCCCCCAGGTCGACCAGCCAGCTGCCCTTGCGGTGGCGGGCCTCGGAGAAGGAGTAGGCGATCGGGGACCCGCTGTAGCGGACCGAGTCGCTCAGCGTGGCCCGGCCGTGGAGGTGGCCCAGGGCGACGTAGTCGAGGTCGGAGAACAGCTCGGCCGCCACCGAGGAGACGCCTCCCACCGCGATGTCGCGCTCGCTGTCGCTGGGCTCGCCCCCCGTCACGAACGCGTGCGCCAGCACCACCGAGCGGGTCCCGCGGGGGCGGGTCGCCAGGTCGGCGCGCACCCGGCCCAGCGCGTGGCCCAGCGCTGCGGCGTGCGACCGGGACGGCAGGTCCCACGCCACCCGGGCGACGTCGGGGTCGAGGTAGGGCAGGCCGTGGACGGCGACGGGGCCGTGCTCGTCCTCCAGCACCACGGGCTCGCCGACCCGGTCCAGCGAGGTGCGCAGGTGGACGCCCGCCAGGTCGACCAGCCGGGAGTTGAACCCGAGCCGCCGGGCGGAGTCGTGGTTGCCGCTCGTCACCACCACCCGGGCGCCGGTGGCGGCGAGGCGGTGGAAGGCCTCGTCGGCCAGCGCCACGGCGTCGACGGACGGGAGGGCGCGGTCGTAGACGTCGCCCGCCACCAGGACCGCGTCGACGCGCTGCTGGACCACCGTCTCGACGAGGTGGTCGACGTGCGCGGCCTGCGCGGCGATCAGTCCCTCCCCGTGGAAGGACCGGCCGAGGTGCCAGTCGGAGGTGTGGAGCAGTCGCATGGCTCCACGCTAGGAGCGAGCACCGACAGCCCTCGGCCCCCACGCCGGGGAGGGGGCGGGAGGTGACGGATCAGTCGGTGATGCGGTCGGCGCCGGCGTACGCCACGAAGCGCTGCCCGCGGGTGAAGCCCACGAGCACGAGGTCGGCCTCGCGGGCCAGCGAGACCGCCAACGAGGTGGGCGCTCCCACCGCGACGAGGGCGCCGACGCCGGAGACGACGGCCTTCTGCACCAGCTCGAAGCCGATCCGCCCGCTCAGCACCAGCACCGGGGGCACGGGGGCCCGGCCCAGGATCCGGGAGCCCACGGCCTTGTCCACGGCGTTGTGGCGCCCGACGTCCTCGCGGACGACCACGGCCGTGCCGTCGGCCTCGAAGAGCCCGGCGGCGTGGATGCCGCCGGTGCGCTCGAAGCCCGGCTGCTCCTCGCGGAGCCGGTCGGGCAGGGCCAGCACGGTGGCGGCCGACAGCGAGACCGGCGGCACCGCCTCGGCGCGCGAGAGCACGTCCTGCACGGTGTCGGTGCCGCAGACGCCGCAGGCCGAGGAGACCATGCGGGCCGCGGGCATCGTGCGCGGCGCGGTGGCGAGGTCGACGGTGACGACGTTGAACTCCTCGAGGTCGCCCAGCGTCTCGTCGGTGCAGTAGCGGACGGCGCGGACCTCCTCGGGCACGGTGACGCCCTCGTGCACCAGCCAGCCGGCCGCGAGCTCGAAGTCGTGGCCGGGCGTGCGCATCGTCACCGCGACGCGCTGCGCCGGGGACCCGGGCCACCCCACGCGCAGCTCGAGCGGCTCCTCGGTGACGACGCGGTCCTCGTGGACGAGCCGGGCGCCGTCGCGGAACTCGGTGACCCGGTCGCGGACCGAGGGTCCGGGACGTCGGCGGCGCTGACCCAGGATGCTCACCCCCCGACTCTATGGGGGCCCGCGAAGCGCGGCGCCTACGGTGGACCCATGGTGGAACCACGCGGGAGGTACGTGCGTCACACGGTCATGAGGCACCTCCTGGCCCCCACCGTCACCGCCGTCGTCCTCGCCGTGCTGGCGGGCTGCGGCTCGTCACCCGCGCAGGACGCGGGTGGCGCGGGGGCCGGCTCGTCGGGCTCGGACTCGCCGTCACCGTCGCGGCCCTCCGTCGCGACCGCGTCGCCGCGGGTGGGGGAGTGCGGCGCGCGTGACGGCGCGGTCCGCGACGCCACCGCCCTGGCACGCGCCGACCTCGACGGGGACGGCGGCGCCGACCAGGTGCGGGTGACCGCTCCGGACGCCGCGGGCTGCCCGAGCACGGTGTTCGCCGAGCTGGCGGACGGCTTCCTGGTCGCCCCGGTGGACGACGGCCTGCCGGTGACGGCCGGGTTCGGCGTACGGCTGACGGGCACGGACGCCGACCTGCTCGTCACCGAGCAGCAGCACCCGCGCGGCGGCACCCGGACGAGGGTGTACGCCGCGGCCGACGGCGCCCTCGCCGAGCTCGTGGACCCCGACGGCAACCCGGTGGTGCCGTTCGTGGCCACCGACACCCCGCCCGCGCCGGTCTCGGTGACCTGCACCGGCGACGGGATCGCGGTGACCGAGGCGGTCGCCCACGAGCCGGCCGGGGTGATGTTCACCTGGGACGTGCGTCGCACGACGTACGCCGTCACCGCCGGTCGTGCCGAGCGCACCGGGAGCGAGGAGATCGCCGACAACGTGCTGCCGGGCCAGCTCCGGAAGCGGTTCCCGGAGCTGGCCCGTGCCGAGGTGCTGGCGGACTGCCGGTCCTGACGGACCGGCGGTCGCCGATCAGGCCAGGCGCTGCTGGGGCATGCCCTCGGCCGTCTTGGCGCCGTCGGTCTCGGGCAGGTCGCCCAGGACCTCGTCGATGCGCGTCATCAGCTCGGCGGGGATCCTCACCCCGGCCGCACGGACGTTCTCGGTGACCTGCTCGGGGCGCGAGGCCCCGACCAGCGCGGCGGCGACGTTGTCGTTCTGCAGCACCCAGGCGACGGCCAGCTGCGCCATGCTCAGGTCGAGCTCGTCGGCGACGGGCTGCAGGTCCTGCACCCGGGTGAGGGTGTCGTCGTTCATGAACCGCTTGATCATGTCGGCGCCGCCCTTCTCGTCGGCGGCGCGGGAGCCCTCGGGCGGGGCCTGGCCGGGCTTGTACTTCCCGGTCAGCACGCCCTGGGCGATGGGCGACCACACGATCTGGGAGATGCCGAGCTCGCGGCTGGTGGGCACGACCTCGTCCTCGATGACGCGCCAGAGCATGGAGTACTGCGGCTGCGAGGAGATCAGCTGGACCCCCAGCTCCTTGGCCAGCGCGTGGCCCTCGCGGAGCTGCTCGGCGGTCCACTCGCTGACACCGATGTAGAGCGCCTTGCCCTGACGGACGACGTCGGCGAACGCCTGCATCGTCTCCTCGAGCGGCGTCTCGGTGTCGTAGCGGTGGGCCTGGTAGAGGTCGACGTAGTCGGTCTGCAGGCGGGTCAGCGAGCCCTCGATGGACTCCAGGATGTGCTTGCGGGACAGCCCGGTGTCGTTCTTGCCGCGGGGACCGGTCGGGAAGTAGACCTTGGTGAAGATCTCGAGCGACTCGCGGCGCTCGCCCTTGAGGGCCTCGCCGAGCACCGTCTCGGCGGCGGTGTTGGCGTAGACGTCGGCGGTGTCGAAGGTGCTGATGCCCTCGTCGAGCGCGGCGCGCACGCACTGCGTGGCGACGTCGTTCTCGACCTGGGAGCCGTGGGTGAGCCAGTTGCCGTAGGTGATCTCGGAGATCTTCAGGCCGGAGTGGCCGAGGTAGCGGAATTCCATGACCTCGACCCTACGACCGGACCCACGCCCAGAACCACGCGCGGGCGACGGGCTACTCCACCGACTCGATCGTCACCGACTGCTTCGGCGCCGTCCCGTCGGCGGCGACGCCCTGGGCGGCGACCTTCTTGACGACCTCGACGCCGGCGGCGCTCATCCGGCCGAAGGGGGTGTACGCCGCGGGCAGCGGCGAGTCGGCGTAGACCAGGAAGAACTGCGACCCGTTGGTGTCCGGCCCGGCGTTGGCCATCGCGAGCGTGCCGGCGGGGTAGGTGCAGACCTCGGTGCCGGTCGTCTGGTCGACCTGGCCGAGGCAGGGCTGCAGCCGGGGATCGTCCTCGGTCGGCTCGTCGGCGAAGGAGTAGCCCGGGCCCCCCTGGCCGGTGCCGCTCGGGTCGCCGCACTGCAGCACGTTCAGGCCGCCGGTGGTGAGGCGGTGGCACGGCGTGTCGTCGAAGTAGCCCTGGTCGGCCAGCGACAGGAACGAGTTGACCGTGCAGGGCGCCTTGTCGGGGTCGAGGCTGACCTTGACGTCACCGCGGTCGGTGGCGATGGTCACCTGCGAGGGCTCGTCGGCCGGCGGGTCGGCCGGGGGCTTGTCCACCGTCTTCGTCTCCACGGGGGAGGCGGAGTCGGGGTAGGAGCACTGCCCCCGGTCGGCCGAGCTGGGGGTCGTGGTCTCCTCGCTCCCGCACCCGGCCAGGACGGCCAGCGCGACGAGCAGGGGGGCGGACAGGGCGGCGAGCGAGCGGCGTGGGGAAGTCATCGCCGCGGATGCTAGCCAGCGAGCCTGAGAGGTCGGTGAGGCCCCGCCGCGGGGCGTGTCGGTCGGGCCGGCGGCCGGGTCTCAGACCGCGACGAGCCGCAGGAAGGCGAACCCGAGCACGCCGCGGTAGCCCTCGGCGTACGCCGTGCGCTGGGAGTGCGCCGCGGCGGCGACCTCCACGGCGCCCGGGTGGTCGGCGGGGTGCGCGGCGAGCCAGCGCTCCTGCCGGGCGACGAAGCCGGACTCGAAGGCGTCCCACTCCTCGAGGTCGGCCTCTTCGACGGACCGGACCGAGAAGCCGTGGTCGGCGACGAGGGCGGCCAGCGCGGCCGGGGCGAGGAACTCGTCGTCGCGGCCCGACAGCGGTGCGACCGCGGCGGGGGTCGGGGGAGCCGACCACACCGCCTCGGCGTAGAGGACCCGCGCGCCGGGGACCACGTGCCCGCGCATGGCCCGCAGCGCGGCGGCGTAGTCCAGCGGCAGGCCCTCCTCGACGTCCGGGCCCCAGACCTGGCTGGACCCCAGCACCAGCAGCGCCTCGACCGGTCCGGGGGCGACCTCGCGGCCCGGGCCGGCGACGAGGTCGACCCGGTCACCCAGCCCCCGCGCCGAGGCCCGGCTCCGGCCCTCCGCGACCCGGTCGGCGTCGAGGTCGACCCCGACGCCGCGCGCCCGCGGGGCCGCCTCGAGCACGCGCAGCAGCAGCTCGGCCCAGCCGCAGCCGACGTCGAGGACGGTGCCGCCGTCGACCAGTCCCGCGGCCACCCAGGCCGCCAGGTCGTCGGCGCGGGCGTCGGAGACCGGGCTCAGGAACTCCAGGTCCTGCCACAGCGGCGGCAGCACGGGCTCGCCGCTCACCCGCGCACCCCGTGCTGGCCGAGGCCGAACCGACGGGCCACGACGCGCTCGACGACGGAGCCGGGGAGCGCGCGCCTGAGCACGTGCACGGCCGGCGCTCCGCTCCCCACGGCGTACGTCGGAGCCGGTGGATCGGCCTCCACGGCCCGCAGCACCGTGGCCGCCACCCGCGCCGCGGACACCCCGTCGCGCTCGGCGGCGTCGAGCCGGTGCAGCATCTGCCGCAGGCCGGCGGCGTACGGGCCGGACTCCTGGGAGTGGACGGTGCGACGCCCGCTGATCCCGGTCGCGACCGACCCGGGCTCGACGGTCGTCAGCCACACGCCGTGCGGGCTCAGCTCGAAGCGCGCCGCCTCGGCGAACCCCTTGATGGCCGCCTTGGTGGCCACGTAGGAGGAGCGGTAGGCCAGCGGGAAGGTCGCCAGCATCGAGCCGACCATCACCACCCGCCCGCGGCCGCGCTCCCGCATGCCCGGCACCAGCAGCTGGGTGAGGTGCACCGGCCCCAGCACGTTGACGCGGAACAGGTGCTCGACCTCGGGCAGGGGGAGCTCCTCGAGGGCGCCGCACTGCGACTCGCCGGCGTTGTTGACCAGCACGTCGACCTCCACGCCGTCCGCGAGCAGCCCGGCGGCGAAGCGCCCGACGGCGTCGAGGTCGTCGAGGTCGAGCGCGCGGTACTCCACCCCCGGCACCCGGTCCTGCGCCGACAGCCGGTCCGGGTCGCGGCTGGTGCCGACGACGCGGTGGCCGCGCTCGACCAGCAGGCGGGCGACGGCCAGCCCGATGCCGGAGGAGGCGCCGGTGACCAGCGAGGTGGGCCGGGAGGGCGAGGTCGAGGAGGGGCTCACGACCCGCAGGCTAGAGGGCCCGGGACGCCGGGCCCTAGCATGCGGGCATGGGAAGAATCCTGCTGATCATCGTCGTCGTGCTGGTCGTCGCGTTCCTGGTGCGGATGCTGCTGGCCCGCAAGCGCTGAGCGGACGCGCTAGCGCGAGCGGAGCGCGCGACGGTCGGCGACCAGCGCGGCCGTGTTGAGCGCGGCCCAGCCGAGCGTCACGCCCAGGACCTTGCCCTGGACCTTGGAGTCGTGGGTGCCGGTGGCCAGGATCGCGGCGTCGGAGAGGTCGCCCAGGATCCGCAGCACCATCATCGCGGTGACCACCGAGGGGTTGGACGACGCGAGCGCCACGCCGGAGATCGACAGGTCGCGCCCGGCGTAGGTGTAGGCCATCCGGTCGTACGCCGGAGCCTGCAGCGCCGGGGCCTCGATGCCGTCCGCGAGGTGGCGCGGCTTGGCGAGCGCGAAGGCGCCGTACGCCGCGGTCAGGGACGAGAGCAGCTTGGAGTACCTCATGGGCAGAACCTACGCAGCCCCTGGGCGTCCCGGCTCACCTGCCGGGGTGGCGTCGACGTGCGGGCCACCTGCGAGGGTGAGGAGGTGACCCCGACCCGCTTCGACTTCGCCTTCACCCGCCCCTACCGCCTCGTCGCGCTCCCGCTCGGGATCACCCCGCGCACGACGTCGGTCCGGCTGGTCGACGAGCGCCTCGAGGTCCGCTTCGGCCCGTGGTCCCTGCGCACGCCGCTCGCCAACGTCACCGGCTGGGAGGAGACCGGCGACTTCGCGTTCCTCAAGACCGTCGGCCCGCCCCACCTGTCCTTCAGCGACCGCGGCATCACCTTCGCCACCAACGGCGACCGCGCGCTGTGCCTGCAGCTGGCGACCCCGGTCCCCGGCATCGAGCCGACCGGCCGGCTGCGCCACCCGGGCGTCACCCTCACGGTGGCCGACCCGACCGCCCTCGCCGCCGCGCTCGCGGCGGCTCGCGCCGGCTGACGGAGACCTTACGGCGTAAGCGACATTTGCCCACGAGTCGTCCGGGTCCGGCTCCCGGGTCCGGCCCCTGCTTCCCTCGGCCCTCGGGCACAGGGCAGAATCGGTCGCGGGCAGCCCACGCACCACCGGTGTCGGCGGGCTGATCGGTCCGGAAGTGCGGCCTCCCAGCAGCTGAGGTCCGCGGACGAGAGGCACGTGTGAGCACGAGGGACAGTGGCGGGGCGACCCCCGAGGCGTTCGGCCGGTGGGCCTACGACTTCCGCACCGGCCAGTGGACGTTCGACGCGGACCTCCGGGCGATGTGGGACATCGACCTGGGGGAGCACGGCGACGTCGCCGACGTCCTCGTGCACCTGCACCCCGACGACAGCGAGTCCATCGGTGCCACGGTGCAGCGGTCCGTCGAGGAGGGCGTCGCCATGTCGGGCCAGGCCCGGCTGACGACCCGCTCCCGTGGCGAGCGGGTGTTCGCCTTCCTCGGCGACGTCCGGCACGACGACGACGGCCGTCCCGTGGCGCTCGACGGCTGGTCGATCGACGTCACCGCCGAGGTCCGCGCCGTGACGCGTGACGCCGTCGACGGCGCCACGCGGCACCGGCGTGCCATCGAGCAGGTCAAGGGCGCGCTGATGGCCAGCTACCGCATCGACGAGGTCACCGCGTTCGCGATCCTGCGCAAGCAGTCCAACGGCTTCAACGTCAAGATCAACGACCTGGCCGAGCACGTCTCGCGCGCGATGACGGCGGGCACCCCCCGGGACGGTCAGGTGCCGCCGATGATGGAGCTGGTCGAGACCGTGGCCCGTCGCCTCCGCCGCGCGGCGACACGGGCCCCGGTCGGGCCGGCGGACGACGTCGTGGGGCCGGGGGCCGGCCTCACCGCGGGTGACGTCGAGGACAGCGTCGCCAACTAGTGCGCCTGCCGGCAGCCGGATCCGGCCTTGTCGGCCCAGGGTGGGGGTGCTTGTGTGGGGACGTCGCGTGACGTCCGTCACGCACGTCCGACCTGCCGCTCCCGCTCGCCGGGGAGCAGATGGGAAGTGCACATGTCCGGAAACCGTGTGGTCGTCTACAAGGGCCCCGGGGAGGTCGCCGTCGAGACGGTGGACTACCCCAAGCTGGAGATCCCCAAGGAGGTCGCGGACCACTTCGGCATCAAGCAGGCCGCCCCGCACGCGGTGATCCTCAAGCTGGTCACCACCAACATCTGCGGGTCCGACCAGCACATGGTGCGAGGTCGTACGACGGCCCCGGTGGGCCAGTCGCTGGGCCACGAGATCACCGGCGAGGTGGTCGAGGTGGGCGACGACGTGCTCTTCGTCAAGGAGGGCGACATCTGCTCGGTGCCGTTCAACATCGCCTGCGGCCGCTGCCGGATGTGCTTCGAGGGCAAGACCGGCATCTGCCTCAACGTCAACCCGGCCCGCGCGGGCGCGGCGTACGGCTACGTCGACATGGGGGGCTGGGTGGGTGGCCAGGCGGAGTACGTCCTGATCCCGTACGCCGACTTCAACCTGCTCCGCTTCCCCGACCGCGACCAGGCGCTGGAGAAGATCCTCGACCTGACGATGCTCTCCGACATCTTCCCGACCGGCTACCACGGCGCCTACACCGCCGGCGTGACCACCGGCTCCACGGTCTACGTCGCCGGAGCCGGCCCGGTCGGCCTCGCCGCCGCCCACGCCGCCCAGCTGCTGGGGGCGTCCGTGGTCATCGTCGGCGACATGAACGCCGACCGCCTCACCCAGGCGCAGAGCTTCGGCTGCGAGACCGTCGACCTCAGCCAGGGCGCGAGCCTGACCGACCTCATCGAGCAGGTCCTGGGCGAGCCGGAGGTCGACGCCGCCGTCGACGCGGTCGGGTTCGAGGCCCGCGGCCACGGCGAGGGGGCCGCCGAGGCGCCCGCGACCGTGCTCAACGACATCATGACGATCTCGCGCGCCGGCGCCTCGCTGGGCATCCCCGGCCTCTACGTCACCGGTGACCCGGGGGCCGTCGACGACGCCGCCAAGGAGGGCCAGATCGGGGTCAAGCTCGGCCTCGGCTGGGCCAAGTCGCACGCCTTCGTCACCGGTCAGTGCCCGGTGAAGAAGTACAACCGCCAGCTGATGAACCTCATCCTGGCCGACAAGGCGCACGTCGCGAAGGCGGTCAACGCCCAGACGATCGGTCTCGACGACGCGCCCCGCGGCTACCAGGAGTTCGACGCCGGCGCCGCGACGAAGTACGTCATCGACCCGCACGGCATGGTCGCCTGAGGACCCACGGGGGTCCGTAGGCTCGCGCCCGTGGACCCCCGTGAGCTCCTCGCCGCCGAGCGGGCGGAGACGCTCGCCCGCCTGGCGGCGCTGCGCGAGGACTTCGCCGGGGTCGTCGACGCCAGCCGGGACACCAACGCCGACGACGAGCACGACCCCGAGGGACACACCATCGCCTTCGAGCGCTCGCAGACGGTGGCCCTCGTGCGCCAGGCCGAGCACCACCTCGACGAGGTCGACGCCGCCGTGGCCCGTCTCCACGCCGGCGCCTACGGCCGCTGCGAGGTGTGCGACGAGCCGGTCGCCCCCGCCCGCCTCCAGGCCCGCCCCACCGCCCGCCGCTGCGTCGCCCACGCCTGACCGTCGGGCCCCTCAGGACACGAGCAGCTCGCGCAGCAGGTGGAGGGCGACGACGACGGTGCGCTCGCGCACGGCGGCCCGGTCCCCGCCGAGCTGCACGCGCAGGGGGAGCACCCGGTCGGCGGTGGTGACGCAGAGGTGGACGAGGCCGACCGGCTTGTCCGGCGTGCCGCCGCCGGGGCCGGCCACGCCGGTGATGCCCACGCCGACGTCGGTGCCGAGCCGGGCGCGGGCTCCGTCGGCCATGGCGCGGGCGACCTCGGCGCTGACCGCGCCGACGGTGTCCAGGAGCTCCTGGGGCACGTCGAGCAGGTCGTGCTTGACGTGGTCGGCGTAGGTCACCAGCCCACCCAGGAGGTACGCCGAGGAGCCGGGCCGGTCGGCGAGCCGACCCGCCAGCAGCCCGGCCGTGCAGGACTCCGCCGTGCCGATCGTCCAGCCCCGGTCGAGCAGCCCGGTGGCGACCAGCTCGTCGACCGTCTCGCCCTCGGGCGAGAACAGCGTGTCCGGGAAGTCGGCGCGCAGCGCGGCCAGCAGCGCCTCCTGGGCGGGCGCGGCGGCGGGGGCGTAGCGGGAGACGACCTCGAGCTCGCCCTGGCGCAGGCAGGTGGTGACCTCGAGCCCGACCAGCTCGTCGTCGTGGCGGCGCAGGGTCGCGGCGAGCTCGGACTCCGGTGTGCCCCAGAGGCGGACCGTGTTCTGCCGCAGCTCCTCGCGGCCGGCCAGCGCGCGCTGCACGTGGGCGTCGGCGAGGGCGTCCTGCCACATCCCCTGCAGCTCCGGCGGGGGACCGGGCAGCACCACGACCGGGGCGCCGGTGCCGGACGCGGGCGGCACCACGAGGCCGGGGGCGGTGCCGACGGGGGCGAGCACGCTGGCGCCCTCGGGCACCATGGCCTGCTTGCGGACCCCGGCGGCGGTGGCCTCGGGGTCGCGGCGCCAGCCCCGGCCGGCGGAGAGCCGCTCCACGATCTCGGCGATCTCGGTCTCCAGCTCGGGCACCAGGCGCGGGGTGCGGCCCTGGACCTCGGCGACGACCTCGGCGGTGAGGTCGTCGGCCGTGGGGCCGAGGCCGCCGGTTGTCAGCACCAGGTCGTGCCGCGCGAGCAGCAGCTCCAGCGCGGAGCGCAGGTCCTCGGGTCGGTCGCCGACGACCACGACCTGGCCGACGTCGACGCCGCGACGACGCAGCTCCTCGGCCAGCCACGGACCGTTGCGGTCGGTCACCCGCCCGGTCAGGACCTCGGTGCCGGTGACGACGATGCCTGCGCGCGCGACCATGCCGCGATCCTAGGCAGGACCCCCCGCGGCGCCGAGCACCGCGCGGACCTCGGCGGACGACCAGAACGGCGCGAGCCGCTCGCGCACCGCGTGCTCCAGGACCCCGGACTCGCGGGCGGCGGCGAGCACCGGCGGCGCCAGCGTGCGGACCAGCTCGACGAGGTGGTCGCGCCCCACCCCGAGGTCGTCGAGCAGGGTGGCGAGGTCGGTGGTGGCGTGCTCGTCCAGGAAGCGCGCAACGGTGGCGCCCACGAGCCGGTCGGCGAGGGCGGCGCCGGCCCCGCGGTCCAGCAGCCCGTCGAGGACGGCCCGGCCCCGGGTGGCGAGGTCGACCACGTCCTCCTCCTCGACGACGGCGACCAGCTCGCCGACCGGGGTCCCGGCCTGGAGGTCGAACAGCTCCAGCGCCACCTCCTGGAGGACGGCGTCGGTGACCACCTCGCGCACGATGGCGGTCGTGCGCCGCATGGTGAACTGCGCGCCCGCCCCCACGGCGTCGCCGAGCAGCTTGTCGAGCTGGTAGTCGCCCACGCCGACCTTGCCCACCCGGGACACCGCGCCACTCCCGAGCGAGAGCAGCGAGGAGACGCCGGGCACCTTCTCGGCCCGCGAGCGCTGCTGGGTGAGCACGTCGGTGACGATCCGGCTCACCAGCCGCGCGGTGAGCTGGGCGGTGGCGGGACTCTCCACCAGCCCGTCCAGGACGCGGTCGCGCACGTCGTGCATCGCCACCACCCGCTGCACCAGCGCCTCGACGTCGGCGCGGTCGACGACCTCGCCGAGCGTCGCCTCCTCCGCCAGCAGCGTGCGGTGCACCTCGCCGGCCTCGGGCTCGGTGAGACCGAGCACGACCGGGCTGGTGACGACGTCGCGCGCGAGCCGCTGCGCCACCGCGACCAGGTCGTCGTGCGCCACGACGTCGCCCAGCCGCAGCGTGGCCGCCACCTCGAGCACCCGGTCGACGTCCTCGGCGACGACGGCGGCGAAGCGCTCTCCGGTCAGCTCGCCCAGCGCCCACGCCACCTGGGCGTCGAGCAGGCGGTCGGCCAGGGCTGCGGGGTCGGTCTCCGGGTCCGTCACCGGGCCAGCATGACGGGTAGGTCGACGGGGTCGCCCACGCGGATGGTGCCGCCGTGCAGCACCCGCAGCACCGACCCGCCGCGGCGGCGCAGCGCCGTACGACCGCCGGGACCGAGCGAGTCCTCCATCAGCCGGCACGGGGCCGCGAGCCGCACCACTTCGAGCTCGACGTCGCCGATGCGCACCCGCGCGCCCGGCTCGGTCGGCACCTCGCCGTGCGAGAGCGTCACGTTGCGCCGGGTGCCGCCCGGCTCGACCGGGCGGCCGAGCTCGTCCGCGGCCGCGTCGAGGTCGGTGGCCGACTGCAGGCTCACGTGGCGGTGCCGGGTGCCGTGGAACCGGTCGCCCACCAGACCCGCGCCGGCCTCGGCCACGACCTCGGTCACCGCCCGGACCGGCGCGTGCCGCTCGGGGGCGACGTGCAGGGCGAGCACCGTCGGCCGGGGGTCGTCGGGGATGCTGGGGGCGTCCACGCGGACGAGACTAGGCAGGACCGATGAGGAAGCCGTCCACGAGGCGGCAGGGAGTGGGAGCGATGAGCGACACCGACAGGACGCCCGAGGCGACCGCCGACCTGGTGGACCGGCACGGCGAGGCACTGCAGTCCTGCGACCTGCAGCTGCGGCAGTACGGCGGCCGCCCGGTCTTCGGCGGCCCGATCGCCACCGTCCGGTGCCACCAGGACAACGCCCTGGTCAAGCAGGCGCTCAACGAGCCGGGGGACGGCCGGGTGCTCGTCGTCGACGGCGGCGGCTCGCTGCACACCGCCCTGATGGGTGACCTGATCGCCGCCTCGGCGGTCTCCCACGGCTGGAGCGGCGTGGTCATCAACGGCCCCGTCCGCGACGTCGCCGCGCTGCGCGAGCTCGACCTGGGCGTCAAGGCGCTGGGCTCCAACCCGCGCAAGAGCGCCAAGGACGGGATCGGCGAGCGCGACGTCGTGGTCTCCTTCGGCGGCGTCGACTTCGTGCCCGGCGCCGAGCTGGTCAGCGACGACGACGGCGTCGTGGTGCTGCCGGGCTCCTGACCGCCACGGTGCGACCGAGGCTCAGACCCGGGCGTCCCCGGCCGGGTCGGGCTCGGTCGCCCGCTTGGGCTTGCGGATCAGGGCCACGCCGCCGTAGCCGAGGCCCAGGACGACGAGCACCAGGCCGGCGATGTTGTCCCAGCGGGGCCCCGAGCTCCACTCGGTGTACTCCCGGAAGCTCTCGATCGAGATCGGGCAGCCACCCTGGTCCTCGTCGGTGAAGCCCGACGTCGGGCCACCGGGGTCGGCGCACTCCACCTCGGGCTCGCCCGGGGTGGGCATCACCATGAGGATCACCCCCAGCACGATGAGGACGGCGGCGATGGCGAGCTTCTTGGACCTGGTCAAGGTTCCCCCCGGGAGCGAGCTGCGGACGTGTCGAGCGGAGGGTAGTGCCGGGAGCGCGGGCACGTCCGGCGATCGCCACCCCGCGACGCGACGATGGCGGGGACCCGCCCGTCCCGTCGTCGGGGGATGGATGCTGCCGACCCGGACGCGGAGGAGCAGACGATGACCGGGACCGGCGATCACCACGGGCGCGCCGACGACGAGGCGGCGTACGACCTCTGGTCGGGCCTGCACGACGGCCTGGACCCCCGCGGCTCGGTCTGGGTCGCGGGCTGGGTGCGGCTGGTGCACCGGTGCGCCCGCCCGCTGGCCCGGCGCGGCACGAGCCCCGACGCGGTCACCCTGGCCGGTGTCGCGGTCTCGACGCTGGCGCCGCTGCTCGCCGCGCTGCCCGACGCGTGGCCGGCCCTGGCCCTGGTCGCGGTGCTCCTCGCCGCCGTCCTCGACGGGGTCGACGGCGCGCTGGCGGCGCAGACCGGCGCGGCGTCGGCGTGGGGCCGGGTGCTCGACCCGGCCGCCGACCGCGTCTCCGACCTGCTGCTCCTGGGCGTGCTGGTCGTGCTCGGGGCCCCGCTCTGGCTGGTCGCGCTGGTCGGGGCCGTGACGCTGCTGCTGGAGTCGGTGCGGTCCTCGGCCCAGGTCGCCGGGATGACCGGCCCCGGTGCGGTCACGGTGTGGGAGCGGCCGTCGCGGGTGATCGTGGCGGTGCTGGCCGTGCTGGTGCACCTCGTCGTGCTGGCAGCCCGCGCCGCCGGGGTGGACCTGCTGCCGGCGGTCGACGGGGCCGCCGTGGTGACGCTGCTGGCCGCGATCTCGCTGGCGCTGGCGCTGGTGGGGCTCGCGGTGCTCGTCCGGGCCGTACGCCGGGCGCTGGTCGCCTAGGGCGCGGCCGGCCCGACCAGGTCGGCCACGATCCGCGCCGACATCACCACGAGCGGCAGCCCGCCGCCGGGGTGCGAGGACCCGCCCACCAGGAACAGGCCCGGCACGGGGGAGCGGTTGGCCGGCCGCAGGAACGCCGCCCGGGCGCCGTTGCTCGACGTGCCGTAGATCGAGCCGCCGGCGGTCAGCGTCCGCCGCTCGAGCTCCGCGGGCGTCAGCACGGTCCGGTGGGTGACCCGGCCGCGGACGTCGAGGCCGCGGTCGGCCATCACCTCCAGCACGTGCTCGGCGTGCTCCTCGGCCAGGCCGGGGGTGTCCCAGTCGACCCCGCCCGCCGGGTCGTGGCGTGGCGCGTTGACCAGCACGAACCACGCGCCGGCGCCGGGGTGCGGCACCACCGCAGGGTCCTCGGGCGCGCTGACGTAGACCGTCGGCCGGTGCGCGGGCCGCGGCGGCCCGTGCCGACCGAAGACGGCGTCGAACTCCGCGTCGTAGTCCTCGGCGAACAGCACCCGGTGGTGCGGCTGGTCGGGCGGCGCGTCGTCGAGGGCGAGCAGCAGCGCGAAGCCCGCGAGCGAGGGAGCCGTACGCCGCAGCCGGCGGCGTCCGCGCCGACCGGCCCGTCCCGGCAGCAGCTCGCCGTAGAGCCGCGTCGCGTCGGCGTTGGCGACCACGACGTCGGCGGGGACGACCTCCGCTGCTCCGGGACCGCCCTCCAGCCGTACGCCGCCCGCCCGGCCGTCGGTGACCAGCACCTCCGCGACGCGGGCACCCGTGCGCAGCCGACCGCCGAGCAGCTCGAGCCGGTCGGTCAGGGCGACCGCGATCCGGCCCAGACCGCCGGGGACGTACCACGAGCCGAAGGCCTGCTCGGCCCACGGCACCGTCAGCAGCGCCGCCGGGGCGCGCCGCGGGTCGGACCCGGTGTAGGTCGCGTAGCGGTCGAGCAGCAGCCGCAGCCGCGGGTCGGTGAGGTAGGTCGCGCCCAGCCCGCGCAGCGACCGCCAGGGTGCGACGGTGGCGACGTCGCGCGGGTCGCGGGCGAGCCGCAGCAGGTCGGCGGGACCGACGGGCGACTCCAGGAACGGCCCGTGGGTGAGGTCCCAGACCCGCCCGGCGCGCCCCATCAGCGCCGCCCACTGCGCCCCGCGACCGGGGCCGAGCGCGGCGTCGAGCGCGGCCGGCACGGCGCCGGCGTCGCCGGGCAGGTCGACCTCGGTGCCGTCGGGGAAGCGGTAGCGGCAGGCGACGTCGAGCCGCTGCACGGGCAGGAGGTCCTCGAGCGGCGCACCGGTCGCGGCGAACAGCTCCTCCAGCACGTGCGGCAGCGTCAGCAGGGACGGCCCCGTGTCGAAGGTGAACCCGTCGTGGACGTGGGTGCCGAGCTTGCCGCCGACCTCCTCGGCCTGCTCCAGCACGGTGACGTCGTGGCCCTGCGCGGCCAGCCGCACGGCGGCGGCGAGGCCGCCGACGCCGGCCCCGACCACGACGACGCGGCTCACGGGCGCACCTCGACGTCGCGGCCCTTCCAGCGCAGCCGGCCGCCGCGACGGGCCGCGAACGAGTCGGCGGTCAGGCCCGCGAGGGTGGCCACGGAGGCCGGGTGGGCGAGGGCGTCGGGCCACGCGCGACCGCCGGTGCGACGGGCGACGAGCACGCGGGAGGCGACGCTCGCGGCGTACCCCAGGAGGCCGGCGCGGGAGCCGCCGAGCGCCGCCACCGCGGGCACGACGTGGGCCAGCAGCAGGGCGCCCTGGGCGAGCCCGGCGCCGGTCGGGGAGCCGAACGCCGCCCACAGCGACTTGGTGTAGCCGCGGCGCAGGGCCGGCCAGCCGTCGTACATCCGACAGGACGCGACACCGGTGCCGTCGACGACGGTGCCCCGGCCGCCGACGCGCTTGAGGGCCCGCGCGACCGCGAGGTCCTCGAGCACCTCGCCGCGCACCGCGGCGTGGCCGCCGAGCCGGCGGTAGGCGCCGGCGTCGACGACGAGCAGCTGGCCGTTGGCGACCGCGGTCGAGGGACGCCGCGAGCGCTCGGCGGCCGCGAGCGGCAGCGTGCTGGCCCACGACCACTGCAGCAGCGGCTGCACCAGCCGCTCGGTCGGGGTGCGGGCGTCCTGACGCGGATAGGGGCAGACCAGGTCGAGGCCCGCGGCCCGCAGCAGCGCCACCGAGGCGGTCAGCGCGTGCGGCTCCACCGTGACGTCGGCGTCGACGAACGCGAGCACCTGCGCGTCGCCCGCCAGCGCCCGCTCGGCGAGCTGGTGGCACGCCCACGGCTTGCCCAGCCAGCCCGGGGGAGGGGCCTCGCCGGTCAGCACCTCGAGCCCGTCGTGGGTGCGCGCGAGGCGAGCGAGCACCGCGGCGGTGCCGTCGGTGGAGCCGTCGTCGAGGACGAGCAGGCGCACGGGTCCGGGCCAGCGGCCCGCGGCGGCCAGCAGGTGCTCGACGCACCGCTCCACCACCGCGACCTCGTCGCGCACCGGCAGCAGCACGGCGAGCGCCTCCGGGCTCGGGCGGGCCGTCTCCAGCGGTACGCGCAGCCGGCGCAGGTTGTCGACCGTCAGGGTGAGCGAGGCCAGCGAGAGGACGGTGCCGGCACGCACGAGGGCGTGCGTCACCGTCTCTCCCGCAGCAGCCGCCGGGTCAGCGGGACCGCGACCACACCCATCACCAGCGCGCCGACGAGCGCCACGGTCGGTCGGCCGAAGAACACGGCGTTGGCCATCACCGAGGAGAAGTAGGTCCACAGGTAGACGGTCAGCGGGACCGCGTCGCGTCGCAGCGCCGGTCGCCGGTCGCGGGGCAGCACCAGGTCGAGCACCCCGGTGATCACGGCCGCCACGAGCAGCCAGCCGGCGAAGTTGGTCAGCGGGATCCCCTCGACGCCCGGCAGGTGCGGCACGGGCGAGTCCCACGCCCAGTGGCCCGCGTCGACCATCTGCGGGTCGAGGAAGACGTCCCAGGCCGTCAGCGCCCAGGCCGCGACCGCGACCGTGGCCAGCCGGCCCGGCAGGCCTCGGGGCGAGGGCACCAGGACACGCGCGACCACCAGCGCCGGCCACGCCATCATCGTCCAGGCGAGCGGCACCAGCACGGGGACGCCCAGCACCTCGGCGCCGAGCGTGCCGGTGTAGTCGTAGCCGCCGAACGGGTAGCCGGTGCTCACCCCCACCGCCTCCGCGAGCAGGCCGAGGCCGCCCGCGGTGCCGAGCAGGGCCACCGCCGTGGCGCCGCCGCGGGTCACCCAGGCGTGGGCGACCGACGCACCGGCCAGGAACACCACGGCCGCGACCGTCAGCGGCAGCGTGCCGCCGCCGGTGAGCGGGAACATCACCTGCGACAGGATGCCGAGCCCGGCGAGCAGCCACGGCAGCTGCCGGCGGCGCGGAGCGCGGAGGTGGAGCCGCTCGGGATGCAGGCGTACGACGCTCACGGCGCCACCCCCCGGTGGGTCCCGGTCACCGAGGTCACCGCGAGGCGGGCGAACAGCTCCTCGGCGTACCAGCGCTCGGGGCGGGTGCGCCGCACCACGTCGCGGTGGGCCGCGCTGCCGTGGGCGTAGCGGACCACGTCGGCGGGGGAGTCCCACAGCGAGAAGGTGCCCTGCAGCGCGACCGGGGCCTCGCCGATGCCGACCGCCAGCCGCAGGCCGGCGGCGTCGTGCAGGTCGGGCACGACCGGAGGTACGGCGCGCCAGAACGACACCGCCCGGCTCGGCCGCAGGCGGGCACGCGTCAGCACCGCCACCGGCCCGTCGTACGCGGATCCGTCGTACGCCGGGGCGTCCCCGGCGGGTGCGAACGGCTCCCGGCCCGACCACCGGCCACGGCTGGCCAGCGGCCGCATCCGCACCACCAGCTGCTCGTGGCTCGCCGCCGTCCAGGCCGCGACCACGTCGCGGTGCGCGGACGGGGTGGCGTCGAGGTCGGTGCCGTCGTCCCAGACGCTGAGCAGGCCCCAGTGGTGCGGGTCGGCGTCGCCCGGCGTGAAGGTGCGGCCGTGGCCGGTGCCGAGCAGCTTGGCGAAGGACAGCCCCGGCACGCCGCGGAGCCGGCGGCGGCCCGTGGCCATCCGCAGCAGCGCGGGGCCGGTGCGGTCGGTGCCCCAGAGGCGGAGCTCGACGACGCTCACGACGCCACCGCCCGTCCGACCCGGTCGTCGAGCACCCGCGTGGTGGTCCACCCGACCAGCAGGAAGACGTGGAGGACGTAGAGCCACAGCCCCACGGCCACGACCCCGCCGACGACCCCGAGGCCGGCGAACGGCAGGCCCACGTCGATCGGGATCGACAGGAACAGCCAGAACCCCTGGAGGAACCCGGCGAGGAACGAGCCCGTGGCCAGGCCGCCGACCAGGGCCACCCACCAGCGCGGGCGGCCCGGCGCGACGGCCCGGAAGACCCAGGTCAGGACCACGGCGAGCGCCAGCCAGGTGGCGGTGAAGCCCAGCACGACCCGGAGCACCAGGTCGGCCGCGCCACCGCCGCCGGCACCGGGGGCGAACGGCCGCAGCGCACCACCGACCGCGAACCAGGCCCAGGCCAGGACCGGCACCGCCACGACGGTCGCGGTCATGGCGAGGCGGGCGCGCCAGCCGGTCCAGGAGTCCTCGCGCGGCTCGACGGCGAGGCAGGCGCGGCGTACGCCCTCGCCGTAGAAGGAGGCCGGGAACAGCAGGACCAGCGCACCGATCAGGCCCACCCCGGTGCCGGCGGTGACCAGGGCGTCGTACGGCGCGCGGCCGCCCATGTCCGGCGGCACCAGCACGTCGAGACGGGAGAGCCGCGTGGCGGCGTCGGCGTCGCCGTACCACCAGGTCTGCGTCCAGACGCCGAGCAGCAGCCAGGGCACGACGGCGATCCCGGAGAAGTAGGTCAGCGTCGCGGACGCGGCGGCGAGGTCACGTCCCGAGAGCGCGCGGCGCACCCCCGAGACCAGGGCACGCAGCTCCGCCGACCAGGAGGCCCTCACCCGAGAGGGGAGGCGCAGGCTGCTGACATGCGTGGCCTGTACCCGGTCGTCCAGGATGCGGACCCACCCGGGAGGGTGACCGTGGCCACCTCGTCACCTCGCCGTCTGCCCGTCGAGGCCCGTTGTCGGTGCTCCCCGGTAGACCTGGGCCGTGGTTGACGACGGGCCCGGGGCGCAGCACGTGCTCGACCCCCAGGAGGGGGAGTGCGTGCTGTGCTTCGCGGCGCGGGCCGTCGCCGGGCTCGGGTGCGACGGCACCCCGCGCTGGCTGGAGCGGTTCGTGCACGTGCGGGTCCCGCCGGCGACCGGCGCCGTCCGGCGGCTCAGCGCGGCGGGGGAGTGCGACTGCGTGGTGACCGGGGTGCGCTGGACGCTCGTGCGCGAGCAGCTGGTGCGCGACGTGCACACCGACGAGCTGTCCCGGCCCGACCGGATGCCGCCCTGCGCCGGGGTGCGTCGTACGTCGGGCCGGCCGTGCCGCCACTGGCAGCGAGTCCGGCCGGGCAGCCGCCCGGTGACGCCGGGCTAGTAGGTCGCCTTGATGGTCAGCTGGCGCACGAACGGTGCGAACTCCGCCTTGTCGGCCTGCGGGAAGGCCTCGCGCCCGCAGACGGCGATCAGGATCAGGGCGAACTCGCCTGCTCGGTGGGCCAGGACGCGCCCCTGCACGCCCTTGGGAGCCCGGAAGTCGAGCACCGAGACGGCGGCGGACTGGCTGGTGCCCTCGACGTTGCTCGTCACCGGGAACTGTGCGCGGCGCACCGTGCCCGGCTCGACCCCCACCTTGGACTGCTGCGCGATGCGGTCGACGGTGCCGCGGACGATCTGCTCCTGGGTGGGGGTGGTCTCGCGCAGTCCGCCGGGCTGCTGGAGGGTCAGCAGGCACCCGGGGGCGACCTGCCACTGCGCGGTGCCCGTCTCGGTGGACATCTTCCGCCAGTCCGCCGGCACCGTGCCGACGTCCCAGACCAGGTCTTCCGGCTCGGCGGCCACCACGGCTCCCAGGTCCTCGTCGGAGGGGCCGGACCCGGACGACGCGGAGGACGACGGTTCGGTGGACGGCGACGAGGAGGGCGACGAGGAGGCCGAGGCGTCCGCACCCTCGGCGCCGGCCTCGCCCCCGCCGCACCCGGTCACGGCGAGGAGGAAGGCCGCGGTGAGCCCGAGGGCCGTCGGACGTCGCAGCTGCTGGTGAAGGCCCATTTGTGCTCCCGAGTGTGGTGGTGGAGGCACCCTTGCAGACCTGCGCGCCGCCCGCAGCGAGATGCGGGCCTGTCTCGGCGGGCGCGGCTGCGCCGTCGAGGTCACACAGGAGGACCAGACACAACCGTTACCTGTGTTCACTATGTGCTAGTGTAACGACATGTCCCGCGGTCTCTTCGACACCCTGCTGCTGGTGACCCACCTGCTGCGCCAGGACATGGCCCGGGCCTTCGACGGCACGCCGCTCACCGAGGCCCGCGTCGCGGTGCTGTGGGTGCTCCAGACCACCGGCCCGTCGACCCAGCAGCAGGTCGCGGCGGCGCTCGAGGTCAGTGCCCGCAACGTCTCGGCGCTGGTGGACGCCCTGGAGGGGAGCGGCCACGTGGTCCGCACGCCGCACCCGACCGACCGCCGGGCCGTGCTGCTCGAGCTGACGCCGACCGCCGGCGAGCTGATGGCACGGATGCAGGTCGAGCACGCCGTGGCCGAGGCGGCGCTGCGCGAGGCCGTCGCGCCGGAGGACCGGGCCGCGTTCGAGCGAGGCCTCGACGCCGTCGCGACCCGGCTCCAGGAGCTGGTCGAGACCGAGAGGGGAGCGGTGTCGTGAGCGCCGTCGAGACCTCGGGCCGACCGACCGGCCTGGGGGCGCGCGTCCTGGGGCTGGCCTGGCGCGCGCTGGTGCTCGAGGTCCGGATGTACGACAGCATCGTGCGGGTGCTGCTCCGCCGTCCGGCCGTCGCGCCGGGGGCGAGCGGCTTCCGCTACGACGCGCCCACCCGCGTGCTCCTGGTCGCGTTCGTCGTGGTCTCCGCCGTCGAGCTCGTCGTCGTCGACGTGCTGGTCCACCGCTGGCCGTGGGTGCGGGTCCCGTTCCTCGTCGTCGGCATCTGGGGGCTGGTGTGGATGGTCGGGCTCATGTGCAGCCACCGGGTCCGGCCGCACGTCGTCGGCCCCGCCGGCGTCACCGTCCGCGACGGCCTGGAGCTCGACGTGCACCTGCCCGCCGACGTCGTCGCGCGGGTGACCCGGCGCAAGCGGTCCTACGCCGACAAGCCGTCCCGGGTGGTGCAGGACCAGGGGAGCAGGGTGATGGTCGTGGCCGTCTCCCAGGAGACCAACGTCGAGGTCGTGCTCGACCGGCCGACCACGGTCCGGCTGCCGGGCCGGCGTACGGCCGAGGTCGACGGGGTGCGGCTGTGGGCCGACGACCCGGACGGCTTCGTGGCCGCCGCCCACGAGCGCGGGTAGGGCTCAGCGCAGCGCGTCGTACGACGTGGCGCCGGTCTCGGCGAGCCGCCGCTCCACGCGCAGCACGGCCGTCTCGTGCTCGGGGTCACCGGTCATCGCGGCGGCCAGCCGCAGGTGGGGCAGCGCGTCGGCGTAGCGCGACTGCCGCTCCAGGCTGCGTCCCAGCGCGTGCCGGGCCCACTCGTCGGAGGGGTCGGCCGCCACCAGCCAGCGCAGCTCGGCCTCGGCGTGGCCCAGGCGTGCCTGGATCAGGTAGGCCCACGCCCGCAGGGTGCGGAGGCCGACGTTGTCCTCGTCCTGGGCGAGCGCGGCGTCCAGCACCTCCAGCGCCTCCCGCGGGGCGCGCCGCTCCAGCAGGTCCCAGGCCAGCCGGTGGGCCGACGCCGGGTCGGCCAGCTGTCCCGGGAAGACGAGCGCCGGGACGCGCAGCTCCGGGGTCGCGTCGTGGTCGTCGGGCGTGGGGTGCTGCTGGTCGTGGTCCATGGTGGTGCTCCTCTCGCTCCCGCCAACAGAGGACGGGGGGAGGACATTCCGGGCCGGCAGCCGCGGTGAGTGCCCAGTAGTTGACATAATGTCGCTTATCGGCGACACATGGGGACGCCTCAGGGGAGCCGGTAGCGGCTCCCGACCCCTCCTGGCGCCTCGGCGGGCACGAACCCGTGCCGCTCGACGACCGACCGCGTCAACGACACGTTGTCACGCAGGTCGAGCACGACGCTGGCGCCGAGCCGGCGCACGTGGGCCACGGACTCGCGCAGCAGGAACCGGGCGATGCCGTCGTGGTGCGGCCCGGGCGCCACGAACAACCGGCCGATCTCCCGCAGGTCGTCGTCGGGAGCCCCGCCGTCGACGACGTACGCCGCCGCCGTGGCGCGCGCCGGCCGGTGGACCTCGACGTGACCGACGACCCGGCGTGTGGGCACCACCGTGACCGGCGCCTGGTCGAAGACCCAGGCGAGCTCGACCTCGCCGGCCACCAGCCAGTCCCGACGTCCGCGGGCCGATGCTCCCGGGGTCGGCAGGCGCAACGTGCCGAGGACCTCGACCAGCGGGTCGAGGTCGGCCTCGAGGCGTCCCCGGATCACCGTCCGCGCGTCGTCGGGGCGGCGAACCGGAAGTCGTTGACGATGAGCTTGTGGTCGCTGCGCAGCGAGGTCACTCGCTGGGCCGTCGCGGTGGTCGTGGCCCGCGGGGCGAAGACGTAGTCGATGACGCCGCCTCCGTCGTGCGTGGGCACGACGCCGCGGGTCTCCATGGCCGAGACCAGCCCGGCCGGCGCCAGGGTCCGACGCGGGCCCCAGGCGTCGTCGTGGCGGAACTGGCTGTTGAAGTCACCGGCGACGAACACCGGCCCACGCCGGGACAGCTCGGTGACCAGGGCGTCGATGCGCTGCATGCCCTGGGCGTAGAGCCGCTGACGCAGCGGCTTGTCGGGTCCGAACTTGGCGGGGTTCTGCATGTGGTGGGTCGAGACCAGCGAGACCTCTCCCCCCGTGGTGGAGCGCAGCACCGCCCAGGTCGCGAGGCGGTTGGCGTCGTACTTCAGCGGGCCCTTCTCGACCAGCACGCGATAGCCGCCCGCGACCCGCGTGAAGCGGTCGGTGCGCCACAGCACGGCGTTGCCGTTGCCCTTCTCGCGCGGCATGAACGAGGCGTAGCCGCGCGTCGCGAGCTGTGCCGGCGTCCGACGGCTGACCTCGTTGAGCGAGACCACGTCGGGCCGCGAGGAGACGACCTGGGCCAGGTCGGCGGCGAACTGCGCCCCGGACATCTTGAACTTCAGGTTGGCGTGCGCCACCCGCAGCGTCCCGCTGGCCGTGGTGCGGGGCGCCGCGGCGTCAGCGGTGTCGCCGCGGTCGGCGGCCTGGGCCCCCGCGGGAAGCACCCCCGCGACGGCGCCGGCCAGGGCCAGCGCGAGCAGGGTGGTGCCGCGGCGGCGGCGGGTGGCGGTGGGACGACTCATGGGGGACACCTCGGGATCTGGGCGAATCGGACATCACCGTAGGCCACCGACCGGCGTCCTGACCGCCGTTCCGAGACTCCCGGCTCCCCCGCCGTCCGGACAGGTGCCGTCCGAGGGAGACCTGAGTAGGTTGGCATCCCGGTGTGGCACGGGTCACGCCACGTCATCCCTGGAGGCTCACGTGCCGCTCGAGAACCCCTTCTACACCGCTCAGATGCAGGGTGACTACGAGCTCGTCGGGCTCGGTCGCTTCGAGCTCGAGGAGGGCGGCGTCATCGACGACCTCCAGCTGGCCGTCGCGACGTACGGCGAGCTCGACGCCGACAGGGGCAACGCGATCCTGGTCCCGACGTGGTTCTCCGGCACCCACGCCACCTGGTGGCAGGTCTACCTCGGCGCCGGCCGCGCGCTGGACCCCGAGAAGTACTTCATCGTCGTGGTCAACCAGATCGGCAACGGCCTCTCCACCTCGCCCCACACCACCGACGACCCGTCGATCGCGATGTCGAGGTTCCCCCACGTCCGGATCGGCGACGACGTCCGTGCCCAGGAGCAGCTCCTGCGCGAGCACTTCGGGATCGAGCGGCTCGCCCTGGTGGTCGGCGGCTCGATGGGCGCCCAGCAGACCTGGGAGTGGGCGGTGCGCTACCCCGACAAGGTCCTGCGGGCCGCGCCGATCGCGGGCACCGCCCAGAACACGCCCCACGACACCTTGTTCACGCAGACGCTCATGGACGCGATCACCTCCGACCCGGGCTGGAACGGCGGGGAGTACGCCGCTCACACCGACGTGGCCGCCGGGCTGGCGCGCCACGCCGACATCTGGGCGATCATGGGCCTGTCGACGGAGTTCTGGCGCAGCGGCTTCTGGAAGGGCATCCCGCCGGTCGTGGAGGGCCTCGGGTGGGAGACCTTCGAGGAGTTCCAGCAGAACTTCACCCGGCTGCTGTTCGGGATGATGGACCCCAACGCGTTGCTGAGCATGGGCTGGAAGTGGCAGCGCGGCGACGTCGCCCGCCACACCGGCGGTGACCTCGAGGCCGCCCTGGGGCGGATCACCGCGACGGTGTTCGTGATGCCGATCGACGAGGACATGTTCTTCCCGCCCCGCGACTGCGAGGCCGAGCAGCAGCTCACCCCCGGCGCCGAGCTGCGGGTGCTGCACAGCATCGCCGGCCACTTCGGCCTGTTCGGGTTCGAGCCGTCCTACCTCGACGAGGTCGACCAGCACCTGCGCGAGCTGCTCGCCACCGACGTGGGGTAGTCCCCCACGAGGGGCACTGCCGCAACCTCATGGCCGGCGGCTCCCGGGACCTCGGCGTCGGTCTGGCCGTGGTCCCGGGCAGCCGCTACGGCTCCTCCTGGGTGCAGGTGTTCGGTCGCGGCTGAGCCTGGTCAGTCGGCGTCGAGCCGGGCGAGCTCCTCGGCGCTCAGCTCGAGGTCGGCCGCGGCGGCCGAGTCGGTGACCGACGACGGCCGCTTGGCCCCCGGGATCGGGATGACGCAGTCGGACTGCGCCAGCTCCCACGCCAGCGCGACCTGCTGGGCGCTGACCCCGCGGGCGTCGGCGATCTCGGCGAAGGCCGGGTGCTTCTCGGCCAGCTCCTTGGCGTCGGCCAGCCCACCCAGCGGGCTCCAGGGCAGGAAGGCCAGGCCGAGCTCCTCGCAGACCTGGATCTCGGGGCGGCTGGAGCGGAACTTGGGTGAGAACTGGTTCTGCACGCTCACGAGGTGGTCCCCCAGCACCGAGTGGGCCAGCCGGATCTGGTCGGGGTCGGCGTTGGAGAGCCCGACCATGCGGACCTTGCCGGAGTCCGCGATCTCCTTCAGCGTGGCCACGACCTCGTCGTAGGCGACGTCGGGGTCGGGCCGGTGGTGCTGCCACAGCGCGATCTGCTCGACCCCGAGCCGCCCCAGCGACGCGTCGACGGCGCCGACCAGGTGGTCGCGGGAGGAGTCGGTGTCCCAGGAGCCACCCTCGCCGCGGACGTGGCCGCCCTTGGTGGCGAGCAGCACCCGGTCGCGCACCCCGAGCTCGTCGAGCAGCCCGGCGACGAGCCGCTCGTTCTGGCCCTGGGCGTCGGAGCCGTCGTCGCCGTAGCCGTAGGCGTCGGCGGTGTCGAACAGCGTCACCCCCGCGTCGAGCGCCGCGGTGACGGTGTCGAGGAGCTGCTGCCGCGGCTGCGCGCCGGACTGGTCGAAGGTCATCAGGCCCAGCCCGATCGCACCGACCTGGATGCGTCCGGTGGTCTCGTTTCCGATCTCTCGTGTCTTCACGAGAGGTCCAGTTCCCCCGGGGCGCGCGGCCACACCTGCAGGACTCAGACGGGGGCGGAGAACGGGTCGTGCTCGGCGAGGATCTTGTCCACGCGCGCCTGGTCGAGGCGGTGCACGACCTGCGAGGTCTCCTGGGCGTCGCGCACGCACTTGGCGAGCGTGAACGTGGCGGTCACCAGGAAGAGCGTGCCGACCGCGAGGAACGAGCGCTCCCACACGCCGACCGGCAGGTTCCAGATCCCCAGGGTGACGGCGGCCAGGGCGACGGCGAAGGCGATGCCCGACTGGGCGTAGAAGGCGGTCGTGGTGGACGGGGCGCTGACGGATCGGCTCATGTCCAGGAGCCTCCCGCGCCAGCAGCCGGGCGCACGAGCGGGCGGGTACTCAGGTCGATGCTGAGTACCCGCCCGCGGGGTCGTGCGTGAGGGGGCCTAGACGTCGTCGATCGTGTGCATCGCGGCTTCCTCGGCCGAGGCCCCGGCGCCGTCGATGCCCTCGTCCTCGGCGGTCAGGTCCTTGTCGACGTCCGCGTGAGCGCCCTCGTCGGGAGCCATCAGCCGACCGGTGCGCTCGCCGCCGACCTCTCCCCCGACGTCGCCGTCGACGATGTCGTCCGGACCGGCCTGCGCCTCGGTCTCGGCGTCCTCCCAGACCTCGGGCTCCTCGTCGTCGAGGCGCTCCTCGAGCGACTCGCCGCCCTCGGGGTGCTTGAGGTGGTCGGGCTCGCGCTCCGGCGGGCTGTAGCCCTCGTCGAGCACGTCCTCGGTGCCGCGGTCGTCCAGGGAGTCCTCGGGTTGCAGCTGGTCCTCGCTCATGCCACTCATGCCCCCGAACCTAGCCGAGCCCCACAGCCGGGCCGTCGGGGTGTCAGCGCGCGACGGCCGGCGCGTCCAGGCGTACGTCGCACACGCGGGTCAGCACCGGCAGGTGCTCGTCGCCCCCGTCGACCTCGCCCTTGGACCACGACAGCAGCAGCCCCTCCTCGGTCACCTCGGCCACCGCGAGGTTGTTGTCGAACCAGGGACCGCGCAGCCGCTCCCAGCGGAACGGCGGCTCCTCGACGTGGGCCGACCGGCTCGCCAGCCGGCCGAGCACGCCCGCGACCCCGTAGGACAGCACCGCGGTGGCGTACCTCATCGAGCGCGGCAGCGGGTTGCGGATCGGCGAGCACACGAGCTGGAGCACCCGGCTCTGCAGCCGCCGCGTGTCGCCGTCGGCGAGGCGGGTCACCTCGGAGACGTAGCTGTGGTGCACGTCGCCGGACAGGAACGTGACCGTGCGCGGAGCGCGGCCACGCTCCCCCGTCGCCACCTGCACGACCATCTCGGCGACGCTGCGGAAGGTCTCCTGGAAGGCGCCCCAGTGCTCGAGGTCGACGGTCTGGCGGGCCCACTCGCCCGCCTTCGCCCCGCGCCTGCCCCAGGCGCCGCCGGCCAGCGCCTCGCTGAACGCCTCCAGGTGCTGCAGGCCCGGCGGCAGCAGCCAGGGCAGCGACGTGCCGACGAACAGGTGGTCGACGTCGCCCTGCAGCTGCTCGTCGAGCCAGGCCAGCTCGCCGTCGTCGAGCAGGGCCCGGTCGTCGGCCTCGAGCACGCGCGCGGCGCGCGAGTCGACCACGACCAGGCGGCTGCCCTCGATGTCGCGGGCATAGCTCCACCGGTAGGTCTCCGGCTCGGCGTCCACGCGCTCGGCGAAGCCGTCCAGGACGCTGCTCAGGTCGAGCTCCCCCGGCCCGCCGTACGCCGTGACGTGCTGCCAGATCTCGTCCTTGCCGCGGGCCTCGGCCGAGAGGTTGCCGACGTGCTGGTAGACCCAGTACGACGCGAGCCCGGCCACGATGCGGCCGTGCCACCACTCGGTCTGCTCCATCTGCTGGCGCCAGGCGTGGGAGGTGTTCCAGTCGTCGCGGACGTCGTGGTCGTCGAAGATCATCAGGCTCGGCAGCGTCGAGAGCAGCCAGCGGTTGGCCGGGTCGCTCCACGCCAGCCGGTAGAGGTGGGCGTACTCCTCGTAGTCCTGCAGCTCGGTGCCCGGCGGCTCGTCGATGTCGCGCCGCGAGGAGATGAACTCCCGCATCGCCTCGGTGGTCTCGTCGGCGTAGACCTGGTCGCCGAGGAAGACCACCAGGTCGGGCCAGCGCAGCTGCTCGTCGGAGGTCAGGCCGGCCATGGCCAGGGCGTAGGCGCGCATCGCGTCGACGCCGTGGGTGGCGTTGCCCGCACGGTCGTGGCTGACGCTGGTGCGGCAGGACCCGAAGGCGATCCGCGGCGGCTTGCCCGGCCGCAGCGTGCTGATCACCGACGCCGGCAGGTCGAGCTCGGTCGCGTCGGCCGCGCTGTCCTCGGTCGGACCGACCGCGACGTGGCGCTCCGGCGGCCAGACGCGGGTCGGCTCGCCGTCGACGACCAGCTCCACGTCGTACGCCGTGACGGTGCCGGGCTCGAGGCCGCCGACCTCGACGAGCGCGTAGTGGTGGCCGTGCACGCCGAACGTGCGGGCCTCTCCCCCGGCCGCGCCAGCGGTGACGCGGACGGTGCAGGCACGGTCGGTCTCCACCCAGACGGCGGCCTCGGTGTGGTCGACGAACCGCAGCAGCGGCCCGAGCACGAGCTCGGGCCGCTGCCGGTCGCCGGCGGGCGCGTGTGCGGAGGCAGCGTCAGGACGCGCCTCCTCCCTCCCAGGAGTCATGGCGACCATCCTGCTCCGTGGCCGGTCACCGCGACAGGCTGGACTCCTCCGACGCGTCGTCGGTGGACCCGTCCCGCCCCTCCTGCGCGGCCCGCGCCTCGGCCTTCTTGGAGGCCATCAGGCTCGTCACGGTGGTGATCGCCAGGATGCCCACGATCACGAACAGCGAGGCCACCGTCGGGATCTCCGGGACGCTGGGCCAGGTCAGGTGGCCCCAGTGCAGGACCAGCTTGGCGCCGATGAAGAACAGGATCGCGGCGAGGCCGAAGGAGAGGTGCACCAGCTTGCTCAGCGCCGCCTCGAGGACGAAGTAGAGCGCCCGCAGGCCGAGCAGGGCGAAGGCGTTGGTGGCGAAGACGAGGTAGGGGTCGCCGGTGATGCCGTAGACGGCCGGCACCGAGTCGACCGCGAAGACGATGTCGGTGGCGAGCACGGCGATGGTGACCAGCGCGAACGGCGTCAGCGCCCGCTTGCCGTCGATGCGCCCGAGCATCTTGGGACCCTCGTAGTCCGTGGTGACCGGCATGAACCGGCGTACGAACCTGACGCTCTTGATCTGGTCGACGTCCATCTCGTGCTCCTCGTCGCTCAGGGCGTCCTTGAGGAGCTTGAGGCCGGTGAGCAGGAGGATCGCGCCGAAGACGAGGAAGGCGGCGTCGAAGCTGTTGAGCGCGGCGGCGCCGAGCGCGATGAAGATGCCGCGCAGCACCAGGGCGCCGATGATGCCGTAGAGCAGCACCCGCTGCTGCAGCTCCTTGGGCACTGCGAAGGCGGTCAGCAGCAGCATGAAGACGAACAGGTTGTCGACGCTCAGCGACTTCTCGACGAGGTAGCCGGTGAGGTACTCCACCCCGGTGCCCTGGCCGTACTGCGACCAGATCCAGGCGCCGAAGGTGAGCGGCAGCGCGACGTAGAACACCGACCACCCGACCGCCTCCTTCATGGACACGGCGTGGGGCTTGCGGGTGAGGACGAAGTCGAGCGCCAGCAGGGCGACGACGGCGCCGATGGTGGCGGCCCACAGCGTGGGCGTCCCGATGGTCTCGAGGCCGCCGGATGCGGCGGCGTGCGGGATCAGCACAGGAGGATCTCCTCAGGTCAGGTGTGACGGCCTGAGGTCTCCCCCACCCGACCGACTGCTGCCGGCGGGCTCGCGGCCGGAGGACCTGTGGTCCCGTACTGACCGAGCGCGACTTGGTGGGGTACTCCCCTCGACGGTGATCCTACCGGCCGACCGGGCACCCTGCCCGCGACGTGGTCGACCGCCGACCGGAGCTGCGACGTGATCCCGCCGACACGCCCCCGCTCGGCGTGGCCCGACCTATCTCATATCTGAGATAGCGTGCCGGGCGTGACTGAGGACTACCTGAAGCGCATCGGCAACCTGATCCGCGACGCCCGCAAGCACCGCGGCTGGACGCAGCAGCAGCTGGCGGAGGAGCTGGGCACCAGCCAAAGCGCCGTCAACCGCATCGAGCGCGGCCACCAGAACCTCTCGCTCGACATGCTCGCCCGCATCGGCGAGGCGCTCGACCAGCCCCTGATGAACCTCGGGCAGGGCCCCACCCACCTGCGGGTCCAGGGCCCCACCACGCTCCGCGGCTCCATCGAGGTCAAGACCTCCAAGAACGCCGGGGTCGCGCTGCTGTGCGCCGCGCTGCTCAACCGGGGCCGCACCACGCTGCGCCGCGTGGCGCGGATCGAGGAGGTCAACCGGCTGCTCGAGGTGCTCGACAGCCTCGGCGTGAGGACGCGCTGGCTCAACGCCGAGAACGACCTCGAGATCATCCCGCCCGCCAACCTCGACCTGGCCTCGATCGACGAGGTCGCGGCCCGGCGCACGCGCTCGATCATCATGTTCCTCGGCCCGCTGATGCACCGGATGAGCGACTTCGAGCTGCCGTACGCCGGCGGCTGCTCGCTCGGCACCCGCACCGTCGAGCCCCACATGACCGCGCTGCGGCCCTTCGGCCTGCAGGTCAAGGCGACCGAGGGCAGCTACCACGCCACCGTCTCCCCCGGCATCACCCCGCGGCGCCCGATCGTGCTCACCGAGCGCGGCGACACCGTCACCGAGAACGCCCTCATGGCCGCGGCGCTGTGCGACTCGACCACGGTCATCCGCAACGCCTCGTCCAACTACATGGTCCAGGACCTCTGCTTCTACCTGCAGAAGCTCGGCGTCGTCGTCGAGGGCATCGGCACCACCACGCTGACCGTCACCGGCTGCACCGAGATCGACGTGGACGTCGACTACTCCCCCAGCGAGGACCCGATCGAAGCGATGTCGCTGCTCGCCGCCGCCATCGTCACCGACTCCGAGATCACCGTGAAGCGGGTCCCGATCGAGTTCCTCGAGATCGAGCTGTCGGTGCTGGAGGAGATGGGGTTCCGCTACACCCTGTCCGAGGAGTACGTCGCGGCCAACGGCCGCACCCGCCTCGCCGACCTCACCACCCACCACTCCGTGCTGCACGCGCCGCTCGACAAGATCCACCCGATGCCGTTCCCGGGCCTCAACATCGACAACCTGCCGTTCTTCGCCGTGATCGCGGCCGTGGCGCAGGGCCAGACGATGCTGCACGACTGGGTCTACGAGAACCGCGCGATCTACCTCACCGAGCTCAACAAGCTCGGCGGCAAGGTCACCCTGATGGACCCCCACCGCGTGATGATCGAGGGACCGACCCGCTGGTCGGGCACCGAGGTCGTCTGTCCCCCGGCGCTGCGTCCGGCCGTGGTGATCCTGCTGGCCATGCTGGCGAGCAAGGGCACCTCGGTGCTGCGCTCGACGTACGTCATCCACCGTGGCTACGAGGGCCTCGCCGAGCGTCTCAACGAGCTCGGCGCCCAGATCGAGACCTTCCACGACCTGTAGGTCGCCCGGGCCGGTCGAGACCATCGCGCTGCGCGACCCGAACGACGATCAGTTCGCCCGCCCGACGACGTCGGACCGCCTGAGGTTCACCCCGTGATGGCCGAACTGATCGTTGTTCGGGCGCCGGTGCCACTCAGGTCCGTCGAGACCCCGGCGCGTCATACGACCTGGTCGTCCAAGCGACCACCTCGTCCGTCGCTCAGTGGGACGTCATACGAGCCGGCCGTCCAAGCGACCACCTCGTATGACGTCCCGGCCCTGGGAGCTCGGTGCTGCCGACCCGACTCCCTCAGGACTCCCGCCTCACAGCAGCCTCGATCAGGAACGATGACCCCATGTGGCACATCACGCATCGCCGCTCGGGCAGCGTCGCGGTGATGGTCCTCGCGTGCTTGGCGCTGGGTGCGTGCGGCAGCAAGCCCCGGTTCTCCGAGGCGGAGCTCACGGACATGACGCGGTGCGTCGGCGGCACGGTCTTCCCCGGCCGCCAGGCCGACCGCCACGCCAGCTACACGCGGGCCTGTGAGTCGGCGTACGGCAAGCTGCGGATCAGTGAGTTCGAGGATGACCAGGCGCGCGACGCCTACCTCGCCGGAGAGGTGATCAACCCCATCACGGGTCGCAAGGCCGACTACGCCTTCTTCGTGTACGGGAACGGGTGGGCCATCGCCTGCCGGAGCAGGACCAGCCAGGAGAAGGTGGCCGACGTCACCGGTGGCGAGGCTGCGCCCTCCTGAAGAGGCTCAGTGGCGGCGCGGCTGCTTCCGGTCACGCAGCCGCTGGACGGCAACCTGGATCTTGGCCTGGTTCTCCGGCTTCTGGGCCTCGTCGTAGACCTTCTTGGCGATCCCGATCATGGCGGCGGTGCGCATCAGCTTCATGCTGGGCCGGTACCCGACCGCAGCGCCTCCGATCCGATGCGGACCCGTGACGCGTCATACGTCCTCGTCGCCCGGACGACGACCTCGTACGACGCACCGCACCACCCCCACTACGCTCGCCCGGTGAGTGCCCACCTCGTCGCCAAGGACCTCGCCGGGGGCCACGCGCACCGCACGCTGTTCGAGCACCTCGACCTGACCGTGGCGCCGGGCGACGTCGTCGGCGTCGTGGGGGCCAACGGGGCCGGGAAGACCACGCTGCTGCGGATGCTGGCCGGTGACCTCGAGCCGCTCGGCGGCAGCCTCTCGACCGCCCCGGCCGACGCGTTCGTCGGCTGGCTGCCCCAGGAGCACGAGCGGGTGCCCGGCGAGACCGTCGCGGCCTACGTCGGCCGCCGCACCGGCGCCGCCCCCGCGACGGAGGCCATGGAGCGTGCCGCCGAGGCGCTGGGCGAGGGCACCCGCGAGGCCGAGGACGCCTACGCCCGGGCCCTGGACCACTGGCTGGCCAGCGGTGCCGCCGACCTCGACGAGCGGATCCCGCCCCTGCTGGCCGACCTCGGGCTCGAGGTGGGTCCGGAGGCGCTGATGACCTCGTTGTCCGGCGGCCAGGCTGCGCGGGCGGCGCTGGCGGCGCTGCTGCTGAGCCGGTTCGACCTGGTGCTGCTGGACGAGCCGACCAACGACCTCGACCTCGCCGGCCTGGAACGGCTCGAGGCGTTCGTGCACGGCCTGCGGTCGGGCGTGGTGCTCGTCTCCCACGACCGCGAGTTCCTCTCGCGGGTGGTGACGCGCGTGGTCGAGCTGGACCTCGCCCAGCACCAGGTCGCGGTGTACGACGGCGGCTACGACGCCTACCTGGAAGAGCGGGCCACCGCGCGACGTCACGCCCGCGAGGCCTACGAGGAGTTCGCCGACAAGAAGGCCGACCTCGTCGGGCGGGCCCGCACGCAGCGCGAGTGGAGCTCCCAGGGGGTGCGCAACGCGATCAAGAAGGCGCCCGACAACGACAAGATCCGTCGCAGGGCGAGTGTCGAGTCCTCGGAGAAGCAGGCGCAGAAGGTGCGCCAGATGGAGTCGCGGATCGCCCGCATGGAGGAGGTCGAGGAGCCGCGCAAGGAGTGGGTCCTGCAGTTCACCGTCGGCCGGGCGGCCCGCTCCAGCTCGGTCGTGGCCACCCTCGACGCGGCGACCGCCACCCTCGGGACCTTCACCCTCGGTCCGGTCTCGCTCCAGGTCGGCGCGGGGATGCGGATCGGCGTCACTGGCCCCAACGGCGCCGGCAAGACCACGCTGCTCCGGCTGCTGCTCGGTCGCCTGGAGCCCACGACCGGCCGCGCGAGCCTGGGCGCGTCGGTCGCGACCGGCGAGATCGACCAGGCCCGCACCGGCCTGGACGAGCTGCTCCCGCTGGGCGAGGCCTTCGAGGCGGTGCTGCCGCAGCTGCCGCCCGCCGAGGTCCGCACACTGCTCGCCAAGTTCGGCCTGAAGGCCGACCAGGTCACCAGCCCGGTCGGCCGCCTCTCCCCCGGCGAGCGCACCCGGGCGGCGATGGCGCTGCTGCAGGCCCGCGGCGTCAACCTGCTGGTGCTCGACGAGCCCACCAACCACCTCGACCTGCCGGCGATCGAGCAGCTCGAGCAGGCGCTGGAGTCCTACGAGGGGGCGATGCTGCTCGTCACCCACGACCGCCGGCTGCTCGACACGGTGCGGCTCGACGAGCGCTGGCACGTCGAGGCCGGTCGGGTCTCGGTCGGCTGAGTACGCCGGCGGATGTGCCGGCGGCGTTGCACGCGGCACGATGACCTGGTGCCCGCCCATACTTCCCCCGTGAGCCACCCCCTGCCGCCGCCCACGGGGTACCCCTACCTCGACGAGGGCCGGGCGGGCGGCGCCGTGATCGCGATGGCGCACCGCGGCGGCGTCGGCCACCCCGAGATCCCGGGGGCCGAGAATTCCCTCCACGCGTTCCGCCACGCCACCGCGCTGGGCTACACCTACCTCGAGACCGACGTGCACGCGACCAGCGACGGCACCCTGCTGGCCTTCCACGACGCCGTCCTCGACCGGGTCACCGACGGCACCGGCCGGCTCGACCGGCTGCGGGCCGACCAGGTCGCCCGGGCGCGCATCGGGGGCGAGCACGCCGTCCCCCGGATGGCCGAGCTCCTCGAGGAGCTGCCCGGTGCCCGCTTCAACATCGACCTCAAGTCCGCGGGTGCCGTCGGGCCCCTGGTCGAGCTGATCGAGCACACGGGCGCCCACGACCGCGTCTGCATCGGCTCCTTCGGCCAGCGCCGTCTCGACCGCTTCCGAGCGCTGACCCACGGCCGGGTCGCCACGTCGGCCTCCCCGGCCGAGGTGGCGGTCTTCGCGGGCACCGTCTCGGGTCGCCTGGCGCGGCTGCTCACCCGTGGCCGGGTGGCGGCGCTGCAGGTGCCCCACCGTCGCGGTCCGGTGCCGGTCGTCACCCGGGGGTTCGTACGCCGCGCGCACGCCGCCGGCGCCCAGGTGCACGTCTGGACCGTGGACGAGGCGCCCGAGATGGAGGAGCTGCTCGACCTCGGGGTCGACGGACTGATCACCGACCGCACCGACGTCTGTCGGGACGTGCTGCGGCGCCGAGGCGCCTGGAGGGACCCCGCATGAGCAGCCCCGCCCCGGTCGGCATCGCCGACCTCTCCCCGATCGACCGGCGCCGCCAGCAGCGGGCGTGGAACTGGTACGACTGGGCCAACTCGGCCTACTACACGACCGTGCTGAGCGTGCTCTTCGGTCCCTACATGATCACCGTGGCCGGCCGTGCCGCCGGCTGCACCGACGCCGACGAGACCTGCAGCCGCACCGTCAGCGTGCTCGGGCTGGACCTGGCCGCGGGATCGCTGCCGAGCTACCTGACCAGCTTCGCCACCATCGCCGGGGCCTTCGTGCTGCCGGTGGTGGGCGCGTGGGTGGACCGCTCGGCCCACAAGAAGCGTCACATGGCGTTCTTCGCCTGGGCCGGCGCCGCGTTCGCCTCGCTGCTGTTCTTCATGGAGGGCGACAACTGGCAGCTGGGCGCGGTGGCGGTCGTGGCGAGCAGCGTGCTCGCCGGCTGCGCCATGGTGAGCTACTACGCGATCCTGGTCGACATCTCCACCGAGGAGGAGCGCGACCACGTCTCCTCGCGCGGCTGGGCCTTCGGCTACCTCGGGGGCGGCGTGCTGCTGCTGCTCAACCTGGTGCTGGTGCTGCTGCCGGGCACCTTCGGCCTCGACACCGAGACCGCGGTGCGCCTCTCGCTGCTCTCCGCGGCGGTGTGGTGGGCCGGGTTCACGATCATCCCGTTCGTCCGGCTGCGCGACCACGCGCCGCTCGACGTGGTGCCGGTCGAGGGCGGGGTGCTGCGACGCAGCTTCGGCCAGCTCGTCGACACGTTCAAGGACATGCGCTCCTACCCGATGACGCTGACCTTCCTGCTGGCCTACGTCTTCTACAACGACGGCATCCAGACCGTCATCTACGCCGCGTCCACCTACGGCCAGAAGCAGCTCGGGTTCGAGACCTCGGTGCTGATCGCGACCATCCTGCTGATCCAGTTCGTCGCCTTCGGTGGAGCGCTGTTCTTCGGTCGGCTCGCCGCGCGCCACGGCGCCTACCGGCTGATCCTGTGGGGCACCTTCGCCTGGATGGCGATCGTGGTCGCGGCGCTGCTCCTGCCCGCGGGCAACATCGGCCTGTTCCTCGCGGTGGCGGTCGCGATCGGCGTGGTGATGGGCGGCACCCAAGCGCTGTCCCGCTCGTTCTTCAGCCTGCTCATCCCCCGGGGGCGCGAGGGCGCCTACTTCAGCCTCTACAACGCCGCGGAGCGGGGCACCTCGTGGTTCGGCACGCTGCTATTCGGCGTGGTGTTCCAGGTGACCGGGTCATACCGTCCCGCGATCCTCGCGCTGATCGTCTTCTTCGTGCTGGGAGCGTTCTTCCTGCTCCGCCTCGACCCGGCACGCGGGATCCGCGAGGCCGGCAACCGGGTGCCCAGCACCATCTGACCCGACCACCCGTCGCCCCCGGTGGCCTAGTCCATGGGGGCCAGATCGCGTGATCCGTGCCGCTACGGGGCCTGCGGATGGTGTGAAACCGGGACCGATGGGGAATGCTCGTCCAACGTCGTTCGTTGTGCCGGACGTGATGCCCCAGGCGTCCGAGCATCGAGGACCTCGGCCCATCCGGGCCTGACGCGCCGCCCAGCAGCGGTTGCGCGCCGTCCGAGCACAGATCGTCAGCCACCGCCGCGACCCGGCAGTGCACACCGTTGAAGGACACGTGGGAGAGCGCACGCTGCGAGGAGCCCGTCTGGGCGGCCAGAGCTTCGAGGACGAGCGCGGCATCGAGTTCGCCGCCCGGCAGCAGGTGGGCTACCTCTGCTCGCAGGGCCACGACTTCGAGATCACGATGTCCGTCGAGGCCGACATCCCGGCACTGTGGGAGTGCCCGCGCTGCGGCGCCGAGGCCCGCGCCACCTCCGGCATCGAGCCCGAGGTCAAGGCCGAGAAGCCCGCCCGCACCCACTGGGACATGCTGCTCGAGCGCCGCTCCGAGAAGGAGCTCGAGGACATCCTGGCCGAGCGGATCGACCTGCTCCGCGGTGGTCAGATCGGTCCGGCACACCTGCACCGGCCCAACGCCCGCAAGAAGCGCGCCGCCAAGGCCTGAGGACCGGCGTGGGATCCCTCCGGGATCCGCGCTCAGTCCACGACCTCGCCCCGGACCACGTCACCTGGTCCGGGGCGTCGTCGTGTCCGGGGGTCGTCGGCCGACCCCGTCCCCGCGGAGCCCGGCCGCGTGCCGGAGCCGGTGCCCGCACCCGTGCCGAAGCCGGCCCCGAACCCGAAGCCGGCGCCGCCACCGGCGAGCCCGGGGCCACCCGAGGCCACCAGCCGTCGGCTGATGGCGCCGGCGAGCACGGTGCGTCCCAGCGGACGGGTGACGGGGAGGATCATCAGGATCCCCAGCACGTCGGAGACGAACCCCGGAGTCAGCATCAGGGTGCCGCCCACCAGGATCAGGATGCCGTCGGCCAGCTCGCGGTGCGGCATCCGACCGGCGGACAGCGCGTCGCGGAAGGCGCGCATCGTGCGGGCGCCCTCGCGCTTGACCAGCCAGGAGCCGACCACGCCGCTCAGCACCAGCAGACCCAGGGTCCACCAGGCCCCGATGACCTGGCCCACCTGGATGATCGTCCAGATCTCCACCAGCGGCACCACGACGAAGGCCACCCCCAGCAGCCACCAGGGGAAGCGGCGTCGACGGGCCGGGGGCGTGGGGGCGCTCATGACCCTCCTAACGTGCGGTCCCCCGGCGCTGTTCCGCGCGTGCCCGTAGGCGGCGTACGCCGGCGCGGAGCTGTCGGCCGCGCTCCTCCAGGCCCCAGGTCGTGATGCGACGCAGCGACTCGGCCGCGACCGCACCGCTCATCTTCGACTCGCCCCGCACCCGCTCCACGAACTCGATCGGGACCTCGCGCACTCGCAGGCCCGCCCGCAGCGTGCGGTGGGCCAGGTCGGTCTGGAAGACGTAGCCCAGCGAGGCGGTCTCCTCCAGGCGGATCCGCTCGAGCGTCGAGCGGCGGAACAACCGGAAGCCGGCGGTCGCGTCGCGCACCTCGATGCCGAGCAGGGTGCGGGTGTAGAGGTTGCCGCCGCGCGAGAGCAGCTCGCGGTGACGCGGCCAGTTGACGATCGACCCGCCCGGCACCCACCGCGACCCGATCACGAGGTCGGCGCCCGGCAGCGCCTCCAGCAGGCGCCCGAGCTGCTCGGGCTGGTGCGAGCCGTCGGCGTCCATCTCGCCGACCACGTCGTAGCCGCGCTCCAGGGCCACCCGGAACCCGTGGAGGTAGGCCGCACCCAGGCCCTGCTTCTCGGTGCGGTGCAGCACGCTCACGGCGGCGTCCGCGGCGGCGTACTCCTCGGCGAGCCGGCCGGTGCCGTCGGGTGAGCCGTCGTCGACGACGAGCACGTCGACGCCGGGCTGCGCGGCCCGGAGCCGCTGCAGCAGCGGCACGATGTTGGCGGCCTCGTCGTAGGTCGGCACGACCATGACGACCCGACCCCGGCCGAGGGGGGCGGGGCGGTCGTCACGGGGTGCTGCGCTCACCGGCCGAACCTATCGGCCGCCCGGCCGCCGCTGCAGGAGGGGCAGGACGGGGGGAACGACGAGGACCTTCGGACCGTCCGCGCGCTGACCGGGTGCCAGCGTCACGAGCGTTGTCTACTGGTCGACTCGCTCCCCCCGCGTCCTCCCGTCCACCACCACGCCGGTCGACCCGCCATGTGCAGCCTCCGGCCCATCTTGGCGAGATGGCCCTCGGATGCATCAGTCGCTCGTGTGGTGCGGACGTGCTGCCCGGAGAAACTTCGACGACCCTGCCGGGGGGCACCGTGCACTGTCAACCAGCGGCTGACCAGTCACAGAGCCTCGAAACCGCAGGTCAGGCAGCCGTACCCGGATACGACAGATCTCCACCGATTATTCGGTCGCTCCGGCGTGTCGGGATGGACACGCCGTGGCGGTCTAGACGTGAGGCCCGGGAGGCGGCGGCACGACCACCGTGCCGACCGCCGTGGTGGCCACCAGCGGCTCCACGAGCACGCGGGCCGCGGAGTCCCGCTCCGGCGTGGCCTCCCCGCGCGCGACGACCAGGAGCGTGAACTCGATGCGCCGCGACCGGCGGCCCACCCGGGTCACCCTGCCGCGGGCCTCCACGACGTCACCGGCGCGCACCGGGCTGCGGAACTGGACGTCGTCGTAGGAGGCGAAGAGGCCCTCGTCGCCATCGGTGTGGATGCACAGCTCGGTCGCGACGTCGCCGAACAGCCCCAGGCCCCAGGCGCCGTCGACCAGCGCGCCGGCGTAGTGCGCCTCGGCGTGCGAGACGTAGCGGCGGTGCACCGCCTCGGTGCCCAGCCGCGGGTCCCGCTGGTCCCGCTGGTCCTGCGCGCCGGCGCTCACGAGGCCACCGCCGTCGGGACCAGGCGGTGCACCAGGAAGCTCGCGACCTCACCCGGGGTGGTGCCGCGCGAGAAGACGCGGTCGACCCCGAGCTCCGCGGCCATCTTCTCGTCGAAGCGCGGGCCCCCGACCACCAGCAGCGGCCGCCGGGCCGGCGGGAACGCCTCGCGGAAGGCCGCCGACATCTCGCGGGTGTTGAGCAGGTGGGCGTCGCGCTGGGTGACCACCTGGGAGACCAGCACCGCGTCGGCCCGTTCCTGCACCGCCCGCTCGACCAGCTGCGGGACCGAGACCTGCGCACCGAGGTTCACCACCTTGAGCTCGCGGTAGTACTCCAGGCCCTTCTCGCCGGCGAAGCCCTTGATGTTGAGGATCGCGTCGATCCCGACGGTGTGCGCGTCGGTCCCGATGCACGCCCCGACGACGGTCAGGCGACGGCGCAGACCGGCCTTGACCGCGGCGTTGACCTCCTTCGGGGTGAGCAGGTCGTAGTCGCGCTCGACCACCTCGACCTGGCTGGGGTCGACGAGGTGGTGGACCCGGCCGTAGACGACGAAGAAGGTGTACGCCGCTCCCATCGGCCGCGCGTGCACGACCAGCGCCGGGTCCATGCCCATCTTGTTGGCCAGCTGGGCCGCAGCCCCTTCGGCCACCTTGGAGTGCGGCATCGGCAGCGTGAAGGACAGCTGCACCATCCCGTCGCCGGTGGTGTCGCCGTACGGCCGCAGCAGCCGCTTCTCCTCGGTCGGGGCGACCGCACCGGTCGAGCCCGTCGAGACCATGTCGGTCATGCGTCCTCCTGGAGGATCTCGGTCGCCGGGTTGTGGTAGGCGTCGCTGTGCTCGGCCACGCCGTCCAGGCCGCGGCCGCCGTCCGGGGGCCGCTTCATCAGCCCGAAGGTGCCGTCGGCGATGGCGTCGAGCAGCCCCCGGTCGCGCTCGGCGATGCGGGTCAGCAGGTCGATGGACTCCCCCAGCACCGTCCGCGCCCGCTCGGCGATGACGCCGTCGGGGGCAGGGTGGAAGTCCTCGGCCAGCCGACCGGCGGCGTCCATGACGTAGCGGACGTTCTGCAGCGCGAGGTCGCGGTCGGAGAGCCACGGCGTCACCACCGCCTCGGTCATCATCCCGACGAGCAGGATGCCCTGCCCGGTCAGCGCCCCGGCGAGGTTGAAGAAGCCGTCCAGCAGGTAGCCGCGGAAGACGTCACCGGTCATGTGCCGGGTGGGCGGCATCCACTTCAGCGGCGCGTCGGGGAACAGCTCGCGCGCCAGCAGCGCGTGGGCGAGCTCGAGGCGGAACGAGTCCGGCACCTCGGGGTCGATCTCGAACGCGTGCCCCAGGCCGAGCTGCCAGTCCTCGAGGCCGGCCTCGTGGGCGAAGTACTCGTTGAGCAGCTGGCTGGTGGTGACGGTGTGCGCCGCCTCGACCGCGTCGGCGGTGGTGAGGTAGTTGTCCTCGCCGGTGTTGATGATGATGCCGGCGCGGGCGTGCACCTGCCGGCTGAAGCGCTGGTCCACGAAGGTGCGCACCGGATTGATGTCGCGGAAGAGGATGCCGTACATCGAGTCGTTCAGCATCATGTCGAGCCGCTCCAGGCCCGCCAGCGCCGCGATCTCGGGCATGCAGAGGCCGCTGGCGTAGTTGGTGAGCCTGATGTAGCGGCCCAGCTCGCGACCGGTCTCGTCGAGCGCCGCCCGCATCAGCCGGAAGTTCTCCTGCGTGGCGTAGGTGCCGGCGAACCCGTCGCGGGTCGCACCCTCGGGCACGTAGTCGAGCAGCGACTGGCCCGTGGAGCGGATCACCGCGATCACGTCGGCCCCCTCGCGGGCGGCCTGCTGCGCCTGCGGGATGTCCTCGTAGATGTCGCCGGTCGCGACGATCAGGTAGATCCAGGGCTGCCGGGGGGCGTCGCCGATCTCGCTGATCAGCCGCTCGCGCTCCGCCCGGCGTAGGTCGATCCGCGCGATGCCGCCGCCGACCGCGGCCCGGGCCCCCGACCGGGCGGTCCGCGCCGCGTCGCCGTCGGGCAGCCGGAACCGCACCGAGCCGGCCGCCGCCTTCTGGGCCAGGGTGAGCGGGTCCTCGGCCTCGCCCCGGGCCAGCGCGTCCCACACGGGGAGCGCGAGGCCGTGCGCCAGGTCGACGTCGGCGCGCACCGCGTCGGCCAGCAGGTTGACCCAGGGCACGCCGTCGGGGTCCGCGCCGCCCAGCCCGGCCAGGCGCAGCGTGGCCCGCTCCACCGACAGCGTGGTGTGGCGGCGGGCGAGGTCGACGATGGGGCCGCCCACCCGCGCCGCGAGGGCCCGCGCCTGCGCCACGGTCCGCGGGTCGAGGTCGAGCTTGGGCCGGTGGGTCGGGAGCGTGGTGGGGGCCATCAGAACCGCCTCTCGAACAGGGCGCGCACCGCGGGGGTGCTGCGCACGATCTCCAGCGCCAGGTCGGCGTGACCGGGCACGTAGCCGTTGCCGACCAGCATGGTGACGTCGGCGGCCAGTCCCTCGGCTCCGAGCGCGGCCGCGCTGAACGACGTCGCCATCGAGAAGAACACCACCGTGCCGCCGGCGGCGGTGGCCAGGATCGCACCGCCCTCGCAGCCGGGCACGTCGACGCAGACGACGGTGACCTCGGCCGGGCCGCCGGCGGCGCTCACCGCGTCGCGCAGCGCGACCGGGTCGCGGGCGTCGCAGACCACCACCGCGTCGGCCAGGCCCTCGCCCACGCCGCCCTCGCGCAGCAGCGCGGCCTCGGCGTCGTGCGGCACGACGGCGACGACGCGGGAGGCGCCCGCACGACGGGCGGCCGCCAGGCACAGCGACCCGGACTTCCCGGCCCCACCGACCACGACGACCGTCGGGGCGTCGTACGTCGCGACGTGCCGCTCCACCAGCGCCGGGGCGCCGCAGACGTCCATCACCGACAGCGCCAGCTCGGGCGACAGGTCCTCGGGCAGCCGCGCGGCGATGCTGCGACCGAACAGCACGGCGTACCCGTCGGCGGGCACCTGCTCCCCCAGCCCGTCCCAGCCGGCCAGGTCGTCGGTCAGGACGAGCGGCGTCAGCGTCAGCGAGACCAGGGTGGCGACCCGGTCGCCGACGTGCAGCCCGAGCGGTGACCCCGCGGCGACCTCCTCGACGGTGCCCACGAGCATGCCGCCGGAGCCGGTGACGGGGTTGTGCATCTTGCCGCGGGTGCGGACGATCTCCAGCACCTCACGGCGTACGCCGTCCCCGTCGCCGCCGTGCTTCTCGTGCAGCTGGCGCAAGGACGCGGCGTCGAGGTTGAGCCGCTCGACCCGCACCCGCACCTCGTCGTGCCGCAGCACCGGGTCGGTGTCGAGCCGCGTGGCCGCCTGCGGCAGCACCCCGACCGGCTCGAGCACCCGGTGCAGCCCGGTCGGGTCGCCCGTCATCTGTCCCACTCCACACACCTTCCTGTCGCGCGCTAGGAAAACAGTAGATCTTACGGCGATGTGTTTGCGACACCGAAAGGATCGTGTCCATACTTCCTGGCATGAGCATCTCGACGTCGATCGCGAGCCTGGTCGAGCAGCAGACCGGTCAGCCCTACCCCTACCAGCGCGTGGAGCTCGTCGAGCCCGACTGGACGCGCTTCCCGGGCTGGAGGGACGTCACCCGGGCGGAGTGGGAGAGCGCGCAGTGGCAGCGCTCGCACTGCGTCAAGAACCTGCGCCAGCTGCGGACCCTGCTCGGCGACCTCGTGGACGAGCGGTTCTACGCCGACCTCGAGCGCGACCAGGCCGAGCGGGCGACGATGTCGATGCTCGTCCCGCCGCAGATGATGAACACGATGGCGCCGCACCTCGAGCCGGCCGGGCCCGGGTCGTTGACCGAGGCCTTCTACGCCGACCCGGTGCGGCACTACATGATCCCGGTGTTCTCCGACCGCCGCACGGACTGGCCCTCGCACCCCCACGCCAGCCGCGACTCGCTGCACGAGCACGACATGTGGGCCGTGGAGGGCCTGACCCACCGCTACCCCACCAAGGTGCTGGCCGAGCTGCTGCCCACCTGCCCGCAGTACTGCGGCCACTGCACCCGCATGGACCTCGTCGGCAACTCCACCCCGGCGGTCGAGAAGCTGAAGTTCCTCGGCAAGCCGGTCGACCGCCACGCCGAGATGCTCGACTACCTCCGGCGCACCCCGTCGGTGCGCGACGTGGTCGTCTCCGGCGGCGACGTCGCCAACATGCCGTGGGCGCGGCTCGAGGAGTTCCTCACCCAGGTCCTCGCGGTCGACAACGTCCGCGACATCCGGCTGGCCACCAAGGCGCTGATGGGCCTGCCCCAGCACTGGCTCCAGGACGACGTACGCCGGGGCATGGAGAGGGTCGCCACGCTGGCCCGCGCCCGCGGGGTGTCGCTGGCGATCCACACCCACGTCAACCACGCCAACTCGGTCACCCCGCTGGTCGCCGACGCGACGCGGGCGATGTTCGAGGCCGGCGTGCGCGACGTGCGCAACCAGGGCGTGCTGCTCGACGGCGTCAACGCCGACCCGCACGCGTTGCTCGACCTGTGCTTCCGGCTGCTCGACGGCGCGCAGATCCTGCCCTACTACTTCTACATGTGCGACATGATCCCGGCCTCGGAGCACTGGCGGGTCTCGGTCGCGGACGCGCAGCGGCTGCAGCACCACGTCATGGGCTACCTGCCCGGCTTCGCGACGCCGCGGATCGTGTGCGACGTGCCGTTCGTGGGCAAGCGCTGGGTCCACCAGGTCGCGTCCTACGACCAGGTCCGGGGCATCTCGGAGTGGACCAAGAACTACCGGACCTCGATCGAGGCCGAGGACCCCGAGGCACTGACCCGCACCTACTCCTACTTCGACCCGATCCACACCCTGCCCGCCGAGGGGCAGGCGTGGTGGACCCGCCAGGGGGCGTCGGTCTGAGGCGCACCGAGGCGGGTCGGTCGGCGGCGGGTCAGTCGGCCAGGAGCTGGCCGACCCGCTGCAGCCCCAGCCGGGCGTAGCCGGCCCACATCACGCGCAGCGCGAGCACGGCCGGACGCACCAGCGGGCTGCGCGGGTGCACCTGCCAGCTCCAGGTGACGCGGGTGCCGCCACCGGCCGCCTCGAACGCCCAGCGGCCCTCGACCCGGCGCGCGAGGAGTGCCAGCGGCCCGGTCAGGCCGCTGAGCTCGTAGTCGAAGTGGCCCGGCGCCTCGACGCCGACCAGCCGCTCGTGCATCCTGCTCCCGTCGGCGAGCACGATGGTGCGGGTCTGGCCCGGCTCGGCCCATTCCCCGACCTGGTCACGGACCTCGCGGATGCGTGGCAGGGCGACGTACCGGCGGTCGAACAGGCCCGGCAGCGGCGCGGGGAGGACGGTCGCGAAGGCGCGGGCGGGCGAGGTGGCGAAGGTCGCGCTCTGGGTGAAGGTCACGGGCGGCATGAGGCGACGCTAGCGGGGGAACACAGGGTCCATGCCACGTCTGCGCACCGTCTACCCGAGCACCCGCGGCGGGACCCGTCGCCGGGCGGGCAAGGGCTGGACCTTCTTCGACAAGGACGGGGTGCGGATCACCGACCCCGAGGAGGTGCAGCGGCTGAAGTCGCTGGCCATCCCCCCGGCCTGGAAGGACGTCTGGATCTGCCCGTGGCCCCAGGGCCACATCCAGGCCGTCGGGACCGACGACGCCGGCCGCCGGCAGTACCAGTACCACCCCGACTGGCGGGTCAAGCGCGACAAGCTCAAGTTCGACCGGGTGCTGCGCGCGGCCGAGCAGCTGCCCGCCGCCCGGCGGGCGATCACGCGCGACCTCGGCCTGGAGGGGATGCCGCTGGAGCGGGCCGACGCGGTCGCCGTACGCCTGCTCGACCTCGGCTACTTCCGCGTCGGGAGCGACATCTACGCCGACACCAACGGCTCCTTCGGCCTCACCACGCTGGAGAAGCGCCACGTCCGGCGCCAGGGCGACGTGCTCCACTTCCGGTTCGTGGGCAAGTCCGGCATCGAGCACAGCATCGAGATCGACGACCCCGACATCCTCGACGCCCTCGACAGCCTCCGTCGCCGACGCGGCGGCACCGAGCGGCTGCTCGCCTACCAGCTCGAGAAGGCCTGGAAGGACCTCGACAGCACGGCCGTGAACACCTACCTCTCCGGCCTGCTGGAGGACCTCACCGCCAAGGACTTCCGCACCTGGCACGCCACCGTGCTGGCAGCAGCCTCCCTGGCCGCCTCCGAGGAGCCCGGCGACACCAGGAGGTCGCGGCAGCGGGCCGTCAAGTCGGCGGTGCTCGAGGTCTCGGAGTACCTCGGCAACACCCCCACCATCGCCAAGAGCTCCTACATCGACCCCCGCGTCATCGACCTCTACGAGAACGGCACCACCATCGACCCCGAGCTGGTGCGCAAGCGCCACCGCTCCCCCGCCGCCAAGCAGCGCGCCCTCGAGGCGGCGGTGCTGGAGCTGCTGCGGTAGGGGTGGGGTGGGTGGTGTGCCGGCGGCCCGGCCCGGCGTACGGCGATGATGGGGCAGTGCTCGACCCGCTGACCGTCGCCGCCTGCCAGCCTCCGGTCGCCGTGCGCGACGTCTGCGCCAACGTCGCCACCCACGCCGAGGCCGTACGCCGTGCCGGCGCCCGCCTCGTCGCGTTCCCCGAGCTGTCGCTGACCGGCTACGACCTGGAGGCCGACCCCGTCGACGTGGACGACCCGGCGCTGCTCCCGCTCGTCGAGGCCTGCGCCGGGGTCGGCACGGTCGCGCTCGTCGGGGCGCCGGTGCGGACGGCCGCCGGCGTCGAGCACGTCGCCACCCTGCGCGTCGACGCGGACGGCGTGGGCGTGGCGTACCTCAAGACCCACCTCGGCGGGGCCGAGGCGCGGCGCTTCGCCCCGGGTCCGGGCGCCGCGGTCACCGTGGTCGATGGTCACCGGGTCGCCCTGGGCATCTGCAGGGACACCGGAGTGGCCGCGCACGTGCGCGACGTCGCCGCCGTCGGGCCCGACCTCTACGTCGCCGGGCTGGTGCACCAGCCCGACGAGCTCGACGAGCAGCGGGCCCGCGCCGTACGCATCGCCCGGGCGACCGGGGCCCCGGTGGTGTTCGCGAGCTGCGCCGGGCCGGGCGGTCCGTCGTACCCCGCGACCGCCGGCCACTCGGGGGTGCACGCCGCCGACGGCACCGTCCTCGACGAGGTCGACGCCGAGCCGGGCGCGATCGCCCGGGCGACGCTCGCCGGGCTCGGCCGCGGCGCCGGCTGACCCGCTGCGCCGGAGAAACCGACGCTCCGCCGGGATCACAGCTCCGGCACAGCGACGGTTCCCGAGCGACCTCGGGAGACCGCCACCGACCGCCGCCGGACGAGGTCGCCCCCTCACCCCGTGTGGTGCACCTCCGCCAACCCGTGGACGGGGGTGGGGATCTCCTCGAAGCGCGCCTTGAGCTGCAGCGCGAGGTAGAGGGAGTAGTGGCGCGACTGGTGGAGGTTGCCGCCGTGCATCCACAGGTTCTCGACCTGGGTCGGCTTCCACATGTTGCGCTGCTCGCCCTCCCAGGGCCCGGGGTCCTTGGTGGTGTCCGAGCCCAGGCCCCACACCTTGCCGAGCCGGTCGGCGGTCTCGGCGTCGACGAGGTCGGCCACCCAGCCGTTCATCGAGCCGTAGCCGGTGGCCAGCACCACGACGTCGGCGGGCAGCTCGGTGCCGTCCTCGAGCACGACGGCGTCCTCGGTCAGGTGGGTGACCTGGCCGTGGGCGAGCTTGACCAGGCCGTCCGCGACGAGCTCGGCGGCGCCGACGTCGATGTAGTAGCCCGAGCCGCGGCGGAGGTACTTCATGAACAGCCCCGAGCCGTCGTCACCCCAGTCGTGGCGGAAGCCGGCGGCCTCGAGCCGGTCGTAGAAGTCCTTGTCCTTCTCCGCCATCGCCTCGTACGCCGGGATCTGGAACTCGTGCATGATCCGGTAGGGCAGCGAGGCGAAGACCATGTCGGCCTTCTCGGTGGTCATCCCCGCCTCGAGCGCCCGCTCGGAGTAGAGGTCGCCGAGCCCGAACTCCATCAGGCTGTCGCTCTTGACGATGTGGGTGGAGGAGCGCTGCACCATCGTGACGTCGACGTCGTTCTCCCACAGCGCGCCGCAGATGTCGAAGGCGGAGTTGTTGCTGCCGATGACGACGGCCTTCTTCCCGGCGTACGCGTCGGGGCCGGGGTGGGCCGAGGAGTGGTGCACGTCGCCGCGGAAGGTCTCGGCGCCGGGGATCTCCGGCACGTTGGCCTTGCCCGACATGCCGGTGGCGAAGACGAGGTGCGTGGGTCGCAGCGTCAGCGGCTTGCCCTCGCGCTCGACCTCGACGGTCCACTCGCCCGCGTCGGCGGACCAGGTGGCGCTGGTCGCGGTGGTGCTCGACCAGTACGGCACCTCCATGATCCGCGTGTAGGACTCCAGCCAGTCGCCGATCTTGTCCTTGGGGGCGAAGACCGGCCAGTTGTCGGGGAACTTCAGGTAGGGCAGGTGGTCGTACCAGACCGGGTCGTGCAGGCACAGGCTCTTGTAGCGGCCGCGCCACTGGTCGCCGGGTCGCGGGTACTTGTCGATCACCAGGCTCGGCACGCCGAGCTGGCGCAGCCGTGCGCCCAGCGCGATGCCGCCCTGGCCGCCGCCGACGACGAGCACGTAGGGCTGGGTCGTGCTGCCCAGGCTCTCCGACTCCTGCTGGCGCTGCTCCTTCCAGGTGGTGCGCTGCTTGTTGGCGCCGTGCTCGGCGCCCATCGGGCGGTGGGTGCCACGCGGCTCCTCGTGGCCCTTGAGCTCGTAGAGGGTGGTCAGCAGCGTCCAGGCCCGGTCCTCGCCGTCCTCCTGCTTCAGCCGCACCAGACCGCGACCGCGGCCCACGGCGGTCTCGAAGCGGATCCACGCGGTGACCACGCCGTCGGCCTCGTCGGCCGGCTCCTCGGTGCCGAACCCGCTCGGGTCGACCCCGTCCAGCACGTCGCCGAGCATGGCCCCGATCTCCTGCCGGCCCTCGGCGGTGTGGAGGTTCCAGGTGAACGCGACCAGGTCACGCCAGTAGCTGTCGGCCGCGAACAGGCTCGCGGCCCGCTCCACGTCGCGCGCGGCGAGCGCCTCCTCGAACGCGGCCAGCCACCGCTCGGTGCGCTCCTGCGCACCGGGGGGCCCTGGCTGCTCGTCCTGCCGGGTGGTGGGGTCGCTCGCGGTGGTCTCCCGCTCGGGGGCCTGGGTCATGTACGTCTCCTTCGCCTAGGCTGGTGTGACCGAGCACACACGGCCGCAGCCCCCCGGCGACAGGGTTGCAGCACGTTGCACCCACCCGACCGGCTCGCCTCGGAGGACCCGTGCGGCAGCGTCCTGACCGTCCCGAGCGGGCCGACCTGGTGGGGCTCCAGCGCCTGCGCGAGGGAGCGCTGGGCGGGAGCCCTGGGCCGGTCCCCGCTCCGCGCGGTCCGGTGGCGGCGTCGTGGCGCCGGGTCGCCGCGTGCGGTCTCGAGCCCGGCTCCGCGCCGGACATCGCCCCGCTCGGGGGCGCCGAGCTGGAGCGGCGACGCGCCGAGAGCGGGCTCGCGGCCTACGTCCCCCGGCTGGCGCAGACGCTGGCCTCGGTCATCGACGCGGGCCAGATGGTGGTGGTGGCCGACCCCGAGGGGCGCGTGCTGTGGCGAGCCGGCTCCTCGGGCGTACGCCGTGCCGCGGACGACCTCGGCTTCGTCGGCGGCTCCGCCTGGACCGAGGGCAACGTCGGCACCAATGCGATCGGCACCTGCCTGGTGCTCGGCGAGGGGGTCCACATCCAGGGTCCCGAGCACTTCGTGGAGTCCCACACCCGCTGGGGCTGCGCCGCGGCCCCGATCCGCGACCCCTGGTCGGGGCGCGTGCTCGGCGTGGTCGACGTGAGCGGGCCCTCGCGCGGGATGCACCCGGCCGAGCTGGCCCTGGTGGAGCTCGCGGCGCGGATGACCAGCCTCGAGGTGGTCGAGCAGCACCGCAGCGACCTCGACCGGCTGCGTGCCGTCGCGGCGCCGGTGCTGGCGGGGGTGAGCGGCGACGTGCTGGCGGTCGACCGGTTCGGTCACCTGGCCGCGGCCGTCGGCTCCCGGGCGCCCGAACGCGTCGCGCTGCCCCACGACCTGGCCGGGGGACGACTGTGGCTGCCGACCCTGGGCGAGGCGGTGGCCGAGCCGCTGGCCGGCGGCTGGCTGCTGCGGCTCGGCGGGGGCGCCGCCGGCACCAGCCGCCTGGTGCTCGACCTGCGGGCCACCCCGCTGCTCGAGGTGTCCTCCCCCAGCGGCGACTGGTCGCGCCGGCTCTCCCCGCGCCACGCCGAGATCCTGCTGGCGCTGCTCACCGCCGGGCCCGGCGGCCGCTCCGCCGCCGACCTGGCCACCGACCTCTTCGACGACGCCAGCCGCGTGGTCACGGTGCGTGCCGAGCTGTCACGGCTGCGACGGCTGCTCGGGGGCGTCGTGCTCTCCGGCCCCTACCGCCTCTCCCCCGGCGTCGAGGCCACGCTGCGGTTGCCCGACGACGGCACGCCGGCGCTGCCGGGGTCCAGCGCGCCCGTCGTACGCCGCCTGCCCGGGGCGCGCCGATGAGTCCGGGGTCCTGCTGCGGTCTGTCCCGCTGAGAACCCCCACCACCCCGAGGAGCCCGCCATGCGACCTGTCAACGTCAACCTGTGGATCAACGACGGCCGGATCCAGGAGGCCGTCGACCACTGGGTCTCGCTCTTCCCCGACTCCCGCATCGTCTCCTCGACGCCGTACGGCGAGGAGGCCGGCGACCTGGCCGGTCAGACGATGGCCGTCGTCTTCGAGCTCCAGGGCCAGCCCTACACCGCCATCAACGGCGGCGACACCCGCTTCGAGCCCAACGAGGCGGTCTCACTGGCGGTGCCGTGCGACACCCAGGACGAGATCGACCGCCTCTGGGCCGGCCTGACCGACGGCGGCAAGGCGGGCCCCTGCGGCTGGCTCTCGGACCGCTTCGGCTTCGCCTGGCAGGTCTACCCCGCCGCGCTCGACGACCACCTGGGCGACCCCGAGGTGGCACCGCGCGCGGTGGCCTACTTCATGACGCTGGACGGCGTCCCGTTCTCGATCGCCGACCTCGAGGCCGCGGTCCGGGGCGACTAGTGGGTCGCGCGGTTCTCGAAGGGCGTCGAGAGCACGATCGTGGTGCGCGTCGAGACGTGGGCCGCGGCGCGCACCCGGGCGAGCAGGTCCTCGAGGTCGGCGGGCGTGGCCACGCGTACCTTGAGGATGTAGGACTCCTCGCCGGCCACCGACCAGCACGACTCGATCTCCTCGACGCCCCGGAGCTTCTCGGGGTAGTCGTCGGGCCGCGAGACGTCGATCGGGGTGATGCTGACGAACGCCGTCAGCGGCTTGCCCGCGGCGGCGTGGTCGATCGTCGCGCCGTACCCCAGGATCAGGCCGCGCTCCTCGAGCCGCTTGACGCGCTGGTGCACGGCGCTGGTCGACAGGCCCGTGGCCCGGCCGAGGTCGGTGTAGGACATCCGGCCGTCGTCGGCGAGCAGCCGCAGGATCTGCCGGTCCTTGTTCTCCACGCGGGAGACCCTAGCGGCCGGACCGGCCCGGGAGCGCCGGACCGGGTCGCCGTCCCCGGTCGCCCCTAGGCTGCGCCCATGCCCGCCACGCAGCCCGCTCCGCAGCGCCTGATGCTCCTCGACACCGCGTCGCTCTACTTCCGGGCCTTCTTCGGCGTGCCCGACTCGGTGACCGCGCCGGACGGCACACCGGTCAACGCCGTGCGCGGCCTGCTCGACTTCATCAGCCGGCTGGTGGCCGACTACGAGCCCACCCACCTGGCGTGCTGCTGGGACAACGACTGGCGACCGCAGTGGCGGGTCGACCTGATCCCCACCTACAAGGCCCACCGCGTGGTCGCCGAGCGCCAGACCGACCCCGACGTCGAGGAGGTGCCCGACCCGCTGGAGAAGCAGGTGCCGATCATCGAGGCCGTGCTACAGGCCTTCGGGATCGCGGTCGTGGGTGCCGACCACCACGAGGCCGACGACGTCATCGGGACGCTGGCGACCGGGGCCGGGATGCCCGTCGACGTCGTGACCGGCGACCGCGACCTCTTCCAGCTCGTCGACGACGAGCAGGAGGTGCGGGTGCTCTACACCGCACGGGGCGTGGGCAGGCACGAGCGGGTCGACGAGGCATGGGTCCGCGAGCGCTACGGCGTCGAGGCCGCCCAGTACGCCGCCTTCGCCACCCTGCGCGGCGACTCCTCCGACGGCCTGCCCGGCGTGGCCGGCATCGGCGACAAGACCGCGGCCGTGCTGCTCGGCCGCTTCGGGGACCTCGACGCGATCCTCGCCGCCGCCACCGACCCCGAGGGCGCCGACCCCGACGCCAAGATGGGCCCCGGACCGCGCGGCAAGGTCACGGCCGCGCTGGACTACCTCGAGGTCGCTCCCCGTGTGGTCGCCGTCGTGCGCGACCTCGACCTCGGCGGCCCGGACCTCGCTCTGCCCGCCTCCCCCGCCGATCCCGAGATGCTCGAGGCGATCGCGGAGCAGTGGGGCCTGACGAGCCCGGTCGAGCGGCTGCGCGAGGTGCTGGCCGCCCGCGCCTGAGCCGCGGTCGACGCCGTCAGTCGTCCTGCCGACGGTCGGTCGAGCGGGCCCGCGTGTGCATCCGCTCGCCCTCGCGCCCGAAGATCGACAGGAACTCGACCCGCCGCTCGTCCGCGCCGCCGAACCAGTGCGGCAGCCGGGTGTCGAACTCCGCGACCTCGCCCGGCTCGAGCACCACGTCGTGGTCCCCCAGCACCATCCGCAGCCGGCCGTCGAGCACGTAGAGCCACTCGTAGCCCTCGTGGGTCTGCGGGTCCGGCTGCCGGCGGCGTCGCCCCGGGGGGATGGTGAGCTTGTAGGCCTGCAGCCCGCCCGCCCGCCGGCTCAGCGGCACCATCGTCATGCCCCCGCGGGTGACCGCGCGCTGCGGGACCCGTGGATCGGCGGCGCCGTCGGCCCCGACCAGGTCGTCCAGGGCCAGGCCGTGGGCGCGGGCGAGCGGGAGCAGCAGCTCCAGCGTGGGGCGGCGCCCACCGGACTCCAGCCGCGACAGCGTGCTGACAGAGATGCCGGTCGTGGTGGCCAGGTCGGCGAGGGTCAGCTCGGCCTCCAGCCGCAGCGCCCGCAGCCGGGGTCCGACGGAGTCCAGCACCGTGTCGAGCTCGTCCATGGTGGAGATCTTGCCATACCGGCAACAGGACTTGCCGATCGTCGGCCATCCCGCGCACGGTGGTGGCACCGGACGACGAGGAGGACGACATGGCAGCGCAGCAGGACGACGGCTACGACGTGGTGGTGGTCGGCGGGGGTGCCGCCGGGCTGAGCGGGGCGATCGCCCTGGCGCGGTCGCGCCGGCGGGTGCTGGTGGTCGACGCGGGCGCTCCGCGCAACGCGCCGGCCGACGGGGTGCACAACCTCCTGGGACGCGAGGGCGGCTCGCCCCTGGAGCTGCTGGCGCAGGGACGGGCCGACCTGGAGACCTACGGCGGGGAGGTACGCCGCGGCCGCGCCGTCGGCGCCCGTCGCACCCCAGCCGGCTTCGAGGTGGAGCTCGAGGACGGGACTGCCGTGACCGGGCGTCGGCTGCTGGTGACGACGGGCCTGGTGGACGAGCTGCCCGACGTGCCGGGCCTGGCCGAGCGGTGGGTCCAGCAGGTGCTGCACTGCCCGTTCTGCCACGGCTGGGAGGTGCGCGACCAGCGCATCGGCGTGCTGGCCACCGGTCCGATGGCGGTGCACCAGGCGGTCATGTTCAGCCGCCTCTCCGACCGGGTGGTGCTGCTCGCCCACGAGGTCCCGCCGGCCGAGGCCGACCTGCCGCGGCTGGCGGCCGCCGGCGTGACGGTGGTGACCGGGCGGGTGAGGGCGCTGGAGGGCGAGCCGGGTCGGCTGTCCGGCGTACGGCTGGAGGACGGGACGCAGCTGTCGCTCGACGCCGTGGTGGTGGCCCCGCGGATGGTGGCGCGCTCGGCCGTGCTCGACGCCGTCGGTCTGGACCCGGTCGCCCACCCGACGGGCATGGGTGAGCACTACCCGGCCGACCCGACCGGGCGCACCAGCGTCGAGGGCGTCTTCCTGGCCGGCAACGTCGCGGACCTGACCGCCCAGGTCGGCGCCAGCGGTGCGGCCGGCACCACCGCCGGCGCCATGATCCACGCCGAGCTGATCGAGGCGGAGCTCGCCGCGCTCCTCCCGGCCTAGCTGCTGACCGAGGAGTAGGCCACGACCCCGCGACGCAGCCGGCCGGCGGCCTCGCGGGCGGTCGTCCGCAGCGCACCGGACCCGGCGGCGTCGGCGACCTGGTCGGCGAGGTCGAGCAGCTGCTTGACCCACCGCACGAAGTCGCCGGCGGAGAGGTCGGTGACCCGCAGGATGTCGTCGAGCTCGTCGCCCTCGGCCCAGCGCCACGCCGCCCACACGAAGCCCAGGTCGGGCTCGTGCAGCTGGTCGAGGTGGTGCTCGCGCTCCAAGGCATCGAGGTCGGACCAGGTCGAGACCATCTCGGCCAGCACCTCGCGGACCGGGCCGGAGGCGGGCAGCCGCGGGGTGGCCGCGTCGTCGGGCCGGCGCGACTCGTAGACCAGGGTCGAGAGCACGGCGGCCAGCTCGGAGGCGTCGAGGCCGTCCCACAGCCCGGCGCGCAGCGACTCGGCGGTGAGCAGGTCCATCTCGTTGTAGATCCGCATCAGGGTGCGGCCGCGCTCGGTCACGGCCAGGTCGGTGCCCTCGCCCTCGAGGTAGCCGAGCGTCGCCAGCACCTCGCAGACGCGGTCGAAGCGACGGGCGATGGTGTTGGTGCGCTGCTCGATCCGGCGGCGCAGCGTGGCCGAGTCGCGCTCGAGCTTGAACCACCGCTCGGCCCACCGGGCGTGGTCCTCGCGGTCGGGGCACTCGTGGCAGGGGTGGGCCCGCAACCGGCGACGCAGGTCCTCGATCCGGCTGTCCTCCATGCCCGAGCGGCCGGTGCTGGAGCGGCCGTTGCCCGAGCGCGACGAGCCGGTGCCGGACCTGCCGTCCTGGCCCGGCGGGGGCGGCGCGAACCCGTGGGTGCGCTCCTTGAGCGCGTTGGCCAGGTCGCGCCGCGACTGCGGGTTGCGACCGTTGAAGCTGCGCGGGATCTTCAACCGCGTGATCGACCCGACCGGGGTCGCGAAGTCGGTCAGGCTGAGCCGACGGGCGTGCCGGTCGGAGGTCAGCACGTAGGGACGCGGCCCGTCGCGGTCGGCGCGGGTGCCGGGGTCGATGACGACCGCGAGACCGGCGAACCGGCCGCTCGGCACCTCGATGACGTCGCCGGGGCGCAGCGCCTCCAGGGAGTCCAGCACCTCCTGGCGGCGGTCGAAGCGACGTGACTTGGCGAGGTCGCGCTCGGTGTCGGAGAGCTGGTGGCGCAGCCCGGCGTACTCCATGAAGTCGCCGCGGTCGCAGGCGGCGGCGTCGGCGTACCCCGCCAGCGCGTCGTCGCTCTTGCGCAGCTGGCGGGCGAGCCCGACGACGGCCTTGTCGGCCTGGAACTGCGCGAAGGAGGACTCCAGCAGCTCGCGCGCCCGGTCGCGGCCGAACTGGTGCACCAGGTTGACCGCCATGTTGTACGACGGCCGGAAGCTCGACCGCAGCGGATAGGTGCGCGTGGAGGCCAGACCGGCGACCGCAGACGGGTCGAGCCCCTGCTGCCACAGCACGACGCCGTGGCCCTCGACGTCGATGCCGCGGCGTCCGGCGCGACCGGTCAGCTGGGTGTACTCCCCCGGCGACAGGTCGGCGTGGGTCTCTCCGTTCCACTTCGACAGCTTCTCGATGACCACCGAGCGGGCCGGCATGTTGATGCCCAGCGCCAGGGTCTCGGTCGCGAAGACCACGCGGCACAGCCCCCGCAGGAACAGCTCCTCCACGCACTCCTTGAACTTCGGCAGCATCCCCGCGTGGTGGGCGGCGATGCCGCGGGTGAGGCCGTCGAGGAACTCGTGGTAGCCCAGGGCCTGCAGGTCCTCGTCGGGCAGGTCGGCGCAACGCTCCTCCACGAACGCGTAGATCTCCTCGCGCTCGGCGGGGCTGGTCAGCCGCAAGTTGGCCTCGAGGCACTGCTGCACCGCGGCGTCGCAGCCGATCCGGCTGAAGATGAACACGATCGCCGGCAGCAGACCGGCCCGGTCGAGCTGCTCCACCACCTGGGCGCGCGTCGGGGTCCAGGCGCCGCGGGCGCCGTTCGCGCCCGACTGCGGGCGCTTGCCGCCGCGCGGGGCACGGCGGTCCTTCATCCGGCCGCGGGCCCAGTCGTCGCGGGCCAGCTTCTCCAGCTGCGGGTTGACCCGGGGTTGTCGGTCGCGGGTGGGGTCGGCGGTCTCCTCGTCGGCGAACAGGTCGTACATCCGTCGCCCGGCGATGACGTGCTGGTAGAGCGGCACCGGCCGGCGCTCCTCGACGATCGTGGTGGTCTCGCCACGCACGGTGCCCAGCCACTCGCCGAACTCCTCGGCGTTGCTGACGGTGGCCGACAGCGAGGCGACCGCCACCGACTCGGGCAGGTGGATGATCACCTCCTCCCACACCGCGCCGCGGATCCGGTCGGCGAGGTAGTGCACCTCGTCCATGACGACGAACCCGAGCGTCTCGAGGGTCCGCGAACCGGCGTACAGCATGTTGCGGAGGACCTCGGTGGTCATCACGACGACCGGGGCCTCGCCGTTGATGCTGTTGTCACCGGTGAGCAGGCCGACGTTCTCCGGTCCGTAGCGCATCGAGAGGTCGTGGAACTTCTGGTTCGACAGCGCCTTGATCGGGGTGGTGTAGAACGCCTTGCGACCCGACTCCAGCGCCAGGTGCACCGCGAACTCGCCGACGATGGTCTTGCCCGACCCGGTGGGCGCGGCCACCAGGACCGAGCGGCCGTCCTCGAGCTCGCGGCAGGCCCGCAGCTGGAAGTCGTCGAGCGCGAAGGCCTGGCGGGAGGCGAAGTCGGCCAGCATGGGGTGCTCCTGGTGGGCCCGGAAGCGGGAGTAGCGCTCGGCGGCGCTGGGACGGTCGGGGCGGCTGCTCATCGGCCCACCAGTACCCGCAACGCCGCCGGGACCACGTCCACGGTCAGCGGGAGCGGACCGATCCGCTCGCCGTCGGCGTACGCCGTGATGCCGGCCGCCGCGACCGTCACCGAGCGCACCCGGTGGTGGTGGTAGCCCGGGTGGTGCACGTGGGTGCCCCGGAACAGCTTCGGGTAGGTCCGCACCAGCTCGCGCCGGCTCAGCGGCTCGATGACCACGACGTCGAGCAGGCCGTCGTCGAGCTCGGCACCCTCGGTGATCCGCAGCCCGCCGCCGAAGGACGGTCCGTTGCCGACCGCCACCACGGTGGCGGCGAGCCGTTGCTCCTCGCCGTCGAGCTCGAGCACGTAGTCGATCGGGCGCAGCGTCCGCAGCTCGGCCAGGGTGGCGAGGTTGTAGCGCATCTGGCCGCGGGGCCGCCGCATCCGGTTGGCGCGCTCGTTGACCACGGCGTCGAAGCCCGCGGCCAGCACCGTCAGGAAGTACGTCGCTCCCGCCCGCGCCAGGTCGATGGTGCGCTCGCGGCCGCCGATCACGACGTCGACGGCGGCGGCGGTGTCACCACGGGGCACGTCGAGGTAGCGGGCGACGTCGTTGCCGGTGCCCGCCGGGAGCAGCCCGAGCCGCGTCCCCGACCCCGCCAGGGCCTGGATCGCGACGTGGACCATGCCGTCCCCACCCACCACCGCGACGGTGTCGATCCCGCGCTCGACGCAGTCGTGGACGAGGTCGCGGGCCTCGTCGGCGTCGCGTCCGCGCAGGTCCTCGACCTCGTGGCCCGCGTCGCGCAGCCGGGGCACGGCCTCGGCGGCGATCCGCATCCCCTGGCCGCGTCCGGAGCTCGGGTTGATGAGCAGGGCGATGCGGCGGGACACGTGTCCGACCCTAGTCGCAGGGGCAGCACCGGAGGCTCACGCCGGCTACAGCGGCGAGGCGGTGTCGTCGTCCCACTCCTCGTGGGCGAAGCGGCCGCGACGTCGGTCGATGAGGCGGGCGATCACCTCCGAGACGAGCAGCAGCAGCAGCATCGGGATGGCGAGCATCAGCATCGAGAAGGGGTCGGTGGACGGTGTCGCGACGGCGGCGAAGACGAAGGTGCCGACGATGATCCACGGCCGGTGGCGCCCCAGCGCCCGACCGGAGACCACGCCGGCCAGGTTGAGCAGCACCACGAACAGCGGGATCTCGAAGGCGATGCCGAAGACCAGCAGCATCCGGGTGATGAAGCTGTAGAAGTCGCCGAAGTCGGTCAGCTGGGTCAGCCCGTCGGGCGTGAACCCGATCAGCGTGGCGATGCCCTTGGGCAGCACGTAGTAGCCCATGGCCACGCCCGCGATGAACAGCGGTCCCGCGACCACGGCGAACAGCCGGGTCCAGCGCTTCTCCTGCGAGTGCAGGCCGGGGACGATGAAGGCCCAGATCTCGTAGAGCCACAGCGGCGAGGTGGCCACCACGCCCGCCACGGCGCAGATCTTCAGCTGCAGCAGCAGCGGGGTGCCGACGCCGCTGATCACGGCCTGCGTCTGCGTCTCCTGGCCCAGCAGCTCGCGGGCCTGGTTGTAGGGGTCGAGGATCAGCTGGAAGAGCGTGTCGTAGAAGAACAGCGCGACGACCGTGCCGAGGACGAGGTAGAGGGCGACCCGCATGATCCGCGCGCGCAGCTCGCGGAAGTGGTCGGCGAGGGCCATCCGGCCGCCCTCCCCGACGGGGTTGCGGGGCTTGCCGCTGAAGAGGCCGAGGACCCCGGTGACGACGGACAACGCAGCGGCTGCGTCAGCGGGGGGACCCGGGGGTGCCCGGGTCGTCGGTGCGCCGCACCGGGTGCTGGGCGTCGAAGTCCGCGTCGCGCCGCGCGTCGGCCTCGGCGGCGCGGGCGTCGATCTCGCGCTGGGCGTCGGTCTTGTCGTCGTCGTCCATCAGGCCCTTGGTCTCGGCCTTGAAGATCCGCAGCGCACGACCGCTGCCGCGCGCGAGCTCCGGCAGCTTGGAGGCGCCGAAGAGCAGGACGATGATCCCGACGATGATGATCAGCTCGGTCGGGCCGAGCCCGGCGATCATGGGGGTCACCACAGCAGCACTCATGAACCTCACTGTACGCCGCGAAGGTGAACGCGAGCCGTCAACCCGACGTACGGCGGCTGTGCAGGTCAGGAGGGCGTCGACCCCTGGCGGAGGCGCTCAGGCGTCGTAGAGCGACAGCGCCGAGGCCGCCGTACGACGGACCTCCTCGCGCAACCCGGCGGGCTCCACGACCCGGGCGGCCGGTCCGAGCCGCAGCGCCAGGCGCACCAGCCAGCGCGGGTCGTTGACCCGCAGCCGGACGGCCAGCCGTCCCTCCCCCAGCTCCTCGACGGAGTCGACCGGGTAGTAGTCGGCCACCCAGCGGGCGTGCCGCTCGAGGTGCAGCACCGCCTCCAGGTCGCCGGGACCGGGCTCGAACAGGCTGCCCGAGAGGTCGCGCGGGGGCAACCGGCGGTGCCCGCGCGGCTGGTCCACCACCTCGACCGACTCGACCCGGTCGAGGCGGAACAGCCGGCGGTCGTCGACCGTGCGGCACCACGCGTCGAGGTAGTCGTGACCGTCGCGGGTCAGCAGGGCGATGGGGTCGACGAGCCGGTCGGTGGTCTCGTCGCGGGTCGGCACGTAGTAGCCCAGCCGGGCCTGCCGGTCGCCGGCGATCGCCTCCTCCAGCAGCCTGGCGTGCGTGGCGGAGCGGCCGTCGTCCGCGAGGTGCACCGCCACGGCCGGCGGGGTGGCCCCCACCGTGGTGGCTTCCTCGAGCTTGGCCAGCACCCGGTCGACGGCGTCGTGGGAGGCGGCGGGGCTGCCCTCGCGCAGCGCCCGCAGCGCCACGATCAGCGCGGCCGCCTCGGAGCTGCCCAGCCGGACCGGGCGGGAGAGGAAGTCGGCGTTGTCGATGCGGACCACCCCCTCGGGGTCGTCCTCGATCGCCTCCATGTCGACGTCGATCATCTTGTCGGGGGTGAGCCCCGGCAGGCCGCACATCCACAGCACCCGCAGGTCGCGCCGGATCTGCTCGGCGGTGACCCCGAAGTCGGAGGCCACCTCGGCCAGCGAGACGTCGTCGCGGCGCTGCAGGTAGGGCACCAGCGCCAGCAGCCGGGAGACCTGGTCACGGGCGCTGCTCACGAGGCCAGCCCCTGCAGCCGCTCACGGACCAGGTGGCGCAGCTCGGCGGGCTCCTCGACGACGACCGCGTCGGCGTACCCGAGGAGCTCGCCGGCCACGTCGTCGGTGGACCCGAAGGGCACCTCGAGCTGGTCCCAGCCGAGCGACCCGTCGGGGCCGGTCACCCCGGTGGCGGTGACCTCGGCCCGGCGGCGCAGGCCGACGGCGGCGCCCGCCCGGGCCAGGACACGCGCGCGGTGCTCGGGCTGGGGGCGCACCAGGGCGCCGGACAGGGCGCGCAGGTCGACCCCGTCGGGGACGGTGTAGCTGCCGGGGTCGCCCTCGGCGACCACCTCGGAGGAGATCCGGCTGAGCCGGAACATCCGCGGCTCCCCCCGGTCGACGTCCTGGCCCACGACGTACCAGCGCCCCTGGGCGGTCACGACGCCCCACGGCTGCAGGTGGCGTGTCCGGACCTCCTGCTCCCCGGCGCGGCGGTGGTCGAAGCGCACCGGCACGCGCTCGGAGGTGGCCCGCCACATCGCCTCGAAGGCCGGCTCCTCGGCGGCCAGGGTGGGCTGCACCTGCTCGAGCTGCTCGCGGTCGAAGCGCAGCCCCGCGGCCTGGAGCTTGACCAGGGCGTCGGAGGTCGCGGCCGCGAGGCCGGCGTGGCGCCAGACCCGGGCCGCCAGGCCCAGCACCGCGACCTCGTCGGCGGTGAAGTCGACGGCGGGCAGCTCGAAGGCGTCGCGCTTGATGCGGTAGCCCTGCTCGTCCTCGAAGAACTTGTCGACGTAGCCGGTCTCGAGCGGGATCCCCAGCGCGCGGAGCTCGTCCTTGTCGCGCTCGAACATCCGGTCGAAGGCCTCGTTGCTGCTGGTCCGGTAGGGCTCCATGAGCGCCCGGATCTGCTCCTTGGTGGTGTAGTTGCGCGCCACCAGCAGCAGGATCACCAGGTTGAGCAGCCGCTCGGCCTTCTCCGCCACCATGGTCGTCGCGTCAGCCCACGCCGAGCACGTCGATGACGAAGACCAGCGTCGAGCGGGCGGGGATGTCCTCGCCCTGCGCGGTGTTGCCGTACGCCGTGTCGGGCGGGCAGACCAGCATCACGCGGGCGCCCTCCTTCTGGCCCACCAGGCCCTCGTCCCAGCACGTGATGACCGCGCCGAGACCGATCGAGAACGTCGTCGGGTCCTTGTCGTAGGACTGGTCGAAGGGCTTCTCGCCCTTCCAGACCGCGCCGAGGTAGTTCACGGTGACCCGGTCGGGGTCCTCGACCGCGTCGCCGGTGCCCGCGCGGAGCGGCACGACCTGCACCTCGGTGGGCTTCTTGGCCTTCGCGGGCACCTCGAAGCCGGTGGGCACGCCGTCGCGCTCGACCAGCGTCGGGCTGCCGGCGGGCGGCTCGACCTCGTCGCCCGTGGGGCCGTCGAGCACGTCGGTGGGGTCGGTGGCGAGCACGTCGGCCACCATCACGACCGGGTCGCCGCCCTTGATGCCGATCTGCGGCGAGCCCCCGGCGCCGTAGGCGTCCTCGGGCGTGGAGGCGACCACCACGCGGCTGCCGGCGCGAGCGCCGACCAGCGCCTCGGCCAGCGAGGGCAGGAACTGCTCGGTGAGGCTGACCTGGAGCGGCGTCTGGCCCTTGTCGAAGGTGCTGATGGCCTTCTTGCCGGTGCGGCCGTCGAGCAGCGTCAGCTGGAGCACGGCGGTGGAGGCCTGGCCGATGGGGTCGCCGTCCCCCTTCTCGGTGGTCCAGCTGGCGCTCTCACCGACCTCCAAGGGAGCGGTGAAGTCGACCTCGGGTGCCTTCCCGAAGTCGCCGGAGACGTCGACCTGCGACCGCAGGTCGGTCGACTCCTCCTCCTCCTTCTGCTCCGAGCTCCCGCAGGCGCTCACGGTCAGGGTCAGGGCGCACAGCAGCGCTGCGGCTCGTCGTGCAGGGGTCACATTCCCTCGATCAGTCGTTCGACGCGCTCGTCGTGGGCCCGGAAGGGGTCCTTGCAGAGCACCGTGCGCTGGGCCTGGTCGTTCAGCTTGAGGTGCACCCAGTCGACGGTGAAGTCACGGCGTCGTTCCTGGGCCTTCTTGATGAAGCTCCCGCGCAGCCGGGCGCGGGTGGTCTGGGGCGGCACCGACTTGGCGCGGAAGATCGCGAGGTCGTCGGTCACGCGCTTGACCGCACCCCGCTTCTCCAGCAGGTAGTAGAGGCCGCGGTCGCGGTGGATGTCGTGGTAGGCGAGGTCGAGCTGGGCCACCCGCGGGTGGCCGAGCGGCAGCCCGTGGGCCGCGCGGTAGCGCTCGATCAGCTTCCACTTGATGACCCAGTCGATCTCGCGGTCGACCAGCGACAGGTCACCGGAGTCGACGGCCTTGAGGCCGCGCTCCCACAGGTCGAGGACCTGCTCGATGACCGGGGTGCGCAGCTCGCGGCGGTCGACGAAGTCGCGGACCCGGGCGAGGTACTCCCCCTGGATGTCCAGGACGCTGGCCTCGCGGCCGTTGGCCAGCCGGACCTTGCGCCGGCCGGTCATGTCGTGGGAGATCTCGCGGATCGCGCGGATGGGGTTCTCCATGGTGAGGTCGCGCATCACCACGCCCTCCTCGATCATCCTCAGCACCAGGTCGCAGGAGGCCACCTTGAGCAGCGTCGTGGTCTCGCTCATGTTGGAGTCGCCCACGATCACGTGGAGCCGCCGGAACCGCTCGGCGTCGGCGTGGGGCTCGTCACGGGTGTTGATGATCGGGCGCGAGCGGGTGGTGGCGCTGGAGACGCCCTCCCAGATGTGCTCGGCCCGCTGGCTCACGGAGTACGACGCGCCCCGCGGCGTCTGGGTCACCTTGCCGGCGCCGACCAGGATCTGCCGCGTCACCAGGAACGGGATCAGCACGTCGGCCAGGCGGCTGAACTCACCGTGCCGGCTGACCAGGTAGTTCTCGTGGCAGCCGTAGGAGTTGCCGGCGGAGTCGGTGTTGTTCTTGAACAGGTAGACGTCGCCCGAGATGCCCTCGTCGCGCAACCGCTGCTCGGCGTCGACCAGCAGGCCCTCGAGGACCCGCTCACCGGCCTTGTCGTGGGTCACCAGGTCGACGATGTCGTCGCACTCGGGCGTGGCGTACTCCGGGTGGCTGCCGACGTCGAGGTAGAGCCGGGCCCCGTTGGCCAGGAAGACGTTGCTCGACCGGCCCCAGCTGACCACCTTGCGGAACAGGTAACGGGCGACCTCGTCGGGCGAGAGGCGACGCTGCCCCTTGAACGTGCACGTGACGCCGTACTCGTTCTCGATCCCGAAGATTCGCCGGTCCACGTGCCCACCCTAGAGGGGAGGTGGGGAGTTGGCGTCAGGGCGCGACGGGCGGTTCCTCGCCGGGCGAGACCGACGGGTCGGTGCGGGCGGGCGCGGCGGGTGCGGTGGGCTCGGGACCGCTCGGCGACTCGCCCGGCGTGGCCCCCGGCGCGTCCCCCGGCATGTCCCCCGGCCCCTGCCCCAGCACGTCGCGCAGCACCGCGGGCAGCAGCCGCTTGAACTTCCGCTCCTGGGTGCGGGTGCGGTCGAGGACCGCGACCTCGAGGTCCTCGGGCGGGATGGTGCGGTCGGCGCTGTCGTTGTGGCCCAGCGCCGCCACGGCGAGGCGCAGCGCCTCGTCGCGCGACAGCCCGAGGCGGTAGCGCTCGCGCAGGTAGGAGGTGACCGAGTCGGCCGCCCCGCCCATCACGGCGTGGTCCTTCTCCTCCACGACCTGGCCGTCGAAGGTGAGCCGGAAGACCTGGTCGTCGGCGGCCCCGTCGCCGACCTCGGCCACGAAGATCTCGATCTCGTAGGGCTTCTCGCCGCCCGAGGAGAAGATCGTGCCCAGGGTCTGGGCGTAGGCGTTGGCCAGGCCCCGGCCGGTGACGTCGCGCCGGTCGTAGGAGTAGCCGCGCATGTCGGCCAGCCGGACCCCGGCGATGCGGAGGTTCTCGAACTCGTTGTAGCGGCCGACCGCGGCGAAGGCGATGCGGTCGTAGAGCTCGCTCACCTTGTGCAGTGCCGCCGAGGGGTTCTCGGAGACGAACAGCAGCCCGTCGGTGTAGCGCACCACCGCGACCGAGCGGCCGCGCGCGATGCCCTTGCGCGCGAAGTCCGCCCGGTCCTTCATCAGCTGCTCGGGCGAGACGTAGAACGGCATGCTCATGCGGGGGCTCTCCTAGGTCAGGGGGGCGGACGGGCCGTCGGGGCGCTGCATCCGGCTGGCCACGACCGCGTCGGCCACGGCCGCCACCTCGTCCTGGCCGAGCCGGGTGTGGCCCTCGGCGGTGATGACGCTGACGATCGGGAAGATCCTGCGGAACAGGTCGGGCCCCCCGGTCGCGGAGTCGTCGTCGGCGGCGTCGTACAGCGCCTGGACGACCGCGGTGACGGTGCCGCCCTGGTCGAGGTCGTCGCGGTAGAGCTTCTTCAGCGCCCCGCGGGCGAAGACCGAGCCGGAGCCGACCGAGTGGAACGCGGTCTCCTCGTAGCGGCCGCCGGTGACGTCGTAGGAGAAGATCCGCCCGATCTCCTGGCTCAGGTCGTAGCCGGCGAAGAGCGGGACGACGGCCAGGCCCTGCATCGCCATGCCGAGGTTGTTGCGGATCAGCGCCGAGAGCCGGTTGGCCTTGCCGTCCATCGAGAGCGTGGTGCCCTCGATCTTCTCGTAGTGCTCGAGCTCGGTCTGGAACAGCCGCACCATCTCGACCGCGAGGCCCGCGGTGCCGGCGATCCCGACCGCGGAGTACTCGTCGGCCGGGAAGACCTTCTCGATGTCGCGCTGGGCGATGACGTTGCCCATGGTCGCGCGACGGTCGCCGGCGATGACGACGCCACCGGGGAAGGTCGCCGCGACGATCGTGGTGCCGTGCGGCGCGAGCGCGGCGGCGTCGCCGGGGGGCAGCACCCGCCGCGAGGGCAGCAGGTCCGGGGAGACCGAGGCCAGGAAGTCGCTGAAGGAGGAGGTGCCGGGCGTGAGGAACGCGTCGGGCAGTCGGGCGTCAGTCATCGAGCCTCACTGACCGCCCTTCTGGATGAAGGACTTCACGAAGTCCTCGGCGTTGGTCTCCAGCACGTCGTCGATGTCCTCGAGGATCGCGTCGATGTCGTCGTCGAGCTTGTCCTTGCGCTCGGTGGCGCTCTCGGCGGGGGCCGGCGCGTCGACCGGCTCCTCCTCCTCGTGGGACCTGCGGGGCTGCTTGTGCTCCTGCGCCATGACGACCTCCTGGTCGGTGTCCGGTGCCTGTCGTGCGGGCCTGACGTGCGGGTGGGTCGACCCTATCCACCTCACCTCGCGGTGAGGGCCTCGAACAGGCCGAGCGCCGTGTCGTGCTCGTCGAGCAGCGCCCCGACGTGGGCCTTGCTCCCCCGCAGCGGGTCGAGCGTGGGCACGCGCTGGAGCGACTCGTGGCCCGCGAGGTCGAAGATGACCGAGTCCCACGAGGCGGCGGCGATCTCGTCGGGGTACTGCGCCAGGCAGCGGCCCCGGAAGTAGGCGCGGGTGTCCAGCGGCGGCTCGTGCATCGCCCGCTCGACCTGCGCGTCGTCGGTCAGGCGCTTCATCCGGCCCAGCCGCACCAGCCGGTGGTAGAGCCCCTTCTCGGGGCGCAGGTCGGCGTACTGCAGGTCGATCAGGTGCAGCTTGGCGTGCGACCAGGCCAGGCCGTCGCGGTCGCGGTAGGACTGCAGCAGCTTGAGCTTGGCCACCCAGTCCAGCTCGTCGGCGAGCTCGAAGGGGTCGCGCTCCAAGCTGGTGAGCACCCGCTCCCAGCAGGCGAGCAGGTCCTTGGTGGGCTGGTCGGGCTGGCCGCCGCGGCGCTCCTGGACGTAGCGGTGGGCGAGGTGGAGGTACTCCCACTGCAGCTGCACCGCGGTCATCCGGCGCCCGTCGCCCACCTCGAGCAGGTGGGTCAGCCCGGGGTCGTGGGAGACGGCCTTCAGCGAGGCCACCGGCCGGCTGACCCGCAGGTCGGGGGTGACGAACCGGTCCTCGATCATGGAGAGCACCATCGCGGTGGTGCCGAGCTTGAGGTAGGTCGAGGTCTCGGCCAGGTTGGCGTCGCCGAGGATGACGTGGAGCCGGCGGTACTTCTCGGGGTCCGCGTGGGGCTCGTCGCGGGTGTTGATGATGGGCCGCTTCAGCGTGGTCTCCAGACCCACCTCGACCTCGAAGAAGTCGGCACGCTGGCTCAGCTGGAAGCCCTCGCCGCGGCCGTCCTGTCCGGTGCCGACGCGTCCGGCGCCGCACAGCACCTGCCGGCTGACGAAGAACGGGGTGAGGTGGCGCACGATGTCGCCGAAGGGCGTGCTGCGGCGGACGAGGTAGTTCTCGTGGGCGCCGTAGCTGGCGCCCTTGCCGTCGGTGTTGTTCTTGTAGAGCAGCAGGTCGCCCTCGCCACCGTTGGAGGCGAACCGAGCGGCGTCCAGCGCCACCAGCTCCCCCGCCTTGTCCCACAGCACGCCGTCCATCGGGTTGGTGCACTCGGGCGAGGAGTACTCCGGGTGGGCGTGGTCGACGTAGAGCCGGGCGCCGTTGGTCAGGATGATGTTGGCCAGGCCGAGGTCCTCGTCGGTGAGCTGGCTGGGATCGGCCACCTCGCGCGACATGTCGAAGCCACGCGCGTCGCGCAGCGGCGACTCCTCCTCGAAGTCCCAGCGCGCCCGCCGGGCCGTGAGCGTCGCCCCGGCGTAGGCGTTGACCAGCCGGGTGCTGGCCACCATGGGGTTGGCCTGGGGATGTCCCTGGACCGAGATCCCGAACTCGGTCTCGGTCCCCATGACCCGGCGCACGCTCACGTCGTCGAGCCTACGGGCAGGGCGGGACCCCGCCGCGGCCCCCCGGGCGGGTGAGCTGGTGCAGTGCGGCGTCCCGGCGGCTCAGAGGTACTGGCCGGTGTTGTTGACCGTGTCGATGGACCGGCCGGGCTCGGTGCCCTGCTTGCCGGTGATGAGCGTGCGGATGAACACGATCCGCTCGCCCTTCTTGCCCGAGATCCGTGCCCAGTCGTCGGGGTTGGTGGTGTTGGGCAGGTCCTCGTTCTCCTTGAACTCGTCGACGCAGGCCTGCAGCAGGTGCTGCACGCGCAGGCCGCGCTGGTCGAGGTCGAGGAGGTCCTTGATGGCCATCTTCTTGGCGCGGTCGACGATGTTCTGGATCATCGCGCCGGAGTTGAAGTCCTTGAAGTAGAGGACCTCCTTGTCGCCGTTGGCGTAGGTCACCTCGAGGAAGCGGTTCTCCTCGGTCTCGGTGTACATCCGCTCGACCGTCGCCCGGATCATGCCGGCCACGCAGGCGTCGCGGTCGCCGGAGAACTCGGCGAGGTCGTCGGCGTGCAGCGGCAGCCGCGCGGTGAGGTACTTGGAGAAGATGTCACGGGCCGACTCGGCGTCGGGGCGCTCGATCTTGATCTTCACGTCGAGGCGCCCAGGCCGCAGGATCGCGGGGTCGATCATGTCCTCGCGGTTGGAGGCGCCGATGACCAGGACGTTCTCGAGCAGCTCGACGCCGTCGATCTCGCTGAGCAGCTGCGGGACGATGGTGTTCTCCACGTCGGAGGAGACACCCGAGCCACGGGTGCGGAACAGCGAGTCCATCTCGTCGAAGAACACGATCACCGGCGTGCCCTCGGAGGCCTTCTCGCGCGCCCGCTGGAAGACCAGCCGGATGTGGCGCTCGGTCTCGCCGACGTACTTGTTGAGCAGCTCGGGGCCCTTGATGTTGAGGAAGTAGGACTTGCCCTCCTGCCCCGTCTTGGCCGCGACCTTCTTGGCCAGGCTGTTGGCGACCGCCTTGGCGATCAGCGTCTTGCCGCAGCCGGGGGGGCCGTAGAGCAGCACGCCCTTGGGCGGCTTGAGCTCGTGCTCCACGAACAGGTCGGGGTGCAGGTAGGGCAGCTCCACCGCGTCGCGGATGGTCTCGATCTGCCCGAACAGGCCGCCGATGTCGGAGTAGTCGATGTCGGGCACCTCCTCGAGGACGAGCTCCTCCACCTCGGACTTGGGCACCTTCTCGTAGACGTAGCCGGACCTGCCGTCGAGCAGCAGCGAGTCACCGGCGCGCAGCGTGGTCTCGCGCAGCGGCTGCGCCAGCCGCACGACACGCTCCTCGTCGGCGTTGGCGATCACCAGGACGCGCTCGCCGTCGGCGAGCAGCTCCTTGAACATCACGACCTCGCCGACCTGCTCGAACTCGAGCGCGGCGACGACGTTGAGGGCCTCGTTGAGCATGACCTCCTGGCCACGGGTGAGCTCGTCGAGCTCGACCCCGGGGCTGACGGTGACGCGCAGCTTGCGACCACCGGTGAACACGTCGACGGAGTCGTCGTCGTTGCGCTGCAGGAAGGTGCCGAACCCGGTCGGCGGCTGGGCGAGCCGGTCGACCTCCTCCTTGAGGGTGAGGATCTGGTCGCGTGCCTCGCGCAACGTCTGGGCGAGCCGCTCGTTCTGCGAGGTCACCGCGGCCAGCGAGCGCTGGGTGTCGAGGAGCCGCTGGTCGAGGGCGCGGCTGCTGCCGGGGGCGTCGTGCAGGCGGCGCCGGAGGTCCACCACCTCGGCCTCGAGGAACGCGACCTGGTTGCGCAGCTGGGCTGCGCTGGGGCTGCCATCGATCGGCTCGGGCACCGCGACCACCTCCGTGAGGGTCCTGGATCTCGACCCTACTGTGCCGCCGCGCGCCGACAAGGGGTACGACGCGCCTGCCCCGGACGGATACCGAGTCGTGACTCAGGAGCCGGGGATCGACTCCGGGTCGGGCCCGACGAGGGTGGGGTCGAGGCCCGAGGGTCGGGGACCGTCGTAGTCGACGCCGTAGGCACCGGGAGCCGGGCGCCGCTTCTTCTGCGGGGCGCTCTCGCCGCGGGCCATCCGGCGGGCGGTGACCAGGAAGCCGGTGTGGCCGTTCATCTTGTGGCCGGGGCGCACCGCCAGCCCCTCGACGTGCCAGTCGCGGACCAGGGTCTCCCAGGGCTGCGGCTCGGTGAACTCGCCGTGCGCGCGGAGCGTCTCCACGACCCGGCCGAGCTGGGTGGTGGTCGCGACGTACGCCACGACGATGCCGCCGGGCACCAGCGCCTCGGCGACCGCGTCGACGCACTCCCACGGCGCGAGCATGTCGAGGACGATGCGGTCGACGGTGCCGGGGGCCTCGAGCCGGCCGAGCTCCTCGACGAGGTCGCCCACCGTGAGCTGCCACGCGGGGTGGTCGACGCCCTCGGGGGCGCCGAAGAACTGGCGGACGTTGCGCTGGGCGACGGCCGCGAACTCCTCGCGCCGCTCGAAGGAGCTCAGCCGCCCGGTCGGCCCGACCGCACGCAGCAGCGAGCAGGTCAGGGCGCCCGACCCGGCCCCCGCCTCGACGACGTGGGCACCGGGGAAGATGTCGGCCATGGCCACGATCTGGGCCGCGTCCTTGGGGTAGACCACGGCCGCGCCGCGGGGCATCGAGACCACGAACTCGCTGAGCAGCGGGCGGAAGACGAGGTACTGGCCGCCGTTGGTCGAGGTCAGGGTGAAGCCCTCGTCGCGGCCGATCATGTCGTCGTGGAGCAGGCCGCCCTTGTTGGTGTGGAAGGTCTTGCCGGCCTCGAGGCAGATGTTGTGGCGGCGGCCCTTGCCGTCGACGAGCCGCACCCACTCGCCGGGGGCGAGAGGGCCACGACGGACGCCGGACCAGTCGTGGTCGGGGGCCGCGGTGGGGGCCGGGATGGGATCGGTCGGGGTCTGCTGGGTCACGTGCGGGCGCTCTCCTCGAAGGCACGGTCGACGTCGGCGGTGGCCAGGACGCCGTAGACATCTCCCCCGGTCTCGACGAGGACGTACTCCTCGGCGGGGGTGCGGGACATGGCGCGGACGAGGTCCTCGCCGACCAGCTCGACGGGCAGCACGAGACCGGCCTCGAGGGTCCGCGACACCGAGGTGACGGGCACCCAGGGGCGGCGCTCCTCGGGGGTCGCGCCGAGCGCCTTCTCGCTGACCACGGCGGACAGCCGGTGGTCGCGGTCGTGGACCACGATGCCGCCGGCGCCCGCCTCCTGGGCGCGGCGCACGGCCTCGGCGACGGTGACGTCGTCGGGCACGGCGACCATGCGGCGGGCCAGCGGGCGGGCCTGCAGGGCGGGGAGGCGGCGGCGCACCCGTGCGCTGACCAGCGACGCGGTCGACCCCGACCACAGGAAGGTCGCGATGATGAAGGCCATGACGTAGTCGAGGACGTCGGTCCGGATGCCGAGCAGCTCGCGTGCCAGCGCCGGCCACAGCAGCACCAGCAAGGCAGCCACCCGGCCGCCCCAGGCAGCGGCGACGGTGCCGCGGTGCATGTTGCCCGAGACCTTCCAGACCAGCGCGCGGAGCACGCGACCGCCGTCGAGCGGCAGTCCGGGGACGAGGTTGAGCACCCCGACGACGAGGTTGGCGCCGGCGAGGCCCTCGACAGCCAGCCGCAGCAGCCCCTCGGGCGTGAACGGGGCGGCCACGAGCGCCACCAGCCCGACCGCGATCGAGGTCAGCGGGCCGACCACGGCGATCGTGAACTCCTGCACGGGCGTGCGCGACTCGGAGTCAATCTCGGTGGCACCGCCCAGGAAGTGCAGCGTGATCGAGCGGACGCCCAGGCCGAACCGCTGGGCCACCACGGCGTGCGAGATCTCGTGGAGCAGCACCGAGAGGTAGAGCAGCACCGCGAAGGCCAGGCCGGCGACGTACTTCAGCGCCCCCAGGCCGGGCTGGACCTGCTCGACCCGGGGGGCCAGGAGCAGCGAGATCAGGAGCGCGACGATCAGCCACGACGACCGGACGAGCACGTCGACACCGGCGACCCGCCCGACCCGCAGCGTGCCGGGAGGGTGGGACGAGGGGGCGCTCACGCCCCAACGCTAGCGTGCCGCCCCGATGTCGGACCCGCCGCCTACGGTGGCCACCGTGGACACCACGCGGATCGGGACCCCCGTCGACGGCGAGCTCGTCGTGGGGTCGCTCTCGCCCAGCCGCGCCGCCGACTTCCGCACCTGTCCGCTGCTCTACCGCTTCCGCACCGTGGACCGGCTGCCCGAGGCGCCCTCACCGGAGGCGGTCCGCGGCACCGTGGTGCACAAGGTGCTCGAGGACCTGTTCGACCTCCCCGCGCAGCAGCGCACCCCCGAGGCCGCCCTGGCGCTGGTCGACCCGGCGTGGTCGGCGGTGCTCGAGGGCGAGCCCGAGCTGGCCACGCTGTTCCCCGACGAGGCCGAGGTGCCGGCGCAGGCCTGGCGCGAGCAGTGCCGTGCCGCGGTGCGGGCCTACTTCGAGCTGGAGGACCCCCGTCGGCTCGAGCCGGCCGAGCGCGAGCTCTACGTCGAGGCGCTGCTGGGCTCGCGGCTGCTGCTGCGTGGCTTCGTCGACCGGCTCGACGTCGCGCCCGACGGCGCGCTCCGGGTCGTCGACTACAAGACCGGCCGGGCCCCCGCCCCCGGCTTCGAGGCCCGGGCGCTGTTCCAGCTGCGCTTCTACGCCCTGGTGCTGTGGCGCAGCCGCGGCGTGGTGCCGCGGGAGCTGCGGCTGGTCTACCTCGCTGCCGCCGAGACGGTGACCTACGCCCCCGACGAGGCCGACCTGCTGTTCACCGAGCGGTTGGTGCAGGCGGTGTGGGAGGCCGTGCGCGAGGCCCGCGAGAGCGGGGACTGGCAGCCGCAGCGCAGCCGCGCCTGCTCGTGGTGCTCCTTCCGGGAGCTCTGCCCCGCGTGGGGCGGCACCCCTCCCCCGTTGCCGGTCGCCTCAGCGGACGACGTGGCCGTCGAGCAGGGCGCCGAGGTCTACCGGGGTCAGCCCGGCCAGGGTGTCGCGCCGCACCCGGCGGGGTCCGTCGGGGACGTCCACGTGGTGGGGCACGACCAGGACCCGGCACCCGGCAGCCTCGGCGGAGGCGGCGCCCGTGGGTGAGTCCTCGATGGCGACGGTGCGCTCCGGGGCCACGCCCAGCAGCTCGGCCCCCCGGAGGTAGGGCTCGGGGTGGGGCTTGCCGCGGTTGACCTCGTCACCGAGGACGAGCGCGGCGAACGACCCGGCCGGGAGGGCGCCGACGACCGGCTCCGCGAACCGGCGGTAGGACATCGTCACCAGCGCGCAGGGAACGCCTGCCGTCCCGAGGTCGGCGAGGAGCTCGCGTGCCCCCGGGCGCCACGGCACCTCCTGCTGGACCAGCTCGACGACACCGTCGAGCAGCTCCTCCACGATCTGGGCCGGCGTCCGGTCGATGCCCATGTGCTCGCGCATGTAGGTCGCGGAGTCCACGAGGTCGCCCCCGACGACGGCGAGGGCGTCCTCGGTGGACCAGCGGCCGCCGTACTTCGCCGCCAGGGCGTGCTCGCACCGCATCCAGTAGGGCTCGGTGTCGACCAGGGTGCCGTCCATGTCCCACAGCACGGCCGCCGGCAAGGAGGGCGGGGCCACGGCGCTAGTCCTCGGGGTCGTAGCCGAGGTTGGCCGAGAGCCACTTCTCGGCCTCCACGAGCGACCAGCCCTTGCGCTCGGCGTACGACGCGACCTGGTCACGTCCGAGCCGACCGACCACGAAGTACTGGCTCTGCGGGTGCGAGAAGTACCACCCGCTCACCGCGGCGCCCGGCCACATGGCCATCGACTCGGTCAGCGTGATCCCGGTCGTCTTCTCGACGTCGAGCAGCTCCCACAGCGTCTGCTTCTCGGTGTGCTCGGGGCAGGCGGGGTAGCCGGGGGCGGGGCGGACGCCGGCGTACTGCTCCTTGAGCAGGGCGTCGTTGTCGAGCTGCTCGTCGGGCGCGTAGCCCCACAGCTCGGTGCGGACCCGCTCGTGCATCCGCTCGGCGAACGCCTCGGCCAACCGGTCGGCCAGCGACTCGAGGAGGATCGCGTTGTAGTCGTCGTGCTCCTCCTTGAACGCCGCGACCCGGTCCTGGCTGCCCAGGCCGGCCGTGACGGCGAAGGCGCCGACGTGGTCGGCCAGCCCGCTCCCCAGCGGGGCGACGTAGTCGGCGAGGGACCGGTTGGGCACGCCCTCGCGGTGCTCGCCCTGCTGGCGCAGGTGGTGCAGTACGGTCAGCACCTCGGAGCGGGCGTCGTCGGCGTAGACCACGACGTCGTCGCCGTCGGAGGCCGCCGGGAAGAAGCCGACCACCCCGTTGGCAGTCACCCACCTCTCCGCGATCATCCGGTCGAGCATCTCCTGGGCGTCGTCGTAGAGCTTGCGCGCGACCTCGCCGGTGGCGGGGTTGTTGAGGATGTCGGGGAAGCGACCCTTCATCTCCCAGGCGTTGAAGAACGGCTGCCAGTCGATGTAGTCCCGCAGCTCGGCGAGGTCGTAGTCCTCGAAGACCCGCGTGCGCGGCGCCCCGTCGGCGGTCATGGCGGGGGCGGGCGGGACGTAGCCGTCCCACTCCACCGGCGTACGACGCTCGCGGGCGGTGTCGATCGAGACCAGCTTGCGGTCCTGCTTGTTGGCGTGGCGCTCGCGCAGCGAGGCGTAGTCGGCCTCGGTGTCGGCGAGCAGCTTGCCCCGCCGGTCCTCCGAGAGCAGTGCCGCGGCGACGGGCACCGAGCGGGAGGCGTCCTTGACCCACAGCACGGGGCCCTCGTAGCGCGGGGTCACCTTGACCGCGGTGTGGGCGCGCGAGGTGGTGGCGCCGCCGATGAGCAGCGGGATGGTGAAGCCCTGGCGCTGCATCTCGGTGGCGAAGGTGACCATCTCGTCCAGCGAGGGCGTGATGAGTCCGGACAGCCCGATCAGGTCGGCGTCGACCTCGCGGGCCTTGTCGAGGATCTTCTGCGCCGGCACCATCACGCCGAGGTCGATCACCTCGTAGTTGTTGCACTGCAGCACCACGCCCACGATGTTCTTGCCGATGTCGTGGACGTCGCCCTTCACCGTCGCCATGACGATGGTGCCCTTCTTGGTCTCCGCGTCGCCCGGCTGCTTCTCGGCCTCGATGAACGGGATCAGGTAGGCCACGGCCTTCTTCATCACGCGCGCGGACTTCACCACCTGGGGCAGGAACATCTTGCCCGCGCCGAAGAGGTCGCCGACGACGTTCATGCCGTCCATCAGCGGACCCTCGATGACCTCGATCGGGCGGCCGCCCCGGGCCGAGATCTCCGCCCGCAGCTCCTCGGTGTCCTCGGTGACGTGGGCGTCGATGCCCTTGACCAGGGCGTGGGTGATCCGCTCCCCCACCGGCAGCGAGCGCCACTCCAGCACCGCGGCCTCCGCCTGCTCGCCGCTGCCGCGGTGGGCCTCGGCGACCTCGAGCAGCCGCTCGGCGGCGTCGGGCCGACGGTTGAGCACGACGTCCTCGATGCGCGTGCGCAGCTCGGCGTCGACCTGGTCGTAGACCACCAGGGCGCCCGCGTTGACGATGCCCATGTCGAGACCGGCGCGGATCGCGTGGAAGAGGAACACCGCGTGGATGGCCTCGCGGACCGGGTTGTTGCCGCGGAAGGAGAACGACACGTTGGAGATGCCGCCCGAGACCTTGGCCCCGGGGAGGTTCTCCTTGATCCAGCGGGTGGCCTCGATGAAGTCGATGCCGTACGCCGCGTGCTCCTCGATGCCGGTCGCGAGGGCGAAGACGTTCGGGTCGAAGATGACGTCCTCGGCCGGGAAGCCCTCCTCCTCGACCAGGATCTTGTAGGCACGGGCACAGATCCGCTTGCGGCTCTGGAGGTCGGCGGCCTGGCCGTCCTCGTCGAAGGCCATCACGACGACGGCGGCGCCGTACTTGCGGCACAGCCGGGCGTGCTCGCGGAACGGCTCCTCCCCCTCCTTCATGGAGATGGAGTTCACGATCGCCTTGCCCTGCACGCAGCGCAGGCCGGTCTCGATGACCTCCCACTTGGAGGAGTCGACCATCACCGGCACCCGGCTGATGTCGGGCTCGCTGGCGACCAGCTTGAGGAAGCGGTCCATCGCCGCGACCCCGTCGATCATGCCCTCGTCCATGTTGACGTCGATGACCTGTGCGCCGTTCTCGACCTGCTGGACGGCGACGGCCAGGGCGGCGTCGTAGTCGTTGTCCTTGATCAGGTTGCGGAACTTCGCCGACCCGGTGATGTTGGTGCGCTCGCCGACGTTGACGAACAGCGAGTCCGCGTCGACGGTGAACGGCTCCAGGCCGGAGAGGCGCATCGCCGGCTTGACCGGCTCCCAGGTCCGCGGGGTCCTGCCCTCGACGGCGCCCGCGATCGCGGCGATGTGGTCGGGGGTGGTGCCGCAGCAGCCGCCCACCAGGTTGACAAGGCCGGCCTCGGCGAACTCCTCGATGATCGCGGCGGTCTCGGCGGCGGCCTCGTCGTACTCCCCGAAGGCGTTGGGCAGGCCGGCGTTGGGGTAGGCGTGCACGAAGGTGTCGGCCACGCGGGACAGCTCGGCCAGGAACGGCCGCATCTCGCGCGCACCCAGCGCGCAGTTGAGGCCGACCAGGATCGGGCGGGCGTGGCGGACCGAGTTCCAGAACGCCTCGGTGGTCTGGCCCGACAGGGTGCGGCCCGAGGCGTCGGTGATGGTCCCCGAGACGATGACCGGCCAGCGACGGCCGAGCTCCTCGAAGACGGTCTCGACGGCGAAGATCGCGGCCTTGGCGTTGAGGGTGTCGAAGATCGTCTCGATCACCAGCACGTCGCTGCCGCCGTCGAGCAGGCCGTGCGTCGCCTCGACGTACGCCGCGACCAGCTGCTCGAAGGTCACGTTGCGGGCGCCGGGGTCGTTGACGTCGGGGCTGATCGAGGCGGTCCGGCTGGTGGGACCGAGCGCGCCGGCGACGTAGCGCGGTCGCTCGGGGGTGCGTGCGGTGACCGCGTCGCAGGCCTCGCGGGCGAGCCGGGCGGACTCGAAGCACAGCTCGTAGGCCAGCTCGGACATGTCGTAGTCGGAGAGCGAGATCGCGTTGGCGTTGAAGGTGTTGGTCTCGATGAGGTCCGCGCCGGACTCGAGGTACTCCTCGTGGATCGCGCGGACGATCTCGGGCGCGGTGATGCTGAGCAGGTCGTTGTTGCCCTGGACGTCGAGGTGCCAGTCGGCGAAGCGCTCGCCGCGGTAGCCCGCCTCGTCGGGGCGGTCGCGCTGGATGGCGGTGCCCATGGCGCCGTCGATGACCAGGATCCGCTCACGCATCGCGGTCGTCAGCGCGTCGGTGCAGTCCGGGCGGTGGTGCGTCGTGGGTGTCACCTGACAAGAGTACGGAGGGACGCGACCCGGCGTGGCGCAGCGTCGCATCCTGACACCGCAGGCCCCCCACTAGGGTTGGGCGATGATCGAGATCGAGTCCGTCCCGCCTCTGGTGGACCCCGTGCTGATCGCCGCCTTCGAGGGCTGGAACGACGCCGCGGGCGCGGCCACGGGCGTCGTCGACCACCTCATCGAGGTCTGGGACGCGCAGGTGGTCTCGGTCATCGATCCCGAGGAGTTCTACGACTTCCAGGTCAACCGTCCCCTGATCGCCACCAACGACGAGGGGATGCGCCACATCACCTGGCCCTCCACCCAGCTCTACGTCGCCCGGCCGCCGGGCTCGGCCCGCGACGTGGTGCTGCTGCGCGGCATCGAGCCCAACATGCGGTGGCGGCAGTTCTGCGCCGAGCTGCTCGCGGCCGCCGACGACCTCGGTGTCGGCCTGGTCGCCACGCTCGGCGCGCTGCTGGCCGAGACGCCCCACACCCGCCCGATCCAGGTCAGCGGCACGGCCACGGAGCTGGACCTCGAGGACCGGCTGAAGCTCGAGCCGGCGACGTACGAGGGGCCGACCGGGATCGTCGGCGTCTTCCAGGACGCCTGCCAGCGCCTGGACATCGCGGCCGTGTCGTTCTGGGCCGCGGTGCCGCACTACCTCCCGCAGCCGCCCTGCCCCAAGGCCACGCTCGCCCTGCTCAGCCAGGTCGAGGACCTGCTGGAGACCGGCATCCCGCTCGGCGACCTGCCCGAGGACGCCCGCGCCTGGGAGCGCGGCGTCGCCGAGCTCGCGGAGGAGGACGAGGACGTCGCGGAGTACGTCCGCAACCTCGAGGAGAGCCAGGACGCCGCCGACCTCCCCGAGGCGAGCGGCGAGGCCATCGCCCGGGAGTTCGAGCGCTACCTCAAGCGGCGCGACAAGCCCGAGTAGCCGACCGGGCAGTTCTGCGCGCTCGCACACCGCCGAGCGGGCAGTTCTGCGCGGTCTCACACCGCCGAGCGGGCAGTGGTGCTGGCCGGTCCCCGGCGTACGTCGGCAGAAGTGCCCGGTCGGCGTCTCCTGCGTGAGCAGAAGTGCCCGGTCGGCGGGTCCTGCGTGAGCAGAAGTGCCCGGTCGGCGGGTCCTGGGTGAGCAGAAGTGCCCGGTCGGCGGCTAGAGGCGTACGCCGAGGGCCGCGTCGACCAGGGACCTGACCGCCTCGCCGGCGCCCGGCTCGGACTCCTCGCCGGCCAGCGTGGCCTCGGCCCAGGAGTCGACGACCGCGAGGGCGGCGGGGGCGTCGAGGTCGTCGGCCAGGCGGGCCAGGACGTCCTCGACGACCGGGCCGGTCGGGGCGCCCGCCGACTGGGAGGCCGCGGAGCGCCAGGCGTCGAGCCGGGCCTGGGCCGTGTCGACGTCGGCGGCGTCCCACATCCAGTCGCTGCGGTAGTGGTGGCCGAGCAGCAGCAGCCGGACCACCATCGGGTCCAGCCCCGACTCGCGCAGCCTCGAGACCAGCACCAGGTTGCCCTGGGACTTCGACATCTTCGCGCCGTCCAGGCCGACCATGCCGGCGTGGACGTAGGCGTGCGCGAAGGCGGTGCCGCCGTCGGCGACCTGGGCCTCCGAGGCGCTCATCTCGTGGTGGGGGAAGACGAGGTCGCTGCCACCGCCCTGCACGTCGATCGGACCGTGGGTGGCGGTGTCGAGGTGGTGACGGGCGATGGCCGAGCACTCCACGTGCCAGCCGGGTCGGCCGCGGCCCAGGGCGCTGTCCCACGCGGGCTCGCCGGCGCGCTCGGCCTGCCACAGCAGGCAGTCGAGGGGGTCCTGCTTGCCCGGGCGCCCGGGGTCGCCGCCGCGCTCGGCGAAGACCTCCAGCATCTGCTCGCGCGACCAGCCCGACACGGTGCCGAAGCGCGGGTCGTCGGTGACGCGGAAGTAGAGGTCCTCCCCCGGCCCGTCGACGTCGACCTCGTAGGTCGCCCCGAGACCCTGCAGCCGCTCCACCATCTCGAGCACGAGCGGGATCGCCTCCACCGCACCGACGTAGGCGTCGGGCGGCAGCACCCGCAGCGCCTCCATGTCGGTGCGGAACAGCTCGGTCTCGCGCTCGGCGAGCGCCGTCCAGTCCTCGCCGGTCGCGGTGGCCCGCTCGAGCAGCGGGTCGTCCACGTCGGTGACGTTCTGCACGTAGCGCACGTCGTGGCCCGCCGAGCGCCAGGCGCGCTGGAGCAGGTCGAAGGCGACGTAGGTCGCGGCGTGGCCGAGGTGCGTCGCGTCGTACGGCGTGATGCCGCAGACGTAGAGCCGCGCCGTCCCCGACTCCGGGACGCTCGGGCGCAGCCCGCCGGTCGCACTGTCGTGCACCGCGACCTCCGGGCCACGGGCCCCCGCCGGCAGCTGTCCCGGTCCGGGTGAGGTCCACGCACGCATGGACCGAAGGGTATGTGGTCGGCTCAGAACGGCGGCCAGGGGATGGAGGGCCACCCTCCGGCCGGCACCGGGAAGCTCCCGGCGCGCAGCAGCCGCTCGCAGCGGCGGGCGGCCGCGTCGACCTCGTGGACGGCGAGCAGCTCCTCGAGCCGTTCCCGGAGCTCGCCGTGGAGGCCGAGCAGGACGTCCTCGACGCCGTCGCGCTCCTCGTCGGTCAACGCCTGGCCGGCCCAGCCCCACAGCACGGTGCGGAGCTTGTCCTCGTGGTGGAAGCAGACGCCGTGGTCGACGCCGTGGCGGTGCCCGTCGGCCATGGCCAGGACGTGGCCGCCCTTGCGGTCGGTGTTGTTGGTGACGACGTCGAAGACCGCCATCCGGCGCAGCGGCGCGGTGTCCTCGTGGATCAGCATCACCGGCTCGTCCTGGGGGCCGGAGGCGTCCAGGACGTGCAGCCAGCCGCGCGGCACGATGCCCTCGGGGACCACGTCGACGGTGTCGGGCACGTCGTCGGGACCGGCCACGGGCTCGCGCCACAGCTGCACCATGCCGCGGCCGACGGGTCCCTCACGCAGCACGGTGGGCGGCACGACGTCCCAGCCGAGGTGGTCCGAGACCACCCAGGCGGCGTACTCCCGCTCGGCCAGGGTGCCGTGCGGGAAGTCCCACAGCGGCCGCTCGCCGGACACGGGCTTGTAGACGCACCGCGGACCGTCCTCTCCGAGCGTGGCCAGGAAGGTCTGGTTGGAGGCCGGCATGATCCGGCCCTGCACGTGCAGCTCGGCCTCGAGCAGCGCCTCGTCGGCGACGGGTCCGGGCGCGGGTTCCATGGCGGGGTCCATGCGGGTGCGGTCAGGCGCTGCGGCGGTAGCCGTTGGCCCGCGGGCACAGGTGCCCCTCGGGGTCGAGCGGGCCACCGCACAGCGGGCACGGGGCCCGACCGGCGGCGACGACCGACTCGGCGCGGGCGGCGAACGCCCGGGCCATGGCGGCCGTCATCCGCACCAGCAGCAGCTCGTCGGGCTCGGGCTCCTCGATGGGCAGGTCGATCAGCTCCTGCTCGGCCGCCTCGACCGGCACCTCGATCTCGACCTCGGCCACCGGGAAGACCTCGACGACCACCCGCTCGTCGTCGGCGTCCCACGACAGCGTGATGGTGCCGGCGCGGAACTCCTCCTCGATGGGCTGCTCGAGCGGGTCGTTGTCGATCATCGACACCGGGGTCACGGCGGGCACCGTGTCGCGGGGCTCGGCGGTCGCGATCAGCTCGTCGAGCAGCTCGGCGATGCGCTCGCCGAGGATCTGCACCTGCTGCTTCTCCAGCGACACCGAGGTCAGCTGGGCGCCCGACCGGGCCTGCAGGAAGAACGTGCGCGACCCGGGCTCACCGACCGTCCCCGGCACGAAGCGGTCGGGCGGGTCGAAGCTGTGGACGACGGGCATGGCTCGACTCTAGGACGTCGCGGAAGCGGCCTCGGGGCCCGCTCCCCCGCCGACCGCCGCGTCCGAGCTGCGCCGCCGCTTACGCCCTGGCGGCGGGGCCAGGTGACCCAGCGGGCCCGAGCTGGAGTTCATCGTCACCACGAAGGCCCGCTCGGGGGTGTAGCGCACCACCGACAGACTCGCCGGGTCGACCATGATGCGCTGGAAGGCGTCCAGGTGCATCCCGAGCGCGTCGGCCAGCACGGCCTTGATGACGTCGCCGTGCGAGACGGCCAGCCAGACCGCGTCGCCTCCGGCCTCCGCGTCGTACGCCGCGTCGCGCTCGCGGACCGCGGCCACGGCCCGCGCCGACATCTCCTGCAGCGACTCGCCGCCCGGGAACCGCGCGGCCGACGGCTGGGCCTGGACGGTGCGCCAGAGCTTCTCCTTGGCCAGCGTCTTCAGCTCCCGGCCGGTCCACTCGCCGTAGTCGCACTCCGAGAGCCGCTGCTCGGTGACCGGCCGGAGGTCGGGCGCCAGCAGCCGGGCGGTCTCGCGGCACCGCTGCAGCGGGCTGCTCACCACGCCGGCGAACGTCAGGCCCGCGAGCCGCTCGGCCGCGCGCTGCGCCTGCTGCTTCCCGGTGTCGTCGAGGTGGACCCCCGGCGTGCGTCCGGCGAGCACCCCGGTCGCGTTCGCCGCCGTCCGCCCGTGACGCGCCAGGATCACCGTTGCCATGCCCGGAGCGTAGCCGTCGTATCTTGCTCGGGTGATCGTCGACAACGCCCTCTACCGCGACGGCAGGCGGGTCGAGCTGGGCTGCGAGCCGGGCGACCTGACCGCCGTGCGCGGCAGCGTCTCGGAGCCTCAGGACTTCACCTGGGTGGGGCTGCACGACCCGACCGGCGAGGAGCTGGCCCGGGTGGCGGAGCTCTACGGCCTGCACGAGCTGGCCGTGGAGGACGCGCTCTCGGCGCACCAGCGACCCAAGGTCGAGCGCTACGCCGACTCGATGTTCGTCGTGCTCAAGACGCTCTGGTACGTCGACGCGCAGGACGCCGTCGAGACCGGGGAGATCAGCCTGTTCGTCGGACCCGGCTTCATCGTCACCGTCCGTCACGGCGAGGGCGCGTCGCTGACCGAGGCACGGCGCCGCCTCGAGGCCAACAGCCACGTGCTGGTCCACGGCCCCTCCGCGGTGCTGTACGCCGTCTGCGACGACGTGGTCGACCGCTACGAGGACGTCGCCAACTCGCTGCAGGAGGACGTCGACGAGGTCGAGGAGTCGGTGTTCTCCGACACCCGCACCAACGACAGCGCCCGGATCTACGTGCTCAAGCGCGAGCTCGCCGAGATGCGCCGGGCGGTGCTGCCGCTGCGCGAGCCGATGAACCGGTTCGCCACCGGCAACGGCGTCCACACCGAGGCCGGCCCCTACTTCCGCGACGTCGCCGACCACCTCGCGCGGGTGGCCGACACCATCGACACCCTCGACTCGCTGCTCTCCACGGCCTTCGACGCGCACCTGGCGCAGATCTCGATCCAGCAGAACGACGACACCCGTCGCATCTCGGCCGCCATCGGCCTGATCGCGGCGCCCACCCTGGTGGCGGGCATCTACGGCATGAACTTCGACCGCATGCCCGAGCTGCACTGGCTCTACGGCTACCCGTGGGCGCTCGGGCTGATGCTGCTGAGCTCGCTGACCGTGTTCCTGATCAGCAAGCGCTCCGGCTGGCTGTGAGCCCGGCGCGGCCGGGGTCGGCGCGGCCGGGGTCGGCGCGGCCGGGGCGGACAGCGGTCAGGCGCTGAGGACCCCGGCGGCGAGCAGGCCCATGGTGAGCAGGCCCAGCGCGATCCGGTAGACCACGAACGGCGCGTAGGACCGGGTCGAGACGTAGCGCAGCAGCCACGCGATCGCGGCGTACCCGACGACGAAGGACACGATGGTCGCCACGATGGTGGGGCCCCAGCCGTAGGTGTTCTCGCCGTCGGGGATCTCCTTGAGCTCGAACAGCCCGGCGCCGACGACCGCGGGGATGGCCAGCAGGAACGCGAACCGGGTCGCCGCCTCACGGGTCAGGCCGAGGAACAGCCCCATCGAGATCGTCGCGCCGGAGCGCGAGACCCCCGGCACCAGCGCCAGCGCCTGCGCACCGCCGAGCAGCAGCGCGTGCTTGAGACCGATCTGCTTGAGCTCGCGGCTCTGGGTGGCGGTCCGGTCGGCGACGCCGAGGATCACGCCCATGACGATCAGCGCGGCGGCGATGATCCACAGGTTGCGGAAGTCGCGCTCGATCACGTCCTTGAGCGCGATGCCGAGCAGCACGATCGGCAGCGAGCCGACGATGACGTACCACCCCATCCGGGCGTCGGCGTGGCCGCGGTACTCGGGCCGGAACAGCGACCGCACCCAGGTGCTGGCGATGCGCCAGATGTCCTTGCGGAAGTAGATGAGCACCGCCAGCTCGGTGCCGATCTGGATCACCGCGGTGAACGCGGCTCCGGGGTCGCCCCAGCCGAACCACTCCGGGAAGATCCGGAGGTGGGCGCTGCTGGAGACGGGCAGGAACTCGGTGAGTCCCTGGATGAGGCCCAGGACGACGGCCTTGAGGAGATCGAGCACCGGAGCAGTCTAGGAACGTCCAGCCGCACCTCACCCGACCCCGCCCGGCGAGCCGCGGACCGGCTGCGCGGGCGGCCTGGATAGCGTGCGGGCATGCGGACGCGGTACGTCGGGCAGACCGGGCTCTCGGTCTCCCGGCTCGCCCTGGGGACGATGACCTGGGGCCGGGACACCGACGAGCACGAGGCCCGCGAGCAGCTCGCGGCCTTCACCGGCGCCGGCGGGACCCTGGTCGACACCGCCGCCGGCTACACCGACGGCGACTCCGAGCGGCTGCTGGGCCGCCTGGTCGGCGACGTGGTGGCCCGCGACGACGTGGTCATCGCGACCAAGGCCGGGGTCGGCCGTCGGCGCGGCGAGCGCTACGTCGACGTCTCCCGCCGCCACCTGCTCGCCTCGCTCGACGCCTCCCTGGCCCGGCTCGGCGTGGACCACGTCGACCTCTGGCAGGTGCACACCTGGAGCGACCGGGTGCCGCTGGAGGAGACGCTCGCGGCGCTCGACCTGGCCGTGACGACCGGCCGGACGGCGTACGTCGGGATCAGCAACTACTCCGGGTGGCAGTCCGCCCAGGCCGCGACCTGGCAGCGTGCCGTGCCGGGGCGGGCGGTGCTGGCCGCCCACCAGGTGGAGTACTCCCTGCTCAACCGCGCCGTGGAGGCCGAGGTCGTGCCGGCGGCGCAGGCGCTGGGCCTGGGGCTGCTGCCCTGGTCACCGCTGGGCCGGGGGGTGCTCACGGGCAAGTACCGCGGCGGCACCCCGGCGGACTCCCGGGCCGCCTCGCCGCACTTCGGCGGCTTCGTGGGCCGCTACCTCGACGAGCGCTCGGCGCGCGTGGTCGAGGCCGTCGTCAAGGCGGCCGACGGACTGGGATGGACTCCGCTGGAGGTGGCGTTGACGTGGGTGCGGGACCGCCCCGGCGTCGTGGCGCCGGTGGTGGGGGCCCGCACCGCGGCCCAGCTGCGCGACGCCCTCGGCGTCGAGGAGTGCACCCTCCCCGCCGAGATCGTCACCGCGCTCGAGGACGTGTCGTCCACACCCGAGGAGGAGACCACCAGATGACGTCGGCCAAGGCCCGCCGGATGCAGCACCGCGCGCTCCGCCCGGGCGTGGAGTACGAGTTCGAGAAGCTGCTGATCTCCCGCGAGCACTCCCGCACCGCCGTCACCCGGATGCTCGTCGAGCGTGCCGAGCACGGCGGCTGGGAGCTGGATCGGGTGCAGATCAAGCACGACGGCACCCGCCGGGTGCTGCTGCGCCGCCGGATCATCCGGCAGCGCACCGTCTTCGTCTGAGGCGCGGGCCCGCCGGTCCGACCCGTCGGGGGCCCGGAGCGTGCCGAGGGCCTCAGGGCGTGCCGAGGGTCTCAGAGCTTGCCGAGGGCTCAGAGCGTGCCGGGGCTCAGAGCTTGCCGAGAAACCTGTCGAAGACCCGCGCCCCGAACTCCAGCGCGTCGACCGGCACCCGCTCGTCGACCCCGTGGAAGAGCCCGGTGAAGTCGAGGTCCTCGGGCAGGCGCAGCGGCGCGAAGCCGTAGGCGCGCATGCCCAGCTTGGTGAAGTGCTTGGCGTCGGTGCCGCCGCTCATCAGGTAGGGCGCCACGAGGGCGTCCGGGTCCTCCTCGAGCAGGGAGGCGGTCATCGCCTCGGCCACCGATCCGTCGTACGACGTCTCCAGGCCGGCCTGCAGGCTGTCGAAGGTGACCTCGACGTGGGGACCGGCCAGCTCGTGGAGCGTGGCGACGAAGTCCTCCTGGTGGCCGGGCAGGAAGCGGCCGTCGATGCGGGCGGTGGCCTGGCCGGGCACGACGTTGACCTTGTAGCCGGCCTCGAGCATCGTCGGGTTGGTGGTGTGCTTCAGCACCGCGGCGAGCATCCGTGACGCGCTCCCGAACTCCTCGACCAGCTCCTCGGCGTTCTCGGGCGTGGCCTCCACCCCGGCGAGCTCGCCGACGACCGCCATCAGCACCTGCATGGTGGGGGTCAGCGTCACCGGCCACGGGTGGCGGCCGATGCGGGCGACCGCCTCGGCGAGGTGGGTGACGGCGTTGTCGGGGTGCCGCATCGAGCCGTGGCCGGCGTTGCCGGTCGCGGTGAGCCGCATCCAGGCCATCCCCTTCTCGGCGGCCTCGACGAGGTAGAGGCGGCGGCCGCGCACGGTGGTGGAGAACCCGCCGACCTCGCCCACGGCGTAGGTGCAGCCCTCGAACCACTCCCGCTTGGCCTCCACGAGCGGACCGGCCCCGAGGTGGCCGCCGGCCTCCTCGTCGGCGGTGAACGCGAGCACCAGCGGCCGGGAGGGCACCTGGCCCGCCGCGGCCCGTGCCCGGACGGTGGAGAGCAGCATCGCGTCGAAGTCCTTCATGTCCACCGCGCCACGGCCCCAGACCTGGCCGTCCTGGACCTCGCCGCTGAAGGGGTGGACCTGCCAGTCGTCGGCGTTCGCCGGCACCACGTCCAGGTGGCCGTGCAGGAGCATCGGCTCCCCCTGGTCGCCGCCCCACCGGGCCAGCACGTTGGTGCGGCCGCTCTCGGCCTCCCACAGCTCGGTGGTGATGCCGACGTCCTCGAGCAGCGAGGCGACGTGCTCGGCGGCCTTGCGCTCCCCCGGCCCCTCGCCGTCGCCGTAGTTGGTGGTGTCCATCCGGATCAGGTCGCGGCAGATCTCCACGACCTCGGCGGCGGGGTCGTACGTCGACGCGGGACTCGGGTCCGAGGCGGGGGTCGTCATGCGCCCCATCGTGCCCCAGGCGGGGTCAGAGCAGGTGACGGGCGCCGGCGCGCGGCGTCATCGACCGGGGCTCGGCCCAGCGCAGCGAGCCGTCGGCCGCGACGACGGCGAGCTGCAGCACCTCGGCGACCGGGCGGTGCCTCGTGGTCTCCCACGACTTGGCGTGCCGCCACGACTCCTCGAAGACCTGCACCTCCATCACGGTGGTGCCGGCGCTCGACCGCGCGATGGTGCGCTCGCACCACGCCCGCGCGGCGACCATGTCGGGCCACCGACGCTCGACGACGACGTCCTCGAAGCCGCCGTCGTCGGGGACGCGCAGCTGCAGCCGCCCGAGGGCGGTGCTGCCGATGCCGGCCCCCACGGTCGGGGCGTGCGTGTCGTCCATGGGGTCGAGGCTAAGCGGCACCCGGACCGACGCCCAGCCTGCGACGCGCGCGCCCTCCACCTGTCTAGCCCGCAGGTGTGTCGACGTTTGCATCCCCGGGGCCCGGGAAGGAAAGCCCGGGTGGGACCCGCTGCGCTCCGGTGACCTTGCTCACCCGCTGAGCGTGGGCCGCTCCGGATCGTGTGACGGGGCCGACATCCCGGTTTGCGCCTGCGGACCCGACCTGTCTCACTGGACGGGCGACGCACCCGTACGGGTGGTCCGGACGCCCCGTGCGCCGGCGTCGCACCAGACCAGAGCCGCGCGCCCGAGATGCGCCCCACCTGCTCGTGCGGGCCGCGGTGACCCCGACCTCAGGACTCCTCCCACGAGCAGCGGTGCGCCCCGACCACGCGGGCCACCACGGCAGGCGGACTCGGCCGCCCACCCGTCCACCGCGGCGCCTCGAGGTGTCACCCCCTCACCATGCCCCTGATCTCCGTCATGCCCGGGTCGCGACGACGTCTGTTCGTGCTGCCGTTGGCGATCCCCTCCCTGCTGCTCCTCGCCGCACCCGGCTCCGCCGTCGCCGCCACCGAGGACGCTGCCGGCCGCGACGCCGGCACCGAGGCCGTCCTCCGCGCCGCCGACCGCACGCGCGTCGGCGAGCCCGCCCTCTCCCCCGCCGGCCTGGCGGCGCTGGTGCCGCCCGCCCGGGTGGTGGGCGGCACCGAGCTGGAGGAGAAGCCCCCGCCGTGGCAGCTCCCCGTCGCGGCGTACCACCTCACCGGGCGGTTCGGTGCCTCCAGCTCGCTGTGGTCCAGCAGCCACACCGGTCTCGACTTCGCCGCACCCGAGGGCACACCGCTGGTCGCGATCGGTCCCGGCACGGTGGTCTCGGCCGAGTCCGACGGCGCCTTCGGCAACAAGACGGTCGTGCGCCTCGACGACGGCACCGAGCTCTGGTACTGCCACCAGAGCGCCTTCGTCGCCGAGCCGGGCCAGCGCGTCGGCCCCGGCACCCCGATCGGTCGGGTCGGCTCCACCGGCAACGTGACCGGGCCCCACCTCCACCTCGAGGTGCACCCCACGGGCGACGCCCCGGTCGACCCCGACCAGTGGCTGCGCGACCGGGGGCTTGCTGCCTAGCGGCGGTGGCTAGTCGCGGCGGACGTCGACCACGACGCGGGTGGGGTCGGTCAGCGCGAAGGCGCGGAACGGACGCCGGGAGCCGGTGAGGCCGATGAACGCCTGCTGCTGTCCCTCGAAGACCGAGCCGGGGGCGACCTGGGCGATGCCGCCGGTGCCGTCGACGCGGGTGCTGCTGTCGCCGAACTCCGGGACGCCGGTGTCGAAGGGCATCCCCATCCCGCGGAGGTCGACCTGGAGGTACGCCGAGCCCCGGAGCCGCACCGGCTCGCCGGACCCGTCCTGGACCGGCCGGGCGACGTAGGCCACCCGCCAGCCGGGGGTGCCGGTGCCGCCGAGGTCGAAGACGACGCGGTCGAAGCCGTCCTGCCGCCCGACGCGCACGTTCGTGACCCCGAGCCCGTTGCCCTCGCCCTGGCCGCCCTCGTCGGGACGGACGTCCGCCGGGAAGGACGGGGTGGTCGCGGGGGCGCCCGAGGTCGAGGAGGTCCCGGACGGCGTCGGCGAGGTCGTCCCCGACGGGGAGTCGGACGCGGAGTCCGAGGCAGAGTCCGATGCCGAGGCGGACGCACCGGGAGAGGACGAGCCCGACGGCTCCGAGGCCGGCGACCCGTCGCCGCCGCAGCCGGCGGTCCCGACGAGCAGCACGAGGCCGATCAGGGCGGGTGCTGCCGTGGACCTGCGCATGGGTGCCTCCGAGTGGGTTCCGGTCCGCGGAAACTAGCGCACCGAGCCGGGCCGGGCGGTCGCGACGCCCCGTCGTACCTCGTTCCCGCCCGTTCCCGTGAGCACGGTCGTTGTGCTCCGGAGGCGCCCCACCGCTGACAGAGCGACCCGTGGCACGACGAAGGGCCCCGCGGAGCGGGGCCCTTCTGTGTGTGTCCGAGGGGGGACTTGAACCCCCACCCCCTATACGGGGACTAGCACCTCAAGCTAGCGCGTCTGCCTATTCCGCCACCCGGACGAGCGAGGGGAACACTACCAAGGTGCCGGGGCCGGCGACCAATCGGGCACCCCCTCACCAGCCTCCGGGCAGCGGCCGGCCCTCGGCGAAGCCGGCAGCGGACTGCACGCCGAGCACCGCGCGGTCGTGCAGCTCGGCGAGGTCGTGGGCCCCGGCGTAGGTCGCTGCGGAGCGGACGCCCGAGCAGATCTCGTCGACGAGGTCCTCCACGCCCGGCCGGACCGGGTCGAGGAACATCCGCGAGGAGGAGATGCCCTCCTCGTAGAGACCCTTGCGGGCACGGTCGAACGCGGTCTCGGTCGAGGTGCGGTTGGCCACGGCGCGGGCCGAGGCCATGCCGAAGCTCTCCTTGTAGGCGCGGCCGTCGGCGCCGACGTGGAGGTCACCGGGCGACTCGTGGGTGCCCGCGAACCACGAGCCCACCATCACCTGCGAGGCGCCGGCGGCCAGGGCCAGCGCCACGTCACGGGGGTGGCGCACACCACCGTCGGCCCACACGTGCTTGCCCAGCTCACGAGCGGCCGTGGCGCACTCGAGCACCGCGCTCAGCTGCGGGCGCCCCACACCGGTCATCATCCGGGTCGTGCACATGGCGCCGGGGCCGACGCCGACCTTGACGATGTCGGCCCCGGCCTCGACGAGGTCGCGGACCCCGTCGGCCGAGACCACGTTGCCCGCCACGACCGGCACGCCGGGGCCGAGCGCGCGCACGGCGCGCAACGCCTCGAGCATCCGCTCCTGGTGGCCGTGGGCGGTGTCGACCACGAGGGTGTCGACGCCCAGCTCGAGCAGCCGCGCGGCCTTGCCGGCCACGTCGCCGTTGACGCCGACCGCCGCCGCGATGCGCAGCCGTCCCTGCGCGTCGACGGCCGGGGCGTAGATCGTCGAGCGCAGCGCGCCGGTGCGGGTCAGGATGCCGACCAGCGTGCCGTCGTCGTCGACGGCCGGGGCGAGCCGGTGCCGTGAGGCGTGCAGGACGTCGAAGGCCTCCCGCGGCTCCATGGTCGCCTCGAGCGTCGTCATGTCGGTGGTCATCACGTCGGCGACCTGGGTGAAGCGGTCGACCCCGAGGCAGTCGGCCTCGGTCACGACGCCGACGGGGCGACCGCCCTCGAGCACGACCGCCGCCCGGTGCGCGCGCTTGGGCAGCAACGCCAGCGCGTCGCTCACGGTGTGGTGCGGGTCGAGCACGATGGGGGTCTCGAAGACCGTGTGCCGCTCCTTGACCCAGCCGACCACGTCGGCCACGACGTCGAGCGGGACGTCCTGGGGCACGACGACGAGACCGCCGCGCCGCGCCACGGTCTCGGCCATCCGGCGCCCCGCGACGGCCGTCATGTTGGCGACCACGAGCGGCACGGTGGTGCCGGTCCCGTCGCCGGGCCGTTGGGCCAGGTCGACGTCGTAGCGGCTGGCGACCGCGGAGCGGGCCGGCACCATGAAGACGTCGTCGTAGGTCAGGTCGTACGGCGGGCGGTGGTCGTCGAGGAAGCGCACGGTCACGCAATCTACGCGCCGCCCCCGACCACGCGCCGGGGTCCGCCCTAGGGTGACCCGGTGCCCGACCACGAGCCCGCCGCCCCGTCCGCCACGACCACGGGGGTCGCCCCCGGCCGCGTCAACCTGATCGGCGAGCACGTCGACTACAACGGCGGTCGCTGCCTGCCGTTCGCGCTGCGGCAGGCCACCACGGCCCGCGTCGGGCGGCGCGACGACGACCGGTTGCGTGTCACCAGCCGCGACGAGGCCTGGGAGGGCCGGGTCGACGCCCTCGACGACGCCCCCGGCTGGGTGAGGTACGTCGCCGGCGTGGTGCTCGCGCTGGACGTCACCCAGGGCCTCGACGTGGCCATCAGCAGCGACGTGCCCATCGGCGCCGGGTTGTCGAGCTCCGCGGCGCTGGAGTGCAGCGTGGCGTACGCCGTGGACGCATTGCTCGACCTCGGCCGCACCCCCGAGCAGCTGGAGCAGGCGAGCGTCCGCGCGGAGTCCGAGACGGTCGGGGCCCCGACCGGTGGCCTCGACCAGGCGGTCTCGGTGCACGCCGAGGAGCACCACGCGCTGCTGCTCGACTTCGGCAGCGGTGCCCGCGAGCAGGTGCGCTTCGACCCCGCCTCCCACGACCTCGGGGTGCTGGTGATCGACACCCGGGTCAGCCACGAGCTCACCGACGGCGGCTACGAGGCGCGCCGCGACCAGGCGTGGGAGGCCGCGCGCCTCCTCGGGGTGACCACCCTGGCCGAGGCCTCCCCCGCCGCGCTGGAGCAGGCCGGGCTCGAGGAGCCGCTGCTGCGCCGCGCCCGCCACGTCGTCTCCGAGGTCCGTCGCGTCGACGCCTTCGTGGAGGCGCTGCGCGCCGACCGCTGGGACCTGCTGGGTCCGCTGCTGGACGCCTCGCACGCCTCGCTGCGCGACGACTACGAGGTCTCCTGCGAGGAGCTCGACGTCGCGGTCGAGGTGGCCCGCGAGGCCGGTGCCCTCGGGGCCCGGATGACCGGGGGCGGGTTCGGCGGCTCCGCGATCGCGCTGGTCCCGGTCGAGCGGCTCACCGCCGTGCGCTCGGCGCTCACCCATGCGTTCGTGCTCCGCGGCTGGACCCCGCCGGACTTCATCGACGCCTCCCCCGGACCCGGCGCCCACGTCCGCTGAGGACCCCGGGTCGACGCCTCAGGTCGCGGCGACGCCGATCTGGCCGCTGCGGAAGGCATCGACGAACAGCGCGTGGTCGGTGCGCACCGTCTCGGCGTAGGTCACGGCGAACTCCACGAGGTGGTCGGCGAACGCGCGCCGGCGGCCCTTCAACGAGGCCACGATGGCCTCCTCGACCTGGAAGTCGACGAGGTCCTGGTCGCTGTCCTCGTCCGAGGCGCAGTGGATCTTGGCCGTCGCCCGGCCGAGCAGCTCCACGACGGCGGCGATGTCGTCGGGCTCGGTGATGTCGTCCCAGTCGAGGTCGACCTCGTAGGGCGAGATCTCCGAGACGACGTAGCCGGTGCCGCCCATCTCGGTGTGACCCAGCAACGGATCGGTGTGCACCTGCAGCGCACGCTGGCTGACCACCGTGCGGTGGCCCTCGTGCTCGAAGTAGCCCTCGATGGTCGCGGAGTCCTGGAACCGGCTCAGCGCGGGGACGTTGGCCTGTTTCATCGACAGCACGACGTCGTTGTCGAGCGCCTGGCTGTAGCCCTCCACCAGCAGGTTGTACGCCGGGAGCCCGGCGCTGCCGATGCCGAAGCCCGACTTGCCCACCGCGTCGCGCAGGTCGTAGAACAGCGAGCGGTCGAAGCGCTTGGAGGCCGGGATCGTCTCGAGGTACGCCGCGAACGCCGCCTCGACGGCCGCGCGCTCGGCGTCGGGCAGCATCCGGATCGAGTGGTCGGGCGTGAACACCCGCACCCCCTCCTCGATGTGGGTCATGCCGTCGAGCAGGTCGGCCCGCTTGATGGCGCGGGCGCTCAGCAGGGCGTTGAGGATCGGGCCCTCGGTGTTGGCCAGGTGCAGCGCGAAGTCCTCGTCGTCCGCGGTGGAGGCGTAGTGGTCGACCTGGGAGAGGTAGCCGCGCAGGAAGCGGCGTACGAGCGCCTCGACGTCGGCGGCCGGCAGCGCCTTCTGCCACGCCATCAGGGCCAGGCTGGCGGCGAACCGACGCAGGTCCCACGTGTAGTGGCCGATGTAGGCCTCGTCGAAGTCGTTGATGTCGAACACGAGCCGGCCGTCAGAGTTGAGGTAGGTGCCGAAGTTCTCCACGTGCAGGTCGCCGTGGATCCAGATCGCACCGGTGCGCTCGTCGATCCACTCGTCGTCCACGCCGGTCATGTCGGCGTAGAACAGGCAGGCGGAGCCGCGGTAGAAGGCGTGCGGGCTGGCCGCCATCTTGCGGTACTTGAAGCGGAACGCCTGGGGGTCGGCCTTCATCAGCGGGGCGAAGGCGTCCTTGAACACCGAGACGATGAGGTCGGTGCGGGCCTGGGGGTCCGAGGGCTCGTCGGCGCGGGCGTCGGTGGTGGCGTCGGTCACGCGTCCACCCTGCCACCCCTCGCCCCGCCGACCGGCGGTTTCAGCCCCACCGACCTCAGCTCGAGCCGGGCCAGTCGGTCGACGACGTCGGCGTCGCCGCGGCGCCACGCCCCCGCGGGGTCGTCGTCGACGCGGGCGAGGACGTGCAGCGGCTGGTGGGCCATCGCCCGCAGCGCGAACAGGTCGAGGTCGGCGCGGGCGTCGAGGAACCGCTGCCCGGCGGTGGCGCGGCGTACGAAGCGGACCCGGCCGGGCAGCCAGAGCAGCAGCACGAGCAGGATCGGCACGACCGCCACGGTGATCCCCAGCCAGTGGGCGAGCGACTCCACCGCGGCGACCTGGTCACGGCCCGCGCCCGCGATGCCCTCGGCCGCTCCCCCGGCACCGTCGAAGGGGCTGCGGACCTCGTCGCCCACCAGCGGCAGGCCCGAGACGGTGTCGCCGGCGTCGCGCAGCCGACCGGCGAGGTCCGTCGCGGAGGCGTCGATGCGGCGCCCCGGCCCGGCCAGCTCCAGCGTGGCGTCGCGCACCGAGCCCGCCACCTGGATCCAGACCCACACCCACACCAGGACGAGGACGTCGCCCACGACCTGGCGGGCACGACGGAGCGGGAGGTCGGCGTAGAGCTTCATGCCGCTCCCGTTCCCCGTCGGGGGCTGCTCGGTCGCTACTTCAGCTGCGCGGAGGTGAGACCCAGCACGCGGCGGGCCACGATCAGCTGCTGGATCTGCTGGGTGCCCTCGAAGATGTCGAGGATCTTGGAGTCGCGGCCCCACTTCTCGAGCAGCTCGGCCTCGGAGTAGCCCAGGGTGCCGGCCAGCTCGACGCAGCGCAGCGTGACCTCGGAGCCCATCCGGCCGGCCTTGGCCTTGGCCATCGAGGCCTCCTTGGAGTTGGGCTTGCGGTTGTCGGCCATCCACGCCGACTCCAGCGTCAGCAGGTAGGCGGACTCCCACTCGGCCTCGAGCTGCAGGAAGGTCGCCGCCGCAGCGGGCTGCAGCCAGACCGGCTTGTCGTAGTCGACCTCGACCCCGGCGTCGGCCAGGATGCTGCGAGTCAGGTCGAGCGAGGCGCGGGCGCAGCCCACGGCCATGGCGGCGACCAGCGGGCGGGTGTTGTCGAAGGTCGCCATGGCGCCCGCGAAGCCCTGCTTGGTGTCCACCTCGGGCGAGCCGAGCAGGTTGGCGGCCGGGACGCGGCAGTCCTCGAACATGATGACCGCGGTGTCGGACGCGCGGATGCCGAGCTTGTGCTCGAGGCGCTCCACCCGCATGCCCGGCGTGCCCTTCTGCACCACGAACGACTTGATCGCGGCGCGGCCGAGCGACTTGTCGAGCGTCGCCCACACCACGACGCTGTCGGCGCGCTCGCCGGAGGTGACGTAGATCTTCTCGCCGTTGATGACGTACTCGTCGCCGTCCTTGACCGCCGTGGTGGTGATGTTGGCGGAGTCGGACCCGACGCCGGGCTCGGTGATGGCCATCGCGGCCCAGGTGCCGGCGAACCGCTCCTGCTGCTCGTCGTCCGCGACCGAGGCGATGGCGGAGTTGCCCAACCCCTGGCGGGGCATCGAGAGCAGCAGGCCGACGTCGCCCCAGCACATCTCCATGACGGAGAGCACGGAGGCCAGGTTGGCGCCGTTCTTGTTGCCCTTCTTCTCCTGGGGCTTCTCGTCGCGTCGTACGCCGGCCGCACCCGCGCCGCCGGTGGCCCCGGACTCGCTGATGCCGTCGATCATCGCGGCCAGCATGTCCAGCTCCTTGGGGTACTGGTGCTCGCCCTCGTCGTACTTGCGCGAGATCGGCCGGAGCATGTTCATCGCGACCTGGTGGGCCTGGTCGATGAGGGGGCGGACCTTCTTGGGGGTCTCGAGGTTGATCACGGGGTTCTCCTGGTGTCCTGGGGTGGTCGGCGAGCGGGGCGGTCGGCTGGTCGGGGGCGGCGGGGCCTCAGACCAGCACCGCTCCTTCCATCACGCCGATGGCACGCAGGTCGCGGTACCACCGCTCGACGGGGTGCTCCTTGACGAAGCCGTGGCCACCGAGCAGCTGGACGCCGTCCAGGCCGATGCGCATGCCGTGCTCGGTGCAGAGCTTGCGGGCGAGCGCCACCTCGCGCTCGGCCGTCCTGCCCTGCGCGACCCGGCTCGCGGCGCGCCAGGTGACCAGCCGCATGCCCTGGAGCTCGATGGCGATGTTGGCGACCATGAAGGCCACCGACTGCCGGTGGGCGATCGGCTCGCCGAACGCCTGGCGCTCCTTGACGTAGGGGGTGACGTAGTCGAGCACCGCCTGGGCGGTGCCCACGGCCAGGGCGCACCAGGCCAGCCGGGAGGCGCGCACGCAGGCGGCGTGGTCGGCCGCGTCGCCGAGGAGGGCGATCTCCTCCACCTCGACGTCGTCGAGCAGCAGCCGCGAGAGGCTCGCGGCGCGCAGCCCCATGGAGGGGTCGGACTCGATGGTGATGCCCTCGGTGCGGGACTCGACGAGGAACAGCCGCGCCTCGCCGTCGAGGGTGGCGCTGAGGACGAACAGCTCGGCGTCGGCGCCGCGCACGACGCCGGACTTGACGCCGTTGAGGACGATCCTGCCGCCGCGGCGCTCGGCCGTCGTGGCGGGGGCCATGGCGTCGTAGAGGGCGGTGGGCTCGGCCAGCGCCAGCGCGGCGGCCGGGACCTCGTCACCGGTGAAGGCCGGGAGGTAGGTCGCCTGCTGCTCGTCGGTGCCGTAGAGCGAGAGCGCCGTGGCCACGGCACCGGGAGCCAGGGCCGCGACGGCCAGGCCCATGTCGCCCTTGGCGAGCGCCTCGTGGACGAGCACGCCGGCCACGGTCGAGCGCTCGGTGGCGATGCCGCCGAGCTCCTCCGGCACGCCCAGGATCGGCAGCCCGATCTCGAGGGTCGCCTTGAGCAGCTCCTCGGGTGCGGCGCACTCCTCGTTGGCCGCCGAGGCGGCCGGGCGGACGACCTCCTCGGCGAACTCGGCCACGACGTCGGCGAGCATCTGCTCGTCCTCGCCCGGCGTCAGGTCGAACTGGCCGGTCGAGGCGGCGGCCGGCACCCGCTGGCCGCGGGTGGCCTTGCCGGCCCGGGCGAACTGGCGGCCCACCGTGCCGGCGGTGCGGAAGCCGGCGCTGGTCACGCGGTAGACGGTCTGCTCGCTGGCCTTGCGCAGGCCGAGCGAGTCGAGCAGCTCGGAGGAGGCGAGCCGGTTGAGCGCGGCGACGGCCAGGCCGATCGGGTCGCGGGTCTCCCCCTCGGCGAGGCCGTGGCGGCCGCCGGTGCGCAGCAGCGTCCACGGCAGTCGGGCGGTGGTCCGGTGGGTCGCGGAGTCCTTCGAGGAAGCCATGACACCCAATGTAACTAGGAGTTACACAGTGCGCCACACCTTCCTGTCGTGTCGCGGCTCACGCATAGGATCCCGCCCATGCGTGACACCAGCGATCTCCCCGTCGCCCCCACGTCGGCGGAGCTGCCGACCGGCGGCACCGTCCGCCCGATCACCCGCTGGGGCACCGACGTGATGCACCGGCGGCAGCGGCCCGTCACGGCCCACGACGAGGACCTGGCGCGGCTCGTGGCCGACATGACCGCCACCATGTACGCCGCCGACGGCGTCGGGCTGGCCGCGTGCCAGATCGGGGTGGACCTCGCGGTCTTCGTCTTCGACTGCCCCGACGAGGACGGCGTCATCCACCGCGGCGTGGTGTGCAACCCCGAGGTCGCCCTGCCGGTGGGACGTGACCGCCGGCTCGACGACGGTGACGAGGGCTGCCTGTCCTACCCCGGCGCGTTCGTCGAGTGCCCCCGCCCCGACTGGGCGCGGGTGACCGGCACCGGCTTGGACGGCACGGAGGTCTCCTACGAGGGCGACGGCCTGCTCGCGCGCTGCCTGCAGCACGAGACCGACCACACGCTGGGCACCGTGTTCGGCGACCGGGTGGCGGCCAAGGCGCGCAAGCGGCTGCGCAAGCAGATGGAGGCCGAGGCGGCCGACTACCCCGAGGGCTGGCCGGCCGTGGCCTCGCCGGCGTCCGACGCGGACTGAGCCGACCTCGCCGATCCGCGGGCCACGGCCGCCAGCACGGCGACCACCCGGGCCACGGCCGGCGGGAGCGGCGGCTGGCCGTAGCCGAGCACGTGGATCCGGCGGTGGGCGTCCGGCACGGGCGTGACCACCACCCCTGGGTGGCGGTGGGCCCGCAGCGCCAGCCCCGGCAGCAGGCTGACCCCGAGCCCGGCGGCCACCATGGCCTGCACGGCGACGTAGTCGTCGGTCGCGAACACCACGTCCGGCTCGAAGCCCGCCGCCTCGCACAGCACGAGCAGCTCGCTGCGGCAGCGCTCGCAGCCGGTGACCCAGCGCGCCGCGGCGTACGCCCCCAGGTCGCGGAGGGCGCCCTCCGGCGCCCGCGCGGCGTCGGTGACCAGGAACAGCGGGTCGTCGAGGAGCTCGGTGACCGTGAGCTGGGGGTCCTCCTCGCGGTCGGGGTAGCTGAAGGCGAGCGCCAGGTCGGCCTCGCCCGTGCGCAGCATGGCGATCCCCTCCGGGGGCTCGGCCTCGGTCAGCTCCAGCACCAGCCCGGGCGCCTCGTCGGCCAGCGCGGCCAGCAGCCGCGGCACCAGCGTCGCCGTCGCCGAGGGGAACGCGGCGAGCCGCACCCGGCCGTGACGCAGCGTGGTGGCGTCGGCCAGCTCGGTCTCGGCACGCTGCAGCAGCCCCAGCAGCTCCTCGGCACGGTCCGCGAGGCGCCGCCCCTCGGCGGTGAGGCGGACGCCGCGACCGACCCGCTGCAGCAGCACCGCGCCGGTCTCGGCCTCGAGGCGCCGCAGGTGGTGGGAGACCGTCGGCTGGCCGTAGTGCAGCTCCTCGGCCGCCCGGGAGACCGACCCGGTCCGGGCCACGGCGAGCAGCGCCTCGAGGCGGCGTACGTCCAGCACCGGGACATCGTATCGACACCAGCGATGATTCGCGGTAATCAGGTCTATTGGACCGATCGGTATCCGACGGCCGAGACTGGACCGGTGACCCCGACCCCGCTGCTGACCCCCTCGACGCTCGACCTCGACGGTGTCCTGCGTGCCGCCGAGGTGGTCGCCCGCCACCTGCCGGCCACGCCCTCGTGGTCCTACCCCGTGCTGGACCGACGGGTCGGCGGCCGCGTGGTGGTCAAGCACGAGAACGTGCAGCCGACCGGCGCCTTCAAGGTGCGCGGTGGGGTCAACCTCGCCGCGTCGCTGACGCCCTCGGAGGTACGCCGCGGCCTGGTCACCGCCTCGACCGGCAACCACGCCCAGTCCACGGCGTACGCCGCCCGGCTGGCCGGCACCCGCGCGGTCGTCGTGATGCCGACCTCCGCCCCGGCCGTCAAGCGCGACGCGGTGGCCGCGCTGGGCGCCGAGGTGGTCGTCCACGGCCCCGACCTGGGCGCCTCGGCCGCCCACGCCCGCGAGCTCGCCGAGCGCGACGGGCTGCGCTGGGTCTCCCCCGGCGACGACCCGGCGATCGTGCTGGGCCACGCCACGCTGCACCTCGAGCTGTTCCGCGTCCATCCCGACCTCGAGGTGCTGTTCGTGCCGATCGGCAGCGGCACCAGCGCGGCCGGCGCCTGCCTGGTCCGTGACGCGCTCGCGCCCGACTGCCGCGTCGTCGGGGTGCAGTCCGCCGCCGCCCCGGCCGCCCACGACTCCTGGCGCAGCGGCTCGCTCGTCAGCGCCGACTGCCGCACCCGCGTCGCCGGGCTGGCGACCTGCGCGGGCTACGCGCTGCCGCAGTCGGTGCTGGCGGCCGGACTCGACGACTTCGTCCTGGTCACCGACGACCAGATCGACGCCGCCGCCCGCGTGCTGGCCACCGACGCCCACACCCTCGCCGAGGGCGCCGGCGCCGCGTCGCTCGCGGCGCTCCTGGCCCGCCCCGCGGCCCCGGCCGTCTCCGCGATCGTCGTCAGCGGCGGCAACGCCTCCCTCGAGGAGCTGGCCTCCCTGGCGCGCGGCTGATCCGCGTAGTCCGAGACGTTCGGCACCGCGCCGGAGGTCTCTGGGGGTGCCGAACGTCTCGGACTACCCCGATCGGCGGACGGTGACGTAGCAGGCCACCGCGGCCGCGGCCGCGACGTTGAGGGAGTCCACGCCCGCCCGCATCGGCACCACGGCCCGGACGTCGGCCGCCTCCTGCCAGCGCGCCGACAGGCCGTGCCCCTCCGAGCCGAGCACCAGCGCCACCCGGTCGAGCCCGGCGACGGCCGCCTCGAGCTCGACCGCGTCGTCGGCCAGCGTCAGCGCCACGGTGGTGAACCCCGCGTCGTGCAGCTGCGGGAGGGCGTCGTACCAGTCGGGCAGGCGGGTCCACGGGACCTTGAACACCGCCCCCATCGCGACCTTGACGGCGCGGCGGTAGAGCGGGTCGGCGCACCGGGGGGCCAGCAGCACCGCGTCGATCCCGAGCGCGGCCGCGCTGCGGAGCACCGCGCCGACGTTGGTGTGGTCGGTGACGTCCTCGAGCACCGCCACGGTGCGGGCGCCGGCGAGGACCTCGGCGACGCTCGGCAGTGGCCGTCGGTGCAGCGAGGCCAGCGCGCCGCGGTGGACGTGGAAGCCGGTGACCTCCTCGGTCAGCGCCTCCGGGGCGACGTAGCAGGGCGCGTCGGTCTGCTCCAGCACGTCGGCCAGGCCGTCGAGCCACCGCGGTGCCATCAGGAAGGACCGGGGCTCGTAGCCGGCCTCCACGGCACGGCGCACGACCTTCTCGCCCTCGGCGAGGAACAGCCCGTGCTCGGCCTCGATCGACTGGCGCAGCTGTACGTCGCGCAGGTGGCGGTAGTCGGCCAGCACCGGGTCGGCAGGGTCCGTGACCTCGGTGAAGGAGGCCACTCAGGCGTCCTGCGTGCCCGGGAGCAGGTGGCCCTCGAAGTGCTGGGGCCGCGCCACCGCGACCACGTCGCCGACCACGATGATCGCCGGCGGGCGCACCCGCTCGGCCGTGAGCGTCTCGGCGAGCCCGCCGAGCGTCGAGAGCACGGTGCGCTCGGTCGGCATCGAGCCGTCGCAGACCACCGCCACGGGGGTGCCGGCGGGGCGTCCCCCCTCGAGCAGCGCCGCCGCGATGTGGGGGGCGTTCTCCACCGCCATCATCAGCACGACGGTGCCGGTGAGGCGGGCCAGCGCCTCCCAGTTGACGAGCGACTCGGGGTGGCCGGGGGGCAGGTGGCCGCTGACCACGGTGAACTCGTGGGTGACGCCGCGGTGGGTGACCGGGATGCCCGCGATGGCGGGGACCGCGATCGGGCTGCTGATGCCGGGGATCACCGTGACCGGTACGCCGGCGGCCTCGCAGGCCTGGATCTCCTCGTAGCCGCGGCCGAAGACGAAGTTGTCGCCGCCCTTGAAGCGCGCCACCCGGCGACCTGCCAGGGCCTCCTCGACGATGACCCGGTTGATCTCCTCCTGCAGGGCGGAGCGGCCGCGGGGCAGCTTGGCGACGTCGACGATGCGGGTGCTCGCGGGCAGCTCGGCCAGCAGCTCGCGCGGCGCCAGTCGGTCGGCGACGACGACGTCGGCGTCCATCAGCGCCTTGCGACCGGCGATGGTGACCAGCTCGGGGTCGCCCGGTCCGCCGCCGACGAGCACCACCCCGGGCACCCGCTCGCGGTGGTGGCGGGCGGCCACGGCGCCCTGCCGCATCGCGGCGACGATTTCGTCGCGCAGGGCGGCGTGGTGGCGGGGGTCGCGGTCGGCCGCGGTGCTGGCCATCACGGCGACGAGGTCGCCGTCGTGGGTGCCCACGGCCGGGGTGAAGGCGGTGCCCTCCTCCGCGTCGTCGGCGCGCACGCACCACAGCCGCTGCTCCTCGGCGAGCTCGCAGACCCGGGCGTTGACGGCCGCGTCGTCGGTGGCGGCCAGGACGTACCACGCCCCGTCGAGATCGCCGTCGTCGAAACCGCGCTCGGACCAGGTGATCTCCCCCGACCCCACGAGCCCCTCGATCGCCGGGGTGACCTCCGGCGAGACCAGGCGGACGTCGGCCCCGGCCGCGATCAGCGTCGGGACCCGGCGCTGCGCGACGTTGCCGCCCCCGACGACGAGCACGCGCCGGCCTGCGAGCCGCAGCCCCACGGCGTACGTCGGACGGTCGGCCGGTGGGCTGGTCGGAGGAGTGACGGTGCCGTTCACGCACACCATTGTGAGGCGTCCCGTCGTTCGACCCGACCCCCGCCACCGTGCGGACTATGTTCGGGCCCATGAGCCTGGACCGACCCGTGCACCCCGACCCCTACGAGCTGCTCCCGAGCGTGCCCTCCTTCACCGTCACCAGCGAGGACGTGACCGACGGCCAGCCGTTGGCCGACGCCCAGGTGGCCGCCGCCGGCGACACCTCGCCGCAGCTGAGCTGGAGCGGCGCCCCCGAGGGCACCCGCAGCTTCACCGTGACCTGCTTCGACCCCGACGCCCCGACCCCGTCGGGCTTCTGGCACTGGGTGCTCGTCGACCTCCCGGCCGACACCACCTCGCTGGACACCGGCGCCGGCGCCGAGGGGGCGTCCCTGCCGGGCGGCGCCTTCATGTGCCGCAACGACGTCGGCACGCTGGCCTTCACCGGGGCGGCCCCGCCCGAGGGCGACCAGGTCCACCGCTACTACTTCGTGGTGCACGCCGTGACCGAGGAGCAGCTCGGCGTGGACGCCGGCGCCAGCCCTGCGGTGGTCAGCTTCAACCTGGCCTTCAAGACCGCCGGCCGCGCGATCCTGACCGGCACCTACCAGCACTGAGCCCCGAGAACCGGCGGGTCCGGCTGAACGGACCTGCCGGTTCGGGGTACCCGGCTGGAGTGCGGCCCTCGCGGCCCACCCCCTCTCACCGTTCGACGCAGCCCGTCCTTGGAGGACCCCGATGAGTGACACCACCCGCCCCCATGGCGGTTCCACGACCGAGTCGGGTGCCCCGGCACCCAGCGAGAAGAACTCGCTGACCGTCGGCGACACCGGCCCGATCCTGCTCAACGACCACCACTTCATCAACCAGATGGCGCACTTCAACCGTGAGCGCGTCCCGGAGCGCAACGTCCACGCCAAGGGCTCGGGTGCGTTCGGCACCTTCGAGACGACCGAGGACGTCTCGGCGTACACCAAGGCGGCGCTGTTCCAGCCCGGTGTCACCACCGACATGCTGGCCCGCTTCTCCACCGTCGCCGGCGAGCAGGGCTCCCCCGACACCTGGCGCGACCCCCGCGGCTTCGCGCTGAAGTTCTACACGACCGAGGGCAACTGGGACCTCGTCGGCAACAACACCCCGGTGTTCTTCGTGCGCGACACCATGAAGTTCCCCCACTTCATCCGCTCGCAGAAGCGGCGCGGCGGCACCGGCCTGCGCGACAACGACATGCAGTGGGACTTCTGGACCCTCAACCCCGAGTCCGCGCACCAGGTGACCTACCTGATGGGCGACCGCGGCATCCCGGCCTCGTGGCGCGAGATGAACGGCTACGGCTCGCACACCTACATGTGGATCAACGCCGCCGGCGAGAAGTCGTGGGTGAAGTTCCACTTCCACTCCGACCAGGGCGTGCGCAACCTGACCCAGGAGGCGGCCAACAAGATCGCCGGCGAGGACAGCGACTTCCACCGTCGCGACCTGCAGGAGGCCATCGACAACGGCGACTTCCCGTCCTGGACCCTGAACGTGCAGGTGATGCCCTACGAGGACGCCAAGACCTACCGGTTCAACCCGTTCGACCTGACCAAGACCTGGTCGCACGCGGACTACCCGCTGATCAAGGTCGGCACGATGCGGCTCGACAAGAACCCCGACAACTTCTTCGCGCAGATCGAGCAGGCGGCCTTCGAGCCCAGCGCGATCGTGCCGGGGATCTCCTTCAGCCCCGACAAGATGCTGCAGGGACGGGTGTTCTCCTACGCCGACACGCACCGCTACCGGATCGGCCCGAACTACCACCAGCTGCCGGTCAACCAGAACCGCGTGGCCGACCACAACACCTACACCTTCGACGGGCCGATGGCCTACCAGCACTCCGGTGACGCCCCGGTCTACGCCCCGAACTCCTACGGGCGCGGCTACTCCGACGAGACCGGTGTCGCCGAGGACGGCTGGGAGGTCGACGGCGCCATGGTCCGCGAGGCCTACACGCTGCGCTCCGAGGACGACGACTTCGGCCAGGCCGGCACGCTGGTGCGCGAGGTCTGGGACGACGAGCAGCGCGAGCGCTTCGTCGGCAACGTCGCCGGTCACATCCTCGGCGGCGTGAAGCCCGAGACGCTCCCCCGCGTCCTCGAGTACTGGAAGAACGTCGACGCCGACACCGGCAAGCGCATCGAGGAGGCCGTCAACGCTGGCCAGGACGAGAAGGCGCCGGCCCCCGGCCCGACCGACCGCGTGGGCGTGATCACCGAGTCGAGCAAGAGCCACGCCCGCTCGGCCTGACGCACCCCGCTCCACCCGACGCCCCCGTCCGCCGCGCGCGGTCGGGGGCGTCGTACGTCGGGGGCCGGCCCGGACGTCCGGGGGCGCGGCCGCCTCCCCCGAGGGCGTACGCCGCCCGCACCTACAGCGGCAGCACGAACGCCGCGACGGCGACCAGGCCGACCGTCACGATGACGGCCCGCAGGAACGGTGGCGGCAGCCGGCGGCCGACCTTGGCGCCGATCTGGCCGCCGATCACCGAGCCCGCCGCGATCAGGCCGGCGACCGACCAGTCGATGCTCCCCGCCGAGCTCGACGGGGCGAACGGCACGTCGACGAAGGCGAGCAGCACGAACACCACCGCGGCGATGCCGTTGACGATCAGCGCCAGCACGTTCTTGGCGGCGTTGTGGCGCTGCATGGTGTCGGCGACGCCGATGCCGAGGATCGCCATGAGCAGCACGCCCTGGGCGGCGCCGAAGTAGCCGCCGTACACCCCGGCCAGGCCCACCGCGGGCCACACCCACCACGCGCCGTGCTCGGCCAGGCCGCCGCGGGTGGCCGCCCGCGCCGCGACCCGGCGCGAGAGGCGCGGGCCGACGACCACGAGGGCGCACCCGAGGAGGATGAGCACGGGCACCACGGCGTCGAAGGCCGAGGACGGGAGCCAGAGCAGCAGCAGCGCCCCGACGATGCCGCCGAGCAGCGAGGCCGAGCCCAGCACCACGAGCCGGCGGCGCTGCCCGCGGAGCTCGGCGCGGTAGCCGATCGCGCCGGAGAGCGAGCCCGGTGCCAGGCCCAGGGTGTTGGAGACGTTGGCCGTCACGGGCGGTACGCCGAAGGCGAGCAGCGTCGGGAAGGTGATCAGCGTCCCGGAGCCCACGACGGTGTTGATCGTGCCGGCGGCGACCCCCGCGAGGAGGATCGCCGCCGATTCGAAGGGACCCACTAGGCCCGGGTCGACCCGTCGTCGGGCGGCCCGTCGGCGCCGGCCGGCGGGGCCTCGGCGGGCGGGGGCGTCACCGACGGGTCGGGGATGCCGGCCGCGAGGTCGCGGCCGGCGTCGAGTCCGCCGATCGGGCTGGCCGCCTGGCCCGGCGCGGTGCGTGCCGACTCCTCGGCGGCGCGCAGCGCCTCGCGGACGGCCTCGTCGGCGCTGCTGGTATCGACCTCGGGGATCTCGACGTCCATGGCCCCGGGGTCGACCCGCACGCGCGGACCGCCGGAGTCCTTCGGGATGCCGCTGACCTGGTTCATGGCCGAGCCGAGGCCCTCGAGCGCCTTGGTGATCTCCGACGGCACGACCCACACCTTGTTGGCCGAGCCCTCGGCGATCTTGGGCATCATCTGGAGGTACTGGTAGGCGAGCAGCGCCTGGTCGGGCTGCCCGTCGTGGATGGCCTGGAACACCGTCTGGATGGCCTGGCCCTCACCCTGCGCCTTGAGGATCGAGGACTCACGCTCCGCCTGGGCCCGCAGGATCAGCGACTGGCGGTCGCCCTCGGCGTTGAGGATGGCGGCCTGCTTGCCGCCCTCGGCGGTGAGGATCGCGGACTGGCGCTGGCCCTCGGCGGTGAGGATCGCGGCCCGCTTGTCGCGGTCGGCGCGCATCTGCTTCTCCATCGAGTCCTTGATGGAGGCCGGCGGGTCGATCGCCTTGATCTCGACGCGCTTGACCTTGATGCCCCAGCGGCCGGTGGCGTCGTCGAGGACCTCGGAGAGGCTGGTGTTGATGCGGTCGCGGGAGGTCAGCGTCTCCTCCAGCGTCATGCCACCGACGATGTTGCGGGTGGTGGTGATGGTCAGCTGCTCGACGCCCTGGATGTAGTTCACGATCTCGTACGTCGCCGCGACCGGGTCGGTGACGGTGAAGTAGATGACCGTGTCGATGTCGACCGAGAGGTTGTCCTCGGTGATCACCGAGACGGGCGGGAACGAGACCACCTGCTCACGCAGGTCGATCTTGTAGCGCACCCGGTCGATGAACGGCACGAGCAGGTTGGGGCCCTCGGTGAGCGTGCGCTGGTACTTGCCCAGCCGCTCCACGATGCCCACCCGCGACTGCGGCACGATCTGGATGGACTTGGCCAGCAGCACCACCACGAAGAGCAGCAGCACCACCAGCACGATGAGAAGTCCCATGGCTATCCCCCTTGTCACCCGAGTTGCAGCGGAACGCCGCGACGTGGCTACGTCGTCGGCGGGTGGGCGCGCAGCACGTACGCCGTCGCACCCTTGATCATCACGACGTCGACCACGGCACCGGCCTCGATGGCGTCGTCCTCGTCGTACGGCAGCGCGGTCCACTCCTCGCCCTCGACCTTGACCCGGCCCGGCGCCGAGGTGGACAGCTCCCGGAGCACGGTGGCCCGACGTCCGATCAGCGAGTGGTGGCCGGTGACCAGCTTGGGGGTCGAGTGGAGCCTGCCGATGATGTTGGGACGCACCAGGCCCAGCAGCGCGACCGAGGTGACCAGCGCGAGGATGAGCTGGAGGGGCGGATCCCCGCCGAGCAGGGCCGTCACGCCTCCGACGACGGCGCCACCGGCCAGCATCAGCAGGAACAGCTCCAGGCCGAGCATCTCCAGGCCGCCCAGGACGACGGCGAGGAGCATCCAGCTCTGCCATGCGTTGTCCCGTAGCCAGTCCATGGCCGAACCCTAGCCGGGGACCGAACAGCCTTCCCGGGTCCGGCGCTCAGGCGCGTCGGCCCGCCTTGCGCCGTGCGGCCCAGCGCCCGTCCTCCTCCTGCACCGTCAGCGGCAGTCCGAAGGTGCGCGAGAGCAGCTCCTCGGTGAGCACGTGCGGGAGCGGGCCGGCGGCGACCGCCTTGCCGTCGCGGAGCAGCAGCGCGTGCGTGAACCCGGGAGGGATCTCCTCGACGTGGTGGGAGACCAGCACGGTGGCCGGGGAGTACTCGTCCATCGCCAGCACCGACAGCGTGGAGACCAGGTCCTCGCGGCCACCGAGGTCGAGGCCGGCGGCGGGCTCGTCGAGCAGCAGCAGCTCGGGGTCGGTCATCAGCGCCCGGGCGATCTGGACCCGCTTGCGCTCGCCCTCGGACAGCGTCCCGAAGGTGCGGTCGACCAGGTTGCCCGCACCCACCTCGACGAGCAGCTCCGCGGCCCGGGCGTGGTCGAGGTCGTCGTAGTGCTCGCGCCAGCGGCCCACCACGCCGTACGACGCGGACACGACGACGTCGCGCACCAGCTCGTGGCGCGGGATGCGATCGGCCACGGCGGCGCTGGTCCAGCCGATGCGGGGACGCAGCTCGAAGAGGTCGACGGTGCCGACCACCTCGCCGAGCACGGCCAGGACGCCGGAGGTCGGGTGGATCTGCGCCGAGCACAGCTGGAGCAGCGTGGTCTTGCCGGCGCCGTTGGGGCCCAGCACCACCCAGCGCTCGTCCTCCTCCACCGCCCAGTCGAGACCGTCGAGGAGCACGGACTCCCCCCGGCGGACGGTCACGTCGGCGAGCTCGAGGACGGCGTTCACGGGTGGGGACCTCACGCGGCGGGACGGGGGCGACGGACCTGGGTCAACCTACCGGGCGGTGGGGACGCGGCGTGGCGCGGGCTCCTACGATTCCCCGGTGAGCTCGCTGCCCGTCTCCGCCGTCCTGGCGACCTGGTTGGACGCCGTCCGCGCCGGCCACGTCGGTCCCGACGACCTCGCCGACGCCGTGCGCGGCGAGGACCCCCGCCACCTCGTGGTCGGGCTGCCGGACCGCGAGGTGGCCGAGCTGGTCGAGCTCCCCGGCGCCCTGCGCGGCCCGGTCTCGCTGGCGCTGCCGGTCCCGGGCGACCTAACCGGGCTGGGCGGTCCGCCGGCGCTCAACCACGCGGCGCTGGAGTCCGGCCAGGCCGTGCTCGCGGGATCGGTGGCGCTGGTGCCCGAGCTCGACGCCCGCAGCGTGGTCTGGCGCGCCCACCGGGCGGCCCCGGCGCCGTACGTCGACGAGCGCGAGAGCGCCTCCGAGCTGCGGCTGGCCCTCGCCACCGTCACCCAGCGCCTGGTGGACCTCGACGTCGCGTCGTGGAGCCCCGAGGTGCCCGACCTGCTGATGAACCTGCGCCACCGGCCCCCGCTGCCGCTCCCGCCGGTCCTCGACCCGCGGCGTCGCGAGACCCTCGAGCGGGCCGCGCTGTGCCTCGACGTCGTCGACGCCGCCCGGGCCGACGAGGGCGGCGCGCTGTCGACCCACGAGGTGGCCCGGCGCCGCGAGGCGCTGGCCGACCTCGACCGGGCCGCCCGCCGGGCCGTGGTCGGCGCCTGCACCGGGCGTCACGACCGCTAGCCTCGTCCGCGTGCCGGAGCAGCCCGACGTCCCCGCTGGACCCGCCCCCGAGCCTCCCGGGGGGGAGCGGACCCTCCTGGTGACCCTCACCGGCCGTGACCGTCCGGGTGTCACCTCGCTGGTCTTCGACACCCTGGCCGCCTTCTCGGTCGAGGTGCTCGACATCGAGCAGATCGTGCTGCGGCGACGCCTCGTCCTCGGGCTGCTGGTCTCCTCGCCGCGACAGTGGCAGGCGCTGCGCAACGCGCTGGAGCAGGTGGCCGCCGACCTCGACATGACCGTCGAGGTCGTCCAGGGTTCGGGCGACAACCGGCCGCGCCCCGAGGGCCGCAGCCACGTGACCGTGCTCGGCAGCCCGCTGCGCGCCGCCGCCGTCGCCGCCATCGCCGGCCGGGTGGCCGACACCGGCGCCAATATCGATCGCATCGAGCGGATGGCCCGCTACCCGATCACCGCCATCGACCTGCACGTGTCCGGCACCGACCCCGACCAGCTCCGGGACCTGCTGGCCCGCGAGGCCGCCGTCCAGGGCGTCGACATCGCGGTCCAGCCCGCGAGCCTGCTGCGCCGCGGCATGCGGCTGATCGTGATGGACGTCGACTCCACCCTCGTCCAGGGCGAGGTCATCGAGATGCTCGCCGCCAAGGCCGGCTGCGAGGAGGAGGTCGCGCGGGTCACCGAGGAGGCGATGCGCGGCGAGCTCGACTTCGCCGAGAGCCTGCGCTCCCGCGTCGCGCTGCTCGAGGGTCTGGAGGCCACCGCCCTCGACGAGGTGTACGACGAGCTGCAGCTCACCCCCGGGGCCCGGACCACCGTCCGGGTGCTGAAGCGGCTCGGCTACCGATTCGCGATCGTCAGCGGCGGCTTCTCCCAGCTCACCGACCGGCTGGCCGCGGACCTCGGCATCGACTTCGCGGTCGCCAACGAGCTCGAGGTCCTCGACGGGCGGCTCACCGGCCGCGTCGTCGGACCCGTGGTCGACCGGGCCGGCAAGGCCGACGCGCTGCGCCGGTTCGCCGCCGAGGTGGGTGTGCCCGTCACCTCCACGGTGGCCATCGGCGACGGCGCCAACGACCTCGACATGCTCAACGCGGCCGGCCTGGGCATCGCCTTCAACGCCAAGCCGGTCGTCCAGGAGGCGGCGCAGACGTCGGTCAACGTCCCCTACATGGACGCCGTCCTCTACCTGCTCGGCATCACGCGCGAGGAGGTCGTGGCCGCCGACGCCGAGGCCGGCTTCACCACGCCCGAGCCCGAGGTCTGAGCACCGCTCACCCGGCCGCGCCGTCGCCCCGCGCGTCGGCGCACGCCCGGGCGCAGGCCGCCAGGTAGCGCCGGGCCGCGAACCGCTGGGCCAGCCGACCGGCCGGTCCGGCCGCCCGCAGGAGGCCCCAGGCCGGACGCGAGAAGGCCCGCACCTCGGCGACGACGCCCGCGGCCGTCCGCTCGACGACGAACAGCTCCTCGCCGCTCTCGGGGTGACCGGGCAGGGTGCCGTAGGCGAAGCCGCGCCGGTCGGGCTCGTCGACGACGTAGACCACCCGCGTGGGAGCCCGCAGCCGCAGCGGGCCGGCGCCGGCGGTCAGCACCACCGTGACCCCCTCGACGGCGACCGGGGAGACCGAGACGGGGTCGAGACCGAGGGCGCGCTGCATCCCGAAGCCCAGCACGAACGCGGCCGCGGCCTCCAGGTCGGCCTCGGTGGTGCCGACCCGGCGGCGCTCCCGCACGGCGCGGTAGCCCGCAGGCGGCGGGCCGGTCTCCCGGGTGCCGCCGACGGGCGCGTAGGTGAACGCGGCCTGCGACCCCGGGCCGGGCACGACGAGCGACATCAGCCGACGGGGGCGTGGAAGTCGACCAGCCGCGCACCGGCTGCGTCCAGGTCGGACCAGGCGACCGGCACGCGCAGCACCGCGGCCGCCCCGGGCGGGAAGCCTCGGCTCAGGGCGACGAACGCCTCGACGTCGGGCTCCCCGTCCTCCAGGGCCTGCGCCAGCGACGCGGCGGTCGGGTTGTGGCCGACGTACATCACGGTCGTGACGTCCTCGGGCACCGCGCGGAGGGCGTCGAGGACGGTGTCGGCCGAGGCGGAGTAGAGGTCGTCGCGGACCTGCGCCTCGGGGGCGTCGGCCAGGGCGGCCGTCAGGAGGTCCCAGGTCTCGCGGGTGCGGGCGGCCGAGGACACCAGCGCGACGTCCGGCCGGACGTCCGTGCCGGCCAGCCACTCCCCCACGGCGGCGGCGTCGCGGCGGCCCCGGGCGGTCAGTCGCCGGGCGTGGTCCTCCTCGGCGAAGGACTCGGCACGAGCGTGCCGGAGGACCACGAGGAGGCGCTGCGGGACCGCAGGATCGTCGGGGGAAGAGGGGGTCACACCGTCAATCTTCCACCCCCTAGGCTGCCTGTCATGCCATTCGGTGCCACGCCCGTGCCGGGGTCCTCCCGCGGTGACCTCGTCGTCATCGGCGGGGCCGAGGACAAGCTCGGCAAGCGGGCCGTCCTCGCCGACTTCGTCCGCCGCGCCGGCGGTGAGCAGGCCCGGATCGCGGTGGTCCCCACCGCCTCCTCGCTCGGCGACGAGATCGTCGAGGTGTACGCCGCGGTGTTCGCCAAGCTGGGGGCCGCCGAGGTCTACGGCGTCCGCCCGCAGGACCGCGCCGAGGCCTTCGACCCGGCGCTGGTGGCCGAGCTCGACCGCGCCACCGGCGTCTTCATGACGGGCGGCAACCAGCTCAAGCTCGGCACCGTCGTCGCGGGGACACCCTTCGGCGACGCGCTCCACGACGCCCACCGCCGCGGCGTGACCGTCGGCGGCACCTCGGCCGGCGCCAGCATCCAGTCCTCGCACATGGTCGCCTTCGGCCCGGGCGGCGCGACGGCCAAGCAGCGGATGACCCAGGTCGCCGCCGGGCTGGGGCTGCTCGCGGACTGCGTCGTCGACCAGCACTTCGCGCAGCGCAACCGCTACGGACGGCTGCTGATGATCGTCTCCCAGAGCCCCCAGCTGCTCGGGATCGGCGTCGACGAGGACACCGCGGCGGTCGTCACGACCGACGAGGACGGCCGCCAGCGGCTCGAGGTGGTCGGCCGCGGCGTGGTGACGCTGCTGGACGGCAGCACGATGGTCACCGACGCCCACGCCGCCAAGGAGCACCGGCCGATCCTGGCCTCGGGGGTGGTGCTGCACGCGCTGCCCGCCGGGTCCCACTTCGACCTGACCGACCGCACGCTGCTCCCGGCCCCCACCGTCGGCGACCCCGCGGAGGCGGACGAGCTGGCCGTGGCCAACCGCGACCTGTCCAAGCTGGCGCGCGACATCGCCGCCGACGACGCCTCGCCCTCGGTGCTCCGCCGCCGGGTGGCCCGACGGAGCAGAGGAGCCCGACCGTGACGCAGAGCCCCCAGGACCGCCGTGACGACCACTCCCCCGAGCCGCGCAGCGGCGTGACCCAGGTGAGCGGCGGCGGTCGGCCCACCCCGGACCTCGCGATCGTGGAGACCCGCGTCTACCGCGGCGCCAACGTGTGGTCCTACGACAAGGCGATCCACCTCGTGGTGGACCTCGGCGTCATCGAGGAGTACCCCACCAACACGATCCCCGGCCTCACCGAGCACCTCCTCGAGGCCCTGCCCGGCCTGCGCGAGCACTCCTGCTCGCGCGGTCGGCGCGGTGGGTTCGTGGAGCGGCTGCACGAGGGCACCTGGCTCGGCCACGTCGCCGAGCACTGCGCGCTGGCGCTGCAGCAGGTGGTCGGCCACGACGTACGGCGCGGCAAGACCCGTCAGGTCAAGGGCCGGCCGGGCCACTACAACGTCATCTTCGGCTACGTCGACGAACAGGTCGGGCTGGCGGCCGCCCGGCTCGCCGTACGCCTGGTCAACCACCTCGTCCAGCCCGATCCCGAGCTGGACTTCGAGGCCGAGCTCGACGCCTTCATCCTGCGGGCCCAGCGCACCGCCTTCGGCCCCTCCACGCAGGCGATCCTCGACGAGGCCGTCTCGCGCGACATCCCCTGGATCCGGCTCAACCAGCACTCGCTGGTGCAGCTGGGCCAGGGCGTCCACGCCAAGCGGATCCGCGCCACCATGACCTCGGAGACCAGCTCGATCGCGGTCGACATCGCCTCCGACAAGGACCTCACCACCCGGCTGCTCGGCGCCGCCGGGCTGCCCGTGCCCAAGCAGGAGTCGGTGCGTACGGCGGACCAGGCGGTCGCCATGGCGCGCCGGATCGGCTTCCCGGTCGTCGTGAAGCCCCTGGACGGCAACCACGGTCGCGGCGTGTGCCTGGACCTGCAGTCCGACGACGACGTCCGCGAGGCCTTCGACGTGGCGCGTGCCCAGTCCCGCCGCGGCACCGTGATCGTGGAGTCCTTCGTCACCGGCAAGGACTACCGCTGCCTGATCATCGACGGCCGGATGGCCGCGATCGCCGAGCGGGTCCCCGCCTCGGTGACCGGTGACGGCACCAGCACCGTGCGGTCGCTGGTCGACCTCACCAACGCCGACCCGCGCCGCGGCCTGGGCCACGAGAAGGTGCTGACCCGGATCAAGGTCGACGCGGCCGCCGAGGAGGTGCTGGCCGGCCAGGGCCACACGCTGGACTCCGTGCCCGCCGAGGGCGAGATGGTCAAGCTCGCACTCACCGGCAACATGTCCACCGGCGGCATCTCCATCGACCGCACCTTCGAGGCGCACCCCGAGAACGTCGAGATCGCCGAGGAGGCGGCCCGGATGATCGGGCTCGACATCGCCGGCATCGACTTCATCTGCCCCGACATCACCCAGCCGGTCCGCGAGACCGGCGGCGCGATCTGCGAGGTCAACGCCGCCCCGGGCTTCCGGATGCACACCCACCCGACCATCGGCGAGCCGCAGTTCATCGCCAAGCCGGTCGTCGACATGCTGATCCCGCCGGGGACCCCGAGCCGGATCCCGATCGTGGCCGTCACCGGCACCAACGGCAAGACGACCACCAGCCGGATGATCAGCCACATCTTCAAGGGAATGGGTCGCAAGGTCGGCATGACCTCGACCGACGGCGTCGTGATCGACGAGCGGCTGCTGATCCGCTCGGATGCCTCGGGCCCGCGCAGCGCGCGGATGGTGCTCCAGAACCCCCGCGTCGACTTCGCCGTCTTCGAGGTCGCGCGCGGCGGCATCCTGCGCGAGGGCCTGGGCTACGAGCGCAACGACGTCGCCGTCGTGCTCAACGTGCAGCCCGACCACCTCGGCCTGCGCGGCATCGACACCGTCGAGCAGCTCGCCGACGTCAAGGCCGTCCTGGTCGAGGCCGTGCCGCGCGACGGCCACGCCGTGCTCAACGCAGACGACCCGCTGGTGCGCCAGATGCGCCGGCGCTGCTCGGGCCAGGTGGTGTGGTTCTCCATGGCCGAGCCCGGCTCGGAGGAGATCGACCTCATCGACGCCCACTGCCGCCGGGGCGGCAAGGCGCTGGTGCTGCAGCGCACCGAGCGCGGCGAGATGATCGTGGTGCGCCACGGTGCCCGCCAGATGCAGCTGGCCTTCACCCACCTGCTCCCCGCCACGTTCTCGGGCCGCGCCCGGATGAACGTCCAGAACACCCTCGCCGCCGCAGCCGCCGCCTTCGCCGCGGGCGCTCCGCTGCACGACATCCGGCAGGGCCTGCGGACCTTCTCCACCAGCTACTACCTCTCCCCCGGACGCCTCAACGAGATCGAGGTCAACGGGGTCAACGTCATCGTCGACTACTGCCACAACGCGCCCGGCATGCGCGCGCTGGGTGACTTCGTCGACCGGCTCGGGGAGAGCCTCGACTCCGGTCACGAGCTGGGCAAGCCGTCGCGCATCGGCGTCATCGCCACCGCCGGCGACCGCCGCGACGAGGACATGCGCGAGCTCGGCGACGTCGCGGCCCAGCACTTCGACGTGGTCGTGGTGCGCGAGGACAAGGCGCTGCGCCGCCGCGAGCGCGGCGAGACCGCCTCCCTCGTCGCCGAGGGGGTACGCCGGGCCATGGACGCCGGCAGCCGCTGCAAGCAGCTCGAGGTCATCCTCGACGAGATCGAGGCCGTGCACCACGCGATGAGCCGCGCGAACTACGGCGACCTCGTCGTGGTCTGCGTCGACCAGCACCCGCTGGTCATGAGCGAGCTGGAGAACTGGTCGCCCCATGCCCAGGCCGGCGCCGGTGCCGGGTCGAGCGACGCGCCCGTGGCCGACCCCGACTGGACGCCGCCGACCGACCCCACGGCCTGACCCCACGGCCGACCCCACGGCCTGACCTCACGACCGGCCCCCTGGGCGGGCCCAGAGCCAGCCCGACCCGCCTCGGGTCCGTTCCCGGCGTTGGTGGAACAGCTGTTCCACCAACGCGCCTTGGTGGAACGACCGTTCCACCAACGGCGGGAGCGGTCCCCGCGGTCGCCTAGGACGGAGCGGGTGCCTCGTCGGTCGCCTTCGACGGCCCGGCTGCGCGCTTGGCCGACCGGCGCGACGTGCGGCCCACCGTGACGGTGTGACCGCCGGGCGCGGGTGCCGCCGCGGGCTCCGCCTCGACGGCGGGTTGCGGGGCGGGCTCGGTGGTCTCCGGAGCGCTCGTCCCCTCCGCGGGGGCGGACTTCTTCGCCGACGTCTTCTTGGCCGTCTTCTTGGCCGGCGCCTTCTTCGCAGCCGCGGTCTTGGCGGCCGCCTTCTTGGCGGGTGCCTTCCTGGCAGCCTTCTTTGCGGTCTTCTTCACCGGCTCCGCTTCGACAAGCTCGTCGCCGGGCTCGTCGCCGTCCACGGTCTCGGGCGCCACCGGGGTGACGCTCTCGACCTCGGGGACCTCGGCCTGCGCGGGAGCGGCCTCGGGGACCTCGGGCACGTCGACGACGCCGGGGGCGACGGCCGGCTCGACGACCGGCTCCGGGGCGGAGTCGCCGGGGGGCTCCGGCGTCGGCTGCTCCTGGACCTGCTCGGGAGCGCCCTCGCCGCGCGAGCGGCGGCCGGGGCCGCGGTTGTTGCGGCGGCGGCCCTTGAGCCGCACCATCAGCTGCTCGGTGCCGGCGGCCGTGGTGATGGTGCGGGTCTCGAGGAAGGGCTGCTCGCGGATCAGGTCGCTCAGCTTGCCGAACCCGTGGGTGCGGGCATCGAAGGACGGGTCGGTGCGGGTCAGCAGGGTGCCGAGCGAGCCGAGGGTCGTCCAGTCCTCGTCGTCGGAGTCGGCCTTGTTGAGGCTGCGCGACAGCACGCTCTGCAGCACCGCTGCCTGGTCGCGGGTGCCGGCGTCGCTGGTCTCGCGGGGCTCGGGGCTCTCGCCGCCGGCGCCACCACCTCCGCCACCCCCGCGCGACGACCGCCGGCTGCGCTGCGGGGCGGGCTCCTCCTCCTCGTCCTCGGCGACGGCGGCGCCGAGCACCTCGAGGAAGGTGAACTTGTCGCAGGCGTCACGGAAGGCGCGGGGCGTCTTGCCGGCGCCGACGCCGTAGACGGTCATCGCCGACTCGCGCAGCCGGGTGGCCAGGCGGGTGAAGTCGCTGTCGCTGGAGACGATGACGAAGCCGTCGAGGTTGCCGGCGTACAGCAGGTCCATCGCGTCGATGATGAGCGCGGAGTCGCTGGAGTTCTTGCCGGTCGTGTAGGCGAACTGCTGCATCGGGGAGATGGCGTGCTCGTGGAGCCGCTTCTTCCACCCGTTGAGCTGGTCGGTGGTCCAGTCGCCGTACGCGCGCTTCACGGTCAGCAGGCCGTAGCCCGCGAGCTCGGCGAACAGGTCGGTCGAGACCTTGGAGGAGACGTTGTCGGCGTCGATGAGGACGGCGAGGCGTCGTGAGTCGGTCATGACCGACAGTCTCCACCAACCCGGCTCAGTCCTGCGCCGCCGCCCGCCGTACGCGCGTGGCGAGCTGCTCCGCGGAGTCGGGCGTGGCACCGAGCGTGGCCAGCCAGTCGTAGACCTCCTGGCGCTCCGCGTGGCACATCAGGCCCACGACGTCGTCGGGCCCGGCCTGGGCGACGAGGGCCTGCAGCGAGGCCAGCTCGGTGGGGTACGACGTGACGTCGGTGACCCCGACGCGCTCCGCGCCGGCGCGGAGCAGGGCGTCCATCTCCGCCACCGTGCGACCGCGGAGGTACTTCTGCTTGTGCCCGATCGCGACCACGTCGGTGTCACGGGCGGCGATCTCGCCGAGTGCCTCGAGCAGCTCGTCGGTGCGGTCACCGACCGCGCCGAGCCCCAACAGCAGCCGTCCACCCGGCGCGCGCACGCCCCGCATGATCTCGACCATCGCCTCGAGGCCGGCCTCGTTGTGCGCGAGGTCCATCACCACGCACAGGTCGCCGCGCTCGGTGGGGACGGTGAAGAAGTTCATCCGGCCCGGGTTGTGCTCGGCGTCGGGCCGGAAGGAGCGCAGCCCGGCCACGACGTGCTCGCGACCGAGCCCGGCGGCCAGGCCGGCCGACGCCGCGGCGAGGGCGTTCTCCACGTTGAAGCGTGACAGCCCGCCCAGGGTCATCGGCACGTCGACCAGCTCGAGGAGCAGGTCGGAGCCGCGGCCCTCCAGGACGGTGATCCACCCGTCGATGACGGTGGTGGCGCGACCGCCCGCGCCCAGCACCTCGCGCAGCGCGGGAGAGTCGGGGTCGCGGGAGAACAGCCACGGCTGCGCCTTGGTGACGCCGCGCATGGCCAGCGTCCGCGGGTCGTCGGCGTTGAGCACGGCCCAGCCGTCGCGCCGGGTGATCGAGGGCACGACGGCCTTGACCTCGGCCAGCTGGTCGACGGTGTCGATGCCCTGCAGGCCGAGGTGGTCGGCGGTCACGTTGGTGACGACGGAGACGTCGTTGCTGGTGACGCCGATGCCCTTGAGCAGGATGCCGCCGCGGGCGGTCTCGGTCACCGCGAAGTCGACCTCCGGGCGGGAGAGCACCTGCCCGGCACCCGAGGGGCCGGAGTAGTCACCCGGCTCGACGAGCACCCCGTCGACGTACACCCCGTCGGTGCTGGACCACCCCACGTGGTGGCCCGCCTCGCGGGCGATGTGCGCGACCATGCGCGAGGTGGTCGTCTTGCCGTTCGTGCCGGTGACCGCCACGAGGGGGACCCGGGGCCGCACGGTCGTGGGGCCGGGGCCGCGAGGGGTGTCCCGCACCACCGCGGCGGCGGCGGCGACGAGCTCCTCCAGGGAGCCGCCCCCCTCCAGTCCGTCGAGCACCGCGACCACCTGCTGCCCCAGTGCCTGCGCCCGGGCGCGGTCACGCCAGGGGAAGGCCACCACGAGACGGTCGGCCTCGGCCGTGGCCCGCACCCGTACGCCGAGCCGGGTGGTGCCCGACTCGCGCGCCACCCGCCGCACCACGGCGGTGACCACGCGCACCAGCGCCCGCTGGCGGAACCCGCTGAGCGGTGCCCCGGCACGCACCGAGCGCAGGCCCAGCCCGGCGGCCAGCGCCCGCAGCGTGGCCTCGTCGGCCGCGGCCAACGGGTGGACGTCGACGGTGAGCTTCACCGCCGCGCGGGGGAAGTAGAGGTTGGGTCCCTCGAGCACCCTCAGCTCGACCAGGGCCGAACCGGACGTGCCCTCGGCCGAGGAGCCCAACGCCTCAGTCGTCCTCGAGCCGGAAGCCGACCTTGAGACCGACCTGGAAGTGCTCCACCTGGCCGTCCTTGACGTGGCCGCGGACCTGGGTCATCTCGAACCAGTCGACGTGGCGCAGCGTGCGCGCGGCGCGCTCGACGCCGTTGCGGATCGCCTGGTCGATGCCCTCGGTGGAGGTGCCGACGATCTCGGTCACTCGGTAGGTGCGGTCGGACATCAACGTCCTCCTGGGTGCGCGGTGGAGGCTCGGGGCCCCATGACGGCGCCAGTGTCGCACTGCGGCTCCCCCGGCCGCCCGAGGGGCTGGGAGCCCGCCCGTACGCTGGGAGGTGTGGCAGGAACACGCAGCAACCGGCGCGGTACCGAGCCGGTCCGCATCACGACCGCACCCCAGAGCCACCGCGACGACCTCGACCGGCGGCGACGCCGCTACATCATCTCGATGGTCGTGCGGACGCTCTGCTTCGTCGGCGCGGCCGTGGTCGGTCCGGGCTGGGTCCGCTGGGTCCTCATCTTCGGCGCGGTCTTCCTGCCCTACGTCGCGGTGATCGTGGCCAACAGCGCCGCACCGCGCACCGACGGCGCCGACCTGGTGCAGCCCGGGCGGGGCTACAAGGAGCTCGGGTGAGCACGGCCGACGAGACCGCCCCCGAGGTCGAGGCCACCTGCTCGGCCAAGGGCTGCCAGGCCCCCGCGACCCACCAGCTGCTGTGGAACAACCCCAAGCTGCACACGCCCGACCGGCGCAAGGTGTGGCTGGCGTGCGAGGAGCACCGCGGCTCCCTGGGCGACTTCCTCGCCGCGCGCCAGTTCCTGCGCGACGTCGTCCCGCACGCCTGAGGCGGGCGTCGCACGCAGCGGGTCGACCGGCCGCCGAGCAGCCGCCCGGTCGGTCTCCCGGTCAGCCGCCGATCGCCGACATCGGACGCGTCGGCTGCAGGAACGTGGTGTCGTCGATGCCGTGGCCGGGACGCTTGGTGACCATCGCCAGGCGCCAGCGGTCGGCGATCTCGTCGTCGCTCGCACCGCCGCGCAGCGCCGCCCGCAGGTCGGACTCCTCACGGGCGAACAGGCAGTTGCGGACCTGACCGTCTGCGGTGAGCCGCACCCGGTCGCAGTCGCCGCAGAACGGGCGCGTCACCGAGGCGATCACCCCGACACGGGCGGGCCCGCCGTCGACGAGGAACGTCTCGGCCGGGGCGCTGCCGCGGTGGTCGGGGTCGGGCGTCAGCGTGAAGGCGGTGGCCAGCGAGGCGAAGATCTCCTCGGCGGTGACCATGCCCTCCCGGGACCAGGCGTGCTGGGCGTCGAGCGGCATCTGCTCGATGATCCGCAGCTGGTAGCCGCGCTCCAGGCACCAGCCGAGCAGCTCCGGCGCGAGGTGGTCGTTGACGCCGCGCAGCAGCACGGCGTTGATCTTGATCGGGCCGATGCCGGCCGCGTCCGCCGCCTCGAGCCCGGCGACCACGTCGTGCAGCCGGTCGCGGCGCGTGATCTGCGCGAACACGTCGGCGCGGATGGTGTCGAGGCTGACGTTCACCCGGTCCAGGCCCGACTCGGCGAGGGCCCCGGCGGTGCGGGCGAGGCCGAGGGCGTTGGTGGTGAGCGAGACCTCCGGGCGCGGGCGCAGCTGCGCCGTACGCCGGACGATGTCGGTGAGCCCCCGGCGCAGCAGCGGCTCCCCCCCGGTGAAGCGGACCTCGCGGATGCCGAGGTCCTCGACGCCGATCCTCACCAGACGGACGACCTCGTCGTCGGTCAGCGTCTGGTCGGTGGGCATCCAGTCGAGCCCCTCGGCCGGCATGCAGTAGTTGCACCGCAGGTTGCACCGGTCGGTCAGGGAGACCCGCAGGTCGGTGGCGACCCGGCCGAAGCCGTCGAGCAGGCCGCCCGCCGGGGCTGGCTGGATGTCGTCGTGGGCGCTCACCCGGCCAGTCTAGGGACGGAACCCCGAACTACGCTCGTGCCGTGGGGTTCCTGCTGTCACGTCGCTGGGTCGTGTTCGCCGTCGTGGTCGCGCTCCTGGCCTACCTGACCCTGCTGCTGGGGCAGTGGCAGTTCGGCCGGCTGGAGGACCGCAAGCAGGAGAACCGCATCGTGAGCACCAACCTCCGCGCGGCTCCCGTGCCCGTCGAGGAGGTGCTCTCCACCGATCGACAGCCCCCGGCCGAGGCGGCGTGGCAGCGGGTGACCGCCCGGGGCACCTGGGACGACGAGCACACGATCGTGCTGAAGTACCAGACCCGCGAGGGCGGTGCCGGCGTCGACGTCGTCACCCCCCTGGTCACCGAGGACGGCACCGCGGTGCTGGTCGACCGTGGCTGGCTCGCGACCGACAACTCCGGCCGCACCCGCCCCGACCTGCCACCCGCGACCGAGGGGACGGTCACGGTGACCGGCTACGTCCGGCAGGACGCGACCGGCGGCGCGACGCAGGTCCAGGACCTCAGCACCCGGGCCGTGTCCTCGCAGGCGGCCGCCGAGGCGGTCCCCCACCCGCTCTACCGCGGGTTCCTCGACCTGGCCGAGGAGAGCCCGGAGCCGGAGCAGCAGCTCGCCCTCACCGAGCTCCCGGACGCCGGCAGCAACGGCCCGCACTTCTTCTACGGCCTGCAGTGGTGGTTCTTCGGGGCGCTGGCCGTCTTCGGGTTCGCCTACCTGGCCTACGACGAGCTGCGCGGCCGGCGACGGGAGGGCACGCCCGCGGGCGAGGCGCGACGCCGCCCCGGCCGTGACTCAGAGCCCGCGCAGCAGACCGCCGTCCACGGGCAGCATCGTCCCCGTGACGAAGGATGAGACCGGGCTGAGCAGGAACGCCGCCGCGGCGGCGAACTCCTCGGGCCGGCCGTAGCGTCCGAGCGGGATCGAGGCCACCGCCCGGCGTCGGGCCTCCTCGGCGTTGCCGGTCGCCTGGTCGAGCTCGGCCACCCGGTCGGTGGAGATGCGCCCGGGCAGCAGGCCGTTGACGCGCACCTGCCGCGGCCCGAGCTCGCCGGCGAGCACCTTGGCCGCCATGGCCAGGCCCGGACGCAGGCCGTTGGACACCGCCAGGCCGGCCACCGGCTCGCGCACCGACGTGGAGAGCACGAACACGATCGACGCCGGCCCCTCGACGGCCCGCGCGGTCGCCCGTGCGACCCGCAGGCCTCCGACGACGATCGACTCGAAGGCCTCGCTCCAGATCCGGTCCTCGGTCTCCATCACCGAGCCGGGCGGTGGTCCACCGACCGAGACCAGGGCCCCGTCGAGCCGGCCCCAGCGCGACAGGGCCGTCTCGACGAGCCGGTGGGCGGTGGCGGGGTCGGCGTTGTCGGCGACCACCGCGGTGGCCCGGTCCTCGCCCAGCGCGGTCACGGCCTCGCCGAGCGAGCTCTCGCTCCGCCCCGACAGCACCACGCGCGCGCCCTCGGCGACGAGCAGCTCGGCACTGGCCCGGCCCAGGCCGCGAGCGCCCCCGGTGACGAGGAAGACACGGTCGGTCAGCTGGAGGTCCATGCCCCCACGCTAGGGGACACCGACCGGCCCGGGCGCGGCTCAGCCCACCGTCTGCGGGGCGGGGGCGTCCTCCTCGAACTGGGTGCGGTGCAGGTCGGCGTAGAGGCCGCCGGCGGCCAGCAGCTCGGCGTGGGTGCCGCGCTGCACGATGCGACCGCCGTCGACGACGAGGATCAGGTCGGCGTTGCGGACGGTGGAGAGCCGGTGGGCGATGACGAGCGAGGTGCGTCCCTCCAGGGCGGAGTCCAGGGCCTGCTGCACCGCGAACTCCGACTCGGAGTCGAGGTGGGCGGTGGCCTCGTCGAGCACCACGATGGACGGCGCCTTGAGCAGCAGCCGGGCGATGGCCAGCCGCTGCCGCTCGCCCCCGGAGAGCCGGTAGCCGCGGTCGCCCACGACGGTGTCGAGGCCGTCGGGCATCGAGCGCACCAGCGAGGCGATCCGCGCCGCCTCCAGGGCCGCCCAGACCTGCTCGTCCGAGGCGTCGGGATGGGCGTAGCGGAGGTTCTCGCGGATGGTGTCGTGGAACATGTGGGCGTCCTGGGTGACGTAGCCGACGGAGTCCTCCAGCGACTGCAGCGACACCTCGCGGACGTCGTGGCCGCCGACCAGCACGGCCCCGCTCGTCACGTCGTAGAGCCGGGCGACGAGGTGGGTGATGGTGGTCTTGCCGGCGCCCGAGGGGCCCACCAGGGCCACCATCTGGCCGGGCTCGGCCACGAAGTCGACGTCGTGCAGCACGGGCCCGTTGTCGCGGGTCTCGACCCGTGCGACGGTCTCGAGGCTGGCCAGGGAGACCTCCTCGGCGGAGGGGTAGCCGAAGCCGACGTGGGAGAACTGCACCCGGCCGTGGTGGGGGTCGACCTCCACGGGGTCGTCCTTCTCCGCCACGGTGGAGGGCAGGTCGAGCACCTCGAAGACGCGGTCGAAGCTGACCAGCGCGGTCATCACGTCGACACGCACGTTGGACAGGCCCTGCATCGGCCCGAGCAGTCGCAGCAGCAGCGTCGCGAGCGCGGTCAGGGTGCCGATGGTGAGCGCCCCGCTCACGGCCAGGGTGCCGCCGATGCCGTAGACCAGCGCGGTCGCCAGCGCCGGGATCAGCATCATGAAGGCCATGAAGATCCGGGTGACGAGCGCGATCCGGATGCCGAGGTCGCGCACCACGCCGGCCTTCTCGGCGTAGCGGTCGTCCTCCTCGTCGCGTCGGCCGAACAGCTTGAGCAGCAGCGCGCCGCCCACGTTGAAGCGCTCGGTCATCATGTTGCCCAGGTCGGCGTTGCCGTCCATCTGGCGCCGCGTCAGGCCGCTGATCTGACGGCCCACCCAGCGCGAGGCCAGCAGCAGCAGCGGGAACAGCGCCAGGCAGGCCAGCGTGACCTGCCAGCTGAGCGCGAACATCGTGATCCCCACGACGACCACGCTGATCGAGTTGGAGACCACGCTGGACAGCGTCGAGGTGAAGGCGCGCTGCGCCCCCACGACGTCGTTGTTGAGCCGGGAGACGAGCGCGCCGGTCTGGGTGCGCGTGAAGAAGGCGAGGCTGAGCCGCTGGACGTGGGCGAACACCTGGGTGCGCAGGTCGAAGATCAGGCTCTCGCCGATGCGCGAGGACAAGAAGCCCGACCCCACACCCAGCCCGGCGGAGAGGATCGAGGTGACGCCCATCGCGACGGCCAGCCACACCACGACGGAGACGTCCTGGGCCAGGACCCCGTCGTCGAGGAGGTGCTTGACCAGCAGCGGGTTGACGACCACCAGGGCGGCGTCGAGGACCACGAAGGTCAGGAACCCCGCGATCAACGCCCGGTGGGGCAGGGCGAAGCCGACGACCCGACGCACCGTGTCGCGGCTCAGCCGGTGGTCCACCACCGACCGGTCGCGCCGGGCCGACCCGAGCATCGCCCAGGGACTCATGCCGCTCATGGGTTCTCCTTCCCGGCTGCCCGGCCGCTCAGCCCCTCGCGGTGAGGGCCCGGAACCGACGCAGCTGTGCCTGTCGCTCGCGCAGGCGCTGCTCCTCCAGACCGAGGCTGCCTGCTGACTGCAGCAGTGCCTTGGTCTCGCGGACCGCTCCTGCGTCGCTGGAGAGCAGGGCCTCGACGAGGTCGGCCGTGGTGGCCTCGAGGTCGTCGCCCGGCACCACCGCGGTGGCCAGGCCGAGGTGACGTGCCTCCTCGGCCCCGAGGAACCTCGCCGTCGCGCAGATCTCCAGCGCCCGCGAGTAGCCAACCAGCTCGACCAGGGGTTTTGTTCCCGCCAGGTCCGGCACCAGGCCCAGCGCCGGCTCCTTCATGCAGAACAGCGCGTCCTCGGCCACCACCCGCAGGTCGCAGGCCAGGGCCAGCTGGAACCCCGCGCCGATGGCGTGCCCGCGCACCTGCGCGACCGAGACGAACCGGGGGTCGCCCAGCCAGGTGAAGCCGCGCTGGTAGGCGTCGATGGTGTCCAGCACGTGCTGGTCGTCGCCGCGCATCAGGTCGTGGACCGAGTCCTCCCCCGGGACGCCGTCGGGGCCCAGCAGGCGCGTGTCGAGGCCGGCCGAGAACGTCGCCCCCTCGCCGCGCACCACCACCACCCGGACCTCGTCGGGCACCGACGCGCCGAGGTCGCCCAGGGCGTGCCACTGGCCCGGGGTCTGGCTGTTGCGGCGCTGCGGCCGGTCGAGGGTGACGGTCAGCACGGCCCCGTCGAGCTCGGCCCGCAACCCGACCCGGCTCAGCCGCTCGGTGTCGGGGAAGGGCGTGGTGGAGGGTGAGGAGCCGGTGGACATGGGCCCGAGGCTAGTGCGCGCCACCGACACCCGGCCCCGCACCGACGCTCAGGCCAGCGACACCAGGTCGGCGTAGTCGGGCGTCCAGAGGTCCTCGACCCCGTCGGGCAGGATCAGCACCCGGTCGGGCTCGAGCGCGTGGACGGCGCCCTCGTCGTGCGTGATCAGCACGATCGCGCCGGCGTAGGAGCGGATCGCCGCGAGGACCTCCTCGCGGGAGGCGGGGTCGAGGTTGTTGGTCGGCTCGTCGAGCAGCAGCACGTTGGCGCTGGAGACCACCAGGATGGCCAGCGCGAGCCGCGTCTTCTCCCCGCCCGAGAGGACGCCTGCGGGCTTGGTGGCGTCGTCGCCGGAGAACAGGAACGACCCCAGGACCGAGCGCGCCTCCGTGTCGGTGAGCTGCTGCGCCGCCGACTGCAGGTTCTGCAGCACGGTCCGGTTGGTGTCGAGCGTCTCGTGCTCCTGGGCGTAGTAGCCGATCTTGAGGCCGTGCCCGGGCACGACGCCGCCGGTGTCGGACTGGTCGACGCCGGCCAGGATCCGCATCAGGGTGGTCTTCCCGGCGCCGTTGAGGCCGAGCACCACCACCCGGCTGCCCCGGTCGACCGCCAGGTCGACGTCGGTGAACACCTCGAGCGAGCCGTAGGACTTCGACAGCTCCCGGGCCGTGAGCGGCGTCTTGCCGCACGGGGCCGGATCGGGGAACGTGATCTTGGCCACGCGGTCGGCCTGCCGCTCGCCCTCGACACCGGCCATCAGCTTCTCGGCACGCTTGAGCATCGACTGCGCGGCCTGGGCCTTGGTGGCCTTGGCGCGCATCTTGTTGGCCTGGTCGGTGAGCGTCTTGGCCTTGCTCTCGGCGTTCGTGCGCTCGCGCTTGCGGCGCTTCTCGTCGGTCTCGCGCTGGGCGAGGTAGGCCTTCCAGCCGATGTTGTAGACGTCGATGACGGCCCGGTTGGCGTCGAGGTGCAGCACCTTGTTGACACAGGCCTCGAGCAGCCCGACGTCGTGGGAGATCACCACCAGGCCGCCCTTGTGGTTGCGCAGGTAGTCGCGCAGCCACACGATCGAGTCGGCGTCGAGGTGGTTGGTGGGCTCGTCGAGCAGCAGCGTCTCCGCGCCCGAGAACAGGATGCGGGCGAGCTCGACGCGGCGCCGCTGCCCACCGGAGAGGGTCCGCAGCGGCTGGTCCATCAGCCGGTCGGCGATGCCGATGGAGGAGGCGATCTGGGCCGCCTCGGCCTCGGCGGAGTAGCCGCCGGCCGCGTGCAGGGCCGCGTCGGCCTTCTCGTAGCGGCGCATGGCCCGGTCCCGGGTGTTCGGGTCGTCGCTGCCCATCTCGGCCTCGGCGGCGCGGAGCCGGCGTACGACCTCGTCGAGACCGCGGGCCGAGAGGATCCGGTCGCGTGCGAGCACCTCGGGGTCACCGGTGCGGGGGTCCTGGGGCAGGTAGCCGATGGTCCCGGAGTTGGTGACGGTGCCGCCGGCCGGGAGCGTCTCCCCCGCCAGGATCTTGGTCATGGTCGTCTTGCCGGCGCCGTTGCGGCCGACCAGGCCGACCCGGTCGCCGGCGCCGATGCGGAAGTTGACGTCGCTCATGAGCAGGCGCGCGCCGGCGCGCACCTCGAGCTGGGAGACAGTGATCACGACAGGCCTTCGTCGGGGGTGGCCACCGTGCTGGGCTCCCCGGGACGGGGTACTCACGGTGGATCGCGGGCCGCAGCCGGGCTGCGACACGACCGACCCGCGGGCCCTAGTCTACGAGCCACCCCGACCGAGCGGAGCACCCATGCGCTTCAACCCCAAGGCCCGCATCGACCAGGGCCAGGTGGAGGTACGCCGCGGCGGTGGCGGCGGTGGCTTCGGCGGCGGCACGGGAGGCGGCGGCGGCCGACTGCCCATCCCCACCGGCGGCAAGGGTGGCCTCGGGATCGGCGGGATCATCCTGGTGGTGCTGGTCTACGTGGCCATCCAGTTCCTCGGCGGAGGCGGTGGGGGCGGCGGGACCGGCTCCTCGGGCGCGACCGGCGAGCAGACCACCAACGAGTGCCGCACCGGGGAGGACGCCAACAGCTCCGACGCCTGCGCGATCGACCTGTTCACCACCTCGGTGCAGGACTTCTGGGACCGGGCCTACCCCGACCAGACGGGCGAGGCCTACCAGCAGATCAAGACGGTGCGGTTCGAGGGATCGACGCAGTCCGGCTGCGGCCAGGCCAGCTCGGAGATGGGGCCGTTCTACTGCCCCAACGACCAGCTGGTCTACCTCGACACCACCTTCTTCGACGACATGCTGCGCGGCCGGCTCGGGGCGCAGGGCGGCCCGTTCGCGATCGGCTACGTCATCGCCCACGAGTACGGCCACCACGTGGAGGACCTCCAGGGCGACCTCGGCCGGATCCGCACCCAGCAGGGCGCCGACAGCGACGCCGTGCGGGTCGAGCTCAAGGCCGACTGCCTGGCCGGCATGTGGGCCCGCAGCGCGACCCGCACCCGGGACCAGGACGGCCAGACGATCATCTCCGACCTGACCCAGGACGACATCGAGCGGGCCATCGACGCCGCGGAGGCGGTCGGCGACGACCGGATCCAGCAGCGCTCCTCGGGCCGGGTCGACACCGACTCCTTCACCCACGGCTCCGCCGCCCAGCGCGTGAAGTGGTTCAACATCGGCCTCGAGCAGGGCTCGCTGGAGGCCTGCGACACCTTCTCCGCCGGTCGACTGTGACGCGGCTCTCGCGGCGGACCCACCGGTAGCACCGTCCAGTAGGACGGCGACGCCGGTCCCGGGCGTCGCGTTCTGGTAGAGATAGCCGCACCGCACGTCCGTCACGGAGGTCCCCATGTCCAGCTCCGCCCTGTCCGTCCCGCTGCACCGGCGTCGCCCGCTGGTCCTGGCCGACGTCGTCCCCGGGGCGCTCGCCCGGGACATCGCCCTCGTCCTCGGCGGTGCCGCACTGACCGGTCTCGCCGCCCAGGTCGCGATCCCGGTCGCGGGCTCCCCCGTGCCGGTGACCGGCCAGACCTTCGCCGCGCTCGGGGTCGGTGCGGCCCTCGGCTGGCAGCGTGGCGCGCTCGCGCTGCTCGTCTACCTGCTCGCCGGCATGGCCGGGATGCCGTGGTACGCCGACGGCGGCTCCGGCGTGATGGCACCCTCCCTCGGCTACGTCATCGGCTTCGTGGTCGCAGCCGGCGTCGTCGGCCTGCTGGCCAGCCGTGGCGGCGACCGCTCGCCGGGCCGCACCATCGCCACGATGGTGCTCGGCAACGCCGTGGTCTACGCGATCGGCCTGCCCTACCTCGCCGCCTCGCTCGGCATCGGTCTCGGCGAGGCCTTCGACATCGGCATGAAGAACTACCTGCTGGGCGACGGCCTGAAGATCCTGCTCGCGGCCGGGTGCCTGCCCGTCGCGTGGCGCCTCGTCGACAAGCTGCACCGCTGAGGATCCTCCTCACCGCACGTCACTGCTGCGGCCCGCTCGTCCCCTCGCCGGGGCGGGCGGGCCGCAGCCGCGTGTGCATCACGTAGTCCTTGGCCGGCCCGGTCACCTCCCAGGTCACCGACCACGAGGCCGGGGACCCGGTGACCACGCCGCGGTAGGTGTCGGACCGGCAGTCGTGCACCACCGCGTCGCCGGGTGACCACGGGTGGAAGTCGCGCCCGTCCTCGAAGAGGACCCACCACCCCTCGCCGCGGCGTACGACGCGCAGCGTGCGGGTCACCGGCACCTCGCCGCCGGGGCGGAGCCAGGTGGCCCGCTCCTCCCAGCGCAGCCGGTCGGGCGCCTCCTCGGCCAGCTCGAGCCGGCCCTCGACCACCCCGTCGAGGTCGCCGCGGCGGTCCTCGATGGTGCGCTCCAGCAGCCAGCCGCCGAGCAGGAGCCGCGGGTCGGCCAGGGGGTGCGCAGGGGTCACCGCGTCAGCCTAGGTCGGCGCCAGCCCTCCGGTGAGGCGCTGGGGTCCGCCTCGGGACCCGGGGCTCAGGGGAGCAGTGCCTCGAGCTGGGGGAACTGCCGCTCGATCGCGCGCAGGTAGGGCGCGACGGCCGGGTGGCGGAACTTGCCGGCGAGCGCTCCCTCGCCCTTCGCCGCCTGGGCCAGCGCCCACTCGGCACGGCTCAGCACGGAGTACGCCGCGTGCACCCGCGCCGCCCGCGCCACGGCCTCGACGTCGACCTCGCGACCGGCCGCCGCGACCACCCCGGCGAGGAACGCCTCCAGCAGCACCCCGAACTCCTCGCGGCTCGACAGCGACCAGTAGCCCAGGTCGGCACCCACGGGTCCCACGCCCAGGCACTGCCAGTCGACCGCCACGACCGCACCGCCCCGACCGGTGGTGAGGAAGTTCGAGGGCACCGCGTCGCCGTGCACCCGCCCCTGGGGCCCCTCGTCGAGGCGGGCCAGCCAGTGCCCGCGACGCTCCCACAGCAGGCTCGTGACGTCGGCCAGCGTGGTGCGCGCCAGGGTGCGCCACCCGCCCCGGGCCTCCACCAGCTCGAGCCGCCGGCGCAGCTGCTCGCGGGCGGCCCACGGCGGGGTGTCGTACGCCGCCGCGGCGAAGCTGCCGAGGGCCCGGGCGACGTGGAGCCCCGTCGGCGGCTCCCCCACCGCCTCCGGGCTCCACAGCGTCACGCCCTCGCCGTCCTCCTCGACCGGGCCGTCGCCGGCGCGGACCAGGCCGGGACCGTCGCCGAAGCCGGTCAGGGCCGCGTCGGCCTCACGGCGCCAGTAGCCGGGGTGCACGGGGTCGAGCGCGAGGTGACCGCCCGGCTCGTCGTAAGACGGGGGGCGCAGCCGCTTGACGACCCAGCTCCGACCACCCGACCGGGCGCGCCACACCCCGGCGCTCGCCGGGCCGGCCGCGCCGGGCAGCACCTCCCACGAGGGGTCCGGCTCCCACACGTCCGTCATCCTGGCAGCAGCCCCCCGCGATCACCGTCGACCCGCCGGTCGCCGAGCACCCTCCCCCGTCGTACGCCCAGGAGCGCCCACGTGCCGCAGCCCCGTCTCGTCCCCGTCCGCGAGCCACGCCACCCCGACGGCGTCGTGCTGGTGCTGCACGGGGGTGCCGCCCGCCGGGACCGCGCCGAGGTCAGCCCGACCCAGCTGTCGGTGCTGCGGATGGTGCCGGTGGCACGGCGCATCGCGCGGGTCGGCCGGGTCGGGGGCGGCCGGGGGCTGGCCGTCTTCCGGGTGCTCAACTCCACCCGCGGCTGGGACACCGGGCACACCCCGGTCGACGACGCGCTGTGGGCCCTGGACGAGGTGGCCCGCCGGCTCGGCGCGCTGCCGACCTGCCTGGTCGGCCACTCCCTCGGCGGCAGGGCGGCCCTCCTCGCGGGATCGGCCGCCCCGGTCGTGGGCGTGGCCGCGCTCAACGCCTGGATCGCACCCGCCGACCACGCGACGCTCGCCGGTCGCCGGGTGCTGATGGTGCACGGCACCGCGGACCGCGTCGCCGACCCCCGCCGGGCGCGACGGCTCGGCCAGGAGGTGGCCGGGACCGCCGCCTCGTTCGGCTGGTTGGACGTGCAGGACGGCAAGCACGCCATGCTGCGACGGGGCTCGGTCTTCGAGCGTGCCGCCGCCGACTTCGCGACGGCGACGCTGCTGGACCGTGCGGTCGGCGAGCCCGTCTCGGAGCTGCTCGAGGGTGTGGCCTCGCTCACCATCTAGTCGCCCGCAGCCCTCGCTCGCCGCGGTCCTGCCGTGCGATGCTGGCGGACGGCTCCGTCTGCTCGGGCGCGGCCCCCCGGCCGTGAGGATCTCGCGATGTCCGCTCCCGCTCAGCTGCAGAAGGGCCTCAAGCAGCGCCACCTGACGATGATCGCGATCGGCGGCGTGATCGGCGCCGGGCTGTTCGTGGGGTCGGGCGTCGTGATCAACCAGACGGGTCCGGCGGCGTTCCTGTCCTACCTGGTCACCGGGGTGCTGATCATCCTGGTGATGCGGATGCTGGGCGAGATGGCCACGGCCAACCCCTCGACCGGGTCGTTCTCCGACTACTCGCGGCGGGCGCTGGGCGGCTGGGCGGGCTTCTCGGTGGCGTGGCTGTACTGGTACTTCTGGGTGATCGTGGTCGGCTTCGAGGCCGTGGCCGGCGCGGAGATCCTGCGCTACTGGATCGACGTCCCGCTGTGGCTGATGTCGCTGGTGCTGATGGTGCTGATGACCGCCACCAACCTCGTCTCGGTGGGCTCCTACGGCGAGTTCGAGTACTGGTTCGCCGGCATCAAGGTGTTCGCGATCATCGTCTTCCTCGTGCTCGGCACGCTGTTCGTCGTCGGGCTCTGGCCCGACAAGGACTTCGACGTCAGCCTGATGACCAGCCAGGGCGGGTTCGTGCCCAACGGCGTCGGCGCGATCTTCTCCAGCATCGTGGTCGTGGTGTTCTCGATGGTGGGGGCCGAGATCGCGACCATCGCGGCGGCCGAGTCCAGCGACCCCGAGCGCGCCATCGCCCGGGCCACGCAGTCGGTCATCCTGCGCGTGGCGACCTTCTTCGTCGGCTCGATGATCCTGCTGGTGCTGATCGTGCCGTGGGACGACAACGCGCTCGGCTCCTCGCCGTACGTCGCCGCCTTCAGCGAGATGGGCATCCCGTACGCCGACCACATCATGAACGCCGTCGTGCTGACCGCCGTGCTGTCGTGCTTGAACTCCGGGCTCTACACCGCCTCGCGGATGATCTTCGTGCTGGCCGCGCGCAAGGAGGCCCCCGCGGTGCTGGTCTCCACGAACCGGCGCGGGGTCCCGGTGTGGGCGATCCTGTTCTCCACGGTCATCGGGTTCCTCAGCGTGATCGCGGCCTACGTCTCGCCCGACACGGTCTTCCTGTTCTTGCTGAACTCCTCGGGCGCGGTGATCCTGTTCGTCTACCTGCTGATCGCGATCTCGCAGCTGGTGCTGCGGCGGCGGACCCCCGACGAGCAGCTCGTGGTCCGGATGTGGCTCTTCCCGGCCCTGACCATCGTGGCCATCGCCGGGATCCTGGCGATCCTGGTGCAGATGGCGCTCTCCAGCGACACCCGCTCGCAGCTGCTCCTGAGCCTGCTCTCCTGGGCGGTCGTGGTCGACCTCTACCTGGTCACCCGGGCCCGCGGCGGGTCGGTCTCGCCCGACGAGCTCAGCGAGCAGCCCGCCTCGACCGGGGGCCAGCGCTAGGCGTTCCGGACCACGACCCGGACCGCCTGCGCGTCCCGGACCGCCTGGTCGAGCACGGCCCGGCGAGGGTCGGGGACCGCCAGCCACGGGCCGACGACGGACACGGCGGCCAGGCGGCGGTCGGCCACGACCGCGTCGACGGCCTCCCGGTCGCCGCCGGTCACCAGCAGCAGCGGGGTCTCGCCCAGCACGCGGGCCGCGTGGTCGGCCGCAGCGTCGTACGCCGCCCGGGCCTGGTTGTCGCGCCGCCGGGCGAAGCGCTGCTGGCTCTGCCCGCCCGCCTTGGTCCGACCCTGCACGTGCCGCTGACCGGTCTTGGAGCCGACCAGCCGGTCGCCGGACAGACGCGCCACCGCGAAGCCGCCCTTGCGCACCAGCAGCAGCCCCCAGGCGGGGGGCGTGACGCACGCCCGGGCCAGCGCCGCGGGGTCGGCGGGGCCGGCGTGGGCGAGGTCGAAGGGCAGCCGGGCGACGAAGTCGGACCCGTCGGCCGCGGTCCCGTGCAGCACCCCGTCGGCGACGACGAAGGACGTGGCTCCGTGGCGGGCGACGAAGTTCTCGGTCCAGCGCACCACGCGCTCGGCCGGCACCAGCACCTCGCCGGCAGCGCTCACGTGGCGGGCAGCTGCTCGGCGAGGAAGGCCACGGTGTGCTCCCACGCCGCCGCCGAGGCGTCCGCGTGGTGCAGCGGGAGGTCGGGGTTGTCGAACGCGTGGTCGGCGCCCTCGTAGGTCTCGACCCGGGTCGCGGGCCGCGACCGCAGTGCGTCGAGCATCGCCGCCCGCGCGTCGCCGTCGATGTAGGCGTCGGCGAGCCCGAGGTGGTGCAGCGACGGGCACGTCACCCGTGGCGCCAGCTCCAGCAGCTGCGGGATCGCGGAGCCGTAGTAGGCCACCAGGGCGTCGGGCTCCTCGACGGCGGCGAGGTGGAAGCCCAGTCCCCCGCCGAAGCAGAAGCCCACGACGCCCGCGCCACCGTCGACCTCGGGGCGCCCTCGGAGGTCTCCGAGCGCGGTGCCCGCGTCGCGGACCGCGGCGTCCCAGTCGACCCGGCCCATGAGCGCCAGGCCCTCGTCCATCGCCTGCGGCCCCTCCGCGACGCGGCTGACCCCGAGCCGCCAGTAGATCTCCGGGGCGAGCACGACGTAGCCGAGGTCGGCGAGGTCCTCGGCACGGGACTGCACGTAGCGGCTGATGCCGAAGATCTCCTGCAGCAGCAGCAGACCCGGCCCGGTCCCGCCCTCGGGCAGCCAGAGGTGGGCGGGCATCTGGCCGTCGGGAGTCTCGACGTACGTCGCGGAACGGGTCATGGGTGCCAAACTAGCCCGCATGCCAGTCCGGGTCCGCGCGCTCGTCCTCGCGGCTGCGCTCGGGCTGACCGCGGGCTGCTTCTCCGAACCCGAGCCCGAGGGCCCGCGCGTCGGTCCCGAGGGTTTCTCGCTGCTCACCGAGGCCGGCATCGCCCACGTCGAGCAGACCGGCCGGATGCGGTTCGACCTGCGCGACCTCCGTGTCACCCGCCAGGAGGTCGGCGTCCAGCCCGGACGCCTGGGCCCCCAGGTCGGCTCGCCCCGCGACCGGCTCCTCGAGCTCGAGCTGGTCGGGCCCCGCGGCACCGAGCGGGCGCGGACCTCGACGGTCGTGCCGTTCTTCAACAGCAGCCGCGACCGGATGACCTCGGTGACCTGGTTCGAGTCCTACGACACCCGCGCCGAGGGCGACGCCGCCCTGGCCCGTGCGGTCGAGCACTGGGGACTGCCGGACGACACGGTCGCGAGCTGGCAGGAGGGCGTCGAGCTGGCCACCAGCGGGCCCTTCGCCGACCCGGAGAGCACCCACCGCACCAGCTTCGGCGTCGGCCTCGCCGCCTCCGGTCTGGTCGGCGAGATCACCGCGAGGACGACGCCGGCGCGAGAGGGCGAGACCCTGCAGCTGTCGGTCTACCTCGAGCCGCGCTACTACGCCGACGCCTCCCTGGACGGGCTGCGCCGCCAGCGGGCGTCGGGCGAGTCCGTCAGACGTTGAAGCCCAGCGCCCGCAGCTGCTCGCGACCGTCCTCGGTGATCTTGTCCGGGCCCCACGGCGGCATCCAGACCCAGTTGATCGTCACGTCGGTGACCAGACCCTCGAGCGCCTGGTTGGTCTGGTCCTGGATGACGTCGGTCAGCGGGCAGGCCGCGGACGTCAGCGTCATGTCGAGCACGGCGGCCGACGCGTCGTCGATGTGGACGTCGTAGACCAGGCCCAGGTCGACGACGTTGATGCCCAGCTCGGGGTCGACGACGTCCTTCATGGCCTCGACGACGTCCTCGCGGTTCACCGTGGCGGTGCCGGCGGAGCCGGAGGCCTCGGGCACGTCGGGCAGGTCGCTGTGGTCGGCGGTCATCGGTTCTCCTCGGGGGTCGTGGTGGACGCGGTCCCGGCCAGGATGGTCGAGGTGGCGTCCTTGAAGGCCATCCAGCCCAGCAGCGCGCACTTGACGCGTGCCGGGAACTTGGAGACGCCGGCGAAGGCGATGCCGTCCTCCAGCACCTCCTCGTCGGGCTCGATCGTGCCGCGGGACTGCATCAGCTCCAGGAACGCCTGGTGCTTGCGCAGCGCCTCGTCGACCTGCTGGCCGATGACGAGGTCGGCCATCACCGAGGCCGCCGCCTGGCTGATCGAGCAGCCCTCGGCGTCGTAGGACACGTCGGAGACGGTCTCGTGGCCGGGCTCGCCGTCGAGGTGCACCCGCAGCGTGATCTCGTCGCCGCACGTCGGGTTGACGTGGTGGACCTCGGACTCGAAGGGGTCCCGCAGGCCCGCGTGGTGCGGGTTGCGGTAGTGGTCCAGGATGATCTCCTGGTAGAGGCTGTCGAGGTCCACGCTCATGCCACCTTGAAGTACTTCTGGGTGGCGATGATTCCCTCCACGAAGGCGTCGACCTCGGCCGGCGTGGTGTAGAGGTACGACGAGGCGCGGGTCGAGCTCTGCACCCCGAACCGCTTGTGCGCCGGCTTGGCGCAGTGGTGCCCGGCGCGCACGGCGATGCCGAAGCTGTCGAGCAGCTGCGAGACGTCGTGGGGGTGGACCCCGTCGACCTCGAACGAGACCGCTCCCCCGCGCAACGTCGGGTCAAGCGGGCCGAGCACGGTCACGCCCGGGACGGTCGCCAGACCCTCGAGCAGGTAGCCGGTGATCGCCTGCTCGTGCCGGTGGATGTTGTCCAGCCCGATGGCGCCGAGGTAGTCCACGGCCGCACCGAGACCGACGGCCTCGACGATGGGCGGGGTCCCGGCCTCGAACTTGTGCGGGATCCCGGCGTACGTCGACCGCTCCATCGTGACCGTCTCGATCATCTCGCCGCCACCGAGGAAAGGCGGCAGCTGGTCGAGCAGCTCGCGCCTGCCCCACAGCACGCCGATCCCGGTCGGCCCGGTCACCTTGTGGCCGGTGAACACCACGACGTCGGCCCCCGACGCCTGCACGTCGACGGGCAGCTGGGGTGCTGCCTGCGAGGCGTCGACGACGACGATCGCGCCGACCTCGTGGGCCCGGCGGGCGATCTCGGCGACCGGGTTGATGGTGCCGAGCATGTTCGACACCCAGGTCAGCGAGACCACCTTGGTGCGCTCGGTGATCAGCTCGTCGATGTCGGACAGGTCGAGCTGGCCGTCGTCGGTGAGCCCGAACCAGCGCAGCTCGGCGCCGGTGCGCTGGGTCAGCAGCTGCCACGGCACGATGTTGGAGTGGTGCTCCATCTGCGTGATCACCACCCGGTCGCCGTCGGTGACCTCGAGCGGTCCGCGGGCCCAGGCGAGCGTGTTGGCCACGAGGTTGAGCGCCTCGGAGGCGTTCTTGGTGAAGATCACCTCGTCACGCGACGGGGCGTTGAGGAACGCCGCGACCTTGTCGCGCGCGGCCTCGAAGGCCTCGCTCGACTCCGCGCCCAGCTGGTGCATGGCCCGGGCCACGTTGGCGTTGTGCCGCTCGAGGTGGTCGACCATCGCGTCGATCACGCACTGCGGCTTCTGCGAGGTGTTCGCGCTGTCGAGGTAGACCAGGGGCCGGTCGTCGGCCAGCCGCCGCGACAGGATCGGGAAGTCCTTGCGGATCACCTCGAGGTCGGGCAGCAGCCCCGGCAGGGTGCTCGAGCCGGTCGCGGTCACGACTCAGGCCTTCGCCGTGACGTACTTGTCGTAGCCGTGCGCCTCGAGCTCGTCGGCGAGCTCGGGCCCGCCCTGCTCGACCATCCGGCCGTCGACGAAGACGTGCACGAAGTCGGGGGTGATGTAGCGCAGGATGCGGGTGTAGTGCGTGATCAGCAGCACGCCCTTGTCGGCGTTGGCCTTGAAGCGGTTGACGCCCTCGGAGACGATCTTGAGCGCGTCGATGTCGAGGCCGGAGTCGGTCTCGTCGAGCACCGCGACCTTGGGGTCGAGCAGCTCGAGCTGGACGATCTCGTGACGCTTCTTCTCGCCGCCGGAGAAGCCCTCGTTGACCGAGCGCTGCGCGAACGCGGTGTCCATCTTGACCTGCTCCATGGCGGCGTTGACGTCCTTGACCCAGGTGCGCAGCTTGGGCGCCTCGCCGTCGATGGCCGTCTTGGCGGTGCGCAGGAAGTTGGCCACGGACACGCCGGGCACCTCCACGGGGTACTGCATCGCCAGGAACAGGCCGGCGCGGGCACGCTCGTCGACGCTCATCGCGAGCACGTCGACGCCGTCGAGGGTCACCGAGCCCTGGGTGACGGTGTACTTGGGGTGGCCGGCGATGGAGTAGGCCAGGGTCGACTTGCCGGAGCCGTTGGGCCCCATGATCGCGTGGGTCTCACCGTCGCGGATGGTGAGGTCGACGCCCTTGAGGATCTGCTTGAACCCCTCGGAGCCCCCGTCCTCGTCGGACGCGGCGACCGCGACGTGCAGGTCCTTGATCTCGAGCGTTGCCATGTCAGTTGTCTCCCAGAGTGGTGTCGGGGTCGATGAGGACGTCGTCGCCGTCGAGTCGGACGGCGAGGACGGGAACGGGTTCGGTGGCCGGGAGGCCGGTGGGCTTGCCGGTGCGGAGGTCGAAGCGCGAGCCGTGCAGCCAGCACTCGATGGTGCAGTCCTCCACGTCGCCCTCGGAGAGGGCGACCGCGGCGTGGCTGCACTCGTCCTCGATGGCGAAGACCTCCTCGCCGTGGCGCACCACGGCGACGTCGACCCCCTCGACCTCGACCCGCAGGGGCCGGTCGGGGGTCAGGTCGGCGAGGGCGCAGGCGCGCTGGAAGGCCATCAGGCGCCGGCCTCCGCGGCGACCGTCGGCTGGTCCACGGGCACGACGTGGTCGGCCCGGAAGACGTTCTTCGACAGCTCCTCCTCGACGGTGGCGGTCAGCCGCTCCTCGAGCGACGGGACGCCGACCTTGCGGATCAGGTCGTGGAAGAAGCCGTGCAGCACGAGGCGTCGGGCCTCCTGCTCGGTGACCCCGCGCGAGCGGAGGTAGAACAGCTGCTGGTCGTCGAACCGGGCGGTCGCCGAGGCGTGCCCGGCGCCCTCGATCTCGCCGGTCTCGATCTCCAGGTTGGGCACGGAGTCGGCCTGGCAGCCGTCGGTGAGGACGAGGTTGCGGTTCTCCTCGTAGGTCTCGATGCCCTCGGCGACCTTGCGGATCAAGACGTTGCCGATCCACACCGTGTGGGCGCCCTTGCCCTGCAGCGCGCCCTTGTAGAGGACGTTGCTCTGGGTCCGCGGGGCGTCGTGGTCGACGAAGAGCCGGTGCTCGAGGTGCTGGCCCTCGTCGGCGAAGTAGAGGCCGAGCAGCTCGGACTCGCCACCCGGGCCGGCGTACGAGACGTTGGCGTGCATCCGGACCAGGTCGCCCCCGAAGCTGATCGAGGTGTGCTTGACCCGCGCGTCGCGACCGACGCGGATCGCGTCGCGGCCCAGGTGCACCGCGTCGTCGTCCCAGTCCTGGAGGCTGACGACGTCGACCTGCGCGCCCTCGCCGACGAGGTAGGACGTCGTGGCGCAGTAGCGCGCGGACCCGGTGTGGGTCACCACGATGGTCACCTCGGCGTGGTGGCCGACCCGGAAGACCAGGTGGCCCCACACGAGGTCGTCGGCCGACGTGCCCGACAGGTCGATGACCAGCGGCTCGTCGCCGACCAGCTCGGCGGGCACGTCGATGAGCACGGCCCCGCCCGCGTTGGCCACGGCCAGCGCGGCGGGCCGCTCGTTGGGCCCGAGCTCACCGAGGTCGCGAGCCTCCTGCGCGGTGATGGTCGAGACGGTGACGCCCTCGGGCAGCGAGGTCGTCCAGGTCAGCGAGGCGTCGGACGCCTCGCCGTCGAGGATGCCGCGGAGCCGCTTCAGCGGGGTGAAGCGCCACACCTCCTCGCGCCCGGTGGGCGCCGGGTGGTCGGCCAGGTCGTAGGACGCCGGGGGGTTCAGGTGGGAGACCACCTGGGACCCCTCCGGCACCTCGAGCGCGTCGCGCACGGGTTCGGTTGCAACAGTCACAAGACTCTTTCGGTAGTTCTGGTTGACGGTCGGCTGGTCGGTGACCACACCGAGGACGAGCGCCAGCGAGGACGAGCAGGCCCCACTGGTCGGCTGTGCCGGCTCCGGCGGCTCAGCCGACCGCGCCCTCCATCTGGAGCTCGATGAGGCGGTTGAGCTCGAGGGCGTACTCCATGGGCAGCTCCTTGGCGATCGGCTCGACGAAGCCGCGCACGATCATCGCCATGGCCTCGTCCTCCTCCATGCCGCGCGACATGAGGTAGAAGAGCTGGTCGTCGGAGACCTTGGAGACCGATGCCTCGTGCCCCATCGAGACGTCGTCCTCGCGGATGTCGACGTAGGGGTAGGTGTCGGAGCGGCTGATCTGGTCGACCAGGAGCGCGTCGCACAGCACGTTGCTCTTGGAGCCGTGGGCGCCCTCATTGACCTGGATCAGGCCGCGGTAGGACGTCCGGCCACCGCCACGCGCCACCGACTTGCTCAGGATCGAGCTGGAGGTGTGGGGCGCGGCGTGGACCATCTTGGCGCCGGCGTCCTGGTGCTGGCCCTCGCCGGCGAACGCGATCGAGAGGGTCTCGCCCTTGGCGTGCTCGCCCATGAGGTAGACGGCGGGGTACTTCATCGTCACCTTGGAGCCGATGTTGCCGTCGACCCACTCCATGGTGGCGCCGGCCTCGCAGGTCGCGCGCTTGGTCACCAGGTTGTAGACGTTGTTCGACCAGTTCTGGATGGTCGTGTAGCGCACCCGGGCGTTCTTCTTGACGATGATCTCCACGACCGCGGAGTGCAGCGAGTCCGAGGAGTAGATCGGCGCGGTGCAGCCCTCGACGTAGTGCACGTAGGAGCCCTCGTCGGCGATGATCAGCGTCCGCTCGAACTGGCCCATGTTCTCGGTGTTGATCCGGAAGTAGGCCTGCAGCGGGATCTCGACGTGGACGCCCTTGGGCACGTAGATGAACGAGCCGCCGGACCACACCGCGGAGTTCAGCGCGGAAAACTTGTTGTCACCGACGGGGATGACGGTGCCGAAGTACTCCTCGAAGATCTCGGGGTGCTCCTTGAGCGCGGTGTCGGTGTCCAGGAACAGCACGCCCTGGGCCTCGAGCTCCTCGTTGATCGCGTGGTAGACGACCTCGGACTCGTACTGCGCGGCGACGCCGGAGACCAGGCGGGCCTTCTCGGCCTCGGGGATGCCGAGCTTGTCGTAGGTGTTCTTGATGTCCTCGGGGAGGTCGTCCCAGGTCTGGGCCTGCTTCTCGGTCGACCGCACGAAGTACTTGATGTTGTCGAAGTCGATGCCGCCGAGGTCGGAGCCCCAGGTCGGCATGGGCTTGCGGCCGAAGAGCTTGAGGCCCTTCAGGCGGAGGTCGAGCATCCACTGCGGCTCGCTCTTGAGCGAGGAGATGTTGCGCACGACGTCCTCGTTGAGGCCGCGCGTGGCGTTGGCGCCGACGTCGTTCTTGTCGGACCAGCCGAACTCGTAGCGGCCGATGCCCTTGAGCTCGGGGTTGAGCTCCTCGATGGACGTCATGTGACGATCTCCTTGCCTTGGGGAGCGGTGGTCGATCCGGTGGTGGTGCGGGACCCGGCGCCGGTCGTGCCGGGCGCCGAGGGGATGCAGGTGGTGCAGACGCCGTCGCCGTGGGCGATGGTGGCCAGGCGCTGGACGTGGCGGCCGAGCATGCGGCCGATGGCCTCGGTCTCGGCCTCGCACAGCTGGGGGAACTCGTGGGCAACGTGGGACACGGGGCAGTGCTGCTGGCACAGCTGCTCCCCCACCGGCACGTCGCGGACCGCGGCGGCGTAGCCGTCCTCGGAGAGCACCCGGGCCAGCGCCTCGGTGGCCACCAGCTCGGGGTGCTCCTCGCTGAGGTCCGCGAAGCGCCGCTCGATCTGGGAGGCACGACGCTCGGCGAAGGCGCGGACGGCTGCGTCGCCGCCGGTCTCGGCCAGGAAGCGCATCGCCTGCACGGCGAGGTCGTCGTAGGCCTGGTCGAACCGGTCGCGACCGGTCTCGGTGAGGGCGAAGGCCCGAGCGGGACGGCCTCGGCCGCGGGCACCGACGCTGCGGGCCTCGCGGGACTCGAGCGTCCCGTCCTCGATCATCTGGTCGAGGTGGCGGCGCACGGCGGCGGGAGTGAGCCCGAGCCGCTGTGCCAGCACCGCTGCGGTGGAGGGCCCGTTGTCCAGGATCGAACGGGCGACGCGCTCACGCGTCGGCCGGTCGTGCCCGTCCACGACGCCGGTGGCGCCGGGGGCGAGGCTCTGGCTGGGGATTTCCACAACGCAAGTGTGCTCTTATTGGTGGGGGCCTTTCAAATAAGGCTGCCCTTACCCGCCTGCCGCCGCCACCGGCCGCTCCGTGTTCCTGGGAACTCGGTGTGGATCCGTTCCCCCCAGGGTAGTAAGGGGCCCGGAGGGCCGTCACGTCCGACGGGTCGACGCGTCTTCCCACGAGGACCCGCGTCCGGCCACGGACCGGTCCCCGTCGACACAGGAGCGTCCGACTGGTCCACACCCGCCGGTCGGCACAGGGAGAGGGACACCGCATGAGCACCGACGAGTACGCACCCATCACGGCTGAGGACCTGGCGTCCGAGGGGGTGACCGCCCTCCCGGACAAGGAGGTGGTCTCGATCCTCGACCTCGCTGCGGACGTCGACCTCGCCATCGACGGTGCGGCGCCGATCGACCTCGCCGTCGCGCTGAACGCCAACGTCGCGGCCCCGATCGACGCCGCCGTGAGCGCCAACCTGCTCTCCGACGGCTCGACGTCGCAGGCGCTGGCCGACCAGGGCGTGCAGGTCACGCAGACCATCGACGCCGACGCGTCCGCGACCGGCATCCAGGACAGCACCATCGACCAGTCCGACACCGTCACGCCCGGCACTCCGGTCGCGGGCGACACCGGCGGCACCGGGGGCGAGGAGCCCGCGCTGGCCGCGACCACGACGGTCGACGACGCGACCGCCGGGACGACCGACGCCGCGGACGCCGCCGGCACCGCTGCCGCCGGCGCTCCCGTCGACGGCGCCCTCGTCGTGGACTCCACGGGCGCGCTCGTGGGCACGCTCGACTCGGCGACCGGCACCGTCCTCGGCGCGGACGGCGCGGTGGTGGGCACCCTCAACGAGGCCACCGGCCTGGTCACCGACACCACCGGGGCCGTCGTCGGCTCCGTCACGGACCTGGTGGACGGTGCGTCCGTCGCCGGGCCCACCGGTGACGTCGTCGGCGTGCTCGACGGGGCCACCGGCAACGTGCTCGACCCGACCGGCGACGTGGTGGGCACCCTGGACCCCGTGACGGGTCAGGTGGTCGGTCTCACCGGCGACCTGCTCGGCACGGTGACCGGCCTGGTCGACGGCACCCAGGTGCTCGACTCCGCGGGCAACGTCGTCGGCGTCCTCGACGGAGCCACGGGCGACGTCGTCGACACCGCGGGCAACGTCGTGGGTGCGCTCGACCCGCTGACCGGTCAGGTGCTCGACGCCGCCGGCAACCTCGTCGGCCAGGTCGGCGGCGTCGTGGACGACGTCACCGACACCCTCGACCAGCTCGACACGGGCGACCTGCTCAAGGGCGACCTGCTCAACGTGGACGTCAACGTCGACCTCGACGCCGACCTCGCGGCACCGATCAACGGCGCGGTGGCGGCCAACGCCAACGTCGCGGCCCCGATCGACGCCTCCGTGGCGGCCAACATCCTCTCGGAGAACTCCGAGGCCACGGCCCTGGCCCAGCAGGACGCCATCATCACGCAGTCGATCACCGGCTCCGCCGACGCGGTCTCGGAGCAGACCTCGGCCATCGACCAGGGCTCGATCGAGCCGCCGGACACCGACACCGCCTCGGCGGACGGCACCGACGCGACCGGCGACGCTGCCGCGACCGACCCGGCTCCCGCAGAGGCCCCGGCCCCGGCCGAGACCCCGACTGAGGCCCCGGCCGACACCACGTCGGCCGGCACCGGCGACCAGGGCACGCCCACCACGGCGCCGTGACCGCGCTCGTCGACGCGCCGGCGCGCGCCGACGGCCTCCAGCTGCTCGGGACCATGGTGGGGTCCGGCTACCGGACCCCACCTGCACTGGTGCGACGCGGCGACGGCCAGACGCTCCAGCTCACGCCGCTGCTGTACGCCGTCCTCGACGCCATCGACGGCCACAGCAGCCCGGAGGAGGTCGCCGCCCGGGTGCGCGAGCGTGTGCGCCGTGAGGTGACCCCCGAGGTCGTCGCCACGCTGGTCGACCAACAGCTCCGGCCGCTGGGCCTGCTGAAGCTGGCCGACGGCAGCGAGCCGGCCCTGAAGCGCTCCGACCCCCTGCTCGGGCTGAAGATGCGGTTCAAGGTCACCGACCCTGCCGCCACACGCCGCATCACCGACCCGTTCCGGATCCTCTTCCGACCGAGCGTCATGGGTGCGGTGGTGCTGGCCTTCCTGGCCGTCACCGGGTGGGTCTTCTTCCGGCACGGGCTGGCCCCGGCGGCGTACGACGCCTTCCAGCGGCCCCACCTGCTGCTCCTGGTCTTCGTGGTGACCGTGCTGTCGGGTGGCTTCCACGAGTTCGGTCACGCCGCTGCCGCCCGCTACGGCGGTGCGGTGCCCGGGGTGATCGGCGCCGGCCTCTACCTCGTCTGGCCGGCGTTCTACACCGACGTGACCGACAGCTACCGCCTCCCCCGCGGAGGCCGGCTGCGCACGGACCTGGGAGGGCTCTACTTCAACGCCGTCGTCGTGGTGCTCACCTTCGTCGGCTGGTGGGCCACCGGCTGGGACGCCCTGCTGCTCCTCGTGGCCACGCAGGTCCTGCAGATGGTGCAGCAGCTGATGCCCCTGCTGCGCTTCGACGGCTACCACGTCCTCGCCGACCTCACCGGCGTCCCCGACCTCTACCAGCGGATCCGGCCCACGCTCCTGGGCCTGCTGCCCCACCACTGGCGCGACGACGAGAACCGCGTGCTCAAGCCCTGGGCACGGGTCGTCATCACCGCCTGGGTGCTGGTGACCGTGCCGCTCATGGCCTTCATGCTCTTCACGCTCGTCAAGGCCTTCCCGCGACTGGTCGGCTCCGCCTGGGCCGCGATGGGCGACAGCTCCTCGGCCGTCGGCGCCGCCTGGTCCCAGGGCGACCCCGTCGACGTCGCCGCCCAGGTGGTCCAGGTGCTGGCCGTCGTCCTGCCCGTCGTGGCCGGCGGGATGATCCTCGGGCGCCTCGTGCTGCGGTGGAGCACCGGGCTGGTGGCCTGGAGCCGCGGCTCCGTCGGCCGCCGGACCGCCGCCGTGGCGCTCGTGGCCGCCGTCGCGATCTTCCTGTCCTTCGCCTGGGCTCCGCGCCCGGGCGCCTACCGCCCCATCGGACCCGACGAGAAGGGCCTGCTGACCGCTGCTCTGCCCGGCGCGGTGAGGGGCCCGGCCGTCGAGGCCGCCCCGGCCGCCTCGGCCTCGGTCACGGGGGCCGCCGCCGAGCGGCGCCTGGCGGGCTCCGACCCGCTGGCCGCGACCTTCGGGAAGGGCGAGCGGCTGCCCACGAAGGCCGAGCCGCGACTGGCGATGGTGCTCGTCCGCAGCGACGCGGGCGCCGGGACCGGCGACGGGGCGAGCGGGGCGGGCGACGGCGCGGAGCAGCCGTGGGTGTTCCCCTTCGACCGGCCGCTCCCGCCCTCCGAGGGCGACAACCAGGCCCTGGCCGTCAACACGCGCGACGACAGCGTGTCCTACGACGTCGCGTTCGCCCTGGTGTGGGCCGAGGGCGACGAGGTGCTCCAGGTCAACGAGGCCCGCGCCTACGCGTCGTGCTCCGACTGCGTGACCGTCGCCGTCGCGTTCCAGGTCGTGCTGGTGATGGACGACGCGCGGGTGATCGTCCCGCAGAACCTCGCGGTCGCCGCCAACTACGACTGCTACCGCTGCATCACCGCCGCCATCGCCAACCAGCTGGTGCTCTCGGTGGCGAGCGAGCCGGGCGAGGAGCAGCTGCTCGCCCTGGGCGAGGTCTGGGGCCGGCTGATCGAGCTCGGCCGCACCATCACCTCCTACCCGCTCGCGGAGGTCGCGGCGCGGCTCGAGGGGTTCAAGGCCGAGATCGTCGCCATCCTGGGCAGCGCGCCACCGGTGGCGGCCGGGACGGCGTCGGCCACGGCGAGCAGCTCACCCAGCCCGTCCGCATCCCCGTCCGGCACGACGCCCGCCGATCCCGAGGCCCCGGAGTACCCCGAGTCCCCGGGAGGGACCGGGTCGTCCGCGCCGAGCACGTCCCCGTCCCCCACCCCCACGAGCGGCACGACGACCGAGGGCGGGTCGCCCACCCCGACCCCCACCGACGCACCGGCCGAGGGGGAGAGCCAGACCGCGCCGACCACGGACGGGGCCACGGCGGCGCCCTGACCGGCCGGGGTCTCGCGCCGGCCGTCCGGACCGGCGCCGTCCGGCGCTCCCCCAGGCCCGACGTAGCGTCGGTGTCATGGACCCCCACGCCCTGCTCGTCGACCACGTCGGACGGATCCGCGAGCTGGTCGACTCCGTCGTCGACGGACTCGAGCTCGACGACGCGCACCGACGGCCGCTGGACCGGGGCAACCCGATCGTCTGGCTGCTCTGGCACACCTCGCGGGTGCTGGACGACCACGTGGCGGGCCTCTCCGGCGACCCCCAGGCCTGGACGGGCTGGGCCGGGCGCTTCGACCTGCCCCTGGACCTCGAGGACTTCGGCTACGGACACGGTCCGGAGGAGGTCGCAGCCGTGCGGGTCGCCGACCTCGACCTGCTGGTGGCCTACCACCAGGCCGTCCACGAGCGGACGCTCTCCTACCTGCGCCGTCTCGACCCGGCCTCCGGGGTCGGGCCCGACGAGCTGGACCGCGTGGTCGACGAGGACTGGGACCCGCCGGTCACGGCCGGCGTGCGGCTGGTGAGCGTGATCGGCGACTGCCTGCAGCACCTCGGCCAGGCGGCGTACGTCAAGGGTCTGCTCTGAGCCTCACCACCCCGGTTCGTAGACTTCTCCCCGTGCCCGACGCCGCTCCCTCCCCCGCCGTGGAGGTGACGGGACTGGTGATGCGGTACGGCGAGAAGACGGCCGTCGACCACCTCGACCTGCGCGTCGAGCGCGGCACCATCACCGCCGTGCTCGGGCCCAACGGAGCCGGCAAGACCACGACCCTGGAGACCTGCGAGGGCTACCGCGCCCCCCAGCAGGGCACCGTGCGGGTGCTCGGGCTCGACCCCCAGCGAGAGCGGCGGGCGCTGCTCCCCCGCATCGGGGTGATGCTGCAGGACGGCGGCGCGTGGTCCGGCGTACGCGCGCTGGAGATGCTGCGCCACGTCGCGCGGCTCCACGCCCACCCGCTCGACGTCGACGCGCTGGCCGACCGGCTGGGTCTCGGCGACTGCGGCCGTACGCCGTACCGGCGACTCTCCGGCGGCCAGCAGCAGCGCCTCAAGCTGGCGCTCGCGCTCGTCGGACGGCCCGAGCTGGTCTTCGTCGACGAGCCGACCGCCGGCATGGACCCCGCCGCCCGTCGTACGACGTGGGAGCTGCTCCGCCAGCTGCGCACCGACGGCGTCACGGTCGTGCTGACCACCCACCACATGGACGAGGCCGAGCGGCTGGCGGACCTGATCCACATCATCGACCGGGGGCGGGTCATCGCGAGCGGTACGCCGCTCCAGCTCACCCGCGGCGGCACCTCGACCATCCGGCTGGTCGTGACCAAGCCCTTCCCCGTCGGCGCCCCCGACTCGCTGCAGGCCTCGCTGGGCGGCCACCTGGAGGTCACCACCATCAGCGACGTCAGCCTGCTCATCACCGGTCCCGCCGACAGCACGACCCTCGCCGTCGTCTCGGCGTGGTGCGAGGAGCAGCGGGTCCTGCCCGAGTCGCTCAACCTGGGCCAGCGCACCCTCGAGGACGTCTTCCTCGAGCTGACCGGGCGGGGCCTGGCGTGACTCCTCTCGACCTCAGCCCCCGGCCCGGCGGTGCCCCGCTGGCCTCGCAGGTGCTCGCCCAGGCGGGCATGGAGACGCGGCTGCTGCTGCGCAACGGCGAGCAGCTGCTGCTCGCCGTCGTGATCCCCGTGGTCGTGCTGGTGGGCGCCGTGCTCGGCGCCGACCGGATCGGCCTCGACCTGTCCCGGCGGGCCGTCGACGAGTTCACGCCCGGGGTCCTGGCACTGGCGGTGATGTCGACGTCGTTCACCTCGCTGGCCATCGCCACCGGGTTCGAGCGGCGCTACGGCGTGATCAAGCGGCTCGGCGCCTCCCCGCTGCCCCGCACCGGGCTGCTGCTCGGCAAGGTGCTCGGGCTGCTGCTCGTGGAGGCCCTGCAGGTGGTCGTCATCGCCGGCGTGGCGCTCGCGCTCGGCTGGCGCCCCGACGCCTCGCTCCCGGCGGCGCTGGTGAGCACGGTCCTCGGCACTGCGGCCTTCGCCTCGCTCGGGCTGTTCGTGGCCGGGGTGCTGCGGGCCGAGGCGACGCTGGCCGCCGCCAACCTGGTCTACCTGCTGCTGCTGGCCGGCGGCGCGGTGGTGCTCCCCTCCTCGGCGTACGGCTCGGCGGGCGGGGTCACCCGGCTGCTGCCCTCCGGCGCCCTGGGCGACGCGCTGCGCAGCGCGCTGTGTTCGGGCGAGGCCGCCTGGGGCGCGTGGCTGGTGCTGACCGCCTGGGCCGTCGTCGGGGCGGCCCTGACCGCGAGGACCTTCCAGTGGGAGTAGACGTGCACCTCCGCAGGCTCGGCGAGCGCGACTGGCTGCGCCGGCTCGGCTGGGCCAGCCTGGTCGCCAACATCGGCATCGTCGTCACGGGCGCCGCGGTGCGCCTGACCGCGTCGGGGCTCGGCTGCCCCACCTGGCCGCGCTGCACCGAGGAGTCCTTCCGCGCCCACGGCGAGCTCGGGCTCCACGGCGCCATCGAGTTCGGCAACCGGCTGCTGACCTTCGTGCTGGCGGCGATCGCGATCGCCACCCTCGTCAGCGCCTGGCAGTCCCGGCGCCGCGTCCTGCGCCGGCTCGCGCTGGTCCTGGCCCTCGGCGTGCCGGGCCAGGCGGTGGTGGGTGGCATCACCGTGCTGACCGACCTCAACCCCTGGCTGGTCGCGGTCCACCTGCTGCTCTCGCTGGCGATGATCAGCGTGGCCGTCCTCTACCTCTGGCGCATCGACCGCGCCCGGCCGGAGCAGAGACCGGCGCCGCGCGGGCTCGCCGCGCTGGCCTGGTCGACGTACGCCGTGTCCTGGGCCGTGCTCTACGTCGGCACCGTCGTGACCGGGTCGGGTCCCCACGCCGGCGACCTCGACGTGCCGCGCAACGGCCTCGACCCGCTCCAGCTGTCCCAGCTGCACGCCGACGTGGTGTTCCTGCTCGTCGGGCTGACCGTCGGGCTGCTGCTCGCGCTCGCGGCCACCGGGGCCGGTCGCGGCCCCCGGCGGGCGGTGGGGGTGCTGCTCGGCGTCGAGCTGGCCCAGGGCGTCGTCGGGTTCGTCCAGTACTTCACCGACCTGCCCGAGATCCTGGTCGGCATCCACCTGCTCGGCGCGGCCGTGATCGCGGCCGTGGTGACCTGGGCGCTGCTCAGCGTCCTGGAGGGCGACGCGCAGCACGCCTGATGCGGCCACGCCGCGACGTCTGCTGTGGTGTGATGTGGCCTGTCCGACCGGCCCCTGAGGAGGTAGTCGCCCATGGGCGTCCGCGCCACCGCGCTCACCCTCGCCGCGCTGTTCCTCGTGGCCGGGTGCGGCGCCGACGAGCCTCCGGCCGCGGTCGAGTCCGTGCCCCCGCCCGCTCCGGCCGACCTCTGCGCCCTGGTGCCCGAGGGCGTGTCCCGGGGCCTGCAGAGCAGCGCCAGCAGCGAAGACGGCGGTGACCCGCGCGCCGTCTGCTCGCTCCGGTCCACCTCGGACCCCTCGGTGCGCGCCGTCGTGACCTGGCTGCAGCTGGAGGAGGAGAACCCCGCCGACGTCGTGCTGCGCAGCCAGTGCGCCGCCATCGACCGCAGCCGCCTCGACGAGCCGAAGGGCTTCGCAGTCGAGGGCGCGATCCAGACCTGCGCCGGCACGCGCGAGGCCCGCGGCGAGGACGTCGCCAGCGTGGCGGTGCGCCGCGGCCGCGAGGTGCTCACCGCCCGGGTCGAGACCCGCGGCGGGACGGCCGCGCTGCAGCGCTCCCAGCAGCTCCTCGAGGGCGTCCTCGCCGAGATCGACACCGGCCGCTAGGCGCGGCGACGGCCCGACGACCAGGGGTCTAGCGACGCAGCAGCGGGTCGAGCGCGACGGCCACGAAGAGCAGCGAGAGATACATGTTGGACCAGTGGAACAACCGCATCGGGCGGACCTCGGCGAGGTCGTCGCTGCGACGGGCCCGGCGCCAGAGCAGGTGGGCCTCGACCAGGAACACCGTGCCGAGCGCGAGCGCCACCACGGGGTAGAGCAGCCCGGTCCCGGCCACGGGCCACAGCGCCAGCGAGACCGCCACGGTCACCCAGGAGTAGGCCACGACCTGGCGAGCCACGCCCTCGGCGTCGCGGCGGACCGGGAGCATCGGCACGTCGACCCGGGCGTAGTCCTCGCGGTAGCGCATCGCCAGCGCCCAGGTGTGCGGCGGCGTCCAGAAGAAGACGACCAGGAACAGCACGACCGGGGTCCACGCCAGCTCCCCGGTGACGGCGGTCCAGCCGATGAGCGTCGGGAAACACCCGGCGATGCCGCCCCACACCACGTTCTGCGTCGTACGCCGCTTGAGCAGCATCGTGTAGCCGAAGAGGTAGAACGCGTTGGCCGCCAGCGCCAGGCCGGCCGAGAGCCAGTTGACCAGGAACCCGAGCACCAGCGTCGAGACCACCATCAGCACCAGCCCGAAGACCAGGGCCGAGGTGGGGGTGACGATGTGGCGCGGCAGCGCGCGACGGCGGGTCCGGCGCATCTGCTCGTCGATGTCGCGGTCGTAGACGCAGTTCAGCGAGTTGGCCGCCCCGGCCGACAGCGTGCCGCCGACCACGGTCGCCAGCACCAGGCCCAGCGGCGGCACCCCGCGCTGCGCGAAGAACATGACCGGGACGGTGGTGAGGAGCAGCAGCTCGATGACGCGCGGCTTGGTGAGGCCGACGTAGGCGCCGACCACGTCACGCAGCGTCGCCCGTCCCGAGGTGTGTCCGTCGACGGACACCTCGGAGTGGAGGGCGGTCACGTGGCCTCGCCTTCGGTGGGGCGTACGGATGGGGAGCGGGTCGGACACCGTGGTGGCGGTGACGGTGATCACCGGTGGCCCCCGCGCGGCGACGGTGGGCCGCAGCGGTTCGGGTACCGGGTCGTCACGAGTCTATCGGTGCCACCCCGCCTGCCACGAACCCGCCGGACGTGACCTGCACCGTACGCCCGCACTAGGCTCGAACTGCATCCACGCGACGAGAGGAAACGCACACCGTGCCCACGAGCAAGAGCCTTGACTGGACCGAGCTGGACGACAAGGCGGTCGACACCGTCCGGGTCCTCGCGATGGACGCCGTGCAGAAGGTCGGCAACGGCCACCCCGGGACGGCGATGAGCCTCGCCCCCGCGGCGTACCTGCTGTTCCAGAAGGTGATGCGGCACGACCCCGCCGACCCCGACTGGACCTCGCGCGACCGCTTCGTGCTCTCCGCCGGACACTCCAGCCTGACGCTCTACATCCAGCTGTTCCTGGGCGGTTGGGGCCTGGAGCTGGAGGACCTCAAGGCGCTGCGCACGTGGGACAGCAAGACGCCGGGTCACCCGGAGTACGGCCACACCGCCGGGGTCGAGACCACCACCGGTCCCCTGGGCCAGGGCGTCGGCAACGCCGTGGGCATGGCGATGGCCGCCCGCCGCCAGCGCGGCATGTTCGACCCCGAGGCCGCCCCGGGCACCTCGCCATTCGACCACCGCATCTACGCGATCTGCTCCGACGGCGACCTCGAGGAGGGCGTCAGCGCCGAGGCCTCCTCGATCGCCGGCACGCAGAAGCTCGGCAACCTGACGCTGATCTACGACGACAACGCGATCTCGATCGAGGACGACACCAACATCGCGTTCACCGAGAACGTCGCGCAGCGCTACGAGGCCTACGGCTGGCACGTCCAGACCGTCGACTGGACCAACGGCGGCAAGGAGTACAAGGAGGACGTCCACGCCCTCCACCGCGCCGTCGAGGCGGCCGACAAGGTCACCGACCGACCCAGCTTCATCGTGCTCAAGACCGTCATCGCCTGGCCCGCGCCGAAGCTCCAGGGCACCGGCAAGGCCCACGGCTCGGCCCTGGGCGAGGACGAGGTGCGCGCCACCAAGGAGATCCTCGGCTTCGACCCCGACCAGACCTTCGAGGTGCCCGCCGACGTCATCGCCCACACCCGCGCGCTGCGCGACCGCGGCGTCACCCACGGCAACGAGTTCGACGCGAAGTACGACGCGTGGGCCTCGAAGCACCCCGACCGTGCCGCGCTCCTGCACCGCATGAAGAGCCGCACCCTGCCCGACGGCTGGGACGCCAAGCTCCCCACCTTCGAGGCCGACGAGAAGGGCGTGGCCACCCGCAAGGCCTCCGGCGCGGTCATCCAGGCCATCGCCGCCGCCCTCCCGGAGTTCTGGGGCGGCTCGGCCGACCTGGCGGAGTCCAACAACACGACCATCGAGTCGGCCGCCTCGTTCATCCCCGAGGAGCGGGCCACGAAGATGTGGAAGGCCGACCCGTACGCCGGGCGCGTGCTCCACTTCGGCATCCGCGAGCACGGCATGGGCGCGATCATGAACGGCATCGCCGCGCACGGTGACACCCGCGTCTTCGGCGGCACCTTCCTCACCTTCTCCGACTACATGCGCGGTGCCGTCCGGCTCGCGGCGCTGATGCGGCTGCCCGTCACCTACGTCTGGACCCACGACTCGATCGGTCTCGGGGAGGACGGCCCGACCCACCAGCCGGTCGAGCACCTCGCCGCGCTGCGGGCGATCCCCGGCCTCGACGTCGTGCGGCCCGCCGACGCCAACGAGACGGCCGCCTGCTGGAAGGCGATCATCGAGAACCACGACCGTCCCGCCGGCATCATCCTGACGCGGCAGAACGTGCCGACCTACCCGCGCGGCGAGGACGGCTACGCCGGGCTCGACGACGTGAGCAAGGGCGGCTACGTGCTGCTCGACGCCGAGGACGGCACCCCCGACGTCGTGCTCGTCGGCACCGGCTCGGAGGTCCAGCTCGCCGTCGAGGCCCGGAAGATCCTGGCCGAGCAGGGTGTTCAGGCCCGTGTGGTGTCCATGCCGTGCCGTGAGTGGTTCGACCAGCAGGAGCCGGCGTACCGCGAGACCGTGATCCCGCCGACGCTGAAGGCCCGGGTCGCCGTCGAGGCCGGCATCGCCATGGGGTGGCGCGAGATCGTGGGCGACCACGGCCGCATCGTCTCGCTCGAGCACTACGGCGCCTCGGCCGACTACCAGCGCCTCTACCGCGAGTTCGGCATCACCGCCGAGGCGGTGGCCGCCGCGGCCGAGGACAGCATCCGGGTCGCCACCGGCTGAGCCACCGGCCCGGGCGGCGCCGTCGCCCGGGCCCGCACCACCACGCACACCGGGTCTCGGTCCCGAGGCCCCGACTGGGGAGGAACCCACCATGACCGACCGTCTCAAGGACCTGAGCGACGCCGGAGTCTCCATCTGGCTCGACGACCTCTCGCGCGAGCTCATCGAGGACGGCGAGCTCAAGCGCCTCATCGACGAGGACCACGTCGTGGGGGTCACCACCAACCCCTCGATCTTCGCCTCGGCACTGGCCAAGGGCGAGAAGTACACCCCGCAGGTGCGTGAGCTCGCCGCCGAGGGCGCCGACGTCGACAAGACCGTCTTCGCCCTGACCACGACCGACGTGCGCAACGCCTGCGACGTCCTCAAGCCCGTCTTCGACGCGACCAACGGCGTCGACGGCCGGGTCTCGATCGAGGTCTCGCCGCTGCTGGCCCACGACCAGGACGCCACCTTCGCCTCCGCCAAGGAGCTGTGGGCCGAGGTCGGCCGCGAGAACCTGCTGATCAAGATCCCCGCCACCACCGAGGGCGCGCCGGCCATCTCCGACACCCTCGGCGAGGGCATCAGCGTCAACGTCACCCTGATCTTCGGCCTCGAGCGCTACCGCTCGGTGATGGAGGCCTACGTCACCGGCCTCGAGAAGGCCAAGGCCGCGGGCCACGACCTGTCGGGGATCCACTCGGTCGCGTCCTTCTTCGTCTCCCGCGTCGACACCGAGATCGACAACCGGATCGAGAAGTCCGGCGCCGACACCTCCCTCAAGGGCAAGGCCGGCGTCGCCAACGCGCGACTGGCCTACCAGGCCTACGAGGAGTTCTTCTCCGGCGAGCGCTGGGAGGCGCTCGAGGCCGAGGGTGCGCGCAAGCAGCGGCCGCTCTGGGCCTCCACCGGGGTCAAGGACCCCACGCTCCCCGACACGATGTACGTCACCGAGCTCACGGTCGAGAACACCGTCAACACGATGCCGGGCAAGACGCTCGAGGCCACCCGCGACCACGCCGAGATCACCGGCGACCGGGTCCGCCCGTTCTACGACGACGCCCGCCAGGTGATGGACGCCCTCGCCGCGGCCGGTGTCGACTACGACGACGTCATCGCCACCATCGAGCGCGAGGGCGTGGAGAAGTTCGAGTCGGCCTGGAACGACCTGCTGAAGACGGTCCAGGGCCAGCTCGACGGGGCGACGCAGGCGTGAGCGCCGCGCCCGGGAACGACGCACCGGTCGCGCCCGTCGACCCGACGTCCACCCGGGCGTGGGGTCGGCTCCAGGAGCTGGCCGACCGCTTCTCCCCCGACCTGCGGGGCTGGTTCGAGGCCGACCCCGGCCGCGTCGAGCGGCTGACCCACGAGGCGGCCGACCTGCGGGTCGACCTGTCCAAGTCGCTGGTCGACGCCGACGTCCTCGAGGCGCTGCTGGCGCTGGCCGAGGAGGTCGGCGTGACCCGCCGCCGCGACGCCATGCTCACGGGCGAGCACGTCAACGCCACCGAGGACCGTGCCGTGCTCCACACCGCGCTGCGGCTGCCCGCCGACGCCCGGCTCGAGGTCGACGGCCAGGACGTCGTCCACGACGTGCACGAGGTACTGGAGCGGGTCTACACCTTCGCCCGGTCGGTGCGCGACGGGTCGTGGACCGGGGTCACCGGCCAGCAGATCCGCACGGTCGTCAACATCGGCATCGGCGGGTCCGACCTCGGTCCCGTGATGGCCTACGAGGCGCTCGCGGCGTACCGCCAGGAGGGTCTGGAGTGCCGGTTCATCAGCAACATCGACCCGACCGACGCCGCCACCACGCTGGCCGGGCTCGACCCGGCCACGACGCTGTTCATCGTCTCCAGCAAGACCTTCGGCACCCTGGAGACGCTGACCAACGCCCGGCTGTGCAAGGCGTGGCTCCTCGCCGGCCTGGCTGACGCGGACGCCGAGGAGGCGGTGGCCCAGCACTTCGTGGCCGTCTCCACCGCGCTCGACAAGGTCGCCGACTTCGGCATCGACCCCGACAACGCCTTCGGCTTCTGGGACTGGGTCGGGGGCCGCTACTCCCTCGACTCCGCGATCGGCACCTCGCTGGTGGTCGCCGTCGGTCCCGAGCGGTTCGCCGAGCTGCTGGCCGGGTTCCACGCGATGGACGAGCACTTCCGCACCACCGAGCCGGCCGCCAACGTGCCGCTGCTGATGGGGTTGCTCAACGTCTGGTACGCCAACTTCCTCGGCGCCGAGAGCCACGCGGTGCTGCCCTACTCCCAGCTGCTGCACCGCTTCCCGGCCTACCTCCAGCAGCTGACGATGGAGTCCAACGGCAAGGGCGTGCGGTGGGACGGCTCCCCCGTGACCACCGACACCGGCGAGATCTTCTGGGGCGAGCCCGGCACCAACGGCCAGCACGCGTTCTACCAGCTGATCCACCAGGGCACCCGGGTCGTCCCGGCGGACTTCATCGCGTTCGCCGACCCGGCGTACGACCTCAAGGACGGCGACACCGACGTCCACGAGCTGTTCCTGGCCAACTTCTTCGCGCAGACCCGCGCGCTGGCGTTCGGCAAGACGGCCGAGGAGGTCCGCGCCGAGGGCACCGACGAGGCCGTCGTACCCGCCCGCGTGTTCACCGGCAACCGGCCGACGGCCTCGATCATGGCGCCGGCGCTGACCCCGTCGGTGCTGGGGCAGCTCGTCGCGCTCTACGAGCACGTCACCTTCACCCAGGGCGTGGTCTGGGGCATCGACTCCTTCGACCAGTGGGGCGTCGAGCTGGGCAAGAAGCTCGCGCAGGAGGTCGGCCCGGCGATCGCCGGCGACGAGGAGGCTCTCGCGGCCCAGGACGCGTCCACACGCGCCCTGATCGCCTACTACCGCGAGCACCGCAGCCGGTGAGCCCGGCACCGTCGGCTGACCAGGGCTGGACCAACCCGCTGCGCGACCCCGCCGACCGCCGGCTCCCCCGGATCGCCGGTCCGTGCGGGCTGGTGCTGTTCGGGGTGACCGGCGACCTCGCCCGCAAGAAGGTGATGCCGGCGGTCTACGACCTCGCCAACCGCGGCCTGCTGCCCCCGGGCTTCAGCCTGGTCGGCTACGCCCGCCGCGAGTGGGCCGACCAGGACTTCGCGCAGATCGTGCACGACTCCGTCCGCCAGCACGCCCGCACCGAGTTCCGCGAGGAGGTGTGGAAGCAGCTCGCCGAGGGCTTCCGCTTCGTCCAGGGCGACTTCGGCGACGACGTGCAGTTCGACGCGCTGCGCCGCACCATCGAGGAGCTCGACGTCGCCCGCGGCACGGGCGGCAACCACGCGTTCTACCTCTCCATCCCGCCGAAGTTCTTCGGCGACGTGATCGGCCAGCTCCAGGAGCACGGCCTGACCGAGGGCCCCGACGGGTCGTGGCGTCGCGTCGTGGTGGAGAAGCCGTTCGGGCACGACCTGGAGTCCGCGCGCGAGCTCAACGCCGTCATCAACGACGTCTTCCCGCCCGAGTCGGTCTTCCGGATCGACCACTACCTCGGCAAGGAGACGGTGCAGAACATCCTCGCGATGCGCTTCGCCAACAACCTCTTCGAGCCGATCTGGAACTCCCACTACGTCGACCACGTCCAGATCACCATGGCCGAGGACATCGGCATCGGCGGTCGGGCCGGCTACTACGACGGCATCGGCGCCGCCCGCGACGTGATCCAGAACCACCTCCTCCAGCTGCTGGCGCTGGTGGCCATGGAGGAGCCGCTCTCCTTCGACGCAGCCAACCTGCGGGCCGAGAAGGAGAAGGTCCTCTCCTCGGTCGTGCTCCCGTCGCGGCTCGACCTCCACACCGCCCGGGGCCAGTACGCCGCGGGCTGGGCCGGCGGCGAGAAGGTGATCGGCTACCTCGACGAGGACGACATCGAGGCGAGCTCGACGACCGAGACCTTCGCCGCGATCCGCGTCGACGTCGAGACCCGCCGCTGGGCCGGGGTGCCGTTCTACCTGCGCCACGGCAAGCGCCTGGGCCGTCGCGTCACCGAGATCGCGGTGGTGCTCAAGCGGGCACCGCACCTGCCGTTCACCGAGACCGCGACCGAGGACCTCACCCAGAACGCGATCGTCTTCCGGATCCAGCCCGACGAGGGCGCCACCATCCGGTTCGGCTCCAAGGTGCCCGGCGGCGCGATGGAGATCCGCGACGTCAACATGGACTTCGCCTACGGCGGCTCGTTCACCGAGTCCAGCCCCGAGGCCTACGAGCGGCTCATCCTCGACGTCCTGCTCGGCGACCCGCCGCTGTTCCCGCAGAACGCCGAGGTGGAGCTGAGCTGGAAGATCCTCGACCCCGTCATCGAGCACTGGGCCCGCCGCGACGCCGCCCCCTCGGCCGACGGCATCGACCAGTACGCCCCCGGCCACTGGGGCCCCGAGTCCGCCGACGCCATGCTCGCCCGTGACGGACGCACCTGGAGACGACCGTGAGAGAGCTCACCGAGACCAGCTCCGCCGGCATCGCCGCCGCGCTCGTCGAGGCCCGGACCAGTGCCGGGTCGCCCGCGATGGGCATGGTGATGACGCTCGTCGTGGTGGTCGACGAGGACCACGCCACGCAGGCGATGGAGTGCGCGCGCGAGGCCTCCCACGAGCACCCCGCCCGGGTCCTGGGCGTCATCCTCGGCGACGGCCGCGGCCACGGTCGGGTCGACGCCCAGGTCGGCACCGGCGCCGGCTGGAGCGGCGAGGCCGCCCTGATCCGGCTCCACGGCGAGGTGACCAAGCACCCCGAGTCGGTGGTGCTGCCGCTGCTGCTCCCCGACTCCCCCGTGGCCGTCTGGTGGCCGGTCGACGCCCCCCACGACCCGGCCGCCGACCCGCTCGGCGGGCTGGCCCAGCGCCGGATCACCGACGCTGCCGGTGCCACCACGGCCCGCACCAGGGCCATCGGTCGCCAGGCCGCGGCGTACGCCAAGGGCAACACCGACCTCGCCTGGACCCGTCTGACGCCCTGGCGGGCGCTGCTCGCCGCCGCGCTCGACCAGCACCCGGCCAAGGTCACCGCCGCCTCCGTCAGCGCCGAGAAGGTCAGCCCCAGCGCCGACCTGCTGGTCGCCTGGCTCTCGCTGTGCCTGCGCGTCGAGGTGACCCGGCACACCTCGTCGGGCCCCGGACTGACCGAGGTCACCATGACGACCGCCGAGGGCGAGGTCAGCATCGCCCGGCCCGACGGGCTGCTGGCCAGCTTCCGCTCCCCTGGCCAGCCCGACCGCCCGGTCGCGCTGAAGCGTCGTACGGTCCCCGAGCTGCTGGCCGAGGAGCTGCGACGGCTCGACGAGGACGACACCTACGCCGCCGTGGCGCGGCACCTGACGAAGGAGCCCCGATGACCGACCTGAAGCGCTACCCCGACGCCGCCGGACTGGTCTCGGCCGTCGCCGAGGCGTTCGTCGCCCGGCTGGCCGAGGTGCAGGCCGAGGGCCGGGTGCCCTCGGTCGCGCTCACCGGCGGCACCATCGCCGACGAGATCTACCGCGCGGTGGCGGCGCTCGACTCCTCGGCCGTCGACTGGACGCAGGTCGACTTCTGGTGGGGAGACGAGCGCTACGTCGCCGCCGACTCCTCCGACCGCAACGACCGTGGCGTCGGGCGGGACCTGCTCGACGTCGTCGGCGTCGACGCCCTGCGCGTGCACGCGATGCCGGCCGCCGACGAGTCGCATGCCGACGTGCACGCGGCGGCGGATGCCTACGGCGAGGCGGTGCGGTCCTCGGGCGGTGGGGCCTTCGACCTGGTGCTGCTCGGACTGGGCCCCGACGGCCACGTCGCCTCCCTGTTCCCCGACCACCCCCAGCTCGACGTCGACGACGCGATCGCGCTGGGCGTCACCGACTCCCCCAAGCCCCCGCCGGAGCGGATCACCCTCACCTTCGCCGCCCTCAACCGCACCCGCGCGGTGTGGTTCCTGGTCAGCGGGGACGGGAAGGCCGACGCCGTCGCCCGCGCCCTGGCCGACGTGGGCTCCGTCCACGACACCCCCGCCCGCGGCATCACCGCCCCCGACCGCACCTGGTGGCTCGACGAGGCCGCCGCGAGCAAGCTGTAGCGAGAGGCACCTGCACCGGGCGGGCACTTCTGCTGGGCCCGGGACCGCCGACCGGGCAGTTCTGCTGGGCCCGGAGACGCCGAGCGGGCAGTTCTGCTGGGCCCGGTGCCGCCGAGCGGGCAGTTCTGTCGGTGCGGTCACGCGGAGCGGCGCCCCGGAGACCACCGACGGTGCGTACGACGGGCGCGCTCGTGACCCTCCTGCAGTCGCGCGACCGGATCGGCACCTGGGTCGTAGACGTCGTGCTTGGTGAACACCTCGATCGTCCAGTCGCGCTCCTCGACGAGCCAGGAGCGCCGCGCCGCGTCGTGCGCCCTGTCCTCGGGCGAGGTGTGGAACTCCTCGCCGTCGTACTCCGCCCCGAACCGGCAGACCGGGTCGCTGATGTCGACCAGGACGTACGACGCGTCCGTCTCGACCAGCACCTGCGGCTCGGGCGTCGGCAGCAGCGCGTCCTACCACCAGAGCCGGAGTGCCGACTCCCCCGGCGACTGCGCCCGGCCGTCGGCGAGCGGCGCGAGGGCTCGGAGCTGCCGGACGCCGCGGAACCCGCGGAACCGGTCGAGGTCGTCCAGCAGGCCTTCCCGCAGTACGCCGGCCCGCACGAACCCGTCGAGCGCGGCCAGGGCGTCGTACCGCCACAGCAGCCGGCCGAGGTCGAGCGCCGTGCGGTGGGCCGTCGTCACCCGGACGCCGTGGACGACCTCGACATCACGCCTCAGCAGCATCCTGCGGCGGCCGTCGACGCCCGGCCGGCGCACGTGGTTGTCGCCGGTGTCGACGACCTCGAGCGGCGGCGGTGTCCGCAGCGCCGTCCGCGGCAGCACGTCGACGCCGTGCAGCCACGCCGCGGTCCTGCCGCAGACCACCTCGGCCGGCGGGAGGACCAGCCCGAGCGCGGTCGCGCGGAGCAGCAGGTCGTCGGGCGCCTGCGCGGCGGCGTACACCCCGCGGAGGAGCCGGCGGACCAGCCCCGTCGCCACGAGCCGCTGGAGCGCGTAGCGGGAGACACCGCAGCGAGCCGCGTCCACCGCGCTGAAGGGCTGGTCCAGGGGCAGCGGGAAGGCCGCGCCCAGGAAGCGTCGCTCGTCGTCCCACCAGTCGCTGCGCATCAGCGCAGGATGGCAAGGACCTGCGCGGCGCGCTCGCGCCGTCCACAGGCCCCGGCAGAACTGCCCGGTGGGCGGGCCTGGCTTCAGCCCAACTGCCCGGTGGGCGGGCCTGGCCTCAGCACAACTGCCCGGTCGGCGGCCTCTGACCGACCAGAAGTGCCCGGTCGGCTAGAAGATCAGGTCGCCGGACTTGCGGCGCTGGCGCAGCGTGGACAGGGCCTCGTTGAGGATGTCCTTGGCCTCGGCGTCGGAGCGGCGCTCCTTCACGTAGGCGAGGTGCGTCTTGTAGGGCTCGATCTTGGGCGCCGGGGGCGGGTTGTCGGAGTCCATGCTCGCCGGGAGGCCGCAGCGCGGGCAGTCCCAGGACTCCGGGACGACGGCCTCGATCGCGAACGCGATCAGGGTCCGGTGCTCGTGGGAGCAGAAGTAGGTGATGCTCTGCCGCGGGGCGGCCTCGCCGCGCTCCGCCTCACCCATGGGACCGGCGCCGATACGGCTGCCCCGGATCGCACTTCCTCCGCCTGCCACGCTGGTCTCCTTCGTCCGAGGTTGGTCAGTTGCTGGTCTTGAGCAGCAGCCCGAGCCCGACCACGCACGCGAACCACACCAGCAGCAGGCCGATGGTGATCCGGTCGAGGTTGCGCTCGGCGACCGAGGAGCCACCCAGGCCACTCGACATGCCACCACCGAACATGTCCGACATCCCGCCGCCGCGCCCCTTGTGGAGGAGGACGAGCAGGATCAGGAGCAGGCTCGTGATGACGAGCAAGACCTCGAAGACGATAACCACGAGCGCGACCCTAACCGATGAGGCGCGCGGCTCAGAGGACCGGCATGTCGTAGAACCGGCAGATGCCGCCGAACTCGTCGGCCTGCAGGCTCGCTCCGCCCACCAGCGCACCGTCCACGTCGGGCTGCTGCATGATGCCGGCGACGTTGGCGGCCTTGACCGAACCCCCGTAGAGCACGCGTACGCCGGACCCGGCCGCCTCACCGTGCACCTCGCCGATCCGGGCGCGGATCGCCCCGCACACCTCCTGGGCGTCGTCGGGGGTGGCGACCTCGCCGGTGCCGATGGCCCACACCGGCTCGTAGGCCACCACCAGGCCGGCCACGTCCTCGGCGGTGAAGCCGGCCAGGGACCCGTCCACCTGGGCCAGGGTGTGCTCGACCTGACGGCCCTCCTGGCGCACGTCGAGCCCCTCGCCCACGCAGACGATCGGGGTCATGCCGGCGGCGTGGGCCTTGCGGGCCTTGGCGTTGACCAGCGCGTCGTCCTCGGCGTGGTGCTCGCGTCGTTCGGAGTGCCCGACCACGACGTAGGAGCAGCCGAGCTTGGCCAGCATCGAGGCGGAGATCTCGCCGGTGTAGGCGCCGTCGTCGTGGACCGACACGTCCTGGGCGCCGTAGCGCAGCTGCAGCCGGTCGCCGTCCACCATCGTCTGCACGCTGCGCAGGTCGGTGAACGGCGGCACCACGACGACCTCGACCCGGGCGTAGTCGTGCTTCTTGTCCGACAGCGTCCAGGCGAGCTTCTGCACCAGGACGACGGCCTCCTGGTGGTTGAGGTTCATCTTCCAGTTGCCCGCCATCAGGGGCGTGCGTCCCGTGGTCGTGGGGGTCTTCGTGGGTGCCATGTCAGTCCTCCAGGACGGTGATGCCGGGGAGCTCCTTGCCCTCGAGATACTCCAGGCTGGCCCCTCCCCCGGTCGAGATGTGCCCGAACGCGTCGTCGGCGAAGCCGAGCCGGCGTACGGCCGCGGCGGAGTCGCCGCCGCCGACGACCGAGAGCCCGTCGACCTCGGTCAGCGCCTGCGCGACGGCGCGGGTGCCGCCGGCGAAGGCGTCGAACTCGAACACGCCCATCGGGCCGTTCCAGAACACCGTGGACGCCCCGGCGATGCGCTCGGCGAACGCCGCGGCGGAGTCGGGGCCGATGTCGAGTCCGATCTGGTCGGCGGGGATCGCGTCGACCGCGACGGTCGTGGGCGGGGCGTCGGCCTTGAACTCCGGCGCCACCACGACGTCGGTGGGCAGCACGATCTCCACGCCCGACTCCTGCGAGCGGCGCAGGTAGTCGCGGCAGGTCTCGACCTGGTCCTGCTCGAGCAGGCTGTTGCCGACCTCGTGCCCCTCGGCGGCCAGGAAGGTGAACACCATCCCGCCCCCGATCAACAGGGTGTCGGCCTTGCCGAGCAAGTTGTCGATGACCGCGAGCTTGTCGCTGACCTTGGAGCCGCCCAGCACGACGACGTAGGGCCGCTGCACGTCCTGGGTCAGGCGCTGCAGCACCTCGATCTCGGTCGAGACCAGGCCGCCCATGGCGTGCGGCAGCCGCTGGGCCACGTCGTAGACGCTCGCCTGCTTGCGGTGCACCACACCGAAGCCGTCGCTGACGAACGCGTCGGCCAGGGCCGCGAGCTCGTCGGCGAACGCGCCCCGCTCGGCGTCGTCCTTGCTGGTCTCGCCCGCGTTGAAGCGGACGTTCTCCAGCACGGCGACGTCGCCGTCGGCCAGGCCGTCGACGACGGCGCGGGCAGAGTCGCCCACGGTGTCCTCGGCGAAGGCCACGTCACGCTCGAGCAGCTCGCCGAGGCGGGCGGCCACCGGCCGCAGGGAGTACGCCGCGTCGGGCTCGCCCTTGGGACGGCCCAGGTGGGCCGTCACGACGACCCGGGCCCCCGCCTCGCTGAGCGCCTGGATCGTCGGGACGCTGGCCCGGATGCGGCCGTCGTCGGTGATCCGGTCGCCGTCGAGCGGGACGTTGAGGTCGGAGCGGACCAGGACGCGCTTGCCGGCGACGTCGCCGAGCGCGGCGTACTGCCCCATCAGAGGCTGGCGCCGACGTGGGTGATGAGGTCGGCGAGGCGGTTGGAGTAGCCCCACTCGTTGTCGTACCAGCCGACGACCTTGACCTGGTTGCCGATGACCTTGGTCAGGGGCGCGTCGAAGATGCACGACGCCGGGTCGGTGACGATGTCGGTGCTGACCAGCGGGTCCGTGGAGTAGCGCAGGTAGCGACCGTCGGCAGCCTTCTCGACCGCGGCGTTGACCTCCTCGACCGAGGTCTCGCGACCGGCCTCGAAGGTCAGGTCGGTGGCCGAGCCGGTCGGGACGGGGACGCGGATCGCGTAGCCGTCGAGCTTGCCCTTGAGCTCCGGCAGGACCAGGCCGATCGCCTTCGCGGCACCCGTCGAGGTCGGCACGAGGTTGAGCGCGGCGGCGCGGGCACGACGCGGGTCCTTGTGGATGTTGTCCTGCAGGTTCTGGTCGGCGGTGTAGGCGTGGATGGTCGTCATCAGGCCCTTGACGATGCCGAACTCGTCGTTGAGCGCCTTGGCCATCGGGGCGAGGCAGTTGGTGGTGCACGACGCGTTGCTGATCACGTGGTGCGAGGCCGGGTCGTAGTCCTCGTGGTTGACGCCCATGACGACGGTGACGTCGTCGTTGGTCGCCGGCGCGGAGATGATGACCTTCTTGGCGCCACCGGTGAGGTGCGCCTTGGCCTTGGTGGCGTCGGTGAAGAAGCCGGTCGACTCGACGACCACGTCGACGCCGAGGTCGCCCCACTTCAGGTCGGCCGGGTCGCGCTCGGCGAAGGCCGCGATCTCCTGGTCGCCGACCATGATGGCGGTGTCGGTCGAGGTCACGTCGGCGTCGAGCCGACCGAGGATCGAGTCGAACTTCAGCAGGTGCGCGAGGGACTTGTTGTCGGTCAGGTCGTTGACGCCGACGATCTCGATGTCGGCGCCCGAGGCGCGCACGGCGCGGAAGAAGTTGCGGCCGATGCGGCCGAAGCCGTTGATGCCTACACGAACAGTCACGGGGTGCACTCCTGGAGGGCTGGGTGATGTACGCCGCCGACCCTATCGGGGCGCGCCGACCACCGGGAACACGTGGCCGGGGTACCTCCCGGTAACCCGGTCTCCCGCCCCGCCGTGGGACCTGCTCAGGCCTCTTCGGCCAGCATCTCCGGGGTCAGCGAGGACTCGGTGTCGGGGATGCCGAGCTCCTCGGCGCGCTTGTCCGCCATGGCCAGCAGCCGGCGGATCCGGCCGGCGATCGCGTCCTTGGTCAGCACCGGCTCGCTCAGCTGGCCGAGCTCCTCGAGCGAGGCCTGCTTGTGCTCCAGCCGCAGCCGACCGGCCTGCGAGAGGTGGTCGGGGATGTCCTCGCCCAGGATCTCGAGCGCACGCTCCACCCGGGCCCCGGCGGCGACCGCCGCGCGGGCCGAGCGACGCAGGTTGGCGTCGTCGAAGTTGGCGAGGCGGTTGGCCGTGGCCCGCACCTCGCGGCGCATCCGGCGCTCCTCCCAGGCGAGCAGCGACTCGTGGGCGCCGAGACGGGTGAGCAGCTGGCCGATGGCGTCGCCGTCGCGGATCACGACGCGGTCGACGCCGCGGACCTCGCGGGCCTTGGCCGAGATCCCGAGGCGCCGGGCGGACCCGACGAGCGCCAGCGCGGCCTCGGGGCCGGGGCAGGTGACCTCGAGCGAGCTCGAGCGGCCCGGCTCGGTGAGCGAGCCGTGGGCCAGGAACGCACCGCGCCAGGCGGCGACCGCGTCGCAGCCCGCGCCGTTGACGACGACCGGCGGCAGCCCGCGGACGGGCCGGTTGCGCTGGTCGATGAGCCCGGCCTGGCGGGCCAGCGACTCGCCCTCGCGGGAGACCCGCACGATGTAGCGGGAGCCGCGGCGGATGCCGGAGCCCTTGAGCAGGACGACCTCGGGCTGGTGGCCGAACACCTCGGCGATGTCGCGACGCACCCGGCGCGCCGCGGCCCCGGTGTCCAGCTCGACCTCGACCACGATGCCGCCGTTGACGAGGTGGAGGGCGTCGGCGAAGCGGAGCATCGAGGAGACCTCGGCCTTGCGGCAGCAGGTCTTGGTCACCGTCGTGCTGGCCAGCTCTGCCTTCACCTGCGCCGTCATCGCCATGCGTTCACCCTAGTTCGCCTCGAAGACCGCTGCATACGCGGCGGCCAGTTTGCGGGCGTCGTGGACACCCGGCGTGTCGGAGGCTACGTCGTGGGCGGCGACACGCGCACCGAGGGCCGCTGCCGCCCGGTCCAGCCGGTCGCGGTCCCGGACCGCGCCGGGGTCGACGAGGACGGTGTGGACCCGCAGCTCGGGGGCGTGCCGGGCCAGCACGTCGACGTGGTCGGCCAGGTCGTAGCCCTGGGTCTCGTCGGCGTGCGGCTCCAGGTTGGTCGCCACCACCACGCGGGCCCGGGTGGAGCACAACGCCTCGCACAGCTCGGGCACCAGCAGGTGCGGGACGACGCTGGAGAACCAGGAGCCGGGGCCCAGGACCACCCAGTCGGCCTCCCGGATGGCGGTGAGGGCCTCGGGGCAGGCGGCCGCGTCGTCGGGCACCAGGCTGACCGAGAGCACCTCGCCGGGAGCGGTCGCGACCGCGACCTGGCCGCGCACCGTCACGACCTCCGCCGGCTCGCGGGTCCGGACCTCGGCGGTGATGTCGAGGGGCGACAGCGCCATCGGCAGCACCCTCCCCCGCGCGCCCAGCAGGCCGGCGACCCAGTCGAGCCCGTCGACGTGGTCGTGCAGCAGCTCCCACAGCGTGACGATGAGCAGGTTGCCCATCGAGTGGCCGGCCATGTCGCCCTCGGAGTCGAAGCGGTGCTGCAGCACCCGCGCCCACGTCCGGCCCCAGCGGTCGTCGCCGCAGAGCGCGGCCAGCGCCATCCGCAGGTCGCCTGGTGGCAGCACGCCGAACTCCTCGCGGAGCCGTCCGGAGGACCCCCCGTTGTCGGCCACGGTGACCACCGCGGTGAGGTCGGTGGTGAGCTGGCGCAGCGCCGTGAGCGAGGCGGCCAGCCCGTGACCGCCGCCGAGGGCCACCACGGCCGGCTCGACCGACCGGCCGACGGCAGCCCCGGGTGACCCGGGTGCGGTCGTCACGTCACTCCCGCCCGAGGTCGCGGTGGACGGCGTCGGCCTCGAGTCCCTGCTCCCGCAGCCGAGCGGCGATCTCCTCCGACATCGCCACGCTGCGGTGCTTGCCGCCCGTGCACCCGATCGCGATCGTCATGAAGCGCTTGCCCTCGCGGAGGTAGCCGCGTCCCACGGTCTCCACGACCGGCAGGTAGCGCTCCAGGAACTCCTGGGCGTCGTCCCTCTCCTTGACGTACGCCGCGACGGGCGCGTCCTGGCCGGTCAACGGCCGCAGCTCGGGCACCCAGAACGGGTTGGGGATGAAGCGCATGTCGGCCAGCAGGTCGGCGTCCACCGGGACGCCGTACTTGAAGCCGAAGCTGACCACCGTCACCCGGAGCCGCACGGTGTCGGGCGTGCCGAAGTCGCGCGCCACCCGGGCCTTGAGCTGGTGGACGTTGAGCGGGGTGGTGTCGATGACCAGGTCGGCCTCGCTGCGCAGGTCGGCCATGACGGCCCGCTCCGCGACGATGCCGTCGAGCAGCCGTCCACCGGCCTGCAGCGGGTGCGGCCGTCGGGCCGCCTCCTGCCGCCGGACCAGGATGTCGTCGTCGGCGTCGAGGTAGAGCAGCGTCGTGCGGCGGGTGGGGAAGTCGTCGGCCAGCTGCTCGCGCAGCGCGTCGAAGAACACCCCGGCCCGCACGTCGACGACCGCCGCCACCGGCTGGGAGAGGCCCTGGCGTGAGTCGACGAGACGCACCACGTCGCCCACCAGCTCGGGCGGCAGGTTGTCGACGACGAAGTAGCCGAGGTCCTCCAGCTCCTTGGCGGCGGTGCTGCGGCCCGCTCCGGTCATGCCGGTGACGACCACCAGCTCGCCCTGCTGCGTCTGCTCGTCCGGCTGCGTCATCAGCCCTCCTCGATCTCGCCGGTGGCGGTGTTGACCCCGACGGTGCGCGGCGAGGCGGTCACGGCCTCGCTGATGGCGGTCGCGGTGCGGGTGCCGATGCCGGGCACCTGGGCGATCTCCTCCACCGAGGCGGTGCGCAGCTTCTTCAGCGACCCGAAGTGCTTGATCAGGGTCTTGCGACGGACCTCGCCCAGCCCCGGCACGTCGTCGAGGAGGCTCTCGACCATGGTCTTGGACCGCCGCGAGCGGTGGTGGGAGATCGCGAAGCGGTGGGCCTCGTCACGGATGCGCTGGAGGAGGTAGAGCCCCTCGCTGGAGCGCGGCAGGATCACGGGGTCCTCCTCGCCCGGCACCCACACCTCCTCGAGGCGCTTGGCCAGGCCGCAGAGCGGGACGTCGTCGATGCCGAGCTCGTCGAGCGCGCGCTGCGCCGCGGCGACCTGCGGCGGCCCGCCGTCGACGACCACCAGCCCGGGCGTGTAGGCGAACTTGCGGGGTCGCCCGGTGTCGGGGTCGACGAGCATCGGACCGGCGTCGGGGTCCACCTCGCCGCCGGCGAGGTCGCCGTGCTCGATCCGCTCGTCGAGCAGCCTCCGGAACCGGCGCGTGATCACCTCGTGCATCGAGGCGACGTCGTTCTGCCCGTCCACGCCACGGATCACGAAGCGGCGGTACTCCCCCTTGCGGGCCAGGCCGTCCTCGAAGACGACCATCGAGGCCACCACCTCGGTGCCCTGCAGGTTGGAGACGTCGTAGCACTCGATGCGCAGGGGGGCGTCCGGCAGGTCGAGGGCCAGCTGGATCTCCTCCAGCGCCTTGCTGCGCACCGTCAGGTCGCTGGCGCGCTTGGTCTTGTGGAGCATCAGCGACTGCTTGGCGTTCTGGGCGACGGTCTCCTGCAGGGTGCGCTTGTCGCCCCGCTGCGGCACCCGGATCCGCACCTTGCTGCCGCGGGTCTCCCCCAGCAGCTGCTCGAACGTCGCGACGTCCTCGGGCAGCGCCGGGACCAGCACCTCGCGCGGGATCGCGTCGCCCTCCTCACCGGCGTAGAGCTGGAGCAGGAACTCGCCCACGAGACCGGCGGTGTCGAGGTCCTCGACCCGGTCGGCGACCCAGCCACGCTGGCCGCGGATGCGCCCCGCCCGGACGTGGAAGATCTGCACGGCCACCTCGAGGGGGTCCTCGGCCAGCGCGATGACGTCGGCGTCGGTGCCGTCGCCGAAGACCACCGCCTGCTTCTCCAACGCCTTGGTCAGCGCGCCCAGGTCGTCGCGCAGCCGGGCGGCACGCTCGTAGTCCTGCTCGGCCGAGGCGGCGTACATCTGGGTCTGGACGCGCTTGACGAAGGCGTCGGTGCGCCCGCCCATGAAGTCGGCGAGGTCCTCGGCGATGCCGCGGTGCTCGTCGGCGTCGACCCGGCCCACGCACGGCGCGGAGCACTTCTCGATGTAGCCCAGCAGGCAGGGCCGCCCGATCTGCTCCGAGCGCTTGAAGACGCCGTTGCTGCACGAGCGCATCGGGAAGACGCGCAGCAGCAGGTCGACGGTCTCGCGGATGGCCCAGGCGTGGCTGTAGGGGCCGAAGTACTTCACGCCCTTGCGCTTGGCCCCGCGCCCGACCATGACCCGGGGGAACTCCTCGTTCATGGTGATCGCGAGCCAGGGGTAGGACTTGTCGTCGCGGTACTTCACGTTGAAGCGGGGGTCGTACTCCTTGATCCAGGAGTACTCCAGCTGCAACGCCTCGACCTCGGTCGCCACCACGGTCCACTCCACCGAGGCCGCCGTGGTCACCATCGTGGCGGTGCGCGGGTGGAGGGCGGTGATGTCCTGGAAGTAGGACGAGAGCCGGGCCCGCAGGCTCTTGGCCTTGCCGACGTAGACGACCCGGCCGTCCTTGTCGCGGAAGCGGTAGACGCCCGGCTGGGTGGGGATCGACCCCGCGCGGGGTCGGTAGGTCGACGGGTGGGCCACACGACAACCCTACGAGCCAGCACCGACGACGCGATCCGGCCTAGGGTGGGGTCCGTGGCCGAGCTGACATACCCGAGCGTCCAGACCGTCGTCGTGGGCTACCTGCCCTCCCCGGAGGGCCTCGCGGCCCTCGCCCGGGCGGAGGCGTGGGCGACCTCCGCCGGCGCCCGCCTCGTGGTGGTGAACACCGGCCACTTCGGCAACTACAACCACCCGCACTTCGCGCCGGCGCAGGAGCTGGACGCGATCGCGGCCCGGCTCGCCGAGCTCGGGGTGGCCCACGAGGTGGAGCAGCCCACCGACGGCGGCTCGGCGGCCGAGGCGATCCTGGCCGCCGCGGTGCGCCACCAGGCCGACGTGGTCGTCATCGGCCTGCGTCGGCGTACGTCGGTCGGCAAGCTGATCACCGGCAGCACCGCGCAGGAGGTGCTCTTCGAGGCACCTTGCCCCGTGCTCGCCGTCAAGGCCGACTGAGGCGCACCCCGGGGGCCGCGTCAGCTGACGCTGATGTCCTCGCCCTCGACGCTGACCTGGAGCTCGGCGAGCGGCCGGTCGGCCGGACCGGTGACCACCGAGCCGTCGGTGATCGAGAACCGGCTCCCGTGGCAGGAGCAGTCGATCTCGTCGTCCTCGACCGAGGTGACCACGCACTGCGCGTGGGTGCACACGGCGGTGAAGGCCTTGAACTCGCCCTCGGTCGGCTGGGTCACCACGACCTTCTCGCCCGCGAAGATCAGGCCGCCGCCGACCGGCACCTTGCTGGTGGTGGTGATGGGGCCGGAGCTGGTGGTGGAGCCGCCCCCGTCGCCCGAGGCCTCGTCGGACGCCTGGTCGGAGCCCGACGAGCCGGAGCCGCAGGCGGCGACCAGCGGCACCCCGACGCCGACACCGAGGACACCCCCGACCAGGGCACGCCGCGACGCGGAGCGGGGGCAGTGCGCGGGAACCGCGGCAGCCTCGTCGGAGCTGCGGGCGTCGGTCGGGGTCTGCGGCGTCATCAGGTCCTCCGGAGGTGGGGGCGTGTCCCGTCCGCTCAAGATACGGACACGGCCAAGGTGACCCACCCTGCTGTGGATCGGCTGTGCGTCCCCTGGGTCGGCGGTCAGCGGGCCAGCAGGGGCTTGAGGTACTCGCCGGTGAAGCTGTCGGGGTGCTCGGCGACCTGCTCGGGCGTGCCGGTCACGACGACCTGGCCGCCGCGGTTGCCGCCCGCCGGACCCATGTCGATGATCCAGTCCGAGGTCTTGATCACGTCGAGGTTGTGCTCGATGACCAAGACGGTGTTGCCCTTGTCGACCAGGCTCGACAGCACGCCCAGCAGCTTGCGGATGTCCTCGAAGTGCAGGCCCGTGGTCGGCTCGTCGAGGACGTAGACGGTGCTGCCCGTCGAGCGCTTCTGCAGCTCGCTGGCCAGCTTGACCCGCTGCGCCTCGCCACCCGAGAGGGTGGTCGCGGGCTGCCCGAGCCGGACGTAGCCCAGACCCACCTCGACGAGCGTGGTGAGGTGGCGCGCGATCGCCGGGATGGCCGCGAAGAAGTCCACCGCCTCCTCGATCGGCATGTCCAGCACGTCGGCGACCGTCTTGCCCTTGTAGTGCACCTCGAGCGTCTCGCGGTTGTAGCGCGCGCCGTGGCACACCTCGCAGGGCACGTAGACGTCGGGCAGGAAGTTCATCTCGATCTTCAGCGTGCCGTCGCCGGAGCACGCCTCGCAGCGGCCGCCCTTGACGTTGAACGAGAACCGGCCCTGCTGGTAGCCGCGCATCTTGGCCTCCGGCGTGGAGGCGAAGAGCTTGCGCACGTGGTCCCAGACCCCGGTGTAGGTCGCGGGGTTGGAGCGCGGCGTCCGGCCGATCGGCGACTGGTCGACGTGGATGACCTTGTCGACCTGCTCGACGCCGCTGATCTTGCGGTGGCGTCCGGGCACGGTGCGGGCGTTGTAGATCTGCTTGGCCAACGAGGTGTAGAGGATGTCGTTGACCAGCGTGGACTTCCCCGACCCGCTGACGCCGGTGACCGACACGAAGCAGCCCAGCGGGAAGCTGACGTCGACGTTCTTGAGGTTGTTCTCGCGCGCGCCGTGCACGGTGAGCTGCTTGGTCTTGCTGGGCTTGCGGCGCGTGGCCGGCACCGGGATCGACTTGCGGCCGGAGAGGTAGAGCCCGGTCTCGGAGTCGCGGTGCTCCAGCAGCCCCTGGACCGTGCCGGAGTGGACCACCTGACCGCCGTGCTCGCCGGCACCGGGACCGATGTCGACGACCCAGTCGGCCACCTTGATGGTGTCCTCGTCGTGCTCGACGACGATGAGGGTGTTGCCGAGGTCCTTGAGCCGGACCAGCGTCTCGATCAGCCGCTTGTTGTCGCGCTGGTGCAGGCCGATGCTGGGCTCGTCGAGCACGTAGAGGACGCCGACGAGGCCCGCGCCGATCTGGGTCGCGAGCCGGATCCGCTGCGCCTCGCCGCCCGACAGTGTGGCCGAGGGCCGGTCGAGGGAGAGGTAGTCGAGGCCGACGTCGAGCAGGAAGCGGAGCCGCTCCTGGATCTCCTTGAGCACCTGCTCGGCGATCTGGCGCTCGCGGGCGCTCAGCTCGAGGTCACCGAGCCAGGTGGCCGCCTCGTTGAGCGGCAGGGCGCACACCTCGGCGATGCTCTTGCCGCCCTCGCCGATGGCACCGCCCAGGGTCACCGAGACCACGACCGGCTTGAGGCGGGTGCCCTGGCAGGCCGGGCACGGCACCTCGCGCATGTAGCCCTCGAAGCGGTCCCGGCTGGTGTCGGACTCGGCCTCGCGGTGGCGGCGCTCGATGTAGGGGCGGACGCCCTCGAAGGCGGTGAAGTAGGAACGCTGGCGGCCGTAGCGGTTGGTGTGGCGCACGTGGACCTTGGTCGCGTGCCCCTCCAGGATGGCCTTGCGGCCCTTGGCCGGCAGCTTCTCCCACGGGGTGTTGAGGTCGAAGCCGAGCTCGTCGCCCAACGCTCCCATGAGCCGGGTGAAGTAGTCGGCGACGTGGGCGCCGGACCAGGGCTGGATGACGCCCTCGCCGAGGGTGGCACCGGGGTCGCTCACGACCAGCTCGGGGTCGACCTCCATGCGGGTGCCCAGGCCGTGGCACTCGGGGCAGGCACCGAACGGGGAGTTGAAGGAGAACGAGCGCGGCTCGAGCTCGTCGGTCTCGATGGTGTGCTCGTTGGGGCACGACATCTTCTCCGAGAACCGCAGCTCCTTGCGCGGGTCGTCGTCGGCCAGGTCGACGAGGTCGAAGAGCACGAGGCCGGAGGCCAGGTTGAGCGCGGTCTCGACCGAGTCGGTGAGGCGGCGCTTGCTCGAGTCCTTGACCGCCAGGCGGTCGATGACCACCTCGATGGTGTGCTTGCGCTGCTTCTCCAGCGCCGGCGGCTCGGCGAGCTGGATCGTCTCGCCGTTGACCCGGGCACGGCTGAAGCCCTGGGACTGCAGGCTGCGGAACAGCTCGAGGTACTCCCCCTTGCGGCCGCGGATGACGGGCGCCAGCACCTGGAACCGGGTGCCCTCGTCGAGCTGCATCATCCGGTCGACGATCTGCTGCGGCGTCTGCCGCTCGATCGGGGCGTGGCAGGTCGGGCAGTGCGGCCGACCGGCGCGGGCGTAGAGCAGCCGGAGGTAGTCGTAGACCTCCGTGATCGTGCCGACGGTGGAGCGGGGGTTCTTGGACGTGGACTTCTGGTCGATCGAGACCGCCGGGCTCAGGCCCTCGATGAAGTCGACGTCGGGCTTGTCCATCTGGCCCAGGAACTGCCGCGCGTACGCCGAGAGCGACTCGACGTAGCGCCGCTGGCCCTCGGCGAAGATGGTGTCGAAGGCCAGGCTCGACTTGCCGGACCCGGACAGACCGGTGAACACGATCAGCGAGTCACGGGGGAGGTCGAGGGAGACGTCCTTGAGGTTGTGCTCCCGAGCACCCCGGACCACCAGCTTGTCAGCCACGAACTAGACCCCTGCTTGCACTCGGAAACGGCTCTGCGACGGTGCGTGCCGGTGAGCTGGACGCCTTCGAACACGTGTTCGCGATCTTATCGGACATCTTCAACACGGCCACCCGAGCACCGTACGTCGCACCACCGACAGCCCCGACCGAGGTCCGCGGCCGCCCCCTAGGCTGGGCGCCATGGCGAGCAGCATCGGCGACAGCGGTCCCTACTCCGGCGACGTCTCCCCCGGCGGTCCGCCGGACACCCGGGAGCTGGCCGGGCTGGTGGTCACCAAGCTGGCCGTCGACGAGAAGATGTCGAACAACTGCTACCTGCTGCGCTGTCGCGCCACCGACGAGCAGCTGCTCGTCGACGCCGCGGCCGAGCCCGAGCGGCTGCTCGAGCTGATCGGCACCACCGGGGTGACCCGGGTGGTCACCACCCACCAGCACTGGGACCACCACCGGGCGCTGGCCGACGTCGTCGCCGCGACCGGCGCGGTGACCGTGGCCGGCGAGCCCGACGCCGACGCCGTGACCGAGCAGACGGGCGTCACCGTCGACGACCGCGTCCGTCACGGCGACACCATCGAGGTGGGCGAGGCCCGCCTCGAGGTCATCCACCTCGTGGGCCACACGCCGGGCTCGATCGCGCTGCTCTACGACGACCCCCAGGGCACCCCGCACCTGTGGACCGGCGACAGCCTCTTCCCGGGCGGCGTCGGCAACACCTTCGGCGACGCCGACGCGTTCCGCACCCTCCTCGACGAGGTCACCACCAAGGTCTTCGACCGGCTGCCCGACGAGACGTGGTTCTACCCCGGCCACGGCAGCGACGGCACGCTCGGCGACGAGCGGCCCCACCTCGCGGAGTGGCGCGAGCGGGGCTGGTGACCCGGCGGCGCCCCTAGGTCGCCCACTCCCCCGTCGCCACGCCGAGCCCGTCCAGCAGGTCGCCGAGCGCGGCCCGGTCTCGACGGTCGACGAGCAGCAGCAGCCCGCGTCCCGGTGGCGCCGCCAGCCCGGCGAGCAGCGACTCCGCGCCGACCACGCGGCAGCCCGGCGGCTGACCGGCCGCGCCCAGCTCGGCGTAGGTGTCGCCCACCCCCACCAGCGAGCCGTCGGCCGAGACCCCCCACAGCACCACGAAGTGGCCGACGTCGAAGCCCGCCCCCGGGTCGAGCGCTCCGGTCCGCACGTTGGCCAGCACCCCGACGGGCGCGCCCCCCAGCAGGGAGACGAGCAGGGCCGCCAGCCCCGTGACCGTCAGCCCCGTCGCAGGCACGCCCACCACGTCGACGTCGGTCAGCGAGCGCACGGCGGTCGCGACCCCGGCGGCGTCGGTGCCGCTGTCGTCCACCGACGGTGCCTCCGGCAGGCGGTCCCAGCCGGTGCGCAGCAGCGGGGCGCCGGCGGGCCGCCAGGTGGCGACGTCCGCGGGCCACACCCGGGTGCCGGCGGCGACGGCGAGGTCGGTGGTCCCCGGCACCGCGTCGAGGACGGCGTGCAGCCCGACGTGGGCCGCGAACGGGCCGCAGAGCTGGTCGGGCTGGGGCAGCACCTCGCCGTGCCGCGCCAGGACCCGGTCGGCCCCGGGCAGCCTCAGTAGATCCATCGCAGCGACGCCAGCACCTCGTCGGGCGTGCGGTCGGCGGCCCAGGCGGCGTCGGCGTCGCGGCAGGCCACGAAGGCGCCCAGCAGGTCCTCGCCCAGCACCTCGCGCACGAGCGTGCTCGCCAGCAGGTGCTCCCGCTGCTCCTCGTGGGTCGTCGCGAGCGCGTGGATCCCCGCCTCGGCGCGGCGGGCGTCGTCCCAGCCGCCGACGTCCTCCTGCACCGGCACCGGGGGCTCCAGCCCCTCCTCCACGCCGGAGAGGCCGGCGGCCAGTGCCACGGCGAGGGCGAGGTAGGGGTTGGCCGAGGCGTCGCAGGCCTTGAGCTCCACGTTGGTGTGCTCGGGTCCGAGCAGCGGCGAGCCGGGCCCCAGCCGCAGCGCCGCCTCGCGGTTCTCCACGCCCCAGAAGCCGTAGGCCCCGGCCCAGTAGTGCGGCCGCCGGCGCAGCAGCGACCCCGTGCTGGGCGCGGTCACGGCCACCACGCCGGGCAGCTCGCGCAGCAGGCCCGCGAGGTAGCCCCGGCCGACCTGGGACAGGCCGTGCTCGCCGTCGCCGGTGAGTGCGTTGCGCCCCTCGCGCACAAGCGAGGAGTGCAGGTGCCAGCCGTTGCCGGCCGCCTCGGCCGACGGCAGCGGCGCCAGGCTGGCGCGCAGGCCGTGGGCGCGGGCGGCGGCGTGCACGGTCTGGCGCAGGAGCACCTGGGCGTCGGCGGCGGCCAGCGGGTCGCGGGCGTCGAGCGCGAGCTCGACCTGGGCGCCGCCGTACTCCGCGTGCACCTGCCCGACGCGCAGCCCGTTGCCCTCGACGTCGGCCAGCAGCCGCACCACGAACTCGTGGACGTCACGCACCGCGTTGGCGGAGTACGCCGGGCCACGGTGGGCCGGCACCAGGGCACCGTCGGGGTCCTCCCTCGAGAGGAACAGCTCGACCTCGAAGCCGGCCCGCGCCTCGAACCCCGCGTCGGCGAGCCGCTCGACCTGGCGGCGCAGCACGCTGCGCTGGCAGTAGGGCCACGGCGAGCCGTCCGCCGCCACCTGGCGTCCGTGCGCCCAGGCCAGGCCCGGCTCCCCCGCGAGGGCGACGACGTCGTCGGCCGTGGCGAGGTCGGGCACCAGCCGCACGTCGCCCGACGGCGTGGACAGGCCCTCGTGGGCGAAGGTGATGCCGTCGTGGCTGTCGAAGACCGCGAACGCGGCGGTGACCCCGACGCCGCGGTGGAGGGCGCCGGCCAGGTCGGTCACCGGCACGATCCGGGAGCGGACGATGCCGTTGTTGTCGACCCAGCCGACCTGCACGCCGTGGACTCCCCGGTCGCGCAGCCGCGCCGCGAGGGCGTCCGGGTCGACGGGCGCGGCGGCCGGGGGTGGGACGGGACGGTCGGGGGTCGGGCTCATGCGGGGAAACTACCGTCCGGGCCCGCCGGCGTGGGGCATCATCGCGACGTGGTCGACGTCCGCCTGGTGCCCCTGAGGGACGCGCACGTGCCCGACGTGCTGGCGGTGATGGCCGACCCCGACGTGCTGCGCTTCACCCGCACGCCGCACGTGGTCACCGAGGACTGGGTCCGCGGCTGGGTCGCGCGGTTCGACGGTCGCGACCGGCTGGCGTGGGCCGTGGTCGACCCCCACGACACCTTCCTCGGGTACGCCGTGACCGGACCCGTCGACCACGAGGGCGGCGAGGTCGAGCTGGGGTACGCCGTGGCGCCGTCGGCCCGCCGCCGGGGTGTGGCCACGGCGGCGCTGCTCGCGATGGCCCGCTGGGCCTTCGAGGAGGCCGCCCTGCAGCGCGTGACGGCGCTGGTCTCGACGGGCAACCCGGCCTCGTCGGCCGTCGCCCGTCGGGCCGGCTTCACCCTGGAGGGCGTGCTGCGCTCGGTCCACCACCGCGACGACGAGCGGGTCGACCTGGAGTGCTGGTCGCTGCTGCCCCACGAGCTGGCCGCGACCTAGGGTGCCGGCCGACGGGCAGGGAGCGGCAGGTCCGGCAGATCGCGCGTCAGCGCTCCGAGCGGTCTGGGCAGGCGTGGTCTACCCCGCCTGCCCTCCCCCTCGCCGGACCCCGCCCCGAGGTCTAGCGTCGTGGGAGGGAGGCAGTCCATGCACGTGCGCGAGCTGGTCCGGCAGCACTACGGCAGGAACGACCTCGTCGACGGCGTGCTGGAGGCGCTGCGCGGCGCCGGCACCGACGTCGACCACCTCGCCGCCCCCGACCTCTACCCGGCCGACCAGCTGCACGCCGGCGGCGCTCCGGCCACGGCGCACCTCGTGGAGCGGCTCGGTCTGGCCCGCGGCACCCGGCTGCTGGACGTCGGCTGCGGCCTCGGTGGTCCGGCGCGGCTCGCCGCCGGGGCGGGTGCGGACGTCACCGGCGTCGACCTGACGGCGGAGCTCGTGGAGGCGGCCACCGCGCTGTCCTCCCGGGTGGGGCTCGGCGACCGGACCCGGTTCGCCACGACCCCGGCCGAGCGGCTGCCCCACGCCGACGGGGTCTTCGGGGCCGCGATGATGGTGCACGTCGGGATGAACCTGCCGGACAAGGGCGCAGTCTTCGCCGAGGTCCACCGCGTGCTGGAGCCCGGGGCGCCGTTCGGCCTCTACGAGCAGGTGCGCACCGGTACGGGCAGGCTGACCTACCCGCTCCCCTGGGCCGAGGACCCCCGCTCCTCGTTCGTCGAGGACGTGGGGGACTACACCGCGGCGCTCCTCGACGCCGGCTTCACCGTCGAGGCCGTCGAGGACCGGACGGCCCAGGCCTGGGGTCCGCCACCCCCCGGCGGCGTCACCCCCGCGGCGGTCTTCGGCCCCGCCTTCGGCGAGCGGATCGCGAACAACGTGGCAGCGACACGGGCCGGTCTGCTGGGCGCCGTCGTGCTCCTGGCCCGAGCCTGAGCCGCAGGACCCGCCGACAGCCCGCACCTGGGCGGCCGTGGGCGGGCGCTGGCCCCGTGGGGCCCCGACCTGCTGGGCCTCGACGGCGACCTGGTGCAGCTGGGGGAGCCGGACGGCGTCGACGCCTCCCGAGCGCGGGCACCGGCCTCAGGCCAGGGTCTCGGCCACCCGCCGCACCTCGTCGGGCGAGGTCAGGCTGAGCAGCAGCATCGTGACGCCGGCCGCCTCCCACTCCGCGACGCGCTCGCGCACCTTGGCGGCGTCGCCGACGATGTGCAGCTGGTCGACGAGCTCGTCGGGCACGAGCGCGGCCGCCTCGTCCTTGCGGCCCTCGAGGTAGAGCTCCTGCACGTCGCGGGCCAGGTCGGCGTGGCCCATCCGCACGAACACCTCGTGGTGGAAGTTCTGCCCCTTGGCCCCCATCCCGCCCATGTAGAGCGCCACGGACGGCTTCAGCGCGGCGTACACCGGACCCGGGTCGTCGGTGACCTCGAGGTGGCAGGTCGCGGCGATCTCGAACGTCGCCGCCGTGCGCCGCGCCCCCGGGCGGGCGAAGCCCTCGGCCAGCCAGGGGCGGTAGAGGTCGGCGGAGGCGGGCGAGAAGAACAGCGGGAGCCAGCCGTCGGCGATCTCGGCGGCGAGGGCGACGTTCCTCGGTCCCTCGGCCCCCAGCCAGATCGGCAGGTCGGCGCGGAGCGGGTGCACGATCGAGCGCAGCGGCTTGCCCAGCCCGGTCGACCCCTCGCCGGCGTACGGCAGCGGGTGGTGGGGGCCGTCGTTGGTGACCGGGGCCTCGCGGGCGAGCACCTGCCGGACGATGTCGACCACCTCGCGGGTACGGGCGAGCGGCTTGGCGAACGGCGCGCCGTACCAGCCCTCGACGACCTGGGGGCCGCTCACGCCCATGCCGAGCACCACCCGGCCGCCGGAGAGGTGGTCCAGGGTGAGGGCGTGCATCGCGATGCTCGTCGGCGCCCGGCCCGACAGCTGCACGATGCTCGTGCCGAGCCGCAGCCGCTGCGTCTCACGGCCCCACCACGCCAGCGGGGTCAGGGCGTCGGACCCCCACGCCTCGGCGGTGAAGAGCGCGTCGAAGCCCGCGTCCTCGGCGGCGGCGACCAGCTCGGCCGTCCCGGACGGGGGCTGCGCGCCCCAGTAGCCCAGCTGCAGTCCCAGGTCCATGGCCCCACCCTGCCAGGGCTAGAAGCCGGGGAGCACCGAGAGCGCCGACCGGGCGCGCTTGAGCACCAGGCTCGCACCGGCCCGGACGGTCGCCGGGGCGTGCAGCTCGTCGAGGAGGGGTGCCCGCGAGCGGGTCCACTCCGCGTCGCTGGGCAGCGGCGCCTCGGGGGTGCTGCCCGGCTCGCCGAAGGCCCGGGCCATCGCCTCCCGGATGCCCAGCAGCGGCCGGCCGTCGCGGGGCTCCCAGGTGTGACCGGGGCGGCAGACCATGTCGTGGCGCAGGCTCTGCACCAGCGAGGAGACGGTCCAGAACGGCGCCGCGACCATCGCGGCCGCACCCAGGCTGACCAGCGAGGACGGCACCGAGACGATCGGGATCCGGATGCGCAGCAGGCCGGCCGCGCGGGAGCACTCGGCGAGCAGCCGGGCGTAGGGCAGCACGCTCGGGCCGCCGATGTCGACCGCGCCGGTGAGCCGGTCGTCCGCGAAGGCCTCCACCATCGCCCGGAGCACGTCGGTCACGGCGATCGGCTGCACCCGGTACTCGAGCCAGGTCGGCACCGGCTGCACGACCAGCAGGGTGGCGAGCTGGCGGATCACCTCGAAGGAGGTCGAACCGGCGCCGACCACGACGCCGGCACGCAGCGAGACCACCGAGCACGTCGGCGACGCGGCCTCGGCGAGGATCTCCTCGACCTCCAGGCGCGAGGAGATGTGGCCGGACAGGTCCTGGGTGGGCACGTCGGGGACGAGCCCGGAGAGGTAGACCACGCGGGTGACGTCGCTCGCGAGGACGGCGTCACGCACCGTCTCGGCGCCGACCCGGTCGCGGTCCTCGAAGGAGCGGCGGTCCAGGGAGTGCACGAGGTAGCAGACCCCGTCGACGTCCTCGAGCGCGTCGGCCACCTGGTCGACGTCGGTGACGTCGCAGCGACGCCACTCCACGTCGTGGCCCCACGCGAAGCGGTCGGGGCGGGGCTGGGAGGAGGACGCGGCCACGACCTCGTGGCCGGCCTCGAGGAAGGCGGGGACGAGCCGCGACCCGACGTACCCGGAGGCACCGATCACCAGGAGGCGCATCAGCGCTCACCCAGGTGACGCAGCAGGTTGCGGGAGAAGGCGACGCCCATGCCGCTCATCACCGTGACCATCGCACCCTCGACCGGGACGCGGGCCACCCGGGGGAACGGCAGCTCGACACTGACCTCGATGTCGATCGACAGGCGGGTGCCGCCGTCGCGGCCCTCGAGGTGGTACTCCCCGCGGACCTGCGTCTGCTGGTCGGGGTGGTCCGGGTGCGGGGCGTAGCTGATGCGGTCCGGCTCGTCGAAGTGCATCTGCTCCACGAAGGTCGAGCCGATCGACTTGCCGAGCACCGGCACGCGGGTGACGTGCCAGGTCCAGGTGTCGCCGTCGGCGTCGATGCGCTGGAGGTACGGCGTCAGGCGCGGCAGCAGCTCCGGGTTGGTCAGCGCCGCCCAGACCTCCTTCGGGGAGGACCGCACCGTGGCGGCGGACTGCTTGCTGGCGGTGAAGCGGGTCATCGTGCTCCTCGTCGTCGGCGGTGGGGTCGGACGACCGGACCGTCCGCCCCAACCTAGCCGGGGCCCGCAGGCACCCACGGCTAGCGTCGGTGCATGACCACGGTGACGCTGCGCGCCTCGGGAACCGCCCCTGCCGACCTCGCCTGGGAGCGGTACGCCGACCCGGCGCTCTGGTCGACCTGGTCGCCGCAGATCCAGCGCGTCGACGTCGACGTGCCGCGGCTGGTCACCGGGGCGACCGGCACCGTCCGCGCCGGGCTGCTCCCCCACCCCACCGTCGGGATCCCCTTCACCGTGCTGGAGGTGGACGAGGCCGCCCGGACCTGGGCCTGGGAGGTGCGCCTCGGCCCGCTCCCCGGGCTGCCGCACCTGCACCTCGAGCACGGGGTCGAGGCCACCACCGGGGGCTCGGCGACCTGGCTGGTGGTCACCGGCGCGCTGCCGGTCGTGGCGGCGTACGCCCCGCTGGCGCGGCTGGCGCTCTCCCGCCTCGTGTCGCCCTAGTCCGGTCGCGCGCCGCGGCGTACCATGACGATCCCCACACCGGGGCGTCGGAGGGAGACGGTCGTGCCGAGCTGGTTCTGGATCTCGCTGTGGGTGCTGCTGATCGCCGTCGTCGCCGTCCTCTACGTGCGCGAGAAGCGCAGTGGCCGCCGGATCGGCGAGGGTGACCGCCAGGTCCACGAGGCCGTCCGCCAGGCAGAGGCCGACGCGGCCGTGCGCGGACCCAACGGCGGCGGCCAGACCTGGCTCTGAGCCTCGGGCCGGCCGCCCGGCCAGCAGCCGTGGGTGTGTGTGACCCGCCGCCCCCCGGGGTACGTCGCACACGGCCCGGCTCCCGTCGACCGTCCTGGTCCGGGAGGCCCCGGGCCGCGCGACCCAGCACCGAGGAGCAGACGTGAGCACACACGAGCCGACCGCCGAGATCGGCCTGACCGGCCTGGCCGTGATGGGCAGCAACCTGGCCCGCAACATCGCCCGCCACGGTCACACCATCGCGGTGCACAACCGTTCGACCGAGAAGATGACCCGGCTCCTGGAGGAGCACGGCGACGACGGCGACTTCGTCGGGTCGGAGTCCCTCGAGGACTTCGTCGCGAGCATCCGCCAGCCCCGCGCGATCATCATCATGGTCAAGGCGGGCGAGGCCACCGACGCCGTCATCGACGACCTGGTCCCGCTGCTCGACGAGGGCGACATCGTCGTGGACGGCGGCAACGCCCACTTCGCCGACACCCTGCGCCGTCAGGAGGCCCTGGAGAAGAAGGGCCTGCACTTCGTCGGGATGGGCGTCTCCGGCGGCGAGGAGGGCGCGCTCCACGGGCCCTCGATCATGGTCGGCGGCTCCGAGCACGCCTACGCGACCCTCGGCCCGGTCGTCGAGGACATCGCGGCGCAGGTCGACGGCACGTCGTGCGCGACCCACGTCGGTCCGGACGGCGCCGGCCACTTCGTCAAGATGGTCCACAACGGCATCGAATACGCCGACATGCAGCTGATCGCCGAGGCCTACGACGTGCTCCGCAACGTCCTGGGCAAGGAGCCGGCCGAGCTCGCCGAGGTGTTCCGCGAGTGGAACGAGGGCGACCTGGACTCCTTCCTGATCGAGATGACCGCCGACGTGCTGGCGCACACCGACGCCGCCACCGGCCGGCCCTTCGTCGACGTGGTCGTCGACGCCGCCGAGCAGAAGGGCACCGGCCGCTGGACGGTGCAGAGCGCGCTCGACCTCGGCGTCCCCGTCACCGGCATCGCCGAGGCGACCTTCGCCCGCAGCGTCTCGGGCCACGTCGAGCAGCGCGAGGCCGCGCGCGCGGTGTTCTCGCAGACCAGCGACACCCCGGGCGTCGACGACGAGGCCGGGTTCGTCGAGGACGTCCGCGCCGCGCTGTACGCCGCCAAGGTGGTCGCCTACGCCCAGGGGTTCGACCAAATCGTCGAGGGCAGCAACCAGCACGGCTGGGACGTCTCCCCCGGCGACCTGGCCACCATCTGGCGCGGTGGGTGCATCATCCGGGCCAAGTTCCTCGACCGGATCCGCGAGGCCTACGAGGCCGAGCCCGACCTGACCACCCTGATGACCCAGGAGTACTTCTCCCGGGCGCTCAAGGAGGGCGAGGCCGGGTGGCGCCGCGTCGTCGTGGCCGCCACGCAGGCCGGGATCCCGGTGCCGGCGTTCGCCTCGTCGCTGTCCTACTTCGACGCGCTGCGGCGTGACCGCCTCCCGGCCGCGCTGATCCAGGCGCTGCGGGACAACTTCGGTGCCCACACCTACGCCCGCACCGACCGCGAGGGCAGCTTCCACACGCTGTGGGCCGGCGACCGCTCCGAGGTCGACGCCTGAGCCGACCGGGCTAGAGCGCCCGCCAGCCGGCCTCGTCGTGCACCGCCGTCCCGGCGTACGCCGCGTCGCCGGCCAGGGCGGCGTCCACCCCCGCGAGCGCCGTCGCCAGCGCCCCCGCCCCCTGGCCCCAGAAGGTCTGCTTCTGGGCCACGGGGTCGGTGCCGAGGAAGCGGGTCTCGACGGCCAGCCGGCACGGCTTCCCCGCCGCGGTCGCCGTCGCCAGCACCGGGCGGCCGAGGTCGGTGATGCTGTCGGGGCCGGTCACGGTGTCGCGGTAGGTCATCGCGGTGAGGGCGTCGACGCGACGCGCCACCGCGGCGTCGAGCGCGACGCCCTCGGCGGTGGGCACGGTGTGCAGCCAGAACGCCACGTCGACCTCGAGCGGCAGCGTCGTGGCCGCACCCACCTCGTCGAGCAGCCGCAGGTAGCCCGCGACCACGCCCGCCCGGTCGGTGTCCCACGCCGGGTGCAGCCACGGCTCGACGTCGAGGTGCACGCCGTCGAAGAGCCCGGTGGCCAGCGCGTCGCGCTGCCAGGCCACCGCCTCGGCCGGGCGGTCGATCCACTCCGTGGCCGAGCCCAGCGCCGCCACCCGGATCCCCGCCTTGTGGGCCCGGCGCGACACGTCCCGCACCCAGGCGAGGTCGGTGGAGGTCGGCAGCGAGCGGGGCACGGCGACGAACAGCTCGCCGACCCGCTGCTTGGTCGCCCACGTGACCAGCGGGCCGGGCGCGGGCCGGCCCCAGACCCAGGTGGCACGGGTCGGCGGGCTCGCCGCACCGGCGGGCTGGGCGCCCCCGGCGACGACCGTCGCCACGACGGCGGCGAGCACCAGGGCGACCACCCCGGGTCGGACGGGCCGGGCAGGACGGCGGGTGACGGGCACGACGGGCTCCTCGGGGGACCGACGGGCGACCCCGTCGCGGCCACGCTAGACCCGGTGAGGCTCCGGTGCCGGCGTACGACGAGACCCGGCGGGCCGTCGGGCCCACCGGGTCTCGTCAGGTGCGGGAGCAGGCTCCCGGTCGGATCAGCGCGAGGCGTCCGCCGCGCCGGTCTCGCTCGCGCTGCCGGTGGTGGTGATCTCACCGGCGGCGTTCTCGAGGTGCGCCCGGACGAACCACTGGAACTTCTCCAGCTCGGCGGTGTGCGCGATGACGATGTCCTCGGTGATCGGGTCGAGGTCGCCGAGCTCGGCGATCGCGTCGCGGTTGGAGGTCACCACGCCGCGGTAGACGAGGTCGAGCGCGCCGAGGTGGGCGGCCACGGTGTCGCGGCGCAGGGCGTAGTCGTCCCAGTCGCGGACCCGGGCGATGTCGCCGGTGGTGCCGCCGGGCGAGCCGCCCATGGTCGCGATCCGCTCGGCCACCTCGTCGGCGAAGCCGCGGACGAGCTCGACCTGGGGGTCGATCATCTCGTGGACGGCGATGAAGTTGGGGCCGACGACGTTCCAGTGCACGTGCTTGAGGGTCAGGTGGAGGTCGTTGTACGCCGCCAGGCGGTACTGCAGCAGGTCGATGACCCGGGTGCTCTGGTCGGTGTCAAGGCCGGGGGTGGTGTAGCTGATGTCGGGCACGACAGTTCCTTCCACGCGTTCTTCGTCGGTGAGACCCCTGTGTACCCAGCGGTTCAATCTTGACCCGTTCAGTTCTGGACGGCCGGGTCGCGACGCGCCCGGGGCGGCCCCGGTCGGCGTGGGATTGCTCATACCCGCGCTCGGAACGCCGCTGCTAGCGTCCCGCGCATGCGCAGCGCCAAGGACTTCTTCGCCCCGCTCGCGGTCGGTGCCCCGGCGCCGCTGCGCGAGATCCCCGCCCGGCCGAGCCGGGCCATCCACTTCTTCGACCCGAGCAACCCCAAGATGGCCGCCAAGGTCCCCGACATGGTCGGCTCCGTCGACGTGCTGCTCGGCAACCTCGAGGACGCCGTCAAGGCCGACAACAAGCTTGCCGCGCGCCAGGGCCTGGTCGACATCGCCCGCGCGACCCCCGACCTCGGCGGCGGTCGGGGCCCGACCCAGCTGTGGACCCGCGTCAACGCGCTGGACTCACCCTGGGGCCTGGACGACCTGACCACGCTGGTCACCGAGATCGGCGACCGCCTCGACGTCGTCATGGTGCCCAAGGTCCAGGGTGCCGAGGACATCCACTACGTCGACCGGCTGCTCGCGCAGCTGGAGGCCAAGGCCGGTCTCGACCGGCCGATCCTGGTGCACGCGATCCTCGAGACCGCCCGCGGCATGGTCAACGTCGAGGAGATCTGCGGCGCCTCGCCGCGGATGCAGGGCCTCTCGCTCGGCCCGGCCGACCTCGCCGCCGACCGACGGATGAAGACCACGCGCGTGGGCGGTGGCCACCCCGGCTACCTCGTCCGCCAGGACCCGGTCGACGGCGACATCGAAGGGTCGCGGCCGACCTACCAGCAGGACCTGTGGCACTACACGATCGCCCGCATGGTCGACGCCTGCGCGATGCACGGCATCTACCCCTACTACGGCCCGTTCGGCGACATCACCGACGTGGTGGCGTGCGAGGACCAGTTCCGCAACGCCTTCCTGCTGGGCTGCGTCGGCACCTGGTCGCTGCACCCGAAGCAGATCGCCATCGCCAACCGGGTGTTCTCCCCCGCCCCGGAGGACGTTGCCCACGCGCGGCGCGTCGTCGAGGCGATGGGCGACGGCACGGGCGCGGTGATGCTCGACGGCAAGATGGAGGACGACGCCTCGCTCAAGCAGTGCCTCGTCATGGTCGAGCTCGCCGAGCAGCTGGCCGCGATCGACCCCGCGCTGAAGGAGCAGTACGACGCGATCGTGACGGAGGCCTCGCGATGACCGACGCGCCCGAGCAGTTCCGCCCCCGCCGCTCCGTGCTCTACATGCCCTCCTCCAACAAGCGCGCCCTGGAGAAGGCCAAGTCCCTGCCGTGCGACGGGCTGATCCTCGACCTCGAGGACGCCGTCGCCCCCGACGCCAAGGCCTCGGCCCGCGAGGCGGCCGCCACGGCCGCCGCGTCGGGCGAGTACGGCCGGCGCGAGCTCACCATCCGCGTCAACGGCGCCGACACCGAGTGGCACGACGACGACCTGCGCGCCGCGTGCGAGGCCGGACCCGACGCCATCGTGGTGCCGAAGGTCGCCTCCGCCGAGGCGGTCCACACCCTCGTCGACGCCCTCGAGCGCCACGGCGCCCCCGACCGCACCTCGCTATGGGCGATGGTCGAGACGCCGTACGCGATGCTGCACGCCGAGGAGATCGCCGCCGCCTCCGAACGGCTCACCGTGCTGGTGATGGGCACCAACGACCTCGTCAAGGAGCTGTACGCCGAGCACGTGCCCGGTCGCGCGCCCCTGCTGACCGGCCTCTCGCTCGCGCTGCTCGCCGCCCGCGCCACCGGCAAGGCGATCCTCGACGGCGTCTACAACGACGTGAAGGACACCGACGGCTTCCTCGCCGAGTGCCGCCAGGGCCGCGAGATGGGCTTCGACGGCAAGACGCTCATCCACCCCGGGCAGGTCGAGGGCGCCAACACCGCCTTCGCGCCGAGCGCCGAGGCCGTGGAGGACGCCCGGGGCGTCCTGCAGGCGTGGGAGGACGGACGGGGCTCGGGCGTGGTGACCTACCGCGGCAAGATGGTCGAGAACCTCCACGTCGAGTCGGCCCAGCGCACCCTGACGATGCACGAGGCGATCCAGGCGCTCGAGGGCTGAGCCCCTCAGCCCACCTGGGCCAGCAGCTGCTGGTGGAACTCCCGCACCAGGTGGGCGCCCCACAGCGACGGGTCCTCGCGCAGCACCCGGTCCTCGCGGAGCAGCACCACCCGCCAGCCCGCGTCGGTGAGCCGGGCCAGGTCGTCGGTGGCGACCTCGGCCCGGTCGAGCTGGCCCGACAGCACGGCCCCGAACTGGCGGTCGGCCAGGCCGAGCGCCAGCCGGACCAACCGGTCGCCCGCTCGGACGAGGAGCCCCGGCGTGGGCGTCGGCAGCGCGGCTCGGTGCCAGCCGAGCCGCAGCACCGACTCCCCCGCCGTCACCGCCCGCCCGTCGGCCGCCGCGGCCAGCTCGCGCAGCCGGACCGCCCCGGTCCGTCCCGACCAGCGGGCCAGCTCGGCCAGCAGCTCGGTGTGCCGCAGGCCCCCGGTGCGCAGCAGCCGGTCCATCACCACCGCTGCGAACGCCTCCGGCCCGCCCCGCCCGAGGTCGACGGCGGTGCGCAGCGGCGAGGTGACTACCAGCGGCCCGAGGCGCACCAGGTCGCGGTCCTCCCACGCCGGTGCGCTGCGGTGGCGGGCGCCGGGGGTCGGCGTACGGCGGCGCAGGTCCAGCGGCACCGGACCCTGCTCCCACCCGGCAACGTCCACCCCGTGCAGCCAGGCCGCCGTCCGGTCGACCACGAGCACGTCGTCGCGCGCCTCGCCCGCTGCCAGCGCGACGGCCGCGACACGGACCGCGGGCACGTCGACGAGCGCGGCTGCGGCGTACACCCCACGGACCAGCCGGACCAGCTCGCCGCGCTTCAGCAGCCGCTCGAGGGCACGTCGCTCCACCCCGGCCTGGCGCGCCGCCTCGCGGGTGAACGGACGGTCGAGCGGCAGCGTGCTGGGCACGGCGGGTAGGTCGAGCGGCTGGTCACGAGGGGCCGCCGCCGGGCGGCGATCGGGGTGCGGGTCCACGACGACCAGCCTGCGCGCGACTGGCCGCGACGTCGAACGACGATCCACAGGCTCGGGCGCGGCTGTGGACGTGCCGGTGCGCGGAGCGATCCGTCGTGTGCCGGCCACCGCGCCCCGACGTACGCCGCGCCGCCGACTCGTCAGCCTTCTCCGGGACCTGTCAGCCGTCACGACACCTGACACGTCCCCAGTTCCCCGGACGTCCGGGGAACCAGCAGCCGCCTACCCCTCCGGGAGGTAGCCCCCCCGGTGGAAGAGGAGGGGGGCGGAGGTGGTGGGCGAGCCGAGGCCCAGGTCGAGGACGTGGCCGATCACGACGTCGTGGTCGCCGGCGGGGTGGACGGCCTCGATGCGGCAGTCGACGTGGGCGAGGGTGCCGGCGACGACCGGGGAGCCGGAGACGCCGGGGCGCCAGTCGACGCCGGTGAACTTGTGGGGGCCCCGGACCGCCATCGCCTCGGCCAGGGGCTGCTGGTCGGCGGCGAGGACGTTGACGCAGAAGTGGCCCGAGGCGCGCACGCGGGGCCAGGTGCTGGAGGTGCGGGAGACGCAGAACAGCACCAGCGGCGGCTCGAGCGAGACGCTGCTGAAGGACTGGCAGGTCAGGCCGACCGGCTCGCCCTCGTGCACGGCGGTCACCACGGTCACGCCGGTCGCGAACCGACCGAGCACGTCGCGCTGGTGCCGGGCGTGGACGGCGCCACGGTCGTCACCGGGCACCGGCGTGTGGTCACCGAGCCACAACCCGAAGTCGTCCTCGCCCGCACTACCCGAGGGGCCGTCCGAGGAGCCGTCCACGGCGCGGTCCACCGGGTCACCCATCGAGCCGCGCACCGGAGAGCGAGGCGACGAACTCGAGCTTGTCGAGGACCGGCCCGGGGATGACGAAGGGGTAGAGGTCGTCGTGGCCCATGCTGCGGTTGATCATGTTCAGCGCGATCGCGAGCGGCACCCAGGTGCCCACCACGACGTCGCGGAACGAGTCCTGGGCGGTGCGCGGGCCCGGCAGGGCCAGGCCGTACTCCGAGGCCGTCTCGATGGTGTCGCAGATGTGCAGGTAGTGCGCCCAGGTCTCCGCGAAGTCCTCGAACGGGTGCATCGTGGCGTACGCCGAGATGTGCGAGGACTCCCAGTCCTCCGGCGGCCCCTCGGCGTAGTGCCGGTCGAGCTCGGCCTGGTAGTCGGCGCTCTCGTCGCCGAACAGCTCCCGCGACCGGGCGATCCGCTCCTGCCCGCGCACCAGCTGCCACTCGAAGTAGTGGCCCGACTCGTGCCGGAAGTGGCCCAGCATCGTGCGGTAGGGCTCGTCGAGCTGGGCCCGCAGCTTCTCGCGGTGCGAGGCCTCGGTCTCGGCGAGGTCGATGGTGATGACGCCGTCGGCGTGCCCGATGGTCACCGACTCCGCCACGCTGCTGAGCAGGTCGAAGGCCAGGCCGTCCTGCGGGTCGGTGTGCTTGTCCACGACGGGGAAGCCGAGCACGTCGAGCTCCGCGACGAGGTGGCGCTTGGCCCGTTCGGCGTCCCAGAACTGCCGCAGCCCGACGGCGTCGGAGTCGTGGGGGCGGGTGCGGGTGAGGTCGCACGCCGAGCACTGCGCACCCTCGGTGGAGGCCAGCCAGGTGCAGCCCGAGAGCCCCAGGTTGCGGCACACCGTCCAGGTCGTGCCGTCCGCCGCGGTGTAGCGACCGTCCTGGTCGACCGGCACCACCTCGCGCTCGTCGCGGGAGAAGGCGAGCCGGCTCCCGCAGGACACGCACTGGGAGTTCTCGAAGTGGAGCGGGTTCTCGCACACCCGGCAGCGGTACGACCTCACTCGTCTCACGTTCCCACACCGCGCCGCGCCACGCGTCCGCGGGCTGTGGCGCGCAGCACGGGCTGCTTGACTGACGCCGTGAGCACCCCGGACCCCCTGGCCGACTGGACGCGCGGCGAGCACACCCACGACGGCACCACCCACCCCGTCTACCGCCGCGGCAGCGGGCCCGGCGTGGTCGTGGTCCACGAGATCGCGGGGATGACGCCGGAGGTGGTCGCGTTCGCCGACGAGGTCGTGGCGGCCGGGTTCACCGTCGTGCTCCCCCACCTCTTCGGTACGCCGGGCAAGCCGGTCGGCGTCGCGTACGCGCTCGACACCCTGCGACGCGTCTGCGTGAGCCGTGAGTTCACGACCCTGGCGACCGGGCAGACCACGCCGATCGCCGGGTGGCTGCGCAGCCTGGCCCGCGAGCTCCACGGGGAGCTCGGCGGCCCCGGTGTCGGCGCCCTGGGGATGTGCTTCACGGGCGGCTTCGCGCTGGCCATGATGGTCGACACCTCGGTGGCCGCCCCGGTGCTGGCCCAGCCGAGTGCACCGTTCCCGGTCAGCCCGGGCCGCTCGCGCGACGTCAACCTCAGCCCCGAGGACCTCGCGGTGGTCAAGGACCGTGCCGCCGCGGGCTGCCAGGTGCTCGGGCTGCGCTACCGCCAGGACCCCGCCGTGGGCCGGCGGTTCGAGACCCTCACCCGCGAGCTCGGCGAGGCGTTCCTCAAGGTCGAGTTCGAGGGCCGCAAGCACTCGACCCTGACCCTGCACCGCCAGCAGGAGGGCGTCGACCGGGTGCTCGCCTTCTTCGAGGAGAAGCTGCGCGGCTAGAGGTCCGCGACGAACTCCGCGAAGCCCTCCGGCGCCCGCGCCACTGCACGGCCCGAGGTGAGCACCGGGGAGGCCGCGGAGGCCACCCACGGCACGCCGGCGGCCCGCATCCGGGCCACGAGGTCGGCGTCCTCACCGGTCGGCAGCGGCGCGAACCCGCCCACCGCGTCGTGCGCGGCCAGCGTGAACCCCAGGTTGGCGCCGTGGACGTGCTCGTGGCCGTCCCCGAGCTGGTGCACCGCCAGCCACCGGCCGAGCCGGTCGGCGGAGAGGCCCACGGGACGCACCGTGCCGGTCAGCAGCGCGGCCCCGTCGGCGGCGACCCGGGCGTGGTGCACCAGCCAGTCCGGGGGCACCGCGGAGTCCGCGTCGGTCGAGGCCACCCACACCCGCTCGGGTGGCAGGTCGCGGTGGGCGGCACGCACCCGGTCGACCCCGGCGGCCCGGGCCCGACCCACGCAGCCCAGCCCGACCTGCACGGTCTCCAGCCACCCCCACCCCGTGGCCGTACGACGCGCCAGGTCGGCCGAGGAGTCCGTGCAGCTGTCCAGCACCAGCGTGGCCGCCACCCGCACCGCGGGACGGGCGCGACGCAGCCCGTCCACCGCCCGGGCCAGCGCGAGCAGGTGGCCGGCGAGCAGCAGCTCCTCGTCGCGCGCCGGCACCACGACGTGCACGGCCAGCGGGCCGGGCCGGACGTCCGCGGCGGTCACCGCCCGGGGTCCGGCCAGGACGCGTCGGCGCTGTGCACGCGGATCTCCACGTCTCGGTCGGCGTACGTCGCCTGCAGCGGCAGGTCGAGGCGCGCCGCCACCCGGGCGTGCACGGCCGGACCGTCGAGCGGCCACCCCTCGACCGGGTGCCGCCAGTGGCACAGCACGACGACGCCGTCGGGGTCGAGGCTGTCGGCCGCCCGGTCGACGAGGCGGTCCAGGGCGAGCGGGCTGAGGAAGTAGCCGACCTCGGAGACCACGACGAGGTCGAAGCGCCCGCCCGGCCAGCGCGCGGGGACGTCCAGTCCCAGCACGTCGGTGCCGGGGGCGTCGGCCAGGCGGGTGCGGGCCGCGCGCAGCGCGGCCGGCGACCGGTCCACGGCGACGAGGGTGGAGGTGCGCGTGGCCAGGCTCTGTGCCAGCGACCCGGTCGAGCAGCCCACCTCGAGGGTGCGACGGAAGCGTGCTCGCGGCAGGGCGGCGAGCACGAGGTCGCGCTTGCGCTTCTCGTACCACCGGCTCTCCACGCCCCACGGGTCCGCGTCCTGCTCGTGGACGCTGTCGAGGGCGTCGTCGGGGCACTCGGTGGACGGCGTGACCAGCAGGTGCTCGACGGTGCCGGCGAAGTGCTCCAGCAGCTCGGGGCCGAGCAGGGTCCCGTCCCCCGGCTCGTCGGACAGCGGCGCCACCTGGCTGCGGTGGCTGGCGATCGCGCGCTGCTTGGCCTGGGCCTCGGGCCCGGTGAGCGTGAGCGGCCGCAGCCGCGACCAGGGCGCCTGGGCCGGCGTGCCCCAGTGCCAGAACCAGACGGGGTACTCCCACAGCGTCGCGTCCGTACGCCGCGCCGCCGCGGCCGCGGCCCGTCCCGCGGCCTCGTGGTCGGGGTGGCCGTCCTCGCGCCAGGGTGCGGCGAGGACGGTCCGCTCGCCCGCTCCCCCGGCGACGACGAGCTCCACCAGCCGCCGCGTCAGCTGCTCCTGGTGGTCGGCCAGGTCACCGTCGGGCAGCTGCAGCCGCACCAGCTGCGCCTCGCCCACCCCCAGCTCGAGCGCCGCGGCCCGGGCCTCGTGGGCCCGCACCGCCGCGAGCTGCTGCGGGGTCGTGCTCGGCGAGTCGGGGTGGCTGCCCTCCCCGTCGGTGGCGCACACCAGGTGCACGCAGACCCCGGCGTCGCGCGCCGCGGCCACCAGGCCCCCGGCGCCCAGCGACTCGTCGTCGGGATGCGCGGCCACCACCACGAGGTGGTGCACGCCACGGAGGTCCAGCGGTTCGCCCGCCGCCCACCCGGGGTGCGCGCGCCAGTCGCGGGCCGAGGTGCCCGGCCCGACGTGGGTGAACTCGTGCGGCGTCGGCACCCTCACCACCACCGCTCCGCGTCGGGGGCGGCATCGAGCACCAGCGAGCCCAGCCGGGCCAGGTCGCGCTCGGCGTGGTGCTGGCGCAGGTAGAGCCCGAGGTCGGCCACCCGTCGGGCGTGCGGCTCCTCGGTGGCCAGCGGCCCCGGTCCCAGCGCGCGACCGACCCGGTCGAGCACCTCGGCGGCCGCGTCGGCGACCTGCTGGCGCACGCGGGTGGTGACGAGCTCCGCGCGGGCGGTGTCGGGCCGGGTGTCGGCGAGGTCGGCCGCCGCCGCCAGCGAGCCGCGGGCGCCGTCCAGGACGGCGTCGACCGCGCCGAGGTGGGCCAGCGCGAGCTGGTCGGGCTCGCGTCGCTCGGCGGACTCGCGCAGCCGGCGGGCCACGCCCACGGCCCCGCCGAACCACACGGCCGCGACGCCGGCGCCACCCCAGGCGAAGCCGGGGCGGGTGAGGTACCAGTCGGGGTCCCCGACCGGCGTCGCGGGCACGCCGTCGAGGCGCAGGCCGGTGCTGCGCACGGCGGCCAGGCCGCGCGCCACCCAGCCGCCGGTGGCCTGCCGGGCCACCCCGGCGGCGCCCAGGTCCACGGCGAACAGCCCGCGGCGGGTCTCGTCGACCCAGGCCGTCACCAGGGCGTGGTCGACGTGGTCGGCCAGGGAGCACCACGACTTCTCGCCGTCGAGCACCCAGCCGTCGGGGGCCGGCCGTGCCTCCAGCCGGCGGGGACCCTCCGCGGCGTACACGCCCCAGGTCGCGTCGTCCGGGGCGTCGGGAGCGGTCGAGCCCGCGGCCGCCGCCTCCGCGAGGACCGCGAGGGCGTCGAGGTGGGGCTCGACCACGCGCGCGACGGTGAGGTCGACCGCCCCGAGCGTGGCCAGCGCCTCCCACAGCCCGACGGTGTCGCCGGCGGCGGGCAGCGGCAGCGTGCGGCCCAGCAGCACCGCCAGGTCGAGGGCCGCGGTGAGGTCGGGACCGGCCGGGTCGGCGTACGCCGCGCGCACGGCGTCCTCCACGAGCGCACCCAGCACGGGGGACGCCGCTCGCCCCTGGCTCAGCCGGACGGGGGTGGGGGGCACCGGGTCACTCCTCGGGCTGGGGCGCCGCACGGACGCACGACGTGCCGACGCTAGCCCTGACCACCTGGCCCCGACCTCCCCCACAGGGGTGGGGCGTACGGCGTCCGCCGGTGGCCGTCACCCCCCTGGACTATCGTGGCCCCCATGTCCACCCCGGCTCCGGAGCGCACCCCCGGGAGCGACGTCGTCCGCGTCGCGATCATGAACGACTACGAGGTCGTGGTGCAGGGGGTGCACCGGATGCTCGAGCCGTTCGCCTCGCGCGTGCAGGTCGTCGAGCTCGACAGCGGCGTCCCCGTCAGCAGCCCCGTCGACGTGCTGCTCTACGACGCCTTCACCCGCGAGCGCGCGGTCGGTCCGGTCGCCGAGGTGCTCGCGACCACGGCCGCCCCGGTCGTGATCTACACCTGGCACCTCGACCCCCAGCTGGTGCAGGAGTGCCTCGACCTGGGCGTGGCCGGCTGCCTGAGCAAGACCTCCGGCGCCGACGAGGTCGTCGACGCCCTGGAGAAGGTCGCCGCCGGCTCCGTGGTGGTCAGCCAGGCCCCCGAGGACGCCGAGGCCACGATCAGCGCCGGCGACTGGCCCGGCCGCGGGCTGGGCCTGAGCGCGCGGGAGTCCGAGGTGCTCGCGCTGATCGCCCAGGGCCTGTCCAACCAGGAGGTGGCGTCGCGCGCCTACCTCTCGATCAACTCGGTGAAGACCTACATCCGCTCGGCCTACCGCAAGATCGGCGTGCAGCGCCGCAGCCAGGCGGTGCTGTGGGCGGTCCGCCACGGGTTCAACCCCGACGAGACCCGCACCGTCCTCGACCCGCCGGGCGCCGTCACCGGGATCCGCTAGGTCCGGTCGCCCGCCAGGTGCTCCAGGGCGACGCGGTAGCCGTCGACGCCCTGCCCCACCACCTCGTGGGCCGCGTGCGGCGTCACGTGGGAGGTGTGCCGGAACTCCTCCGGCCGGTTCTTGGGGTCGCTGATGTGGACCTCGACCAGGGGTGCGGTCAGCTGCGCGCACGCGTCGTAGAGGGCCAGCGAGTAGTGCGTCCACGCCGCCGCGTTGAGCACCACCGGCGTGCCGTCGTCGGCCGCCTGGTTGAGCCAGTCGAGCAGCACCCCCTCGTGGTTGGTCTGTCGGACCTCGACGGCCAGCCCGAGGTCGTGGCCCCACTGCTCGCACAGGCCGACCAGGTCGGCGTACGTCGTGTGGCCGTAGATCTCCGGCTGCCGCTTGCCCAGCCGCCCCAGGTTGGGCCCGTTGAGCACCAGCACGGTCGTGGGCCCGGTGCCGGTCGTGGTCCCGGTCGTGGTCTCGGTCATGGCGTCGCCCTCCGGACGTGGTCGTAGGCCGCGCGCAGCGCGTCCTCCTCGGGCCCCGCGAGCACCGTCGGCCGCGCCAGCCCGTCGAGCACGAGGAACCGCAGCCGGTCACCGCGGGCCTTCTTGTCGACCCGCATCGTGGCCAGCAGCTCCTCGAAGCCCAGGTCGTCGGCGCCGACGTCGGCGAGGCGCACCGGCAGCCCGACGGACCGCAGCACCTGCTCGTGGCGGTCGGCCGTGGCGGCGTCGAGGCGCCCGACCCGGCGGGCGAGCTCGGCGACGTAGACCATGCCCAGCGCCACCGCCTCGCCGTGGCGCACGCGGTAGCCGGTGCCGCGCTCGATGGCGTGCGCCAGGGTGTGGCCGTAGTTGAGCGCCTCGCGGCCCGGGTGGCCGTCGCGGCCGCCGGTCTCGCGCAGGTCGTCGACGACGACGCCGACCTTGACCCCGATTGCGCGCTCCACCAGCTCGCGCAGCGCGGGCGTGGCGGGATCGAGCGCTGCGTCCGGGTCGGCCTCCACCAGGGCCAGGATCTCGGGGTCGGCGATGAAGCCGCACTTGAGCACCTCGGCCAGGCCGGCGACCAGCTCGGGCCGCGGCAGCGTGACCAGGGCGTCGAGGTCGCACAGGACACCCGCCGGCTCGTGGAAGCTCCCCACGAGGTTCTTGCCCGCGCCGGTGTTCATGCCGGTCTTGCCGCCCACGGCGGCGTCCACCATGGCCAGCAGGGTGGTGGGCACGTGGACGACGGGGACGCCGCGCAGCCAGGTGGCGGCGATGAAGCCGCCCATGTCGGTGGTCGCGCCGCCGCCGACGGTCACCACCGCGTCGGAGCGCGTGAACCCGGCCTCGCCGAGCGCCTCCCAGGCCTCCGCGGCGACGACGGCGGTCTTGGCGTGCTCGCCGTCGGGCAGCGGCAGGTCGAGCACCTCGAGGCCGTCGAGCTGGTCGCGCACCCGGGCCACCAGGTCACCGAGGCCGGGCGCGTGGCACAGCGCCACCCGTCGTACGCCGGGACCCAGCAGGTCGCGCACCCGGGCCAGCACGTCGTGCCCGACCACCACGTCGTACGGCGCCGCGCCGCCGACGTGCAGCACCGTCGCCGCGGTCGCCTCAGCCACGGGAGCCCTCCAGCCGGGCCAGCACCTGCTCGACGACCTGGTCGACGTCGAGCCCGTCGGTCTCCACGACGTGGACGGCCACGGACTCGTAGACCGGGGTGCGCTCGTCGATCAGCTGCTTGATCCGGCCGCGCACGTTGCCCAGCAGCATCGGCCGGGAGACCCCGAGCCCGACCCGCGAGGCGGCGTCGCCGAGGCCCACGCGCAGGAAGACGACCTCGTGGCCGGCCAGCAGGGCGCGGGTGCTCTCGTCGGTCACCGCACCACCGCCCAGCGCGAGCACGCCGTCGTGGCCGGACAGCGCCTCGGCCACCGCCTCGCGCTCGAGCCGGCGGAAGTGCGCCTCGCCCGAGTCGACGAAGATGTCGGAGACCGAGCGGCCCTCGCGCTCCTCCACGTCGTGGTCGGAGTCGCGGAACGGCACGCCCCAGCGCTCGGCCAGGCGACGGCCCACCGTGGTCTTGCCGGCGCCCATGGTGCCGACGAGGACGACCCGCGGCCGGGTGGCCTCGTTGCTGCCGGTGCTCACCGGAACCGCAGCGTGTCGAGGTAGCTCCCGACGTTGCGCCGGGTCTCCCCCACGCTGTCGCCGCCGAACTTCTCCACGACCGCGTCGGCCAGCACCAGCGCCACCATCGCCTCGGCGACGATGCCGGCGGCCGGGACCGCGCAGACGTCGGAGCGCTGGTGGTCGGCGACCGTGGCCTCGCCGGTGGCGACGTCGACGGTGCGCAGCGCCCGGGGCACGGTCGCGATCGGCTTCATCGCGGCGCGCACGCGCAGCACCTCGCCGGTCGACATGCCGCCCTCGGTGCCACCTGAGCGTCCCGACGTACGCCGCAGGGCACCGTCCTCGGTGACGATCTCGTCGTGCGCGAGCGACCCGGGCGTGGCCGCGAGCTCGAAGCCGTCGCCGACCTCGACGCCCTTGATCGCCTGGATGCCCATCAGCGCGCCGGCCAGGCGCGCGTCGAGGCGCCGGTCCCAGTGCACGTGGGACCCCAGGCCCGGCGGCAGTCCGTGGACCACGACCTCGACGACGCCACCGAGGGTGTCGCCGTCCTTGTGGGCCTGGTCGATCCGCTCGACCATCTGCTGCGAGGCGTCCGGGTCCAGGCAGCGCACCGGGTCCTCGTCGAGCCGCGCGACGTCGTCCGGGCCGGGGACCGAGCCGGCCGGCGCGGGCACCCCGCCGAGCTCGACGACGTGGGAGACCAGCCGGGCGCCGGTGGCCTGCTCGAGGAAGGCCGAGGCGACGCGGCCGAGCGCCACGCGGGCCGCGGTCTCGCGGGCCGAGGCACGCTCGAGCACGGGACGCGACTCGGTGAAGTCGTACTTCTGCATCCCGACCAGGTCGGCGTGGCCCGGACGGGGACGCGTCAGCGGGGCGTTGCGGGCCAGGGCCTCGAGCTCGACCGGGTCCACGGGGTCGGCCGACATCACCTTCTCCCACTTGGGCCACTCGGTGTTGCCGACCTCGATGGCGACCGGGCCGCCCTGGGTCTCGCCGTGGCGGACGCCTCCGGTGACGCGCACCTGGTCCTGCTCGAACTTCATCCGGGCGCCGCGGCCGTAGCCCAGCCGGCGGCGGGCCAGGGCGTCGGAGATGTCCTCGGAGGTGACCCGGACGTGGGCGGGGAGGCCCTCGAGGATCGCGGTGAGGGAGGGTCCGTGGGACTCCCCCGCAGTGAGCCAGCGCAACATGGCGCCAGTCTCCCACGTGGTCCGGCCCCTCCCGGCCCCTCCCTAGTAGCCGAGACCCGCCGCGACGGCGGGCGCCGCGACGACCGCGAGCGCCGCCCCGACCAGCATGAACGGACCGTAGGGGTAGCGGCGCCGCAGGCTGCTCCGCAGCAGCGAGAGCGCCACGCCGCCGATCCCGCCGAGGAACACCATCAGCCCCAGCCCGACCACGGCGTGGGACCAGCCGAGGTAGCCCAGCGCCGGCCCCAGCACCCGGGCCAGCCGGACGTCGCCGAACCCCCAGGCGTGCAGGACGGCCCAGAAGACCCAGAACCAGCCCCCCACCAGCAGCCAGCCGCCGGCCGCGCCGAGCAGCCCGCCGGCGTCGCCGTCGAGCAGGGCGGCCAGCGGCAGCAGCACCGCGAGCAAGGCGTACGTCGGGTGCAGGACGCGCGTGGGGAGCAGGGTGGTCCGCCAGTCGATCACCAGCAGCACCGCGCCGACCGGGACGAGGGGCACCAGGAACAGCAGCGCGCCCGTCCAGCCGACGGCCGCGCCGAACGCGGCTCCGACCAGCGCGCACCCCAGCACCAGCCCGGGGCGCAGGCCGGGCAGCGCGGCGATCGCGGCGTACGGCTCCTTGGGCGGGGGTGGCCCCAGGGGCGAGGCGGGTGGCGTCTCGACCAGCGGCTCGCCCACGAGCGTCGGCTCGGGCACCGCCGGGGCGTCCGGCTCGGGCTCGGGCAGTCGTGCCAGCAGGGCCGGCACCGGCAGTGCGAGCAGGCCACAGGCGACGGCGGCCACCACCGTGGGCAGCAGGGCGGCCTCGGACCAGGGCATGCCGGTGACGCTAGGCGCTCGGGGCGACGGTCGGGCCGTCGTCCACAGGACTCGTGCCGCCCCGGTGGCCGCCCGGGTCGCCGCCCGGATTGCCGCCGGGGTCGCCGCCGGGGGTGGCGTGGCCGCGCCGGCGGAGCTCGCGCAGCGCCGCGACCCGCAGCAGCTCCACGGGCACCGAGCGCCCGGCCATCACCTGCAGCTGCAGCACCGCCTGGTGCGCCAGCAGGTCGAGGCCGCTCACCAGCGGCCGACCGGACTGCTCCGCGGCGCGCGCCAACGGCGTCGGCCACGGGTCGTAGACGACCTCGAAGACCCGCGGCACCGACGCGCACGCGGCGAGCACCTCGGGCGTCTGGGCGCGACCGGGGATGGTCGAGACGACCATGTCGGCCACCGAGCCCTCGCCGAGGTCGCCGCGTGCCACCGCCTCGGGCAGGCTGCCGACGCTCACCTCGGGGCCGCGGCGGTGCCGGCGCACGGTCTCGACGGTCTCGGCCGCGCGGGCCGGGTCGCGCACCAGCACGTGGGCCCGGGTGCAGCCCAGCTCGACCAGGCCGAGCAGCACCGAGGTGGCGGTGGCCCCGCCCCCCAGCACGACGACCTCGCGGACCGGGTCGTGGACCCGCTCGACGAGGGCCGCCATCGCCCCGGGGACGTCGGTGTTGAACCCCAGCCGCCGTCGGTCGCCCAGCACGAGCGTGTTGACCGCACCCGAGACGCGCGCCCAGTCGTCGAGGGAGTCCACGAGCGGCACGACGGTGCGCTTGAGCGGCATCGTCAGCGACAGGCCGCGCCAGCTGCGGTCGAGCGAGGCCAGGTGGGCGGGCAGGTCGTCGGCGGCGAGCTCGACCGCGTCGTAGGTCCAGTCCAGCCCCAGCTCGGCGTACGCCGCCCGGTGCATGGCAGGTGAGAGGGAGTGGGCCACGGGGGTGCCCACCACGGCGCAGCGCACGGGCCTAGCAGTCCTCGTTGTTGCGGCAGTACTCGCGGAGCTTCTCCACCCACCTGTTGTGCTCCGCCAGCGTCACGGAGAAGCGGGTGGTGTCGGCCTCGTAGTCGGGCACGAAGAACAGCCAGTCGCCCTCGGCCGGCTCCAGGGCCGCCTCGATGGTCTCCTGGCCGGGCGAGCCGATGGGGCCGGGCGGGAGGCCGGTGTACTTGTAGGTGTTGTACTGCGAGTCGGAGTCGCGCTCGGCCGAGGTGGTCCAGACGTCGCCCGAACGACCGCTGACGTAGGACACCGTGGAGTCCAGCTGCAGCGCCATGTCGTCGTCGAGCCGGTTGTAGAGCACCCGGGCGACGCGCGGGTAGTCCTCGGACTTGTTGGCCTCGTACTCCAGGATGCTGGCCACCGTGAGCACCTGCTCGGGGGTCAGCCCGAGGTCGGCGGCGCGGGCCTCGATGTCGAGGTCGGCCTCCACGGCCTTGGTCTTGGCGACCATCTGGCTGATCAGCTCGACCGCCGTCATCTTGGGCGGCACCGTGTAGGTGGCGGGGAACAGGTAGCCCTCGGGGTTGCCCTCGGCGTCGGCCGGCAGCCCGATGGCCTCGGCGTCGGCCAGGGCCCGGACCACCGCGCGCCGCCGGATGTCGGTGTTCTTGGCGATGGAGTCCACGACCTGGCGGACCCGGGCGCCCTCGGGCACCGTCACCAGGGCCTGCACGAGGTTGGCCGGGTCGACGAGGACGTCGAGGGCGTCGCTCGCCCTCATCTTCTCCTGCAGCTGGTAGTAGCCGACCTGGATGTTGCGGGAGTCCTCGTCGAGGGTGGCGGCCTCGGTGAACGCGTCGACGCTGGCGACGACGCCGGCCTCCTTGAGGTCGCGGCCGATCTGGGCCGAGGTGACGCCCTCCTCGACCTGGTAGACCACCTCGCCGCTGCCGGGGCCCTCGAAGTCGGGCGCGGAGGCCAGCCGGGTGCTCAGCTCGTCGTAGGCCCAGCGGCCGCCGAAGAACAGGCCGGAGCCGAGGATCACCAGGACGAGCAGCACCGGCAGGCAGCTGCGGGCACGGCGCTTGCGCGGCTCCTCGTAGCTCCAGTCGTCGGCGTCCTGGAGGTCGTCGTACCCGTCCTCGAGCAGGGGCTCGTCCCCGCTGTAGTCGGTGTGGCTCACGTGTCGTCCGTCCTACTGGTCCGGGGCGTCGGCTCGAACCAGCTCGCCGGCCGCGTCGCCCGTCTGTCGTTCCCTCTCCAGAGCCCCCTGCAAGATCACGACCGCGGCGGCCATGTCGACCACCGCCCGACGCTTCTTGCCCTTGCGTCCCTGTGCCCGCAGCTGCCCCTCGGCCGTCACGGTGCTCAGGCGCTCGTCGCACAACCGCACCGGCACCGGGTGGATCCGGGCCGCCAGGTCCTGCGCGAACGCTCGAACCCTACCCGCCGAGGGGCCTTCTCCCCCGGACATCGAGCGGGGCAGGCCGAGGTAGACGAGGCGGGCGTCGTGCTCCTCCACCAGCGCCGCCAGCCGGTCGAGGTCGCCCTTGGCCCGAGCCACGGTCTCCAGCGGGGTGGCGAGGATGCCGTGCGGGTCGCTGCTGGCGACGCCGATGCGGGCCTCGCCCGGGTCGATCCCCAGCCGCACCCCCGGTGCGGTGCTCACGCGGTCGGGCGTCCCTGGGCGAGGTGGTCGCGGACCGCCCGCAGCGCCTCGTCGGCCTTGCTCGCGTCCGAGCCGCCGCCCTGGGCCACGTCGTCCTTGCCGCCGCCCTTGCCCCCGAGGACCTGCACGGCGACGCGCACCAGCGTGTTGGCCGAGAGCCCGGCCGCGCGGCCGGCGTCGTTGACCGCGACCACGACCGACGGCTTGCCGCCGCCGGTGCCGATCACGACCGCGGCGCCCGGGCGCTCCTGCGCGAGCCGGGCGCGCACGTCCAGCGCGAGCGTGCGTACGTCGCCCCCGCCCGCGCCCGCCACGACCTGCCCGGCCAGGGCGACGCCGTCGAGGTCCTCGGCGGCCGCGGCCAGGTCGCCGGCCGAGGCGAGCAGCTGGGCGACGCGCGCCTTCTCGATCTCCTTCTCGGCGCTGCGCAGCCGCTCGACGAGGTCCGAGACGCGCCCCACGAGGTCGTCGGGCCGCGTCTTGAGCAGCGTGGACAGCTCGCCGACGACGTCGCGCTCACGGGCGAGGTAGGCGAAGCCCTCGACGCCGGTGAACGCCTCGATCCGTCGGTTGCCCGAGCCGACGGAGGACTCCCCCGTCACCACGATGGTGCCGATCTGGCTGGAGTGGTCGACGTGCGTGCCGCCGCAGAGCTCGCGCGACCAGGGCCCGCCGATCTCCACGACGCGCACCTGGCCGACGTCGTAGGTCTCGCCGAACAGCGCCAGCGCACCCCACTCCTTGGCCTCGGGCAGGGTCATGTACTGCCAGCCCACCGGGAGGTCGGCCCGCAGCGCGCGGTTGGCGACCTCCTCGACGTCGTGCACCTGGGCCGGCGAGAGGCCGCCGGTCCAGCCGAAGTCGAGGCGGAGGTAGCCCGGCCGGTTGTAGGAGCCGGCCTGCAGCGCCTGCGGGCCGAGCACCTCGCGCAGCGCCGCGTGGACGACGTGGGTGCCGGAGTGCGCCTGGCGCGCGCCGGTGCGCCACTCGGGGTCGACGCGCGCGTGCAGCACCGCGCCCGGGGGCAGCTCGCCGTCGACCACGCGCACCTGGTGCACGACCAGGCCCTTGACCGGGCGCTGCACGTCGAGCACCTCCAGGGTGCCGCCGGCGAAGTCGATGGTGCCGGCGTCGGCCGCCTGCCCACCGGACTCGGCGTAGAACGGGGTGCGGTCCAGGACGACCTCGCCGACCTCGCCCGCCGCCAGGCTGGTGACCGGCCGGCCGCCGCTGAGGACGGCCTGCAGCCGCGACTCGGTCTCGAGGGTCTCGTAGGCCAGCCACTCGGTGGGCCCGTGCTCGGTGAGGATCCCCCGGTAGGCGCCGGTGTCGGCGTGCTGGCCCTTGCGGGACCGTGCGTCGGCCTTGGCGCGGTCGCGCTGCTCGGCCATGAGCGACCGGAAGCCCGCCTCGTCGACCTCGAGCCCGGCCTCGGCCGCCATCTCCAGGGTGAGGTCGATCGGGAAGCCGTAGGTGTCGTGCAGCGCGAAGGCCTGGTCGCCGGGCAGGGTCGACCCGCCGCTGTCCTTCACGCGGGTCGCCGCGGTGTCGAAGATGGTCGTGCCGGTGCGCAGCGTCTGCCGGAAGGCGTCCTCCTCGGCGTAGGCGACCGTCGAGATCCGGTCCCAGTCGGTGAGCAGCTCGCCGTAGGTCTCGCCCATCTTGTCGCGGCTGACGGGGAACAGCTCGGGGAGCGCCGGTTCCTCGTAGCCCAGGAGGCGCACCGACCGGACCGCGCGGCGCAGCAGCCGGCGCAGCACGTAGCCGCGCGACTCGTTGCCCGGCGTCACGCCGTCGCCGATGAGCATCATCGAGCTGCGGACGTGGTCGGCCACCACCCGGAACCGGACGTCGTCGCCCGGGTCGGCGCCGTAGCGGCGCCCGGTCAGCTCCTCGACCCGCTGGATCACGGGGAAGACGACGTCGGTCTCGTACATGTTGGGCTTGTCCTGCAGCAGCAGCGCCACCCGCTCCAGGCCCATGCCGGTGTCGATGTTGCGCTGCGGCAGCGGGCCGGCGATGTCGAAGTCGGACTTCGAGCGCACGGCCGAGAGCTCGTCCTGCATGAAGACGAGGTTCCAGATCTCCAGGAACCGGTCCTCGAGCTCGGTGGGCATGTCGGGGCCGATGGTCGACAGGTCGGCGTCCGGGCCGTACGCCGGCCCCCGGTCGTAGAGGATCTCCGAGCACGGGCCACCGGGACCCGGCACGCCCATCGACCAGTAGTTCTCCTTGCGCCCCAGCCGGACGATCCGGTGGTCGGGGAGCCCGGTGACCTTGCGCCACAGCTCCACCGCCTCGGCGTCGTCCTCGTAGACGCTCGGGTGCAGCCGGCTCTCCTCCAGCCCCCAGCCGCCGTCGGCCAGCGGCTTGGTGACCAGGTCCCAGGCCAGCTCGATGGCGCCCTGCTTGAAGTAGTCGCCGAAGCTGAAGTTGCCGCACATCTCGAAGAACGTGCCGTGCCGCGTGGTCTTGCCGACGTCCTCGATGTCGGGGGTGCGCACGCACTTCTGCACGCTGGTGGCCCGCGGCCACGGCGGCGTCTCCTGGCCCAGGAAGTAGGGCTTGAAGGGCACCATCCCGGCGTTGACGAACAGCAGATTGGGGTCGGGCACGAGCAGCGAGGCCGAGGGCACGGCCGTGTGGCCGGCCGCCTCGAAGTGCGCCACGAAGCGGCGGCGGATGTCGGCGCTGTCCATCAGGTGGTGCCTTCCTCGGGGATCTGGAGCGGGGTGGTGTGCGTGGGATGCAGGGCCGGCGGGCCCGGCTCGGGGGCGACCAGGCCGAGCCGGTCGCGCAGCTCGGCCTCCTTCTCGGCGGCGCCGGCGCGGACCTCCTCGGCCAGCAGCTGGGCGCCCAGGCTGAGCCCGGCGACCCGGTCGCGGAGTCCTTGGGGCGTCAGCGACTCGGCCACGCGGCGGGCGCGGGCGGCGGCGTACACCCCGGCCCCGGCCCCCGCGACGAACCACCAGCCCCGGTTCACCACTGGGTCCTCATGCGGCACGGGCCCCCGGGTCCCCGGCGGGCCCCTCGGCGGAGCGGCGCGCCACCCGGGCGTCGCGGTAGGCGTCGCGCATCTCGCGGCGGCGCTGCTTGCGGGCCCGCTTGGCCTCGCGGCGCATCTCGAAGCGGATCCGGTTGCGGGACTCGGCGCTCAGCGCGCGGCGCACGCCGTGGCCCAGCGCGACCGCACGGACCAGCGGCTCGCCCAGCGCGGCGTTGAGGACCACGCGGTCGGCGACCATCGGCCGCGCCGCGACGAGCGGGGCGGCGTCGGGGGCGCCGGCGTCGGTGATGACGTACGCCGCCCCGTCCGCGCCCGACCGGGCGCCGTCGTCGTCGCGACGGTCGAGCCGTGCCGCGAGCCCGTCGACCCGCTCACGGAGCGCCTCGGACTCGGTGCGGGTGGCGAGGAGCTCGGCCTCGGTGCTCCGACGGGCGCGCCGCACCTGCGTGGCCAGCACGACGACCGCCACCAGGGCGGCGCCGAGGGCCAGCGCGAGTCCCAGGGTGAGCGGCGAGTCCATGGCGCCCGACCCTACCTGCCGCGGACGAGTCGCCGGACGCGCTCCCAGCGCTCCTTGAGCGAGGCCTCCGCGCCCAGGGAGGTGGGGCGGTAGTAGGTCGCGTCGGCGACGACGTCGGGGGCGTACTGCTGCTCCGCGATTCCGTAGGGCGCGTCGTGGGAGTAGCGGTAGCCCTGGCCGTGGCCGAGCTGCTTGGACCCGCCGTAGTGCGCGTCGCGCAGGTGGGCGGGGACGGGGCCGATCTTGCCGGCGCGGACGTCGGCCGAGGCGGCGTCCATGGCCGTGATCACGGCGTTGGACTTGGGCGCGAGCGCCAGGTGGAGCACGGCCTGGGCGAGGTTGAGCCGCGCCTCGGGCATCCCGATCAGCTGCACCGACTGGGCCGCGGCGACGGCCACGCCCAGCGCGGTCGGGTCGGCGAGCCCGACGTCCTCGCTGGCGAGCACCACCAGCCGGCGGGCGATGAAGCGCGGGTCCTCGCCGGCCTCGACCATCCGGGCCAGGTAGTGCATGGCCGCGTCGGCGTCCGAGCCGCGGATCGACTTGATGAACGCGCTGGTGACGTCGTAGTGCTGGTCGCCCTGGCGGTCGTAGCGCACCGCCGCCCGGTCCACGGCCCGCTCGGTCGTGGCCAGCGTGATGGTCCCGGTCTGCGCCTCCTCGTCCCCGGCCTCCGGGCTCTCGGCGGCTCCGGCTGCCGCCTCGAGGTAGGTCAGCGACCGGCGGGCGTCTCCCCCGGCCAACCGCACGAGGTGGTCGAGCGCGTCGGGCTCGAGGGTGAGACGGCCGCCGAGACCGCGCTCGTCGGCCAGTGCCCGCTCGATCACCCCGCGGACGTCGGCGTCGGTCAGCGGCTCGAGGGTGAGCAGCAGCGAGCGGGAGAGCAGCGGCGAGATGACCGAGAAGAAGGGGTTCTCGGTCGTGGCCGCGACCAGCGTCACCCAGCGGTTCTCCACGCCGGGCAGCAGCGCGTCCTGCTGGGCCTTGCTGAAGCGGTGCACCTCGTCGACGAACAGCACCGTCTCGCCGCCGGTGCGCACCAGCCGGTTGCGGGCGGTGTCGATGGCGGCGCGGACCTCCTTGACGCCCGCCGAGACCGCGGAGACCTCCACGAACTCGCGGTTGGTCTGGCCCGAGACGATCGAGGCGATGGTGGTCTTGCCCGTCCCGGGCGGTCCCCACAGCAGCAGCGACATCGGCTGGTCGCCCTCGATCAGCCGCCGCAGCGGCGACCCGGAGCGCAGCAGGTGCTGCTGCCCGACGAGGTCGTCGAGCGTGCGCGGTCGCATCCGCACCGCGAGCGGGGCCGAGGCGTGGGCGTTGCCCGCGAGCGAGCCCGCGGTGCCGCCCGGCCGGTTGGCCGGGGCCGCCGCGTCGTCGAGCTCGAACAGGCCGTCCATCGCCGCGACCCTAGCCGCCCGCTCCGACGCCGTCCGCCGCGCCCGCGGCAGGAGGCGATGGGTCGGCCCTCAGCTGGCGCCGACGCGGTCGATGAGGGCGTCGCGGGCCTCGCGACGGCGACGCTGCTCGGCCGGGTCGGGGACGGGGACGGCGGCGACGAGACGCTGGGTGTAGTCGTGCTGCGGGGTGCGCACGATCTGGTCGGTGGGTCCGACCTCGACCAGCTTGCCCATGTACATCACGGCGATCCGCGAGGCGAGCAGCTCGACCACGCCGAGGTCGTGGCTGATGAACAGGCAGGCGAAGCCCTGCTCGCGCTGCAGCTCCTGGAACAGGTCCAGCACCTTGGCCTGCACCGACACGTCGAGCGCGGAGGTGGGCTCGTCGGCCACGAGCAGGTCGGGGTTGAGGGCCAGGGCGCGGGCGATGCCGACGCGCTGGCGCTGACCGCCGGAGAGCTCGTGGGGGTAGCGGTTGCGGAAGCCGCGCTGCAGCTGCACCGCGTCGAGGAGCCGCTCGACCTCGGCACCGAGCGCCTTGCCCTTCAGACCGCGGTGCAGCAGCAGCGGCTCACCGATCGACTCGCCGACGGGGAGCCGGGGGTTGAGCGAGGAGCCGGGGTCCTGGAAGACGATGCCGACCTTGTCGCGCAGCGGCTTGAGGTCCTTGCGCGTGGCTCCGGCGAGCTGGACGCCGGCCACCTCGAAGCTGCCACCGGCCACGGGCAGCAGGCCCATGGCGGCGCGGCCGATGGTGGTCTTGCCCGAGCCCGACTCCCCCACCAGGCCGACGACCTCGCCGGGCTGGATCGACAGCGACACGTCGTCCACGGCTCGGAAGACCGGCTGGTTGCCGCGCTTGGGGTACTCCAGGACGAGGTTCTCGGCCGTGAAGATCGGCGGCCGGGAGTCGCCTGCCGCGGTCGCGCGGTCGCGCTCGGTGCGGGCCTCGCCGTCGACGGCGCTCGCGGTGCCGAAGTGGGGCACCGAGGCGAGCAGCTGCTGGGTGTAGGGGTGCTGCGCCCGGTTGAAGATGTCGTCGGCGGTGCCGGTCTCCACGATCCGCCCGTGCTGCATCACCACGATCCGGTCGGCCATGTCGGCCACGACCCCCATGTCGTGGGTGATCAGCACGATGCCGGCGTTGACCCGCTCGCGCAGCTCCCGCATCAGCTTGAGGATCTCGGCCTGGACGGTGACGTCGAGCGCCGTGGTCGGCTCGTCGGCGACGAGCAGCTGCGGCTCGCAGGCCAGCGCCTGGGCGATCATGGCGCGCTGCCGCTGACCGCCGGAGAGCTGGTGCGGGAAGGCGTCGAAGCGGCGCTCGGGCTCGGGGATCTCGACCAGGGTGAGCAGCTCGATGGCGCGCTTGCGGGCGTCCTTGGGAGAGATGTCGAAGTGCGAGCGGATGGTCTCCACGATCTGGAACCCGATCGTGTAGACCGGGTTCATCGCGGTCATCGGCTCCTGGAAGATGACCGCGATCTCCTTGCCGCGGATGCGGCGCAACGGGGCGCCGGTGAGCCCGACGAGCTCCTGGCCGCGGAGCTTGGCGCTGCCGGTCGAGCGGCCGTTGGGCGGCAGCAGTCCCAGCAGCGACATCGACGACTGCGTCTTGCCCGACCCGGACTCGCCCACGATGGCCAGCACCTCGCCGGCCTCGACGGTGTAGCTGACGTCGATGGCGGCGGGGAACCAGTCGCCGTCGACGTAGAAGTGGACGCTGAGGTCCTCGACCTCGAGCAGCGGGACGTCGTGGTCCTGGCCGGTCCGGCCGGTGGCGGCCGTGTCGCGGGGGCCGACGGGCGTGCCGACCGGGTGCAGCTGGTCCTCGGGAGTGCTCACGACGATGCCTTTCGGGGAGTCTCTGCCAGGGTGGGCGCATGCAGGCCCTGGGTCCCACGGAGGTGGTGCGCGCGCCGTCGGCGCGCGCGCTCGGGGCGACGATGGTGGCGCTCGCCGTCCTCGGGACGGGGTCGACGCTGCTGGGTGGCCCCACGGCCGTCCGGACGTACGCCGCGCCGCTCGTGCTCTTCGGCCTGCTCGGCTGGGCGGCCTTCTGGCGCGCCTGCGTCGAGGTCTCCGACGGGGGCGTCCGCGTGGTCAACACGCTGCGCACCGTCGAGGTGCCGTGGCCGGCGCTGGAGGAGGTCGAGGGACGCTACGGCCTGCGGCTGCGCACGGCGTACGGCACCGTGCAGGCCTGGGCCGCTCAGGCCCCGAGCGGCACGCAGCGGGCCCGTGGCGAGCCCGGCCCCGCGGCCGTCCGGGTGCAGGCCCGGCTCGAGGCGTTGCGGGCGGCCGGCCACCTCGACGACGGGCGCCTCGAGCGGCCCGACCTGCGTCGCACCTGGCACTCCGGCACGCTGGCAGGCGTCGCGGTGCTGGCCGTGGCCACCGTCGTGCTGCCGCTGCTCGGCTGAGGCCGTGCCGGGCGCGGCGAGCGGGGCGACCGGGGTCACTGGACCGAGCCCGACACGTTGGACTCGGTGCCACGGTCTCCCTTGGCGGCCGCCAGGCGCATCTTGCGGGCCGAGGGGATCCGCTTCTGCCGGGGGTCGAAGGCGTCGCGCAGGCCGTCGCCGATGAAGTTGACCGCGAGCGCGATGATGATGATGAACACGCCGGGCCACCAGAACAGGAACGGCCGGGTGGCGAACGCCGACTGGTACTCGTCGATCATCGTGCCGAGCGACACGTCGGGCGACTTGATGCCGAAGCCGAGGTAGGACAGCGAGGTCTCGAGCAGCACCGCCTGGGAGGCCAGCAGCGTGGTGTTGACGATGATCACGCCCATGGCGTTGGGGATCATGTGCTTGCGCATGATCCGGAAGCTGCTCGCGCCGGCGACCTTGGCCGCGTCGACGAACTCGCGCTCGCGCAGCGTGAGGAACTCGCCCCGCACCAGCCGTGCCAGCGTCGGCCAGGTGACCGCACCGAGGGCCAGGGCCAGCAGGAACGGGCCGCCGCCGCCGGCGATGTTGCCCAGCACCGCGCCGATGACGATGACGGGGAAGGTCAGGAAGAGGTCGGTCAGGCGCATCAGGCCCTGGTCGGCGGCACCCCGGAAGTAGCCCGAGATCGCCCCGACGACCATGCCCAGCGCGGCGGCGAGCAGGCTGATCACGACCATGACGTTGAGCGAGGTCTGGGTGCCCTTCATGACGCGGGCGAACACGTCGCGACCGATCTCGTCCTGGCCGAAGGGGTGGTCGCCGATCGCGAAGCCGTTGCCACCCAGCCACACCGGCAGGCTCAGGCTGGGGCGACCGCCGTTCACGACGTCGTTGGGTGCCACGTGGTCGAACTTCCACCAGCCCGGCAGCCCGAGCGCCCCGATCGAGGTGTAGGCGAGCAGGGCCACCACCACGATGCCGATGAGGCCGACCAGGGCACCGCGGTGGCGGAAGAACCGCCTCCGCACGATCTGGCCCTGGGAGAGACCCTCGACGTCCTTGAGCTCGATCGCGTTCTCGTTGGTGTCCCCGCCGGTCGGGTCGAGGTGGTGCTGGGGTTCGAGAGGAGTGCTCATGCGGCCACCCGGATCCTGGGGTCGAGTACGGCGTAGACGAGGTCGGCGACGAAGTTGGCCAGCACCGCCAGGATGCCGACGATGAGGATGTAGGCCATCACGGGATCCTGCTGCTGGCCGCTGAGCGAGTCGACGAAGAGCCGGCCCATGCCGAACCAGCCGAAGACCGTCTCGGTGATGACGGCACCACCGAGCAGCGTGATGATGTCGATCGGGACGATCGAGGCCAGCGGCAGCAGCGCGTTGCGGAAGGCGTGCCGCATCACCACGGTGCGCTCGGTGAGGCCCTTGGACCGCGCGGTGCGGATGTAGTCGGCGTTCATCACCTCGAGCATCGAGGCCCGCGAGTAGCGGGTGTAGGACGCGAACGAGATCAGGATCAGCGTGGCCGTCGGCAGCGCGAGGTGGGTCAGCACGTCGAGGGTCTGGATCCAGAAGTCGCCGACCAGGTTGGGGGTCGCCCGCCCGATGGTGGCGATCGGCCGGCCCTTGATGGCCTGGTTGTCGTTGTAGCTCGCCCAGCTCTGCAGCAGGCGGTCGGTGAACAGCATCATCGAGACCGGGACGGCGGTGAGGGCGGCCGTGCGCATGGACTGGCCGCGGTCGGGACCGCCCCACGCCCAGCCGATGCCGGCGCTGAGCGCCAGGGCCACCAGGAACAGCCCGATCACGAGCGGCCAGCCCAGGATGCCGGCGTCGCGGGCGTAGAACCAGACGAACAGCATCGGGTACCACAGCACCACGCCGAGCGCGGCCACCGAGAGCGCGGAGTACAGCGCCTTCTTGTTGCGCAGGCCCGTGGACAGGATGGTCATCACGAACGCCCAGCCCACCGCGCTCAGCGCGATCAGGACGATGCCGATCTGGGGCCGCTCGAACCAGCCGGTGAGGTTGAGGAAGACCAGCAGCGCCACGGTCGCCACGGCCGCCACGGCGGCGTTGCGCAGTCGGGTGCGCGCGTCGCCGGCGACCGCCGAGGAGACGATCAGCCCCGCCAGCAGGGCCACCACGACGATGAAGGTCCACGACAGCTGGGCCGCCTGGCCGTCCTCCCCGGCCAGGAAGTTGTTGAGGTCGATGGCCAGGTAGACCTTGGCCAGCACGGCCACCCAGAACACGGGCAGCGAGTAGAGCAGGAAGCTCAGGAAGGTGATCGAGTAGTCGAAGCCGGAGTACTGCCGCAGCGCGCTCACGATGCCGACGAGGACGCCCAGCACGATGGCCAGGACGGTGGCGACGCTGACCAGCTGGATGGTCGTGGTCACGGCGCCGGAGAGCAGCGAGGTGACCAGCTGGTTGGTCTTCCAGTTCTCGCCGAGGTCGCAGCTGCCGTACAGGCAGCCCGAGGCTCCGCGCAGCCAGTCGAGGTAGCGCAGGATCACGGGATCGTCGAGCCGCAGCTCGGCCGTGCGGTTGGCGATCTGCTGCGCCTTGTTGGGTGCCGTGCTGGTGCGCAGGTCGGCCAGCGGGTCGATCGAGAGGTCGACCAGGACGTACATGATCAGCGTCGAGACCAGGACGACGAGGAGCGACATCAGCAGCCGCTTGACGAAGAACACAACCATGGAAGGGGTCAGCCTGACGGTCGGAGGGACGCGGACAGTCCACGTGGTGGGCACCACCGCTCAGCGACAGTACCCACCACGTGGGTCCGGGGTGGCCCGGACGGTTCAGCCCAGGATCAGCTGCCGGCCTTCCAGTCCCAGAAGCCGTAGAACATCGTGGGCGCCAGGATGGCCGGGTCGAGCCCGGTCACACGGCTGCCGTTGCTGATGTTCGCCGACGGGAACTGGTAGAGCGTCAGGCCGATGGCGTCCTTGTAGAGCTCCTTCTCGACGTTGGCCAGGATCTCGATCTGCTTGGCCTCGTCGGTCTCGGTGTTCAGGGTGTCGAACTCCGAGTCGACCGTCTCGTTGCTGTAGCCGATCAGGTTGTTGATGCCACCCGTGACGAAGGTCGGACCGCTCTCGGTCACGGCCGGGGTCTCGGACTGCCAGCCGAAGACGACCGCGTCGTAGGTGCCGTCGCCCAGCTTCTCGCCCCACTTGGCGCTCTTGGCGTCGATGAGGTTGAAGCCGGCCTCGGCGAGCGCCGGCTTGAGCAGCTGGAACTCGTTGGCACGACGCACGTTGTCGGCGGCGTACATCACCCGGACGTCGACGTCGCCGTTGACGCCCGCCTCCTGGAGCAGCTTCTTGGAGCGGGCCGGGTCGACCTCGGAGTACTCCGAGGAGCCGTTCTGGGCGACGATCTCGTCGTAGCCCGGGGTGCCCTCGGTGCGGGTGAAGGAGTTGCGGACCTCCGCGTCGGCGTTGATCGGCTTGATCAGCTTGTCGACGATCTCCTGGCGCGGGACGGCGGAGAGGAAGGCCTGGCGGACCTTGAGGGCCTTGGCCTCGTCGCCGCCGTAGGACGCCGGGTCGAAGGGGCCCTTGTTGTTCAGCACCAGGTCGATGTGCTCGTAGGTGCCCTCGACGCCGGTCTCGATCTCGACGCCGTCGACCTTCTCGGCCGCCTGCGCCACGTCGGTGGTGACCTGCGGGGAGAACATGTCGATCTCGCCGTTCTCGAGCGCCTGGACCTGCGCCAGGGGGTCCTCGTTCCAGCGGATGGTGAGCTGGTCGATCGACGCCGCGTGGTCACCCTTGTACTTCGGGTTCTTCTCCAGCGTCATGTACTGGTTCTCCTTGAACTCCTTCATGACGTAGGCGCCGGAGGAGAGAGCAAGGTCCTTGTCGTCGGGCATCTTGGTGTAGTCGTACCCGGTGTTCCAGAAGGACGAGATCTTGGCCAGCGCGGCCTCGTCCTTGTCCTGGACGGCCTTGATGAGGGCGTCCTTGGCCTCCTGCGGGTCGTCGATGCCGAGCGCCTTGGCGGCCGTCACGTGGGCCGGGATCGACATGCTGATGTCGTACTGCCAGTCGGCGAACGGCTTGTCGTAGACCAGAGTCAGGGTCTTGCCGTCGTCGCTGATCTCCGGCGTCTCGGTGACGTAGGGCAGGCCCTGGGAGGAGGTGTCGAAGTAGACCTTGCCCTTGGTGTTCTGGGGCAGGCCGGTCGCGTCGTCGGTCTTCACCTTGTCGGCGTCGATGGTGTTCAGGTTCCCGCTGCCCGCGGCCCAGGCCAGCAGGACGTCGGCGGCGTCGACGGGCGTGCCGTCGGACCAGGTCGTGTCGTCGGCGACGGTGTACTTCACCGTCAGCGGGTCCTCGCTGGTCTTCTCGTAGGTGCCGTAGGAGGTGTTCTGCTGGATCTCACCCTCCGCGTCGACGTACCAGAACTGGTCGTTCATGAGGTACTTGATGTTGGAGTTGGCGGTCGCGTTGCCGTTCGAGGTGTCCTCGTTGTAGCTGTAGAACGGCTGGTTCCAACCGAGGTTCAGCGACGTGGGCTGGTCGCTGTTGCCCTCGCCCTCGTCGGCGCTGGGGGCCGCGCAGGCGGTCGCCATGACGCTGAGCGAGGCGATCACCGCCCCGGCGGTGAAGAGACGCTTGCTTCTCACGTGTTTCCTCCTCCGTGCGGCCCGCCTCGAGCGGGACCGTCAGGTGCATGACCGGTCAGGGCCTGACCGACCGTGGGAACACTAGGCACGAGACCTGCCCGAGTTAAGTGCCGTGACCCGATCTAGGCGGGATCGTTACCAGAGCGCGACTATTCGGCGCCGGAGCCCTTCAACGCGGTTTCTGCCTGCGGCTTGCCGTCCACACCGGCCTCCTTGCGCTGCTCGGCCGTGATCGGTGCAGGTGCCTGCGTCAGGGGGTCGAAGCCGCCGCCGCTCTTGGGGAAGGCGATCACCTCGCGGATCGAGTCCACCCCGGACAGCAGCGCGCAGATCCGGTCCCAGCCGAACGCGATGCCGCCGTGCGGCGGCGCGCCGAAGGCGAAGGCGTCGAGCAGGAAGCCGAACTTCTCCTGCGCCTCCTCCTGGCCCAGGCCCATCAGCGCGAACACCCGCTCCTGGACGTCGCGGCGGTGGATACGGATCGACCCGCCGCCGATCTCGTTGCCGTTGCACACGATGTCGTAGGCCCAGGCCAGCGCCTCGCCGGGCGCCTCGTCGAAGTGCTCCGGGTCCTGGGGGCTGGTGAAGGCGTGGTGGACGGCCGTCCACTGCCCCCCGCCCACGGCCACGTCGCCGGCGGCCACGGCCTCGCTGGCGGGCTCGAACAGCGGGGCGTCGACGACCCACACGAAGCTCCAGGCGTCCTCGTCGAGCAGCCCCAGGCGACGGCCGATCTCCAGCCGCGCCGCACCCAGCAGGGCACGGCTCGTCTTCGGTGCGCCCGCACCGAAGAAGATGCAGTCGCCCGGCTGCGCACCGACGTGGGCCGCGATCCCGGCCTTCTCCTCCTCGGAGATGTTCTTGCTGACCGGCCCGGTGAGCTCGCCGTCCTCCTTGACCAGGAGGTAGGCCAGGCCGCGGGCACCGCGCTGCTTGGCCCACTCCTGCCAGGCGTCGAGCTGCTTGCGGGGCTGGCCGGCTCCGCCGGGCATCACCACGGCACCGACGTACGGCGCCTGGAAGACCCGGAAGGGCGTCCCGGCGAAGAACTCGGTGCAGTCGACGAGCTCCTGGCCCATCCGCAGGTCGGGCTTGTCGCTGCCGAAGCGCGCCATCGCCTCGGCGTACGTCAGGCGCGGCAGCGGCGTCGGCACCTCGACGCCGATCAGGCCCCACAGCGCCGAGAGGATCTCCTCGGTGAGCGCGACGACGTCGTCCTGGTCGACGAAGCTCATCTCGAGGTCGAGCTGGGTGAACTCCGGCTGCCGGTCGGCGCGGAAGTCCTCGTCGCGGTAGCAGCGCGCGATCTGGTAGTAGCGCTCCATCCCGGCGACCATGAGCAGCTGCTTGAACAGCTGGGGGCTCTGGGGCAGGGCGTACCAGCTGCCGGGCTGCAGCCGGGCGGGCACCAGGAAGTCGCGGGCGCCCTCGGGCGTGGAGCGCGTCAGGGTCGGGGTCTCGACCTCGACGAAGCCGTGCTGGTCGAGCACCCCGCGGGCGGCGGCGTTGACCCGGCTGCGCAGGCGCAGCGCGGCGTTGGGGCCGGCGCGGCGCAGGTCGAGGTAGCGGTGGCGCAGCCGCGCCTCCTCGCCCACGTTGCCCCCGCTGGCGCCGGCGGTGTCGTCGATCGGGAACGGCAGCGGGGCCGCCTCGCTCAGCACCTCGACGTCGGACGCGATCACCTCGACCTCGCCGGTGGGCAGGGCGGGGTTCTGGTTGCCCTCGGGGCGCTGCGAGACGGTGCCGGTGATCTTCAGGCAGTACTCGCTGCGCAGCTGGTGGGCCACCGCCTCGTCGCGGATCACCACCTGGACGACGCCGCTGGCCTCGCGCAGGTCGATGAACGCGACCCCGCCGTGGTCGCGACGCCGGGCCACCCACCCGGCGAGGGCGACCTCGGTGTCGACGTGCTCGGCCCGAAGGCTGCCGGCGTCATGCGTGCGGATCACTGCTGCTCCTGTTCGTCGAACCGGACGCGCGGGTGGAGGTCCTCCACCGGTGGCGTCCAGCTGGTGGGGTCGACCGTGGTCTGGTCGCCGCTGCGGATGTCCTTGACCTGGGGGTGCTCCCCCGCGCTCCCGGGGAAGAGCACGAAGGGGATGCCACGCCGCTCGGCGTGGCGGATCTGCTTGCCGAACTTCGCCGCCGACGGGGCCACCTCGCAGGCCACGTCGCGGGCGCGCAGCTGGTCGGCCAGTGCGTCGCTCTCGGCGCGGCGGTCCTCCTCGACGACGGCCACCAGCACGGCGCTGGGCACCGACCGGTCGGCGACGACGACGCCGCGGGTGAGCAGCGGCACGAGCAGCCGGCTGACGCCCAGCGAGATCCCGACACCGGGGTACGTCGTACGGCCGTCGGTGGCGAGGGAGTCGTAGCGCCCGCCGCTGCAGATCGAGCCGAGCGACTCGTGGCCGTGCAGGCGGGTCTCGAACACGGTGCCGGTGTAGTAGTCCAGCCCGCGGGCGATGGTGAGGTCGGCGACGATCTCGACCCGGTCGGTGACCAGGCCGGCGCAGCCTTCGACGACCGCGGCCAGCTCGGCCAGGCCCTCGTCGAGCAGCTCGTGCTCGACGCCGAGGGCACGCACCTGCTCCACGAAGGAGGTGTCGGGCGTGGTGATGGAGGCCAGTGCCAGGCAGGCGTCGGCCTGCTGCGCGGTGAGCCCGGCGTCGTCCTGCAGCAGCGTGTGGACCCGCTCGCGCGGCAGCTTGTCGAGCTTGTCGACGACCCGCATCACGGCCTCCACGTCGGGCGCCCCGAGGCCGGCGTAGAAGCCCTGGATCAGCTTGCGGTTGTTGACCTGGAGCCGGAAGCCGGGCAGCCCGATCCCGCCGGGTTCGGCCAACGAGCCGAGCGCGGCCAGCATCACGCGGGCCACCTCGACGTCGTGGTGGAAGGCCAGGGTGTCGCGGCCGATCACGTCGATGTCGGCCTGGGTGAACTCGCGGAAGCGACCCTCCTGGGGGCGCTCGCCGCGCCACACCTTCTGCACCTGGTAGCGGCGGAACGGGAACTCCAGCTTGCCGGCGTGCTCGAGCACGTAGCGCGCGAACGGCACGGTCAGGTCGAAGTGCAGCCCGAGACCGGAGTCGTTGCCCTCCTCGGTCGCCTGCAGCCGACGCAGCACGTAGACCTCCTTGGAGGTCTCGCCCTTGCGCAGCAGCTGGTCGAGCGGCTCGACGGCGCGGGTCTCCAGGTTGGCGAAGCCGTGCAGCTCGAAGGTCCGCGTCAGCCGCGCCAGCACCTGCTGCTCGACGTGGCGCTGGGCGGGCAGCAGCTCGGGGAACCCGCTGAGCGGGGCGGTGCGCGCCACCTCAGAGCCCCCGCGCCGGAGGCGTCGTCGAGCCGTCGTCGGCCAGGTCGAGCAGGTAGGGGTTGGTGGCCCGCTCGCGGGCGATGCTCGTCTGCTCGCCGTGGCCCGGCAGCACCACGATGTCGTCGGGCAGGGTCAGCACCTTCTCGCGCAGGCTGCGCAGCATCGTGGGGTGGTCGCCCCCGGGCAGGTCGGTGCGCCCGATCGAGCCCGCGAACAGCAGGTCCCCGGAGAACATCACCTCCGACACGTCGGCCGCCGCGTACGGCGTACGGAAGGTGACCGAGCCCTCGGTGTGACCCGGGGTGTGGTCGACGACGAAGGAGAGCCCGGCCAGCTCGAGCGTGCGGCCGTCGGCGAGCTCCTCGACGGAGTCGGGCTCGGCGAACTCGTACTTCCCGCCGAGCAGCATGGCCGTCGTCTCGCGGGACATCCCGGCCATGGGGTTGCTCAGCAGGTGGCGGTCGGCGGGATGGATCCACGCGGTCGCGTCGTAGGTGCCGGCCACCGGGGCCACGCACCACATGTGGTCGACGTGACCGTGCGTGACCAGCACGGCGACGGGCTTGAGCCCGTGCTCGCGGACCACGTCGGCGACGCCGTCGGCCGCGTCCTTGCCCGGGTCGATGACGACGCACTCCTGGCCGGCGCCGGTCGCGGCGACGTAGCAGTTGGTGCCCCAGGGCCCGGCCGGGAAGCCTGCGATCAGCACCTGTCTGTCTCCTGCGGGGTCGGGTCGTGGACCGAGCCAGCCTACTGGCCTCCGGCCGGTGCCCCGGGCATGGCTACGATTGCAGCGCTAGACCGCCAACGACTCGACGCGAAGCAGGTGTGGCGAACGTGACCGCGCAGGGCAACTCCCCCGGACCCGACGGTCCTCGACCGTCCGAGACCTCCCCGGCCACTCCCCCGGCCCCCGCGCCGCCCGTGCCCGCACCTCCGCGTGCTGCCGTCCCCACGGCTCCCACGGCCCCCGCGGCCCCCTCGGCTCCGTCGGCACCCCAGGCGCCGGCTCCGGCCGCCCCGGCCCGCACCCCGGCCGCCGACTCCGCGCTGGAGACCGACCACGGTCGCGTGCGGGAGGACGGCACGGTGTTCGTCTTCACCCCCGACGGTGAGCGCGAGGTCGGGCAGTTCCCCGAGGGCACCCCCGAGGAGGCGTTGGCGTTCTTCACCCAGCGCTACGACGCCCTGGCCTTCGAGGTGCAGCTGCTCGAGCAGCGCATCCGCAACGGCGCCCTCTCCCCCGACGAGGCCTCGACCTCGCTCAAGAAGGTCTCCGACCTGCTGGTCGAGCCCCGGGCGGTCGGCGACCTCGTCGGGCTCTCGGCCCGCCTCGACGCGCTGCGACCTCTGCTCGGCGTGCAGCGCGGCCAGCGCCGGGCCGACCGGGCCCGCAAGCAGGAGGAGTCACGCGCGCGCAAGGAGCAGATCGTCACCGAGGCCGAGTCGGTCTCGACCGGCCAGGACTGGCGCAACGGCGTCAACCGGCTGCGCGACCTCCTGGAGGAGTGGAAGGCGCTCCCCCGGCTCGACAAGCGCCAGGACGACGAGCTGTGGCACCGGTTCTCGAGCACGCGGACGGCGTACACCCGTCGCCGCAAGGCGCACTTCAACGAGCTCAACGAGAAGCGGGAGTCGTCCCGGGTCGTCAAGGAGCGGCTGGTCACGGAGGCCGAGTCGCTGAGCGGGTCCACCGAGTGGGGGCCCACCTCGACGCGCTACCGGTCGCTGATGCAGGACTGGAAGTCCGCCGGTCCCGCCCCGCGCGACGTCGAGGAGCCGCTGTGGCAGCGCTTCCGCGCCGCCCAGGACGTCTTCTTCGGTGCCCGTGACGCCGCCAACGCCGAGCAGGACAAGGAGTTCGCCGAGAACGCCGAGACCAAGAAGGCACTGCTGGTCGAAGCCGAGGCGCTGCTGCCGGTCACGGACCTCGACGCCACCAAGCGCGCCTTCCGCGACCTGGCCGACCGGTGGGACGCGGCGGGCAAGGTGCCGCGCGACCAGATCAAGACCCTCGAGGGCCGCATGCGCAAGGTCGAGCAGGCCATTCGCCAGGTCGAGGACGACGCGTGGAAGCGCAGCGACCCGGAGAAGTCGGCACGCGCCGACGACATGCTGGGACAGCTCGAGCGTGCGGTCGCCGGTCTCGAGGCCGACCTCGAGAAGGCCCGCGCCGCCGGGGACGACCGTCGCGTCAAGGACCTCGAGTCCCAGCTCGCCTCACGCCAGCAGTTCCTCGACATGGCCCGCCAGGCGGCGTCCGACTTCTCCTGACCGGGCAGTTGTGTCACATCTGAGCGCGCCGACCGGGCAGTTGTGTCGCGTCTGAGGACTCCGACCGGGCAGTTGTGTCCCGTCTGAGGACTCCGACCGGGCAGTTGTGTCGGTGCACGCCGGCAGAGCTGCCCGCTCGGCGTACCTGAGACGAGCACGACTGCCCGCTCGGCGTACCTGAGGCGAGCACGACTGCCCGCTCGGCTGGCTGGTCAGTGGGTGACGCGGTAGGCGTCGAAGACGCCGTCGACCTGGCGCACCGACTTCAAGATGGCGCCGAGGTGCTTGGGGTCGCCCATCTCGAAGGCGAAGCGGCTCTTGGCGACGCGGTCGCGGCTGGTGGAGAGGCTGGCCGAGAGGATGTTCACGTGCTGGTCGGAGAGCACCATGGTGATGTCGGAGAGCAGCCGAGCCCGGTCGAGGGCCTCCACCATGATCTGGACCAGGAACGTCGACTGCGAGGTCGGGGCCCACTCGACGTCGACGAGCCGCTCGGGCTGGCTGAGCAGCGAGGTGGCGTTGGTGCAGTCGCGGCGGTGCACCGAGATGCCGTCGCCGCGGGTGACGAAGCCGAGGATCTCGTCGCCGGGGACCGGCGTGCAGCACCGGGCCAGCTTGACCAGGACGTCGCTGACGCCCTTGACGACGATGCCGGAGTCCACCCCCGCCGAGGACGTACGCCGGGGCCGGGTGATCGTCACCGCCTCGGCCAGGTCCTCCGCGGCACCGTCCTTGCCGCCGGCGACCTCGATCACCTTGCGGACGACGGTCTGGGCGCCGAGGTTGCCCTCGCCGACCGCGGCGTAGAGCGCGGAGACGTCGGGCAGCCGCAGCTCGTTGGCCACCTGGGTCAGCGAGTCGTGCGTCATCACGCGCTTGAGGGGCAGCCCCTCCTTGCGCAGCAGGCGGCCGATCTGCTCCTTGCCCTGCTCGATGGCCTCCTCGCGCCGCTCCTTGGTGAACCAGTGGCGGATCTTGCTCTTCGCCCGCGGCGAGGTGACGAACTGCAGCCAGTCGCGCGACGGCCCGGCGTTGGGCGACTTGGAGGTGAAGACCTCGACGACGTCGCCGTGCTCGAGCGCGGACTCCAGCGGCACCAGCCGCCCGTTGACCCGGGCCCCGATGGTGTGGTGACCGACCTCGGTGTGGATGGCGTAGGCGAAGTCGACCGGCGTCGAGCCGATCGGCAGGCCGATGACGTCGCCGCGCGGGGTGAAGACGAAGACCTCGGCGCTGTTGATCTCGAAGCGCAGCGAGTCCAGGAACTCCCCCGGGTCCTCGACCTCGTTCTGCCAGTCGAGGAGCTGCCGCAGCCACTGCAGGTCGCCGTCGGAGCCGGCGGCCCGCTCGGTGTCGACCCCGTTGCGGGAGTCCTCCTTGTACTTCCAGTGCGCGGCGACGCCGTACTCCGCCCGGCGGTGCATCGCGACGGTGCGGATCTGCATCTCCACGGGCTTGCCGGAGGGACCGATCACCGTGGTGTGCAGCGACTGGTACATGTTGAACTTCGGCATCGCGACGTAGTCCTTGAACCGCCCGGGCAGGGGGTTCCAGCGGTTGTGGAGCACACCGAGGACCCCGTAGCACTCCTGGTCGGAGTCGACCAGGATGCGGATGCCGACGAGGTCGTAGATGTCGGAGAACTCGCGACCGCCGTTGATCATCTTCTGGTAGATCGAGTAGTAGTGCTTGGGCCGGCCGGTCACCCGCGCGTTGATCCGCGCGGTCTTGAGGTCGCGGTCGACCTGACCGGTCACCTCGGTCAGGAACTGGTCGCGCGACGGCGCGCGCTCGGCGACGAGCCGCACGATCTCGTCGTAGATCTTGGGGTGCATGGTGGCGAACGCGAGGTCCTCGAGCTCCCACTTGAGTGTGTTCATGCCCAGTCGGTGCGCCAGCGGGGCGTAGATCTCGAGGGTCTCGCGGGACTTGCGCTCCTGCGTCTCCTGCTTGACGTAGCGCAGGGTGCGCATGTTGTGGAGCCGGTCGGCCAGCTTGATGACCAGGACGCGGATGTCCTTGCTCATCGCCACGATCATCTTGCGGATGGTCTCGGCCTGGGCGGAGTCGCCGTACTTGACCTTGTCGAGCTTGGTGACGCCGTCGACCAGCAGCGCGACCTCGTCGCCGAAGTCCTTGCGCAGCTGGTCGAGCGTGTAGGGCGTGTCCTCGACCGTGTCGTGGAGCAGGGCCGCCACGAGCGTGGGCTCGGTCATGCCGATGTCGGCCAGGATGGTCGTCACCGCGAGCGGGTGGGTGATGTAGGGGTCGCCGCTCTTGCGGTTCTGGCCGCGGTGGTGGAGCTCGGCGACGTCGTAGGCCCGCTCGATCAGCGCCAGGTCGGCCTTGGGGTGGTTGGCGCGCACGGTGCGGAACAGCGGCTCCAGGACCGGGTTGCCGACCTGCTTGCTGGTGCCGATGCGGGCCAGGCGGGCGCGGACACCGCGGCCCGACAGGGCGGGGGCGCGCTCGGCGGGCCGGGCAGGGCGGGATGCGACGGGGAGCGGCGCCGGGCTCGGCGCTGGAGCGTCGTCACGGGCGGGCGCAGGCCCCTCGTCGACGGGGTGGTCGGTGACCACCGGCTCCTCGGCCACGAGGCCTCCCTCCGTGCGGTGCGGACCTCTGCGGTCCAGTCTAGGTCGTGCGCGGCCGGGTGGTCGCTCAGACGGTGTGGAGCACGGTCAGCGGCAGCGCGCCCACGGTCTCACGGCCGGGCAGGAAGCCGAGCTCCATGAGCACGGCGAGCCCGGCGACGGTGCCGCCGCCCTGTTCCACCAGCGAGACCGTGGCCGCGGCGGTGCCGCCGGTGGCGAGCACGTCGTCGACGACCAGGACGCGGTCGCCCTCGTCGAGGGCGTCGAGGTGCATCTCGAGCGTCTCCTGGCCGTACTCCAGCTCGTAGGAGACCGAGCGCGTCTCGTGCGGCAGCTTGCCGGGCTTGCGCACCGGGACGAAGCCCACGCCGAGCGCGAGCGCCACCGGGGCCGCCAGGATGAAGCCGCGGGCCTCCATGCCGACGACCTTGTCGACCACCACCCGACCCTCGGCGTCGCGGCCGGCGTCGGCCAGTGCCTGCACGACCGCGGTGAAGGCGGCGTGGTCGTCGAGCAGCGGAGTGATGTCCTTGAAGGTCACCCCCGCCTTCGGGAATCCCTCCACGTCACGGACGAGACGGTCGATCTCGGCGGACAGCGCGCCCGTCGCAGGCAGGGAAGTCACGGGGCTCCTACTTCTGCCGCTTGGAGCGCGGCTGGCGGGTGGGCTGGCTGCGCTTGGCGGCGCCGCCGTCGCGCAGGGGCGAGTGGGCGTCGGGGACGACCCGGCCGGAGCCGGACGCCTCCGGGCGACGGGCGGGGGCCCGCACCGGAGCAGCCGCGGCGCGGTCGTCCTCGGGCTCGGCGTCCGGGCCGTCGGGGTCGTACGCCGCACCGTCGTCGACCGCGGGCATGCCCTCGTGGAACACGGGCACGTCGGCGTAGCGGTCGACGCTGCGCCGCGACCGCGCCTTGGCGCGGGCGTCGGAGACCTTGATCTCCTTCTCGCCCTGCTTGAGGTGCACCGCCAGCGGCGTGGCGATGAAGATCGAGGAGTAGGCACCCGCGGCCATGCCGACGAACAGCGACAGCGCGAGGTCCTTGAGCGCCCCGGTCCCGAGGGTGGCGACACCGACGTAGAGGATCGCGCCGACGGGCAGGAGCGCGACGATCGAGGTGTTGATCGAGCGCACCAGGGTCTGGTTGACCGCCAGGTTGGCCTGCTCGGCGTACGTCCGTCGGGAGCCCTTGGTGGTGCGGGTGTTCTCCTTGACCTTGTCGAAGACCACGACGGTGTCGTAGAGCGAGAAGCCCAGGATGGTCAGCACGCCGGTGACGGTGGCGGGCGTGACCTCGAAGCCGGAGATGGCGTAGATGCCGATGGTGATGACGAGGTCGTGGGCGAGCGCGACCAGCGCGGCCACCGACATCTTCCACTCGCGCATGTAGGCCCAGATGAAGAGGACCACGAGCACGAGGAAGACCACCAGGCCGAGCAGCGCGCGCTCGGCGACCTGCTGGCCCCAGCTCGCGCCGACCTCCTGGGTGGAGATGTCGCTGCGCGCGTCGACGCCGACGGCCTCGGCGATGGCGTCGCGCACCTCGGTCGCCTGGTCGTTGGTCATCTCCTCGGTCTGCACCCGGATCGAGTCGGTGCCGGAGGTGTTGACGATCGGCGCGGACGCGGCGTCCAGGCCCGTGTCGGCCACCGCGGAGCGGATGACGTCGGCGTTCTCCTGCGTGACCTCGTTGGCGGGGAGGTTGACCTGGTACTCGACGCCGCCCTCGAACTCGATGCCGAAGTTGAGGGGCCGGATCAGGACCCCGGCGAACGCGATGACGACGATGACGCCGGAGATGGCGTACCAGAGCCACTTGCGACCGACGAAGTCGATCGAGGTCTCCCCCTCGTAGAGCCTGTTGCCCAGGCGACTCATCCGGCCCATCAGGCACTCCCTCCGGCCAGGCCCGTGCGGGCGGGTGGCGCCTCGTCGACCCCGAGCGTCTCCCGGGAGAGACCCGAGAAGCGGGTGCCGGTGTTGAAGAACCTACGCCGTGCGAGCAGGGTCATCACCGGCTTGGTGAAGAAGAAGAACACGGCGATGTCGATCAGCGTGCTCACGCCGAGCGCGAAGGCGAAGCCCCGCACGACGCCCACGGCGAAGATGTAGAGCACGACCGCCGCGAGCAGCGAGACGGCGTCCGCCGCGAGCGCGGTGTTGCGCGCCCGGGCCCAGCCGGTCTCGACGGCGACGCGCATCGACCTGCCGTCCCGCATCTCGTCGCGGATGCGTTCGAAGTAGACGATGAAGGAGTCGGCCGTGATGCCCACACCGACGATCAGTCCCGCGATGCCGGGCAGGGTGAGGGTGAACCCGGCGGACGCCGAGAGCACCAGCACGGCTCCGTAGGTGATCACCGCCGCCACGACCAGCGACGCGATCACCACCAGGCCGAGGCCGCGGTAGTAGAACAGGCAGTAGATCATCACGATCGCCAGCCCCACGACGCCCGCGAGCACGCCGGCCGAGAGCTGGTTTCCGGCCAGCGAGGGGCCGATCGTCTCGACGGTGGGCTCGGCGAAGCGGATCGGCAGTGCGCCGTACTTCAGGGAGTTGGAGAGCGAGCGCGCCTCGGACTCCGTGAAGTCGCCGGTGATCTGGGCGTTGCCGTCCAGGATCGGCTCGTTGACGCCCGGCGCGGAGAGCACGGTGCCGTCGAGGACGATCGCGAAGCTGCCGCCGTTGCGCTGCAGCGCGGTGGTGACGTCGCCGAAGGTGCCGCGGGCGCTGGCCTTGAAGCCGAGCTGCACGGCGTAGCCGGTGCCGTTCTGCGGGATGCCGTACGACGCCGAGCGGAGCTCGGTGCCCTCGACGACCGCCTTGGAGAGGAGGTACTTGTTGCCGTCCTCGTCGCAGGCCACCAGCGGCTCGTCGGGGTCGTCGGCCTCGGGCTTGGCCGCGGAACCGGCCGCGGGGCACTCGAACTGCTGGAAGTTCTGCAGCCACGTCACCCCCGGGTTGGTCGACCAGGCGAGCGGGTCGTCGACCGACGCGCCCTCTTCGGTGACCTGGGGCTGCTGCGGGTCGGCGGGCGCCTGGGACGCCGGCGCGCTCGGCGGGGCCGAGGGGCTGGCGCTGGGCGATGCGCTGGGCGAGTCGCTGGGCTCGGCGAACGGCGCCGGGCGACCCGCGGGGGTCGCCTCGCCCTGGCCGGCAGTGGCCGACGGGCTGGGGCTCGCGCTCGGGGAGGCGCTGGAGGAGGCACCCGGCGAACCGCTGGGCGAACCGCTGGGCGATCCGCTGGGCGAGGCGCTGGGCTCCTCGGCCGGCCGGCCCGGCTGCGGTGCACCGGCGACGAGCCGGAACCGCAGCTGGGCGGTCCGGGTCACCGCGTCGACGAGGTCGGAACGGTTGTCGCCGGGGATCTCCACGATGATGTTGCGGTCGCCCTGGGTCGAGACCTCGGCCTCGGAGACGCCGCTGCCGTTGACGCGCTGGTCGACGATGCCCGCCGCCTGCTGCAGCTTGGTCGCGGTGACCGAGCCGCCGCTGTCCAGGGCGGAGAGGGTGATCCGCGTGCCGCCCTCGAGGTCGAGCCCGAGGCGCGGCTTCCAGGTGCCACCGGCACCGGCGAGGCCGAAGAGCACCAGGATCGTGAGGAAGAAGACGACGAGCGTGCGCACGGGACGGGGCACGCGCTGGGTGCTGGCCACTGCTGCCTCAGTCCTGGGTCGGGTCGGCCGGGCCGCGCGGGGCGCGGGGGTCCTGGCCGTGGTCGGGGTCGGTGGGGTCCTCGGACGCACTGCCGGGCTCGGCGGGACGGTCCTGGTCGGGCAGGTCCTGCACCCGGCGTACGACGACCTGGCGGGCCACCGTGATGACCACGCCGGGGGCGATCTCGATGTCCACCCGCGCGTCGGACAACGAGCGGACGGTGCCGAAGATCCCCGCGGAGAGGACGACCTCGTCACCGACCTGCAACGCCTGCTGCAGCTCGACGACCTTGCGCTGCTGCACCCGGGCGGGGCGCATCACGACGAACCAGAAGGCCGCCAGCGCCACCACGACGACCAGCAGCTGTGCAGCGGGAGGCACGACGACACCAACTCCAAGAACGGGGGGAAAGAGGCCGAGTGGCACCTCCGGGGCACGGGACCCGCCCGGAGGCAGGTCGGAGCGCGCGCGTCGCCGGGGCACCGACGAGGCAGTGTAACCGGGCTACCGGGGCAGGTCGGTGTCCGACCCGAACAGCGTGGCGTCGACCGTCTCCGGGGCGGTCAGGCCGAGGTGGTGCCAGGCGGCGCGGGTCGCGACGCGACCCCGTGGGGTGCGGGCGAGCAGCCCCAGGCGCACCAGGAAGGGCTCCGCGACCTCCTCGACGGTCTCGCGCTCCTCCCCCACGGCGACCGCGAGGGTGCTGACGCCCACCGGGCCACCGCCGAAGCGACGGCACAGCACGTCGAGCACCGCGCGGTCGAGCCGGTCGAGCCCGGACTCGTCGACCTCGAACAGGTCGAGCGCGGACCGGGCCAGGGCGCGGGTGACCACGCCGTCGGCGCGCACCTGGGCGTAGTCGCGGACCCGCCGCAGCAGCCGGTTGGCGATGCGCGGGGTGCCCCGGGACCGGCCGGAGATCTCCCCCGCCCCGTCCGCCCCGAGCTCGACCTCGAGCAGCCGGGCCGAGCGGCGCACGATGCGCTCGAGCTCGGCGGGCTCGTAGAACTCCAGGTGGGCGGTGAAACCGAACCGGTCGCGCAGCGGGCTGGGGAGCAGGCCGGCCCGCGTGGTGGCGCCCACCATGGTGAAGGGCGGGATCTCGAGCGGGATGGCCGTGGCGCCGGGGCCCTTACCGATGACCACGTCGACCCGGAAGTCCTCCATGGCCATGTAGAGCATCTCCTCGGCCGGCCGTGACATCCGGTGGATCTCGTCGACGAAGAGCACGTCGCCCTCGTTGAGGCCCGACAGGATCGCCGCGAGGTCGCCGGCGTGGGTGATGGCCGGGCCGCTGGTGAGCCGCAGCGGCGAACTCATCTCCGCGGCGATGATCATCGCCAGTGTCGTCTTGCCCAGGCCGGGAGGCCCGCTCAGCAGCACGTGGTCGGGCACGCGCTCGCGGCGGCGGGCGGCCTCCAGCAGCAGGGAGAGCTGCTCGCGGACGCGCTCCTGGCCGACCACCTCGTCGAGCGTGCGGGGGCGCAGCGCCGCCTCGACGACGCGCTCGTCCCCGTCGGCGTCGGCGGCGACCAGCGCCCGTCCCGTGACGTACGCCGCCTCGGCGGCCTCGAGCTGCGACTCGTCCACGTCGACCGCCTAGGCCTTGCTCAGCGCGCGCAGCGCCAGCCGCAGCAGTCGGGCGACGTCGGGGGTGGACATCTGGTCGGCCTCGGGCGCCACGGCGCTGATCGCCCGGTCGGCCTCCTTGGCGCTCCACCCCAGGCCCACCAGGCCGGTCTGCACCTGCGCCTGCCAGTCGGCCGTGCCGGTCGTCGCGGGCGACGTGGTGCCGGGCTCGGCGTAGGACCCCGGGGTGCCGATGCGGTCGCGCAGCTCCAGGATGATCCGCTGCGCACCCTTCTGGCCGATGCCGGGCACGGTGGTCAGCGTCTTGACGTCGTCGCCGGCGACCGCACGCCGCAGCGTCTCGGGGCGCAGCACGGCCAGCATCGCCTGGGCGAGCTTGGGTCCGACGCCGCTGGCGGTCTGGACGAGCTCGAACATCTGCTTCTCGTCGTCGTCGGCGAAGCCGAACAGCGTCAGCGAGTCCTCGCGGACCACCATGCTGGTCGGCAGCGAGACCTCGGCGCCGTGGCGCAGGCCGGCGATGGTGTCGGGGGTGCACTGCAGCTCCAGGCCGACGCCGCCGACCTCGAGCACGGCGGAGGTGAGGCTGATGCCGGCCACACGGCCGCGGACGAAGGCGATCACGGACGGACTCCTCGGGTTCGGGCCGCGACCTGCTTCTCCAGGGCGGCGGCGATGCGGTCGGAGGCGCCTCCGCGCCAGACGTGGCAGATGGCCAGGGCGAGCGAGTCGGCCGCGTCGGCCGGCTTGGGCACGGCGTCGAGCCGCAGCAGCCGCGCCACCATCGCGCCGACCTGCGCCTTGTCGGCGCGGCCGTTGCCGGTGACGGCGGCCTTGACCTCGCTGGGGGTGTGCAGCGCGACCGGCAGGCCCCGGCGGGCGGCCACCAGCATCGCGACGCCGCTGGCCTGGGCGGTGCCCATGACGGTGCTGACGGCGCTGCGGCTGAAGACCCGCTCCACCGCGACGGCGTCGGGCCGGGTGCGGTCCAGCCACTCCTCGAGGCCGACCTCGAGCTCGCGCAGCCGGTGGGCGACGTGCAGCTCGGTGGAGGTGCGTACGACGCCCACGTCGACCAGCGACAGGGGGCGCCCGATGGAGCCCTCGACCACGCCGACGCCGCAGCGGGTCAGGCCGGGGTCGATCCCGAGGACGCGCATCCTTGCTCCCGTCGCCGTCCGAACACGTGTTCGCACCACGCTAGCCCGGCGGCCTCCCCGTCACCGGGAGCGACACGAGCCGGGTCAGGCGTCGACGGTGGCCATCACGTCGTCGGAGACGTCGAAGTTGGCGTAGACGTTCTGCACGTCGTCGAGGTCCTCGAGCGCCTCGACGAGGCGGAACACCTTGCCGGCGCCGTCGGCGTCGAGCTCGACCTGCATCGAGGGCACGAAGGCGGCGTCGGCGGAGTCGTAGTCGATGCCGGCGTCCTGCAGCGCGGTGCGCACCGCGACCAGGTCGGTGGCCTCGCTGACGACCTCGAAGGAATCCCCCAGGTCGTGGACGTCCTCGGCGCCGGCCTCGAGCGTGGCCTCGACGAGGTCGTCCTCGCTGACCGCCTTGGCCTCCTGGGCCGAGGGCACGACGACGACGCCCTTGCGGTGGAAGAGGTAGGAGACCGAGCCGGGGTCCGCGAGCGAGCCGCCGTTGCGGGTCATCGCGGTGCGGACCTCCATCGCGGCGCGGTTCTTGTTGTCGGTGAGGCACTCGATGAGGAACGCGACGCCGTGAGGGCCGTAGCCCTCGTACATGATCGTGCTGTACTCCGCCCCACCGGCCTCGGCGCCGGAGCCGCGCTTGACGGCGCGGTCGATGTTGTCGTTGGGGACCGAGGACTTCTTGGCCTTCTGGATGGCGTCGTAGAGCGTCGGGTTGCCCGACACGTCACCGCCGCCCATCCGGGCCGCGACCTCGATGTTCTTGATCAGCTTGGCGAACATCTTGCCGCGCCGGGCGTCGACGACGGCCTTCTTGTGCTTGGTGGTCGCCCACTTGGAGTGGCCTGACATCAGCGGTTCCTTCCCTCGCGTGCGGTGGCCGAGACCAGGTCTCGGAACAGTTCGTGGACACGGTCGTCCCCACCCACCTCCGGGTGGAACGACGTCGCCATGAGCGGGCCCTGCCGAACCGCGACGATCCTACCCGCGGCCGGCCCCCGGGCGACCCGGCCGAGCACCTCGACGCCGGGTCCCGCGTCCTCGACCCACGGCGCCCGGATGAAGACCGCCGGCACCGGGCCCGCGACCCCGGTCAGCTCGACCTCGTCCTCGAAGGAGGCCACCTGCCGACCGAAGGCGTTGCGGCGGACCGTGACGTCGAGGCCACCGAGCGTCTCCTGGCCAGGGGCGGCGTCGAGCAGCCGGTCGGCCAGCAGCACCATGCCGGCGCAGGTCCCGAGGGTCGGCATCCCCCCGCGGATGCGCTCGCGCAGTGGCTCCAGGAGGCCGAAGGTGCGGGCCAGCCGCACCATCGTCGTCGACTCACCACCGGGGACGACGAGGGCCTCGACCGCGGCGAGCTCCTCGGGGCGGCGTACGGCGCGGGGCTCGCACCCGAGGCGACGCAGCGCCGCGAGGTGCTCGCGGACGTCGCCCTGGAGGGCCAGCACGCCGACGGTGGGGGCGGTGGCGGACACCGGGCGAGCCTAGGTGGGCGGGAGCGCCGGTCGGGACACGGGCTCCCTGCGAGGCAGGTGCCGGGAACCACGGATCCCGGCGTGACGCGTCCCCCGATGCGTCACGCCGGGACCAGGTCCTCGCGCTGGGGCGATGTGGGTGAAGTCTGACGGAGCCGCCCGGCGGCGAGCGGCAGATCGGTCAGATCGCCCCAAGTGGGCTATACCGGACGGACGTCACCAGCCCCGCTCGGCCAGCCGGTGCGGCTGGGGCAGGTCCTCGACGTTGATGCCGACCATGGCCTCGCCCAGCCCGCGGCTGACCTTGGCCACCATGTCGGGGTCGTCGTGGAAGGTCGTGGCGGCCACGACGGCCGCCGCCCGCTCCGCGGGGTTGCCCGACTTGAAGATGCCCGAGCCGACGAAGACGCCCTCGGCGCCGAGCTGCATCATCATCGCGGCGTCGGCCGGGGTGGCGATGCCGCCCGCGGTGAAGAGCACGACGGACAGCTTGCCGGTGGCGGCCACCTCGCGCACCAGCTCGTACGGCGCCTGCAGCTCCTTGGCCGCCAGGTAGAGCTCGTCGGCCGACAGCGCCGCGAGCCGGCGGAGCTCGCCGTTGATGGTGCGCATGTGCGTGACCGCGTTGGAGACGTCGCCGGTGCCGGCCTCGCCCTTGGAGCGGATCATCGCCGCACCCTCGGTGATGCGCCGCAGCGCCTCGCCCAGGTTGGTCGCGCCGCACACGAAGGGCACGGTGAAGCGCCACTTGTCGATGTGGTGGGCGTAGTCGGCCGGGGTCAGCACCTCGGACTCGTCGATGTAGTCGACGCCCAGGCTCTGCAGCACCTGCGCCTCGGCGAAGTGGCCGATCCGCGCCTTGGCCATCACCGGGATCGAGACGGCCTCGATGATGCCGTCGATCATGTCGGGGTCGCTCATCCGGGCCACGCCGCCCTGGGCGCGGATGTCGGCGGGCACGCGCTCCAACGCCATCACGGCGACGGCGCCGGCGTCCTCGGCGATCTTGGCCTGCTCGGCGGTGACGACGTCCATGATGACGCCGCCCTTGAGCATCTCGGCCATGCCGCGCTTCACGGTGCCGGTGCCGGTGGGCTGTCCGGCGCTCTCGGGGGTCTGCTGGGGGGTCTGCTGGGGGGTCTGCTCGGGGCGTGCGTCCATGGGTCCAGGCTACGGCGGGTTCACGACACCCCGGGCCGTGGCTCCTGGTCGAGCGCCAGCGCCTGCCGTCGCACCATCAGCACCCGGCGTACGACGGTCTCGGTGCTGGCCGCCGCGAGCACCCAGATCGTGAGGTGCATCAGCCACGGCAGCCCGAAGATCGCGCTCAGCCCGGTCATCACCAGGATCGCCACCAGCCGGTCGGCGCGCTCGGCCAGACCACCCTTGGCCTGCAGCCCGAGCGACTCCGCCTTGGCGCGGGCGTAGGAGGTCACCGCGCCCATGACCAGGCAGTAGAGCGTGAGCGAGGTGTAGAGCACGCTGTCGCCGGGGCCGGCGAAGTAGAGGACCAGCCCGCCGAAGATCGCGCCGTCGCCGATGCGGTCGAGGGTGGAGTCGAAGAAGTTGCCGAACACCGAGACCCGCCCGGTCTTGCGCGCCATCGCCCCGTCGACGAGGTCGCTGAAGACGAAGGCCGTGATCACCAGCACCCCGGTCAGCAGCATCCCCTGCGGGAAGAACACGAGCGCGCCCGCGCTGACGCCGAGCGTCCCCACCAGCGTCACGACGTCGGGGCTGACCCCGAGGCGGATGAGGAGGTCGATCACGGGCGCCAGCACGACGCCCTGCCAGAAGTTCTTGAACCGGTCCAACATCTCGGGTCGAGAGGCTACCGGTGGACACGCCTCCCGCCGGGCAGGGGCGTACGGTCGCAGCACGGAGCCACTCAGGCAATCCGATCTCCGAGGACGCCACATGAGCGACAAGTCGCCACGGCAGGGCATGACCAAGAAGACCAGCAAGTCCATCAAGGAGAAGCGCGCCGACAAGCGCGGCGCCGCCGAGGAGTCCACGCTCCTGGCCAAGCAGGCCCTCAAGGGCAAGAAGGGCTGAGGCCGTCCGGCCCGGGTGCCGCGCCCGGGCCGCGGGTCACCAGGCGGCGGCCAGCAGGTCGCGCGTGTCGCCGAGCAGCTGCGGCAGCGTCTTGGTGCCGCCCACCACGGTGATGAAGTTGGCGTCGCCCGACCAGCGCGGGACCACGTGCTGGTGCAGGTGCTGCGAGAGCGACCCCCCGGCCACCCCGCCCAGGTTGAGGCCGACGTTGAAGGCGTGCGGCCCGCTGACCTCGCGGAGCACCCGGATGGCGCGCTGCGTGGTCGTCATCAGCTCGGCGGCCTCCGCGTCGTCGAGGTCCTCGAGGTCGGCGACGTGGCGCAGCGGCAGCACCATGAGGTGCCCCGGGTTGTAGGGGTGGAGGTTGAGCACGGTGAAGCACCGCTCCCCCGTGGCCACGACCAGGCTCTCCTCGGGCGGCAGGTGCTCCATCGCGCAGAACGGGCACCCGCCGTCACCGGTCGGCACCGACGGGGCGACGTAGGCCATCCGGTGGGGCGTCCAGAGCCGGTCGAAGCCCTCGAAGCCGTCGCGCGGCTCCCCCGAGGTGTGGCTCACGCTCAGACCTGCTCGCGCGCGGCGACCGCCTGCGTGACGCGGGCGATGGCCTCCTCGACGGGGACGCCGTTGTCCTGGCGCCCGTCGCGGTAGCGGAAGCTGACCGCGCCCGCCTCGACGTCCTGGTCGCCGGCGATGACCATGAAGGGCACCTTCTGCAGCTGGGCGTTGCGGATCTTCTTCTGCATCCGGTCGTCGGAGTGGTCGACCTCGACGCGCACGCCCTGCGCCCTCATCCGCCGCGCCACGTCGGCGAGGTAGTCGCCGTGCCGCTCCGCGATCGGGATGCCCTGGACCTGCACCGGCGCGAGCCAGGGCGGGAAGGCGCCGGCGTAGTGCTCCACGAGCACGCCGATGAACCGCTCGATCGAGCCGAACTTGGCGGAGTGGATCATCACCGGCTGCTGCCGGCTGCCGTCGGCGGCCTGGTACTGCAGGTCGAAGCCGCGGGGCTGGTTGAAGTCGTACTGGATGGTCGACATCTGCCAGGTGCGGCCGATGGCGTCACGCGCCTGGACCGAGACCTTGGGCCCGTAGAACGCAGCGCCACCGGGGTCCGGCACGAGCGTGAGGCCCGACTCCGTGCAGACCCGCTCCAGCACCGCCGTCGCCTCGGCCCAGTCCTCGTCGCTGCCCACGAACTTGTCGGGCTTGGAGTCGTCGCGGGTGGAGATCTCGAGGTAGAAGTCATCGAGCCCGAAGTCGCGGAGCAGCCCCAGCACGAAGTCGAGCAGGTGCTTGATCTCCCCGGGCGCCTGCTCGGGAGTGACGTAGGAGTGCGAGTCGTCCTGGGCGAACCCGCGCACCCGGGTGAGGCCGTGGATCACGCCCGACTTCTCGTTGCGGTAGACGTGCCCGAACTCGAAGAGCCGCAGCGGCAGCTCACGGTAGGACCGGCCGCGCGAGCGGAAGATCAGGTTGTGCATCGGGCAGTTCATGGCCTTGAGGTAGTACGTCGCCCCCTCCATCTCCATGGGGGGGAACATGCCGTCGGCGTAGTAGGGCAGGTGGCCCGAGAGGTGGAAGGTCTGCTCCTTGGAGATGTGGGGCGTCCCGACGTACTCGAAGCCCTCCTCGATGTGCCGCTGCCGGACGTAGTCCTCCATCACCCGCTTGATCACCCCGCCCTTGGGGTGGAAGACGGGCAGACCGGAGCCGATCTCGTCGGGGAAGCTGAACAGGTCGAGGTCGCGGCCCAGGCGACGGTGGTCGCGGCGCTCGGCCTCCTCGATCCGGTGCAGGTGGGCGTCCAGCGCCTCCTTGGACTCCCAGGCGGTGCCGTAGAGGCGCTGCAGCTGCTTGTTCTTCTCGTCGCCCCGCCAGTACGCCGCGGCGGAGCGCATCAGCTTGAAGGCCGGGATCCGCTTGGTGGTGGGCAGGTGCGGACCGCGGCAGAGGTCCTTCCACACGACCTCGCCGTTGCGGCCGAGGTTGTCGTAGATGGTCAGCTCGCCGGCGCCGACCTCGGCGTCGGCGCCCTCGGCGATCTCCTGGGACGCCTGCCCGGCGGCGCCCTTGAGACCGATCAGCTCGAGCTTGTAGGGCTCCTCGGCCAGCTCGGCGTGGGCGTCCTCGTCGGAGACCACGCGGCGCGAGAACCGCTGGTTGGCCTTGACGATCTTGCGCATCCGGGTCTCGATCTTCTCGAGGTCCGCAGGCTGGAACGGCGTCGCGACGTCGAAGTCGTAGTAGAAGCCGTTCTCGATGGGCGGGCCGATGCCGAGCCGGGCGTCGGGGAACAGCTCCTGGACCGCCTGGGCCATCACGTGGGCGGTCGAGTGGCGCAGGATGTCGTGGCCGTCGGCGCTGTCGATGAGCACCGACTCGACGACGTCGCCGTCGGCCAGCTCGGTGGCGAGGTCGCGCAGCGCGGGCTCGCCGTCGGCGCCGGTCACCCGCACGGCGATCACGTCGGGGTCGTCGCGGAACAGCTCCCAGGCCTTGGTGCCCGCGGTCACCGTCTGGTCCTGACGCGCGTCGGCGTGGACGAGGACGACCTTGATGTCGGGCACAACAGCTCCTGGGGCACGGGTACGGCGGACCCGGCGATCGTATCGGCGCGACGGCGACGGCCGCGCGGGGGCGGCGTACGTCAGGAGGGGTGGTGCTCGGTGGGCGATACTGGGTTCGAACCAGTGACCTCTTCGGTGTGAACGAAGCGCGCTACCACTGCGCCAATCGCCCGAGCGCATCCGGCCGAACCGGTGCGCGGCACACATTAGCGCACCCCCGCCGCCCCCTTCACGGGGCATCCTCCCGGGCCGTCGACGGGGTGCTGCGCCCCGGGTCACCGGGCGAGTAGTCCACGTGGCGCACGTGGGACTAGTCCCTTTGCGTTACCTCGCCCCCGACCAGTTGGCCAGCCCGGGGAGACAACCTGACTAGACCAATGCACCACGGAAATAGACCAGTCGCGGGGAATGTGTAGACCACCCCCTAGACAAAAGCCACATTTCGGAGGAACGCCTGTCAGCCAGGCTCGGTATTCAGCACACTCTGGTCATCGCGTCGAGGGCGCGAAGAGGTCCCGTGGAGGGGGCCTCGCGGGACATCAAGGGGAAAGATCATGAAGCAGACCAAGACCGCTCAGGTCATCACGGAGAGCGTCGAGCTGGAGTTCGTGGACCCGCAGGGCGAGTCCACCGCGCTGGAGGCCGACCTGGTCTTCGACCCGGCCGACCCGTTCGCGGTGACGATGGTGTTCCGCACCGGCGTCCAGGAGGTCCGATGGACCTTCGGCCGCGAGCTGCTGGTCGAGGGTCTGTACGAGCCCACCGGCGACGGCGACGTCCACGTGTGGCCCTGCTTGAGCTCCAACGGCTCCGCCGTCGTGATCGTCGAGCTCTGCTCCCCCGACGGCGAGCTGCTCGTCCAGGCCGGCTCCCGCGCGGTCAACACCTTCGTGGGCAGGATGCTCGCCGCGGTGCCGGACGGCCAGGAGGCCGCGTTCGTCGACTTCGACACCGAGCTCGCCCGCATCCTCGCGGACTGACGAGGACCGCCCCGGCGGCCGGCACCCCTCCCGGGGACCCTCACGGGTCCAGGTGCTCGGCCTCCCGCGCCGCCCACGTCTCCATCAGCATCCGCGTGGTCGGCCCCGGCGCCGTCAGCTCGCGCGTCCCGTAGCGGTGCACCCCCTGCACGTCACGGGTCGTGGAGAGCAGCACGATCTCGTCCGCCCGCGTCAGCACCTCGACCGGCTCGTCGACCTCGGTCACCTCGGCCCACTCCAGGAGCAGGGCCCGCGTGATGCCGGCCAGGCAGCCCGACGCGAGCGTCGGCGTCCGCAGCTCCCCGTCGACGACGTACGCCACGTTGGAGCCGGTGCCCTCGCACACGTGTCCCGCGAGGTTGGCGAACAGCGCCTCGGTCGCGTGGTGGCGTTGCGCCTCGGCGAGCGCGAGCACGTTCTCGGCGTACGACGTGGACTTGACGCCGGCGAGCACGCCGCGCTCGTTGCGCGGCCACGGCACGAGGTGCAACGACGTCGTGCGCGGGGTCGGGTCCATCGCCGTCGCGACCACCACCAGCGTCGGCTCCCCGCTCCCCCGTCCGGAGCCCAGCGGTGACGGCCCTGCGGTGAAGGTGATCCGCAGCTTGCCCAGCGCCAGCTCCTCGCGCGCCAGCACCTCGCCGATCGCTCCCCGCACCCGGTCGAGGTCCGGCTCCGGCAGTGCGAGCGACGCCGCGGAGCGCTGCAGCCGCTCGAGGTGGCGGGTCAGCGCGAACGGCTGCCCGCGCACCACCTTCACGGCCTCGAACACGCCGTCACCGACGGTGAAGCCGTGGTCGACCACCCGCACCGCGGGGGCCTCCGGGTCGTCCAGGACCGTGCCGTCCACCCACACCTGCATGCTCGCGACCCTAGTCGGACGGACGTGTGTGGGCCTCGAGCGAGCGCGTCGGAAGGCGTGTCCGAACTGCCCGGGATGAGGCTCCCCCACCCGGCCGGACCCGAGGGGACCCCCCGAATTTGTGCTCCCGTCGGGTTCGGCTATGGTTCTGTTCGCACCGCAGGGAAACCGGCGGTCGCAAGCGGACGTAGCTCAGTTGGTAGAGCGCAACCTTGCCAAGGTTGAGGTCGCGAGTTCGAGTCTCGTCGTCCGCTCGGGAACACCCCGTCTTGCCGGGACTCCACGGTGGGTTGGCCGAGAGGCGAGGCAACGGACTGCAAATCCGTGAACACGGGTTCGAATCCCGTACCCACCTCGAACTGAACAACCAGCAACACCCGGGGCGATTGGCGCAGTGGTAGCGCGCTTCCTTGACACGGAAGAGGTCACTGGTTCAAACCCAGTATCGCCCACCAGCTAGAACCCGCAGGTCAAACCCCGTTTCCCGATTCTGGGGAGGCGGGGTTTCTTGCTGCTCCCCCACCGCCGTGCGCCCCACGTGCGCCCAGCGCCCGACGAGCACGCTCGAGGCACCGCTCCGAGGCGTGCACGTGCCGCTCCACCGCGCGCTGGCCTTCCGTCATCGGCGCGACATTGGTGCGGGCGAGATGGTGACCAGCAGAGAGTCAGCGCGTCAAGTACGCCTGGGTCGTTCCTCGACCTCAGGGCACCCCATCCGAGATCGGGCGCCAGGAATGGTGGTCCGTCGAGCGGGTCGCGCAGCGGCTCGGGTGAACGGGCAGTCAGTGGGAGCTCGAGCCGAGCGCGGGACGAGCCTCCACGTCTCGCACGGGAGCGGATCTGGGTGCGAGCCGACCACCTGGCCGTACGGGTGCAGGCCACCAGGTTCGGCTCCGCGACAGCCCTCAGCGGAAGAGGAACTCGACCCAGGGCCTACGACGACGAGGCCACGCTCAGCGGCGCGTACTGGCGGTCTTGCCCCACACGGCTGCGGTGTTGCCGAGTCGGGCCTGGTAGTCCCGGACGTACCGCTGGTCGATGCGCGTGGCGATCTTGCCGTACTTGTCCGTCGTCCTCGTGCGGAGGTACTTCCAAGGCGCGGTGCTGGAGGTGCGCGTGTAGACCGACACCGGCCGGCCACCCCATGCGCGGAAGCCTGAGGCGCTGGGCTTGTAGCGGGTAGCGGTGGCCCGCAGGGTGACGTATCGACCACTGCGCGACGAGGTCATCGACAACCTCGACCCAAGACGGACCGAGGTAGTCACGGTGTTCTGGGAGACGTCGTTGTAGTCGTAATCCCAGGCGCCCGAAGGGCGGATCGTGTAGCTGCCGAGGTTGCCCCAATCGTAGAACGCCCAGTCCGACGACGTCTCGCCCGAATCGAAGATGAAGATGTCGTCGGGTCCGTAGTAGTCGTGCTCGACGTCCCATGCGGCGTAATCCGTGCCGGACTCGTAGCAATCAGGGGCCAGGCGTCCCACGAACCGCTTGAAGGGCGCGTCAACCGTCAACTTCGAGGGCAGCTGCACCGAGCAGGTGCCGTAGGCAGCCGCTGGCGATGCGCCCATGGTCAGCATGGAGGCGAGAAGCGCGCCAACGGAGAGCATGAGGGTGAGCAACTTGCGGCCGCCGCGTCCCGAGAAGTTCGACATGTGAGGTCCCTGCGAAAGTGAGTCCGTGACCGCCCCGAGCGGGCGCCTCCGGAAGATTAGGTCCGAGTCGGGGTCCGTCCGCTTTCCCACCTCGGATCACGCTCAGCTGGGCTAGACGAGAGTCGCGGAAGTGCCCGCATGCTGAACAGAACCTCAAGGGGTGAAGTCAGAACCCCGAAGGACACCCCGCATCGCGCAGGCAGGGCGGGTTCTCAGCCCGTCGTGGCAACGTCACAGAACGACGACTCGCCCGGACGACGCCACGGATCGCATCGTCGCCACCCGTGACCTCTCCCCGACACGTGGGACGCACGAGGTCCTCGTCGACGAGCAGCGACGCGCGGGCGAGCTCCGCGTCTGGACCCTGTGCCGCGAGACCGGCTGGTGGGCTCACGTGAGGTACTCCCTCGACCCAGCCGAGAACTACGCCGACACCGTCCCCGCTGGCCGCCTCCGCCCCGCCACCCTTGACCACGAGCTCCGCGGCATCCTGGCGTTCTCACAGCGGACCTTCACTGATGACGAGACCCGCGATGCGGCGCTCCACGACGAGTTGCAGATCAGCCCCGTGCTCCACCAGCACGATCTCCGCCGCGCCGCCAAACCTGGTTCCTAGAGCTCTTGGTACTCCACGAAGAACTCTTCATCGGAGTCGACGAGAAGGCGCAGGCGAACTGGCGACTTCGTGGTGTCGCTCCAGACGCCCGAGCCGCGGCAGACCAGCACCGGTGCCTCGTCGTCGCCAGTGGGCACGTCGTAGGTCGTTCGCAGGTCGCGCACCATCTTCAGCTGACGAACCTTGAGCAGGCTCACGTCGGCCTTCTCAGACAGCTCCGCCGCTTCCTTGGCCAGGTCCTTGCACGAGTAGCTCGCCGTGTCGTCCGCTGTCTCCTCCGCGTCGCCACCGCCGCCGCTGGTGGTGCCATCGCTGTCAGTGCTGAACTCCGTGCTTGCGACTGAGAAGAGCACCGCACAGCCGCCAAGCAGGAGAACGAACCCGGCCAGGATGGCCAGCAGGACGTTGCGCAGCGTGTGGCTCTTCTTCTGCGGCGGGGGAGGCGGGTAGTGGCCGCCCTGCGGGTAGTTGCCCCGCGGTGGATAACCGGGCTGATGCGGGTTGGGCGGGAACTGGCTGGACATCCGAGGCTCCTGGAGGTGAGTGGTGCTGACGGGCGCCACTGGCCTCCGCCCGAGATGGGAGAACGTCACCATTCACCCCGTGAGTCGAACAAGGCGGGGGTCCGCAGAGTGGGCGGCTGGGGTCGCTGCCAGGGGCGTCAGGGTCACGACGGCGACACGACTGTCTGCGAGGGCTGTTCGCCCCGTGAACCGCAACTGCTCGCCCAGCCGGTCCCCACCATCGCGCTCGCCAGCATCGGCGGGCATGTTCGCACCTTTGCGCGCCCAGTTCAGTGGACTGAACTCAAGCCCTTGGGACCCCGATGGCCGACTCCTCCACCGTTGAGATCGTCGACGACATGCCGACCCCGCGACCTAGGCTGCCGTGATGGAGGATCCCGAGCCGGTCTCGCAGCGTGCGCCAGGACGGCGGCTGCTCGGCTACCTGCTCGTCACCGTCGGCTGAATCCTTGCTGCGGGCTGCTTCTTCGTCGGCTGTGCGGTGACGCAAGACATGGACCCGCCGTACAAGTCGCCCCAGCCGTACGTCGCCCCCTTCGTCGCCGGCCTCGCGATCGCCTGGGCGGGTCACCGTGTGCTGCGCCCGTTCGCACGACCCTGGACGGACTGAGCGCTTCGCTGGCCGGCTGGGACCACACCCGCCGCGTCACGACCTGCGGTCGGCGTACGACGCACCGCCAGGTGGGTACGACGCACCCATGACCACGACACCAGCCGAACCCGTGCAGGACCCGGACCAGCAGCCCATCATCCAGCCCGACGAGCCGTCGCAGCCCGACACCACCCCGGGCACGGGCAACCCCGACCTGGACCCCCAGCGATGACCACCGCTCCCGTCGAGCCGGTGACCGACCCCGGAGCCGTGCCCGACGACGCCCCCGAGAGCACCCCCGAGGTCAGTCCCGTCGCTCCTGGCGAGGACCCGGGCGCCACCCCGCAGAGCGACCCCGAGGTCGTCCCGTCGGGTCCGCAGGTCGTGCCGGAGCCCGGCGCCGACCCCGACACCGCGCCCGAGACGCAGCCGGCGCCCGTCTGAGGTGGACTGCCGGGGGTATCGGTGACCCGGCCGTCCACCGACGTGCCGCCCGCCGATCCCCCGGAGTCCTCCCGTGTTCCTGTTCTTCAGCAACCGCCTCGGCTGCTTCGGCTCCCTGGTGCTGTCCGCCGCCGTGACGATCGTGCTGGTGCTGCTGCTGACCCGATGAGGGCTCAGGCGCCGCCGTTGTCGCCGCCGAGCGAGCCCGGCGTCGTCGGCTGGTCGGGCTGACGGTCGCCGAGCGAACCGCCGGCCCGCTCCCCCGCACCCGTCGCCGCCTGGTGGGCCGGGCACTCCGGGTCGGGGCACCGGTCCTCGAAGATCGCCCCCGCGACGTCGGCGGTGGCCCCGACCTCGTCGGGCGAGTCGGCGGCGAAGTCCACCGCGACCTGCTGCAGCCGGGTCCCGCACGTCGGGCAGTTCTCGGGCCACTCCTGCTGGTCGTCCGCCGGGGACGTCTGCTCGCTCATGGCGCCACGCTAGCCCGGCCGACCCGGTGGGGAGAGGGTGGTCGCACCGACGGACGGGGCGGGGCGGCGTACGAACGGTGCGGGTGGGTACGTCCACACCGACACCACGCAACCGGGCATTCCGGGCGCACCACCTCCTTCCCCAGGCGGCCCGGCATGAGGCTCAGCGACACCCGGCACGAGACGCAGCTGCTCGACCAGCTCACCCTGTTCCTCCGGCAGCGGGTCCGCGACCAGGTCGGCACCGCCGACGCGGGCGGCACCGAGGGGCGCCTGGCCGAGCTGCGCACGCTGCGCGAGCTCCAGCTCGGGCACGCCGAGGCGCGTGCCCACCCCGAGCGCCGTCGCAGCGTCATCGCCCGCTTCCGGCGGCTGGCGCTGCGCCACCGCCGCCACCCCGACTTCGACGCCTCCTGGGTCATCGACTCCCCCGACACCGTCGTCACCGACGCGCTCGAGCTGCTCGTCGAGCACGAGCGGGTCGATCTCGCGGGGGCGGCCGCCCTGCTCACGTCGTACGCCGAGGAGCAGCGCACCGACCTCGTCGAGGTGGCTGCCCAGCTGGTCGCCCTCCACGGCCCGGCGGCGCGACCCGTCGACGAGACGGCCCTGCGACCGGCCTGACCGAGCCGCCGGACCCCGACCTGCAGGCCCCCCGAACCGTCGCGGGACCGACGTCCCGATGTCGTGTCGAGGTCACCCCGACGCCACCGGGCCAATGTAGAGTGAGCGACTGCACTTTGGTCCCGACCCGGGACCTGAGGCAGTCCACGTGAGGGAACCATGGGCCACACCGACGTCGTCGTCTGCTCGTTCTACACCGCCGACGACTACTACCGCGACCACGCCGAGAAGCTGCGCAAGAACCTCGCCGACCTGGGCGTGCGGAGCGAGCTCGAGGAGATCGTCAAGGCGCCCGGCGAGGACTGGGCCGACATCTGCCGCCGCAAGATCGCCTTCCTCGGCCGCGTCTGCGACCAACACCCCGACGCGCGGGTCTTCTGGATCGACGTGGACTGCCGGCTGCACGACCTGCCGGCGTACGTCCGGGACGCGACCGCCGACCTGGTCGGCTTCCAGCGCGGGTTCAGTGCGCCGTCGACGATCGGCTACGGCAACCGCACGCGGTTCTGGGAGCCCTGCTTCTTCGGCATCGGCACCAGCCCGGCCGCCCGCAGGTTCGTCGCCGACGCCGTCGCCCTCGAGGCGACGTCGCGGCTGAAGGCCACCGACGACTACTTCTTCGAGGAGTCGTGGCGCACCAACGCGCCCTCGATGAGCTTCCAGGTCATCCCCTCCTCGGCGGTCGTGGGGCGCGGCGGCGCACCGGGGGTCGCGCCGTTCTTCACCTTCGGCTCCAGCGGCAACGTCGCGGAGTTCAAGTCCAAGGTCGTCCAGCACGCCCAGGTGCAGGGCCCGTCGCGCCGCGGGAGCGGCTCCCGTCGGCTGGCGCTCCGTGCGGCCAAGGCCGCCGAGCGCCGGCTCGGCCAGCGGTCCGGACGGCTCACCCACCGGCTCCGGCTCGTCGCCGACCGCTCCGGTCTCACCCACGTCCTGACGCAGGGGTCCCACCAGCCCACCGGCAGCTCGCGGCACCGCCAGGGCCTGGTCAACCAGATGGTGGTCCAGGGGCAGCGCGGTGACCTCGAGGGTGTGCGCACCCTCGCCTCGCGCCTCAACGCGGCCGACGTCCCGACGGCGGCCGAGGCCGGCGCGCAGCGGGCGGCCGAGTCGTTCGCGCAGTACGCCCTCGGCGGGGGGTCGCAGGACCCGCTGACCCTCAGCTGGTGGGTGCGGCCCTTCCCCGGCAACTTCGGCGACTGGTTGAGCCCGCTGGTGCTGCAGTCGGTCTCGCAGCGGCCGGTGACCTTCCGGTCCCCCACCGCACCCACGACGCAGCCGCACCTCGTCATGGTGGGCTCCATCGGGCGCTTCATCGGTCCGCGCTCGGTCGTGGTCGGGACGGGCATCTCGACCGAGGAGGTCGAGCTCGACGGCCGCGCGCACTACGTCTCCGTGCGGGGGCCCGTCACCGCCGACCTGCTGCGACGCCAGGGCGGACCCGCCGTCACCAGTCTCGGCGACCCCGGCGTGCTGCTCTCCCGGCTGCTGCCGATCGAGCGCGGCCCGCACAACGGTCGCGTCGCCCTGGTCCGCCACTTCAAGCACGCCGGCCTCCCGCTGACCCTGCCCGAGGACATGGACGAGCTCAGCGTGCTGATGTCGCACCCCGAGGAGATCAGGAGCTTCCTCGAGCACCTGGCGGGCTACCGTGCCGTGGTGACCAGCGCGATGCACGTGATGATCGCGTGCCACAGCTACGGCATCCCGTGCGCGCTGGTCGGCTTCCGCGGCTTCGAGGGCGCGGTCCACGGCAGCGGCATCAAGTACCGCGACTACGCCCTCGGCGCCGGGCTCACCGGCGACTGGCAGCCCGTGGTGGTCCACCTCGACCTGCGCCGCACCCACGTCGACGACCTGGTGCGCCAGGTCCGCATCGGCGAGGACAAGCTCGACGAGGTCGAGGCCGCGGTGGCGGCCGGCATCGCGGCGTACGACGAACGCCGGGGCTGAGGCGTGTTCCGCGACCTCCTGGGCGCCTTCACGGGCCTGTTCACCGAGCGGCGCAGCCGCCTGGAGGTCTCGGCGCTGCTGCTGACGATGGCGATGCTGCCGGTCAGCGAGCTGCTCGTCACCCGGATGTTCTCCCAGCTGGTCCTCCACGGCGCGGAGCGGCTGGAGGCCGAGCGCACCGCGCTGGTCCTCGCCGGGGCGGGCTTCTTCGCGGCCTTCGCGCTGAGCCGGGCGATCCACCACGTGGTGCGCCTCAACCGGGTGCGGGTGTTCCGGCGCGGCTTCGAGTCCTCGCAGGCCGAGCGGCCCCGCCACCAGGAGGCGTGGAGGTGGGCGTCGGCCTTCGAGCTCTCCACCGCCAGCGTCGCACTGATCCAGGTGGTGGCCTTCTGCCTGCTCTTCGTCTGGCTCGACCCCCTCTTCGGGGTGCTCAACATCGGCATCGGCACCGCCGTGCTCGCCCTGGTCGCGGTGATCTACCGCCGCCAGCTGGCCCGGCAGCTGGCCTACCTGGACGAGGCGCGCGACACCGCCACCGGTGTGGGCGAGCGCGTCGGCCGCCGGCTGCGGGACGCCGAGCTCGGCGCCGTCCTCGCCAGCCTCGCGATGGCCCTGGCCCTGGCCGTGGTGCTGCTGCGCGCCGTCTCCGGCGCGCTCGCCGGCGCGGACGCGATCGTGCTCTTCATCGGGCTGCGGATGATGTACAGCCAGGTCGGCCACCTCTCGGCGAGCGCCATGCGCTTCGCCCGGGTCGAGGCACGGTTGACCGCCGGAGGTCGGGGCGGCGCCGCGGAGCCCGACGGCAACGGCGAGGGCGACGAGGACGAGCCCGACGACGAGGCCGCCCGGGCCGAGGTCGACCTGCCGCCCGCCACCCCGACCCCGCACCGCAACCGGCTGCTGCGACAGATGCTGCTCGCGGGCCAGGACGGCGACCTCGCCCAGGTGGACGCGTACGCCGCCCGGTTGCGCGCCACGGCCCGCCCCCGGCAGGAGGAGCTCGACGACCAGGAGGTCGCCGAGGCGTTCGGCCACCTCGCCTCCCCCGCCGAGCACGCCGGCGCGCTGCCCGCGCTGTGGTGGCCGCGCCCGTTCCCCGGCACGGCCGAGAACTGGCTGACCCCGCTGCTGGTGCGCCGGCTGACCGGTCATCCGGTCGGCTACCAGAAGCCCACCGCCGCGACGCCGCGTCCGCACCTCGTGGTGTCCGGGTCGGTGCTGGCCCACGTGCAGCGCAGCAGCGTCGTGGTGGGGGCGGGCACGGCGGGGCACGGTGACCGGCCCGGTCCGGACGGGCGCTACCTCGGCGTGCGGGGGCCGTTGAGCGCCGAGGCGCTGCGGCGGGCGGGCGGTCCCGACGTCACGGCGTACGGCGACCCGCTGGTGCTCGCGGCCCGGCTGCTGCCGCTCGCCCGCCCCGAGCCCCAGGGCCGCCTTGCGCTGCTGCGCCACGTCAGCCAGTCCCGGCTGCGGCTCTCCCTGCCCGACGACGTCGACGAGCTGAGCACCCGGGTCTCCCGGCCCGACGACGTGGTCGGGCTGCTCACCCGCCTGACGGCGTACGACGGGGTGGTGACCAGCGACCCCGGCGTGCTGGCACTGTGCCTCGCGCTCGGCCTGCCGTGCGCCACCGTGGCCCTGGAGCCGCGCGAGGACCTGGCGTTCGTGCTGCGCGACCTGGCGCTGGGGCTCGGCCTCGACGAGCCGGTCGTCCACCCCGTCGGCCCGGACCTGCAGCAGGCCGGGCTCACCGGCCTGCTGGAGACGCGGACCGTCGCCGAGGACGTCCTCGACGCCGTGCAGCAGCGGCTCGAGGAGGCCGTCGCGCTCGTCGGGCAGGGCGCCTCCGCGGACCTGACGGTCTGACCCTCCCCCCGCGGTCGGGTCGGACCGTCCGCTCGCCGCCGGTCAGCGCGCCCGGAGCACGAACCCGGTGCCCCACGACAGGTGCATCACGGCCAGCGCCAGCGGCATCCGCCACGCCACCGCGCGCGGCAGCCGCCGCACCCGGGCCAGGGCCAGCCCGAGCACGGTGACCCCGCCGGCGTAGACGGCCGGGGCCAGCAGGCCCAGGGCCAGCCACGCGCCGAGGAACGGGGCGGCCAGCCCGGCCAGGAGCCCCGCCACCATCGTCAGCACCGCCACGGGCGGGACGAGGTAGCGCAGGTCGGCGGTGCCGCGGTGGGTCTCGATCACCCGTCGCCGCCAGCCGCCGGTGCGGAGCTGCTGCTGGGCGAAGGTCCGCCAGCTCGAGCGCGGCCGGTAGGTGACGGCCACGTCGGGGTCGAACCACACGGTGTGACCGGCCAGCCGCAGCCGGTGGTTGAGCTCCCAGTCCTGGGCGCGCAGGAAGCGCTCGTCGTACCCCCCGACCCCGACCAGCGCCTCGCGGCGGAACGCCCCGAGGTAGACCGTGGGCTGCGGGCCGGCCTCGCCGCCGACGTGGAAGGCGCCGCCACCGATCCCCAGCCGGGAGCTCATCGTCACCGCCACGGCCCGGGAGACCGGGGTGTCGCCCTCGGGCACCATCCGGCCGCCGACGTTGGCGGCACCGGTGGACTCCAGCAGCGCGACCACGTCGACCAGGTAGCCGGCGGGCAGGTGGGCGTGGCCGTCGACGCGCACCAGCAGGTCGTGGCGGGCGTGCGCGATCGCGGCGTTGAGGCCGTGGGGCGTGGCCCCGGCCGGGTTGCGCACCACGCGGACCCGGGGCTCGTGCGCCGCGAGCCGCTGCGCCTCGCCCCAGGTGTCGTCGGTGGAGGGTGCGACGGCCAGGACGACCTCGAGCTCGCCGGGGTAGTCCTGCTCGAGGACGCGGGCCACGCTGGCGGCGAGGTCGGCCTGCTCGTCGCGCACGGCCATGAAGACCGAGACCGGCGGCTGCGTCACGACGCCGGTGCGGCGCGGGCGTGCCCGTCGCTGGGCCGGGACGGTGGACTGCGGGAGGAAGGTCGTCATCTCACACCACCGGCGGTCGACCGAGGCGGGTCATCCGCCACACGGTGCGCCACCGCAGCGGGCGGCGGCCGCCGGGGTCGACCCGCCAGCCCTCCCACCAGCCGGCGGTCCACGGACGCAGCGAGGCCCGGCCCTCGGGGCTCCCCACCGAGCGCAGCAGCTGCACCAGCGTCCAGGTGGCGACGTAGGCCCACGTGAACGGCCAGCGCAGGTTGCGCCGGGCCAGCCAGACCCGGTGCCGGGCGTTGAAGCGGTGGTACGTCGCGTGGCGGGCGGGGTCGATCGGGGGGTGGAGGGCGACCAGGTCGCCGACGTAGCGGACGCTGAACCCGGCGTCCCACACCCGCCACACCAGCTCGATGCCCTCGTGGGCGTAGCGGTAGACCTCCGGCCACCCGCCGGCGGCGAGCAGCGCGTCCCGGCGTACGACGGTGGCGCCCTCCCACAGCACGAAGGCCGGCGAGGAACGGCGCGGGTCCCCGGTGCGGACGCGCGGCACCCAGCGCGTCGGCGCCTCGCCGTACGTCGCGTCGACCCGCGGGTGCACCAGGCCCAGCCCGGGGTCGGCGGCGAAGAGGGCGACCGCGCGCGCCAGGTAGTCCGGCCCTGCGGGCCGGGCGTCGTCGTCGAGGAAGAGCAGCAGGTCGCCGGACACGTGGGGCACCCCGGCGTTGCGGCCGGCCGGGATGCCGTCGTCGACGGGCAGCGCGAGGCCGCGCACCCCCGCGGGCAGGCCGGTCGGCTCCCAGCCGTTGCCCACCACCACGACGTCGCAGGTGACGCCCTGCTGGCCGAGCACCGCCGCCAGAGCGGCGGCCAGGTCGTCGGGGCGGTGCCCCTGGGTGAGGACCACGACACCGACGTCGACGACCTCGCCGAGCACCGGCCCGCCGAGCGCGGGACCGGAGTCGGGCCCGGGGACGGGCTGGGAGACGGGATCGGGTGCGTGGGTGGACGTGGGTCGGGGAAGGCTCGCCAGACTGCTCTGCCGCGTCATGCGGCAAAGTCTACTAAGTCAATAGTCCTAACCGTGAATACGCCACGACGAACCGGTGAACCGTCTCCGACGACTGGGGGTGCAGCCTCGGCGCTCAGGGCGCGAGCAGCTCCTCGCGCAGCCGCGGCCACACCTCGCGCAGACCCGGGTGGAGACGGTAGGAGCCGACCCGGTCGAGGTCCACCCACACCGTCCGGTCGGCCTCCCAGCTCGTGGCGCCGGCGCTGCGCAGCTCGGCCAGCTCGGGGCGCGGCGCCTCGGCGATGACGTAGGTGTAGGACCAGGTGCCGTGGTCGGTGCCCACGACCGTGCGCGAGACGGCCAGGTCGCGGGCCCGCAGGCCCGCCTCCTCGTGCGCCTCGCGCAGCGCGGCGTCGACAGGATCCTCGCCCCGCTCGATGGCGCCGCCCGGCACGCTCCAGGTGCCGCCGCTGTGCACGTGCACCGAGCGTTTCTGCAGCAGCACGCCCGTGCGACCCGGGTCGGTGAGCAGCAGTCCCGCCGCTCCGTAGCGCCCCCAGTGACGCTGACCGCAGGAGCACTGGAGGAACACGTGTCGATCCTGACACCCCGACCCAGCCGGGCCTCCTAGGGTGGGGTGCCGGCCCACGCGTGGCCGGCGGCTCCCCGGGTACGACACCGGGAGCGAGATCCAGCCGAGATCGACCCGCCACCCACGCAGGAGCAGACCGTGAGCACTGAGCACCCGTCCCCCACCGAGCCCGGCTCCCCCGCCTCCGCGTCCGCCGACGAGGCACCCGCCACCCGGTCGACGGGCTCCGGGTCGGCCAAGGACCCGCTGCGCGGCTCGCGCACCAGCGGCATCTGGTCGGCCACCGTCGCGCTCATCGTGGTGCTGATCCTGCTGGCCGTGTTCATCCTGCAGAACACCCAGCGGGTGGAGGTCAGCTACTTCGGCTGGACCGGCCAGGCGCCGCTGTCGGCCACGCTGCTGATCGCGGCCGCGGGCGGAGCGCTCCTCGTCGCCTCGGCGGGCGCCCTGCGCATCCTGCAGCTGCGCCGCCGGGTCAAGAAGGACCGCAAGCGCCGCTGAGTCGCGGTGGCCCGGCCAGCGCGGCGAGCTCGGCGAACCACGACAGGCGGTCCACCCGGCCGTCGTAGTCCTTGCGCTGGTTGGCGCCGCTGGTGCCCGGGAGCACGAACACCTGGGCGCCGCCGACGTACCAGTCCTGCGGGCCGAGCCCCGGTGGCCGCCGCCCCTCAGCCCGGGCGACCAGCGCGGCGACGGTCTTGCTCGTGAACGCCAGCCACTCGGGCTGCCACGCCTCCACCTTGGCGACCAGCTCCGCCACGGCGTACGACGAGGGACGGGTCCACTCCTCGCCGGTGCGGACCAGGTCGGTGCTGCCCAGGCCGTACGCCGGCAGCAGGTCCTCCTCGTCGGCGCGGAGCAGGCGCGGGGTCAGCCCGCTCTCGTGGAGCAGCGACCAGAACCGGTTGCCCGGAGCGTCGTAGCGGTGCTCACGCGCCTTCGGGCTGTCGGCCCCGGCGCGGCCGCAGAAGACGACGACAGGGACCTCGCCGACGACGTCGGGCAGGACGTGCACGACCGACGCCCTGGGTCAGCGGGTGCCGGGGTCGTCCGACCCGGCGTCGTCGAGCCGCGGAGTGCTGCGCAGCTGCGGGTCCTGCACGTCGCCGCGCCAGAGCTCGTCGAGCGAGGAGACGTGCACCCGGGAGCCGCCGTCGGCGTGGTCGCTGATGACGGCCTGGATCGTGGCCGGCGTCGAGAGCTGGTCGTCGTCGACGGTCCAGACGAGTCGCTGCCCGGCGTCCCAGACGCCCACCAGCGTCCAGCCGGCGGCTTCGATCGCGGTGCACAAGATCGTGCTGACCACGGACGGGGGCTCCTCGAAGACCTCGTCCAGCTGGAGCGGTGACACGGGTTCCCCGTTTCGTCGTGAGGTCCCTACGTGCCCGAAGAGCGCCCGGCCATGCGGCGCGACGGGAACTGCTCTACGCCGGGCGGCCCGCGCGAGCCGACCGGAGCTCGCGGGCCAGGGCCGTGCCGAGGTCGTCGCCGGAGATCCAGGCACCCTCCACCTTCGACACCGGGCCCCAGCCGTCGCCGCAGACGCCGACCCCGTCGCGGAGGTGGTGGGTGGGCAGCCGCCGGCCGGTCGGGCGGGCCAGCGACCACCGCTGCACCCGCGTCGTCACCGGCTCGTCGACCTCGAGGTGGCTGCCCAGCGCCGCGAGCATCGCCGGGGCGGCGGCGGCGGGGTCGGCGAGGTGCCCGGCCGCGAAGGCCGGCGTGGAGTGCGCCACCAGCACCGGCGCGTCGTCGCCGCGACGGCGGCCGTCGTCGGCGACCCAGGCCAGCACGTCGTCGCCGTTGACGAAGGCGCCGTCGAAGCGCTCGCCGCGGTCCCAGGTGCGGGCGTCGTACGCCGCGGTCAGCGCCAGCACCGGCTCGCTCTCCCGGGTCAGCACGCCGCGGACGTCCTGCAGGTCGTGGCCCAGCAGCCGGCGGGCCTGGGCGTCGGGCATCGCGAGCACGACCGCGGCGGCGCGGACGCCGTCGACCTCGAGGCCGCCCGCGCGACGGCGCACGGTCCTGACCTCGCGGGGCCGCACGTCGAGGCCCCGGGCGAGCTCCTCCACCAGGGAGCGGCTGCCGTGGGCGGTGCCCCAGCGGACGGGACCCTGCTTGACCTCCGGCTCCCCCTCCCCGAGCACGTGGAACCGGTCGGTCCACTCGTGCGCCAGCCCGGAGGAGCGCCACTCGCGCACCACGGCGGCGAAGCGCCTGTCCGAGACGGTGAAGTAGGACGCCCCGGTGTCGACCGGGCGCCCCGCCACGGTCCGGGTCGCCATCCGGCCGCCGATCCGACGGCCGCGGTCGAGCACGTGGACGTCGAGGCCGGCCGTCCGCAGCCGGCGGGCGCACGCGATGCCGGCGATGCCGGCGCCCACCACGACGACGGGGCCGGGGGTGGTGCTCATCAGGACACGGCCGGGGCGGTCGGGTGGTCGTCCTCGCCGTCGTCGACCGCCAGGTCGTCGTCGGGGTCGCGCTGGGCGCGGGTGAGGTCGTCCTCGCCCTGGCGGGTGCTGGCGTCGGGCTCGTCTCCGGACGGCCCCCCGGCCAGGTAGGGCGGGTTGTCGCCCGGGGTGGACTTGTCCTCGACGACGTCGTCGAGGTAGCGCAGGACGACCGCGATCACCGCCACGACGGGCACCGCGAGGAAGGCCCCGGTGATGCCGAACAGCGTCGAGCCCAGGGTCACCGAGAGCAGCACCACCGCCGGCTGCAGCTGCATCGACTTGGACTGCAGCCACGGGGAGAGCACGTTGCCCTCGAGCTGCTGCACCAGCAGGATCACGACGAGGATGATGATCGCGCCGGTCAGGCCGTTGGAGACCAGGGCGACCAGGACGGCGACGAGGCCCGCCACCACGGCACCCACGATGGGGATGAAGCCGGCGAAGAAGGTCAGCACGGCCAGTGGCACCGCCAGCGGGACCCCGACGAACAGCAGCGCGGCGCCGATCAGCACCGCGTCGATGAGCGAGACCAGCGCCTGGGTGCGGATGAAGCCGCCCAGGGTGCGCCAGGAACGGTTGCCGACCTCCTGGAGGTGGCCACCGGCGCGGGGACCGGCCATCCGACGCAGCCACGGCAGGAAGCGGCGGCCGTCCTTGAGGAACATGAACGTCAGGATCAGCGTGATCACCAGCGTGATCAGGCCGTTGGTGACGGCGGAGACGCCGGTGATCACGCCCGAGGCGATCGAGGACGCCGAGCCGCTGATCTGCTCCTGGAGCCTCTGCAGGCCGTTGTCGATCTGGGCCGAGGAGACGAAGTCGAGCCCCTGGACGTAGTCCTGCAGCTTCTGCAGGCCCGCGTTGGTGCTCTTGACGATGTCCTCGCTCTGCCCGACGACCGAGGGCGCGATCGCGAACCCGGCCACCACGAAGACACCGAGGAAGCCGACCAGCGTGGCCGCCGCGGCCAGGCCGCTGGGCACGCCGGCCCGGGCGCGCAGGAACTTCGAGACCGGGGCCAGCACGGTCGCCAGCACCAGCGCGAGCACGACGGGGAACAGGATCGTCCAGGTGTACTTGATGATCAGCCCGACGACGATCGCCGCCAGCGTCACCAGCACGAGCCGCCCGCTCCAGGTCGCCACCCAGGCGAGCCCGCGGCCGATCACCTTCTCGCGCGAGGGCACGGTGTCGCCCTGCGACGGTGGGGTGGGAGTGAGCGCGCCGGACTGGTCCATGCCGACCAGCCTCGCACCGGCCCCCGGGCGCGCACGAACCGACACCCCCGTCGACAGGTCGGCGGCGGCTACTCGTCCAGGGGCCGGGGCGGCAGGTCGCCGAGCCCGGCGAAGGCGGGCAGGTAGGTCGCGACGTCGCCGCGGGTGGTCCAGCCGCGCAGCTGCCCGGCGGTGCGACGGCTGCACAGCGACCGCAGCAGGTCGAAGTCGGAGGCCTCCAGCACGGTGTCGGCGTCGGCGGCAGCACCGCGCGAGGCCCACTGCCAGGTGGGTCCGACCAGACCCAGCGGCGGCAGCTCCGCCAGGGTGGTGCCGAGACGGCCGGCCATCCTGCGGCGTACGACGTCGACGCCGGGGGCGTCACGGGCACCCGCCCTCCGCAGCGCACCACGGAGGTCCTGCTCGTGGACGAGCACGTCGTTGAGCGGCCTGGTGCCGTGCTCGGCCATCCACGCGGCCAGGTCGTCGGCCAGCCCGCGCCACTCCTCGACCAGGTTGACGCCCGAGCGGTCGAGGCGGGCGTCGACCTGCGCCTGCGTCCAGCCCGCGTGGTGGTCGTCCGGCTCGTCACCGGCCAGCACGTCGGCGGCCAGCCCCACCATGTGGGAGACCAGGTCGCGCGCGGTCCAGTCGGGCGTGGCGGGCACGTGCCGCTCGAGCTCGGCCGGGCTCGCCTGCAGGACGAGGTCGCAGACGCGACGGTGGCCGGCGCGCCAGGCGTCGATCTCCGAGGACGGGGAGGCCACGGGAGCTACTGGTGCGAGGCGCTGTCGGCCGGGCGGGGGCGCTCGAGCCGGTTGCCTTCCTGGTCGTGCTGCACGCCGGGGGCATCGCTCGCGCCGCCGCGGGTGGCCTGGGCCTCGATGTCGGCCTTGGTGGCGCCACGCAGCTTCACGAAGCTGTAGACCAGCAGCCCGAAGGCCACGACGCCGGAGAAGATCAACGTGGAGCCGGTGCCCCAGCCGCCGATCAGCCACCAGCTCTCGCGCAGCGGCCACCAGTCGGGGGCCGGGGGTCGCATGCCCCAGAAGATGCCGAGACCGACCAGCCAGGCCACGCCCAGCAGCGAGGCGATGATGCGCGGCCAGGTCTTCACGCTGTCGGCGGCGCCCTTGAGGGCCCAGACCTTGACCTTGTCCAGCCGCTTGTCGGCCCACTCGTACTGCGTGGCCAGCACGACCATCGCGAGCAGGATGACCATCGCCCCGGGTCCGGGCGCCGGCATCAAGATGATGCCCGCCACCAGCAGGACCCAGCCCAGCACCTTGAGCCCCAGGCCCTTCACGGCTTCCTTCACGCCCTGATCCTACGAGGCCGGACCTCATGGCGCAGCCGCTACGCGCGGGCGGTACAGCCCGGCGCTAGTCCTCCTCGTCGGCCAGCGTCTCGTTGTGGGTGCCGGGCCGAGGTGCCCAGGGCAGCTCCTTGGACGGGCGTACGACGATCAGCTCGTCGCCGCGCGCCAGCAGCGTGACCGTCGGGTCGAAGTAGCGGTAGACCTTCTCGTCGCGCACCACCGCGATCACCTGGTCGGGCAACGACTGGGGCGCCCGGCCCACCTCGCCCACCAGCAGCTCGCGCTGGGCCACCTCGAGGCCCTCGCCGTAGGTGAGCAGGTCCTCCATCACCGCGCCGAGGTTGGGCGAGTACGACGCGAGGCCGAGCAGCCGGCCCACCGCGTCGGAGGAGGTGATCACCGAGTCGGCGCCGCTCTGCCGCACCAGCTGCACGTTGTCCTGCTCGCGCACCGCCGCGACGATGTAGGCGTCGGGGTTCAGCTGGCGCACCGTGAGCGTCGCGAGCACCGTCGTGTCGTCGCGGGCGGTGGTGATGATGACCTGCTGGGCGTGCTCGACGCCGGCGCGCCGCAGCACGTCGCGGCGGGTGGCGTCGCCGGTGACGACGGCCAGGCCGTCCGCGTTGGCCTCCTCCTGCCCGACCGTGGAGGGGTCCACCACGACGACGGAGTCGCGGGAGGTGCCGTTGCTGACCAGGGTCTGGACGGCGCTGCGACCCTTGGTGCCGTAACCGATGACGACGACGTGCTGGTTCATCTTCCTCCTCCAACGGGCGACCCGGAACATCTCGCGGCCCTGCGCGGCCAGCACCTCCAGCGTCGTGCCGATCAGCAGCACCAGGAAGGCGATGCGCAGCGGCGTGACGACGAAGGCGTTGACCAGCCGCGCCGTGTCCGTGGCCGGGGCGATGTCGCCGTAGCCGGTCGTGCTCAGGGTGACGGTCGTGTAGTACATCGCGTCGACCAGGCTGACCTCGTTGCTCGGGTCGCTGTTGTCGACGTAGCCGTCACGGTCGAACCACACGATCGCGACCGTGAACGCCAGGATCCCGATCGCCGCCAGGAGCCGGCGGCCGAGCTCCCACCACGGGGAGCGCTGCCGGGCCGGCAGCGTCAGCATCCCGAAGGAGCGGGGGGCGGCCGCCACGACTAGCCGACCACGTCGCCGATGACGACGACGGACTGCCGGGGCTTGCCGTCGACCTGTCCGGTGGTGGCGACGGAGACGAAGCGCATGGTGTCGCCCTCGCGCGGCACGGCGCTGGACGGCGTACGACGCAGGGAGCCGCACAGCCGGCCCTCGTCGTCGGCGCCGGGCAGGTCCTCCACCGCGGCACCGGTGAGGCAGACCCGCTGGTCGGCGGGGTCGTAGGAGGCGACCTCCGCCGTACGCCGCTCGACCTGGTCGGTCGCGCCGGCCACCGAGCCGACGAGGTAGCCCCCGAGCAGGCACAGCCCGGCTCCGGCGAGGACCACCGGGGTCGGCAGGGTCACGTTGGCCACGGCCGAAGCATGGCACGCACGCGACGGGCGCCGCGGCAGCGACCCTCAGGCCTTGCGGCCGGGGGCCACCGGCTGGGCGGGCGCGACGGGCTCACCGGCCGGCGGCTCGTCCTCGGTGGCGGCGTCGGGCTCGTCGTCCGTCCTGGCCGTCGTCGGGCCGGCCCGCCAGGGCAGCACGTTGTCGAGCGAGATCCGGCTGAGCCGCTCCGCGCGGGCGGTGGTCAGCTCCTTCTGCGGCCAGACCTGGTCGAAGGCGGCGTTCAGGGCCGCGCCGATGAGGATGGCGATGGAGAGCAGGTAGAGCCACAGCAGCACCGCGATCGGCGCGGCCAGAGGGCCGTAGATCGAGGTCGAGCCCTGGGCGGTGCCGACCAGCACCCAGCGCAGCAGCGCCGAGCCGAAGACCCAGCAGAACATCGTGAACACCGCGCCGGGGAGGTTCCAGCGCCAGCGGGTCCGGACCGGCACGGACAGGTGGTAGAGCAGCGCGAGGAAGACGATGCCCAGCAGCAGCACCACGGGCCAGTAGAGCTGGTCCAGGAACGCCAGCCGCTCGGGCAGCCACCGGCCGATCAGCGTCGGGCCGGCCACCACGAGCGGCACCAGCACCACCCCCATCAGCATGCCGAGCAGGTAGAGGCCGAAGGACAGCGCGCGGGTCGACAGGATGCCGCGCTGGCCGCCGAGGCCGTACATGATCGTGATGGTGTCGAGGAACACGTTGAGCGCGCGGGAGCCGGACCACAGCGCGAGCACGAAGCCGATCGAGATCACGTCGTAGCGACCGCCGGAGAGCACCTCGTCGAGGGTCGGCCGGATGATGCTGTCGACCGTCTGCGGGGTCAGCGCCTGGCTGGCCAGCGCGATGATCGTGTCGCGGACCTCCGCGATCTGGCTGTCGCTGAATTGGGCGAAGATGTAGCCGATCGAGCCCGCCAGCGCGAAGATCAGCGGCGGCAGCGAGAGCACGGCGAAGAACGCCGCCTCGGCCGCCAGCCCCGTGACCCGGTGGCGCATGCAGGTGCCGACGGTGTTGACGACCAGCTGCCAGGTCGAGGTCCGCATCGTCGCCCACGACAACCCGCGCACCTGCCGGCGCGGACTGCTCTGGACGGCCATGAGCACTACGGTAAGGCCATGAGCGCCGACTCCCGGGTAGCCCGCAACCAGGCCCCGCCGCTCGTCGGCCACGACGTCGTGACGTCCGACACCGCGCTCCTGGACGCGGTCCGCAGCCACGCCCCCGACGGCGTCGTCGAGACGCTGTCCGGGCTGGGCCTCGAGGCCGGCACCGAGGAGGCCCGCGAGCACGGCCGGCTGGCCAACGTGCACCACCCCGAGCTGGTCACCGTCGACCGCTACGGCAACCGCGTCGACGAGGTCCGCTTCCACCCCTCGTGGCACTGGCTGATGGAGCGCGCGGTCGGCCACGGACTGCAGGCGGCGCCGTGGGAGTCCGACTCCGAGCACGCCCACCTCCGCCGGGCCGCCGGGTTCTTCGCCTGGTCCCAGACCGAGCCGGGGCACGGCTGCCCGATCTCGATGACGTACGCCGCCGTCCCCGCCCTGCGCGCCGACGACGCGCTGGCCGAGCAGTGGACGCCCAAGCTGGCCGCGACCTCCTACGACCCCGGGGTGCGGCTGCTGGCCGACAAGGGCGGCGCGCTGGCGGGCATGGGGATGACCGAGAAGCAGGGCGGGTCCGACGTACGCGCCAACGAGACGCAGGCCCGGCCGACGTCGGTCAACGGGGAGTACACCCTGCACGGCCACAAGTGGTTCACCTCCGCCCCCATGAACGACGTCTTCCTGGTGCTGGCCCAGGCACCGGACGGACTGTCGTGCTTCCTGGTCCCCCGGGTGCTGCCCTCGGGCGAGCGCAACCGCATCGACGTCGTGAGGCTCAAGGACAAGCTGGGCAACCGGTCCAACGCCTCCGCCGAGCTCGAGCTCGAGGGCACCTGGGCGCAGCGGCTCGGCGACGAGGGGCGCGGCGTACGCACGATCATCGAGATGGTCGCCGCGACCCGCCTCGACTGCGTGATCGGGTCGGCGTCGCTGATGCGCAAGGCGCTGGCCGAGGCGTCGTGGCACGTGGCGCACCGGTCGGCCTTCGGCGGGCTGCTGGGTGACAAGCCGCTGATGCGCAACGTGGTGGCCGACCTGGCGGTGGAGTCCGAGGCGGCGACCGTGCTGGCGATGCGGTTGGCGAGTGCCGTGGACCGGCGTACGGACCCCCACGAGGCGGCACTGCGCCGGATCGCGCTGCCGCTGGCGAAGTTCTGGGTGTGCAAGCGCACGCCCATGATGGTCGCCGAGGCGCTGGAGTGCCTGGGCGGCAACGGCTACGTCGAGGAGTCCGGGCTGCCGCTGCTGTTTCGCGAGTCGCCGCTGAACTCGGTCTGGGAGGGCTCGGGCAACGTGAACGCGCTCGACGTGCTGCGCGCGCTGTCCCGCGAGCCCGAGGCGCTCGGCGCCTGGCTGACCGAGGTCGGCCTCGCCCGCGGCGAGGACCCCCGCCTCGACCTAGCCGTGGAGGGCGTCCTGACGATGCTCGGCGACGTCGGCACCCTGGAGCACTCGGCCCGCCGCCTCGCCGGCCAGATGGCCGCCTGCCTCCAGGCCTCGCTCCTGCTGCGCCACGCCGACCCTGACGTCGCCGACGCCTTCTGCGCCACCCGCCTCGGCGGGGACTACAACGGCACCCTCGGCACCCTCCCCGTCGGCATCGACCTCGCCACGATCGTCACCCGCGCCACCCCCGCCCTCTGAGGGTCGCCCGCCTGTGGATCGTCGTTCGACGCCGCAGTCCGTCGCATGCAGGGTGGGCAGATGGGCCTGGTCGTGGCGTACGTCGAGCAGCAGGGCGGCGTGGCCCAGCGCGCCTCGGCCGTCGCCGCGACGTCGCGGGGCCAGGTGGACCGTGCGCTGGCCGACGGCTCGTTGCTGGCCTCCGGGCGTGGCTGCCTCACGCTCAGGTCCTGCGACCAGGCCACGGCGGTCGCCCACGGCCTCCGAGGCGTGCTCTGCCTGACCAGCGCGGCGCTGTGGCACGGCTGGGCGGTCACGACCGTCCCCACCAGGCCCCACGTCCTGCTCAGCAGGAGCCGACGGCTGACGCCCGACCAACGTCGGCGCGCGGAGGTGCACCGCGGCACGCTCCTGCCCGAGCAGGTGCGCGACGGCGTGGCGACCGACGTCGAGACGACGCTGGAGCAGTGCGTCCGGCAGCTGCCGGACGACGAGGGCCTCGCGGTCGCGGACTCCGCGCTCCGCAGCGGCGTACCTCCGCAGGTCCTCGCGCGCGTGGCCGCGACCGCCCAGGGGCCCGGGGCCGCGAAGGTGCGCCGCGTCCTCGGTCGGGCGGACGGACGTGCCGCCCGACCCCTTCGAGTCCGTGCTGCGCCACCTCGCCCTCGACGTCCCCGGCCTGAGACTGGTCCCCCAGCGCGTCGTGATCGGCACGCGGCAGACGGTGCGCCCCGACCTCGTCGACGACGACCTCCGCATCGTGGTCGAGGCGGACTCCTTCGAGTGGCACGGCGGTCGCGCCGACCTGCGCCGGGATGCCCGTCGCTACAACCTCCTGGTCGTGGACGGCTGGATCGTGCTGCGCTTCTCGTGGGAGGACGTCATGTTCGACCCCGATCACGTCCGAGAGGTCCTCACCGCAGCTGCACAGATGCGTACCCACGTCGGTCGCTGCCCGAGCTGTGCGGCCTAGGAGCTGGGCAAGACGGACTGCCCGTGAGGTTGGGTACTCATCCGTGCAGACGGACCGCGGCGACTACCCGCCGAGGGCGGCGGAGACGACGTCGCGGGCCTCGGCCTGGACCTCGGCGAGGTGGTCGGGGCCGCGGAAGGACTCGGCGTAGATCTTGTAGACGTCCTCGGTCCCGCTGGGCCGGGCGGCGAACCAGGCCGACTCGGTGGTGACCTTGAGGCCGCCGATGGCAGCGCCGTTGCCGGGGGCCTCGGTGAGCTTGCCGGTGATCTCCTCGCCGGCGAGCGAGGTGGCGGCGACGGCCTCGGGCGAGAGGGCGGCCAGCGCCGCCTTCTGCGCGCGGTCGGCGGGGGCGTCGACCCGGGCGTACGCCGGCTCGCCGTGCTGCGCGACCAGGTCGGCGTAGTGCTCGCTGGGGGTGCGACCGGTCGCGGCGAGGATCTCGCTGGCGAGCAGGGCCAGCAGCAGACCGTCCTTGTCCGTGGTCCACGTCGAGCCGTCACGACGCAGGAACGACGCGCCGGCCGACTCCTCCCCGCCGAAGCCGAACGAGCCGTCGATGAGGCCGGGCACGAACCACTTGAACCCGACCGGGACCTCGACCAACGGCTTGCCGAGCGAGGCGGCCACCCGGTCGATCATCGAGCTCGACACCAGGGTCTTGCCGATCCGGGCGGTCTCGGGCCAGTCGGGCCGGGCGCCGCCGAAGAGGTAGCCGATGGCCACGGCCAGGAAGTGGTTGGGGTTCATCAGCCCGGCGTCGGGGGTGACGATGCCGTGCCGGTCGGCATCGGCGTCGTTGCCGGTCGCGATGTCGTACTCGTCCTTGCGGCCGATCAGCGAGGCCATGGCGTGGGGCGAGGAGCAGTCCATCCGGATCTTCTCGTCCCAGTCGAGCGTCATGAAGCGCCACGTCGGGTCGACGAGCGGGTTGACCACGGTCAGGTCGAGGCGCAGCCGTTCGGCGATCTCGCCCCAGTAGTGGACCGCGGCGCCGCCGAGCGGGTCGGCGCCGATGCGCACGCCCGCCTCGCGGATGCGGTCGACGTCGAGCACGGAGGGCAGGTCGTCGACGTAGGTGCCGAGGAAGTCGTAGCCCTGGGCCGCGGCGCGGGCGCGGGCGAACGGCACCCGCTGGACGCCGGACAGCCCCGCCCGGATCAGCTCGTTGGCGCGGGCGGCGATCACCGTGGTGGCGTCGGAGTCGGCGGGGCCGCCGTGGGGCGGGTTGTACTTGAACCCGCCGTCGCTCGGCGGGTTGTGGGACGGCGTGACCACGATGCCGTCGGCCAGGCCGGGCCCGGAGGTGCGGCCGCCGTTGGCCCGGATGATCGCGTGGGAGACGGCCGGCGTCGGGGTGTAGCCGTCGCGGTCGTCCACCAGGACGGTGACGTCGTTGGCGACGAGGACCTCGAGGGCGGTCGCCCACGCCGGCTCGGAGAGGCCGTGGGTGTCGCGGCCGACGAACAGCGGGCCGTCGTAGCCCTGCTCGCGGCGGTGGTCGACGATCGCCTGCGTCGTGGCGGCGATGTGGGTCTCGTTGAACGACGTCCTGAGCGAGGAGCCGCGGTGGCCGCTGGTGCCGAACGCGACCTGCTGGTCGACGTCGTCGGGGTCCGGGTCGCCGGTGTAGTAGGCCGTGACCAGGTGCGCGACGTCGACGAGGTCCTCGGGGCGGGCGGGCGTGCCGGCCCGGCTGGCGGCCATCAGGTGACCTCCTGGCCCTTGGCGAGCACGGTCAGCCCGTCCTCCACGACGAACCCGCGGGCGCGGTCGGCCTCGGCGTCGACGCCGACCTGGGCCCCGGCGGGCACCACGACGTTCTTGTCGAGGATGGCGTTCTTGACGATCGCCCCCTCCCCCACGCTGACCCCGTTGAGCAGCACCGAGCCCTCGACGCGCGCGCCGGAGGCGACGCGGACCGACGGCGAGAGCACCGACTCGCGGACCGAGCCGCCGGTCACGACGACGCCCGGGGACAGGATCGAGTTGTAGACCGTCACCGGCGCCATGCCGTCGCCCTCGACGAGCTTGGCCGGCGGCTGCGGGCCGTAGGTCGTGTAGATCGGCCACTGCTGGTTGTAGAGGTTGAAGACCGGCAGGTGGGCGACGAGGTCCATGTGCGCGGCGTAGTAGGAGCCCATCGTCCCGACGTCGCGCCAGTAGCCCCGGTCGCGCTCGTTGGAGCCCGGCACGTCGTTGTCCTTGTAGTCGTAGACGCCGGCCTCGCCGCGGGCCACGAAGGCCGGCACGATGTCGCCGCCCATGTCGTGCTTGGAGCCCTCGTCGTCGGCGTCGCGGGTGACGGCGTCGCGCAGCGCGTCGGCGTCGAAGACGTAGTTGCCCATCGAGGCGAGCACCTCGTCGGGCGAGTCGGGCAGGCCGGTGGGGTCGGTCGGCTTCTCCAGGAACGCCCGGATGCGGGCGGGGTCCTCCGGGTCGACGTCGATGACGCCGAACTGGTCGGCCAGCGAGATCGGCTGCCGGATCGCCGCGACCGTCGCCGCGGCGCCGCTCTCGACGTGCGCGTCGACCATCTGGGAGAAGTCCATCCGGTAGACGTGGTCGGCGCCGACCACCACGACGATGTCGGGCTTCTCGTCGTCGAGGAGGTTCATCGACTGGAAGATGGCGTCGGCGCTGCCGAGGTACCACCGCTTGCCGACCCGCTGCTGCGCGGGCACCGGGGTGACGTAGTTGCCGAGCAGCGTCGACATCCGCCAGGTGGTGGTGACGTGGCGGTCCAGGCTGTGCGACTTGTACTGCGTCAGCACGACGACCTGGAGGTAGCCGGAGTTGACGACGTTGGACAGCGCGAAGTCGATCAGGCGGTAGATGCCGCCGAACGGCACCGCCGGCTTGGCGCGGTCGGCGGTCAGCGGCATCAGCCGCTTGCCCTCCCCGCCCGCCAGCACGATGGCCAGGACCTTCTTGCGCCGCGACGATGCACTCATGGCACGACCCTAGGGGTGACCGCGGTCACGCGCGAGCGCCGGCGCCCGACGCGCACTAGGTTGCTGTCATGCGCATCGACGTGTTGTCCAGGGAGTACCCGCCCGAGGTGTACGGCGGCGCCGGCGTCCACGTGGCCGAGCTGGTCCGCGCGTTGCGGGCGGTCGACGGCGTCGACACCCGCGTCCACTGCTTCGGCGGGGAGCGCGCGGAGGCCGGCACCACGGCGTACGCCGACCCGACGGGCCTCGCCGACGCCAACGCGGCCGTCCGCACCCTCGGCGTCGACCTCGAGATGGTCGGTGGGTGCGCGGGCACCGACCTGGTGCACTCGCACACCTGGTACGCCAACCTGGCCGGCCACCTCGCCAAGCTGCTGCACGGCGTCCCCCACGTCGTCTCGGCGCACAGCCTGGAGCCGATGCGGCCGTGGAAGGCCGAGCAGCTGGGCGGCGGGTACGCCGTGTCGAGCTGGGTCGAGAAGTCGGCCTACGAGGCCGCGGACACCGTGATCGCGGTGAGCGCCGCGATGCGCGAGGACGTGCTCCGGGCCTACCCCGCGATCGACCCGGCCAGGGTGCAGGTCGTCCACAACGGCATCGACACCGAGGACTGGCAGCCGGTGCCGAACCCCGACCGTGTCCGCGAGCTCGGCCTCGACCCCGACCGGCCGAGCGTCATCTTCGTCGGCCGCATCACCCGTCAGAAGGGGCTGCCGCTGTTCCTGCGTGCCGCGGCCCAGCTGCCGCCCGACGTGCAGCTGGTGCTGTGCGCCGGAGCGCCGGACACCCCTGAGATCGAGGCCGAGGTGCGCGGTCTCGTCGAGCAGCTCGCCGCCGAGCGCGACGGCGTCGTCTGGATCTCCGAGATGCTCCCCCGCCCCGACGTGGTGGCGCTGCTGACGGCAGCCACCGTCTTCGCCTGCCCGTCGATCTACGAGCCGCTCGGCATCGTCAACCTCGAGGCGATGGCCTGCGAGACCGCCGTGGTGGCGACGGCGACCGGCGGGATCCCCGAGGTCGTCGTGCACGGCGAGACCGGGTGGCTGGTCCCGATCGAGCAGGCGACCGACGGCACCGGGACGCCGCTGCAGCCCGAGCAGTACGTCGCGGACCTCGCCGCCGCGCTCGTCGATGCGGTCAGCGACCCCGAGCGGGCGGCGGCGTACGGCCGGGCCGGGCGACGCCGGGCGCAGGAGCACTTCAGCTGGCCCGCGATCGCCGGGCGGACCCTGGAGATCTACCGCTCGCTGCTCTGAGGCACGGTCGCTCCCTCGGCCTGCCAGACGCCGGTCGCGACCTCCTCGAGCACCTCGCGGAAGACGCGGTAGCGCTCCGGCCCGACCTGCGCCGCCCAGGCGTCCTCCAGCTCCAGCACCCGGTCGCGGGCCGCGTGGGTCGCCCGCTCCCCCTCCGGCGTACGACGCACCAGCCGGACCCGCCGGTCCTCGGGCCGGGGCTCCACCGCGAGGTGGCCGGAGTCGGCGAGCACCGCGACGAACTGGCCGCAGCCCTGCTTGGTCATGCCCACCCGTCGGGCGAGGTCGGTGACGCTGATCCCCTCGGCCGGCACGGAGGAGACCACCCGCAGCTGTGACTGGCGCAGCCCCGGCCCCTCACCGAACGCGTCACCGAGCCGTCGGAACAGCTGGCCGAGCAGCAGGGCGGCGTGCCACTCGGCGCGCGGCGGAGCTCCCTTGACCGAACTCATAAAGCGAGTTTACCTTCGAGGTGGTAGAGCCGTCTGCCGATCGGAGGCCGTCATGGCCCAGCCCACCGCCACTCCTGCACGCGCGCTGGAGCCGCTCGGACCCGCCGCCGTGGACGAGGAGACGCTGACCACCCTCGTCGCCGACCTGCTGGTCGAGCGGCCCGAGCACGTCCGGCTGCGCGGCGTCAGGGTCGAGCCCGTCGACTACGACCTCGACGCGATCACCACCGCGGCGCGGCACTGGGTGCGGGGCGAGGCGCTCGTCTCGACGAGCCCGAACCCCCGGAGACGGGGGCTCGACCGACGGGGGCACGACCGACGGGGGCACGACCGACGGGGGCACGAGCGTCCGGACGTGGTCGGTGTTCGTCAAGCAGGTGCAGTGCTGGAGCCGGCACCCGGCCTTCGCGTTCGTGCCACCGGAGATGCGGGAGCTCGCGGCGGCGGGCCTGCCGTGGCGCACCGAGCCGCTGGCCTACCGCTCCGACCTGGGCGCCCGGCTGCCCGAGGGTCTCGCGATGCCGCGCGCGCTGCTGGTCGAGGACCTCGACGACCTGTCGGCCGCGATCTGGCTGCCGGAGGTGCGGACCCGCCCGCGGCCCTGGGGGCTGGACCGCTACGTCGTCGCCGCCCACCTGCTCGGCCGGCTGGCCGCGAGCCCCGGGGTGCGCGAGGCCGCGGGCCACGTCGGCCACGGGCTGTCGGTGTGGAGCTACCTGCACGGGCGACTGGCCGGGCAGGTGCTCCCGGCGCTCCTCGACGACGGGCTCTGGGAGCACCCGCTCCTCGCCGGGCCCTTCGCCGCGGTGCGTGACGGCCTGCGCGGCGCCGCCCACCGCGCCGAGGCGCTGACCGCCGAGCTCGCCGCGATGCCGCTCCTCGCCTCGCACGGCGACGCCTGCCCCCACAACCTGCTCACCTCGACGGGCGTGGAGGGGTTCGTGCTGATCGACTACGGCTTCTTCGGCGCGGCTCCGGTCGGGTTCGACCTGGCCCAGCTGCTCGTCGGCGACGTGCAGACCGGCCGCTCGGTCGAGGAGGACGTCGGGGCGCTGGCCGCGCGCGACGAGGCCTGCCTCGCGGCGTACGTCACGGGCTTGCGGGCCGAGGGCGACGACACCCCCGCCGACGTCGTACGCCGCGCCCACGCGCTGCAGCTGGTGCTGTACGCCGGCCTCTCCGCGGTCCCGTTCGAGCACCTCGGATCCGAGCCGACCCCCGACCTGCTGGTCCTCGCCCGACGGCGGGCCACGCTGGCGGCGTACTCTCTGGACCTGCTGGACCGGACCGAGCCGCACGACGGGACGCACGACGGGCCCTGACCCGCCTCGCGGCGGACCAGGGCCCGGGGTGCCGGTGCCGTGCTCAGCCGGTGGTGCTGCTGCTCGTCGTGCTGCCGGTGCTGGTGCTCGGGGCGTCGAGGTCCCTGGCGCGGTCGCCCTCGGAGTGGTCGTCGTCGAGCATCGTCATCTCGTCGAACGGCGCCCGCCCCGCGAGCACCTCGTCGAGCCGCTCGCGGTTCAGCGTGCCGGTCCAGTGACCGACCAGCACCGTGGCGACGCCGTTGCCGGCGAAGTTGGTGACCGCCCGGGCCTCGGACATGAACCGGTCGATGCCGACGATGAGGCCGACGCCGTCCAGCAGCTCGGGCCGGTGCGAGGACAGGCCGCCGGCCAGGGTGGCCAGACCGGCGCCGGAGACGCCCGCCGCGCCCTTGGAGGCGATGACCATGAAGACCAGCAGCGAGATCTGCTCGCCGATCGACAGCGGCTTGCCGAGCGCGTCGGCGATGAAGATCGAGGCCATCGTGAGGTAGATCGCGGTGCCGTCGAGGTTGAAGGAGTAGCCGGTCGGGATGACCACGCCGACGGTGCTCTTGTCGATGCCGGCGTGCTCCATCTTCGCGATGACGCGGGGCAGCGCGGACTCCGAGGACGAGGTCGAGACGATGAGCAGGAACTCGCGGGCGAGGTACTTGAACAGGCTCAGGATGTTGACGCCCGTGACCAGCTTCAAGATGGTGCCGAGCACGCCGAAGACGAAGATGAAGCAGGTCAGGTAGAACGCGCCCATCAGCACCGCGAGGCTCTTCAGCGCGTCCAGGCCGGTCTCGCCGACCACCGCGGCGATGGCGCCGAAGGCACCGATCGGCGCCACCCACATCACCATCGCGAGCACCCGGAAGACGAGGCGCTGGAGGTGGCCGATGCCCCGGAGGATCGGCTCGCCGGAGCGGCCCATGGCCTGCAGCGCGAAGCCGACGAGCAGCGCCACGAAGAGGGTCTGCAGCACCTCGCCCGAGGTCAGCGAGGAGAACAGCGAGTCGGGCACGATGCCGGTGATGAACTCGGTGGTGGAGCCGGCGCCCTCGGCCTGCTCGGCGCCCACGCCCGCGGTCTCGTCGGTGAGGTTGAGGCCCTCGCCCGGGTCGATCAGGTTGCCGACGACCAGGCCGATGGCGAGCGCGAAGGTCGACATGGTCAGGAAGTAGCCGAGCGCGAGCCCGCCGACCTTGCCGACGCTGGCGGCACTGCGGACCGAGCCGACACCGATGACGAGGGTGCAGAAGATGACCGGCTGGATCATCATCTTGACCAGGGCGACGAAGGTCTCGCCGATCCACTTCAGCTTCACCGCGAAGTCGGGGGCGACGAAGCCGACGATGATGCCGAGGACCACCGCGACGATCACCGCGATGTACAGGTAGTGGGTGCGGTCCCTCTTGACCGTCGTCCCCTGGGTGTCGGTGCTGCTCATGCGTCCTCCGGCTCTTGGTCGTGCGGCGTCACGGGCGTGTGCCCTGGACCACATCCTGCGACCCCCTGTGACTGCCGTCACCCTTTCGTAGGTTGTGTTCACCGGGTGGGACCCCGGCGGCGGCTGGCGCGGCGGGGCCCGGTTCACGGCGCCCGGCGTACGGCATGATGCGGCGCATGGCACGGCGCGGCGGTCCCCGGGACTCCCCCGTGGCCCGGCAGATCCTGCTCCTCCAGGTGCTGGTGGTGCTCGCCCTGGTGGTCAGCGCCGTGGCACTGGCCGCCGTCGACGCCCGCCGCGACGTCCGCGCGGAGTCCCGCGACCAGGCCCTGGCGGTCGCGGAGTCGCTCGCCGACTCCCCCACCGTGCGCACCGCCGTGGTCGGTGCGGACCCGTCGCGGACGCTGCAGCCGTACGCCGAGGAGGTCCGCGCCGACACCGACACCGACTTCGTGGTGGTGATGGCGCTGGACCGCACCCGCTTCACCCACCCCGACCCGGACCGCATCGGGGAGAGGTTCATCGGCGACCTGGGCACCGCACCGCAGGGACGCCCCTTCACCCAGGAGTACGCCGGCACGCTCGGCCCCTCGGTGAGGGCGGTCGTGCCCGTCGAGGACGGCGGTCGCGTCGTCGCGCTGGTCTCGGTCGGCATCACCCTGGACCGGATCCAGCAGCAGCTGCTCGGCGACCTGCCCTCCATCGGGCTGGCCGCGCTGGGCGCGCTGGTGGTGGGGCTGGCCGGCGCCTGGCTGATCTCGCGGCGGCTGCGGCGGCAGACCCACGGGATGGGCGAGCGCGAGATCACCCGGATGTACGAGTACTACCGCGCCGTGCTGCACGCCGTGCGCGAGGGACTGGTGCTGCTCGACGAGGCCGGCCGCGTGCAGCTGGTCAACGACGAGGCCCGACGGCTGCTCGGCCTCCCCGACGACGTGCTGGGGCGGCGCTTCGACGACCTCGGGCTGCCGCCGGCGATGGTCGAGGCGGCGCGGGGCCGGGTCGCCGAGAGCGACCACCTCTACGTGCTGCGCGACCAGGTGCTGGTGATCAGCTCGGCTCCCGCCTACTGGGGCGGCGCCGAGGTCGGTGCCGTCGTCACCGTCCGCGACCGCACCGAGCTGCAGTCGGTGACCGGCGAGCTGGACCTCGTGCGCGGGCTGACCGCGTCGCTGCGTGCGCAGAACCACGAGGCGGCCAACCGGCTGCACACCGTGGTCGGGCTGATCGAGCTCGGCCGCCACGAGGACGCCGTCGAGTTCGCCACCGAGGAGCTCGCCGTGGCGCAGGCGCTCGCCGACGAGGTGGTGGGCGCCGTCGAGGAGCCCGCGCTGGCGGCGCTGCTGCTCGGCAAGACCGCCCAGGCCGCCGAGCAGGGCGTCGAGCTGCGGCTCACGGGCTCCGTGGGCGCCGACGTGGCCGTGCCGTCGCGCGAGCTGGTCACGGTGGTGGGCAACCTGCTCGACAACGCCTTCGACGCGGTGGCCGGCTCCGACCGGCGGCAGGTGCGGCTGCGGCTGGAGGACCGCGGGGCGGGGCTGCTCGTGGAGGTCGACGACAGCGGTCCCGGCGTACCTCCCCAGGACGCGGAGCGGGTCCTCGAGCGCGGCTGGTCGACCAAGGCGGTCGAGGGCCGCGGCCTGGGCCTCGCGCTCGTGGGCCAGGTCGCCCGACGGCACGGCGGCGCGGTCGAGGTGGACTCCTCCGACCTGGGCGGAGCGCGGTTCACCGTGACGCTGGGGCCGCCCTCGTGAGCGTCCGGGTGCTCGTCGTCGAGGACGAGGAGATCGCGGCCGAGGCCCACGCGGCGTACGTCGGGAGGGTGGCGGGGTTCGACCTCGCCGGCGTCGCCCGGTCGGCCGGCGAGGCGATGCGGCTGCTCGACTCCCGCCCCGGCGAGGTCGACCTCGTGCTGCTCGACATGCACCTGCCCGACGGCCACGGCCTCGGGCTGCTGCAGCGGATCCGGGCGGCCGGCCACCTGTGCGACGTCATCGCGGTCACGTCGGCGCGCGACAGCGACGTCGTACGACGGGCGGTGTCGCAAGGCGTCGTGCTCTACCTGCTCAAGCCGTTCTCGTTCGCGGCGTTCCGCACCAAGCTCGAGCAGTACGCCGCCTACCGCGAGCAGCTGCGCGGGACCGCCGACGACGTGGTGCAGGACGACGTCGACCAGCTGTTCGGCGCGCTCCGGGCCCGGGGCACCGGGTCGTCGCTGCCCAAGGGGATGAGCCCGGACTCGCTGCGGCAGGTGACCGACGTGCTGCGTCGTACGCCCTCACCGATGTCGGCCTCCGAGGTCGCCGAGGCCGTCGGCGTCTCCCGCGTCACCGCCCGCCGCTACCTCGAGCACCTCGCCGACGACGGCGCGGTCGAGCGTCGTCCTCGCTACGGCGGCGCGGGCCGACCCGAGGTGGCCTACGGCTGGAGGCGCTGACCCGCCGACCGGGCACTTCCGCGCGCGCCAGCACCGTCGACCGGGCAGTTGCGCGCGCTCCAGCACCGCCGAGCGGGCACTTCTGCGCGCGCCAGGACCGCCGAGCGGGCACTTCTGCGCGCGCCAGGACCGCCGAGCGGGCAGTTCTGCCGTCGTCCGCCGGACTGGCCGCCGCAGAACTGCCCGGTCGGCGTCATCAGGCTCAGCAGAACTGCCCGGTCGGCGCGCTCGGGACCAGCAGAACTGCCCGCTCGCGGTCAGGAGAGCTGGAGACCCGGGTAGAGCGGGTGGCGGTCGAGCATCTCCGCGGCGCGGTCCTTGACGCGGTCGGCGACGCCGTCCTCGGTGGCGTACGTCGCCTTCGACGGGGCACCGGCCTTGTTGGTGCCGGGCCGGGTCTTCGAGAGCACCTCGACGACGAGGTCGGCGACGGTGTCGAACTCCTCGTGGCCGAAGCCGCGGGTGGTGAGCGCGGGGGTGCCGAAGCGGATGCCGGAGGTGTACCACGCGCCGTTGGGGTCGCCGGGGACCGAGTTGCGGTTGGTGACCACGCCGGCGTCGAGCAGCGCCGACTCGGCCTGGCGTCCGGTCAGGCCGAAGCCGGAGACGTCGAGCAGCACCAGGTGGTTGTCGGTGCCGCCGGTGACGAGCTTCGCGCCGCGGGTCAGGAAGCCCTCGGCGAGCGACTTGGCGTTGTCGGCGATGTGCTGGGCGTAGGTGCGGAACTCCGGCTGGCGGGCCTCGGCCAGCGCGACGGCCTTGGCCGCCATCACGTGCGAGAGCGGGCCGCCGAGCACCATCGGGCACCCGCGGTCGACGTCGGCCGCGAACTCCTCCTGGGCCAGCACCAGGCCCCCGCGCGGGCCGCGCAGCGACTTGTGGGTCGTCGTGGTGACGATCTGGGCGTGCGGGATCGGGTCCTCGTCGCCGGTGAACACCTTGCCCGCGACCAGCCCGGCGAAGTGGGCCATGTCGACCATCAGCACGGCGCCGACCTCGTCGGCGATCTCGCGCATCTTCGCGAAGTTCACCCGGCGGGGGTACGCCGAGTAACCGGCCACCAGCACGAGCGGGCGGAACTCCTGGGCCTTGGCGCGGACCACGTCGTAGTCGAGCAGCCCGGTCTCGGGGTCGGTGCCGTACTGCTGCTGGTGGAACATCTTGCCGCTGATGTTGGGGCGGAAGCCGTGGGTCAGGTGACCACCGGCGTCCAGCGACATGCCCAGCAGGCGCTGGTTGCCGAACTCGTGGCGCAGCGTCTCCCAGTCCTCCTCGGTCAGCTCGTTGACGTTCTTGGCGCCGAGGCGCTGCAGCGTGGGCGTCTCGACGCGGTTGGCCAGGATCGACCAGAAGGCGACGAGGTTGGCGTCGATGCCCGAGTGCGGCTGCACGTAGGCATAGGGCGCACCGAAGAGCTCGCGGGCGTGCTCGGCGGCGAGGGACTCGACGGTGTCGACGTTCTGGCAGGCGGCGTAGAAGCGGTGGCCGACCGTGCCCTCGGCGTACTTGTCGCTGAACCAGGTGCCCATCGTGAGCAGCGTGGCCGGCGAGGCGTAGTTCTCCGAGGCGATCAGCTTGAGCGATCCGCGCTGGTCGGCCAGCTCCTGGCGCGTGGCCTCCGCCACACGCGGCTCGACCGAGGCGATGACCTCGAGGGCGGCGTCGTACGCCGAGGAGACGGTCTTGGCCAGGCGCTCGTCAGTCATGGGACCAGCCTAGAGCGGCCCCTCGGCGGGGCCACCGGGGGCGGACCGTCGCGTCCAATATGCGGACACGCATCTCACTGCATGAGACCGAGATTTGTGGGCGCCTGTCCGCGACGTGAGACTTGCTCCCGTGATCACCGCTGCATCGACGACCTGGCTCGTGGCCCGCCGCCACGTCGACCTCGGTCGCACCCGCAGCATGATGTGTCGTCACTCCTCCTGAGCGCCGCGAGCCCCGCCTCCACCCGCCGAGCTCACGGCCCCGCCGGACGCCTCGTCGCCGCGCCGATCCGCGCTGCGCGCACCGCGTCCCTCCCGACCAGGAACAGGTAACGATGACCTCCAGCACCTCCCCGGCACCCTCCGAGGGCCGCGTCGGCCGCTCCGGCCGCACCCGCCGCAAGAAGGGCGAGGGCCAGTGGGCGCTCGGCTACAACGAGCCGCTGAACAAGAACGAGCAGTCCAAGAAGGACGACAACCCGCTCAACGTCCGCGACCGGATCCTCTACACCTACTCCAAGCGCGGCTTCGCCAGCATCGACCCCGCCGACCTGCGCGGCCGGTTCCGCTGGATGGGCCTCTACACCCAGCGCGCCCCGGGCTTCGACGGCGGCAAGACCGCGATGCTCGAGGAGGAGGAGCTCGACGACGAGTTCTTCATGCTCCGGGTCCGCTCCGACGGTGAGCTGCTCGACGCCGCGAAGCTGCGCGCCCTGGGCTCGATCTCCACCGACTTCGCCCGTGGCACCGCCGACATCACCGACCGCCAGAACATCCAGTACCACTGGATCGAGGTCGAGAACGTCCCCGAGATCTGGGACCGCCTGGACGCCGTCGGGATGACCAGCCTCGAGGCCTGCGGCGACTCGCCGCGCCCGTTCCTCGGCTCCCCCGTCGCCGGGGTCGCCGCCGACGAGATCATCGACGCCACGCCGGCGCTCGAGGAGATCAAGCGCCGCTACATCGGCAACCGCGACTACTCCAACCTGCCGCGCAAGTTCAAGACCTCCGCCAGCGGCCACCCCAGCCTCGACTGCGTGCCCTCGGTCAACGACGTCTCCTTCGTCGGCACGGTGCACCCCGAGCACGGCCCCGGCTTCGACCTGTGGGTCGGCGGCGGTCTCTCGACCAACCCGATGCTGGCGCAGAGGCTCGGCGTCTGGATCCCGGTCGAGGAGGTCCCCGACGCGTGGGAGGCCGTCGTCTCGGTGTTCCGCGACTACGGCTACCGCCGGCTGCGCTCGCGCGCCCGGTTGAAGTTCCTCGTCTCCGACTGGGGCAAGGAGAAGTTCCGCGAGGTCCTCGAGACCGAGTACCTCCAGCGGCCGCTCCTCGACGGCCCCTCACCCGAGGCCTCCGGCGTCAGCGGCGACCACGTCGGCGTGCACGCCCAGAAGGACGGCAGGTTCTACGTCGGGGTCGCGCCGGTCGCCGGACGCGTCAACGGCGCGGTGCTGACCGGGGTCGGCGACGTCGTCGAGCGGTACGCCGCTGCGGGCGCCCGCCTGACCGCGCAGCAGAAGCTCGTCGTCCTCGGTGTCGCCGAGGCCGACGTCGACGCCGTGGTCCGCGACCTGCGCGAGCTCGGTCTCGAGGCCGAGCCGTCCAACTGGCGCCGCAACACGATGGCCTGCACCGGCATCGAGTTCTGCAAGCTCGCGATCGTCGACACCAAGCAGCGCGCGACCGACCTCGTCAGCGAGCTCGAGAAGCGCTTCCCTGCGCTCGACGTCCCCATCACCGTCAACGTCAACGGCTGCCCCAACGCCTGCGCCCGCACCCAGGTCGCCGACATCGGCCTCAAGGGCATGCTCGTGCTCGACGACGCCGGCGACCAGGTCGAGGGCTTCCAGGTCCACCTCGGTGGCGCCCTGGGCCTGACCGAGCAGTTCGGCAAGAAGCTGCGGGCCCACAAGGTCACCAGCGCCGGCCTCGACGACTACGTCACCGCCGTCGTCGGCAACTACCTCGCGGACCGCGAGACCGGTGAGGGCTTCGCCGCCTGGGCCACACGAGCCGACGACGTCCTGCTCCGTGGCGAGAAGTCGCTGGCCGAGGAGGCGTCGTGAGCGCCCGGGCCGTGCCGTTCCACTGCCCCTACTGCGGCGAGGAGGACCTCCGCCCGCACGAGGCCGAGGACGGCACCTCCCCCCACGGCTCGTGGGAATGCCACTCCTGCCTGCGGGCGTTCAAGGTCAGCATGATCGGTCAGCTGCGTCGCCCCGCCTCCGCCACCTCGAGCAGCACGACCGCCGGGGGCCCGCGATGACGATCCCGACCACGCTCGCCGCCCGCGACTACCGAGGCTCGGAGACCGAGGGCCGCAGCACCGAGGAGCTCAAGGACATCGTCTTCCACGTCGGTGCCGAGCTCGAGCTGGCTCCGGCCGAGGACATCATCGAGTGGGCCACGGCCACCTTCGGCTCGCGGTTCTGCGTCACCTCCTCGATGAGCGACGCCGTGCTGTCGCACCTCGCCGCGAAGGTCACCCCCGGCGTCGACGTCGTCTTCCTCGACACCGGCTACCACTTCGCCGAGACCATCGGCACCCGCGACGCCGTCGAGGCGACGATGCCGGTCAACCTGATCGACATCACGCCGGTGCAGTCGGTGGCCGAGCAGGACGCGACGTACGGCAAGGACCTGTTCCGCACCGACCCCGACCTGTGCTGCAAGCTGCGCAAGGTGCAGCCGCTGGCCGAGGGCCTCGCGTCGTACGACGCCTGGGCGACCGGCCTGCGTCGCGCCGAGACCCACAACCGGGTGATCGCCCCCGTCGTGGGCTGGGACGAGAAGAAGCAGAAGGTCAAGGTCTCGCCGCTGGCGCGCTGGTCCGACGAGGACGTGCAGCGCTACATCGACGAGAACGGCATCCTCGTGAACCCGTTGCAGTACGACGGCTACCCCTCGATCGGCTGCTGGCCCTGCACCCGCCGGGTCGCCCCCGGTGAGGACCCGCGCAGCGGCCGCTGGGCCGGCAGCAACAAGACCGAGTGCGGCATCCACCAGTAGTCCGCCCCGTCCCACCCGACACCCCGCCGGTCCCCCGGCGACCACCCGCACCGGACAACGGCGTCCGCCGCACGAGCTCGAAGGGAGCCGGAACGTGACCGCTCCAGCCCTCGTCACCCTCGCCCACGGCAGCCGTGACCCCCGCTCGGCCGCCACCGTCGAGGCCCTCGCGGCCGAGACCCGCCGGCTGCGCCCCGACCTGCGTGTGGAGGCGGCCTTCCTCGAGCTGGCCGAGCCCGGCTTCCACGCGGTCGTCGACCGGCTCGTCGCCGAGGGCCACGACGAGGTCGTCGTCGTCCCGCTGCTGCTCAACGAGGGCTACCACGCCAAGGTCGACGTGCCGCGGGTCGTGCAGGAGGCCATGGACCGCCACGCCCGCCTGCAGGTGCGCGCCACCCGCATCCTCGGCCTGGAGCCGGCCTTCCTCGGCGTCCTCGACGCACGGCTGCGCGACGCCCTGCGCGGCGCGCGGGTGCGTGAGCTCGACGCCCTGGTCCTGGCCGCGTCGGGGTCCTCGGACACCGTCGCCAACCAGGCCGTCGCCCGGCTGGCCCGGGTGTGGGGCGCGCGTCACCACCTGCCCGTCGTCGCGGCGTTCGCCTCCTCGGCCCCGCCGGCGACCGGTGAGGCCGTCCGTGCGTTCCGTCGCGAGGGTCGTCGCCACGTGGCGGTCGCCTCGATGTTCCTCGCGCCCGGGTTCCTGCCCGACCGCGCAGCGGAGCTGGCCCTGGAGGCCGGCGCCGTCGCGGTCTCCGAGCCGCTCGGGGCCGACCCCGAGCTGGCCCGCACCGTGCTCGCCCGCTACGCCGTCGGCGCCGTCGAGCTCGTCCCCGTCTGAGGCCTCAGCCGACGTACGCCGCCAACAGCCGCGGCAGCTCGGCCGCGGGATCCTCGGTCAGGCCGCCGTGCACCGGCCCCGGCTGCACGACGGTGCTCCGAGGTGCACGCAGCAGCCCGAACCGGGTGCCGAGCGTGTCGGCCGCCTCGCGGGTGCCGTACGCCGTGGCGCGCGCCCCCACGGCGAGGTCGAGGCGCCCCTCGCCGCGGCACACCTCCTCGACGCCCCGCAGCGCCCGTCGGACCTGCGCGGGGTCCAGGCCCGGGTCGAGCGCGCGCAGCCGCTCGTCGTCGACGTGGGCGGCGCTGGCCAGGAACCCGGCCGCCTCGGAGTAGAGGACGACGCCCACGTTGAGGAACTCCTCGCGCTCCACGCGCGGGACGCAGCGCAGCACGACGTACTGGTAGCCGTTCACGCCCCGTCCTCCGGCAGCCACGGCCGCTCCCCCGACACCCGCGCGAGCAGGAAGGCGACGTAGCGCTCGCGCAGCGCCTCGGCGTCCTCGGCCCCCGGGACCGGCTCCAGCCACTCGTCGGGGACCTCGGCCAGCACCCGGCGCAGCGCCGTCTCGTCGACCCGGGCGGCCAGCGCCGTGTCCTGGGCGCGCGCCTGCGGGGTGAAGCGCCGCATGATGTGCTCGCTCGCGTCGTAGGCCTGGCCCGCGAACCGCTCGGGGCTGCCGCCACCGCCGGGCCAGCTGTGGTGGAAGTAGAGCGCCGCCCCGTGGTCGATGGCCCACAGCGCCCCGCTCCACAGCAGCAGGTTGGGGTTGCGCCAGGAGCGGTCGACGTTGGCGGTCAGGGCGTCGAGCCACAGCACGCGACCCGCGAGGTCGGGATCCGGCTCGTACGACGCGTCGTACCCGAAGGCGCGGTGCAGGAGGTCGACCCCCAGGTTGAGCCCGAGGCTCGCGGTGAGCAGGTCCTGGACCTCCTCGTCGGCCTCGTAGCGCGCGATGTCGCGCGCGAGGTCGACGCCCACCAGCTCGGGCACGGGCACGTCGACCAGCGCGGCCAGGCCGGCCACCACCACCTCGGCGACCAGGACGCGGACGCCCTGGCCGGCGCCGCGGAACTTGCAGACGTAGACGCCGAGGTCGTCGGCCTCGACCACGCCGGGGAGGGAGCCTCCCTCGCGCAGCGGCGTGACGTAGCGGGTGGCGCGGACCGATCTCATGCCGGCCTCACGCGTCGCTGTCCGCCTCGAGCCGCGCGCGCTGCTCGGCCACGTCGTAGTCAGGCGCCGGCCAGTCGAGCTCCATGCCGCGCAGCGCGTCGAGCAGCAGCCGGGCGACGGCCCAGTTGCGGTACCACTTGCGGTCGGCCGGGATGACGTACCAGGGCGCGGCGTCGGTGTGACAGCGCTCCAGCGCGGTCTCGTAGGCACGCTGGTAGTCGCGCCAGTGCTGGCGCTCGTCGACGTCACCGGGCTTGAACTTCCACTGCTTGTCCGGGTCGTCGAGCCGGGCCAGCAGCCGCTCGCGCTGGGTGTCCGCGGAGATGTGCAGGAAGCACTTGAGCACGATGGTGCCCGTCTCGACCAGGCTCTTCTCCCAGGCGTTGATCGCCTCGTAGCGCCGCTCGAGCTCCGGCTCGTCGACCAGCTCGTGCACCTTGTGGACGAGCACGTCCTCGTAGTGCGACCGGTCGAAGACGCCCACGACACCCGGCCCCGGCAGGGCCCGGTCGATCCGCCACAGGAAGTCGTGCCCGAGCTCCTCCTCGGTGGGCTTCTTGAAGGAGGTGATGCGCAGGCCGTTGGGGCTCAGCAGGCCGATCGCCTTCTCCACGACCCCGCCCTTGCCCGAGGTGTCCATGCCCTGCAGCACGACCAGCACGCGGCGCGCTCCGCCGGTGTAGGCGTGGGCGTACATCCGCTCCTGGAGGTCGGCGAGCTCCTCCCCCAGCGCGGCGAGCGCCCGCTGCCCGCCGGCCTTGTCGCCGTCCAGGACGGGGGTGGCGTCAGTGGGCAGGTCGGCCAGCCGGACCGGGCCCGGGGGCAGGCGCAGCTGGTCGGCCAGGGCGTAGCGGTCGTCGCGGTCGTCGCTCATGGGCCGAGTATGTCGGAGCAGCGGCCCGGTCAGCCCGCACCGCGCTCCACGTCGAGGTGGAGGTCGAGGAAGGCACGTAGCTTCGTGCTCGAGGTGTGGACCGTGTAGGGGAAGTAGACGACGTCGACCCCGATGGACGACATCTCGCGCTCCAGGGCGAGCCCCTTGGGAGCGTCCTTCCAGTCGTCGCCCTTGAAGATCGCGTCGAAGGGGCGGCGTTCCCAGGCGAGCCGCTTGTCGGCGGAGCTGTCGGCCACGACCTCGTCCGCGACACGCAGCGCCGCGATGATCTGCGTCCGCTCGATGAACGGGATCACGGGCGGCACCCCCTTCAGCCGCACGACGTACTCGTCCGTCGCCACCCCCACCACGAGCAGGTCACAGCGCTGGCTGGCCTCGTGCAGGATGTTGAGGTGTCCGACGTGGAACATGTCGAACACACCGCTCGCGTAGCCCACGCGGTACAAGGTCATGTCACTCCCCCGAGACACGTCTCGCTCGAGGCGCCACCCGTTCCCGGGCCACGCCGCGAGCCCCGACCAGGGCACCAACCCTAGGCAGACGCCGTCAGGACCGGCCCTGCGGGCTAGACCATTTGTCCCCAGGGCGTCACCTGACGAGCCATCGCGCGTTGTTCCGGCATACCGTCGTCGCGGCGGTCAACGGGGGCCGCTGGCCATGATGCATCGAGGTAACGTGCACCACTACTCAGCTCGCAAGACCACGGCGACGGCTGCCATCGGCAGCCTCCTGGCTGCCCTCCTGGTGGTGCTGGCCGGGCCACCGGCCCGGGCGCTCTCACCCGGGGTGCACTTCTCGAGCGCGGCGTCCTCGACGTGGCAGACGAATGGGAGGGTCTGGGCCCTCGGGCAGTCCGGTGGCAAGGTGGTCGCCGGTGGCGACTTCACCCAGCTCGTCCCCCCGGACGGCAGCGTGGCACCGGCGGTCCCGGCCAGTCGGTTGGCGGTCCTGGACGCCGAGTCGGGCGCCCCCGACCTGTGCCAGTTCGACGTCACCGGCGGCCCGGCCCCGACCGTCCGGGCCATCACCACCGCGACAGACGGCACCGTCTACGTCGCCGGCGAGTTCGGCAGCGTCAACGGCGTCGCCACCGGCCGCGTCGCCGCCCTCGACCTCACCACCTGCTCGGTCACCGCCTTCCGGGTGCCGACCGTGTCCTCGACCGTCCGCTCGCTGGCCATCACGGGCGACACCCTCTACCTCGGTGGTGACTTCCAGTCCGTCGGCGGCCTGCAGCGTCTGCGCTACGCCGCGGTCGACGTGCGCCAGCGCACGGTCCTCCCCTTCGTCGCCGACGTCGACGCCCCCGGGCGGGCGGTCGTGGTGTCCCCCGACGGCGCGAAGGTCGCCATCGGCGGGGACTTCTTCAACGTCAACGGCGTCTACTCCCACTCGATCGCGGTCGTGGACGGTCGCACCGGGGCCAACCTGCGGACCTACCCGGCCGGGTTCATCCACAACAACTCCGTGACCAAGCACATCTTCAGCGGTGACGACGGCCGCTTCTACGTCAGCAACGAGGGCACCGGCGGCGGGGTCTTCGACGGCCGCCTGGCCATCGACTGGACCACCCTCGACCAGGTGTGGCGCGACACCTGCCTGGGCGCCACGCAAGCGACGTACGAGTACTCGGGCACCCTCTACTCGGCCAGCCACGCCCACGACTGCAGCGCCGAGGCGTTCCAGGATGGCAAGCGCAACTACTTCATGGCGCAGAAGGCCTCCGACGCCACGCTGCTCGGCTGGGACCCGAAGACCAACGACGGCATCGGCGAAGGCATCGGGCCTCGTGCCCTCACCGTGGCCACGGGCAAGACCACCGGCAAGAAGTACCTCTGGGGCGGTGGCGAGTTCACCACCATCAACGGCAAGCCCCAGCGCGGGCTGGTGCGGTTCGGACCCGACGACGTCGTGAAGCCCCCGACGCCGGGCCCGGTGGTCGCCGAGGCGACCTCCGAGGCGGCCGTACAGGTGCGGTGGCGCACCGTCGTCGACCCCGACGACAGCGAGATCACCTACGAGGTCTACCGCAACGGCAACCCCGTCCCGGTGTGGGTCGGGCAGTCGAGCTCGCTGTGGTGGAAGCGGCCCCAAGTCTCCTTCGTCGACACGGCCGTCAGCCCGGGCACCACCTACAGCTACCGCGTGGTCGCGAGCGACGGCACCAACCGGTCGGCTCTCTCGACTGCGACGTCGGCCACGGCCCGCGCCGCTGCCGGGTCCTACGCCTCGACCGTGCGGGCCGACAACCCCACGCTCTACTGGACCGGCGCGACCAACGGCACCTGGGTCCAGGACGCGGGCGCCGGCGGCACGGCCACCCGCCGCCTCAACGGCCTCGGCGCGAAGGGCGCGACGACCAGCACCCAGGGCGCCGTGGCCGGGGACGCCTCGGGCTCGCTGGCCCTCGACGGCGTGGACGACTACGTCTGGAACGACGAGTACGCCGCTGCCCCCACGACGTGGAGCATCGAGACGTGGATCAAGACGACGACGCCCCGCGGCGGCAAGATCATCGGCTACGGCAGTGGCCGCCCGCGCACCGACACGGGGGCGACGCAGCTCAGCGGCAGCTACGACCGGCACCTGTACATGGAGGACGGCGGACGCGTGGCCCTCGGCGCCTACAACGGTTCCACCACCGTGCTCCGCACGCCCGCCGCGCTCAACGACGGCCAGTGGCACCACGTCGTGGGCACCCAGGGCAGCGGCGGCATGCAGCTGTTCGTCGACGGCCGCCGGGTCGCGACCAACGCCGTGTCCGCCGCCCAGGCCTACAAGGGCGTGTGGCACGTCGGCGGCGACAACCTCAACGGATGGCCCAACCGCCCGAGCAGCGACTTCTTCGCCGGCCAGGTCGACGAGACGGCCGTCTACCCCGGCGTGCTCCCCGCCCGGAGGATCACCGAGCACTTCCGAGCCGGTGGCGGCACCGTCAACGTGACCCCCCGCCCGACCGACGCCTACGGCGCGTCCGTCTACGACGACGACCCGTCGCTCTACTGGCGCCTGTCCGAGGCCGCCGGCACCACGGCGCAGGACTCGTCCTACTTCGCCGAGGCCCCTGGCACCTACGGCCCGGCGACGACCCGCGACGTGAGCGGGGCCGTCGAGGGCGACGGCGCCGTCCGCACGAGCGGCACCACCCTCGGGACCGTGGCCACACAGCAGCCGCTGTCCCCGACCCGAGTGTTCTCCGCCGAGGCCTGGTTCTCCACCACGACCCCGGGGGGCAAGATCCTGGGGTTCGAGAACGCCGCGGTCGGCAACGGCGCGAGCTACGACAAGATGCTCTACATGAGCGGCGACGGCCGCCTCACCTTCGGCACCTACAACGGCGCGATGTCGACCGTCAGGTCCGCCGCCCGCTACGACGACGGTGTCTTCCACCACGTCGTCGCGACCCAGGACGCCGCGGGCACCCGCCTGTACGTCGACGGCCAGCAGGTCGGCAGCAACTCCACCTCGACCGCGGAGACCGGCTCCGGCTACTGGCGCGTCGGCGGCGGCAACCTCAACGGGTGGCCCGACGCTCCGGCGAACACCTACTTCGCCGGCGCCGTGGACGAGTTCGCCGTCTACCCGACCGCCCTCACTGCGGCCCAGGTCTCGCAGCACTTCGGCACCGGCGTGGCCGACGCGACGCCCCCCACGGCCCCGTCCGCCCTCACGGCGTCGGTGTCGGGGGGCACGGTGACCCTGGGATGGACCGAGAGCCAGGACAACCTGCGCGTCTCCGGCTACCGCGTCTACCGGGGCGACTCGGAGACCTTCACACCCTCGGAGAGCAGGCTCGTCGGGGAGTCCACCTCGACCTCGTTCCAGCAGCCGGCTCCCGCTCCCGGCACCTACTACTACCGCGTCGTCGCCGTCGACGGCGCCGGCAACCAGAGCCTGCCCTCCTCGGCAGCCGCGGCCACCGTGGCCGACCGGACGCCGCCCTCGGCCCCGACCGGTCTCAGCGCGACGGCCCAGGGGGCCGGCGGCGCGACCGTCACGTGGAACGGATCCACCGACGACGTCGCGGTGACCGGCTACCAGGTCCACCGTGGCACGACCGCCGACTTCGAGGTCAGCAGCGCCACCAGGGTCGGCGAGACCACGTCGCCGTCCTTCGCGGACTCCGGCCTGCAGCGCGGGCGCTACTTCTACAAGGTGGTGGCCCAGGACGCGGCAGGCAACAGCAGCCAGCCGTCGGACTCGGTCGCCGTGGACGTCCCCGACTACAGCAAGCCCTCCACCCCCACCGACGTCTCGACGAGCGTCGCGGGGTCCGACGTGACCGTCTCCTGGGTTCCTTCCAGCGACGACGTGGGCATCGTCGGCTACACGGTCTACCGGGGCGCGAGCGCCGGGTTCGAGGTGGGCGAGGCCAGTCGTCTGGCCGACACCACCGACGCGTCCTACCAGGACCTCGGCCGACCGGCCGGCACCTCCTACTACAAGGTGGTCGCACGCGACGGTTCCGGCAACCGGAGCGAGCCCAGCGCGGCCGCGGCAGCCACCGTGGCAGCGCCGGCGGACTCGGTGGCGCCGTCGGTGCCGGCCGGCGTGTCGGCCGCGGTGGCCGGCGACGTCGTCTCGCTGTCGTGGTCCCCCAGCACCGACAACGTCGGGGTGGACGGCTACGACGTCCACCGAGGCACCACGGCCGACTTCGCGGTCGGGGCCGGCAACCGGGTCGGCCAGGTCACCTCGACCGCCTTCCAGCAAGGCGGCGTCGCGGCCGGCACCTACTACTACAAGGTGGTGGCACGCGACGCCGCCGGGAACACCAGCGCCGCCTCGAGCGCCGCCCGGGCCACGGTGGGTTCTGCACCCCCCTCGCAGCCGGTCACGCTGACGGTCAGAGCCACTGAAGACTCCCTGGCCAACCAAGCCGCCCCCACGACGACCTACGGCAGCAATGACCAGGTGGCAGCCCGGGGAGGCTCGAGTGCGCAGGAAGCGTTCATGCGGTTCGCAATGCCCGACACGCCCTCCGGAACAACTCTGACCGGAGCCGTGCTCCAGGTGCGCACCTCCAATGACGCTGCGGCGGCATCGACCGACACCACCCAGGCACGAGTGCTCCCCGGGGCGAGCTGGACCGAGGCTGCCCTGAACTGGAACAACCGCCCCACCGGTGTCGGCACCCTGTTCGCCACGCTGAGCGGCACCACCGCGCTCAACACCTTGTACAGGGCCACAGGAGACCCCACCGCACTGAGCCCTCTAGGCGGTCAGAACATCACCCTGCGCCTGAGCGGGTCCGGCAACGACAACCTGCGCCTACTCGCCCGCGAAGTCGGCTATCTCCCGTACGTCCCCACGCTCACCCTCACCTACACGCCGGGGGCCACCGAGCCGCCGGCGGACTCGGTGGCGCCGTCGGTGCCGGCCGGCGTGTCGGCCGCGGTGGCCGGCGACGTCGTCTCGCTGTCGTGGTCCCCCAGCACCGACAACGTCGGGGTGGACGGCTACGACGTCCACCGAGGCACCACGGCCGACTTCGCGGTCGGGGCCGGCAACCGGGTCGGCCAGGTCACCTCGACCGCCTTCCAGCAAGGCGGCGTCGCGGCCGGCACCTACTACTACAAGGTGGTGGCACGCGACGCCGCCGGGAACACCAGCGCCGCCTCGAGCGCCGCCCGGGCCACGGTGGGTTCTGCACCCCCCTCGCAGCCGGTCACGCTGACGGTCAGAGCCACTGAAGACTCCCTGGCCAACCAAGCCGCCCCCACGACGACCTACGGCAGCAATGACCAGGTGGCAGCCCGGGGAGGCTCGAGTGCGCAGGAAGCGTTCATGCGGTTCGCAATGCCCGACACGCCCTCCGGAACAACTCTGACCGGAGCCGTGCTCCAGGTGCGCACCTCCAATGACGCTGCGGCGGCATCGACCGACACCACCCAGGCACGAGTGCTCCCCGGGGCGAGCTGGACCGAGGCTGCCCTGAACTGGAACAACCGCCCCACCGGTGTCGGCACCCTGTTCGCCACGCTGAGCGGCACCACCGCGCTCAACACCTTGTACAGGGCCACAGGAGACCCCACCGCACTGAGCCCTCTAGGCGGTCAGAACATCACCCTGCGCCTGAGCGGGTCCGGCAACGACAACCTGCGCCTACTCGCCCGCGAAGTCGGCTATCTCCCGTACGTCCCCACGCTCACCCTCACCTACACCCCCGAATAGCCCCAGCTCGGCTGTTTGCAGCCGAGCCCGACAGGCCCCGAGCACCCCGGTGCTCGGGGCCTTCGTCGTCCCCGAGCACGACCGGGACGAAAAGTAGGCCAGTACTAGCAAGTTCGCGGTAAATGTCCGATTTGGACGAATCGCGGACTAGACCGTCTTACGCTACGGGAACCGGACATTAGGTGCATACCGCGCCCCGGTTCCGATCCGCAGCGTGAGCGAGGACCCCCGTGAAGAACAAGTTGTTGGCGAACATCGGCCTCTCCCTGGCCCTGGTCACCGTCGCGCTCGGCGGCGCGCTGCCGTCCACGGCCTCCACCGTGGCCTCGGCCTCGGTCCCCGCCGCCACCACGACGGCCGGGACAGACGTCACCGTGCGGCCCACCACCGCGACGTGGACGAGTGCAGCCCGGCCGCGGGCGAGTCACCAGGGCAGCCGCTACCTCGCTGTCACCCACCGCAACGCCACCTATCTCAAGTTCAGCGACCCCGCGCTGGCGCGTGCTGCCTCGGGTCGCGCCACCCTGGAGCTCAAGGTCGTGAGCTCGTCGGCGCGTTCCGGGAGTATCCGGGTGCAGTCCGTCGGTTCGGGCTGGAGCTCGCGCCTCACCCACCGCTCGGCGCGCGGCTTCTCCGGCCGGGTCGTCGGCACCGGTCCGACCCCCCGCTCCGGCGCGACCCTCGCGGTCCCGGTGCGACTGACCGGCTCCGCCACGGTGGCCCTCAAGATCACCCACTCCTCGGCCGTGCGACGCATCCTCTTCGCCAAGTCCGGTCAGTCCGGACCCCGGCTGCGCGTGACCACGGCCCGCACCGCCGCGGTCGAGAGCACGCGCACCTCGCCCGTCGTCTCGACCATCGTGCCGAGCGCCGATGCCATGGTGGCCTCGCTGAGCCCGTCCCAGAACTACGGAAGCCAGGACCAGCTCTCCTCCCGCGGTTCGGGCACCTCCCTGCTGGAGTCCTACCTGCGGTTCACCCTCCCGTCGGCTCCGTCGGGCACGACCCTGACGGGCGTGACGATGCAGGTCCGGACCTCGAACGACAGCACCGCGGCGTCCCGTGACACCACCCGTTTCGCGGTGCTCGACAACACCGGCTGGACCGAGACAGGGCTCACCTGGGCCAACCGGCCGACCGCCACGGGCGCGGCCCTGGCCTCGCTCGCGAACACGACTGCGCTGAACACGCTCTACCGCGCGACCGGCTCGGTCACCTCGCTGTCCGGCAAGCTGGGCAAGCCCGTGACCGTCCGCATGACGGGCAGCGGGCTCGACAACATCCGCGTTCTCTCCCGCGAGGTGGGCTACACGCCCTACATGCCGGCGCTCGTGCTCACCTTCTCCCCGACCACGACCGCGACGCCCACCGCCACGCCGACGCCGACCCCCACGCCCACTCCCACCCCCACTCCGACCCCCACGCCCACCACGGCCCCGGTCGCCGTCTCGGTGCCGGCCCCCAGCCCTACGGCCGCGCCCTCGCCGACCGCCTCCCCGACCCCGACCGCGTCTCCGAGCCCCACCGCGTCCCCGACGCCGACCACCTCGCCGTCGCCGACGGCGTCGCCGTCACCCACCACGGCGCCGGCCCCCACCACGCCCCCGGCCGAGCCGCAGGAGAGCGGGCGTCGCGTCTTCGCCCACTACTTCCCGCCCTACCCCGTCTCGCTCGACAACCAGACGTGGACCTCGGACTACTACGCCCGCAACTACCTCAGCGTCCTCGGTGAGGGCGGCAAGCACGCGGCCTACGGCGGCCTGCTCCGCGATCGCCCGCTGGGTGTCACGCCTGGCGGCAGCGACTACAAGATCGCCAACCTCCGCACCGAGGTGCGCCAGGCCAAGGCCGCCGGCATCGACGGCTTCACCCTCAACATCATGGGCGCGAGCGGCAGCAACTGGGACGCCGGCGTCAACCTGATGAAGGCGGCGCGCGACGTCGGCGGCTTCACCGTGGTCCCCAACGTCGACGCCAACGGCGGGATCGCCACCCTGACCCCGGACGCCGTGGCCGCGAAGCTCGCCGAGCTCTACACCTACTCGTCCGCGGAGAAGGTCGGCGGCGAGTTCCTGCTCTCCTCCTTCTACGCCGAGAAGAAGGGTGCGGCCTGGTGGGACCAGGTCGTCACGGCCCTCGAGGCCAAGTTCCAGGTCCCGGTCAAGTTCATGGCGGTTTTCCTCAATGCCTCGGACACCAACATGAAGGCCTTCGCCCCCTTCAGCTACGGGTTCAGCAACTGGGGGGTACGCACCCCGGACAGCGTCGAGCGGGCACCTGACTACGCCTCGAAGGCTCACGTCCTGGGTCGCAGGTGGATGGAGCCCGTCGCCTTCCAGGACGCCCGCCCCAAGTCCCTCACCTTCGCCGAGGCTGGCAACTCCGAGGCCTTCCGGGCCATGTGGTCCCGTGCCCGACGCGGTGCCGACATGGTGCAGGTCGTGACCTGGAACGACTACAGCGAGTCGACCCAGATCAATCCCTCGATGGCACACGGTCACGTCCTGACTGACCTGACCAAGTACTACTCCTCCTGGTTCAAGACGGGTGCCGCCCCGGCGATTACAGAGGACCACGTCTTCGTCACGCACCGTGTGCACCGATTCTCCGTTCTGGGAACGACCCTGGGTATCAACGCATGGACAAACACGCTGGGCGGCATGAGCAAGCCGCCTAGGGACACGGTCGAGGGGCTGGTCTTCCTCAAGCAGCCCGCCACCTTGAAGCTGGTGAGCGGCGGCAGCGCGCAGAGCTTCTCGCTCCCTGCCGGGAGCTCTGCGGTCACCATCCCGCTGCGGGACGGTGAGGTCCGCGCCACGCTGGTGCGAGACGGCGCCACCGTGATGGACCTGACGTCGAACCGCGACGTCACTGCCCTGCCGCTCGTCCAGGACTTCCAGTACTGGGCCTTCGGCCGCTAGTCGCAGGACCGAGCGGGGCGGTGGGAGCCGATCAGGCTCCCACCGCCCTGCTCAGCGTCTGCTCGAAGGCGTCGAGCGCCGCCGCCTCGGTGAGGTGACGACGACGGAACTCCCCGCCGGCTGCCCCCAGGGCGGCAGCGCGTCCGGGGTCCGACCCCAGGGACTCCGCTGCACCCAGCAGCGCCGCCGGGTCGCCCGCCGGCACGACGACGCCACCGCCGGAGAGCCCGACCTCGAGGGCCGTCGTGCTCGCCGGGCCCACGGCGGCGAGCACGGGCAGGCCCGTCGCGTAGTACGTCGTGAGCTTGCTCGGGACCGACATCTCGGTGAGGCCGGGCAGCTCGTTGACCAGCAGGACGTCGGCCGCGCCGAGGGCGCGCTCGAACTCGCCGTCGGGCAAGGGGTCGACGATCTGCAGCCGGTCGTTGGGATCGCGCCGCCGCAGGCTCTCGGCCTGGTTGCCGCCCCCGAGGAGGACGAACCGCACCCGCGACCGGCGGTCGGAGGCCAGCCTCGAGGCGTCCACGACGTTCTCCAGGCCCTGCTTGGCGCCCATGTTGCCGGCGTGGAGCACGACCACGTCGTCGTCCGCCCAGCCCAGCGAGGCGCGGGTGGCCCGGCGGTCGGGGTCGTCGGCGCCCTCGACGTGCGACCAGTTCCGGACGACGTCGATCGGCGTCGTGACGGCGAGGTCCTGCACGAGCCGGCTCCGGAACCGGTCGTGGATGACGACGGCACGGGTCGAGGCCTGCAGCAGCCCCCGCTCCACCGCCCGTACGACGCCCTGCTGCCGCGCGCTGCCACCCGTCTCCACCAGGCCCAGGGTGTAGATGTCCTGGACCCAGGTCACGACGGGGATCCGCGCGGCCCGGGCACGCGCCACGGTCATGCGGGCGGCGATCATGGCGGGGCTCACCGCGACGACCACGTCGGGACGGCCCCACCGCGTGAACGTGGAGCGGACACCGAAGTCCACCTCCATCGCCGCCCTGCGCAGGGTGCCGTGGTCGCCGGGCAGGTGGTGGCGCCTGCGCTCCACGGGGACACCGTCGACCTGCTCGCGCATGCGGCGGCCGGCGTACCCCTCGGGGACCTCCCACCACGGGTAGTGCGGGTAGCCGGTGACGACACGCACGTCGTGGCCACGGCGGGCGAGGCCCGAGGCCATGCCCGCGGTGTAGGGAGCGATGCCGGTCGGCTCAGGGGCGTAGTTGATGCCGACGAACAGGATCCTGCTGGCGCCCTCAGCCACCGCGGACGTCGTGTCCCTGCGCGCGGTACCACTCGTAGACCTCGGCGACACCGCGGTCGAGGGGCACGGTGGCCTCCCACCCCAGTCGCGCCAGGCGCGAGACGTCGAGCAGCTTGCGGGGGGTGCCGTCGGGCTTGCTCGCGTCGAAGGCGATCCGGCCACGGAAGCCCGTGACCGAGGCGACGAGCTCGGCCAGCTCGCGGATCGACAGGTCGCTCCCGGTGCCGACGTTGATGTGCGAGAGCATCGGCTCGGTGTTCGCCGCGTAGGTCTCGCGGTCGAGCTCCATGACGTGGACCGACGCGGCCGCCATGTCGTCCACGTGCAGGAACTCGCGGCGTGGTCGGCCACTGCCCCAGACCAGGACCTCCTCGGTGCCGTTGCGCGCGGCATCGTCGAACCGGCGGATCAGCGCGGGCAGCACGTGGCTGTTCTGGGGGTGGAAGTTGTCGCCCGGCCCGTAGAGGTTGGTGGGCATGACGCTGCGGTAGTCGCGGCCGTACTGCCGCGCGAAGCTCTCGCAGAGCTTGATGCCGGCGATCTTGGCGACGGCGTACGGCTCGTTGGTGGGCTCCAGCACCCCGGTGAGCAGGGTGTCCTCGGACATCGGCTGCGGTGCTTCGCGGGGGTAGATGCACGAGGACCCCAGGAGGAGCAGCCGGTCGACATCCTGGTCGTGGGCCGCCTTGATCACGTTGGCCTCGATCATCAGGTTGTGCCAGATGAAGTCGGCCGGGTAGGTGTTGTTGGCCTGGATCCCGCCGACCTTGGCGGCTGCCAGGTAGACCTCGTCCAGCGGCGTCCGTGCGAACCACTCGGTCACCTGGCGCTGGTCGACGAGGTCGACCTCGTCCCGGGTGGCGGTCACGAGCTCCACGTCGTCGCGGGCCTCGATCTGGCGCACGATGGCCGAGCCCACCATGCCCCGGTGGCCCGCCACGAACACGCGCTTGCGGGTCGTCATGGCGTCCTCACTCCCCCGCCGTCAGCGGTACGTCGAACCCGTGCTGCTTGAGCAGGGCGGTGCGCCGGGCAGCGTCGTGGTCGTGCTCGACCATCTCGCGCACCATCTCGCGCACCCCCACCGTGGGCTTCCAGCCCAGGTCGGCCTCCGCCAGGCGCGGGTCGCCGAGCAGGGTCTCCACCTCGGCGGGCCGGAAGTAGCGGGGGTCCACGCGCACCACCACGTCACCGGGACGCAGGCCGGGGGCGAGGTCGCCGTCGACCGCCTCCACGACGCCCACCTCCTCCACGCCGACGCCCTCGAACCGCAAGGTCACGCCCAGCGCCTCGGCGCTCCACCGGACGAAGTCGCGCACCGAGTGCTGCTCCCCGGTGGCGATGACGTAGTCCTTGGGCTGGTCCTGCTGCAGCAGCATCCACTGCAGCACCACGTAGTCCTTGGCGTGGCCCCAGTCGCGGAGGGCGTCCATGTTGCCGAGGTAGAGGCAGGAGTCGAGGCCCAGGGCGATGTGGGCGAGCCCGCGCGTGATCTTCCGGGTCACGAACGTCTCGCCCCGCCGGGGCGACTCGTGGTTGAAGAGGATCCCGTTGCAGGCGTACATGCCGTAGGACTCGCGGTAGTTGACCGTGATCCAGTAGGCGTAGAGCTTGGCGACGGCGTACGGCGAGCGCGGGTAGAACGGTGTCGTCTCGGTCTGCGGGGTCTCCTGCACGAGCCCGTAGAGCTCGCTCGTGGAGGCCTGGTAGAAGCGCACGGTGTCGGTCAGGCCGAGCAGCCGCACGGACTCCAGCAGCCGCAGGGTGCCGAGCCCGTCCACGTCGGCGGTGTACTCCGGCTGCTCGAAGCTCACGGCCACGTGCGACTGGGCGCCGAGGTTGTAGATCTCGTCGGGCCGGACGTCGCCGACGATCCTGGTGAGGTTGGAGGAGTCGGTGAGGTCGCCGTAGTGCAGGTGGAGCCGCGGGTCCGGCTCGTGAGGGTCCTCGTAGATGTGGTCGATGCGCTGGGTGTTGAGCATGGACGCGCGGCGCTTGATGCCGTGCACGTCGTACCCCTTCGCCAGCAGGTGCTCGGCCAGGTAGGAGCCGTCCTGACCGGTGATCCCGGTGATCAGTGCTGTCTTGGCCACGTGCCTCGTCCCCCAGATGGCATTCGGTCCGACCACCACGCGTGGACGACCCGTGGAGTCTAGCGACGGAAAACTGGGTCCTCGGCCCACTCCTGCCGCGCGGGTTGGGCACTGGTCCAGACGACCCCGACGCGACGTGGCGTTCCCTGGGGGGCCTCGCCTACCGTGGAGCCAGCCGGGCCCGCGGTGGGTCCGTCATCGCGTCGGAGCCGACGTCGGCAGGGAAGAAGCGCATGTGCACCTCCCGGAACCACCGTTCGACCAGGGTGGCGAGCATCGGCCTTCTGGTCCTCGCTCTGCTCGTGGCATGGACGGGTTGCCGCCCCGTCGTCCCGGGTGCTACACCCGGAGGTGGTGCGGGTGCCACCGAGGCAACCGTCTGGGCCCACTACTTTCCACCCTACCCAATCTCCATCGACGACGAGCCCGCCGAGTCCGACTACTACACGCGCAACTACCTCGACCCCGCGGGCGAGGGGGGCAGGCACGCGGCGTACGGCGGGCTGCTGCGCGACCGCCCCGTCCCGCGATCCCCGCGCGGGGAGGGCTTCCGGCTCGCGGACCTGCGCACCGAGGTTGAGCAGGCCAAGTCGGCCGGTATCGACGGGTTCATCCTCAACGTGATGACCCTGGACGGCAGCAACTGGCGGGCGGGGGTGGACCTGATGCAGGCGGCCACGGACGTGGGCGGGTTCCAGGTCGCGGTCTCGGTCGACGCCACCGCCTCGATCGGCAGGGCGGACCCCACTTTCGTGGCCGAACGGCTCGCCGAGCTCTACCGCTCCCCCGCCGCAGCCCGCACCGGCGGCGTGTTCCGCCTCGATTCGTTCGCCGCCGAGCGACGTCCCACGTCCTGGTGGCAGGCGCTGATCTTCGGTCTCCGGTCAGCGCACGGAATACGCGTGTCGTTCACCGCTGTGTTTCTCGACGCGAGCGACTCCAACTTGGCCGCATACGCTCCGTTCAGTCGCGGCTTCGGTCGCTGGGGAGAGCGAACAACGCGCGGGATGGAAGCCCACGTGGGTGACGCCGCCCGCGCCCACCGCCTCGGGCGCAGGTGGATGTCACCGATAGCTGTTCAGGATTCTCGACCCCGGGAACACATCTACGCTGAAGCCTCGAATACCGCCACGCTGCGGGCATCCTGGCGAAGCGCGATATCCGGTGGTGCGGACGAGGTTCAGATCGTCACGTGGAACGATTACAGCGAGTCCACCCACATAGCCCCGTCTGTCGCCCATGGCCAGGCGTTTCTCGACATACTTGAGTGGTACATCCGATGGTTCAAGGAGGGCAGCGCGCCCACCGTGGACCATGATCGCCTGTTCCTCACCCACCGAAACCAGTTGGCCGCAGCCGAGCCCCCGCCGGGGCAGGCAGGCATGCGGCCTAGCCTCGGCCCCGGAACGCCCGTGTCAGACCGTGCGGAAGCCCTCGTGTTCCTCAAGGCTCCAGCCGAAGTCGCGATATCGGTAGCCGGGTCGCAAACGTCTTTCCGTGCCGAGAAGGGCGTCTCCTCCTTCACAGTTCCCCTGGGTCCGGGGTCGGTCATGGCCCAGATCACCCGAGACGGAGTAACCGTGGCCAGACTCAGATCGCCCTTTACCGTGGCGCTCTCGCCACTGAATCTCGACCTGCAGTACTACGCCGTCGGCACCCAGTCTGATTGACCTGCGTCCGGCGGGGCCATAAGACACCGAACGGCCCGACTAGGATTGGGGCCATGGGACCAACGCTGGCACGATTCAGGGACGCTCTCAGCGTGGCAGCCACGATCCTGGCAGTAGTGGTCGTTGTCTCAGTCGTCTCGAAGCAGCCATCCACGGGCGCGCCGTTCGAAACCCCTGCTGTCCAGCCCCTCCCGTCCATCCTCCTCCTCGGGGATTCTTACGCCGCCGGAACCGGCGCGTCTTTGCCGGGCAAATCATGGGCTGGGCTTGTGAGCACGAATACCGATTGGACCGTGACCAATCTGGCGCGAGGGGGCACGGGCTTCCTCAAGAGTTACCAGACCGGGGGTTTCTCTGCGTGTGGCCAAGAAGAGTGCCCCGACTTCCAGACGATGGCGGAACGCGCCTACCGAGACGGTGTCGACCCTGACCTTATCGTCGTGTCGGGAGGGCGCAACGACCTGTCGCAACCAGTAGGTCAGGAGCAGACAGCAGTCCGGAGCCTCTTCCTGTTTCTGGAGAAGCGATTCCCACACGCTCGAATCGTGGCCACCAACCCCCTCTGGGATGCGTCGGACGCTCCTGCCGCCCTCAGCAAACTTGGCGACTACATCCGGGAAAGGGTAGGTGGGGCCAACTTCCTCGACTTGGGACAACCGCTAGCAGGACGACCCGATCGCGTTGCCGACGACGACGTGCACCCCAATGACCAAGGTCATGCTGCGATCGCCCGTGCTATCCGTCCCCTCCTCGGGGATGCCCTCAAAAATTGACAGGCCTGACGCGGGCGCTCCCAGTCGCGGCGACTGAACGACCCCGCGCCACGCCGCGTCGGCTTGTGCTCAGGCGTCCGACCTCGCACGGCTGCGTCCAGCCGGATCAGATCGAGGGGCCCGTTCGGCGTAGGCCCGGTTCCCCCGAGCTGAGCGGTTGCTCTGCGTGACGTACGAGCCGTAGTAAGTGCCCGAGGTGGCGTCCTTCGACATGGTGACGATGGTTCCGAGGACGGGAGCGTCGACCATCCCCATCCGTTCCACAGCGCGGCGCAGTTCGCGCACTTCCACCGTCCCCTCGGACACCACCATGACGGCACCGCCGGCGAATCTGGCCAGAAGTGTCGCGTCTGTCACAGGAATCAGCGGCGGCGCATCGATGATGGTCACCTCGAACCTGGTTCGAATCTCGTTCAGCAGCGTTTGTGCGCGCGACGACCCAAGCAGCTCGCTGGGATTCGGAGGGACCTCTCCAGCCAGCAAGACGCTCAGTCCATGATCACCCCAAGGCTGAAGGGCGTCGTCCAGTGAGAGAGACCGCGCGAGCACGCTGGTAAAGCCGACGCCGTCGACCAGGTTCATCGTCTCGGCCAGCCGCGGCTTGCGCAGGTCTGCTTCCACGAGGCAGACCCGAACTCCGTCCTCGGCCAGCGTGGCAGCGACATTGGCAGCAGTGGTGCTCTTGGCTTCGCCCGGTATTGACGAGGTGAAGAGGAAGACCTTATGGCCGTGGTCCATCTGGATGAAGCGCAGGTTGGTGCGGATCTGCCGGTACTGCTCGGCGCGCAGCGCATTCTCGGTAGCCGACGCCATGGGCCGCTTGTGCAGCGCACGGTGGCTGGTGATGGTGCCCAGCAAAGGAGCACCGGTAATCTCGACCGCTTGGTCGGCCGAACGCACCTTCCCCTTGATGAGGTCCCTCACAGCAAGGACGAGGACGGTCGCAGAGAGCATCAACAGCGCTCCCAGGACGATGACGAGGTTGGTGTGAGGCGAGGACGGGGACTGCGGCGGTACCGCTCGTTCCACAGGCTTCAGGCTGAGCGGTGTCGACGAGTTGCTCGAGCTAGGCGCCAACTGAGGAATTTCACGTGCCAGGCCTTGGGAGAGCGAGTTCGCAATGGCAGCGGCGCGCTGGGCCGAGGTGTCCACCACGGAAATCGTGATGATGGAAGTGTTCAGAGGCACCGTGGCTGACACGTGATCACGCAAATCACTGACTGTCATGGGAAGGTCGAGCGAGTCGACGATGTCCTCAAGCACGACTTCCCGGGTGACTACCGCGGCGAAGTTCCTTGCCTGATCTTGCGAGTAGCTCGCACCTTCCGCGATCTCGCTCGTGTTGCTTCCGTTGTTGACCGACACGAAGACCTCGGAGCGGGCGGTGTACTGCGGCGTCATGCTGCTGGCCAGGAGCGCGCCCAGTCCGGCGCCGACCGCCGTGACGGCGACGAGGGTGAGCCAGTTGAACCGTACGAGACCCCAGATGCCACGCAGCGTCATGGAAAGAAGACTCCTTGGTCGGCAGTGAACCCCTCGCCACGAGGGCCAGCCAGTCCCCGAGATCGGTCGGGCCAGCCGTGCGATGATAGCCCGCCCCGGGCACGGACCGGGGACTGATGGCAACGGAGGGCAGGTCTGCCGATGACCCGCGGTGGCGACAAGCTCCTCGGTGACCGCGGCGCGACCACCCTGGTAACCCAGCGAGCCGGGCCGGGGGTCGCCGGTCTGGTGGCCCTGGTGAGCGGCCTCGCTGTCCTGCTCCCATTGTGGCTGACAACGACCGTGCCCGACGTGGGCCGCTCCGACGCCTGGCGGATCACGCTAGTGGTGATGGCCGTGTACGGCGGGCGGCTCGCTTTCATCTGCTGCGCGAACCGCCCCCGGCTGTTCGACTTCTTCTTCTGCCTCTTCGTCTACCTCTTCCTCGGTCTCGCGCCGAGCGTCCAGATCCGTTCCGACCAGATCTCGGGAACCACTCCCGGCATGGACCCGGTCCTGGACAGGCCTGCCACATACATCGTGGTGGCGGGTCTGCTGGCCTACGAGGTGGGACGGTCCGCAGCGGTGGTGCGGTCCCGGGCCGTGCCTCCGACTGCTCGGGGCACCGCACGCACGCGAGCCAGGCCCGTTCCTGCCCGAGACACCGCTCCCCACCCCGCGCGGACCTACCTGCTTTACGCGGCCGGACTCGTCTTCCTGGCCTTCTTCGTCTCCCGCATCGGACCCGGCACGCTCATCGCCAGCCGGGACGCCGCCAGCGAGGCCACGTCGGCGGCGTTCCCCGACCCGTCAGTCAACGCGATCATCTCGGCCCTGGCGGTCTACCCGTTGCTCATCGGGACTGGGGCCCTGGTGCAGCTGCGGATCCGGTCGCGGGAGCCCACCCGGCGCGCCTGGCTCGCTGCTGTCGCCCTGGTGGGTGTCGCCCTGCTCCTGGTCAGCAACAATCCTGTGTCCACCGCCCGCTACGGCTTCGGCATCGTCGCCTTCGCGATCGCGGTCTACCTCGGCGCGGCGCGCACCCCCGCGCGCGCCCGAGCGCTGGGGCTTGGCACCATCGCGGCCTTCCTGTTCCTGTTCCCTCTGGCCGACGCGTTCCGGCGGGCTGACCAGACCGCCTCGTTCGCACGAGCAGGCTTCTTCGGCGAGTACCGCGCCAACCCGGACTACGACGCCTTCTGGCAGATCGCCAACAGCTACGCGTACTGGCACGACGGCCTGGTGGAGCCCCTGCGGCAGATAACCGGCAGCCTCCTGTTCTGGGTGCCACGCTCGATCTGGGCCGACAAGCCGACCGACACCGGCATCCTGCTGGCCCAGTACCGCAACTACTCCGTGGAGAACCTGTCGGCACCGATGTGGGCCGAGGGCATGATCAACCTCGGCCCCGCGGGCGTCTTGATCGTGTTCGTCCTGCTGGGCTACTGGCTGCAGCGGATGGACATCCGCCTCGCCGACCGACTGCACCTCGGGGACGTCTGGGGCATCGTCGGGGCCGTCTTCCCCGTGTTCCTGACCATCCTGCTGCGAGGGTCGCTCCTCCAGGCCACGGGCGGTCTGGTGGTCGCGATCGCCTGCGTCCTGTTCGTCCGGCGCTGGTCAGCCAGGTGAGATGACCTCGATGTAGGTGTTGGACAGACGGTCGGCCACCTCGGCCATGTCCATCTCCTGCTGAACGAGAGCACGGCCGCGGATCCCCATTGCAGCGGCTGCAACGGGGTCTGACAGTAGCCGATCGAGTGCCTCGACCAGCGACTCCTGGGACGCATCGACGACGATCCCCGCGCCGGCCCGAGCGATGGCCGGCGCGAGTCCGCAACTGTCGGTGACGAGTACAGGGAGACTGAGCGCCATGGCCTCGAGCACGGACATCGGGTAGGGCTCGTCGACCGCTGGGAGGACGTAGGAGCAGGCCTGGCGCATGGCGGCCTCGGTGTTCTCCGGCGCGACGGCCCCGGTCCAGCTCACGCGCGCTCCCCCTGCCACCGCCTGGCGGATCGCCTCCTTGACCGCGGCCCCCTCGCCCTCGTCTGGGCCCACCATCACGAACTCGACGTCCGGATGGCGCGAGGCCAGCACACGCGCAGCCTCGACGAAGGCCCCCGGACGCTTCCGCGGCGCCAGCCGCGCCAGGTAGAGGACCGTGCGGGACCCTCCGCCGGCCGGATCCGAGGGCAGGGGCACGCCGTTGTGGAGGACCGCGGTCCGTAGCCCGCTCGGCACCACCTGCTGTAACCCGTGCAGCTCTTCGAGGGTGAGGTGGAGGACGCGGCCGGCCGAGCGCAGGACCGGTCGGGTCATGGCCGCGTCCAACGGCACCGCCAGGGGGTTCGAGGTGGCGTCCACCATTCCGTGGGTTTGCAGGACGTACGGCACGCCCAGACGTCGCACCAGCCAGGCGGCGGGAAGCGTGACCAGGTCGCGCGCCAGGTGGACATGGACGACGTCGAAGTCCCGGGCGTGCCGACGCACCCACCGCCACAGACCCGGCGAGCCGACCCCGGCGAAGCCGGCGCCCGGGACGAGGGTCCGCGCGGGCCAGAGCATCGTCGGCACGCCGTCGACCTTGGTAGGCGGACCCGTCGAGCCCCAACCACGATGGGCGCCCACCAGCACGACGTCCCAGCCGGCCGACCGGAGGCTCCTCGCCTGGTTGACCGCCACCCTGACAGGCCCGCCGTACTCCCCGTGGGGCGTGACGAGCGTCACCACCGAGAGGACACGCTTGGGCTTGGCGGGCAGGTGACTCAGCTCCTGCTCTGCCGGACGACCGACGCGGGGGCGTGGACGACGTCGCCGACGGCCACGTCCTGGGTCACCAGTGCAGTGGCACCCACGACGGCGTCCGCGCCGATGCTCACCCCGCGCAGCACGGTGGCGCGCGCAGCGATCCACGCTCCGTCGGCCACCCGGATGGGGGCGTTGTCGAACTCGAAGCTGGGCGAACGTCTGTCGTGGCTCCCAGTGCAGAGCATTGCACCCTGGGAGACGCAAACGTCGTCACCAAGGACCACCGGCTCGAGGTTCAGGATCCACACCCCCTCCCCGATCCAGCAGTCGTTCCCGACCGTGAGCTTCCACGGCCAGTGCACGCGCACGTCGCCGCGCATCACGACGCCGTTGCCGACAGCGGCCCCGAACGCCCGTAGGATCGCCACACGGAGCCGCCCCGGACACCACCATGCCCTGACGACCAAGTTCGAGGTCGCGAACCAGGCAGCCTGCCAGGCTAGTGACCTACCCTTGTCTAGTTCATCCCTGTGAAGTCACCGAGAGAGCGGAACGTGGTCACGTCGGCATCCTACGGCTCACGGCCTGTCCGGTGATCGTTACTCGACACCCGGTCACGACACGCTGATGGTCCAGCCATCAGGCCGAGAGGCCAAGCTCACCCTCACGTGGGCAGGCGCACGTCGTCTGGCCACCTTCACCCTCCCCATGGCGCTGCTGACCATCGCGTCGCTACTGATTGTTCCTGCCCTCATCAAGGCGGACGGGGGTGCCGCGTGGGGTTCCATCGCGCTCGGGCAGTCGCTCGGCACGATTGGCTCGGTCGTGGTCGCATACGGCTGGCAGACCTCCGGGCCGGCGCTCGTCGCCATGGGCGACACCCGGACACGACGGACGGTCTTCTTCGACTCAGTGCGGCTGCGGCTGGCGCTCTACCTCCCAGTGGCGGCCGCGAGTGGGGCACTGGCGGCCGGGTTCGCCCATCAGCGCACCGATCTTGCGGTCGCGGGCGCCGTGACGACCGTCGGCATCGGCCTGACCTCGGGCTGGTTCTTCGTCGGGATGGCGCAGCCGTCGGGTCTGCTGTGGTTCGAGACCGTGCCGCGCGTCACCGGGACGGCTGCGGGGATCGGCTGGATGTATGCCGGTGGCAGCGCGCTGGAGGGCCTGCTGTGCCAGTTCGGCGGCATGCTCCTCGCCGCTGCAGTCTCCTGCGTCGCCGTCCACAGGGCGACCCGCAGCGGGTCGCCCGCCACGAGGTCCACCCTGCGCCAGGTGGCACGGGCGCACCGGCACGGCCTCGGGGCCACGGTGACCACGAACGTGTCTGCCGCAGCGCCCCTGGTCCTCGTGTCGCTCATCGCGCCCTCCTTGCAACCGGCCTATGCGCTGATCGACAAGCTGCAACGACAGATCACGGTCGGTCTCACGCCGCTGAACTCGCTACTCCAGGGCTGGGTACCGCGAGGCCCGACCCCGTTCGCGCGCATCGCGTCTGCGTCAAAACTGATCGCTTCCATGGCCGTTCCGCTTCTCGGCGGGGTGACCGTGGCCATGCCTTTCCTCGTGCGCTGGCTGGGCAACAGCCAGATCAGCGTCAGCCCCTGGGTGTACCCCCTTGCAGGCAGCATCGTGGCGCTCGCCTTCACTCAGCTGTGCCTGTCCAATGCCGTGCTGTCCACACTGCAGCGCCTCGACACCGTCAGCCGGGCCACCGCGGTCGGCGCCGTCGTCGGTCTGCCGTTAACTGCCCTGGGGGCCACCATCTCGATCGAGGCGACCCTGGGCGGTGTCGTGGCGGGGCTGGTGGTGCGCGTCACTATGTCCTCGATCGCGGTGCGACGCGAGCTGCGGCGCAACGCCCTACGCGCCGAGGCAGCCGCCACGCCCGAGCGGATCCCTCAGCCCTGAGGCCCCGCGAGCGCCCGGAGCTCGCCCCACCACTTGGCGCTCAGCAGCACGAGCAGGACCGCGTTGACCACCGCCAGCAGCGTGTACGCCGCGGCGAAGACACCGACGGCCCCCCACAGCACGAAGAACAGCGTCTGGATGCCGTAGTCGGCCGGCAGCAGCCCGACGGCACGCACCCACGAGGGTCCGCCCTGTCCCTCGCTCCTGGTGACGCCGGCCACGCGCTTGAGCAGCGCCACGATGGTGAGCCCGGCGAACATCACCACGGCCACGAGCTGGAAGAACAGCGGGACCAGCAGCAGCCCGTCGGAGAGGTCCGTGAAGCGGTACCAGCCGACCAGCACCCCGGCGTGCACCACCACCATCTTGCCCGCGTCGATGACGTGGTCGAGCCACTCCCCTCCCGGGGAGGAACGCGACTGCAGGCGCGCCACCTGGCCGTCCGCCGAGTCCAGGACGAAGCCCCAGGCCAGCAGCTGCCACACCAGCACCCCCGACCACCACGTCGGCGGCACGAGGGCCAGGACCGCGACCCCGGCCAGGGTGACCACGGCGGAGAGCAGGCTGACGAGGTTGGGGGACAGGCCCAGCGTGTGGGCCGCGGCCGCGACCAGGCGACCGAGAGGGCGGTTGACGAAGCGGGAGTACAGCGAGACCCCTCGCTGGGACTTCTGCCGGGCGCCCAGCGCGGACACGGCGTCGCGGTATGCCGTCATCCGTCTCTCGCCCCCAGCCAGACCTGCGTCGACCCCCAACGCGCTCCCAACCTACGAGAGCGACCGGACGACGTCCAACCACCGTGCACAGGACGTTACGGTCGGGAGCGTGGACCTCCCCGTGATGCCGCCCGTGCGGCCGATGCTCGCCAAGTCCGTCAAGGGCGTGCCCGACCCGGCACGGCACGACGGCGGGTTGCTGTTCGAGCCCAAGTGGGACGGCTTCCGCTGCCTGGTCTTCCGCGACGGCGACGAGGTCGAGCTGGCCTCGCGCAACACCAAGCCGCTGACGCGCTACTTCCCCGAGGTCGTCGCGGCCGTGCTGGAGCAGCTGCCGGAGCGGTGCGTGCTCGACGGCGAGCTGTTCGTGGCGATCGGGCCCCGCCTGGAGTTCGAGGTGCTGCAGGAGCGCATCCATCCCGCGGAGTCGCGCATCACGATGCTCTCGGGGAAGACCCCCGCGTCCTACGTCGCCTTCGACCTGCTGGCCATCGGCGACGAGTCGCTCGTGGACCGTCCGCTCGCGGAGCGCCGCGCCCGGCTCGAGGCCGAGCTCGCCCACCTCGACGGCGTCGCCGGGTCGATCCACCTCACCCGCACCACGACCGACCCGGTCGAGGCCGAGCAGTGGTTTGAGCAGTTCGAGGGCGCCGGTCTCGACGGGGTGATGGCCAAGCCGCTGTCCTCGGCGTACGTCGAGAACGGCCGCACCATGTTCAAGGTCAAGCACGCCCGCACCGCCGACGTCGTCGTCGCGGGCTACCGCTTGCACAAGAACTCCACCCCCGAGCGGCCGCTGCTCGGCTCCCTGCTGCTCGGGCTCCACGACGGCGACCGGCTCCAGCACGTCGGCGTGGCCGCGTCCTTCACCGAGGCCCGCCGGGCCGAGCTGGTCGAGGAGCTGGCCCCGCTGGAGTGCTCGATCGAGGACCACCCGTGGTCGGCCTGGGCCGGCGACGCGATCGCCAACCCCGACCGGGTGCCGGGCACCCAGAGCCGCTGGAGCGTCGGCAAGGACCTGTCGTTCACCCCGCTGCGGCCCGAGCGGGTGCTCGAGGTCGGCTACGAGCACATGGAGGGCAGCCGGTTCCGGCACACGGCCCAGTTCAAGCGCTGGCGCCCCGACCGGGACCCGGGGTCCTGCGGCTACGAGCAGCTCGAGGAGCCCGTGGGCTACGACCTCACTAGGGTGTTGGGGACCCGACCGTGAGGAGCCCCGCATGACCGACCACACCCCCGACCCCGACGCACGCCGGCCCGGTGCGTCGTACGACGTGGTGGTGCTGGTCGAGCAGCCGCTGAGCCCCACCGACGTCAGCAACCTGGTCGCGCTGCACGAGGGCGTGGACGAGCCGGTCCGCTACCACGTGCTGCTGCCCGTCGAGGACCCCGCCGCCCGCGTCGAGAGCGCGATCGGCGCGCTCGGCACCGGCGAGATGCTGACCAGCCCACCCGTGCTCGTCGACGCCGAGGCTGCCGAGGAGCTGCGCCACGACGTCCGGGAGCGCTGCGACGCCGACGTCGCCGCGGCCGTCGCGTCGCTCGAGGGCACCGGGGCCCGGGCGGTTGGCCTGGCCGTCACCGGCGAGCCGGTCGACGCGCTGGTGCGGCGGGCCGGCGAGGTCGACGCCCGCGAGGTCATCGTGCTCACCCGGCCGCACGTGGTGGCCGAGCTGTTCCACGTCGACTGGACCTCCCGCGCGCGCCGCAAGCTCGGCGTCCCGGTCCTCCACCTGCTCGAGCACGAGAGCTTCGAGGAGCAGGCCGGCGACGGCGAGGGGATCTCGGGGTTCTGATGGCACTGTTCCGCAGGAAGCCCGAGGTGCAGCCGGCCGTCGAGGACCTCGAGACCGCCTCCGTGGTCGTCGCGGGCCACGACCTCGCACTGCGCGACGTGGTCGTCGGGGCGCGCGTCGACCGGGGACGCCTCGGTGTCGAGGTCCACCACCCGGTCTTCGCCGACCTCGGCCCCGACCACCGCGACGAGGCGGCCAAGGCCGTCCTCGCCGCGACGCTCGGGCTGCCGCTCGCCGCTCAGGTGGTGGCCGAGGTCGTCCCGGCCACCCAAACCCCCATCGACAGCTTCGGCCTCCCGGCGCTGCGCTCGTTCGTGGAGAGCCTCACCGGCTGAGGTCGCACCGCGACGCTCAGTCCGCCACGCGGTTGCCGTCGTCGTCCCAGTGCGAGGCGACCTTCTTCGACGGCTGCACCCGGGGCGGCTCGCCGGGCATCTTGGGGTAGTCGGGCGGGTAGTTGGCCTCCCCCTCCCCCGACTCCTCGTAGAGCCGCAGCAGCGGCTCCAGCGAGTGCGCGGTGTCGTCGATGCCGGCCCACGGGTCGCCGTCGGCGAGCCGGTCGGGCACCGAGAACAGGTGGAGGTCGCGGGGGTCGGTGAGCCCGGCGAGCTCCTTCCACGTGACGGGCGTGGAGACGGGGGCACCGGGCCTGGGCCGCAGCGAGTACGCCGAGGCGATCGTGCGGTCGCGGGCGTTCTGGTTGAAGTCGACGAAGATCCGCTCGCCGCGCTCCTCCTTCCACCACCGGGTCGTCACGCCCTCGTCGCGCTGCTCCAGCGCCCGGCCGAAGCCGATCGCGGCGTGGCGGACGTCGACGAAGTCCCAGCGCGGCTCGATGCGGACGTAGACGTGCACGCCCCGGTTGCCGCTGGTCTTGGGGTAGCCGGTGATGCCGAGCTCCTCGAGCAGCTCGCGCGCGACGCCGGCGACCCGGACGGCGTCGGTGAAGGTCGTGCCCGGCTGGGGGTCGAGGTCGATGCGCAGCTCGTCGGGGTGGTCGTTGTCGCCGCTGCGCGTGGGCCACGGATGGAAGGTGATCGTGCCCATCTGGGCGCACCAGCCGACGGTGGCGAGGTTGGTCACGCAGACCTCCTCGGCGGGGCGGCCGCTGGGGAAGGCGACGCGGGCCGTCCCGACGTACGGCGGAGCGCCCCTGGGCACCCGCTTGGAGTAGAACGCGTCGCTCTTGTCGCCGCGGCCGGTCGCGAGGGTGATGCCCTCGTGCACCCCGGTGGTCCACCGCTCCAGCGCCACCGGCCGGTCCTCCAGGGCGCGCAGGATGCCGTCACGGACGGCGACGTAGTACTCCACCACCTGCAGCTTGGTGACCTCGGGCGTGCGGTCCGTCGCCGGGTAGACCACCCGGTCGGGACTGGTGACCCGCACCTCGTGGTCGTCGGCCGCGACGATCGCAGGAGGAGTGGCCACCAGCCCAACCTAGTAGCACTCGCCCCCTGCGGTCGCCCGACACTGCATAATCGGTCCGTCGTGCTCCCGGTCGCACCAGACCGACCTCCCGCGCTCCGCCCCCGAGCAGAAAGCCACGGTCACCGTGCCCTCTTCCTCCCGCGCCGCGGCGCGCGCGAGCCGTCTCCGCGCACAGGTGCGAGCGCGGTTCGTAGGTGCCGCAGGCACTCGCTCACGGTGGCTGAGCCGGCTCCTGACCTGGGCCACCCTGACGTCGATGAGGTCCGTCCGGCCGCGTCGTCACGCCGTCGTCCACGGTGTCCCCGACCGGGAGGGCAACGCGGTGGAGGTGCTGCGCCACCTGCTGCAGCACTACGACGGCGAGGTCTACTGGCTGGTGGCCTCCGACGGCAGCGACGCCACCTGGATGCTCGCGGACCTCGACCGCTCACGCCTGCACCCGGTCCCGAAGCGTTCGCTGCGCGCCTTCCACCGCTACGTGACGGCTGAGCTGGTGTTCTTCACCCACGGCCTCTTCGGCTCGCCACCACCGCCCGCCGACCGCACCGTCGTCAACGTCTGGCACGGCGACGGCCCCAAGCGGACGGCCAACTCCGCGTTCCGGGCACAGCTGTCGTCCACCTACCTGGTGGCGGGCACCGAGCAGTTCGGGCGCAGCAAGGCCGCGGGGCTCGGGATGTCGCCCTCGGCCCTGCTGGTGACGGGCAACCCGCGCGTCGACCAGATGGGGCGCCCCGTGGCCCCGGCGGCCCTCGCCGCCCTGGGCCTGGACCCCGCCGCGCCCGTGGTGGTGTGGGCGCCGACCTACCGTGAGTCCGGCGGCGGCGAGGGGCAGTCGTGGTCGGACTCCGGCCGGCTGAGCACCCGCGCCGACCTGCTGGAGGACCTGCGTGCCGCCGACGACCTCGTACGCCGCCTGGGCGGCCAGATCGTCGTGAAGCCGCACATGCTCGACGCCGACGACTACGCGACGGGGGGCTTCCGCGTCATCACCGACGCCGACCTCGCGGCCGCCCAGGTCTCCTTCTACGGGCTGCTGGGCCACTCGCGCTGCCTCGTCACGGACTACAGCAGCATCTGGACCGACTACCTCACGCTGGACCGACCGATCGGCCACTTCTGCCCCGACCTGGAGGAGTACCAGCTCGGGCGCGGGTTCAACGTCACCGACTTCGCCGGTTCGCTGGCCGGCCCCCTGCTCCAGGACCGGACGTCCCTGCTCGGCTTCCTGCAGGAGGTGCTGGACGGCGGCGACCCCGAGGGCGAGCGCCGCGAGCGGGTGGCGACCGAGATCGGCGCCGTGACCGCCCTCGGGGCCACGGAGCGGCTGATGGCCGCTCTCGGGCACCCGGCCCTGCGCACCCCGCACGCGCGCACCTAGGACGACGACGACGCGCCGACCCCCGGGGGCGTCCCGGGGATCGGCGCGTCGTGCGGTGCCGGTGGCTCAGGCCACCGTCTGGCTGTGCTGCTCGAGGATCGAGTTGGGCGAGAACACCGGGCGGCGGTCCTCCGCGTCGGCGTTCTGGCGCACGAACTCGAAGCCCGAGGTCGTCACCATCACCCAGCTCTCCGGCTGCGTCGGGTGTCCCAGCGAGGCGCTCCAGCTCGGAGCCCAGTGCTCGAGCGCGTGCTCGGCGCACGCCCGGTGGGTCGGCGGGAAGTGGAACGCGTTGCGCTCCAGCTCCTCGCCGCTCCCCACGAAGGCCACGGGACGGTCCAGCGACAGGGCGCAGACACCGCAGATGCGGCTGAGCGCGCACTGCGTCACCCGCTTCTTGTCCAGGCCCAGGTCCCCCATGCTCGCGAACGGCAGCTCGCCGATCCCGGTGCGGGGTTGATCGATCATGCAGAGGCCCGGCTGGTCCAGGTGCCGGTCTCCGTACGACGCGTCGGGCGCTCGGAGTCCTTCTTGCGGCCCCGCGGCACCTCGATCGAGTCCGCCGAGTCGTGGCGGGCCGGCTTGGTGAACTTGTTGGGCAGCGAGAGCTTCATGATCGTGCGCAGCGCCTGGCCGTACTGGCGGTGCAGCGGACCGGTCGTGTAGGGCACGCCGTACTTCTCGCACAGCGGCCGCACCCGGTCGCTGATCTCGCCGTAGCGGTTGCTGGGGAGGTCGGGGAACAGGTGGTGCTCGATCTGGTAGCCGAGGTTGCCCGACATGATGTGCAGCAGCGGGCCGCCCTGGAAGTTGGCCGAGCCCAGCATCTGGCGGAGGTACCACTCCGCGCGGGTCTCGTCCTCGATCTCCTCCTCGGAGAAGTGGAGCGCACCGTCGGGGAAGTGGCCGCAGAAGATAATCATGTAGGACCACAGGTTGCGGCTCAGGTTGGCCAGGGCGTTAGCCTTGGCGGTCTGGATCGCGGCGGGCCCGGTCAGCAGCGGGAAGAGGATGTAGTCCTTGCCGACCTGGCGACGCACCTTCACGCCGATCTGCTTGAGCTGCTTCTTCATCACCTCCGGGTCCTTCTGGCCCTTGCGGATCGACTCGATGTCGAGGTCGTGGAGCGCGACGCCCCACTGGAACAGCGAGGCGAGCAGCGCGTTGTAGATCGGCTGCCCGAGGTTGACGATGTTCCACTTCTGCTCGCGGGCCATCCGCAGGATGCCGTAGCCGATGTCGTTGTCGTGGCCGAGCACGTTGGTGAACTGGTGGTGCACGTAGTTGTGGCTGTGCTTCCACTGCTCACCGGGCTGCGCGGTGTCCCAGTCCCAGGTGCTGGAGTGGATCTCGGGGTCGTTCATCCAGTCCCACTGGCCGTGCATGACGTTGTGGCCGATCTCCATGTTCTCGAGGATCTTGGCCACGCCGAGCATCGCGGCGCCGGCGAAGAAGGCCGGCTTCCACTTGCTGGCGAACAGCGTGATCCGGCCGGCCGTGGCCAGGCGGCGCTGGATGGTGATCATGCGGTTGATGTACGCCGCGTCGTCGGCGTTGCGCGACTCCTCGATGTCCGCGCGGACCTGGTCGAGCTCGCGACCCAGCTCCTCCACCTCCTCGGGGGAGAGATGGGTGTACTCCTTCACATCGGCGATGGCCATGTGTGCGACTCCTTCATCGGTGGTGCAGGTGGGCGTGCGGGGCGAGCCGGGTGGCTCAGATGTCGAGCTTGCAGTCGCCGGCGAGAGCCGTGACGCAGGTCTGGATCGAGACGTTGGGGCCGTTGTACTCGTCGCCGTTGCGCAGGTCGCGCACGGTGCCCTCGGCGAGCGTGAGGGTGCAGGTGTGGCAGATGCCCATGCGGCAGCCGTAGGGCAGGCCGAGGCCGGCCTCCTCCCCCGCCTCGAGCACGGTCTTGGCACCGTCGACCTCGATCTCCTTGTGGGAGTTGGTGAAGGTCAGGGTGCCGCCCTCGGCGCCGTCGCCGCCGAGGTCGAGGGAGAAGCGCTCGAGGTGCAGGTGGTCCTCGAGACCGGCGGACTCCCAGTGCTCGTCGCAGGCGTCGAGCATGGGCGCGGGACCGCAGGCGTAGGTCTCGCGCTCCTTCCAGTCGGGGCAGACCCGGTCGAGGTCGGACATCTCCAGGATGCCGTCCTCGTCGGTGTGCTGCAGGTGCAGCCGCAGGCCCTCGTGCTTCTCGCTGAGCTGCCGGAGCTCGTCACGGAAGATCATCCGGTCCTCGGTGGGCGAGCTGTAGGCCAGCACCACGTCGGGCATCGTGTCGCGACGGTCGAGCGTGCGGAGCATGGACATCACCGGGGTGATGCCGCTGCCGCCGACGAGGAAGAACAGCTTGGCCGGCGGCGGGTCGGGCAGGACGAAGTCGCCGTTGGGGGCGGCCAGGCGCAGGATCGTGCCGGGCTCCAGGCCCGAGACCAGGTGCTCGGAGAGGAAGCCCTCGGGCATGGCGCGCACCGTGATGGCGATGGTGCGGCCGGTGCGCTTGGGCGGCGAGGACACCGAGTAGGAGCGCCAGTGGAACTTGCCCTCGACCTGGATGCCGATGCCGACGTACTGGCCCGGCACGTGGTCGTAGTGCCAGCCCCACCCGGGGCGGATCACGATCGTGGCGGCGTCGTCGGTCTCGGGGACCACCTTCTCGATGCGTCCGCGCAGCTCGCGCGCGGTCCACAGCGGGTTGATGAGGGACAGGTAGTCGTCCGGGTGCAGCGGCGTGGTCAGTCCGGCACCGATCTTGCGGATGTTGGACCACGGGAGCTTGCTCGCCGCCCCCGTCACCTTCTCGGGCACTCGTTCAGCCACCATCTACGACGTCCTCTTCCTTGGCCGGGTGTCCGTTTGAGTGAACAGATGTCCACTGCAGAGGTCAATACCCTGTGTGGCGGATTTCACCGCTTGGGCGCCGAGATTATCGTTGGCGGCATGACTTATCAGGTGAACAAGAGCGATGCCGACTGGAAGGCCGAGCTCACCCCGGAGGAGTTCCGCGTGCTGCGCCAGGCCGGCACCGAGGCGCCGTACGTCGGGGAGTACACCGACACCAAGACCGTCGGCGTCTACCGCTGCCGGGCGTGCTCGGCGGAGCTGTTCCGCTCCGAGACCAAGTTCGACTCCCACTGCGGCTGGCCGTCGTTCTACGCCCCCCTCGCCGAGGACCGGGTGGAGTACCTCGAGGACCGTTCCTTCGGCAGCGTCCGCACCGAGGTGCGCTGCGCGACCTGCGGCTCGCACCTGGGCCACGTGTTCTCCGGCGAGGGCTACGGCACTCCCACCGACCAGCGCTACTGCATCAACTCGGTCAGCATGACCCTCGACGCCGAGCCCGGTCCCGAGGACGCCTGAGCCGAGCGCGCGCCGCCCTCAGGGCAGCGCGGTGACCAGCTCGGTCGGGGTGCGGCGCCGGCCGGTGTAGAAGGGCAGCTCCTCGCGCACGTGGCGCCGCGCGGTCGAGCCGCGCAGGTGGCGCATCAGGTCGACGATGCGGTGCAGCTCGTCGGCCTCGAAGGCCAGCAGCCACTCGTAGTCGCCGAGCGCGAAGCTCGCGACGGTGTTGGCCCGCACGTCGGGGAAGCCGCGCGCCATCTGGCCGTGCTCCGCGAGCATGGCGCGGCGCTCGGAGTCCTCGAGGAGGTACCACTCGTAGGACCGCACGAACGGGTAGACGCAGACGTAGTCACGCGCGTCCTCGCCGGCCAGGAACGCCGGAATGTGGCTCTTGTTGAACTCCGCGGGGCGGTGCAGCGCCACCTGGGACCACACCGGCGCCAGGCGGCGGCCGAACCGGGTCGCCCGCAGCTGGTGGTAGGCGGCCTGCAGCTGCTCGACGGTCTCGGCGTGCCACCACACCATCACGTCGGCGTCGGCGCGCAGCCCGGCCACGTCGTACAGGCCGCGGACCACGACGTCGCCGGCCTCGAGCTTGGCCACCAGCTCGTCGAGCTCGCGGGCCTCGACCTCGCGGTCGGCCTCGCCGCCGAGCAGGTCGCGCAGCGAGAAGACCGACCACATCGTGTAGCGGATCGTGTCGTTCAGCTCGCGTGCCTTCTTGCCCTGCGACTTCTGCTCCTCGGTCATGGCTCCATTGTGTCAAGCCGCAGAAGCACCTCGGCCACCGCCAGCTCGGCCGAGGCGATGCAGGCCGGCACACCCACCCCGTCGTACGCCGAGCCGCACACCGCCAGCCCCGGGACCCGCCCGACCTCGCGCCGCACCGACGCCACCCGCTCGAGGTGGCCCACGGCGTACTGCGGCAGCGCCCCGCCCCACCGCTGCACGTGCACGTCGACCGGGTGCACGGTCGTGCCGATCGCGGCGCCCAGGTCGGCGACCGCCAGCGCGGCCAGCTCCTCGTCGGGCCGCTGCAGCACCTGCTCCTCCCGGTGACGCCCCAGCGAGCAGCGCAGCAACAGCAGCCCGTCGGCCGCGCCCGCCTCCCGGACCCAGGACCACTTCGCGAACGAGAAGGTGGAGGCCTTGATGTGGTGGCCGTCGACCGGCGGCACCAGGAAGCCCGAGCCCGCGACGGCCGGCAGGTCGACCTCGCGCACGGCGAGCGTGACGATCGCGACCGAGGCGTACTCCAGCCGGGCCAGGGTCAGCGCCGCCGCGGGGGCGACGTCGCTGAGCAGGCGCGCGGTCGCCCGCGCCGGGGTGGCCAGCACGACGGCGTCCGCCCGGAGCAGCTCGGGGTCGTGGGCCGAGCCGACGACGAGGTGCCACCCGCCACCGGGGCGACGGGCGAGGTCGCGGACGGTCGCACCGGTCCGGACGACGACGCCGGCGGCGGTGGCGGCCTCGGCCACGGCGAGCGGCAGCCGCCCCACTCCCCCGCGCAGGCCGGCGAAGACCGGGGCGGCCAGCGGCTGGTCGGCCGGGGGCAGCGCGTCCCTCGCCGCCCGCGAGAGGGCCCGGTCGCGGCCGAGCAGCGCCACGACCTGGGGCACCGCCGCACGGGCGGAGATCTCCCGGGCGTGGCCGGCGTACACCCCACCGAGGAGCGGCTCCACGAGCCGGTCGACGACCTCGGCACCGAGCCGCTCCTCGACCAGCCGGCCGACGCTCACGTCGTCCTCGCCCAGGTCGGTGGCGGGCAGCACCCCGTCGAGCGCGGCCCGGGCGACCCCGGCGGTCGACAGCACGCCGTCCAGCGCCCGGAGGTCGGTCGGCACCCCCATCAGGGTGCGCGGCATCCGCACCAGCCGCCCGCGGTTCCACAGGTGGGCCGTCGTCGTCGCGGGGTGCACCAGGTCGGCGCCCAGGCCGACCTCGCGGGCCAGACCGGTCGCCTCGGGCCGGCGGTGCAGCACCGCCTCGGCCCCGACGTCGACCGCGACGCCGCCGACCTCCTCGACCCGCAGGCTGCCGCCGAGGCGCGGCGAGGACTCGAGCACGGTCACCGCGACGCCGGGGCGCAGCGTCCGCAGCCGGTGCGCGGCCGCCAGGCCGGAGACGCCGCCGCCGACGACGACCACGTGGGGGGGGCACGGTGGGGCGGTCGGGCACCTCGCCAGCGTGGCACACCCACGGCGTACGACGACCTGCGCACCGGGTGGGGAACCGGTCGGGCGTCGACTGCGTCACACCGGCATGACACGCACCCGCACCGCCGCCCGTCCCTCCCGCCTGCTGCTGCTGGCGCCCCTGGCGCTGCTGCTGCTGGTGCTCACCGGCTGCGGCCCGGGCGGGGGCTCGTCGGGATCGGGAACCGACTCCGCGGGCGGGTCCACCGCGGACCCGCGCTCGGGGCCGTCCTCGACGGACAGCGGGACCACGACCGAGGAGGTGGCGCCCGGTGCGCCGGACGACGGCCGCTCGGTCGTGGGCGCCTCCGCCGCACGACCCGCCCTGGAGCGCGCGGTGGTGGCCACGGGCGAGGTGAGCGTCGTCGCCGACGACGTCGGGACCGCCCGCGACGAGGCGCTGCGGCTGACCCGGGGGTGGGGCGGGCTGGTCGCCGACGAGCAGACCAGCAGCGACGACCGCGGGCGTCCGACGGACTCCACCCTGGTGCTGCGCGTGCCCACCCCCCGCTTCTCCCCGGCGCTGGAGGACCTCGCCGGCCTCGGCCGGGTGGTCCACCAGACCCGCAGCGCCGAGGACGTCACGACCCAGGTGGTCGACACCCAGGCCCGGGTGCGGGCCGCCGAGCGCAGCATCCGCAGCATCGAGCGGCTGCTCTCCCGGGCCGTGGAGCTCGGCGACGTCATCCGCATCGAGTCCGACCTGGCCCGCCGCCAGGCCGACCTCGACTCGCTGAAGCAGCAGCAGGCCTACCTCGCCGACCAGACCTCGCTGAGCACCATCACGCTCCACCTCCAGCGCACGGCCGCGGACGAGCCGGCCCGCGAGGAGACCCGGGGCTTCCTCGCCGGTCTCGACGCCGGCTGGGACGCGATGGCCGGCTCCGCCGTGGCGCTGGCGACCGTGGTCGGGGCGCTGCTGCCGTTCGCCGCCCTGCTCGCGCTGCTCGGGCTGCCGGTGGTGCTGGCGCTGCGTCGCCGACGCACCCAGGGCGTGACGGCCGGGGTGTGACGGCCGGGGTGTGACGGCCGGGGTGTGACGGCCGGGGTGTGACGGCCGGGATCAGCGCGCGGAGACCTCGTGCACGAAGTCGGTGAGCCGGGCGAGCTGGTCGGGGTCGGTGGCGGGGATGACGCCGTGGCCCAGGTTGAACACGTGTCCGGGTGCGCTGCGGCCCACCTCGACGACCTCGCGGGCGCGCTCGAGCATCACCTCGGTGGGGGCGAAGACGAGGGTCGGGTCGAGGTTGCCCTGCACGGCCCGGCCCCCGGCCCGGGCGATGCCCGCCTCGAGCGGCACCCGCCAGTCGACGCCCACGACGTCGGCGCCGGCCTCCCCCATGAGGTCGAGGATCTCGCCGGTGCCGACACCGAAGTGGATCCGCGGCACCCCGGTCGCACCGATGCGCTCCAGGACCTGCGTCGACCACGGGAGCACGTGCCGGGCGTAGTCGTCACGCGAGAGCGCGCCGGCCCACGAGTCGAAGAGCTGGACGGCCGAGGCGCCGGCGTCGACCTGCACCTCGAGGTAGGCAGCGGCGATGCCGGAGATCTTGCGCATCAGCGCCTCCCAGACCTCGGGGGCGCCGAACATCATCGCCTTGGTGCGGGCGTGGTCCTTGGACGGCCCGCCCTCGACGAGGTACGACGCGACGGTGAACGGCGCGCCGGCGAACCCGATGAGCGGCGTCGCGCCCAGCTCGCCCACCAGCCGCTGCACCGACGCGGTGACGAAGTCGACGTGGGCCGGCGTCAGGTCGGGGATCGCCGCCACGTCGGCCAGCGTCTCCACCGGGTGGGCGACGACGGGACCGACGCCCGGGGTGATGTCGAGGTCGACACCGACGGCCTTGAGCGGCAGCACGATGTCGGAGAAGAAGATGGCCGCGTCGACGCCGTAGCGGCGTACGGGCTGCAGCGTGATCTCGACGACCAGGTCGGGCTCCATGCAGGACTCCAGCATGGTGGTGCCCTCGCGGAGCTTGCGGTACTCCGGCAGCGAGCGGCCCGCCTGGCGCATGAACCACACCGGGGTGTGCGGCACCGGCTCGCGACGCGCCGCCCGGAGGAAGGCGGAGTCGTGCACGGCGGGGTCGGTCGTGGAGGCAGCGGGCATGGTCCGATCCTCCCAGGTCAGGCGGCGAGTCGAGACACGGGTCGGCGCCTCTCGGCCTACCCTGAGGCCATGGCGGCACCCGACCACCCACGCCTCGAGCCGGCCGCGGCGCCCCCGGACTTCCGGCGGGCCGTGACCCAGCTTCAGGCTGCGCGCTTCCGCCCCGAGCTCTTCGTGGAGCAGATGCCCGCTCCCCAGCGGATCGCCCCCCACGCCTCCGCGCTGTCCGCCGACGTCACCGTCGCCGGCGAGGACGTCGGCTCCGGCCGCCTGGTGGTGCTCCACGACCCCGCCGGCAACGACGCCTGGGACGGCACCTTCCGCTGCGTGGTCTACGCCCGCGCCGAGATCGATCCCGAGCTGGTCACCGACCCGCTGCTGGCCGAGGTCGGCTGGAGCTGGCTGGTCGAGGCGCTCGACGCGCACGGTGCGACCTACTCCGCCCCCTCGGGCAGCGTCACCTGCGTGTCCTCGGAGAGCTTCGGCGGGATGGCCGAGGAGCCCGCGACCGCGCAGCTGGAGATCCGCGCCTCGTGGTCGCCCAGCGGCGACCTGACCCCCCACGTCGAGGCCTGGGGCGAGCTGCTGTGCACCGCGGTCGGGCTCCCGCCGGTGCCCGAGGGCATCGCCGTGATGCCGTCGCGCCGCGGACAGCGTGGCCCCGCCTGATGCCGACGGAGCCCCAGACCGCCCCCACCGACGAGGCCGGGACGACTCCCCCGCCCGAGCCGCTCGCACCGCCCGAGCCGCCTCCGTTGCTGACGCTGCGCGACGGCCTGCCCGACATCACCGAGACCCCGGACGCCCTGGCCGAGGTCGTGCGCCGCGTGGCCGCCGGCACCGGTCCGGTCGCCCTCGACGCCGAGCGGGCGTCGGGCTACCGCTACTCCTCGCGCGCCTACCTGATCCAGCTGCGCCGCGAGGGCAGCGGGAGCGCGCTGATCGACCCCATCGCCTTCGACGACCTGGCCGACCTCGACGCCGCCATCGGCGACGCCGAGTGGATCCTGCACGCGGCCAGCCAGGACCTGCCGTGCCTGCGCGAGCTGGGGCTGGAGCCGCGGGCGCTGTTCGACACCGAGCTCGCCGCGCGGCTGCTGGGCTACCCGCGCGTCGGGCTGGCCACGCTGGTCGAGGTGATCATGGACCGCACGATGCGCAAGGAGCACTCGGCGGTCGACTGGTCCAAGCGCCCGCTGCCCACGCCGTGGCTGGAGTACGCCGCCCTCGACGTCGAGGTGCTCGTCGAGCTGCGCGACGTCCTCGCCGCCGAGCTGGCCGAGCAGGGCAAGGAGCGCTGGGCCGCCGAGGAGTTCCAGCACCTCGTCGACCACGTGCCCGCCCCGCGCGCCGAGCCGTGGCGCCGCACCTCGGGCATCCACAAGGCCAAGGGACGCCGCGGCCTGGCCGCGGTCCGCGAGCTGTGGACCGTCCGCGACCAGATCGCCGAGCAGCGCGACACCACCCCGGGCCGGCTGATCCCCGACGCCGCGATGATCGCCGCCGCCAACGCCATGCCCACCAGCCGCTCCGCGCTGCTCGACACCCCGGGCTTCCACGGCCGCGGCGCCCGCCGCTTCGCCGACCGCTGGCTGGGCGCCCTCGAGGCCGCCCGCCAGATCCCCGACCAGCAGCTCCCGCCGCTCACGATGCGCAGCGACGCTCCTCCGGCCCCCCGGGTGTGGGCCGAGCGCGACCCGGTCGCGGCCGGGCGGCTGGCCCGGGCGCGCGACCTGGTCTCGGCGTACGCCGAGGAGCACCGCGTGCCGATCGAGAACCTGCTGACCCCCGACTACCTGCGACGGGTGATGTGGAAGCCTCCGGTCGCGCCGGACGCCGACGCCGCGACCGTGCAGACGGCCGTCGCCGAGGAGCTGCGCCGCCTCGGTGCCCGCGCCTGGCAGGTCGAGATCACCGCGCCGATGCTGGCCGAGGCGGTGCTGGACCCGCGTCCGGCCACCCCGCCGTCGGCCCCGGACGCCCCGGTTGCCCCCGCGGAGTAGTCAGTCGCTGGGCGACGGCGCCGGGCTGGACGAGGAGTCGGTCGAGGGGCTCTCGGAGGCCGCCTCCGGGTCCAGGAACGGCACCGACGCGTCGTCGATGGCGCTCAGCCGCTCCTCGAGCGGGTCGATCACGGGCAGGTAGAACAGGTCGTCCAGCGCCCCGGTCAGCGAGGACTCCAGCTCGCTCCACGACGCGGTCGCGGGCAGCAGCTGCACGTCGCGCACCTCGCGCAGGAACACCTGCGAGTTGAGCGGGCGCTGCCCGGCCTGCAGGAACGCCTCGTCGTCGAGGCTCGCGGTGTTGGCCGGCATCACGTAGCCGGTGGCGGCCAGCGCGTCCTGCGCGGACTGCGAGGTGAGCGCGGCCAGGAAGTCGGCCGCCCCGGCCTCGTCGGTGGAGTCCGCGGAGATGCAGGCACCGGTGATGCTGGCGATGGTCGCGCCGCTGTTGACCACCGGCAGCGGCATCACGTCGAAGGTGAGGCTCGGGTCGCGACGCAGCTCCGCGGTGAGGTCGCGGTAGCCCAGCATCATCCCGAGCTGGCCGGCCTTGAACCGGGCCAGCGCCGAGCGCCGCTCGAGCGCGTCCTGGCCGAAGGTCAGGCCCGGGTCGCGCACGACCTCCAGCAGCCGCTCCAGGGCGTCACGGCTGGCGTCGTCGGACAGCGTCAGGGTGGTGGGGTCGACCTGGTCGTCGACGACCTCGCCGCCGCCGGACCACACGAACGGCGCGATCTGCTCCAGCGTCGGCTCGACGTGGAGACCGCGTACGCCGGGACGACGGGGCTGCGCCGCGGCCCGGCCGAACTCGCCGATCGTCCAGCCGCGCTCGGCGGTGATCTCCGCCCGGCCCTCGTCGGCGATCTGGTCGAGCTCGATCAGCTGCGGGTTGTAGTAGACGACCAGCGGCGAGACGTCGACCGGCATGCACTGCAGCGCGGCCTGGTCGCTGAAGGCCGCCAGGCCGACCCGGGAGAAGCCGTCGCCGAAGTCGACCTCGCGGGCGGCGAGCAGGTCGTCGACGCGGCGTACGGCCTCGTCCTCGACGAGCGTGCCGAGGTCCTGCCGGTCGGCGAGGAACAGGTCGGGGGCGGTGCCGGCCTCGCGGGCATTCGCGACCGCCGCGGACGCGCGCTGGCGGTCGGGGTAGGCGGTGACCTCGACCCGGGTGTCGGGGTGGTCGGCGTTCCACTGCTCGGCGAGACCGCGGTAGGCGTCGGTGACCGCCTCGGGCCCGTAGACGGTGAAGTCGAGGACACCGTCGTCGGAGGCGCTGGCGCTGGGGCTGGGGTCGGCCTCCGGTGGCTCCTGCTCCTCGGAGGTGCAGCCGCCCGCGAACGCCGCCACGGCGACGAGGGCCACCACGCCGGCGACCGAGCGGCGTACCGACGACGCGTCCACCATCTGCGAGTCCCCTTCCCCGGGCGCGGCCGGACGGCCACGCGGCCGCCACGATATCGGCCCGCTCACGCCGGGGGTCGGCCCCATGCCGCGACCCCCTCCGGCGCGACCTCGCGGGCGGGGCGGCCAGGATGGGCGGATGAGCGAGCGTCCCCACCACCGGCCGTCGCTGCCCGGTGCCCGCCACTTCGAGGCCATCGAGAGCGAGGTCGACCCGGCGACGATGACCGAGGCGGCCGAGCGGGCCGCGACCGCGCTGGTGCGCGGCGCCCGCCGGGCCGGGGACGCCGACCTGGTGGCGCGCGTCGTGCGCCTGGCCGACACCGAGGGCCTCGAGACGCTCGCCGAGCTCTGGTCCGGGGCCGCGGCCGACTCCCTCGCCGGGGCGCTGTGGCGGCTCTACCTGCTCCGCAGCTGGGTGTACGCCGACCCCGAGACCGCCGCCGCCGAGTTCGACCGCGGCCGTCGGCACGTGCCGGTCGCCGAGGCGATCTCCGGGGTGGTCGAGCCGCCGGGGCCCGACGAGGTGCGGGCGCTGGTCGACCAGGTGCTGGGCGGCGTCGTCGAGGGCGACTTCGCCGACACGCTGTTCCGGGCGGCGGCGTTCGCCCGGGTGGCCGCGGCCGGCCGGGTGGACGAGTCGCGCGGCGGGGCGTCGTACGCCACGGACGTGTCGGCCTCGCGGCTGCTCACGCTGTCGGACCAGCTCGAGCGGGCCGGTCGCCTCGAGCTCACGGGCCAGCTCGGCTGAGCGCCGGCCGTCCCTGCGGCGCGGTGTGAACATCGTCGCCCCCGATGGGCGTGTGCGACGCCGGGTCCGCTTGTAGGGTGAGCAGTGCGTCGGGCCGCGGCAGCCCCGGGTCCCACATTTAGCCGCTACGAGCGGCCACGCGCCGTGAGGCGCTCCCGGCCCGACGCCCTACTTCGAAGGCGGACGACGATGAGGCTCCGGCTCTCCGACCTCCGGGCGATCACCCCGCTCATCCCCCGCGGCGCCGTCCGCGACGCGCTCGAGCAGGTCACCCGGGCGGGTCGCCGGTCCTCGGGCAAGCGAAGCTCGGGTCGCGCTTCACCGCGGCGCACGGGGTCGTCACCGGCACCCGGCTCGGGCGCACGTTCCGGTGACCGTGTCGTCGGCTGGGACGCCCGCGCCGACGGGCGGCCCGACCCGGGCGAGGTGTGCTGGGCGTGGGTGCCCTACGAGGAGGACGCCTCCCAGGGCAAGGACCGCCCCGTGCTCGTGATCGGCTCCGAGGGGAGCTCGCTGCTCGCGCTGCAGCTGACCTCGCAGGACCACGACCGCGACGCCGAGCAGGAGCGACGCGCGGGGCGCGTCTGGATGGACGTCGGCACCGGTGAGTGGGACGCCCAGCGGCGGCCCAGCGAGGTGCGGCTCAACCGGCTGCTGCAGCTCGACCCGGCCTCGGTGCGACGCGAGGGCGCGGCGCTCGACCGCACCACCTTCGACGCCGTGGTCGAGGCCGCCCGCCCCTGGCTGTAGCCGCGGCCAGCGGGTACGGGCCGGTGTGACCAGCACCCGCTCGCCCGCATCCACCCGGCTCCCCCCGAGCCGCCTGCCCGGCCTGCTGCTCGGCATCGGCTTCGGCGGCTTCGTCGACGGCATCGTCCTCCACCAGGTGCTGCAGTGGCACCACATGATCAGCTCCGTGCCCGGCAGCCCCACCACGACCGTCGCCGGCCTGGAGGCCAACACGCTGGCTGACGGCTTCTTCCACGTGCTCACCTGGGTGCTGGTGCTGGCGGGCTCCCTGGCCACGGTGTCGGCCTGGCGGCAGGACCGGATCGCGCCGACCTGGTCGTTCCACCTCGGTCTGCTCCTCGCGGGCTGGGGCTCGTTCAACCTCGTCGAGGGCCTGGTCAACCACCAGCTGCTCGGCGTCCACCACGTCCGCGACGACCTCGGCGCACCGCTGTCCTGGGACCTGGGCTTCCTCGCCTCCGGCCTGCTGTTCGTCGTCGTCGGGTGGGCGGTCCACCGGCGCGGCGTACGTCGCTGAGGGGGCGTGGCCCGGCGGACTGCGCGAGGACTCGGGAGAGGGTGGCGCGTGCCACGGTCTCCCGAGCGCGCCCGAGCCGTGCGGGTCCCCGGGGGCGGTCGGGCCCACAGCACGACCGACCGACCGACCGTCAGGCGTCGAGCGCCTTGCGGATGCGGGCGTCGGAGACGGGCTGGGCGGTGCCGAGCTGCTGGGCCCACAGGCTGACGCGGTACTCCTCGAGCATCCAGCGCACGCGGCGTACCGGCGCCGTCGGGGGGACGCCGGAGGGCAGGGCGGCGAGGCGGTGCTCCCACGCCTGCTGGAGCGGCGAGACGGAGTCCATCAGCTGGCGGTCGCGCACCAGGTCGCCGAGCCGCTCGACGCGCAGCAGCATCGCCTGCAGGTAGCGCGGGTAGTGCCGCAGCGCCTCGGCCCCCGCGTCGGCGACGAAGCCGGGGCCGACCAGGCGGCCGAGCTGGGCACGGAGGTCGTTCATCGCCGGGAGCGCGGCCATCTCGACCCGACCGCGCAGCGCCTTGTCGACCGGGCGCCAGGCGGCCAGCACGCGCAGCACCTGGTGGAGCACGCCGGCGGCGCGGTCGGGCAGCTCCTGGCGGGCGCGGACGACGAGCGCGTCGAAGGCCGCCTCGTCGCGCACCGGCCTGGCCTCGTCGACGAGCGAGCCGGCGGCCGCGACGACGCAGTCCTCGACGAGGGCGCGGGCGCCGGGGTACGGCGACGCGGCGAGGCCGAGCTTGGCGGCGTTGTCCAGCCCCTCGACCATCGCGGCCACGGGCGAGGGCACGGCGAGCAGCAGCAGGCGCCGTACGCCGAGGCGGTGGTGGGCCTCCTGCTCCGCCGCCGAGGCGACCACCTGGAGCCCCACGGTGCTGCCCTCGTCGACCAGCGTCGGGTAGGCCCGCACCTCGTGGCCGGCGCGCGACTGCGTGAACGACGTCTCGACGGTGCCGAAGCTCCAGCGGGTCCGACCGGTCGCGCTGATGCCGGACTCCGAGGCGACCTGCTGCACGGCGGCGTCGAAGGAGGGGCGGAGCGGGGTCTTCAGGGCCTCGAGGTCCTTGCCGACGGCGACCTCGCGGGCGTCCTCGTCGAGCACGCGGAAGGTGGGGCGCAGGTGGGCGGGGACCTTGGCGAGGTCCCAGACGTCGCGGGGCACGTGCACCCCGGTCATCGCGCGCAGCTGTCGGGACAGGGCGTCGAGCAGGTCCTCCTCGCCGGGCGGCGCGACGTCGAGGAAGCGCCGGGCGAAGTCCGGCGCCGGCACGAAGTTGACCCGCAGCTGCTTGGGCAGCGACCGGATCAGGGCGGTGACCAGCTCGTGGCGCAGACCGGGGACGTTCCAGGTGAAGGGCGCCGGGCCGACGGCGTTGAGGGTGGCCAGGGGCACGTCGACGGTCACGCCGTCGTCGTCGGAGCCGGGCTCGAAGTGGTAGCTCAGCGAGAAGGTCAGCGGCCCCTCCTGCCACGCGTCGGGGAAGTCGCGCCCCGTCACCTCGCCGGCGGTGTCGTGGACGAGCATGTCCGGGTCGAAGGTCAGCAGGTCGGGACGGCGGCGCCGCTCCTGCTTCCACCAGCCGTCGAAGTGGCCGCCCGAGACGACCTCGGCCGGGATCCGCGCGTCGTAGAAGTCGTAGAGCGTGTCCTCGTCGACCACGATGTCGCGCCGTCGGGCGCGGTTCTCCAGCTCGGCGGCCTCGTCGAGCAGCTGCCGGTTGGTCTCGAAGAACTTGTGCCGCGAGCGCCACTCGTCCTGCACCAGCGCGTGGCGGATGAACAGCTCGCGGGCGTGCACGGGGTCGCGGGCGCCGAGGGCCACGAGCCGGTCGGCGACGAGCGGCACGCCGTACAGCGTGACGCGCTCGTGGGCCATCGCCGCCTCCCGCTTGCTCGACCAGTGGGGCTCGCCGAGCTGGCGCGAGACCAGGTCGCCGGCCAGCCGCTCGGCCCAGACGGGGTCGATGGCAGCGTTCTGCCGGGCGTAGAGCCGCGAGGTCTCGACCAGCTCGGCCGCCATCACGAGGTCGGGCTGCTTCTTGAACAACCCGGATCCGGGGAAGATCGAGAACCGCGTGCCGCGCGCGCCGAGGTAGTCGCGCTTCTCGGTGTCGCGCAGCCCGATGTGGCTGAGCAGCCCGGACAGCAGCGCCTGGTGGACCGCGTCGTCGTCGACCGGGTCGTCGGCGCCGGCCGCACGTCCGGGGGTCAGCCCGACCTGCTTGGCGACCTGGCGCAGCTGCGACTCGAAGTCCTGCCACTCCCGCACCCGCAGGTAGTTGAGGTGCTCCTCGCGGCACAGCCGCCGGAACGCGCTCGAGCCCATCTCGGCCTGCCGCGCCTTGAGGTGGCGCCACAGGTTGAGCCAGGTCAGGAAGTCCGAGCGCGGGTCGCGGAACCGCGCGTGCAGCTGGTCGGCGTGGGCGCGGTGCTCGACGGGCCGCTCGCGCGGGTCCTGGATGGACAGCGCCGCGGTGATCACCAGCACCTCGCGCAGGCAGCCGAGCCGGTCGGCCTCCAGGATCATCCGCGCCAGCCGCGGGTCGATCGGCAACCGCGCCAGCGACCGCCCGGTCCGGGTCAGCCGCGGTCCGCGCCCGCCGCGACCGCCGCCCCCTCGCCCGCCGGTCGAGCTCGTCGGGACCAGCGCCCCGAGCTCCTCCAGCAGCTGCACGCCGGCCCGCACCGCCCTGGTGTCCGGGGGCTCGACGAACGGGAACCGCTCGACCTGCCCCAGCCCCAACGAGGTCATCTGCAGGATCACGCTGGCCAGCGAGGTGCGCAGGATCTCGGGCTCGGTGAACTCCGGGCGCGACTCGAAGTCCTCCTGGCTGTAGAGCCGGACCGCCACCCCCGCCTCGACGCGGCCGCACCGGCCCGAGCGCTGCTGGGCGCTGGCCTGGCTGATGGCCTCGATCGGCAGCCGCTGCACCTTGGTGCGGGTCGACCACCGGCTGATCCGCGCCAGCCCGGTGTCGACGACGCCGGTGATGCCGGGGACCGTCAGCGAGGTCTCGGCGACGTTGGTCGAGAGCACCACCCGACGGCGGGTGTGGCGCTCGAACACCCGGTGCTGCTCGGCGCCGGAGAGCCGGGAGTAGAGCGGCACCACGTCGAAGCCGCCGCGCACCGCGCGCGGTCCCTCGGCGAGGTCGGCCAGCGCGTCCGCGGTGTCGCGGATCTCGCGCTCGCCCGGCAGGAAGACCAGCACGTCGCCGGGGGTGTCGCGCACCAGCTCGGAGACGGCGTCGCGGATCGCCTCGGTCTGGTCGCGCTGGACGGGCTCGCCCTCGTCGTCGTCGTAGGACTCCTCGACCAGGGGCCGGTAGCGGACCTCGACGGGGTAGGTGCGGCCCGAGACCTCGATGATCGGCGCGGGCGTGCCGTCGGCGGCGGCGAAGTGCTGCGCGAACCGCTCCGGGTCGATGGTGGCCGAGGTGATGACGACCTTGAGGTCGGGCCGGCGCGGCAGCAGCCGCCGGAGGTAGCCGAGTATGAAGTCGATGTTGAGGCTGCGCTCGTGGGCCTCGTCGATGATGAGCGTGTCGTAGCGCTGCAGGTCGCGGTCGTGCTGCAGCTCGGCCAGCAGGATGCCGTCGGTCATCACCTTGACCCGGCCCTGCTTCGAGGTCTTGTCGGTGAACCGGACCTGGTAGCCGACGGTCTCGCCCAGCTCGGTGCCGAGCTCCTCGGCGATCCGCTCGGCGACGCTGCGGGCGGCGATCCGGCGGGGCTGGGTGTGGCCGATGAGCTTGCCGCCGGCGGCCGTCCCCTCGCCCCGTCCCAGCAGCATCGCGATCTTGGGCAGCTGGGTGGTCTTGCCGGACCCGGTCTCGCCGGCGACCACGACGACCTGGTGGTCGCGGATCGCGGCCGCGATGTCGTGGCGTCGGCCCGAGACGGGGAGGTCGGGAGGGAAGTGGAGGCGCACAGCCCCACCAGTCTGACGGGCGCGGCCCCGCAGGCCCAACCGGGAGGCCGCGCCCGTCGTCGTGAGGACCTAGGTGGTCGGGTCGGACGCCCCGCTCGGCGCCTCGGGAGCCCCGTCGGGAGCCCGGTCAGGAGCCCCGTCGGGAGCCTCGCCCCGGGGACCGTCCGGCGCCCCCTGCGGCGCCCCCTGCGGCGGCGCCGGGGGCCCGTCGCCGTCCCCGCGGGGACCGTGGCGGTGGTCGCCGTCCCCGTCGCAGCCGGCGGCACCCTCGGGGGCCTCGTCGTCCCCCTGGCCGGGAGCCGTGCCGGGACGGGGGGCGGTGCCGTAGCCCGGGGCGCCGTACCCGCCCGGGCCCTGGCCGCCCTGGAGGCCGCCGCGGGCGCCGTTGCCGTCGGCGCCGTCCGCGCCGTCGCCGGCCGCCGCGATGGCGACGCCGCCGGCGGAGCCGAGGATCACCGCGGCGGCGCCGACGACGGCCGCGCCGCGCCAGCCCGTGAGCCGCTGCAGCCGGCCCACGCGGGCCGCGGGCGCGGCGGATCGCTCGTCGCCGGGAGAGGTGCCTGCGGGGAGCGAGACGGTCGGGTCGGGGCCGGCGGACGCGGGGTCGGGTCGCTCGCCCGGGGGGACAGGACGCTGTGGCTGGGTGTCGTCGTTCATGCCAGGCACCGTCGCCGCCGTACCTGTCAGGGCCCTGTGACGACGCTGGCCGCGACCTGCGGGTCCTGGCCCACCTTCACAGGTGATGCACAGCGTGTTCATGGACTCACGCCGGACAGCCGCCTCACAGTGGAGTCATGAAGAACGGCTCCCCCGACCTCACCCGCCCCGACGGCTCGCCGCTGCGGGTGCTCGTCGTCGACGACGAGGAGAACATCGCCGAGCTGCTCAGGATGGCGCTGCGCTACGAGGGCTGGGACGTCGAGGTCGCCCTGACCGGCTCGAGGGCCGTCGCGGCGGCCAAGCGGTTCCGCCCCGACTCGGTGGTGCTCGACATGATGCTGCCCGACTTCGACGGCATGGAGGTGCTGCGCCGGATGCGCACCGACGCGGCCGACGTGCCCGTGCTGTTCCTGACCGCCCGCGACTCCGTGGAGGACCGCGTCGCCGGGCTCACGGCCGGCGGGGACGACTACGTCACCAAGCCGTTCTCGCTGGAGGAGGTCGTGGCCCGGCTCCGCGCGCTGATGCGGCGCGCCGGCGCCCAGCAGGCCCGCAGCGACTCCACGCTGACCGTCGGTGACCTCAGCCTGGACGAGGACAGCCACGAGGTCAGCCGGGGCGGCACCGAGATCAGCCTGACGGCCACGGAGTTCGAGCTGCTGCGGTTCCTCATGCGCAACCCGCGCCGCGTGCTGAGCAAGGCCCAGATCCTCGACCGGGTCTGGAACTACGACTTCGGCGGCCAGGCCAACGTGGTCGAGCTCTACATCTCCTACCTGCGCAAGAAGATCGACGCCGGACGGGCGCCGATGATCCACACCATGCGCGGCGCGGGCTACGTGCTGAAGCCGGTCGAGGCCGCCGCCGCGGACGCCGGCTGAGATGCGTACGCCGCGGACGCTCACCGCCCGCCTCGTCGTCACCGCCGTCGCCCTCGTGGCGGCGGTGTCGCTGCTCATCGCCGCGATCACCACGCTGGCGATCCGCTCCTCGCTGCTCGACCGGCTCGATGACGACGTGCGGGCGTCGGTGCAGATCGGGCAGGGCCCCGGTGACCCCGACGGGGACGGCGACGGCCCCCCGCCTCGGCTCGACCGCCGCAACCAGGGGCCCGGGACGCTGATCTCGTTCATCGACGGCTCGGCCGGCGCCGCGGCCACCGAGGGCGTGGTGCTGACCAGGTACGGCGGCACGCGGGCGCTGTCGAGCACCGCGCTGGACGAGCTCGCCGACGTCCCGGTCGACGGACGCGTGCACGCCGTCGACCTCCCGGCCGTCGGGCACTACCGCGTCGCCGCCCGGTCGACGACCGACGGCAGCACCGTGGTCAGCGGGCTGCCGACCGGCGAGGTCGACGAGACGGTCGCCACGCTCGTCGGCTACGAGGCGCTGCTGGTCCTGCTGGGCCTGGGGCTGGCCGCCGGCCTCGGCACCGTCGTCGTACGCCGCCAGCTGCGGCCGCTCAACGAGGTGGCCGCCACCGCCGACCGGGTCTCCCACCTGCCGCTGTCCTCGGGCGAGATCGCCCTCGACGACCGGGTGCCGGCCCACCTGACGGACGAGCGCACCGAGGTCGGGCGCGTCGGGGCGGCACTGAACAGCCTGCTGGTGCACGTGGAGTCCTCGCTGGGCGCGCGGCACCGCAGCGAGCAGCAGGTGCGGCAGTTCGTCGCCGACGCCTCGCACGAGCTGCGGACCCCGCTGGCCACGATCCACGGGTACGCCGAGCTGTCGCGCCGCACGCCGGACGACCCGGTCGCGCTCTCCGGGGCACTGACCAAGGTCGAGACCGAGACCGACCGGATGTCCGCGCTGGTCGAGGACCTGCTGCTGCTCGCGCGCCTGGACTCCGGGCGCCCGCTGGAGCGCGAAGAGGTCGACGTGACGCTGCTGCTGCTCGAGTCGGTCACCGACGCGCGGGTGCTCGCCCCCGACCACCACTGGCGCCTCGACCTGCCCGACGAGCCGGTGACCGTGACCGGCGACGTCGACCGGTTGCACCAGGTGGTGCGCAACCTGCTGGGCAACGCCCGCGCGCACACCCCGCCGGGCACGACCGTGACCGTCGGGGCCGCCGTGGCCGGCGACCGGGTACGGGTCGCGGTGCACGACGACGGGCCCGGGCTGCCGCCCGCCCTGGTGACGCAGGCGTTCGAGCGGTTCACCCGCGGCGACTCCTCGCGCACACGGTCCTCCGGCGGCGCGGGGCTCGGGCTCTCGCTCGTCGCGGCGATCACGGAGGCCCACCACGGCACCGTCGCGGTGGAGTCGCGTCCCGGGAGCACGACCTTCGTCGTCTCGCTCCCCCGCTGACCTCGCTGCGCGACCGGGCCTCACAGGACCTGCACAGAGGAGCCACACGGCGCTCGCAGTCCCGCTCGGCACGGTGGCCCCATGGACACCACCAGCACGCTGTCGCGGTCGACCGCCCCGACCCCGCCGGCCCCCTCGCCCACCCCGCCCACCACCACGGGGTCCCGCCCCGCCCGGCACGGCGACGGCGCCGGCCAGGCCCTGCGCCGGGCCTGGCGCGGCCCCGACGCGGACCCCGGGTGGGCCCGACCGGCCCTGCTGGCGCTGCTCGGCCTCACGGCGCTGCTCTACCTGTGGGGCCTGGGCGCCAGCGGCTGGGCCAACTCGTTCTACGCCGCGGCCGTCCAGGCCGGCTCGGAGTCGTGGAAGGCCTTCTTCTTCGGCTCCAGCGACGCCGCGAGCTCGATCACGGTCGACAAGACGCCGCTCGCGCTGTGGCCGATGGCGCTCTCGGTGCGGGTCTTCGGGCTCTCCAGCTGGAGCATCCTCGTCCCCCAGGCGCTGATGGGGGTGGCGACCGTCGCGCTGCTGCACCGGCTGGTGCGGCGTACGACGGGATCGGCGGCCGCCGGCCTGGTCGCGGGCGCCGTGATGGCGCTGACGCCGGTCGCAGTGCTGATGTTCCGGTTCGACAACCCCGACGCGCTGCTGGTGCTGCTGCTCGTCGGGTCCGCCGGGGCCACCCTGCGCGCGGTCGAGGAGACCCGGGCCGGGGCCACCGGCCGCCCGGTGCGCTGGGTCGCGCTCGGCGGCGCCCTGGTCGGACTGGCCTTCCTGGCCAAGATGCTGCAGGCGTTCCTGGTGCTGCCCGCCCTGGCGCTGGTCTACCTGCTCTTCGCCCGCACCTCGTGGGGCAAGCGGCTCGGGCACCTGCTGGTCGCGTTCGGCGCGATGCTGCTGGCCGGCGGCTGGTGGGTCGCGATCGTCGAGCTCTGGCCCGCCTCGAGCCGTCCCTACATCGGCGGCTCGCAGACCAACTCGATCCTCGAGCTCACGCTCGGCTACAACGGCCTCGGCCGCCTCAACGGCGAGGAGACCGGGTCGGTCGGCGGTGGTGGCGGCTGGGGCTCGACCGGCCTGTTCCGGCTCTTCGGCAGCGAGGTCGGCGGCCAGGTCGCCTGGCTGCTGCCCGCGGCCGTCGTCCTCGCCGTCGCGGCAGTGTGGTTCGTGCGACGCCGTCCCCCGGTGCTCGCCCCGCTGGTGCTGTGGGGCGGCTGGCTGGTGGTCACCGGCCTGACGTTCAGCCTGATGGCCGGCATCTTCCACGCCTACTACACCGTCGCCCTGGCCCCCGCGATCGCGGCGCTCGTCGGCACCGGCGCCTGGGTGCTGTGGCAGCACCGCTCCTCGCTGGTGGCCGCGGGCGTGCTGTCGGCCACCACGGCGATGACCTCGGTGCTCGCCTTCGTGCTGCTCGACCGCACCAGCGACTTCCTCCCGTGGCTGAAGTGGGTCGTCCTGGTCCTCGGCCTGGTCGCGGCACTGGCGCTGTCCGCGCTGGGTCAGCTCCCCCGCACCCTCGCCCTCGGTGTGGCCGCGACCGCCCTCGCGGTCGGCCTCGCCGGCCCCGCGGCGTACGCCGTCAGCACGGCCGCCACGCCCCACACCGGCTCGATCCCGAGCGCCGGCCCGGCGTCGTCGACCGGTCCCGGTGGCCGGGGTGCGCCCGGTGGGGCGCCCGGTGGGATGCCCGGAGGGATGCCCGGTGGGATGCCCGGCGCCACCGCGGCCGGCGCTCCCGGCGCCGGGACGGGCGGCGGGACGGGCGGGCTGCTCCAGGCCAGCGAGTCCTCGGCCGAGATGACCGCGCTGCTCCGGGCCGACGCCGACGCCTACACCTGGGTCGCGGCGACGGTGGGCGCCAACAACGCCTCGGGCTACCAGCTGGCCAGCGAGGAGCCGGTGATGGCGATCGGCGGCTTCAACGGCAGCGACCCGAGCCCCACGCTGGCGCAGTTCCAGCAGTACGTCGCCGACGGCCAGGTGCACTGGTTCATCGCCTCCGGCGGCAACGGCGACGGGGTCGGCGGCGCCGGGAGCAGCGAGATCGCCACCTGGGTGAGCGAGAGCTTCACCGCACGGACGGTCGACGGCACGGCGGTCTACGACCTCTCGGCCGGGATCCGGTGAGCGCCCTGCTCGAGCCGGCGGGGGGTCCCCTCCCCGCCGGGTCGGAGCGCACGGCCCTGGCGACGGTGCTCGACGTGGTCATCCCGGTCTACAACGAGGAGGCGCAGCTCGAGGCGTCGGTCGCGCGGGTGCTGGAGCACCTGCGGACGCTGCCGTGGAGCGCCCGCGTCACCATCGCCGACAACGCCAGCACCGACCAGACGGCGCTGATCGCCCGCCGCCTGGCCCACGCCCACGCCGACGTCGAGGTGGTGCACCTGGCCGAGAAGGGGCGGGGCCGGGCGCTGAAGCGGGTGTGGCACGCCTCGGCCAGCGAGGTCCTCGTCTACATGGACGTCGACCTGTCCACCGACCTGGCGGCGCTGCTGCCCCTGGTCGCCCCGCTGGTCAGCGGCCACTCCGACCTGGCGATCGGCTCCCGGCTCGCCCGCACCTCGCGGGTGCAGCGGGGCGCCAAGCGTGAGCTGATCTCGCGCGGTTACAACCTGGTCCTGCGGCAGGCGCTGCGGGCGCGGTTCAGCGACGCGCAGTGCGGGTTCAAGGCGATCCGGCGCGACGCCGCCCGGGAGCTGCTGCCACTGGTGCGCGACGACGCGTGGTTCTTCGACACCGAGCTGCTCGTCGTGGCCGAGCGCGCCGGGCTGCGGATCCACGAGGTGCCGGTCGACTGGGTCGACGACCCGGACAGCAGCGTCGACCTCGTCCGCACCGCGCTCGACGACCTGCGCGGCGTCGCCCGGCTCGGCACCGCGCTGCTGCGCGGCACGCTGCCGCTGCGCGAGGTCGGCGAGCGCCTCGGCCGCACCAGCGCCGGGGCGGGTCGCGGTCGGCTGGGGCTCCAGCTGGGGATGTTCGTGCTGGTCGGCGCCGCCTCGACGCTGGCCTACGCCCTGCTGTTCGTGCTGCTGCGCTCCACGTTGTCGCCGTGGTGGGCCAACGCCCTGGCGCTGCTCGTCACCGCGGTGGCCAACACGGCCGCCAACCGGCGGTTCACCTTCGGGGTGCGCGGTCGCCGTGACGTCGTACGCCACCAGGTGCAGGGGCTCGTCGTCCTCGCCGTCGGCCTCGCCGTCACCACCGGCGCCCTCCACCTCGTCCACCGCGTCTCCGACCCCGGCCCGACCACCGAGGTCGTCGTCCTCACCGCGGCCAACCTCGCCGTCACGGTGCTGCGGTTCGTCGCGCTGCGGTGGTGGGTGTTCGTGCGGCGGTAGGTGGGCCGACAGCAGGACTCCCGGGCAGGCAGACCGACGCCCGCCGCGCCCGCCCTCAGGGGCGCAGCGGCGCCAGGATGCCGGGGAGGGAGGCGGCGAGGTGGGCGAGGAGCTCGTCGCGGGAGACGCCGCGGTCGTCACGGACCCACTCCACGACGACCTCCTCCATGAAGGCGGCCCAGCCGCGCACCAGGAGCCGTACGGCGGGGGTGTCGGTCAGCCCGAGCTGGGCGGCCTCCTGGGCCACCGCGCCGTCGAAGAGCCGGTCGGTGAGCGCGTTGCGGGACTGCTCGTAGATCTCCTGCAGCTCCGCGCTGCCGCCGGCGGCGCCGCGGACCAGGGAGACGTAGCCACGGTAGTTGGCTGCCACGTAGTCGACGTAGCGCTCCAGCGAGCCGGCGAGCTGCTCGAGCTGGGTGCCGACGCCGTCGGGGGCGGTGACGGCGAACAGGTCGTCCGCGGCACGGCGTACGACGGCCACGTGGAACTCCTGCTTGCCGCCGAAGTAGTGGTAGAGCAGCCCGCGCGAGATGCCGGCCTCCTCGGCCAGCACCTCGATCGAGAGGTCCTCCAGCGACCGGGAGCCCAGCAGGCGCACGCCCAGCTCGAGCAGCTGCTCGCGGCGGGCGTCCGGGGACATGCGGACCCGTGACGACGTCATGTGGGCCATCTTACTGAACTTCTTTCAACAACGTTGTTGACGCGCGTTCAACAGGCTGGGAGCGTAGGGGACATGAGCCAGCAGCAGACCAGCACGAAGGACGCGCAGCAGTCCGGCGGCCCCTCGCTCCCCTCCCGGGTGCGGGTCCTGGTGGTCGGCGCCGGGTTCGCCGGACTGGGCACCGCGATCAAGCTCGACGAGGACGGCGTGACCGACTTCGTCGTCGTCGACAAGGGCGCAGGAGTCGGCGGCACCTGGCGCGACAACACCTACCCCGGTGCCGCGTGCGACGTGCCGAGCCAGCTCTACAGCTTCAGCTTCGCGCCCAACCCCGACTGGTCCCGCTCGTTCTCCCAGCAGCCGGAGATCCACGCCTACCTCGAGCGCACCGCCCGCGAGGCCGGCGTCCTCGACCGGTTCGCCTTCGGCGTGACCGTCGAGGACGCCACCTGGGACGAGACCGACCGGGTGTGGCAGGTCGTGACCGACCACGGCACCGTGACCGCCGAGGTCCTGGTGACGGGCTCGGGCGGGCTGTCCGAGCCGCGTCTCCCCGACATCGAGGGCATCGGCTCCTTCGGCGGCCGGATCTTCCACTCGGCGCGCTGGGACCACGACACCGACCTCGCCGGCAAGCGCGTCGCCGTGATCGGCACCGGCGCCTCGGCCATCCAGATCGTGCCGCGGCTCGCCGAGACCGTCGGCCACCTCGACGTCTACCAGCGCACCGCGCCGTGGATCGTCCCGCGGCAGGACCGCGCCTACCCCGCCCTCGAGCGCGCCGCCCTGCGCCACGTCCCCGGGCTGCAGCGGCTCTACCGGCTCGGTGTGTTCCTGGCCCGCGAGACCTACGTGCCGGCCTTCACCGCCGCTCCCGACATCGCCAAGCCGGCGGAGCTGATGGCCCGGGCCAACATCCGCAAGGGCATCTCCGACCCCGCGCTGCGCCAGGCCGTGACGCCGGACTTCAAGCTCGGCTGCAAGCGGGTGCTGATCTCCAACGAGTACTACCCCGCGCTGGCCCAGGACCACGTCGAGCTGGTCACCGACCGGATCGCCCGGGTCACCCCGACCGGCATCGTCACCGCCGACGGCACCGAGCGCGAGATCGACGTGCTCGTCGTCGCGACCGGCTTCCACACCACCGACCAGCCGATCGCGCACCACATCAAGGGTCGTGACGGCCGCACCCTGGCCGACGTGTGGCGCGAGCACGGCATGACGGCGTACAAGGGCACCACGATCGCCGGCTTCCCCAACCTGTTCCAGATCGTCGGCCCCAACACCGGGCTCGGCCACTCCTCGATGGTCTTCGTCATCGAGAGCCAGATCCGCTACATCCGGGCCGCGCTGGCGCACCTCGAGGAGCACGGCGTCGCCACGGTGGAGCCGCGTCCGGAGGCCCAGCGCCGCTGGAACAAGCGCCTGCAGCGCCGGATGCAGCACACCGTGTGGCACCAGGGCGGCTGCGCCAGCTGGTACCTCGACGAGCACGGCCGCAACACCACGCTCTGGCCGCGCAGTCTCTTCACGCTGCGCCGCCAGCTCGCCGGCTTCGACCCCGCGGCGTACGTCGCGACACCCCAGCAGCACACCACCGACACCGAGGAGAACGCAGCATGAGCTCACGACTGGACCGACTCCAGGGCAAGGTCGTCGTCGTCACCGGCGCCGGCTCCGGCATGGGCCGCGAGGTCGCGCTGCTCGCGGCGCAGCACGGTGCCCGCGTCGCCGTCAGCGACGTCAACGAGCAGGGCTTGGCCGAGACCGTCGACCTGCTCAAGCATGCCGGCGCCGCCGAGGTCCGCAGCGACCGCGTCGACGTGGCCGCCCGGCAGGAGGTCATCGACTGGGCGGCCGCCGTGGCCGAGCAGTTCGGCACCGTCAACGTGGTCGTCAACAACGCGGGCGTCAGCTATGCCGGCGACTTCGAGGAGATGCCGTACGACGACTTCGACTGGATCGTCGGCATCAACTTCATGGGCGTCGTCCACGGCACCAAGGAGTTCCTGCCGCACCTGATCGCCTCCGGCGACGGCCACCTGGTCAACATCTCCAGCCTCTTTGGCCTGATCAGCATCCCCGGCCAGAGCGCCTACAACGCCACCAAGTTCGCCGTGCGCGGCTTCACCGAGGCGGTGCGCGAGGAGATGATCGTCAACCGCCACCCGGTCAAGGTCACCTGCGTGCACCCCGGCGGCATCAAGACCGGCATCGCGCGCAACGGCCGCAAGGTCGCCGGCACCGACGTGCAGGCCACCGACGACTTCTTCGACCAGAAGCTGGCCAAGATGACGGCCGACAAGGCCGCCCGGATCATCCTCGAGGGCGCCCTGGCCGGCAAGCCGCGCCAGCTGGTGGGCCTGGACGCCCACGCGCTGCACCAGTTCGGCCGCATCGCGGGAGCCCGCTACCAGGACGTCGTGGCCCGCGTCGCCGGTCGGATGAACCCCGGCAAGAAGATCGTCTGACGGGCTCCGGGACGACCGGCCCCGCTGGTCGTATCCTCGCCCGCATGCCTCCCGCACCCGACTCCACCCGCGCGGCCGCCGCCGCGCGGGTGGAGTGCCGCAAGTGGCCCGACTCGCCGCACTGGGAGTTCGACGCGGTCCGCCTGGGCCAGGACGGCCACGGCACCTGGGTGGGCATCACCGAGGGCACCCTCCTGGCCAGCCCCACCCGCGCCTTCCACGCCGCCGCCGACCACGTGACGCTGGTGCCCCACGACGCCTGGTGGCTGGCCACGTTCTACGGCGACGACGCCCGCCGACCCTTCGACGTCTACGTCGACATCGCCACCCCCGCGACCTGGCACGACGACCACCTGGTGCGCGCCGTCGACCTCGACCTCGACGTCATCCGGGGCACCACGGGTCGCGTCTGGGTCGACGACGAGGACGAGTTCGCCGCCCACCGGGTGGAGCTGGACTACCCCGACGAGGTCGTCGAGGGAGCGGTGCGCAGCTGCCAGGAGGTGCTCGCCGCCGTCACCGACCGCACCGGCGCCTTCGACGGCACCCACCTCGGCTGGCTGGACCGGCTGCGCCGCACGCAGCGCTGAGACCGGGCCGTGGAACGATGAGCCGGTGCCCATCGACTTCCACGACTCCCCCACCCCCAGCCTCGGGGTCGAGTGGGAGTTCGGGCTCGTCGACCGGCACACCCGCGACCTCGTCAACGCCGCCTCCCAGCTCTTCGACCTCGTCCACAAGCGCCACGGCGAGCAGCCCCGCATCCACCGCGAGCTGCTGCGCAACACCGTCGAGCTGACCACCGGCATCTGCCGCACCACCGGGGAGGCCGTCGACCAGCTCGCCGAGCTGATCGACCTGGTCCGACCGCTGGCCGCCGAGCTCGGCGTCGACCTCTACTCCGCCGGCACCCACCCCTTCGCCGAGTGGTCGCGCCAGCAGCTCACCGCCGGCCAGCGCTACGAGGAGCTGATCGCCCGCACCCAGTGGTGGGGTCGCCAGATGCTCATCTGGGGCGTCCACGTCCACGTCGGCGTCAAGGGCGAGCACGCGATGCCCGTCGTCTCCGCGCTGCTGAAGTGGTACCCCCACCTCCAGGCCCTCTCGGCCTCCTCCCCCATCTGGGCCGGCACCGACACCGGCTACGCCAGCAACCGCGCGATGATGTTCCAGCAGCTGCCGACCGCCGGCCTGCCCTTCGCCTTCGAGGACTGGGCCGGGTTCGAGCGGTACGCCGACGACCTGATCACCACCGGGGTGATCGAGCACATCGACGAGATCCGCTGGGACGTCCGCCCCGCCCCCACGCTGGGCACCGTCGAGGTCCGGATCTGCGACGGCGTCTCCACGCTGCGCGAGATGCGGGCCCTGGTCGCCCTGACCCACTGCCTCGTCGTCCACCTCGTCGACCGGCTCGAGCGCGGCGAGACGTTGCCCACGCTGCCGCCGTGGCACGTGCAGGAGAACAAGTGGCGGGCGGCGCGCTACGGCCTCGACGCCTGGATCATCCTCGACGACACCTCGGCCGAGCGGCTGCTGCGCGACGACCTCGCCGACCTCCTCGTGGAGCTGGCCCCCGTCGCCGAACGGCTGGACTGCGTCGAGGAGCTCGCCTCGGTCGCCGACATCCCCCGGCAGGGGGCGTCCTACCAACGCCAGCGGCGCGTCGCCGAGCGCACCGGCGGCGACCTCGTCTCGGTCGTCGAGTCGGTCGTCGGCGAGCTGTAGCCCGCCCCACGCCTCAGTCGGGCAGCCGCGGGATCTGGTTGGTCGCCACCACGGGATCCATGCCGCTCACGGCCAGCAGGTCGGCCACGATCGAGCGGACCTGGGCGAGCACCACCTCGGCGGAGAGGTCGTGGACCCGCTCGGCCCGCGAGGTCGCCCGGCCCAGCTCGATCAGCCGGGCGCGCACCGACCCCGGGAGCCTGCCCGCGGCGAGCTCCTCGGCGACGGCGTCGCTGCACTCGGCGAGCTCGCGCAGCAGCGCGGCGTACGACGCGGGGACGGGCTCGTCGCGCATGCCGGCCACGGCCACGCGGCGTACGAGCACCCGGGTGTTGCGCAGCGCGAAGTCCAGCGGCTCGACCAGCTCCGCCATCGCCCGTACGCCGCCACGGTGCCGCAGCCGGAAGGGCGAGGACGCCACCACCGACAACCCCTCGGCCGAGGCCGCCCGCAGCTCCTCGACCAGCCCGTCGGTGGTGCGCGCGTCCCGCAGCACCTCCATCGAGCGCTCGGCGTCGCCGTCGAGGACCCCCTCGGCGGCCGCGCGCAGCAGCGCGGAGATCTTGCGCACCACGACCGCCGCCTGCTCGCGCGGTCGTCGGAGCGGTGCCCTGGGCACCACCGCGGCGGCGACCAGCGCCACCCCACCCCCCACCAGCGCGTCGGTCCAGCGCAGCAGCGAGGCGCCCGGGGCGGGCGCGAGGGTGGCCACGATGATCGCCTGCACGGCGGCCTGGGTGACCAGCAGCGTGCCGGCGTCGAGCAGCAGCGCGGCGGTCATGGCCAGCGCCACGAGCAGCACGATCTGCAGCGGGCCGTTGCCGAGCGTGTAGGTGATGACGTCGCCGAGCAGGACGCCCACGGCCACCCCGACGGTCACCTCCGCAACCCGCCGCAGCCGCTGGCCGTAGCTGGTCCCGAGGCTGACCACCGCTGCCACCGGGGCGAAGAACGGCGTGGGGTGCTGCAGCAGGTCGCGGGCGACGAACCACGCCACGCCGGCCGCGACGGCGCACTGCGCCACCTGCCACGACTTGGCCCGCAGCCGTGCGCGCCGCTGCCGCATGCTCAGCCGACCCGCGGCCAGGGCGGTGCCCATCATCGGCGAGGCACCGGCGGCGCGGCGACGGGGCTGGTCCACCCGGTGAACCTACCCAAGCGCGGGACGGCCGTTCGTGACCGCAGGTCGGACGGGGGTTACCGGCCGGTTGTGCCGGGCGTCACCAGCCGAGAGGATCAGGACAACCCAAGAGAGGCCAAACCTGTGGTGGTTCCGATCGACCCGACCTCGGCTGCGTTCCTGTTCGCCGAGAACCGACAGATGCCGATGCACGTCGGGGGCCTGCAGCTCTTCGAGCGCCCCGAGGGCGCCGCCGAGGACTACGCCCGGCAGATCTACGAGTCGATGAGCGAGGCCGGGGACATCGCCCCCCTGTTCCTGCGCCGCCCGACCCGGGGCATCACCACGGCCGGGCAGTGGGTGTGGACCGAGGACGACGACTTCGACCTGGAGTACCACTTCCGCCACAGCGCGCTGCCCGAGCCCGGACGGGTGCGCGAGCTGCTCGAGCTGTGCTCCCGGCTGCACAGCACCCGGCTGGCCCGGGAGCGACCGCTGTGGGAGGCCCACCTCATCGAGGGGCTCGACGACGGCCGCGTGGCGCTCTACACCAAGCTGCACCACTCGCTGGTCGACGGCGTCTCGGCGATGCGGCTGCTGCAGAGCGTGATGTCGACCGACCCGGACGAGCGCGGCATGGCCCCGATGTGGGCCGCCCGCCCCCGGGCCCGCACCCGCGCGGCGCGCGCGGACGCCGAGCGCAGCGTCGCGGGCGTCCCGGTCGAGGCGTTCCGCACCGCGCTGGGGATCACCGCCGACGCGGCGGGCCTGCCCGGTGCGCTGGTCAGGACGCTGCTGCACGGCGTCCGCAACGAGACCTCAGCGCTCTCGCTCTACGCCCCGCGCACCATGTTCAACACCACGATCACCGGGTCGCGGCGCTTCGCCGCGCAGGGCTGGCCCCTGGAGCGGCTGCGGGCGGTCGGCAGGGCCAGCGGCACCACGCTCAACGACGTCGTGCTCGCGATGTGCTCGGGCGCCATCCGCAGCTACCTGGTGGAGCGCCAGGCCCTGCCCGACACGAGCCTGGTCGCGATGGTCCCGGTCGGCCTCAACGCCAAGAAGGCCGGCGAGGCCTCCGGGGACGGCGGCAACGCCGTGGGGGCCGTCATGGTCAAGCTGGGCACCGAGCTGCCCGACGCGGCCGACCGGCTGTCGTCGATCCACGCCTCGATGGTCACCGGCAAGCAGGCGCTGAGCTCGATGACACCGCTCCAGATCACCGCCATGACGGCGCTGGGCATGGCCCCCTCGATCGTGATCCCGACGCTGCGGCTGCACGGCCTGCTGCGCCCGCCGTTCAACCTCATCATCAGCAACGTCCCGGGACCCAGGAAGACGCAGTACCTCAACGGCGCCAGGATGGTGGGCACCTACCCGCTGTCGATCCCGATCAACGGCATGGCGCTGAACATCACCTGCAACAGCTACGTCGACGACATGTGCTTCGGGCTCACCGGGTGCCGACGCAGCGTGCCGTCGCTGCAACGGCTGCTGACCCACCTCGACGACGAGCTGGCCGCCCTGGAGGAGGCGGTGGGGGTGGCCTGAGCCCCGCTCAGGCGGCCGAGGCCACGACGCCGCCGGCGCCCCGGTCGCGTTCCACGAGGCCGGGCACCGGCAGCAGGGCCAGCTCCTGGGTCTCGACGTGGTCGCTGACGTCGCGCAGCACGCTCGACAGCGGCAGGTCGAGGGCCTCGCACAGCGCCGCGAGCAGCTCGGAGGAGGCCTCCTTCTGCCCGCGCTCGATCTCGGAGATGTAGCCGAGGCTGACCCGCGCCCGGGCCGACAGGTCGCGCAGGGTCATGGACTGGCGCATCCGCTCGGCGCGCAGCACCGCACCCAGCGACGCGCGGAACAACAACGTGCCCTGACCCATGTGGGGCTCCCTTCGGCTGTGCTGCACAACGCTACCGGTCCGCCCATGCTTCCCGTGGGACGGTTCGCCGATCGGGTCGGTCACGACCCGGGTGCTCGTCCCGGGGACTCGTCGTCCAGTCCCTGCTCGATCGCGTAGCGGACCAGCTGGACCCGGTTGTGCAGCTGGAGCTTGCGCAGCGTGTTCTGCACGTGGTTCTGGACGGTGCGGTGCGACAGCACCAGCCGCTCGGCGATCTGCTTGTAGGACAGTCCCTTGGCCACGAGGCGGAGCACCTCGGTCTCGCGGTCGGTCAGCCTCGGGGTGTCGTCGTCGCCGGCCGCCGCCGGGGTGTCGGAGAGCCGGCGGTACTCCCCGAGCACCAGCCCGGCCAGCCCGGGGGTGAACACGGTGTCGCCCAGCGCGACGCGTCGTACGGCGTCGAGGAGCTCGGCGCGCGAGGCGGACTTGACGAGGTAGCCGGTCGCGCCCGCCTTCACGGCGTCGAGGACGTCCTGCTGCTCGCCGCTCGCGGAGAGGATCAGCACCCGCACCGCGGGGTCGAGGGCCACGACGCGGGCGGTCACCTCGACGCCCCGGGGCTCGGGGATCTGCAGGTCGAGGACCAGCACCTGGGGCCGGGCCGCCGGGAAGCGGGCCAGCGCCTCGCGGCCGTCGGCGGCGGTCGCCACGACGCGCATCCCGCCCTCGGTGAGGTCGCGCGCGACCCCCTCGCGCCACATCGGGTGGTCGTCGACGACCATCACCCGCAGCGCGTCGGTCACGTCCGGCTGCCCGCTCTCCCCCTGGCCCACGCGCGTGACCCTAGCGGCCCGCGGGCCGGGCGTAGCGTCCCCGCCGGTGCTCCAGCGGGTCGAGGTCCTCGTGCAGGACGACGTCGACGACGCGGGCGTCGATCAGGTCGGACCACCCGACCTCGCGGACGTCGACCACCTCCACCAGCGCGTGGCTGGTGGCCGGCAGCAGCACCGGACCGTGGCTGCCCGGCTCCCAGCCGGCGGCGCGGAAGGGGCCGCCCGGCGAGGGCAGCAGGCCGGCGAACGCCTCGGCCAGGTCGCGGTGGCGCCACTGCAGCAGGTGCACGACGGCCCGCCCGGTCGCCCCGACCACGTCGCGGAAGTCGGAGTCGGGGTCGACCAGGCCGAGCACGTGGCCGGGCTCGCCGCGGCCGACCATCACCGAGGACACGGTCAGCCCCGCGTGGGTGCCGTCCAGGTCACCGGCCGTCCACAGCGTCACGGCCCCGCCGAGGCGGCCACGCAGCCGGCGTACGGGATCGGGGTCGGGGTCGGCGAAGGGGTGCGCGGTGTGGATGGTCACGAGGGGTCGCTCCTGCCGGGGTGGCGGGGGACGGTGAGCTCCCACTCGGTGCCCTCGCCGGGGGCCGACCGCACGGTCGCCTCGCCGCCGAGGTCGCGCAACCGTCCCACGACCGACTGGCGCACACCGAGCCGACCCTGTGCGGCGGACTCCTCGAGCCGACCCTCGGGGATCCCGGGCCCCTCGTCGCGCACGGTGACGACCCAGGCCTGCGGCAGCTCCTCGAGCAGCACCCAGGCCGGGGCCCCGCGGCCGACGTGGTGGCGGACGTTGCTCAGGCACGACTCGACGGCGCAGACCACCTCGCCCGCGGTCTCGGCCGGCAGCACCGCGGGCGTCCCCGGCACGACGACCTGCACGTGGGCGTCCTGCAGCTCGGCCAGCAGCCGCGCCAGGTCGCGCTCGCCCAGGGGCCCCACCAGCTCGCGCGAGCCCGTCTGCACCAGCCCGCGCAGCCGCACCTCCTGCTCGCCGGCCAGCCGGCCCAGCTCGGCACCCCCGGGTCCCAGCTCGGGACCGCGGCGCTGCACCAGCGCGAGCACCTGCAGCACGCCGTCGTGGACCACCCGGGCCAGGCGCTGCCGCTCCCCCGCCGCCGCGGCGGCCCGCTCGGCCGCGTCACGCTGCGAGGCGGTCTGCTGCAGCAGGATCGACAGGAAGCCGACCACCGCGCCGCCCAGCACCAGCAGGAAGATGTTGCCGTAGTTGGCCTGGGTGAAGTCGTCGCGGATGCTGACGTCGGTCACGCTCACCGCGACGGCGGCCACCAGGCCGCCGGGGGCGCGCCAGACCACGGCCCAGGCGAGCACGACGCCCATCACCCAGAAGCCGGGCAGGGTCGCGGTGAACCCCTCGCCCTTGACGTACGGCGTCAACGCGATCGCCCCGAGCCCGACGACGAGGTCGGCGACCAGCAGCGGCGCCCGCCGCCAGCCGCGCCTGCCGTAGGCCCAGACCGCGACCACGGTCCACGCCGCGAGCACCGCCACCACCACCCAGCCGAGCCGGGGGTGGGCGTAGTCGCCGGCGCGCAGGGCGTAGAGCACGAGCGCGTTGGCGAGCACCACGAACCGCAGCACCCCGAGGGCGCGCAGCAGCGTGGCCTGCACCGGCCCGTGCTCGTCGGCCCGGGCCGTCGGCCCGGGATCGCCCTCGCGGGCGACGCCCGGCGTGCCGACCACCCTCAGGAGGCCCTCGCGTCGGGCTCCGTCCGGCCGCCGGGCAGCGGGGTCATCTCCGAGCCGTCGGTGCCGTCCTGCCCGGTGCCCCCGGCGTCGCGGGCGGCCTCGGCCGCCTCGGCGGCCTCGCGCTTGGAGGCCCGCTCGGCGCGCGCGGTCTCCTTGGCGACGGCGGCGTAGGCGTCGACGTACTCCTGGCCGGAGAGCCGCATGATCTCGTACATGATCTCGTCGGTGATCGACCGCAGGATGTAGCGGTCGTTCTCCATGCCCTCGTAGCGGCTGAAGTCCAGCGGCCGGCCGTAGCGCACGTGCGGGCGGGTGAACTGCCCGAACTTCTTGCCCGGAGGGGCGACGACGTCGGTGCCCACGACGGCGACCGGGATCACCGGGACACCGGTCTCGAGCGCCAGCCGGGCGACGCCGGTCTTGCCGCGGTAGAGGCGGCCGTCGTGCGAGCGGGTGCCCTCGGGATAGATGCCGAACAGCTCGCCGGAGGCCAGGACCCGCTTGGCGGTCCGCAGCGCTCCCTCGGCGGCGTTGGCGCCCGAGCGGTCGATGGGCACCTGGCCGGCGCCGGAGAAGAACTTCTTCTGCAGCCAGCCCTTCACGCCCGGGGAGTTGAAGTACTCCGCCTTGGCCACGAAGGTGACCTTGCGCGAGATCGTCAGCGGCATGAAGAGCCAGTCGGCGTACGACACGTGGTTGCTCGCCAGGATCGCCGGGCCGTCCTCGGGGACGTGCTCCCCGCCCATGACCCGCGGCCGGAACACCACGCGCAGCACCGGCCCGAGGGCGATGTACCGCAAGAACCAGTAGAACAACTTCAGCCGACCTCCCTGCCTGACGTTCGAACACTAGGGCATGGGTGCCCCCGCGGCCGAACCCTCGACCGACGTCCGGTCACTGGTCCACCGCGGGGTCGCGTGACACGATGGGGACCACACCCCGGGGTCGTCCCGGACCCTGCGGAGGTAGACACGTGAGCGAGCCCACCGGCGTCCCGGAGGTGCGGTCGTGACCCCCTCCGACGCCGATGACGAGCGGTCGGCCGAGACCGACCCGGCGACCGACGTGCCCCAGGGCCCCGACCGTCCCTCCGACCGTGCTTCCGAGCGGGCCCCCGAGCACGACTCCCCGGCCCCCTCCCCGCACCCCGGGCCCGGTGCGGTCGACGACCAGGACGCCGCGGGCCGCGAGGCCGCGGCGTGGCAGGCCATCGTCGACAACTACGGCGACCACCCCTCCTTCGACGACCCGGGGCCGGCCGAGACCCCGCCCGCACCGCGACCGGCGCCCCGCCGGGGACCCGAGCGGATCGACCTCGACGACGGCCCCTCCGGCGCGCTGGCCGACGCGGGCAGCCGCCCCGAGGACGGCGAGGCCCGCGACGACCCCGAGGACCACTTCGTGCCGCCCCCGCCGCCCCGGGTCGCGCTCGCGACCCCGCCGCGGCTGCTGGCGTGGCTGGGGCTGTTCGGGGTGCCTCTGCTGACCCTCGTCGCGATCGTCGCCGGGGTCTCGTTCCCGCAGTGGCTGAGCGTGCTATTCATGGCCTGGTTCGTCGGCGGTTTCGTCTTCCTGGTCGCCTCGATGCGGTCCGGTCCGCGCGACGGCCACGACGACGGCGCGGTGCTCTAGGGCGCGGCGCCCGCCACCACCGCACCCACCGGGCCCGGCCACGACCGGGCTCGGTCCCCCACAGCGAGGAGCACGCCCGTGTCGCAGCGGTCCCACCAGGAGAGCGTCGAGATCACCGGCCACCTGATCGACGAGGGCTCGTTGTCGCGGGTGCTCAACGACGTCGGGGAGTACGGCGGCGACTACGTGGTGCACCAGTTCGACATCGGTCACGGCACCGCCGACCCGTCGTACGCCCGCCTCGAGGTGTCCGCGGCCGACGAGGAGACGCTGCAGCGGATCCTGATGCGGCTGCAGACCCACGGCGTCAACCAGGTCGAGCCCGGCGAGGCCGAGGTCGTCCCCGCCGCGCAGGACGGCGTCTTCCCCGACGGCTTCTACTCCAGCACCAACCTCGAGACCCAGGTGCGGGTCGGCGGGCGCTGGTGGACGGTGGAGAACCCCGAGATGGACTGCGGGCTCGTCTTGGACGGCGGCCCCGAGGTCGCCGGCGGTGCCGGTGCGGGCGAGGTCGCCGTCCGCACGGTCCCCATGGCCGACGTACGCGCGGGGATGCGGGTGGTCTGCGGGGCCGCCGGGGTCCGAGTCACGGTGCCGGTCTCCGAGCGCAGCGGCGGGTCGTTCGGGTTCATGGAGTCCGACGTCTCGAGCGAGAAGCCCCAGGCGGTGCTGGTGCGCCAGGTCGCGGACGGCATGCGCGAGGCCAAGCAGGCCGGCCAGAAGGTGCTGTGGGTCGGTGGCCCCGGCGTCGTCCACACCGGCGCGGCGCCGGCCATGGTCGCGCTCGTGGAGGCGGGGTACGTCGACGTGCTGTTCGCCGGCAACGCCCTGGCCACCCACGACATCGAGTCCGCGCTCTACGGCACCTCGCTGGGCATCGACCTGGCGCGCGGGCAGGGCGTCGAGCACGGCCACGAGCACCACATCCGCGCCATCAACACGATCCGCAAGGCCGGCTCGATCCGGGCCGCGGTCGAGCAGGGCGTGCTCACCAGCGGGGTGATGCACGCGCTGGTCACCCACGGCAAGGAGTTCGTGCTCGTCGGCTCGGTCCGCGACGACGGCCCGCTGCCCGACGTGCACACCGACGTCATCGACGGCCAGCGCGCGATGCGGGCCCAGCTCGACGGCGCCGGCTTCTGCCTGATGGTCGCGACCATGCTGCACTCGGTGGCCACCGGCAACCTGCTGCCCGCCTCGGTGCCGCTGGTGTGCGTCGACATCAACCCCGCCACGGTGACCAAGCTGGCCGACCGCGGCTCCTCCCAGGCCCGCGGCATCGTCACCGACGTCGGGCTGTTCCTCGAGCAGCTCGCGATGGAGCTCGTGCCGGGCTACCGCCGCCAGGCCGCGGACGCCTGAGCGCCGACCCGCCGGCCCGCGGCCTCAGAGCATGTCGCGGGCGAGGTCGGCCACGCCGACGACCCCGGCGAGCGGACCCAGCCGGGCCCCGACCAGCTCGGGCAGGTCACGGTGCCCGGCCCCGACGAGGCTCCCGGCGAGCGCCCGGCGGGCCGGGGCCAGCAGCAGCTCGCCCGCCGCGGACACGCCGCCCCCGACGACCACCAGCTCCGGGTCCACCGCGGCGGCGACGTTGGCGGCTCCGACGCCCAGCCACCGCCCCACCTCGTCGTACGCCGCGACGGCCGCCGGGTCCCCGGACTGGGCCGCCTCGGTGAGCAGCGGGCCCGACAGCTCCGAGCCGGCCGCGGCGGCGGCACGGCCCAGCGCCCGACCGGAGCAGTACTGCTCCCAGCAGCCCCGGCCGCCGCACTCGCAGAGCCGGCCGTCCGGGACCACCTGCATGTGACCGAGCTCGCCGGCCATGCCGTTGCGGCCCCGGTGCAGCGCGCCACCGAGGAGCAGCGCGCCCCCGATGCCGGTGCCGAGCGTGATCATCACGACGTGCTCGGCGTCGCCCGCCACCCCGAACCGCACCTCGGCCCACAGCGCCGCGTTGGCGTCGTTGTCGACGTGGACCTCGCCGACGACCCGGTGACCGAGCCGGTCGGTGAGGCGCTGGGCCAGCGGCTCGTCGCGCCAGGGCAGGTGGGGCGCGAACCGGACCCGCTCCCCCACGGCGTCGACGAAGCCCGCGGCGGCGACGCCGACGGTGCAGCGACCGTGCTCCCGCGTGAGCGCACCGATCACCGAGACGAGGGCGTCCTCGACCTCCTCGGCGGTGGCGTCGTCGATGCCCGACCCCTTGCCCGGGGTCGCGGTGGTCGCGGTGTCGACGACCCTCCCGGCCTCGTCAACGACGGCGGCGAGCACCTTGGTGCCGCCGATGTCGACCCCGATGGAGGGGACGCCGCCGGCAGGGGTCGCCATCAGCGGCGGCGGGCGAGGTCGGCGACCCCGACGATGCCGCCGGCGTTGCCCAGGAGGGCACCCCGCACCTCGGCGAGCGGCCGGTGCCCCCGCCCGGTGACGTGGCGGGCGAAGCTGTCGCGGATCGGGTCGAGCAGCAGGTCGCCGGCCTCGCTGACGCCGCCCCCGATGACGACCACGTTGGGGTCGAGCACGGCGGTCAGGGTCGCGACCCCGCGCCCGATCCACTCGCCCAGCTCGACCACGCGGGCGGTGGCGAAGGCGTCCCCGGCCGCCGCGGCGGCGGTGACCATGGGGCCGGTGATCTTCTCGACGTCGCCGCCCGCCTGCTCCAGCAGCGCGGCCGCGCCGGGGTCGGTGGCCGCGTGCTCCCGGGTCGTGCGGACCAGCGCCGAGCCCGAGCCGTAGGACTCCAGGCAGCCGAGGTTGCCGCAGCCGCACGGGACCCCGTCGGGGACCATCGTGATGTGGCCGACCTCGCCGCCCATGCCGAAGCCGCCCCGGCCGAGCTCGCCGTCGAGGACGACACCGCCGCCCACGCCGGTGCCGATCGTGAGCATCAGCAGGTTGTCGACGTCCTCGCCCGCGCCGAAGCGGAACTCGCCCCAGGCCGCGGCGTTCGCGTCGTTCTCGATCACGACCGGCAGGTCGAGCTCGCGCTCGAGGTGGTCGCGCAGCGGCTCGTCGCGCCAGGCCAGGTTGGGCGCGAAGACCAGGGTCGAGCGTTGCTTGTCCACGAAGCCGGCAGCCGAGGCACCGACCGCCTCGACCTCGGAGCCCTCGGGCAGCCCGGCCACCAGGCCGCGCACCAGCTCGCCGATCGTCCGCACGATCTCGGGCGGGTCGGTCGCCGGCGACCGCGTCCGCGACCGCGCCAGCACCTGACCACCCTCGCCGACGACGCCGGCGGCGATCTTGGTCCCGCCGATGTCGACCCCCACCGTCAGCGTCATCGCTCCCCGTCCCACTCCTGCTCGTCCCACACCGACTCGTCGTCGAGGTCGATCTTCTCCACCTGCTGGCCCTGGCCGTGCGGCGGTGTCGCGAGCAGCGCCGCGGCGGCCTGCACCAGCGAGCCGGCAGCGGCCGTGAGGTGGCTGCGCACCTCCGGGCTGGTCTGCCGCACCACCGAGATCAGCTGGCACACCGGGCACCAGCGACAGTCCGCGCCGCCGGTCGCGAGGTGCTCCTCGGCGCTGCGGGCGGCCGCGCCGATGCCCTGGCCCATCCCGGCCACCCCACCGAGGCCGCCGAGGTGGTCCGCGCCCTGGTCGCGCGCCCAGTCCGAGAGGGCGCCGAACAGCTTGGCCGCCTCCTCGCCCACGCTGCCCACGGGCTCGCCCGCGGGGTCCCCGGAGGGCCCGCCCGGGCCGTCGCCGGGGCCGGTGGGGGGCTCGTCAGCGTCGCTCACACCTGCTCCTCCTGCTCGAAGCGGAACCGTACTCGCAGGACCCCGTCCTCCACGCGCGCGGCGGCGACACGGTGCCGCCGCAGCGCCGCCGGCAGCGCGAGCAGGCGGCGGTAGGACCCCACCGTGACGACCAGCTCGTCGCCGTGCCGCGCCAGGTCGACGTCGTCGCGCTGCGCGAACGGCAGCGCGATCCGCAGCTCGGCCCCGCTGCTGGTGCGGCTGATGGTCATCGGGCCGTCACCGGTGGGCTCGGCGAGCGGGTCCTGGCCGTCGTACGCCGCCCGGGCGAACTCCGCGAGCGCCTCGACGCCGACCGGCTCCCCCGCGGAGTACGCCGAGGGCCACACCGGCAGCCCGGCGAAGGACTGCCGCACCTCGGCGAGCACCTGCTGCTGCGAGGCCACCCACCCCTCGCGCCAGCTGTCGCCGCCGCCGTCGGGGAAGACACGGTTGGCCAGCACCCCGTCGACGCGGTAGCCGTAGAGCGACAGCGTGGTCAGCGAGCGACGGGCCTCGGCCACCACGACCGTCTCCGGGGTCAGCACCAGCCGCACCGTGGCGCCCGGGCCCGAGAGCAGCTGCTGCACCTGCTCGAGGTCGCGGTGCAGCCGCTCGACGGCCTCGAAGACCGAGTCCTCGGGCATCGGCACCCCGGCGGCCCGGGTGAGGACGGGCCGCAGCGCCCGCACCATCCGCCGCTGCACCCCGAAGACGCGGGTCATGTACCAGCTCAGCGCCTCGGGGAGCGCCAGCAGCCGCAGCGTCTCGGCGGTGGGCGCGCAGTCGACCACGACCACGTCCCACCGGCCGCTGACCACCTGGTTGCGGAGCTCCAGGAGCGCCAGGACCTCCTCCGCGCCGGGCAGCACGGTGAGCTCCTCGGCCGTGATCGGGTCGACCCCCGCGCTGTCCAGCACGGAGAGCAGGTAGCCCTGGATCTCGGCCCAGGAGCGCTCGAAGCGGCGCTGCGCGTCGACCTGCTGCACCCACAGGCCGGGGTCGACCTCGACCGGCTCGGCGCCGGCGGGCACGCCGAAGGCGTCACCCAGCGAGTGAGCCGCGTCGGTGGATACCACCAGGGTGCGGTGACCGGCGCGGGCCGCCAGCACGGCCGTCCCGGCCGCCGAGGTGGTCTTGCCGACGCCGCCCTTGCCCGTGAACAGGATGGTCCGCACGTCCACCGGCGGTCAGCCCAGGGACTCGACGCGCTTCTTCAGGCCCTTCAGCGCGGTGTCGATGATGACCTTCTCGGCCCGGCGCCGGAGCATGCCGATGAGCGGGATGCTGAGCTCGACGGCCAGCCGGTAGGTCACCTCGGTGCCACCGGGGACCGGGCGGAGCTCGTAGGCGCCCTGCATCGCCTTGAGGACCTTGCCCTCGACGAGCCTCCAGGTCACCTGCTCGTCGCCGCGCCAGTCGTAGGCGAGGGTGTAGGAGTCCTTGATCGGGGTGACGTCGAGCTCGAAGAAGACCTGCTCGGCGCGGCCGTCCGCACCCCGCTCGACCACCTCGGCGCGCTTCATGCCCTGGGCCCACTCGGGGTAGTGCGGGAAGTCCGCGATGACGGCCATGACGTCCTCGGGCGGGGCCGCGACGACGATGCTGGAGGTGGTCTGCTCGGCCATGGTCCGTCCTGGGTGGTTCGGGGGGTGCGGGCTCGTCAGGCTAGCCGACCTGCCCGGGGCCCCCGCACGCTGGCGTCGGGCGGTCGCCGCCCCCGAGTAACGTGCGTCCGGCGTGGTCGAGCAGTCATCGAGGAAGAGGTCCGGCGTTGCGTGAGTACTCCACGGCCCTGGAGGTCCAGGTCCCGGTCGGCAACCTGACCGACGACGTCGTCCGCAACGGTGAGGAGCGTCCCGACGCGGTCGCGTTCTCGCGCCCGGTCGACGACGCCTGGCAGGACGTGACGGCCGCGGAGTTCCTGGCCCAGGTCCGCGGGGTGGCCAAGGGCCTGGTCGCGGCCGGGGTCACGGCGGGCGACCGGGTCGTGCTCCTGTCCCGCACCCGCTACGAGTGGACGCTCCTGGACTACGCGATCTGGTTCGCCGGCGCCGTCACCGTGCCGGTCTACGAGACCTCGAGCGACGAGCAGGTGGGCTGGATCCTGCGTGACTCCGGCGCGGTCGCCGCGGTGGTGGAGTCCCCCGAGCACCGGTCGCGGGTGTCCCGGCTGCGGGGCGACCTGCCGCGGCTGCACCACCTCTGGTCCATCGACGGCGACGCGGTCGGCGTGCTGCGCACGCTGGGCGAGGACGTCCCCGACGACGACCTCGAGGCGCGGCGTACGACGGCGGGGCCGGACGACCTGGCCACGCTGATCTACACCTCCGGCACCACCGGACGCCCCAAGGGCTGCCGCCTGACCCACGGCAACTTCCTGCACGAGCTGACCGTGGCCGTCAGCGAGCTCGACGCCCTCTTCGACCCGGCCCCG